>NZ_JAHPYF010000009.1 GCF_019041915.1 Collinsella sp. MSK.8.10 | reverse complement strand
GCCTTCGAGGCCGAGCGCAAAATGGATTCTAAAAAACACCTTGCCAAATAGGAGCCTCTTTGCATGTCCGAGGACGTTCCGGAGAGAAGTCCCCGTCCCGCCCCCGGATTCCCGGTGGGAGTTCTAGACCTTGTCGGCCTTAGTACATACCGCCGCCCTGCTGGCCAGCGGTGGCAGCAGCGATAGCATCCTCAAGCTGAGTGTTCTTAGGCACATCGGAGACGGTGGCCTCAGTGATGAGGATCAGGCTGGCGACAGAAGCAGCGTTCTGCAGGGTGACGCGGCTGACCTTGACGGGGTCGAGGACGCCCATCTCGATCATGTCGCCCCACTCGCCGTTGGCAGAGTTGAGACCCTGGCCGGCGGGCAGCTCGGCAACCTTGTCGACCACGACGGCGCCCTCAAAGCCAGCGTTCTTGGCGATGGTAGCAACCGGAGCAGTCAGAGCCTTCTTGACGATGTCGACACCGATCTTCTCCTCGGGGTCGTCAATCTCGACAGCATCGAGCGCAGGAGCAGCGTCCATGAAGGCGACGCCGCCACCGGCGACGATACCCTCCTCGACAGCAGCGCGAGTAGCCTGCAGGGCGTCCTCGACGCGATGCTTGATCTCCTTGAGCTCGGACTCGGTAGCAGCGCCGACCTTGATGACGGCAACGCCACCGGAGAGCTTGGCCAGGCGCTCCTGGAGCTTCTCACGGTCGAAGTCAGAGGTGGTGTTCTCCATCTCACCCTTGATCTGAGCGATACGAGCGTCGATGGCCTCCTTGGAGCCAGCGCCGCCGACGACGACGGTATTGTCCTTGGAGATGGTGACGGACTTAGCGGTACCGAGCATATCGGCGGTGATGTCAGCGACCTTCACGCCCAGTTCGTCCAGGGCAGCCTGGCCGCCGGTGAGGACGGCGATGTCCTCGAGGATGCGCTTGCGGCGATCGCCGTAGCCCGGAGCCTTGACGGCGCAGACGTTGAGGGCGCCACGGATCTTGTTGAGAACCAGGGTAGGCAGAGCCTCGCCGTCGATGTCCTCAGCGATGATGAGCAGGCCACGGCCAGCGCGCTGGACAGCCTCGAGAACGGGCATAATGTCCTGAACGCTGGAGATCTTCTGGTCGGTGATGAGGATGTACGGATCCTTCATCACGGCCTCCATGCGGTCGTTATCCGTGACGAAGTAAGCGGAGACATAGCCCTTGTCGAACTGCATGCCCTCGACGGTGTCGATGGTGATGTCGAACGTCTGGGAATCCTCGACGGTGATGACGCCGTCCTTGCCCACGACCTCCATGGCCTCGGCGATCTTCTCGCCGACCTCGGGGTCACCGGCGGAGATGGTACCGACGGAAGCGATCTGCTCCTTGGTCTCGACCGGCTTGGCCTGCTTCTTCATCTCGGCGACGGCGGCGTTAACGGCCTTGTCGATGCCGCGACGGATGGCCAGCGGGTTGGCGCCAGCGGCGACGTTGCGCAGACCGTCGTTGACGATGGCCTGGGCGAGCAGAGTTGCGGTGGTGGTGCCGTCACCCACGGTGTCGTTGGTCTTGGTGGCAACCTCCTTCACCAGCTGAGCGCCCATGTTCTCGATGTTGTCCTCGAGCTCGATCTCCTTGGCGACGGAAACGCCGTCGTTGGTGATGGTCGGGGCACCGAACGTGCGCTGCAGCGCAACGTAGCGACCCTTGGGGCCCATGGTGACGGTAACGGCGTCGGCCAAAGTGTTGACGCCCTTGGCAAGCTTAGCGCGGGCATCGGTGTTGAACGTAATGTTCTTTGCCATGGTAGGTAATCCTCCAAAAGAAATGTGACTCGCGTCGCCGCTTCCGAGTCCTGTGCGGCGGGCGCGTTCAAAGACGAATCAGAGATTCTGACGAGACTAGGCCTCGACGACGGCGTAGATGTCGTCGGCGCGCATCAGCAGATACTTCTCGCCGTCGACCTTGACCTCGTTGCCACCGAACTTACCGTAGATGACAACGTCACCGACCTTGACGTCCATGGGGATGCGCTCACCCTTGTCGTTGACCTTGCCGGCGCCAACGGCAACGATGGTGCCACGCTGCGGCTTCTCCTGAGCGTTGCTGGCGATATACAGACCAGAAGCGGTCTTCTGCTCGGCCTCGTCGGGCTTGACCAGAACACGATCTGCAAGCGGCTTCAAAGACGACATGCTTGTCTCCTCCTTTTTGGGCCGCGCGGTTATACCACGCGAATTAACCCTTTTTGTTTGCGTACGCGTTGAATGGTACCCACGAATGGCGGGTTATACAACACGGAGTCAAAAAATCTTATTTTTTGGCACTTAGATTTTCTGAATGCCGGGGGATAACTTAGCGGTGGCTCCCGTGTGGCTCCGGAGGGGCGGGGCATAAGGTTTCCTGCTCGGGCAGTCCTGCTCGCACGAAGGCCACATTAAGTGGCCTTCGGCTCGTGCGGAACTCGCGATAAACCTTATGCCCCGCCCCTCCGGAGCCACACGGGAGCTTGGTTAACTAATTCGGGTCCGGCATTCAGAAAAAGTCAGTGCAGCAAAATGGCGATGCAGATGGTGCGAACAAGAAAGGGGCACGTTGTTGAAACGTGCCCCTTATGGGTGGGGTATGGGGCTAGCGCTCGTAGATTAAGTTACCTGCCAGGTAGGTGGCCTGGACCTTGGTGTCCTGGAGCTCTTGGGGATCGATGGTGAGCGGGTTTTGGTCCAGGACTACCAGGTCGGCGTATTTGCCGAGTTCCAGGCTGCCGAGGTTTTGCTCGTCGCCTGCCGCGTAGGCGCTGCCCAGGGTGTAGTTGCGCAGGGCTGTTGCCGCATCGATGCGCTCGCTCGGCAGCCAGCCGCCCTCGGGCCAGTGGCTTTTGGGGTCCTGGCGCGTGATAGCCGTGTAGAGCACGTTCATGCTGGTAACAGCTGTGATGGGGCTGTCGGTACCGAAGGCTTGGCGAATGCCGCGCTGCTTATAGGTTGCGAACGGCCACATGATGCGGCTGCGCTCCAAGCCCAGGTCGCGCTCCGGACCACCCGGGTCGAGCGTGATATGGCAGGGCTGGCTCGAGGCAACCACGTCGAGCTTGCGCAGGCGGTCGATGTCCTCGGGCAAGAGGTTCTCCAGATGCTCAAGCGTGTTATGACCGTGCTGGGGCAGGCCGTACAGGTCGGCCGCTTCCTCGAAGATATCCAGCGCGGCATGAATCGCACCGTCACCAATGACGTGGATGCGCACGGTGTGACCGCGCTCCGCGGCCGCCAGAACCAGTTTGCGCATGCGCTCAGCCGGAACCGTCAGACGGCCCTGGTCGCCCGGGAAGCGCGGATTGGTATAGGGCTCGGTGAGATATGCCGTGTGTTCGCTCGACACGCCATCGAAGAACTGCTTAAAACCAGGCGCCGAGAGCAGCGCGTTGTTCGCGTAGCGGGTCTGCAGTTCTTCTAAGCGCGATTGGTCATCCAGCAGTGTGGGGAATAGATGGGCTCGGATGCCCAGTTTGCCGGCTGCCTGCAGTTTGTCGTAGACGTCGTCGCGGATAAAATCGCAGCCCGGCATGGGCATGAGCGACATATCGCAGATCGAGGTGATGCCCTGCTCGGCCATACGCTTCATCTGGTCGGCGTAAGCGCTCGCGATGCGGTCCTCGCCCAGCCACTCCAGGCAGCGCGGTAGCAGCTGCATGGCAGCCGCCTCGTGAGCAATGCCCGTGAGCTCGCCGTTTGCATCCTTGTCGTAGCTGCCGCCCGCTGGCGGCTCGCTGTCGCGTGTGACGCCGAGCGCCTCGAGTGCGCGGCTGTTGAGCCAAAGCGTATGCCCGTCGCCCGAATACATAACGCAGGGACGATCGGGGAATGCCGCATCGAGCGACGCCTTGGTAGGATGCTCGGGCGGATCCCAACGGTAGTCGCGCCAGCCCTGCGTCACAACCCAAGCGTCATCGGGCAGGTCCTGGGAAAACTCGAGCGCATGTTGCACCAGCGCCGCCTCGGACGTGCCCATATCCATAAGCATGTACGGCGAGGAACCGACCGAGGTATGGAAGAAGTGCAGATGAGCGTCATGGAAACCGGGGCAGACAAACTGCTCGCCGTAGTCGATAACCGACGTGGCGGCGGGAGCGGCGGCGATCACGTCATCGGGCGCACCGACTGCGACGATACGGTCGCCTGCGATGGCAATCGCCAGCTCGCGGGCGGTATCGATGCCGTCTTGCGCGGTAAAGACGTTCTTGGAGCGGATAATCCGATCGATATGTTGCATGGGCATCCCCATCTCTGGCAGGAAATTCAACACCCCCGAGTGTACTCCCCCGCCCTTGTAACAAAACCCCAAGCGGCAAACGGCAACTTTACCAGCCCTAGCGGCAGGTGGCATACTGGAGAGAGCCTGTACGATTTTGCGATCAACCCAGCAAGGAGCAAATCGACCATGACGAAGACCAAGGCACAGCAGATTATGGCGGCGACCGAGGCTCGCGCGGCTGACGACGTCACCGCAGCCATCAAAGATATCGCTACCGAGTTTGAACCCTATATCATCAAGCAGCGCCGGCACTTCCATAAGCACCCGGAGCTGAGCCTTGCCGAGGAGCGCACGACCTCCGACATCGCCAACCAGCTCGACGCCATGAATATCCCCTATGAGCGTCCCCTTAAGACGGGTCTGGTGGCGACCCTTCGCGGCACCGCGCCCGATGCCTACCGCGAGGACGGCACGCCGCGCCGCCGCATCCTGCTGCGTGCGGATATCGACGCCCTGCCCGTCACCGAGCAGACCGGCGAGGAATTTGCCAGCGTCAACGAGGGCTGCATGCACGCCTGCGGCCACGACTGCCACATCGCCATGATGCTCGGCACGCTGCAGATTCTGCGCCATATGACCGACGACATCCACGGCGAGGTCCGCATCGTCTTCCAGCCCAGCGAGGAAAACGGCCAGGGCGCCAAGCTCATGATCGGCACGGGTGTGCTCGACGGCGTCGATGGCGCCTACGCCGCGCACATCTGGAGTGAGGTCGACGCCGGCACCGTGAGCTGCGAGCCCGGCCCGCGCATGGCCAATACCGACTGGTTCCGCATCGACGTCCGCGGCACCTCATGCCACGGCGCCATGCCCCAGCGCGGCCACGACGCCGTTATGGTTGCCGCCGAGATCGTCAACGCTCTGCAGACCATCGTCTCGCGCGAGATCAGCCCCTATGAGCCGGCTGTCATCACCGTCGGCGAGCTGCACGGCGGCACCGCGCGCAACGTTATCGCCGGCACGGCCTACCTTGCCGGCACGGTGCGCACCTACGGAGATTCGACCCACGAGGAAATGCCGGAGCTTATGCGCCGCATCGTGGAGCATACCGCGGCCGCCTTGGGCGCCGAGGCAGAGCTCACCGACTACACCATCGCCAACTACAAGGTCGAAAACGACGCCGCCTCGAGCGAGCGCTGCCGTCAGGCTGTAATCAAGTGCCTGGGCCCCACCGGTCAAGGCCATTACCGTGGCACGCTTTCGGGCGAGGATTTTTCGGAGTACCTGCGCCGCGTGCCGGGCGTGCTCGCCTTTGTAGGTACGCGCAACCCCAAGATTGGTGCCACGTACGCCCAACATTCCTGCTTCTACAAGATCGACGAGACCGTGCTGGCAAAGGGCTCCATGGTGGCCGCCCAGTATGCTATCGACTTTTTGGCCGAGCCCACGCAAGAGGAGCTCGACGGCCCCACGATCGCCGCGGTTGCCGAGACCAACCCCGACTTGGCCGCCAAGCTGCGCTCTGCCAAGGCAACAGCCGCTGAGGCGCGCGACGCCATGCACGATGCTCGCACCGCTCGCCATGCTGCAATCAAGGGCATCCACGATGCGCGGGCTGCCGCTCGCCACGAGGAGAAGCGCGACGAGTAGCCATCACGCCCACCCATAACAACCTGGCTAGAGCAAAGCGGGGGCGAACGTTATCTCAACGTTCGCCCCCGCTTATGTGTCGACCGCTTTTCTAGCGCGTCCTCCGTCACGACAGGAAAGAGCGAAGGATGGTGAGCCAGCGTGGGGGTTCGAGGTGGATGATGTCGTCGGGGACTCCGGCGGGCGCATGGCCGCCAAAGAGTAGGCCGGCATCTACCGGATTGATGAGGCGCACGATCCATACGGCGATGACCAGCATGCACAACACGGTGACTGCAATGTCGACACCACGCTTTAGCTTGCTCGATGCCACCTCCTCGCGCACGAACGCGAGCACAAACGCAATCGGCACCACCCAAAACAGCGGATGGTAGGCAAAGGCCGCCGCAAAATCGAGACGCAGCGCCGCCAGCCACGCCCTCGTCATGCCGCATCCCGGACAAGGAGCGCCCGTCATCATTCGAAAAATGCAGCCGATATCGAGCAGGTAGAGCGCGAGCCAGGCAACAAAGAGCGCGCCGGTGCAAAAAAGGGCGCGGCGAAGGAGCTCTGCCGTGCCCCTATGTCCCTGGGAGCTGTTCACGCCGCCCTTATTGTTAGGCACGAGCGCCAAGGCGAGTGTTGTAAGCCGTTGCCATGGCATTGGTATTATTGATGATGATGTTCATAGCGAAGATGGGACCAAGGCCGCACAGGAGCGCGCCGAAGATCTGCCACAGAAGAACGGTGGTGCCGTTTTCCTGGAACACCAGGCCGTAGCGAGGAGCGTTGGCCTGCAGGCGGTTGCCAATCTTGTAATACCAGTAGTACGCGTAGAAGCCGCAGGTCACAAACGATAGAAGGATGAATTCCGCCAGACCCGGCGTGTAATCGCCGTCATCCTGACACAACGTGTTGACGTCGCGTGCCAAGCAATACAGGAAGTAGAACGAATAGATACCGCAGGTCACAAGAGAGAGCAGCAGCCAGCCGATCAGGCTGCGGTCAGCCTTAATGGGGCCATAGCCCATCGGAGCGGATGCGGACTGTTGGGCGTATTGACCGGTGTACTGCTGCTGAGGCTGGGGCACGGGCTGAATAGCCTGGGCCGGAGCGGGCTGGGGCTGCGGGGCCGGAGCGGCAGAAGCGGCACCAACGGCGGATCCGCAAACAGGGCAGAATTTGGCATCATCCGAAATGGGAGAACCACAAGTGGGACAGAACATGAGCCTCTCCTTTTCCTAAGGCGTCGCACGCCTTCAAACCTTACACGTCTACGTTCTCAACAATAGCCGCGACGTTGTTGCGCAACATTGACCAATTTCCGAGAAATTTTGCTGCAACCGTTTTCCCAGGCATTTTCTTGCTTTCGCAGTAGAAAAAGGCACCCCGGGCTCAGTTGCCCAGGGCGCCTCGACCGGCTATTCGGTTTGATTGTTTTCGGCAGCAGGATTATCGCCCGGCTCATCCGCCGGCGTGGCAACGGCATCCCAATCGGGCTCCGCAGGCGTCGCCTCGGACGCCGGTGCGGGGACAGGAGCAGGTGCCGGGGCAGGGGCAGGCGCGGGTGCCGGGGCAGGTGCAGGCGCGGGTGCCGGGGCAGGCGCAGCACCAGTGGCTGCCGTGGGATTGAATCCCGCAGGAGCAGGCTTCTTCTCACCCGGGAGCACAAAAGTCAAAACGTCGTCCTTGTCCTCATCGGCCCATTCGCTTGCATAACGTGCAGCCCAATAGCCAACGGCACGGTGCTTGAGCATCTTGCCAAAGACCGTAAGGAACACCGTGACGAATGCAATCAGCACCAGGAACAATACGAGCGTGACACCACCGGCGGTAACAATCGCCTCGATACCCGTGGGGCGATAGTAATAGCCGTACGCGCCAATTCCGGCGATGGCACCAAAGACAGCTGTCAAGATCCACGTAATGGCGTTGGAAACCAGGCCCGTCAAAAACTCGGGAAGGAACGAAGCGCAGAACAGCTTGGTCTTGTTGTGCTTAAACGCCGCCCAGACCTTGTCGAGCGAAAACGCGCTCTCAACGCGCCCGGTCACCGCAAAGTGCATCACGGCAATGTCGGCGAACATCTTAAAGAAGACCCCCAAGACTGCCGTGGCAATCATAGCCAGGACAAGCAGGCCGAGCGAACCGAACAGCGCAGCCTCGAGCGCATAGGAGCCATAGTAGGAGTACGAGCCTGCGGCACCAAGCGCCACGCCCTCCACCAGCGAAAGCACTACACCGATAACGGGAATGGCAGCGATAACCTCGAGCACGACCGAAATAACGCTCGAAAAGACTCCGAGACCAAACGACGTGGAACGCATCAGCGGACGATCCATGCCGTCATCGATCTTAAGCGACAGATCGCGACCCCACTCGATGCCAAAGCCGGAACCGCACACGCTCGCAATGCAAGCTGCCAAAAAGCCGATGGCAGCCGCAATGCCGCCAATAACGGGAATAAACAACACGAGCACCGACACAACGCAAATCAGCGCCGGCAAAAACGCGATTTGGCATACACGCTGAAGCACGCCCGGGGTCTTGGTCATATCCTGGAACGCCTGAACCACACAGCCCTTTGGCGCATTCGCCACGGGCGGTTGCGGAACAAACTGCTGGGGCTGAGGCTGTCCCTGGGGAGCGGGGCCAGCGGCACCGGCATTAGGAGCACCACACACGCCGCAGAACTTGTCGTTATCGCCCATGGGGGCGCCACACTGCGAGCAGAACATAGAATCATCCCTTCGTATCTAGAGCGAATCACCTGGATCGCAAACGATGTCTTTGGCATCATTATCACCCAATGTGAGTTCAAATACTCTTAGATGACGTATTTGCAACGCGCGAGGCGCTTTTCGATTGTTTGATGAATGCGTTCGCGCTAGTTCGTGCCGCGGAAACCCTTGCCGACGATCTCGGAACTGTCGACAATCGTGATAAAGGCACCCGGATCGACCTCGCGCGCATAGCGGCGCAGTTGCACGGCCTCGCGACGGCTCAGCACGCTCATGATCACCGTCACGCACTTGCCCGAGAAGGCACCGTAGCCGCGACTAATGGTCGCCGTACGGTTGAGATGCTTGACGATAAACTCCTCGACCTTAAGGGGCTCGGAACAAATGACCGTGCAGACCTTACGAAGGTGAATGCTCTCGATGGCTTTGTCGACCACAAGCGTCTTGGCAAACAGGCCGAGCACGCAATACAGACCGACACGCGGGCCGTACAAGAAGGCCGCGATGGCCACGATGCCGATATCGACCAGCAGCAGGGCGCGGCCAATCTCGAGCGTCGTGCGGCGCTTGAGGATCATGGCAAGAATGTCCGTGCCACCCGTCGAGGCGCCGATATCAAAGACGATGGCGCTGCCGAGCGCCGGCAGAATCACGGCAAAACACAGGTCGAGCCACATATCGCCCGTCATCGAGACACTGGTCGGGATAAAGAGCTCGAAAAGCGAAACATAGGCGGACAGCGCAAACGAGGCGAAGACGCTCCACAGGATTGCCTTGCGCTCCAAAAAGATAAAGCCCAAAACGACGAGAACCGCGTTGATAATCCACATAAAGACGCCGACGGGCAGGGTCGGGAACAGCGTGGACAGAATAACCGACACGCCCGAGGTGCCGCCAAAAGCAAAGTGATTAGGGGTTTTAAACGCAACGATGGCAAAGGCCGTAAGAATCAGGCCCAGATTGAGCTCGGCGAAAAAGCGCGGGAAGCCTGGCTCCTGGCTACGCTTTTGGCCGGCACGCTCGCCGCGCTCGATATCGGTGCGATCAACCACGCGCTCCATCGGCACCACGGGAGGACGATGTACCTCCTCGGCAGCTCGCGATGCCGCCTCTGCCGCGGCAGCCTCAATCGCCCATGCCTGGCTTTCTGTTTCGTGCTCGTCAGCCATTACGGCAACCCCTCGTTAACAATTTGGAAACAATGCGCCCATTAGGGTAACGCGGAACACGACGATTGCAACCCCTAGTTAGACGAGCGGTATGCCTACATCGGGGGGCATACAAATAACGGCCGGCCACGCTTTTGCTTGCGCGGTCGGCCGTTTAACGTTTTCGCAGATAAAGCCTGCCAAAACAAACCTGTCCCTTTTTGGAAGGTTACTCGTGCTGGCTGGTGCGGTGCTCGTACTCCTCGGGGGTGATGACGTCCTCGATGCGCAGGTTGACGCCCGCCACCTCAAGGCCGGTCATCGCGGCAAGGCGCTCGGTGACACGTGCCTTGACATCGTCGAAGATCGCGGGCGCATAGGCGCCGTACTCGATAATGACGGAGATGTTGACGACCACGCGATTGTCATCGGTGACCTCAACCGTCACGCCCTTGGTCAGATTCTCGGCACCAAACTGCTCCTGCACAAAGTGCATAAGGTTACCCTTCATGCCCAGGACGTGCGGCACCTCGCGGGTGGCCATGGCGACGATCTTCTCGATCACACCGTTGGAATAGGTCAGCGAGTCCTCGGACTCGTCTGTTTCCTCATCATCCTCGTCCGCGTCATCGGCGGACTCGGCCTCGACGAGCGCCTCATCCTCGAGCGTCACATCCTCGGCTTCGGCGACGGCCGCCTCCTTCTCCTCGAGCTCGGTATCGGCCACATCGACCTTCGTATTAAAAGCCATGGTTCCTCCTTATGCCTGCCGCGGATGCGACAGTCGAATACATATTAGCGGCCGCTAAACAGACGGCCGAAGAAGTTGACGATCCCGTTCTCGCCGTCGCGAATTTGGCCGATCACGGCGCCGATCAGCACGAAGAATGCAATGACGAGCGTGTCCCACAGGCCGAGCGTGAGCACCAACACGGCGAGGATAAAGCCAGCGACGGCACCGAGCGTGGTGTTGGGATGACGCACAGCATAGCTCCAGATGGCAGCGCCCGTACCCTTGATGAGACCCATAGCCTCGTCAAAATCCGCGGCTGCCACGTCTTGTAACTCGGTTGCCTCTGCTTTGGAATCAACAGGTTCGCTCGCCGGTGTGGCGCTCTGGTCAATCGTCAGGCGCGGCGTACGAGCGGTCTTATCTTGATTGGTATCACTCACCGGAAACCTCCACGGTCTGGACGGTAGTCTTGGACGGCAAAAAACGGACGCGCGTGGTCGTACCCGGCGTGCCGAGCATGGTGTCGCAAGCTTCCTCGATGCGCCGCTGCATCGCGGTAGCCAGAGATGCCACGTCCTTATCGTCAAGCGCGATAGCCTCGACCTTAAATCGGACGTGCGAATCGTCGGGGCCTTGGACGCGGGCCTCGACATGCTCGACCATCACGCGGTCGTCGCGCTCGGCAGCAGCCCTGGCACACGAAGAAAGCGCCGCAAGGGTAACCTCGATATTGCGCTCCCCCGCCGGATGCACGCAGGACGGCTCGCGACGAGCAAACATCAGGCGAAAGAAGCTTACCAGCACGCCGATCGCCACAACTCCGCCGCATGCCGTCACGACAATGCGCGGCATGGGGTCGCGCATCAGCAGCATAAAGCGATACGTATACGGCCCCCAAAACTGGCAGACAAGCGTACCCAGCGCCACGATGGCGGCGGCAAGATACACAATCGCTAGGGCTCGTTTGAGTACGCGCACGTGGCGCTCCCTTCAAATCTCGGCTCTCGAAATGCAAAACGGTTCGCATCATTATAAAAGAGCCGGGTCCGGTGCTCTACGCACGCGGATCCGGCTCATCTATTCCACGAGGCTTGCATGCTCGCTTCATTATGCCCAGATATGCACGGCTTAACCCGTGCGGGCGCTACTCCTCCTCGAGGGCAGCGATAACCTCGTCGGTCATGTCCATGGTGCTGTAAACATCCTGGACGTCGTCGAGCTCCTCAAGACGGTCGATGAGGCGCTGAACCTTCTTGGCGTCGGCGCCGGAGACCTCGGTCGGGGTGGTCGGGACCATGGTGGTCTCGGAGCCCTTGACCTGGACGCCCTGCTCCTCGAGCGCCTTGGAGACAGCCATGACCTCGTTGGCAGTAGTCCAGACGATCCACTCCTCGCCGGCATCCTCGTAGTCCTCGCCACCGGCCTCGGCGATGGCCATCATGAACTCATCCTCGTCACCGGCAGCACCGTTGGCGATCATGGTCTCCTTCTTGGCGTTCTCGTCCAGGATCTCCTTGGCGACGACGATCTGGCCCTTGCGCTCAAACTGGAAGGCGACGGAGCCGGAGGTGCCCAGGTTGCCACCAGCGTGGGAGAAGGCGGAACGGACATCAGCGGCGGTACGGTTGCGGTTGTCGGTCAGGCAGTCGACGTAGACGGCGACACCGGCGGGACCGTAGCCCTCGTACACGATGTTCTCGTAGACGGCGGCATCGGCACCCGAACCAAAAGCCTTGTCGATAGCGGACTTGATCTTGTCCTTAGGCATGGACTGAGCCTTGGCCTTGGCAACGGCAGCGGCGAGGCTGGCGTTGTTCTCGGGCAGCGGGTCACCGCCGAGACGGGCAGCAACGGTGATGTTGCGGCTGAGCTTGGAGAAGAGGGCGGAACGCTTGGCGTCCTGCGCGCCCTTACGATGCTTGGTTGTGGCCCACTTAGAGTGTCCGGACATACGTGTCTCCTATCGGTTTCGACCTAAAGCCCAGCGCAGATGCTCGGGCAATATAAACAAACGTCGTTATGATATACCTACTGGCCTGCGAGATAAACCCCAAAATGAAGGCGTCGTGATGATGTCCCCTTTGGTGCAAAGAAACCTGACCCTCAATGCACCAAGTTAGAACCAGAAGAAGTCGCTGCGGGTGACGGTGGCGCCGATGGCGAAGGGCATGCAGGCGATGACCGGATACAGGTAGCGCATGTAAGTCGAGCCGTTGCACGGGCCAATCAGGCACACAGCGAGCACGCCCAACAGCGGCACCCAGATCGCCAGCGCACGCCATGAATGACGACGCAGCAAGTAGACCACCACGGCGATCATGATCCACACATAGGTGGCCGAGCTCATGGTGAGCGAGATAAAGGGAACACGCTGCACCGCCACACGGTACAAATTGATCAGGTGGTCGCACCAGCGCACCACGTTGCTGTCAACCGGATGGAAGTCGAAGTACTTGAGGTTGTCGGGACGCGCCATGATCTCGGCACTACGCGCCGTGCTGTAGACCCAGGCATCGCGCGCGCTCGGATAAAAATAACCATAGTAGTTATTGATAAGCGCCGAAATATAGCACTCGGGATCCTTCTTAAACATCTGAGCCCATACCTCAAAATAGGCATCGATGTCCTCCTGCGAGGCGTACTCGTTAAAGCAGTTCTTGACGGCATCGGACTTGTCGGGGTTGTAGCGGCGGCCCAGGTTCTCGTACTTGAGTACGCGATCGATCACGGCACGCTCTTCGTCGGTCACCGAACCGTCGCAAGGAGCCTCCACGATGGTGCCGTCCTCCTTAACCGTAGGGTTGACGCCCGAGTTGAGGCCGTCGTGCTTTTGGACGAAACGAGCCGTCTGCTGGAACGGAATCGAGAGGATTTCGCGCTTGGAACCAGGCGTGATATCGTGCGCCGGCATAAAGACCTTGGTGAAGTACATATTAGAGGCAAGGCAGAGCGCGAGCACCGCGAGAACGCCAACCCAGCGGAAACGCGGGATGGCGCCCGAAGGCGCAGCACCAGTCTGCTTGGCTGCACGACGAGCCACATGCACGTCCCATACGCAAAACGCCGCCGCGATTACGCATGCCGCCAGGGGAAACACCAGGCCGCCGTTGCGCAGAAACGTGGAACCCATGGCGCCCAGAGCGAGCAGCAGCCAGTCGTGGCGCGCAAAGAGCACGGGCCTCTGTTCGCCCGCACGCTCGGCATTGGCATCACGACGGGGCAAGCCACATGCCACGAGCTTGACGGTCTGTACCAGCAGCACCAAGAACGCGTCGGCAAAGAGCACGTCTTTGGTGAGCAACGCCGCGTAGTTAGAGAACATCGGCATAAACGCAAAGAACAGCAGGATCGCACCGCGAACCGGCAGGCTCACGCCCAATTTGCGCAGCGACGAAATGGAATAGGCCATGCAGGCAGCCGTGATGACAAATTGAGCGCAGGTGTAGATGGCAAGACCCGCGTTAGCGCTGTTGAACAGCGAAAGCCCCAGCTGAACGCACGAGCCGATAATGGCCGTGTGCACTACGGGATGATGCCCGTTGAGCAGCACGTTGGGGTTGAGTAGGCGCAGGTAGTCGCTCGTGCCGTTGGGATAGTTGAACCACTGGCGAATCTGCGCGCCCGTATCTCCCATAAAAAGGCCGGGCAGCGAAGCGATGAGCGTGGGCGTCCAGGCGATCATAAGCACCAGGAAGGGCCCGGCAAAGGGATGGACCGAGAGCACGGCGTGAGCCACACGCCATACGCGGCCAAAGTGCGCCTCGGAAAACGGAATGCGCCGAGAGCTCAGCCAATCTAGACACTCAAAGGCAAGGTAGAAGGCAACGACCGCCAAGGGCATCCAGCCCGCGCCGCCAATCCAGGCGCAGATGATGCGGGCTTTGTCGCCAAGGACAATCTCGGCCGAGTCGGTGAGATCGTAGCTGCGGCCGAACACCATGCAGATGGCGAAGAACAGCGACGGCAGAATGATCGATGGACGCCAGGTGTCGCCACGGCCAAAGAACACGTAGCGAAACGGCAAGGTGAGCAGGCAGGCAAGCGCAAGCAGCATGACCGCGTCGGTATGGCCGGCAAACGAGAGAAGCACCTCGTAGCACACGTACAGCATGCCCGAGGCTTTGGGGTCAATCGCCAAGACTGCGTTGCTCGACACCGGGGCGGGATCGATGGAAAACGCCGTGGTCGCCAACAGCGCGAGCAAAAATGCGATGAGCGTCTGCTTGGCGGGGTAGCGCTTAAACCAGACAATGCGGGCAGCGTCGCGCGCAGCCGTTGTGGAGAGGTCGGAATCCTTCACAGTCCGAAAGCCTTTCTAGAAACCTGCCAAAAAGGGACAGGTTTATTTTGGCAGGTTTTATCTGGGGAAACGTTACGGTTCTGTCATCGTTGCCCAGCGAACCACCACAAAGGTGCCTGTCCCCTTTGTGGTGGTTTTGGTGGCTAGGCGTCCAGGTAGACGCGCTGGGGTTGGTTGCGGCGACGAGCAAAGATGATGAGCGCCAGGCCCGCGATTACGAGCGGCAGGCTCAGCAGCTGACCCATGGTGATAACGCCACCCAGCAGATAGCCCAGCTGTGCATCGGGCACGCGCACAAACTCAATTAGGAAGCGGACGATGCCGTAACCCATCACAAACATGCCCATAAACGTGCCTTGGGGCAGTAGCGGCTTTTTGCGGCTGAGCACCTGCAGAATGCAAAAGAGCACGATGCCCTCAAGAAATGCCTCGTAGAGCTGGGAGGGGTGACGCGGCATATCGCCCGCGGTGCCACCGAAGACCACGCCCCAGGGCAGATCGGTCGGCTTGCCCCACAGCTCTCCGTTCACGAAGTTGGCGCAACGTCCCAGGCACAAGGCCAGCGGCGCGCCGATGACGGCAAGGTCTGCCAAAGTCCAGGCGTCGAGCTTATACATGCGGCACACGATGATGCCGCCGATAATGCCGCCCACCAAACCGCCATGGAAGCTCATGCCGCCCTCGTTGGTGGCAAAGATCTCGAGCGGGTGCGCCCAGTAGTAGCCATCACCGTAAAAGACGACGTAGAACAGGCGCGCACCGATAATGAGGCCAAAGACCACGCCGACCACGACACTCGTCAGGTCGTCAATCGTGATGTTAAAGCCCCAGCGACGCTGCGTGCGGTACATGACGACTGCTGTGAGCAGGGCGCCGACCACGTAGGCCAGGCCGTACCAGTAGATGGTGATGGGGCCCGCCGAGATTGCGACGGGATCAAGCATATGGTAGAGGTCGTTGAGCATATCGATCCTCCTGCTCCCTACATACAAATGCGGCCGCGGGCCTTGCGCTCGCAGCCGCATATTTGAGCGTAACGTCTATGCGGAGTATGCCGTCCGCAGCTTTCGCAGCTTAGAACGGCGCGTACTCGTCGTACAGGTCCTCGGCCTCGCCGGAGGCATTGACCTGCTCAACGCGGGTAACGCCGGGCACATGCTCCTTCAGGATACGCTCAATGCCCATGGACAGGGTCAGCGAGCTCATGGGGCAGCCGGCGCAGGCGCCCTGCAGCTCCAGCTTGACGACACCCTCGTCGTCGACGCCCACATACTCCATATCGCCGCCATCGGCCTGCAGGTTGGGGCGAATCTCTTCAAGAACCTTCTTAAGCAGCTCTTCGTTAACAGCCACAGGGGCTCCTTTCTCACAATTACGCGGGCGCGCCCGCGGACAGAAGCTATGTTACTACAGCCGTGTACCCGCTCACGAGCCGTCCATGCGCGCAGACGCGACTTTCACGAGTAGTCAATTTGGGACGGGGCTCTTTTAGCTGCTTTTGCCGCCAGCTGGCGTTGCCACGCGCTACTGCTGAGCCTGCCCCTCGGTGCCGATGTGCACATCGACGATAACCTGGCGGTAGCTGATGCCACAGGAGTCGAGGATGCGGCGGCTGATGCGTCCGTCATCGGTGTCGGCGTACTTGTTGTCCAGGTAGACGACCTCGCCCACGCCCACCTGAGCCAAAATCTTGGCGCAGTCGTGGCACGGGAACAGCGTGACGTAGACCGTGGAACCCTCGAGGTCCTTGAGCGAGCCACGGTAGTTGAGCACGGCGTTGGCCTCGGCATGGACCACGTAGTTGTGCTTGTCCTGCAGCGGGTCGTCGCTCGTACCCCACGGAAAAAAGTCGTCGTTGAGCGCCGAGGGTGTACCGTTGTAGCCCACCGAAAGGATGCGGTGGTTGGTGTTGGCGATGCACGCACCCACCTGCGTGTTGGGGTCCTTGCTGCGACGCTGCGCGGCGATGGCCACGCTCATAAAGAACTCGTCCCAGCTAATGACGTCCAGGCGCTTGCCTGACGAAGTTTGATGAAGATCGTCCGACATGGCAGACACCTCCGTAATCGCAATAGTTTGACCCATTGTAGCAGGTGAAAGGTGGAGGCGTTTGTCCCACCGGCGCCCTCACCTTTACACGCGGCGGGGCTTTTGGTTGATGCGGTAGAGCTCGGCGAGACCCCGCAACGTCAGCGCGTCGTCGACCGTCAGACTATGACCGACCAGCGACGCAAGCGCCTCGGCATCGTCGCCGGTAATGACTATGGGCACGTCGCCCTCCCCCGCGGCCTTGGTCGCGCGCATCTCGGCGAGCACCATGTCGAGCATGCCGTCGATGCGGGCCACCTCGCCCAAGACCACGCCCGAGCGCATGGCCTCGCGCGTGTTGCGGCCGATTACATGCGTGGGTGCCGAGGGCTCGACCTGCGGCAGACGCGCTGCTGCCGCCGAAAGCGAGCGGGCGCCGAGCGCCAGCCCCGGCGCGATGACGCCGCCCACAAAGGTGCCGTGCGCGTCGATGACCTCGATATTGGTCGTCGTGCCCAGGTCGATCACAATGCACGGCGAGCCGTAGACGGCACGAGCCGCCACGGCATCGGCGATGCGGTCGGGGCCGATCTCGGCCGGGTCGTCGTAGTGCACGGGCATGCCGGTCTTGAGGCCCGGCCCCACGGTGAGCACGCGCCCCGTGCAGATACGGGAAAGAGCCGCCTTCCACGGGCGCTCGAGCGCCGGCACCACGCAGCTCAGCACGGCCGCCGTGGGTACGAGCGCGCCGGGCATGCCCGCATCGGCCGCCAGCGCGGCCATGACTTGAGCGAGACGCATACGCGCTTCGTCGGCCGTAATGCTCGATGGCGTCGTGATCTCGCACGTCGCAAGCGGGCATTCCTGCGCCGCGGCCGAATCCTCTGCAAACAGACCAAAGCGAATGAACGTGTTACCCACGTCGACCGTCAATATATATGCGCACCCATTAAGCATCGTCGGCGCTCCTTTCGTCTGCCCAGCAGTATATCGCCTACCTAAACCAGTCATCCCAAAATGACTAGCTTACGGCTATACTGGTGCGCGGTCGCGCGCGAGCTCACGCGGCGGCCCTTGGTAACCCGACTTCCCGCGCCGTATCCGTAGCGGCGCTCCCGGGGGAAGCGGATATACGCAAAGGAGTTCAATATGAGCAATCCCTCGAACCGCGCTTCGATGCGCGGGCAACTCACGCTGCGCGGCGTCGTCATCGGCGTCCTTGGCTGCGTGATCATCACGGCAAGCTCGGCCTACACCGCCCTCAAGATGGGCGCTCTCCCCTGGCCGATCGTCTTCGCTGCCGTCATCTCGCTGTTCTTCCTTAAGCTCATGGGCAATGCCAGCCTCAACGAGGCCAACGTCACCCACACCATCATGTCCGCGGGCGCCATGGTCGCCGGCGGCCTAGCGTTTACCATCCCGGGTGCCTGGATGCTGGGCTATGCCGACCAGATCAGCTGGCTCGACATGTTTATCGTGGCACTCGCCGGCACCATCCTGGGCCTGCTGGCCACCGCGCTCATCCACCGTCACTTTATCGTGGACGCCGCGCTTGAGTTCCCCACCGGCAACGCCGCAGCTCAGACCCTGCGCGCCACCGAGGCCGGCGGCAAAACCGGCAAGCAGCTCTTTGGCTCCATGGCCATCGCCGGCATCTATAGCGTGCTGCGCGACGCCCTGGGCGTGGTGCCCAGCATGCTATGCACGCTCAACATCCCCGGCGTGACCTTTGGTATCTACAACTCGCCCATGCTGCTCTCCGTCGGCTTCCTCGTGGGCTTCGCCCCGGTCGCCTTCTGGTTTGCCGGCGCCCTGCTGGGCAACTTTGGCATCATCGTGGGCGGCACCGCTGCCGGTCTGTTCGACGTTATGACTGCGCAAGGCATCGTCAAGTCCCTGGGCATGGGCCTCATGATGGGCTTTGGCGTCGCCGTCGTCCTCAAGGACATCCTGCCGCAGGTCGCCGGTATCGTCCGCGGTCTTGCCGCCGACAGCTCCACCGACACCGACGAGCAGTCGCTCATCTCGGGATCGCTTAAGCTCGACGCCGGCATCATCGGCCTGGGCGCTGCCGCCATCGCCGTGATCATCGCCATCGTGCTTAACCTTGGCCCCGTTCCGGCCGTCATCGTGACGCTATTCACCTTTGTCACCACCATCATGAGCGCACAGAGCTGCGGCCAGACGGGCATCGACCCCATGGAGATCTTTGGCCTCATCGTTATGCTCATCGTGGCCGCCTTCGCGCAGATCGCTCAGGTCAAGCTGTTCTTTATCGCCGGCATCGTAGCCGTGGCGTGCGGCCTTGCGGGCGACGTCATGAACGACTTTAAGGCCGGCGCCGTGCTGGGCACCAACCCGCGTGCGCAGTGGATCGGCCAAGCCATTGGCGGCATCGTGGGTGCCCTGGTCGCTGCCGCTGTCATGGTCGCGCTCGTCACCGCCTATGGTCCGGACGCCTTCGGCCCCGACAAGAGCTTTGTGGCCGCGCAGGCAAGCGTGGTCGCCACCATGGTCTCGGGCATCCCGAGCGTGCCGTGGTTCGCAGGTGGCTTTATCGCCGGCATCGTCATGTACTGGCTTGGCATTCCGGCCATGATGATCGGCCTGGGCGTGTACCTGCCGTTCTACATGTCACTCACGGCATTCCTGGGCTCCTGCGTCAAGCTCGCCTACGACAAGTGGTCCGCCCACCGCGACGCCACCGCTGGTCTTTCTGACGAGGAGAGGGCTGCCAAGGACGCCGCCTTCCAAGAGCAGGGCCTGGTTGTCGCCAGCGGCCTGCTCGGCGGCGAGTCCATCGTCGGCGTTATCCTGGCGTTTGTCTCCGTGGGCTTGAGCCTGCTGGGCTAAGTCGAGCAGCTGCTCGACAGCAACCATATTGCCTACGGCTTGCCCGGTCGGTAGCTTTCGCGGCTGCCGACCGGGCTTTTTGATACCGAAACAAAGAAAGGCCGGCGCGCTGCGTATGACAGCGCGCCGGCCTTATCGTTTGGCTAACGAGACGGTCCCGCTATGAATTGAAGTTCGTTGCAGAATCTACGCTCGAAACGCTACATCTGCTTGCGACGACGATCGCTCAGCGTCACACCAGCGGCCACGAGGGTGATACCGCCGATGACGAACACCTCGCCCGCAAGAGCGGAATTGTCGCCAGTCTGGGCGAGCGCAGCGTTCGCAGCCTTCTTCTTGGCGACAGGAGCCTTTGCAGCAGCCTGCGCAACCTGAGGCTTGGCCTGCGGCTCGGCCTTGGGATGATACTTGTCGTACTCGGCCTGCGCGGCAGCCAGGGCATCCTTGGCATCGTCAAGCTCGGCAAGCGCGGCGGCATAGGCGTCGTTGGCGTCGGACAGCTTGGCATCGGCATCGCTCAGGGCAGCCTTGAGACCAGCGGCGGCATCGACGGCAGCCTTATAGCGAGCGTAGGCAGCGTTCAGCTTGACCAGCTTCTCGTTGCCCGTCGTGCCCGCGGCAAGGGATGCCTTGTGATCGACAGCCTCAAGATCGGCCTTGAGTGCCTCGTCGTTGGCAAGCTCTGCCTTGGCCTTGAAGATATCGAGGTTCGCATCGACGACGGCTTCGTTGGCGGCCTCGAGCTGCTTCTGGGCATCGGCGACACTGGCCACGGCAGCGTCATAGGCGGCCTTGGCGTCGTCGACCGCCTTCTGGGCGCCGGCAAAGCGCTCGAAGGCCTTGTTCGCGGTAGCCAGCTCACCCTCAGCAGCCTTGGCCTTGGCCTGCGCATCGGACACAGCCTGCGCCTTGGCGGCAACCGCCTGCTTGGCGTCCAAAAGAGCAGTCGCGGCCTGGACATCTGCGGCCTGGGCCTTGTCTACACCAGCCTGGGCGGCATCGTCGGCCTTCTTTGCCTCGTCAAGCGAGCCCTGCTTATTCGCAAGGTCCGCCTGGGCGGCATCGCGCTTGGCAGCAAGGTCCTTGACCGAAGCCGTGGCGTTGTCATACGCCTCATTGGCCTGTTCGGACTTTGCCTTGGCGGCATCGTGGGCGCTGCGAGCCTTCGCCTTGTGAGCAGCGGCCTCGGCTGCCTTCGTCTTGCTGTCAGCAAGCGTGGCGTTTGCCTTATCGAGAGCCGCCTGGGCAGTAGCGGCCTCGGCCTTGGCGGCATCGAGGTTCTGCTTGAGGGACTCGATGTCGATTCCGCCGAGCGCATCCTTCGCTGCGTCGTATGCCGTCTTAGCGGCGGCGGTGCCGGACTTGGCCTTCTCGTACTCACCCTTGGCGGTGTTCACGTTCGTGTCGGCCGCGGTATAGGCGTCGCGCGCGCTTTCTTGCTTATCCAATGCGTTAGAATAAGCCGTTCCAGCAGTCCCGAAGTTCTTCTGCGCATCTGCCAGCTTGCTCTGAAGCTGCTTCAGCTGCTCCTTCTGCTCCTGCGTGCCGCCTGCATTGTAGGCGGAATCGATGTAGTCGTTGAGGAGCTTCTTGAACTCGGGGACAGTGAAATCAGCCTGAGTGCTATCAGCGCTGTAATCGAAGATGGTTACCTCGGAATCGGTGTTCTTACCGCTACCGGTCGCGATACCGATGGCTTCCGTGGCTGAATCGATGATGTTGAGATAGTGCCCGCACTCGTGATAGATGCTGTTGTAGTTCTGGTAGATGTAATAGGAATCATATCGGTGGCTGCCGAGTTCGTCGCCATACTGCGCGACGTACTTATCGAATGCCTCCTTCTCCTGTGTGTAGAGGCCGGTGTAGGGCCAACCGAGTGTATCCTCGGTCTCGCCGCCGGTATATGCGCCGCCTCCGCCGGCAAGATTCTCCCCGTTGTCGAAATAGCAGTTCGAGTGTCCCCAGATGTTCGATGAATATGATGTATTAAGGGCTGCCGCCACAGTCATGCGGAGGCTGACGCTGAGCGCCGACTGGCCGTTCGCCTTGCGGAGGTTGTTCTGGGTGTCGAGATATGTCAGGGCGTTGCGCATCTGCTCCAAGGAGAGCGGGTTGGTGTCGCGGGACATGTCCTGATCGACGTACTTGTCATACCATTCGGCCTTGTCAGCGGCGCCGGTCAGCATCGATACGGCGTCCTGGGCGTTCTTTTTCTGCGTGGCTGTGAACTGGCTGCCGCCGATGATGTAGTTCATGAAGCCGAACATACCCTGACTGATGACTTCCTGGTCAACGGTCATGTTGGACTTTAGGTCTGCAATCTGCTGGTTAAGCTTCTCGACCTCGGCGTTTGCGGCGTCGTATGCATTGTGCGCGTCGGTTACTTCAGCACGAGCCTGATCGAACTCGTTGCTCTTCTGCTGACGAATCTCGACGAGTCGGTCGTACTCAGCCTTCTTGTCGGCCTCGGTCTGCTGGGCCTGCTCGTATGCCGTCTTCGCGGCGTCACGCTTACTGGCCGCGTCCTTGTACTCCTTGTTTGCCGCATCGTATGCAGACTGGGCAGATGCCACGGCAGCGTTGGCGGCGTTGGCCTTCTCCTGCGCGGCAGCGACGGCAGCCTGGGCGGCCTGCAGATTTGTCTGTGCGGTGGCGTCGGCATCCGTCGCGGCATTGAGCTCCGCCTGCGCGGTCTTGAGCTCACCAGCAGCAGCTTTCTTGGCGGCCTCAAGCGCACTCAGGTCAACACCCGTACCCGAGACGGCAGCATCGAGCGCGGCCTGCGCCTGGTTGAACTTCTGCTGGGCGTTATCGCGCGCGGTGGTTGCGGCTGCGAGCGCAGCGGCAGTCTCCTGCTTCTTGGCCTGGGCAGTCGTCAGAGCGACCTCAGTGTCCTTCTTTTCCTGCTGGGCGCTAGCCTCGGCAGCCTTGGCCTGGTCCAGATTGGCCTGTGCAGTAGCAACGGCCTTATTGGCGTCATCGAGCTTTGTCTGCGCGTCCTCGACGGCCTTCTTGGCGGCCTCGTACTCGTCCATATCCATGGCCTCGAGCTTGGCCTGGGCATCGTCGAGGGCCTTCTTGGCCTCATCCTGCTTTGCCTTGGCGTCCTTGAGCGCCTGGGTCTTATCCTCGACACTCTTGTTGGCTTGATCGAGCTGATCGTTCAGGTCGCCCAGCTTCTTCTGCTGCTGCTCGGTCTTTTCGACGGCGGCTTTGAGCTCGTCAATCTTCTCCTGGAGCGCGGCGACTTCTGCTGCGTTCTGCTCGATTTCGTTGTCGCTCACAGCCTGCGAGGCCTGATTCTTTTGCTGCTGCGCCTGCTTTTGAGACTGGCCCGCCGCATCGGCGTTCTTCTGGGCGGCATCGTAGGCGGCCTGAGCGTCCTTGAGCTGCTTTGCCGACTCCTCGGCCAGCTGGGCAGCCGTCTTTACGACCACTTGGTTACCGGCGGCAACGGTGTTCTCTACAGAACTACCCCCCCCCTGAACAGAATCGCCGTTATCGGTTGACGGTGCGGCGATATGAGCGGCTGAGCGATGAGGCCCGCCGTCAAAACGGTTGCGACGGCGCGGTTGGCAACGCCCTTGACGTTGACAGTCTTGGCCCGAGGCTCAAAGTGTTGTGGACTGTAGTTTGCCATGGCTTTCTCCCTTTGACACGGATGTATCCATACGTATCAAACGGTAGCTGTCGATTTTTGAATTCTGTTGCGCAACATTGGCGACCAGCGTATTTTTTGAAATTCACGCTCTCGTGCTTCACAGTTTCGTCACATTTGAAGGAGCTGGTGCATCATATTCTCGCGGGATGGAATTGAGCCTGTGATTTGCATTTGCTCCCGCGTCATCCGCCCTATCGGATTCCGCATCCAACAGACACCCCGCCCGCCACGGTGTAGAGTTAGGACAACGGGCGCGTTGCGCGGACCGCGCTGGAACGAGGTGGACATGGAACTCGACAAACAACAGATCAAGCGACTACGCGAACGCCATCACCGGCGCCACGGCATCCGCCCTGCTCATAGCGAGGCCATGGAGAACGCCACCCGCTTCCTAAAGCGCGCATTCAACATTCGCGAGGGTCGCGCGTCCTACCACGTAATCCGCAAGCGTTTTGTAAACGGGGCGCGTCTGACTGGCTCTCACCTGTGTATCCTCATCATCGCCATGCTCATCGCAAGCATCGGCCTCGATATCGATTCGGACATTGCCATCGTGGGCGCCATGCTCATCTGCCCGCTTATGGGCTCGGTCCTTGCCATGGCATACGGTATTGCAACGCTCGACCGCGAGATCACCGTCGAGGCCATTGCCAGCCTCGCACTGCAGATGGTCTTTTGCCTGGTCACGTCCACGCTGTACTTTAAGCTCTCGCCCCTTGGCACCACCACGGCGGCCATCATCGACAACTCGACACCCACCATATGGGACCTTGCCGTCGCGCTCGCGGGCGGCTTTGCGGGTGGCCTGGGCAACTCGCGCGACCAGGAACCCGCCACGCTCATCGCCGGCGTGGCCGTGGCGACCGCGCTCATGCCGCCCCTGTGCGCGGCGGGCTATGGCATCGCCATCGCAAGCGGGTCGCTGTTTCTCTCGGCGCTCTACGAGTTTGGCATCAACGTGGTCTTTATCGCACTGGCCGCCGAAGCCGTGCTGCTTCTTTTGCGTGTGCCGCTCAAGCGCGACCTCAACGGCGACGGCATTGTGACCGCCGAGGAAAACGCTGAGGTCAACGAGCTGTCACGCAAAGTGCGCCGCCGCATTATTGTGGGCACGGTGATCTTTGCCATCCCCTGCATCGTTATGACCGCGGGTTCCATTGGCTCGGCGCAGGCCGGCGTGCAGGACGGCTACGGCGTCACCGAGACCACACGCGAGCTTGCCGCGGTGCTGCCGGGCTTTAAGGATTACACCGTCGCCGTCGAGACCTCGGCCACCGAAGGGGACGAAGAAGGCATCGTCGAGCGCGAGATTGTCGCCCATGTGACGACAGGCGAGGCGCTTGGGGCGCACGACCGCCGTGTCGCCCGCAAACTCATCGACCTCAATGTGCCCGAGCTCGATCGCGTGGAGTTCGATGTGAAGTGATGCCGGCGCGGGATGAATGCTCGCACGGACGCAAGTTACGACGAGGCGCAGACGCGATACGGACACGAGCAAATTGCGGGGTGCAGTTCACACCCGAGCCCCGCTCGCTGTTTTATTGCCGTGAATCAACTGTCCGGATCGACATCGCCAGACTCCACCGTAAACGCCGGATCGGTGCTCACAAGATAAAATCGGGTCACCTCAGTATTTCTAATTAGGTAAATCTGCCCCTGATTGCGTCGGCGCGATATATACGCAACGTGAACCGTGCCGAATTCTTCGCCGTTTTCCTTCTTTATTATCAGGATGTTGGGGTCATCCGTACGCTTAAACTGCCCGCCAACGCAGCTGCCGTCTTTGTCGACCAGTTGCCACCGATGGTTATCCTCTTCAAGAAAGGCCAGGGTTTCCAGACTCGTCTTGTCGTCCCGATAGTAACCGTCAATGGCAAACCCTTCGGAAGCGCATTCCTGCATATAGGACGTTTCTCGGCTTATAGCAAACAGCCCTGTAGCGCCCAAGAGCACAGCTAGGCAGACCACTGCAAGGGCTATCGAAATGGCACGGCGACCCATGTTAGCCCAGCCGATAGTTGCTTAACGGAGCGTGAAACATACCTGGAACCTCCGATATCAGGGGGAACGTCGCCAGCAGGCTGGCGACAACTATATGTTTCTGACATCAAACCATATGGCCGCCACTCGCGGAGGGGGCATCGGCGAACGGCGTGTTTTCATACTCCATTGGTCAAACCTGAGCGCGGCCCTACAGCTCGTACTTGTACACGCGGTAGATGTACTTTTCGGCTTCCATCTCGCAGGTGGCGATGGCCAGACCGTAGCGGTCGTCTCGTCGTTTGGCAGATAGGTCACACTGTGCTGGCCTGCGTTGAGCGAAAAATCGCCTTGGGCCTGCAGCAACTTGTCTTCAAAGCCCGAGCCGGCCCAAAAATCGGACAAGCCCACGGAAGGCTGTAGCAAGGTCATTTGCGCAACATATGTACAGCAAAAACGGGTGGTAGCCGGTACGGCTACCACCCGTTCGTCTCATATCCGGCTCGAAGTAGGCCGACTACTTCTTAATGCCGCGTCCCAGGCGCTCAGCGACCGACGCCACGGCACTCTCGTCGACCGAGCCGCAGCTCACGCAGCCATCGTGGGCACGCATCTGGCCGGTGACCTCGTCCATCGCGAGCGGCGCGACCTTCTCAAGCTTAAAGCCCTTACCGGCGCGCATGTTCTCCTTGGCCACGCTAATCATGAGCTTAATGCGGTTGAGCTGGTTGACCTCGGACGCACCGGGGTCGTAGTCCACCGCAACGATGTTGCTCTCGGGATGTTGACGGCGCAGCTCCTTAATCACGGCCTTGCCCACCACGTGGTTGGGCAGGCACGCGAAGGGCTGCGTGCAGATGATGTTGGGCGCACCGTGATCGATCAGGTCGAGCATCTCGGCCGTGAGCAGCCACCCCTCGCCCATGTTGTTGCACACCGAAAGCACCGTACGGGCCTTGTCGGCCATGGTGCCGATGCGCTCGGGTGCCTCAAAGCGGCGGGACTTCTCGAGCATCTCCTCCACCGGCGTGCGCATCCAGTCCACGAGCTTGATGAGCGCCTGCATACCAGCGCGCGTAGTGGCAGAGCTTCCCAGCTCGTCCTTCTGCAGCTCGGCGTTGCTCATGGAGTACAGGAAGAAGTCGAGCAGGCCCGGCACCACGGCCTCGCAGCCCTCGCGCTCGATAACGTCGACCACGTGGTTGTTGGCCGTGGGATGGAACTTGACAAGGATCTCGCCGACCACGCCCACGCGCGGCTTGGTGCCCTCGCCCGCAAGCGGCATGGTGTCGAACGCGCGGATGGCCTCGCGGCACAGCTTGGTGTAGTTGTGGCGGTTGAACTTGGGCGCCAACTTGCGGGCGCGCGCCATGTACTCCTCGTAGAGTGCGTTGGCGGCACCGGGCGTGGCCTCGTACGGGCGGCAACGATAGAGCATCTGCATCATGACGTCACCAAAGAGCACTGCGTAGACTGCCTGCTTAAGCAGTGCCGGCGTAATCTTAAAGCCGGGGTTGTCCTCACCGAGCGCCACGGCCGAAAGCGAGATCACCGGGATCTCGGGGTGGCCGCTCTCGCGCAGGGCCTTGCGGATGAGTGCGATGTAGTTGGTGGCACGGCAGCCGCCGCCGGTCTGGCTGATAACCACGGCCGTCTTGGACAGGTCGTACCGACCGCTCTCGATGGCCTCCATAATCTGGCCCGTCACCAGGATCGACGGATAGCAAATGTCATTGTTCACGTAGCGCAGGCCAGCCTCGACGGCATCGTGGTCGGTCGAGGGCAGCAGCTCCAAGTTGTAGCCGGCACCGCGGAACACCTCTTTGACCAGGTCAAAGTGAATCGGCGCCATCTGCGGGCACAGGATGGTGTAGCCCTCCTCGCGCATCTGCTCGGTAAAGGGCACCTTGGGCCACGCGGTCGAAGCACTCTCGCGCTGAGCCTCGAACGTGTACTTACGGCTCGCGAACGCAGGGGCATCCGTGGAAGGCGCCACCGGCGCGGCGTCGCCTTGCTCGTAGGCCTCGCCCGCGGCCGTGGCATCGGCCAGGCGCTCGGCCTCCTGGTCCTTGAGCGCTGCCATGAGCGAGCGGATGCGGATGCGCGCGGCACCCAGGTTGGATACCTCGTCGATCTTGAGCACGGTGTAGATCTTGCCGCTGGCCTCCAGAATCTCCTGCACCTGGTCGGTGGTCAGGGCGTCCAAGCCGCAGCCGAAGGAGTTGAGCTGAATCAGGTCCAGGTCGTTGCGCATCGTCACAAAACGGGCGACGGCGTACAGACGGCTGTGGTACATCCACTGATCGACGACGCGAATCGGACGCTCGGGCTTTACCAGATGCGCAAGCGAATCCTCGGTAAAGACCGCAAAGCCAAAGCTCGAGATAAGCTCGGGCAGGGCGTGGTTGATCTCGGGGTCGTTATGGTAGGGACGACCGGCGAGTACGATGCCGTGGCCGCCGTGGTCCTCGACCCACTTGAGAGCCTCCTCGCCCATGGTCTGGATGTCCTCGTGGAAACGCGCATCGGCCTCAAAAGCAGCGTTGACGGCGGCATCGACCTCGGAGCGCGTGATCTTGGGACCGCGCACGCGACCGCGACCGGCCTCAGCATCGGCCACACGGTCGACGGCGAGTACCTGGTACAGACGGCGCTTGAGCTCGGTCTTGTCGTGATAGGGCACAAACGGGTACAGGAACTCGATGTTCTGCTCGCGAATCTCGTCGATATTGAGCGCCAGCGCCGTGGGGTAGCTCATGACGATGGGGCAGTTATAGCAGTTGCCGGCCGTCGGATCCTCCTTGCGCTCCCAGCGCACGCACGGCATCCAAATAAAGTCGACATCGCGGTCGATGAGGTTCATCACGTGGCCGTGGCTCATTTTTGCCGGGTAGCACACGCTCTCGGACGGCATGGACTCGATGCCCGCCTGGTAGGTCTTCTTGCTCGACTGGTCGGACAGCTGCACGCTAAAGCCCAGGCGCGTAAAGAACGCGTGCCAGAAGGGGTAGTTCTCGTACATGTTGAGTGCGCGGGGGATGCCGACGGTGCCGCGCGGGGCGTCGTCGGGACTCAGGACCTCGCGGTTAAAGAGCAGCTCGTTTTTCTTTTTGAAAAGGTTGGGGGCCTCGGTCTTCTGCTTTTTATGGCCGGCGCCCTTCTCGCAGCGGTTACCGGTAATGAAGCGCCTGCCGCCGCCAAAGTCGTTGACGGTAAGCTGGCAGTTGTTGGAGCAACGACCGCAGCGGACATGCTTTTGCGTCACGGTGAGGTGCGCGATGTCCTCGGCCGAAAGGATGGTCGAGGTGCCGTCAGCGCCGGCGCGATCGCGGGCGAGCAGGGCCGCACCGTAAGCGCCCATGCAGCCGGCGATGTCGGGACGCACGGCGTGAACGCCCGTGAGCTGCTCAAACGCGCGCAGTGTGGCATCGGACATAAAGGTGCCGCCCTGGACGATCACCTGGTTGCCGATCTCCTTGGGGTCGCGCAGCTTAATGACCTTGAACAGGGCATTCTTGATGACGGAATAGGACAGGCCGGCCGCGATGTCGCCCACCGTGGCGCCTTCCTTTTGCGCCTGCTTAACGCGCGAGTTCATAAAGACCGTGCAGCGGCTGCCCAGGTCGACGGGAGCCTTAGCATGGATGGCGGCATCGGCGAACGCGCGCACGTCCATGTTCATAGACACGGCGAAGCTCTCGATAAAGCTACCGCAACCCGACGAGCAGGCCTCGTTGAGCATGATGTGCTCGATAACGCCGTCCTTGACGCGCAGGCACTTCATGTCCTGGCCGCCGATGTCCAGAATGAACTCGACGCCGGGCAGGAACGCCTTGGCGCCGCGCAGGTGCGCGACGGTCTCGATCTCGCCGGAGTCGGCCTTAAGGGCCTCGATGAGCAGCGCCTCGCCGTAGCCCGTAGTGGTCACGTGGCCGATGGTGCAACCGGCGGGGATGTGGTTGTAGAAATCGGCCATGATGACCTTGGCCGTGCCCAGGATGTCGCCGTTGTTGTTACCGTACCAGGTGTGCAACAGCTGGCCGTCCTCGCCCACGAGCGCGGCCTTCATGGTGGTGGAGCCGGCGTCGATGCCGATGAACACGCGGCCGGTGTAGCCGTCGAGTTTGCCCTTGGGGACGACTTCCTGGTCGTGGCGGGTCTTGAACTCGGCAAAGTCCTCGTCGGTGGCAAAGAGCGGATCCAGACGCTCGACCTCGGCACCCTGCGTGTCACCCAGGCTGTCGATAGCCTCGATGAGCTGCGGGAACGTGCTGAGCTTGTTGGACTCGTGCGCCATGGCGGCGCCGCTCGCCACAAACAGGTGAGCGTTTTGGGGCACGATACGGTGCTCCTCGTCCAGGTTGAGCGTGAGGTAGAAGCGGTGGCGCAGCTCGGAGAGGTACTGCAGCGGGCCGCCCAGGAAGGCGACGTTGCCGCGGATGGGACGGCCGCATGCCAGGCCCGAGATGGTCTGGGTCACGACAGCCTGAAAGATGGAGGCAGCCACGTCCTCGGGGCGGGCACCTTCGTTGAGCAGCGGCTGGACGTCGGTCTTGGCAAAAACGCCGCAGCGGCTGGCGATGGGATAGATGGTGGTGGCGTTGGCCGCGAGTTCGTTAAGGCCGCTGGCGTCGGTGTGCAGCAGGGTTGCCATCTGGTCGATGAACGCGCCCGTACCGCCGGCGCAGGTACCGTTCATGCGCTGCTCGATGCCGTTATCGAAGTAGATGATCTTGGCGTCCTCGCCGCCCAGCTCGATGGCGACGTCGGTGGCCGGGATGAGGGTCTCGACGGCACGCTTACTGGCGATGACCTCCTGGACAAACTCCAGCTCGAGCCACTGGGACAGCAGCAGACCGCCCGAGCCGGTAATGGCGCAGGTCATTTGGGCCGTCGGCAGCACGGTCGCAGCACCCTCGAACAGGTCGCGGGCGCAGGCACGGACGTCGGTGTGGTGGCGCTGGTACTTGGCGTAGACGATCTGGTTGTCGTCGTTGAGCACGGCGAGCTTAACGGTAGTGGAGCCCACGTCGATGCCCAGGTGCAGGTTGCCACGAGCGTTCTCGGGGTTGAAGATCGCGCCTTCGGGGGCGTGGGCGGCGGCTACGGACTCAGCGGCGGTAGCGGGCTCGCTAGCGATGGACGTCTCCCCTGCCGCGTTCTTGGCATCGGCAACTGCCTCGGCAACTTTCTCGGCTGCCGCGGTCGCGGCCTTCTGCGCGGCGTCCACCACGGCGGGCGCAGCCTCGCGTGCGGCAGCAACCATACGATCCTTGATGCCCTCGACGAGTTTGCTCATTGTCTCTCCTCTTAGTTGTTGGACTCGACGGTTGCGGCGGTGTCGGCCGCGTCCTCGAGCTGCAAGTTCAATAGCTTCATGCCGTATTCCGGCACGTTGATATCGATGGGTTGGCCATACAGGTCACCGGGGCGCACAAAAGCGAGCACAGTCATAATGCGCGCCATGGCCTCGGGCGATTCGGTGAGCCCACGCTCAAACCAGCGCTGAATCATGCCGACCTCGGCGCTCACGACGTAGGTGACGTAGTAGTCAAAGAACGTGCCCAGCGCCAGGCCCAAAATGCCCGTCTGCGCACGCGGCACTACAGCCTCACGCGCGGTGTCGATGATCCTTTTAATGAAGGCCTGGTCGCCGCCCGGACCCAGCAGCGCACCGATTAAGTCGCGGTTGGCCGCAAGATAACGCAGCAGCTCAACCGAACCGGGCGCCGGCTCGAGCTCATCGATATTGTGATAGAGATCAGGCAGCTGAGCTGCGGTGATGAGCTCAATGCGCTCACGGATCTCGGTCAGCAAGCCGTCCTCGATTTGATTGATAAAGTCAGGGATATCGCGGTAGTGCGAATAGAACGTGCGGCGCGTAAGGCCAGCGCGCTCGGTGAGCGACGCGACATTAATGCGCGAAAGGTCGCCGCTTTCGGCAAGCTCGCTGGCAAGTGCCTGGCGAAGGGCACGCTGCGAGCGAAGGGACCGGCGATCGCATTTCTCGAGCTGGGACAAGCGTCCTCCTTGTTACTCAGCCTGTGCGCTATTGCACAGTGCGAGTATTATTGCACACCGTGTGCATCAACACGTAAAGGCAATATTTAGATTGTGGCAAAGGGGCTGTCCCTTTGTCACATTATTCGATGACGGTGCGGGAGTTTTGCTTGTACATGGTGGCAAGCATGTGTTTGGGGACAGCATGGACCATGCAGCTGCCGATGGTCGCGCTCGCGGCGGCCTTAGCTGCATCGCTTGCGTTTTTGGTCGCGTAGCTGTGGCGGAAGCGTTTGAGCATGACAATGTCATTGCCGCCGTCGCCGTAGACCGCGACCTCGTCCTCGGCAATGCCGTAGTAGCCCGCCAGCCAGACCACGCTCTCGCCCTTGTTGCATGCCACATCCGTGATCTCGAACATCACCGGGTCAAACGGCGCGTTGACCACGCGGTCCGAGCGCTCGGCAAGGTACGCCTTAAGGTCGCGCTCCAGCTCGGACGAGATCACACGGCAGTTGATCTTGCACACATCGTGGCGCAGGATGTCACCGATCGACTGGTCGAAATACTGTTCCTCGTGATAGCCGCCACGTGCACGCATGCCGCGCATCACGATGCGCTTGATAGGACTGTCCTTTTTAAAGCCCGCCTGATGCATCTCGAACGAACCGCTCGAGTACATGCCATCGGGCGTGGAACAGTCAAAACAGATATCCGGAAACTCCTTGAGCAGCTCCTCGGTAACTTGTGGGTCGATGGTCCAGGTTTTGAGCACCTCGCCATGGCTGTCGCGCACGATGGAGCCGTTAGAGCAGCAGGCATCGAGCGCCAGCCCCGTGAAGCCATGCTCGCCGATTGGCAACGTCGAGCGCCCGGTCGCGGGAACCACATGCAGACCAGCCTCGGTCAGCTCACGAATGGCACGACGGATGGTCCCATCCGCCTCATGCAGGGCGTTCAGCAGCGTTCCGTCTAAGTCACTCGCAAACATCTTGATCATGGGCGTGCCTCTCCTTCGTCTGCACGATATTGTAGACGAGAACGAGCGTGCCCATGCAAGGGCGCTCCAACGCGCCGGGACATTCGCTCCCGCAAAGCCACAGTGCCCCAGCGCGTTAAATCAATCGTTACGAGCGACTTTTCAGCCGATAAAACAGCGCCGTCGTCAACGTCAGCACCGCCAACATGCCTGCGAATACAATCGCCGGTGCCCATCGATCATATGCAACCCCGTATGTCAATTGGCCGATAGGTATTGCGCAGGAAAGGACCATGTAAACGACCGAAAGCACTTTTCCGCAGAGCTCAGTCGGCGCTGCCCGCTGAACAAACGCGATGATTTCAACCGACGCAATGCTTGCCCACACCATGACCCATGCCGAACCAACCGCAAACACGGTGAACACGCATGCATCTGCGCCGAACAGTTGCGCGACAATAATCGATGCGACTCCAAAACAGATCATCGCAACATATCGACATATGTCATTGAAAGAAAAGCGATGCGGCCAAATGCCGACCAAGCCACTGCCGGCAAGACCACCCAAGCCCATAGCAACCTCAACTATCCCAACGCAGGACGATTGCATGCCGAGATGCTTTGTAACAATAATGGGAGCGCCAATCGTTAGCCCAACCAACGCAAGGTTCAAAACGGCCGCAAGCAAAATCACAGCGACCAATGATGCATTTTGCAACAGATACCGAATCGACTCCCGAAAATCGTTTCGGCATGTCGTGCGAGTCGCGCCGTCTCCCATCGTTTCAGATGAGGCATTTTGCTTGAGTGCGACCCCAAACAAGAGGGCTGAAATCGCAAACGCCACTGACGCGGTTGTGCAAAGAGTATCGATGCCAAAGCACCCATAGACTGCCGTCCCGACCACAGGGCCCAAGATATTGCTCACCATGGTCATCTGCGAAACCAATGCAGTGGCCCGCTCAACCTTCTCTTCACTCGCCATACGCACCGTCTCAATTTGGAGCATTGGCTTCAGCAGCGATTGAACACCATATTGAACACAAAGTATCGCTACTACGACGACCGCAAGAGGCAACGAGCGCTTCATGGGGATAGACAGCAGCGATGCAGTCATCAGAGCAATGCCAAGGGCCACGAGGACCTCGCGATGTCTTCCCCTATCCGCCAAGATTCCGCCAACCGGAGTTGCGAGTACGCCGGGTATGAACGCCGTCGCCACGACGACGCCATATAACGTTGACGATCCACTGCAATCGAACAAGTAAAGTGGATACGCAAAACACAGCGCCGACAGCATCGAATACGTGCACAGCTGCGCAACCAGAAGTTCCGCGAGCCTGATTGACCGCACTGTTTTTGATTTCAACGAGACGCCGACGTCTCTCAGCCCAGCCATAAGTCCGCCCCCCCCATACATACCGCTAGTATGTATTTATCGACTTGAAAAGGGCAACCGGAGCTGCCCTCTCAAATCTATTACATACCGTTGGTATCTATATTACCACCCGGCGCGGTCCCATACGTCCCAAATCTGCGCCGTTGTCTGAAGCACTTCATTACCCAAATCGAGCCCCACCGCGGCCGCCATCTGCGCCAAACATTGTGCGCGAGCGAGCATTCGCTCCTTGGGCTCGAGCGGACGGAACAATGGCAGCAGCCAAAGATTCGCCAACAACGATACGGCCTCCGCCGCTTCGCGCGGGCATTCGCACGCAATGGAGCCGTCGGCGATGCCCTCCTCGATCACCGGCAAAAGATAGCCATCGGCAGACTCGTTAAACGAGCCCTGGTACTGCATCGCCAGTAGACGCGAGCTTTTTACCGGATCTGCCGCAGGATGTATGCGTGCCCATAGTTCAATTTGCGGAACGACGGACTCGGGCGCGTACAGCCGCCTGAGCTTTTGGGCTCCGGTCATATTACCGACGCCAAGCATCGAGCGGCGGTGCTCAACAATCGGAGTCATCGCCCGATCAAACGCGGCGTTGAAAATCTCTTCTTTGCTCTTGAAGTGATGATAGACAGCGCCCTTGGTCATGCCGTCGAGACGGTCAACGATATCTTGAATACTCGTCCCCTCATAACCATGTGCGCAGAATAGCTCCAGTGCCGCGTCGAGAATCTTCGCGACCGTCTCCTCGGGATATTTATTGCGACCCATAATCCGCCCATCCGCAACGCAAGTCTTGTGCCTCATTGCAGCATTTTAACGTTGCGGATGGCAGACGGTCGATTCTACACCGCGGCCGGGCCGTGTTCGCCGGTGCGAATGCGGATGACTTCTTCGACCGGCTCGACCCAAATCTTGCCGTCGCCGACGGCACCGGTGCGGGCGGCATTGCAGATGATGTCGACAATTCCGTCAACGTGCTCATCAGCGCAGATGAGGGTGAACTGCACCTTGGGGATGGTATTGACGAGCAGTTCGTTGCCGCGCACGTATTCCTTCCAGCCATGCTGTGAGCCGCAGCCCTGCACCTGGTTGATAGTCATACCGCGAACATCGGCAGCAAACAGCGCGTCTTTAAGAACCTCAAGCTTCTCCTGGCGCACGATAGCCGTAATTTTCTTCATAGTGAATTCCTCTCTTCAATAAAAGAAATGAATTGTCCTTCACATGGCACGGGTTTTCCAGGTGCCGCAAACCAACCTCAGAGATCAATAAGTTCAACTGACTGGTCTTAGCAGGTTTCCCAAGTGCCGCAGATTGCCGTGAAAGAGGAGCGAAGCGTACTTAAGTACGTGAGCGACGATTGAACGGCAAGGTGCGGTGCTTGGGGAAGCTGCTAATCGAGTCCGGAGAAAGAAGGATAGGCGCTCTCGCCGTGTTGACTCGCATCCAAGCCCAGCGCCTCGTCAGCTTCGTCCACGCGCAGGCTGCCGTGGAACAGCGCCTTGACCACCGCAGCGATCACCAAGTCGAGCACCATCACGATGACGACCGTCACCACAATGCCCAGAATCTGCGAGACGAGCAGCGACATGTCGCCCGTGTAGAACAGGCCACCCTTACCGGTCCACGAGAGCTCCGGCACGCAGAACAGGCCTGTGAGCACGCCACCCAAGATGCCGCCAATGCCGTGGCAGCCAAACGCGTCGAGCGCGTCGTCGTAGCCAAACTTGGTCTTAAGATGGCTGATGGCCAGGTAGCAGACGGGCGATACGATCAAGCCCATGACCAGCGCCGCCCACGGCTCGACAAAGCCCGCGCCCGGCGTGACCACCACGAGGCCCGCGACCAGACCGGTGCTGGCGCCCACCAGTGTGGGACGACCAGTGTGCACGCGCTCGACGGCAAGCCACGAGACCATGCCTGCCGCGCTGGCCGTCACGGTGTTGAGGATGGCGAGTGCCGCCACGGCGTCGGCCTTAAACTCGCTGCCGCCGTTAAAGCCAAACCAGCCAAACCAAAGCAGGCCGGCGCCCAGCGCCACAAACGGTACGTTATGCGGACGATAGCTCACCATGCCAAAGCCGCGACGACGGCCGAGCATTAAGCAGAGAATCAGGCCCGTAAGACCGGACGAGATGTGCACCACGTCGCCACCGGCAAAGTCGAGCGCGCCGATAATGTCGCCGATCAAGGAGCCATCGCCGCCCCAAACCATGTGGGCGAGCGGCGCATAGACCACGAGCAGCCAAATGCCCAGGAAGGCCGTCATGGCACCAAACTTAACGCGACCGGCCAGGCTGCCCGTGACGATGGCGGCCGTAATCATGGCAAATGCCATCTGGAAGGCGATGTTGATAATCTGAGGGTAGACGGCACCGTCCGCGGCATTGCCCTCGGCCGCCTGTAGCACTTGGTTGAGCACCGGCAGGCACAGCAGCTGGTCAAGGCCTCCAATAAACGGGCTGGAACCGTCGCCGCCGTAGGCCAGCGACCAGCCGGCAACAATCCACAGCACACCAACCAGGCCAATGGCGCCAAAGCACATAAGCATGGTGTTGATGACATTTTTGCGCCTGGACAGGCCGCCATAGAAAAACGCCAGACCCGGTGTCATTAAAAACACGAGCATGGTGCAGATGAGCATAAACGTTGTCGATCCCGTATCGTACATTCGCTCCCCCTTGGTCGCATGAACGTTGTCGGCGCCCATAATGCGGCCGAGGGGTAACTGGTGTAGACCAGATACGGCGTTGTTAAACGCCGCGTTGTCGAATGGAAACGGTGCCGCAATCTTGGAAACGGCGCGGCAACGGGCGCGAAACGAACGGGAAACGTGCAAACGAGAAGGGCGCGCTTGGCCCCGCTCTGGCTAGCGCCGGAACAGCTCGCGGGCTCGGTCGCGGAGGTCGGTAGCTCGGATGACGCCCTCGTAGCGATTGATGCGCAGACGCGGGAAGGCGTTAAAGAAGCGCAGGTCGCGGCGGCTGAGTGACACGCTCGGCACCGGACGGCTCATGCGCTTGCCGGCAAGGCGACGACTGAGCGACGGACGCGGCATGCTCGGCGCGGCATCGGCCACGCGGCGGGCAGCGAGCGCCAGGCCGCGAGCACCATCCGAGATAAACGTCGGCATCGAAGCCTTCTCGCGCAGAGCATCGAGCGCGGCGTCACCCAGCTCGGCCAGCCACGCGTTAACGGCACGGCTACGGATGTGCGTCTGCGCCACCGAGTCAATCGTCGAATCGGGAATGCGTTCGAGCATGGAGTCGGAGGCATCGGCAAGCGACTCATTGATGCGATCGGCAAGGTCGGCGCGCACACGCTCAAGCTGATCGGACAGGCGGCGCCAGCTGGCCAAAGAGCACACCGCGTCGACCATCATCGCGACCGCGACGATAAAGGCGGACAGCCGCACAATCAGCACCGGCAGATGGCCAAGCAGCCCCAGCAATGCCGGCTCCACTAAACGGCAAATGCACAACGCACCCAAGCCAAACGCGCAAGCCCAGTACAGACAGACGCGTCCATGCAAATTAAACGGCAGGTGCGAGTAATCCCAAAAGCGCGCGCCTGTTGTTTTTTCCAATAGAAGGCCCACGCTATATTCAATCACGCTGCATACGAGCGCTGCAGCGACAAACTGGCTCGAGGCATCCGGAATTCCGCGCAACAGCAACCAGCAGGCTATGCCGCCCACACCATAGATAGGGCAACACGGCCCCAGCAAAAAGCCACTGTTGGCAAATCGTCCGTGATTGAGCATGGCGCAAACCGTCGACTCCCACGCCCAGCCGCAAAACCCGTAAAAGGCAAACGAGAGCACCAGTGCCGAGAGTGGGCAGGCGGCAAGCGTCGCGCCGCCAAAAGCCATATCAATCGCGGTTTCCACCGTCTACCCTCTCCTCTTTTCGCTCGATTCGCTGCTCACGTCATCGTCCGCCTCGTCCTTGCGCCGCAGACAGCCGGCGACCGTCTCACGCAGCGCGCACCATTTATCTGCCAGGCACACAATCCAAGCCTCACGACACGTCGGCGGCACCGGCACCAGCGGAAACATATGGCGCACGATAATATTCCGCTCGCGCGACGTCAGCTCAAAATCTTCCTCCGCACGCGCCAGGGCAAAAAACGGGTGACGAAAGCCATGCAGTCGATGGCTTGGGTCGGGATCGTGCCAGTCATAGAGAAAGTAATCATGCAGCAGGGCCCCGCGCAGCAGCGACAAGCGGTCGACGGAGATACCGACGCGGCCCAGGCGCTCGGCAAAGGACAGACTTGCCCGCGCCACCGAGGTCACATGCGTATACACCGTCACATCGCCATGTTGGATAAACTCGCGCGTCAGGTCCAGACGGCCCGCCTGTGCCAGTTGACGGGCAGCATGGTCTACTTCGCACGCGATTTTCTCGGCACGAACGGTATCGGACATGCGGCCTCCTTCCGGCGGCGCTCGGCGACAAGCCACAGCCTGCACGCAATGAATAAAATCATCATGGAACTTATCAGTATGGCATCGGACAAAACGTTTTGCCCCACCAGTTGGCGAATTACCGCGCCGCCGTCACATATCAAACGCCAAAATGTGCGAGACTGTTTTGTGCAATTGTGCCGGCCGAGGGAGCGCCGGCGCTCGATTCGCATGGAGTAACCCACAACGATGCTGCTTACGCAAACGACAACGCCCGAGGACGTCAAGGCTCTCGACCGCGCCGAGCTTCCGCTGCTCTGCGGCGAGATCCGTCAGGCAATCCTCGAAAGCTCCGCCGCCGTCGGCGGGCACGTTGCCCCCAACCTGGGCGTCGTTGAGCTTACGGTTGCGCTTCATCGCGTGTTTAACTCCCCCATCGACAAGATTGTCTTTGACGTTTCGCACCAGACCTACGCCCACAAGGCGCTGACTGGGCGCGCGTACACTTATATCGATCCGGAGCGTTATGGTGAGGCTTCTGGCTTTGCCAATCCCGACGAGTCCGAGCACGACCTGTTTGCCATGGGCCACACCTCCACGTCGGTGAGCCTGGGCTGCGGCCTGGCGCACGCTCGTGACCTGGCGGGCGATACGTACAACGTAATCACCATCATTGGCGACGGCTCGCTTTCGGGCGGTCTGGCGTTTGAGGGCTTTAACAATGCCGCCGATCTCGACAGCAACTTGATCATCATCGTCAACGATAACGACCAGTCCATCGCCGAGAACCACGGTGGCCTGTATCGCAATCTGGCCGAGCTGCGCGCCAGCAACGGCACCTGTGAGCGCAACGTTTTCCGCGCGATGGGGCTCGACTACCGCTATCTGGACGCCGGCAACGATGTGTTGGCCCTAGTCGACGCGCTGCAGGAACTGCGCGATATCGATCACCCCATCGTGCTGCACGTCTCCACCGCCAAGGGCAAGGGCTTTGAGCCGGCCCAGAGCGACCCCGAGCGCTGGCACCACGTGGGTCCCTTCGATATGGCAACCGGCCGCAAGCTTTGCCCGGGTCACCCGAGCGAGCCCGCACCGCGCACCTATGCCGACATTACGGGCGAGGCGCTCAGCGCCGCCATCGAGCGCGATCCGCAGGTCGTGGGCATCACGGCCGCCACGCCCTACATCATGGGCTTTACACCCGAGCTTCGCGCTGCCGCCGGCAAACAGTTCGTCGATGTGGGCATCGCCGAGGAACACGCCGTGACCTTTGCCACCGCACTCGCCCGCTCGGGCGCAAAGCCAGTCTTTGGCGTGTACGGTACGTTTTTGCAGCGCGCCTACGACGAACTGTGGCACGACCTGTGCCTCAACGATGCCCCGGCGACGATCCTGGTGTTTGGTGCATCAATCTTTGGCACCACATCCGAGACGCACCTCTCGTTCTTTGATATTTCCATGCTGGGCGGACTTCCCAACATGCACTACTTGGCGCCGGCCTGCATGGAGGAATACCTGTCCATGCTGAGTTGGTCGCTCGACCACCGCGAGCATCCCGTAGCGATCCGTGTACCGGGCATTGGCTTGGTAAGCCGCCCCGATCTGGCGCCTGCCGAGGACACTGACTACAGCGCCGTTCGCTACAACGTGGTGCGTCAGGGCCGCGACGTTGCCGTGCTCGCGCTCGGCGATTTCTTTGAGCTGGGCGAGCGCGTGGCAAACCGTCTGACTGCCGAGTACGGCATCGAGGCCACGCTCGTCAACCCGCGCTATGCAACTGAGCTCGACCGCGAGTTCCTCGACAGCCTTGCCGCCAAGCATCGCGTTGTCGTCACCCTCGAGGACGGCATCTTGGACGGCGGCTGGGGCGAGCGCGTGGCGTGCTACCTGGCCTGCACGCCCGTGCGCACGCGCACCTTTGGCATCGCCAAGGGCTTCCCCGACCGCTACGACCCCAACGAGCTGCTCGCTCAGAACGGCATGACGGTCGAGAACATGGCCGCCGAAGCCGTAAGGCTACTCAACGAGTAAAAAACCTCCGCAAGGAAAGCACCCCTGCGGAGGTTTTTGTTTTCGCGGCGCGATTATCTCGATCTGTAACATCTAGAGGACAAATCCTCGCCCAATTGTTACAGATTGAGACAAACCGTCTTTGCCCCTAACCTTTGTCTCAATCTGTAACAGTAAGAACCCATTTCCTCGTCTACCTGTTATAGATCGAGACAAAACAGTATGGCATACCGCCGCATCGGTCAAAACCACCACGAAGGCGCCTGTCCCCTTTGCGGTGGTTAGCGGTAGCTTTGCTTGAGAATCTCGACGACGTCGGTTTCGGTCAGCGTCACGGGGTCGTGGCTGAACAGGACACCGTTGGTCGTCAGAGCATTATGCGCGATGGCCGGCAGCTCTTCGGCCGCAATCCCCCATTCGCTCATGGCAAGGTCGGCCACATGGCAAGCCTCCATCAGGCGCGTGAGCTCAATTACAAAATCGTGCGGATCATCCGCGGCAGCATTGCCCATCAGGCGCGCCATGTCGATATAGCGCTCGGGCGCGGCGCCGTGATCGATCATCCACGTGTGGTAGGCACAGGCAATCATGATGAGGCCGGCGCCGTGCGGCAGATCGTGATGATGCGCACTCATGCCATGTTCAAGACCATGCGAGCCCGTGGTACCCGAGGCATCCATGGCATAGCCACCGAGTGTGTTGGCAAACGCAAGGCTCGAGCGCGCCTCCAGGTCATCGCCTTTATTGACACACGTAGGCAATGCCGCGGCGGCACGGCGAATGCCTTCGCGGCAAACCATGTCACCCATGGGCGTGTTGGTGTTCGACACATAGCACTCAACGCAATGAAACAGGGCGTCGAATCCCTGATAGGCGGTCAGACGCGCCGGGACGCTCACCATGAGCTCGGGGTCGACGATTGAAAGCACTGGGAACAGACGCGGATCGCCCAGACGGAGCTTCTCGTCATTGTCCTCGCAGGACAGGACACCGCCCGCATCGACCTCGGAGCCGGTACCCGCCGTGGTGGTCACGCAAACAAGCGGCAGCGGATCGTTGGGGATGGGCAGGCCGAGCGCAGTGCCACCATTGACAAAGTCCCAAATGTCACCGGGGCATTCGTTGCCCTCGGCATCGGCGTGTGGGTTGGCCGCCACCGCGCAGATCCCCTTACTGCCGTCCATGACCGAACCGCCACCGAGTGCCAGCACAAAATCACAGCCATGGGTACGCGCCATCCAGCCACCCGCGTTAACGGTCTCGCGCAGAGGGTTGGGCTCAATGCGATCGAATAGCTCGTGCGCCACGCCGGCGCGATCGAGCTCGGCCTCCACGCGTCTCAGGTATCCAAAGCGCTTGACCGAGTTGCCGCCGGTTGTAACGATGAGCGCTTTGGTACCGGGCAGCTTCTGCGCGCCCAGTTCGCCCAACTTGCCCGCGCCAAACAGCACCTTTGTCGGCGCGAAAAACGAATAACCGTTCATACGCGATCTCCTTACTTATATATGTGTCGCGTTGCCGCCATTATAGCGACCGCTGCGAGCGATCATGCCGTCGGCAAAACGCTATCTCAGCTGTAATAATCAACGTTTGCCCAGATAAAACCTGCCAAAATAAACCTGTCCCTTTTTGGTAGGTAGAATAACCCATAAGGTCAGTATGTTTCTGAGTTATTTCGTGTTGACCCATTTGAGCGCGATAGGGTATAACTCTACTCAACCGCTAGGGATTTTATTGAGAAAGGTGTTCTACCATGAGCAAGAACCTCTCCCAGCAGGTCGTTCTCGACCGCCGCGGCTTCGTTGCCGCCACCTTCGCAACCGTCGCCGGCCTTGGTCTTGCCGGCTGCTCTGACACCAGCGCCGAGACCGACAAGGGTTCCGCCACCGGCTCCTCCAAGGGCTCCGAGGATACCGAGGCTTCCACCACGCTCGATGCCAAGGCATTCGACAAGCTCGTCGACAACGGCCCCAAGGCCGATGACGACGCCATCGCCGCCAGCACCTGGGCCACGGCCGTCAAGGACGCCGGCGTCTTTAAGATCGGTGGCGTTCAGACCTCCACGCTCTTCTCCCTCCTCAACGAGAAAGACGGTCAGACCCGCGGCTTCGACGCCGGTATCGCGCTGCTTCTGTCCAACTACATTCTGGGCGAGAACAAGGTCGAGATCACCCAGGTGACCTCGGACACGCGCGAGTCCGTCCTGCAGAACGGCCAGGTCGACGCTGTCTTTGCCACCTACACCATCACTGACGAGCGCAAGAAGCTCGTCTCCTTTGCCGGCCCCTACTACTACACCCAGCAGGCTATCCTGGTGCTCGCCGACAACGACGACATCAAGAGTGTCGACGACCTGGCCGACAAGAATGTCGCCGTCCAGTCCGGCTCCAACGGCCCCGCCATCCTGGAGGAGTTCGCCCCCAAGGCCAGCCAGCAGGAGTTCAAGACCGACGAGGAGGCCCGCCAGGCACTCCAGCAGGGTCGCGTTGACGCCTACGTCATCGACAACAACATGCAGCAGAGCGCCCTGGTCCGCGAGCCCGGTAAGTACAAGATCGCCGGCAAGCCCTTCGGCAGCAAGGAGCCCTATGGCATCGGTCTGCCGCTCGATTCCGACGGCGTCGCCTTTGTCAACGACTTCCTTAAGAAGATCGAGGACGACGGCACCTGGACTGAGCTGTGGCAGATCTGCATCGGCGACCGTACGGGCGACACCAATGTTCCCGAGCTACCCGAGATCGGCGCCTAGGCAGCGAGCCTGGTAACGGCCGCAACGAAACCATATGGAAACGCATGATGCGCTTTATTGCGCTAAACTGTTTCCTCACTGAGTTGTCGGGGCTTCCGTACACACGGGAGCCCCTTTCCTTACCGGCGGGAGGTCCGCATGAGTCTCTCCGAACTCTGGTCGCTCTATGGCCAGAACTATATCGACGCCCTGTTAGCAACCTGGGGCATGACACTTGAGTCGTTTGTCATCGCCATGGTGCTGGCCGTCGCCGTCACCGTGATGCGCGTGTCACCGCTCAAGCCGCTGCGCGTCTTTGGCGACCTGTATGTTCAGGTCTTCCGTAACATCCCCGGCATCGCGCTGCTCATCATCGTCGTCTACGCACTGCCACCGCTCAAGGTCGTCCTGCCCTACCGCACCTGCGTTATCGTCGCCACGGTCCTTTTGGGCTCAGCCTTTGGCTCCGAGAACTTTATGAGCGGCATCAACACCGTCGGCGTCGGTCAGGTAGAAGCCGCACGTTCGCTCGGCATGAGCTTTAACCGCATCCTCGCCAAGATCGTGATTCCGCAGGCGCTGCGCTCGAGCGTGCTGCCCATGACCAACCTCTTTATCGCCGTCATGCTCACCACCGCGCTCGGCAGTCAGGTGCCGCTTAAACCGCAGGAGCTCACCGGCGTGGTGAGCTACATCAACACGCGCTCGCTCGGCGGCGTCGCCGCGTTCTTTATCTCGGCGCTCGGCTACCTGGGCACGGCCTTTGTGGTGAGCCACATTGGCAACTACATCGATAAGAAGGTGAGGATCCTCCGATGAGCAAGCACTCCACCTCCGCGCTCACCATGCGCGATGCGCTCTACGAGGCTCCCGGCCCCAAGATGCGCGCCAAGATTCGCATCGGCACCGCTATCTCGCTTGTTGCCGTGGCTGCGCTCGTCGTCCTCGTGCTGCAGCGCTTTTATGTGACCGGTCAGCTTTCGGTCCACTATTGGTATTTCTTTACGCACCTCACCACCTGGAAATTCTTGCTTGCCGGTTTTGAGGGCACCGTTAAAGTCGCACTCACCGCCGGCGCCATCGCGCTGGTACTGGGTCTGGCCCTCATGCTCGGCCGCACGAGCGACATCAAGCCGCTGCAGCTGGTCTGCCGCGTGCTCACCGATTTCTTCCGTGGCGTGCCGAGCCTTCTGTTCATCTACTTCTTCTTTTTGGTGCTGCCCCAGTACAAGATCGCACTGCCGTCGTTTTGGATGCTCACGCTTCCCGTCGCGCTCGCTGCGGCCGGCGTACTGGCCGAGATCTTCCGTGCCGGCGTCAACGCCGTGCCGCGCGGTCAGGTCGAGGCCGCCCAGGCACTCGGTCTCTCCAAGGCTAAAATCACCTTTAAAATCGTGTTGCCGCAGGCGATTCGCTTTATCATTCCGTCGTTGATTTCGCAGCTCGTGGTCGTAGTCAAAGACACCACCGTCGCCTACGTGGTGAGCTACCCCGACCTCATGCAAAATGCCCGCGTGCTCATTACCAACTACGACGCCCTCGTGTCGGTCTACCTGGTTATCGCGGTCATCTACATCCTCATCAACGTCGCGATCAACAAGGCCGCTGTCTACGTTTCGCACAAGACCGGCGCGACCATCATCCGCTAACGCTTTACCATTTCGAGTCATAAGGAGCCGAGCACCATGGCACAGAGCACCTCTTCCACCGGCAATCAGCCGCTGATCGAGCTCAGACACGTCGATAAGCACTACGGCGATCTGCACGTCCTCAACGACATCAATCTCTCGGTCGACCGTGGCGAGGTCGTCGTCGTGATCGGCCCCTCGGGCTCGGGCAAGTCGACCATGTGCCGCACCATCAACCGCTTGGAGACCGTCGACTCGGGCGAGATTCTCATCGAGGGCGAGCCCCTGCCGCAGGAAGGCAAGGATCTTGCCCGCATGCGCGCCGAGCTGGGCATGGTGTTTCAGCAGTTCAACCTGTTCGCGCATATGACGGTGCTGCAGAACGTCATGCTGGGACCGGTCGACGTGCTGGGCGTCTCCAAGGACGAGGCCCGCGAGCGCGCCATGGATCTGTTGAGCCGCGTGGGCGTTGCCGAACAGGCCGATAAGGTGCCCGCACAGCTTTCGGGCGGCCAGCAGCAGCGCGTGGCCATCGCCCGCTCTCTTGCCATGCAGCCCAAGGCCATGCTCTTCGATGAGCCCACGAGTGCCCTCGATCCCGAAATGATCAACGAGGTGCTCGAGGTCATGGTGCGCTTGGCCCAGCAGGGTATGACGATGATCGTCATTACGCACGAGATGAACTTTGCCCGCCGCGTGGCCGACCGCGTCGTGTTTATGGCCGACGGCCAGATCGTGGAAACCGGCACGCCTGACGAGTTCTTCGACCATCCCCAGACCAAGCGCGCCCAGGACTTCCTCAACTCCATCAAGGGCCACTAACCAGCCACCCCGTGGGACAAAATCCATCGGAAGTGTTGTCCCACGTCTCTCATGCGCCCTGTCACCTTCAGATTCGAAAGCAACACCTATGATCGGAACTCGCACTTCATCGTCCTACACCCCACATGTCGACGTCGCCCCCGCCGACCGCCCACTCATCCTCGTCGCGCCGCGTTGGGAAGAGGCAAAGCCGTTTTTAAGCGAGACGCTCTCCCCCAACGAGGAAATCGCAAGTGTCTTTGTCGATGCCATTCTTGCCGCCGGCGGCCTGCCACTGCAGATGTCCATCACCGAGGACATTGAGGTCATCCGTCATTACGTCGATATCGCCGACGGCATCGCCATTCCCGGCGGCCCCGATGTCAATCCCAAACGTTGGGGCGATGATCGACCCTACGACCCCACCCTCTGCTGCGAGATCCGCGATAGCTTTGAGTTTAAGCTGGTCGGCGAGGTGCTCCGCGCCAAAAAACCGCTCTTTACCACCTGCCGCGGCACGCAGTTGCTCAATGTCGCCACTGGCGGCACCCTGTGCATGGACGTGCCGAGCCTGGGCGCTCGCGAGGGCCGCACGCAGTGGCGCCATACCCACGTGCTCAACGACCCTGTGCATCCCGTCGAGGTCGTGCCGGGCTCGCTGCTGGAGCGCGCACTTGGCGGGCACAGGCTGATCCAGACCAACTCCGCACACCACTGCTGCGTCGATCGTCTGGGTAAGAGCACGCGTTTGGTCGCCAAGGCAACCGACGGCGTTCCCGAGTGCATCGAAGTCGAGGGCCAGCCGTTCTGCCTGGGTGTGCAATGGCATCCCGAGTACACCTGGCAGACGCTCGAAACCGACTTTAACCTCTGGAAGTCGTTTGTCGAGGCGGCAGCCAAGGTCAAGCAGGCCCGCTAGCACGCGAACCACAAAACAGATAAGGGCGCCCCGCCGGCCACATGGTCCGGCGGGGCGCCCTTTCACCTATATGTGGCCGGCAAGCAGCCCAAGGCTCGCAAGCTCTTATTCAGCCGCCTCGCGCAGAGCCGACATCGTTGCCGCATATTGCTGCTGCAACGCATGCATTCCCTCGCGAGCGCCGTCAACGGCATCGGCGCCGCGCAGTGCTTCGGTCACCACGACCGCCGGCTCGTACAGATTATCGAATCCCAGGTTCTGGCTCACGCCCTTGAGTGTGTGCGCTGCCATAAACGCACCTTCGGCGTCTCCTGCCGCCATGGCGGCCTCCAGCTTGTCCATGCTCTCGTCATCCAAAAACTTGAGGGCAAAGCGGCTAAGCATCTCCTCGCCCATCAGCCGAGCGCACGCGTCATCATAATTAGCGCCGATCTTCTCATACGCCTCACGCATGGAAATCATGGATTAAAACTCCTTAGGTCAAACTAAATCGTGGGAAACGCGACAACGTCGGCGGGGCGTGCCAACGTCTCGGCAATACGGTCTTGCACCTCGAGCAGACAGTCGAGCAACAGCGGGTTAAAGGTGCCGCACTTACCGTCCAGGATCATCTGGATCGCCTCCTTGTGCGGAATAGCGTCCTTGTACACACGCACGCTCGTCAGAGCATCATACACGTCGGCCACCGAGACCACCTGCGCGGCAATGGGAATCTCGTCGCCCTTAAGGCCATCGGGATAGCCCTTGCCGTCCCAGCGCTCGTGATGCCAACGCGCAATCTGGTACGCATATTCCATAAGCGCATTGCCGACGTGATGGCGGCCCAGCTCAAGCAACATGTCGGCGCCCATCGTGGTATGCGTCTTCATAATCTCGAACTCCTCGGGCGTAAGGCGCCCGGGTTTGTTGAGAATTGCATCGTCAATCGACATCTTGCCGATATCGTGCAGCGCCGAAGCCAGGGCAATCGTAGAGCGTTCCTCATTGTCGAGGGAGATCGTGCCGCTACGCTGGACCAGACAGCCAAGCAGCAGCTCGGTCAGCTTCTCGATGTTCGTAACGTGCCTGCCGCTCTCGCCATTGCGAAGCTCCATAACGCCGGCCATGATGTCGATGAGCATGCGACTGTTCTTGACGCGCTCGTTGTACTGCTGGGACAGCAGGTTCGTCAGGCGGCGCTGTTTGGCGTATAGGCGGATGGTGTTGCTTACACGGCGGCGCACGACACGGGAGTCAAACGGGCGGTTGATATAGTCCGAGGCGCCCAGCTCGTACGCGCGCAGAACCGCATCATCGGAATCTTCGCTCGAAATCATGATGACAGGCAGATTATCGATACCCGATCGGCGCGACAGATCGGCCAGCACCTCAAAGCCACTTATGCCCGGCATGACAATGTCCAGCAGCACGAGCGATAACTCATCGCCATAGCGGTCGACCATGTCGAGCGCCGTACGACCGTTGTCGGCCTCGAGGATGCAATACTCGTCCTTGAGCATCTCGTTGAGAATGGCTCGGTTCATCTCGGAGTCATCGGCGATAAGCACCAAAGGCCTTTCGCTTTGGAAGGCCTCGATGGAATCGGCATCGGTCACGACCGTACCGGCTTTTGCCTTAGCGCGGCTCAGTAACTGGACAGCACGGCCAACGCCCTCATCGACCGTCTCGCCATGAATGCGAACGCCACCAACACATGCCGTCAAGCTCACGTACTCATGGCCCGGAATAATCGTGGAATGAACGGCTTCGGATACCTGATGCAGGCGACGGGCGAAGTCATCGGAGGGAATATTGGGCATGACGACCACAAACTTGTCGCAGCCATAGCGCACAAGCTCGTCAGTCGAACGAATTCCGCTGCGTATGGCTGTCGCCACAGCACCGAGCGCAAGGTCGCCGGCATGACGGCCACACGTATCGTTGAAGACCCTAAAATCATCAAGGTCGATCACCGCAACGCCGGCATTCATGCGGGCGCTACGGAGCTTTTCCTCGTAATATCGGCGATTGCGCACACTCGTCAGCACGTCGGTGTAGACGAGGTCCTCTTCTGCAGCCTCTTGCTCATCGATCGGACGCACCATCAGCAGGACGTGAGGCTCGCCCTCGACCTTCAGAGGGCGCAGGCGAGCGCGGTACTCGGTACCATCATTGAGCAGCTGCTCCGATACATCATCGGAACCTGCCAAGGCCTCAAGACTCGACTGACGCAGACAAGGGCAGCGATCGCCGGCGAGCAAGCAGTTAGGCTCGCTCTTAATCTGATCGGCCGACAACAAACGCACCACGGGGTAGGTCTTCGCGACGCGGGCGACCTCGGCGGCAGCCTCCTCGTCGGTTAGATTGACCTCGTGATTATTGAGCATATGGGGCCCTTCCTATCGTTACGCACGGCAACGGTGCATATCAATTGGTACAAGGGTAGCATCTAACAGCTGAAGGCAAACGCGCGATTATCGTTACATTTTTATGACCTGGCAAACGGCGGTAATGGAGCCGCGGGCGCGCGGTTATGGGCGCATTCGTTAACAATGACGAAACGCTAACAGCCCCTCTCCCCGCAGGTCATCGAGCGTGCTAACGCTCCAAGACATCGCGAACGGCGTTTGCCGCCGTAACGGGGCGATCGCGCAGACCGTTATGCGCGCCCGGGATCGTCACAAGGGGGCAATCGAGATATTCGGCAGCCGCTCGCGTGCCAGCCTCGCGGGGTGTATCGACCGAAAGCTCGCCCAAAAACACGGCCGACACCGCCTTTGACGCGCGGACGCGCTCCCAGTCGGGAGCATATGTCATATTTGTTCCGTATTCATTAGCCATAAAGCAACGACCATTGCGCAGGGCATGTTTGGCTTCCGCTTCGGTCGTCCCGGGAGCTTCGGGGTCCAAGTCGCCGAGGGCTCCCAAGAAAAGCCGGAGCGCCCTTGAAACCTTTCCAGCCGCAATCATATCGAGCAAAACCGGAGCTGCGCCCATGCCGACGCCTTCGGCCGACACAGCCGGCTCATGCAGAATCGCACGGGCGACGAGATGGGGTTCGGCGCGAAGAAGCTCCAGCGCCACCAACGTACCGGCGCTATGCGCAAGCACATTTGTCGGAGCGCCAACGTGTTCGATCACGGCTTGCAGGTCGGCGGCCTGAGCGGCAAGATCATAGCTGCCGTCTGCCGCATCGCTGCTGCCACCGCAGCCGCGGCGGTCGTAGGCAATTACGCGGTAGTTGCGGCTGAGCTCACAAGCGATATCGTCGAAAAATGTGCCGTCGACACAAGCGCCGTGCACGCACACCAAGGCAGGAGCATCAGGCGACACATCTGGGCCGGCATATTCGCGACAGGCAATCGTGGTGCCCGCATTCTCGACCGTAAAATTCATGTTGTGCCCCCATCATCAATGCTCATCCAGTTGCACGTCAGCGCGGTTGGATGGACCCACATTGCCTTACACCTTGTTAACAGATTAACTTTACCCGACCCGAGGCTTTTCATGGCGCGGCATAATGGGCGACGTGAAAAAACGAAACTTGTAAAGCAAGAGCCCGCACCTTGCTTTGGAGCCGATGCTATGCTTAGGCACAATTGTCTTGAGGAGCATATGCCTATGTCTACGTTTTTGAATGCCAGCCCCATCTTTGGGCCCGTTCGCAGCCGTCGCCTTGGTCTCTCGCTCGGCGTCAACATGATGCCGGCCAGCGGCAAAATCTGCACGTTCGACTGCATTTACTGCGAAAACGGCCTCAACGCCGAGCGCCCCTGCCATGAGCCGTACAACACAGCTGCCGTGGTACTCGACGCGCTCGAGGCAAAGCTGCGCGAGATGGCAGCCGAGGGCGAGCTCCCCGATGTGATCACCTTCGCAGGAAACGGCGAGCCCACCGCCGCACCGGAGTTTCCCCAGGCGATTGCCGGCGCCGTCGCGCTGCGCGATCAGCTGGCCCCAAACTCCAAAATCGCCGTGCTCTCCAACGGTACGCGCGCCGACCGCCCCGAGGTGCACGATGCGCTCATGATGGTCGACGACAACATCCTCAAGCTCGATACGGTCGATCCGGCATTTATCCAGCTGCTCGACCAGCCTGTTGGCCCCTACGACGTCGAGCACCAGATTGAGACGTTCGCAAGCTTTGACGGTCACGTTATTATCCAGACGATCTTTTTGACCGGTGAGTATCTGGGCAAGCCCATCGACAACACCGGCGAGGAGTACGTTGCCCCCTGGCTCGCGGCACTTGAGCGCATTCGCCCACAAGAAGCGACCATCTACACGGTGGCTCGCGAGACGCCGGTCGCCGGCCTTGCCAAAGCAGCGCCCGAGGCCCTCGACGCCATCGCCGCGCGCGTGCGCGCCCTCGGCATTCCCTGCCAGGTGAGCTACTAGCGCGCAGCTGCCCTGTGAGTGGGCTATACTAGCTGCGGATGAAAGGAAGTTAGCCATGTATGACAAAGGACCCGTACCCGGCCGCAACGACGCTTGCTGGTGCGGCAGCGGCAAAAAATATAAGAAATGCCATAGCACCTTTGATGAGCGCCTCGAGCGCCTGTGGGAGGAGGGCTGGGAGGTTCTGCCCCGCACGCTCTACAAGACGCCCGCCGATATCGAGGGCATCAAGCGCTCCGCCGCCATCAACGTGGGCGTGCTCGACTACGTAGGCGAGCACATCGCCGCGGGCATGACCACCAACCAGATCGACCAGATGATCTACGACTACACCGTCGAGCACGGTGGCACGCCGGCCGACCTCAACTACGAGGGCTACCCCAAGAGCGTGTGCACCTCGATCAACGACGTGGTCTGCCACGGCATCCCCTGCGATACGGACGTGCTGCACGAGGGCGATATCATCAACGTGGACTGCTCCACGATTCTTGACGGCTACTTTAGCGACTCGAGCCGCATGTTCTGCATCGGTGAGGTCTCTGCCGAGCGCCAGCGTCTTGTCGAGGTCACCCGTGCCAGCGTGGAGGCGGGCCTGGCGGCCGTCAAGCCATGGCTGCCGCTGTCCGTTATGGCCGAGGCCGTACAAAAGACGGTCGAGGACGCCGGCTTTAGCGTGGTGCGCGAGTACGGCGGGCACGGCATTGGCAAAGAGTTCCACGAGGACCCATTTGTGGGCTTTACCACCGAGGCGCCCGATGTGGACACCATCATGGCTCCGGGCATGGTCTTTACCATCGAGCCCATGGTCAACGCCGGAGCGCCCGACATCAAGATTAGCAAGGGTGACGGTTGGTGCGTGCGCACCAAGGACGGCGGCGACTCGGCCCAGTGCGAGGTACAGCTCGTGGTGACCGAGGACGGTTACGAACTGCTGAGCTGGTAGCCGTGGATGCGCCGGATGCTGACGGGCACGCTCGTCTTGCATCCGGCGTTTTTATTTGAACGTTTTGCCTGATAAAACCTGCCAAAATAAACCTGTCCCTTTTTGGTAGGTCGAGCGGAGAGGACTGCTTGTGAACATCCTGGTTTTGTTGCCCGTCAACGACCGTCACCGCGCGATCCTTGAGTCGAGCGCTCCGGGCGAGGACTTTATCTACACGAGCGCCGATGCCGTCACGCGTGAGCAGGTCGCCGACGCCGACGTGATCTTGGGCAACATAGACCCCGCCCTGCTTACCGCGTGCGAGCACCTCCAGCTGCTGCAACTGCAGACCGCGGGCTATGACGATTACCTGGCCGCCGGCACCGTGCCAGCCGACGCCAAGCTTTCCTGCTCGGTGGGCGCCTACGGCCAAGCCGTGAGCGAGCACATGTTTGCCATGGTCCTTTCCATGATGAAGCGCCTGCCCGGCTATCACGACTTGCAGCGCGAGCATCGCTGGGAGGATTTGGGGTCGGTCACCTCGCTCAAAAACGCCAATGTGCTGGTGCTGGGCGCAGGCGATATCGGCGGCCACTTTGCCACGCTATGCCGCAGCATGGGCGCGCACGTCCGCGGCATCAAGCGCCACCCGCTCGTCTACCCCATTGTGTTTGAGGACATGGACGGCATGGATGCCCTGTCTGAGCGCTTGGCCGAAGCCGACGTCGTCGCATCCTTTATGCCGAGCACACCCGAGACCCGCGGCCTGGCAAACGCCGAGTTCTTCGCCGCGATGAAGCCGGGCGCCTTCTTTGCCAACGGCGGCCGCGGCGATCTTGTGGTCGCCGACGACTTGGTTGCCGCCTTGGAGTCGGGACATCTCGCCGGCGCCGCGGTCGACGTCACCGACCCCGAGCCGCTGCCTGAGACAAGCCCCCTGTGGGATGCGCCCAACATGCTCATCACGCCGCACGTCTCCGGCTGGTTCCACCTGGAGGCCACGCTCAACAACGTGGTCGACATTGCCGCGGAAAATCTGCGTCACCTGCAAGCGGGCGAGACGCTTCGCTGCTGGATCGAGCATTAGGGTTCCGCCGTTCTAACGAACGGCGGATCAGTCGACGCTGCGAGCCCGCCGTTTGGCCAATCTGCCGTTCAATTTCAAAGGCGCGACCAGAAGGTCAGCGCCTTTTCATTTCACGGCACCTTGGCTCAAACGGCGGGCTCTCGCTGACTTTTGTTCAACCTGCGGCGCTTTGCTGGCGCGGCCCTACCTGTGGGCTCTCGCTGACCGTTATTCGACCAAAGGGGTCTAGCGCTATTTAAGCGTTGTTAGATAGCTTCTTGCATCTTCTACGTTCATTGCTGCGACGGGCGCATGCGAACAGAGCTTGACATCGTTGGTGACCAGTAAATCTGCTTGGGAGCGCATCGCTGCCGCGATGATTAAATCGTCTTCGTAATCGCTATGGAGCTCACGCTGCTTACTCGCCATCCATATGTCGCTCAGGTCGCAGGGCACGGGCGTAGCAAGTTGCGACAACACATCAAGACAATCCCATGCGAGTGATGTCGCCGCCGAAGCGGCATCTTGAGACAGCGAACCGCGCTCTCGCCGATACCATGCCTTATGTTCACTTGAAATCAAATAGAACAGGTCTTTGGACGATGTCGCCGCATACAGCAAATCCACCTGCGCCGTGCATGCATCGCGTAAAAACTCAATCGCCGCCGAACGACCACGTCGTGAGGGAATGAAGTAATCGAGCCACACGTTGGTGTCAACCAAGATGCGCTTTAGAGCCTCACTCATAGAGCCAGCTCATCTCCTCGCCATAGCGATCAGCATAGGCGTTCCGTTTGAGCTCTTCGTCGTCCGATGGCTGAGCCCTGACCATATCGATTCCCGACTCACGGCAAGCGGCAGCGAACAGCTTCGATCCCTGATCCATGAGCTCGAGTTTACGTTTGGCGGCCTTTTCGCGCTCGCGCTGTTCCGCCCGGGCACGACTGGGCAGCAGGATATCCTCGAGCGCACCGGGGCGATCGGCCAGCGACGCTGCAAGCTGCCAGAGCGCTCGCACCGCTTGGCTCGGCGTCATACCGGCCCTGGAGAGAGCGGCGTCCCCACTCCTTTTGAGATCGGCATCGAGACGTACGTTGATCTGAGCGGCTGTTGTGGTCATGACCCCTCCTTAATACTTCAGAATTATCATAAAACACTATGGTAGATACGTAAAGCATGTATAGCAATAAATTAGTATTAGCCGTGCTCCGTGCACAAAAAGCCGCCGAGGCACATTGCACCTCGGCGGCTACGCATCACCAATCTAGTTCGGTTTCATCCTTTGCATTTGCCCAGATAAAACCTGGCAAAATAAACCTGTCCCTTTTTGGCAGGTTTTTAGAGCTCCACGCTTTCGGCGCCGTTGATGGTTAGGTTTCGCTCGTAGAAGGCGGTGAGGGCACGGATGGCGTACATCACGTCGCGTACGCCGCCGGTCTCGTAGCTTGAGTGCATGGCCAGCTGCGGCAGGCCCACGTCCACGGCGTGCATGCTCGCCTGCATGTTCGACAGGTTACCGAGCGTGGAGCCACCCGCCATATCGCTCTTGTTGGCGAAGGCCTGCGTGGGCACGTCGGCGTCATCGCAAATAGCCTGGAACACCGCGCGGCTAAAGGCATCGGTGCAGTAGTGCTGGTTGGCGGCTTCCTTGATGACGATGCCGCCGTTGAGTACAACCTGATTGCGGGCATCGCACTTCTCGGCGTGGTTGGGGTGCACGGCATGTGCATTGTCGCAGCTTACAAGCATCGAGGCGGCAAGGGCGCGATGGTACGACTCGTCGTCAAAGCCCAGCGATCCGTTAATGCGGCGCAGCGCGTCGGCCAAGAACGTCGACATGGCGCCCTGCTTGGTCTCGGAGCCAACCTCCTCGTTATCAAAGCAGCAGAAGACCGAAACATCGTGCGCGTTCTCGGCACCCAAAAATGCCTGCAGCGAGGTATAGGCGCAGGCTAGGTCGTCGAGCTTGGGCGTCGAGATAAACTCGTCGGCCCAGCCCCAAATGCGCGCATCCTGACGATTGACCAGGAACAGATCGCGGCCCAGGATCTGCTCGGGCTCAACGTCCAGCTCGTCGGCGATCAGAGCATCAAAGTCGCCCTGCTTAAGATCACCGGCGCTGATAAGCGGGCAAAGGTCGACGGCTCGGTTGGGAGCAAAGCCCTCGTTAACGCCGCGGTTCATGTGGATGGCAAGGCTCGGGATAATAGCGACCTCGCGCTCGGTAGCGAGCAAACGACTCTCGATACGGTCGCCCTCGCGTACCAGTACGCGGCCCGCGAGTGCCAGCGGACGGTCGAACCAGGTGTAGTCGATCATGCCGCCGTAGGCCTCGGTGTTCAGGCGCAGCGTCTCGCCTGCGCCATCGAGCTCGGGCACGGCCTTGACCTTAAACGTCGGCGAATCGCTGTGCGACGCCGTGAGCTGAAAATGATAGTCACCGGCAACGCCGTCCTCGCCCCACGTCGCGGCCAGGTCCTCGCCCACCTTAAAGGCAACAACGCTCGAGGTGTTGCGCTGCGTGTAATAACGCCCGCCCGGCTCGATGTCCCACGCCGCGTTCTCGGGCAGGTAGGTAAAGCCCGCCTCGTCGAGCTCGGCCATAATGGTCGCCGCCGTATGGAACATGCTGGGGCATGCCTCGATAAAGTCGATAAGGTCGTTGGCGGCCTCGATATCATCGGCCGTCACATGCGCGCGCTCGGGCGTTTCCTGATCCGTCATGCTCTCCCCTTTCGCTGGGTTGATGGTCCCTTCCAGCATACCCCGCCGCGCCAGCGCTGCACTCTTCATTCCGTGTTTAATCCCGCGCCGCTCACCAAGTTGAGCCATCATGCCCGCGCTCCTTTTGCGACAATTACGCTAACAGGACGAGAGGAGCCGTCATGAAGCCACGTAACATTGCCATCGCCTGCGGTGTCGCGGGCGTCGCCGTCGGCCTTGCCGCTGCCGCCGGCATCGTTTACCGCAAGCAAATCAAATCCGCTGCGTCGCTCAAACGCTTGACCGGCTACGCGGATGGCTATGACCTGTACGCAATCGACATCGTCTACGACTACGACCTCGACTGCATCATCGCCGCCGATGTGCGCGACGACCAGGCCTACATCGATGCTGTGGTGGCACAGGTGTTGCCCGGCGTGCCAGCACATGTCCAGGCGCCCCAGTTTGCCTGCAGCGCTTTTATCGCCGTAGATGCCGAAGGCCGCGTGCGCACCGGTCGCAATTACGACTTTAAGGACGACACCTCGGCGCTGCTGGTGCGCAATCACCCACGCGGCGGCTACGCCTCCATCGGGTTTGCCGCCCTTAACAACCTGGGCGCCAACACTCCGCTTGATTCCGTCGCCGGACGTGCCGCCGCACTCATGGGCCCGTTTGCCCAGCTCGACGGCATCAACGAATGTGGCGTGTCCATTGCCGTACTCACCCTGGATTCCAAACCCTGTGACCAGGACACGCAGCGCCCCGTCATCAATACCTCGCTCGCCATCCGCCTGGTGCTCGACCGTGCCGCCACCACGCAAGAAGCTGTCGACCTGCTTTCCGCCTACGACATGCACGCCATGGCAGGACGCGATTACCACTTCTTTATCAACGACGCCGCCGGTGACGCGCGGGTGGCGGAGTGGGATCCGCGCGATCCGGACCGCGCTTTCAAAGCGACTCCTGTACGCCAGGTTACGAACTTCTACGCCTGCTATGGTGACGAAGTGCTGCCCAACCAAAAGAATGGCGAGCTGGGCCATGGTAAAGAGCGCGCCGTCGCAATCGCCGATGTCCTTGACGCCCATGTCGGTGCCCAGGACGAGGCAGTCGCTTGGAAGGCCCTACGCGCTGCGGCGCAAGAGCCCAATCCGGAAGACATCACCAGCAACACGCAGTGGTCGGTCGTCTTTGACAACACCGAGCCTGCTGCCGCCATCACGCTGCGCCGTCACTGGGGCGATGTCGACGCCTTCGCACCGTAAGGAGCCAGGCCCGTCGACCTTACGCTCGCCTGACGTTGTTTACATTTCTATACGCTTGAGCTAACTCGTTTTGCCCCCGTACCAGCAGTGTGCGGGGGTAAACTTATGCGCATGTTATAACTTGCCCGGAAGGATTCATCATGCTTAGGATCGGTCTTCTTACCAGTGGCGGCGACTGCCAGGCGCTCAACGCCACCATGCGCGGCATTGTCAAAACGCTTATGACCAATAGCGAAGAACCTATCGAGATCTATGGTTTTGAGGACGGCTACCAGGGCCTTATCTACAGCAGGTTCCGTGTCATGACGCCCGCCGATTTTAGCGGCATCCTTACCCGTGGCGGCACTATTCTGGGCACAAGCCGTACGCCGTTCAAGCGCCTGGATATTCCCGAGGCCGACGGCGTCGAGAAGGTGCCGGCAATGGTCCACACCTATCATAAGCTGCAGCTCGACTGCCTGTTTATGCTGGGCGGCAACGGCTCCACCAAGACCGCCAACCGTCTGCGCGAAGAGGGCCTCAACGTTATCGCCCTGCCTAAGACCATCGATAACGACACCTGGGGCACCGAGCTGACGTTTGGCTTTACGAGCGCCATCGACGTCGCCACCAAGTGCATCGACGACATCCACACCACTGCCTCGAGTCACGGCCGCGTGTTCGTTATCGAGATCATGGGCCACAAGGTCGGCTGGATTCCGCTGTACGCCGGCGTCGCGGGCGGCGCGGACGTCATCCTGATTCCCGAGATCCCCTACGACATGGACAACGTCATCAAGACCATCGAACATCGCATGGAGACCGGCAGCCGCTTTACCATCGTGGCCGTCGCCGAGGGCGCTATCTCCAAGGAGGACGCGGCTCTGTCCAAGAAAGAGTACAAGAAGAAGCTCGCCGAGCGCACGAGCCCGTCGATTGTCTACGACATCGCCAAGGAGATTGAGACCAAGACCGGTCGCGAGACCCGCGTCGCCATCCCCGGCCACACGCAGCGCGGCGGTCAGCCCGATGCCCAGGACCGCATCTTTGCGACCCAGTGCGGCGTCGAGGCGGCGCTCGGCTGCCTGCGCGGCGAGTTTGGCTACATGATTGCCCTGCGTGACGGCAAGATGTGTCACATGCCGCTCGAGGAGGTCGCCGGCAAGCTCAAGTATGTCGACCCCCAGAGTGATCTGGTGCGCGAGGCCAAGGCGCTGGGCATCAGCTTCGGCGACGAATAGCCTCGGCCGAAACTGCTCTCATCGGAGACCCCAGGGCTTACCTCCCAAATCGTCCTCGGACATGTCAGGATCCCGCCGTGCGCTTCGCGCGGCGGGATCCTTCCGTCCTGCGGAAAGATTTGGGAGGTAAGCCCTGGGGCCTCCTACGGTGACTGGGGAGGCCGAGACTATTCGTCTTCTTGCTGCGGGTGCCTGGGGTAGGATGCGGCGTGCATTTTTGGGAGTATTCAGCAGCCGAGGGTGCCTGCATACTGGATTTTGGGCGAAAGGCAGGCACCATGGGCCGCATCCTGTAAAAAAACGAGCGGCTCTAGAGGCGTTGGGGCTCAGAATCGGGGCTTTCAGCGCAGTTTTGCACCCCCGCCCCCGCGCCCGCGGACCCCGGGACGCTGAATACTCCGGAATTTGCACGGCGCCCCCTGGGGTACCTGTGGGCAAAAAGCAACCGTCCCGTCAAAGTATGCATTTGGCGGGGCGGTTTATGCAAAAATGCTGCTGCGGGCGCGTCGGCAGCTCGCTAGAACTTGAATCCCAGGACAGGTTACTCGGCGCTTTTGAGGGCGCCGACCATGTCGATCTTGTTGAGGGTACGATTGGTGGCGAGGTTGACAATAAACGTAAAGCCAAAGGAAAGCACCACGGCGAGCACGTAGCTTAGCGGCTCGACCTCAACATCAAAGTACAGCGACGGCATCTGCAGGATGTACGTAAAGCTCTCGGCAAGCAGGCCACCCAGCGGCACGCCCAGTGCGGTGCCAATCGCCGTGAGGATCAACGTCTCCTTGTTGACGTAGTGGTGCACCTCGCCACGGCGGAAGCCCAGCACCTTGATGGTCGCCAGCTCGCGCTCGCGCTCGGAGATATTCGTGTTGGACAGCGTAAACACCACCACAAACGATAGGCACGCCGCCATAAAGGTCACGAGCACCACGACGGAATTGATGATAGTGAAGTTCGCCTCGAAGTTCTGCCAATGTTCAGCCGTGCTCGAGATGGTGAGCCAACCGTCGCTCTTAAGCTTCTTGCTAAACGCAATCTGATCGGCCGACGAGCCCTTAAGCAGCACAAAGACGCCGTTAAGGCGCGCGCTTCGACCGAACGCGCGCTCATAGGTGCCCTGCGTCATGTAAAGCGTGTTGCCCAGATAGTTGAGCGAAATGTCACTGACTTTGACCTTGGCAACATTGAGCGACGAATCCTGGACGTGCGCCGTATCGCCCGGCTGAATCCCCAGTACCAGCTGTGAACTTTTGCTCAGATACACGTCTCCGTCACGCAAAGACAGCGGTTCTTTGGACTCATCCTCCAGGCGCACGTAATCGCCCAAGTCACCCGTGCGGTCGTCGGGAATCACGATGAGCTGCACAGTCTCGCTCTTGCCACCAAACGTAAAGGTGACGTTGTCGGTCATAATCGGCAGGGTTGAGGTCACGGTCACGTTGGAATCATTGGCCGCGCTGCGCTCATCCAATGCCGCGCACGTCTGCGAAAAATCGTCGGGATTGGCGACCGCCAGCAGGTCGTAGCGCGTGATATGCCCGTACTGTTTGGGCGAAAGCGCCACCGACGTGTCACGGATGCCCATACCGCAGATCACGAGCGCTGTGCAGCCGGCGATACCGAAGATGGTCATAAAGGCGCGCTTTTTGTAGCGGAACAGGTTACGCGCCGCCACCTTGTTTAAGAAGCCCATGCGGCGCCAGATAAATCCGATACGCTCGAGCAGAATGCGTGAGCCGGCACGCGGCGCCTTGGGACGCATGAGCGAAGCCGGCGTCTCGGCCATCTCGTGGCGGCAGGCGATAATCGTGGCGCCCACCACGCCCACGGCAAACAGCGCTACCGACACGAGCGACGACACGATATCGTACGAAAGCAGCATCTGGGGCAGCGAGTACATGTCGTCGAACACCGTAAACAGGAACAGCGGCAGGCCCACAAATCCGATGATGTTGCCAAGCACGCCGCCGATCAGACACGCCCACAGCGAGTAGTCCACGTATTTGGACAGGATACGCCCACGTGAATAGCCGAGCGCCTTGTACAGGCCAATAAGTGTACGCTCCTCCTCAACCATGCGCGTGGCGGTGGTGAGGCTGATGAGCACAGCGACGACAAAGAAGATAAATGGGAACACCGTGGCGATGGCCTCGATCGAAGAACTGTCGCTCTCGACGCTCGAGTAGCTTGCGATGTTACCGCGGTCCTGGATGTACCAGGAGCATTCGCCCAGATCGGAAAGCTCGGCGCGGGCATCGGCAAAATGCTGGTCAGCGGCGGCGCGGCGCTGGTCCAACTCGGCCTGAGCCTGGACGCGCTCCTCGCTGCCCTCGGCCATGCGATTGATGTTGCCCTGTTCAATCCCAAAGAGCATATTCGCCTCGCGCTCGGCCGTATCCAAGCTTGCCGGCGTGTCGACCATCAGCTCCTGAGCACGCGCCTTCTCACGCTCCTCACGGATTTTCTCGATATTGCCCTTGACCTCATTGATCTTTGCCGCGTAGGCATCCGAATAGGAGTTGAGACTCTTGGCTCCCTCGACGATCACGTGGACCGCGGAGTAGGAAGAAGATGTCGCGGCGTCCTCGCTCACATAGAACTTATAGTCCGCCGCCGAAGCAGCGCGAAAGGCGTTGACTGTCGAGTCGGAGCTCACATCAGTGGGATCGAGGACCTCGGCCGTAATGGTGTAATCGCCCGCGGCAAACTGATCCTTGGCGCTTTGGTTCGATGAACTTGCGTCATTGGCGGCAAAACTCACCGTATCGCCGAGCTTTTTGCCCGAAGCCTTCAGGAACTTCGAAGTCACCGCAACCTCATCGGCGCTCTCGGGCAAATCGCCGCTCACCAGCACCGGCTGATCGATGTTCTCCTTGGAGAGACTCTGCACGACCACGCGCTCGCGCGTTGTGCCCACGGCGGTGTAGGCGGTCTCGGTGTAGATACCCTCGGCCGTCTCGACGCCGTCGACCTCTTGGATGGCCGCGAGATCGTCGCGCGTAAGGCCATAGGTCGACTGCACGTTAATGTCATAGACATTCTGCTGGTCAAAATAGGCGTCGACCGAATCGCGCAGGTCCTCGCAGCCCGCCTTAAGGCCGCACATCACGCTCACGCCGAGCGCGGTGATGACCACGATGGACAAAAAGCGCTTAAGACTGCCTCGGATTGTGCGGTAGATGCCGCGGCGAAAAACCGTCGGCACCATATCGTTTGAGCTTTGAGCGGTACGGTAGGTCGTAAAATCCTGCTCGCGCTCCGTATTCTGCGCGTCGTGGCGTAGGCTGTTTTGGCGATCTTGGTCCATGGGCGCTACCACTCGATCGTCTCGATAGGCACGGGATTTTGCTGGACCGTCTCGCTCTCCACGCGGCCGCTCCTAAAGCGGATCAGACGATCGGCCATGGGCGCCAGCGCGGAGTTGTGGGTGATGATGATGACCGTAATGCCCTGCTTGCGGCAAGTGTCCTGCAGCAGCTGCAAGATCTGCTTGCCGGTTTTATAGTCAAGTGCGCCCGTGGGCTCGTCGCACAAAAGCAGCTTGGGGTTCTTTGCCAGCGCGCGGGCAATGGACACGCGCTGCTGCTCGCCGCCCGAAAGCTGCGCGGGGAAGTTGGCGAGGCGCTCACCCAAGCCAACCTGGCAAAGCGTTTGCTCGGCATCGAGCGAATCGGGGCAGATTTGCGCCGCAAGCTCAACATTTTCGAGCGCCGTCAGGTTGGGGACCAGATTGTAGAACTGGAAGACAAAGCCGACATCGGCGCGGCGGTATTCCACGAGCTGAGCCTCGTTGGCGGAGCTCACGTCGCGCCCGTCCACCGTCACGGTGCCGGAGGTCGCCGTATCCATGCCGCCCAGAATGTTGAGCGCCGTGGTCTTGCCGGCACCCGAAGCACCCAGAATGATGGCGAGCTCGCCGCGCTCGACCGTAAAGCTCGCGCCGTCGAGTGCGTGAATGCGGGCGTCGCCCTCGCCGTATGCCTTGATGACGTCTTTGAATTCGATATAAGCCATCGATCGGTTCCCATCTGGTCGGATAACTCTTTAGTATTACCCATTTCGCACCGACTAAAAAGGGACGGGTTTATTTTGGCAGGTTCTATATGGGGAAACGGCAGCTATAGATGAGGCGCCGGGGAGGCAGAGAAATCATCGATGGGGTCAGGCCGACCGCCAAACACAACGCACGCATCTCAATCTGTCAGCCAAATCATTCGAACAACTGTTCGTTTCTATGATATGATTCCGCTATCTAAGCAGGCCAATACGCAGAAAGGCGGCCAACATGGCGTTCGACTTTAAGAAGGAATGCAAGGAGCTCTACAGACCTGCAAGCAAGCCGAGTATCATAACTGTCCCGCCTATGAGCTACGTTGCCGTTCGCGGAAAGGGCGACCCAAATACCGAAGGTGGCGAGTATCAAAATGCCCTGCCGCTGCTTTACGGCATCGCCTATACCGTCAAGATGTCAAAGAAAGGCTCAAGGAGTATCGAGGGCTATTTCGACTTTGTGGTACCGCCGCTCGAGGGCTTCTGGTGGCAAGACTCCCCGAGCGGCGACATCGATTATGTACGCAAGGACGATTTCAACTTTATCTCGTGCATCCGCCTGCCCGATTTCGTCACTCAGGATGACTTTGACTGGGCGGTCGCGGAAGCCACGGCCAAAAAGAAACTGGACTTTTCTGCCGTCGAGCTGCTTAAAGTTGACGAGGGTCTCTGCGTTCAATGCATGCATACCGGACCCTACGACAGCGAGCCGGCAACCGTAGACGCCATGCATGAATATGCGACCGAGCAGGGCTATGTCCCCGACTTCTCAGATACCCGTTTACATCACGAAATCTATCTCTCCGATCCACGCAAGTGTGCGCCGGAGAAACTTAAGACCGTGGTTCGTCATCCTATCAAGCGCGCTGAATAGCGTGGAGCGTCATTTCACGCGCTAGGTTTTAAGCCAGCCAACCAGCCGCCTCCTAGGCTGTCAAGCAATTATCTTGACGCGGCCCGTCGCATCTTATAAGTTTGTTTTGCTAAAGCTGGAAAGCCTCTCAACGATGCGCAACTCCAGCTCTTTTTCTATCAAGAGAGCAAGTGTCGGAAAGCAAAATGTCGGAAAGCAACGCATCGAGCAGAATCAAACGCTTGCTCAACACCTATAGCGGCCTCGTGCTTATGGGTGCCGTCGGAATCCCTATCGGCATCATCGTTGGCGCCATCTGCGCACTCTTTGGACGCGTGCTTCTGGCAATCGGCGCCTTCCGCGACGAACACATCGCACTGCTCCTTCCCTTCCTCGCCCTCATGGGCTTGGCCATCGTATTTGCCTACCGCACCTGGGGCAAAGGCACCGATCGGGGCATGAGCCTGGTATTTGACGTAGGTCACGGACGCGAGGATGCCATCTCCCCGCGTTTGGTGCCGCTCATTATGTTGAGCACGTGGGGGACGCACCTCTTTGGCGGCAGTGCGGGGCGCGAGGGCGTGGCCGTGCAGATTGGTGCAACCGTCTCGCACTGGATCGGCAGGCGTCTACCTTTCCGAAACCCCGGCAACACGTTTTTGCTCATTGGTATGGCCGCTGGCTTTGCCGGACTCTTTCGAACGCCGCTCGCTGCTACGGTCTTTGCTATCGAAGTGCTGGTCGCCGGACGCATGGAATACCGCGCGTTGCTCCCCGCGCTTACGGCTTCACTTGCCGCAAGCATGACCTCCGGCGCCCTGGGGCTCGAGAAGTTCGAGGTCGCCGTTACCGCCTCGTATGCGCTCGACCTCCCCGGTCTTGGACGGCTGGCACTGTTGGGCATCGCGTTTGGTATGGTGGGCGGCGCCTTTGCCTGGTGCCTTGCACATGCCAAAACACTTGCGGCGCGGCTGTTCCCCAACCCCTATGCACGCATCGCCGTTATGGGCATCGCGTTATCGGCGATTCTGTTCGCACTATGGCAGGGTCGATACTGCGGGCTTGGCACCAATCTGATATCCGCGGCGCTCGACGGTGACGGCAAGGTCGCCATCATACCTTGGGACTGGGCACTCAAATTCGCACTCACCATTACCACGCTTGCCGCAGGATATCAGGGTGGCGAGGTGACGCCGTTGTTCTCCATCGGAGCCAGCCTGGGTGTCGTACTCGCCGGGATTCTCGGCATGCCCGTCGAGCTCTGCGCCTCACTGGGCTACGCAGCCGTCTTTGGCAGCGCCACCAATACGCTGCTCGCACCCATCCTTATTGGCTGCGAAGTCTTCGGCTTTGGTAACTTGCCGATGTTCATTATTGTCTGCGTTGTGGCTTACCTGTTCAACATGGATAAGTCCATCTACGCCCTGCAGGAGCGGGCGTAGATCGATGTCCAGGCAGGTGGTCTCAGCCGGAAACGGCGTCCCACTCTGAGGCTGTATTCCGGGACACGGTTTCCGCTTGGAACGCCATTCGGAAAGCGCATCCCGCTTTAAAACGGAATTCCGGGACGTAGTTTCCGTCTGAGCCTCCATTCGGAAAGCATGTCCCGTTCTTTCACGGCATCTTGGCTATGCAAAGTGCTCGAACGTTAGTCCTCGTACGCGCCCTCAAGCCGAAGCAGCCACTCCTTGCGGTCAAGCCCGCCGGCATACCCGTTAAGCGAACCATCGGCGGCAACCACGCGATGGCACGGCACAATAATCGAAATGGGATTGCGCGCGACCGCGGCCCCCACGGCACGGGGAGACGCAACGGGTGCTTCGTTTCCCGGTACACGATGTCGAGCCGTAACACGCTGGGCGATCTCACCATACGTAGCGACCTCGCCACGCGGGATAGAAAGCAGCTCAAACCAAACCTCGCGCTGAAACGCCGTACCAATCATATGCAACGGCGGCGTAAACCGAGGCTCCTGCCCCGCAAAATAAGCATTCAGCCAAGCCCAAGAACGCTCAAGTACCGACGAGGCAGCACCGTTTGTCGGATTCACCGAAGACATGCCGCCAGCACCAGAAACCGCATCGGCGCCTTCAACATGTTCGGGATCTTCTTTGAGAAGCGTGGAGCCAAAGTGCTCCTGCCCCTCAAACCAAAGCCCCGTCAAACCGCGGCCATCAGCGGCAAGCAGGATTTCGCCCAAAGGCGAAGCAAACGTCGTCGTGACCACCAGCGGCTCCTTTCAAAACTCCGCAACATAATACCGCGAATTGTGCAGACAACCCCAATCGACCCCACAGTCCCCAAAGGCGGCAGGCGCAAAGCGCCGAGGCCGCCGCCGGGACCAGGGCTCGCAACAGCCACGCGCCCCCACATCAGCCCAGCGGCCTCAACCAACAACAGCCCCATCGCAGGCCGCTCGCAGCAGCGTCACCGCAGGCGGGGGCCGGGCTTAGTTTTCAGAACACTCCGCAGACCAGTGTGGCGCCTTGTCC
>NZ_JAHPYF010000008.1 GCF_019041915.1 Collinsella sp. MSK.8.10 | reverse complement strand
GGGTCAGCCCGTGGGAGGCCAGGGCGCCGCTGACCGGTGGACGGCACCGAGCCGTCATCGAACTTGGAAGGGGGAGGCCTCGCGGCCTCCCCCCTTTTTTGCGTTTATGGGGCGTAAATGAATTACATCAGACGATCTTATTGTTTTTGGTATTGAGCTTTTATTTAAAGAAAATAAATCGAATAACAAGGGCAACTGCTATGGCCACAATGATTAAAAGCAGGATTGTCAGTCGATGCTGCTTGCGTCGTTTACTTGACGAAACGAAGATTGATTTTCCCTGTTTTGGCGTTTCGAGATAGCGAGCCGAATGCGTCAAGGTTTGCTTTGGTCGAGGACCTCTTTGTTGATTGGCGGCGGATACTTTCAGTGGCTCCTCACTAGCTGCGCTGTTTTTAGATAATGGTGCGTCTTTCAGATATACAGGGTCTCCCGAGGCGACGCCCATGTGCTTACGTCCTGTCTGGGTATCCTCGAGCGTTTGATATCGATTTCTCGTCACATACTCGGGCTCTGCATCATTAATGGGCTCTTGCGAGATGTGGGGGCGATGGAACCGTGGCGGCTGCGTGGAAGTATCTCCCCCCTGCGTCGGCATAAACATTTTGTTCTGGTTTTGGTCGTCCATGATGCCCTTTAGCTCGTTACCAACAACGTGTACGCGCTCATTGTAAGCCCCTTGTTATTTGTAGCTGCGAACATACTCGTTATTTAAGCTCTGGTTCAAAGAACCTTAACCTTACTAAAACCTGAGTCATACACACTTAGATATGCTTATAGTACTTGACTCAAAAAACTTTATAGTCGATGTATATATAAGCACTGTGTGGGCATATATAAGAGCGTCAAAAGAAGTCCCAGTCACCTAGAAGATGGCTCGGCAGTCCTAAAAGGAGTGGTAAACATGGCAAGCATGGTTCCTTATCGTTCGGTTTTTGGCGTTCGCCCCTCTGCAAGCTCGCTGTTCGATCTGTTTGATGATATGACCGACCTTGCAAACAACTCGATTGCTTCCAAGGCGTTTCCCGTTGACGTTGAGGATAAGGGCGACGGCTATGAGGTCAAGGCCTATCTGACCGGTGTCGCCAAGGACGATATCGATGTCGAGCTTAACGAGGGCCGTCTGTCCATTAGCGTGAATGTCGAGGAAGACGAGGAGAACGAGGGCAAGAACTTCCTGCAGAAGGAGTTCAGCTCGTACAGCGCGACGCGTGGCGTGTATCTAAAGGACGCTTCGAGCGAGGGCCTCTCGGCTAAGTACGCTGACGGCATCCTGACCGTTACGGTTCCCAAGATCGTCGAGAAGAAGAACGTTACGAAGATCTCCATCGACTAACTTCGTTGGTGTTCTGCGCTATTAAAAGACAGCAAAAGGGGCTGGGAAGCGATTCTCGGCCCCTTTTGCTGTCTAGGACAGTCTATTGAATGGTTGCCGGCTGATACTGACTCGCAGGGCGTATCGAGAGTTTTCGCGATCCTTGGAGAAGGGTTGCGGAGCTGCCGACCTCGTCATCCAGGGTTGCGGCCAGAGCTTTGGCATAGCTTTTGACGGTAAGGCTCGGACGATTGTTATCTTGGCTGATATGCATGGCAATGAGCTGTTCGGTGCGATCTGTAACAAGTTCGCGCGCGGCTTCGGCGGCTTGGCTGTTGGAGAGGTGTCCCCTTGCAGACAGGATGCGCTCCTGAAGAAAGCGGGGATATTCTCCCTCGCGCAGCATGGTCACATCGTGGTTGCTTTCGAGCGCGAGGACTCGACAATCTTTGAGGGTGTTCATGGCTTGGCTCGATAGCTCTCCGGTGTCGGTGGCAAAGCCGATGGAATCATCGAGGGCGTCGAATCGATAACCGACTGGATTGATGACATCGTGTGATGTTGAGTAGGTTTGCACGTGGATGCCGGCAATGGATAGGGTGTCACCGGGATCGAATTCCTCGACAGGCAGATGCGAAAGATTTTCTTTGTTCGAAAGAGTGCCCCTGCTGGCAAAGAGGGGGCCGTGCCAGTGCTTGCACCAGACATCGAGGCCCTTGATGTGATCGCTATGCTCATGAGTAATGAGAAGAGCCGAGACGTTGTCTGTCGAGAGCCCCAGTTCTGCCATGCGCTTTAATGTCTCGCGGCGAGACAGTCCGTCATCGACCATAATGAGCCCCTGCGGGCCCTCGATGAGTGCGCAGTTGCCTTTAGAACCACTGCCGAGGATATGAAGGTGCAGACGAGACATAAGATTCCAAAGGATACAATGGGTGCGGACGAATAGAGGAGGAAGCGAATGCCAACGGTATCACAGCATTATGGACACCATGCCGTGCCCGGGGCAGTCGATGAGACCCGAACGAGGCAGCAGGCTGCTCCTGTCGTGCTCATGGTATCAGGCGGCGCGGACTCGACGGCACTGCTTCTTATGGCGTGCACATCAAAGCTGGATATCCAAGACGGACGCGGTGTTGCCCCCATTGCTCGCGAGCGCCTGCATGTGCTGCATGTAAACCATCATCTGCGCGGCAAGGCGTCCGATGGCGACGAGGCCTTTGTGCGTGAGCTCTGCGCGAAATATGGTTTACCGCTGTGCGTGGAGCACGCTTATTTTGATGGGGAGTCGGGCAATATTGAGGCCGCGGCCCGCGAGGTGCGCTATGCCGCGGCGCGGAGGTATGTTCGCGAGCTCTGCGCCCAGACGGGGGCACCGCGAACGGCGGCTCGTATCTGCACCGCGCACACGTCTTCGGATCGCGCGGAAACGTTTTTGATGAACGCGATTAAGGGTTCAGGGCCCGCTGGCCTATCGAGCATTCCTCGCCGGAGGAATATCGTGGTGCGTCCCTTGCTCGACCTAACTCATGGCGAGCTCGTGGGCTATCTACAGGTACATGGTCAGCCGTGGCGTGAAGACGAGAGCAATGAGGATATCTCGTATCTGCGAAACTACGTGCGCCATCGAGTGATGCCGGTGGTGGCGCAGCGCAACGCGAGCGTCTGCAAGACGATTGGCGCCGCCTGCGAGATCTTAGGCGATGAGGACGCGTTTTTGTCTCAGCTTTCGGCACAGGCGTTTCGAAGCTGCCTGCGTAAGGAGGCGGCGGGCGCGCTGGTGCTCGATGCCAGGCGCCTTGCTGCGGCCGAGGTGGTAATCGCGCGGCGTATCGTGCGACTGGCAATTAAGCGCATCGATCCGGACGCTCGTCCAGAGATGCGACATGTGGAGCGAGTCCTTTCCTGCGTTGCCGAGGGCGCCGGCTCGGTCACGCTTCCGGCGGGGATTGACGCACGCATTGAGTTTGGCATGCTGGCGTTTAAGGCGCCGGCGGCTCGCGAGGGCCTGGTCGCGGACTGGGTTACCGTACCCGGTCGTTTGCCGTTGGGCGGGGGACGTATGCTGGTCACAGAACCGATGGCCGTTGAGCCGGGATGCGATATCGTGCGCCGCGCCCGTGAGCTTGCGGCTGCCGGGGAAGTGACAGCTTTGGTAGACGCGGCTGCCCTGGGTTTTGCCGACAGCGATAGTGAGCGGATCCTGGCGGGCTCGCGTGGCGAGATCCCTGCCGAGGCGCGATTGGCGCGCCTGTGGGTGGACGGTCCCGCACCGGGAGACGTGATGTGCCCGTTAGGGATGAGTGGTCGAAGCAAGAAAGTATCCGACTTGCTAGGTGAGGCTCGCATTCCCGTTTCCGAGCGCGCCGGAGTGCCCATGGTGAGGACGGCGCCGGGGGGTGCCGTGGTGTGGGTCGCCGGAGTTCGCGCGGACGAGCGTTTTAAGTGCACGGCCGCAACGCGTGTGGCATATCTGCTCCGCGTGGTCGATGCGGAATAGCGTCCCACGCCTGCTATTCTGTGCGACGTTGACGGTATTCCCGCGCTGATGGCGCACGGGCTGGTAAATTTACCCCGTGCGCTGCTAGAATGTGTAGTTCGCGTCCATACGGCGGTGTGTGGGCGATAAGCACAAGAAAGGGTTGTCATGGCTTCTCAACATCCGGATATCGAGAAGGTTCTGTTCACGCAGGAGGATATCGACGGTATCGTCTCTCGCCTGGGCGAGGAGATTACGCGCGACTACGCGGGTAAGGATCTGGTGCTGATTGCGGTCCTGCGCGGCGCCGTGGTCTTTATGGGCGACCTGATGCGTAAGATCGAGCTGCCGACCAACATCGATTTCATGGCTGTTTCGAGCTACGGCGACGGTGTGAAGTCCTCGGGTATCGTGCGTATCATTAAGGACCTGGATATCGACATCCGCGGTCGCGACGTGCTGATCGTCGAGGACATTCTGGACTCGGGCCTGACGCTCAAGTATCTGATGAAGAACCTCGAGAGCCGCAAGCCCGCCTCGCTGGAGGTCGCCGCCTTCCTGTGGAAGGACGTTGAGGACCGCGTCTCGGCCATCACGCCCAAGTATGTTGGAACCCATTGCCCCGATGCCTTTGTGGTGGGCTACGGCCTCGACTATGCCGAGCGCTATCGCAACCTTCCGTATCTGGGCATTTTGAAACCGGAGGTTTATTCGTAAGATGCCCGACGACCGTAACGACAACAATTCCCAGACTCCCCGGGACCCAAAGATCCCGGGGATGCCCGGAGGCAAGAAGCCCACGCGTACGGGCTGGCTGTATTTTATTTTGGCTTGCGCGCTTCTGGGCTACGCCTTCTTTAACATGGGCTCCGGCTTTGCCAATTCCAGCAATACCGTTAAGCTCGCGACGAGCGAGATGGTGAGCGCCATCAAGCAGGATCGCGTCGAAGATCTGACCTATACGGTTCAAGACGGAAGCGTGACGGGTCATTACTGGAAGACGAAGAAGGACAAGGGCGATACGAGCGAGCTCAAGAGCTTCTCCTCGACCTATGTCGGCTCCGATTCGCTTGCCGAGCTCATGGCGGAGCATCCCGATACCAAGTACATCGTCAACACCAACGATCCCGATTTTTGGGGCGACTTGGCGATGAGTGTGCTTCCGACGATCGCCCTTATCGCCATCATGTTCTACTTTATGCGCCAGATGATGGGCGCCAACAACAGGAACATGCAGTTTGGCAAGACCAACGCCAAGACCAACGAGGCCACACGCCCCAAGGTCAAGTTTGAAGACGTTGCCGGCGTGGACGAGGCAGTCGAGGAGCTCGAGGAGATCCGTGACTTTTTGAGCGATCCGGATCGCTATCGCAAGCTGGGCGCCAAGATCCCGCGTGGCGTGTTGCTGGTTGGCCCTCCGGGAACCGGTAAAACGCTGCTGGCCAAGGCCGTTGCCGGCGAGGCGGGCGTGCCGTTCTTTAGCATCTCGGGTTCCGACTTTGTCGAGATGTTCGTAGGTGTCGGCGCCAGCCGTGTGCGTGACCTCTTTAAGGAGGCCAAGTCCCAGGCCCCGTCGATCATCTTCATCGATGAGATCGATGCCGTGGGACGTCAGCGCGGAGCTGGCTTGGGCGGCGGTCACGACGAGCGCGAGCAGACGCTCAACCAGCTGCTGGTCGAGATGGACGGCTTTGAGGAAAGCGAGTCGGTCATCCTGATCGCTGCGACCAACCGTCCTGACATCCTGGATCCGGCATTGCTGCGTCCCGGCCGTTTTGACCGCCAGGTTACGGTTGACCGTCCGGATGTGAAGGGCCGCGAGCAGATCTTGCGCGTGCATGCCGAGAACAAGCCGATGGACGAGGACGTTAAGTTTGAGAAGCTCGCCCAGATGACCGTTGGCTTTACTGGTGCCGATTTGGCGAACCTGCTCAACGAGTCTGCGCTGCTGGCCGCTCGCCGTCATCGTTCCGTGATCTCGATGGACGAGGTCGAGGAGTCGATGGAGCGCGTGATTGCCGGACCGCAACGCAAGGGTCGCGTGATGACCGAGGCCGAGCGCACCACGATTGCCTACCACGAGAGCGGTCACGCCCTGGTGGGCCACATCCTGGAGCACTCCGATCCGGTCCACAAGATCTCGATCGTCAGCCGCGGTCAGGCTCTGGGCTACACGCTGCAGCTTCCGCAGGAGGACCACTTCCTCAAGACTAAGAACGAGATGCTCGACGAGCTCGCCGTGTTCTTGGGCGGTCGCGTTGCCGAGGAGCTCATGTGCGATGACATTACGTCGGGTGCGAGCAACGATCTGGAGCGCGCAACCAAGATGGCGCGCGAGATGGTCACGCGCCTGGGCATGAGCGAGGAGCTGGGCACGCAAGTGTTTGGCGAGGCGCAACATCAGGTGTTCCTTGGTCGCGATTACGCCGATCACCAGGATTACTCCGAGGAGACGGCGCGCCGCATCGATATCGAGGTTCAGCGCATTATGCGTGAGGCCCATCGTCGTGCGGTCGAGATCCTGGACGCCCGTCGCGATCAGCTCGATCTGATGGCGAAGGTGCTGCTTGAGCGCGAGACTGTCGAGGGCGATGCCGTGAATGCCCTGCTCGATAATGAGTGGGACGCCTACCTTGAGCGCGAGGGCGATATCCTGGCGGCCAAGGAGGAGCGCAATGCCAAGGCGGCCGGCATGCCGACCAAGAAGCGCGCGCCTCGCATGAGCGAGGAGGAGCTGGCGGCCGATGCCGCGGCTTTTGCGCAGGCGGCCATGCAGGAGGATGCCGAAGCCGCATCCGATGATGCTGACGATGACCATGCCGTCGTCGATGCCGATGCCGACACCGACGCCGACAAATAGTCTTTGTGGCGAAAGCCTCCGCGGGGAAACCTGCGGAGGCTTTTTCTTTTGAGCGATATGGGGCCGTCTGTTGATTGGGGACAGACTTAAATGAGCGTTTTCACGCATTTAAGTCTGTCCCCAATCAACATTGCTGCGGCACTTTGCTCGGCTAAAGCGTACAATAGCGCCTATGCGAAAGGGGAACAGATGATCAACGAAACTATGTATGCTCGCGGTGCGGAAAGCTCCATCATTCGCGAGATCTTTAGCTATGGTCTTGAGCGCAAGGCACAGATCGGTGCGGAGAACGTATTCGATTTTTCGCTGGGCAACCCGAGTGTTCCGGCGCCCGCTGCCGTGGCTGAGTCGATTAAGAAGGCCCTGGAGCTGCCGAGCGACCAGCTGCACGGCTACACGCCCGCACCGGGCCTGCCGCAATGTCGTGCCGCTGTGGCCGAATCGCTCAACCGCCGCTTTGGCACGAGCTATGAGGGCAAAGACGTCTTTATGACGGTGGGTGCCGCGGCTTCGCTCACCTGCACGCTCAACGCCGTTACGAACCCGGGCGACGAGGTTATTGTTATCGCCCCGTACTTTCCGGAGTATCGCGTTTGGATTGAGAAGGCCGGCTGTACGTGTGTTGAGGCGCTCGCCGATGAAGATACGTTCCAGCTGAGCGTGGACAACGTGCTCAAGGCGATCAGCGATAAGACGGCGGCCGTCATCATCGACTCTCCCAACAATCCGACCGGTGCCGTATATACATGCGACACGCTGACGCGACTGGCCAACGTTCTGCGCGAGGCCAACGCTCAGCGCGATCCCGAGAATCCGATTATGCTCATCTCGGATGAGCCGTACCGCGAAATCGTGTACGGTGCCGAGGTGCCTTGGGTGCCCTCGATTTACGAGCACACCATCGTGTGCTACTCGTATTCCAAGTCGCTGTCGCTGCCGGGTGAGCGCGTGGGGTGGATCTTGGTTCCCAACACCAATCCGCAGGCCGCCCGTCTGATGCCGGCTGTTGCGGGTGCTGCCCGTACGCTGGGTTTTGTATGCGCACCGGCACTCTTCCAGCGCGTAATTATCGACTGCATCGATGAGCCGAGTGACGTTGAGGCCTATGCACGCAACCGCACCGCGCTTACCGACGCACTAGCGGAGTATGGCTACACCTATGTTGAGCCGGATGGTGCTTTCTACCTGTGGGTGAAGGCGCTCGAGCCCGATGCGAATGCGTTTTGCGAGCGCGCAAAGAAGTATGAGTTGCTTGCGGTTCCCTCGGACAGCTTTGGTATGCCGGGTTGGTTCCGCCTGGGCTATTGCGTGAGTTACGAAACGATTGTCAATTCGCTACCCGCTTGGAAACAGTTGGCGGACGAGTATCGTTAAAAGTAAAGCGCTCTGCCTACAATGTTTTACGTGAAACGGGGTTTGGTGTTAAGCCAGGCCCCGTTGTCATGGACGTTGTGTCTTTGGGATGGAGTGGTTTTACGACTATCGAAGGCTATGCGTACAATGAATATAAGCGACGGCCGTGCCAGATAAGGAGACCTGATGCCCTACCTGCTTTCTTGTGACATTCATACCCATACGATGTTCTCTGCGCATGCATATTCGACCATTGAGGAGAATGTGTACTGGGCGGCAGAGCGTGGCCTGCAGGTGCTCGGATCTGCCGACCATCTGAGCTCTATGGTTACGGCTTGCCCTAATGACCTGCGCAGTTATCAGTTCTTTATCAACCAGGATATCTGGCCGCGCATTTGGAGCGGCGTGCTGGTGCTGCGTGGTGCCGAGGCCGATATCGTTTCGCTGGACGGAAGCCTGTTTGGCGAGGACACTCCTGTCACGCTCGATATTGCCGGCGATTCGTACAGCCGTCAGCATTCGCTGTTCGATTTGGTTACGCGTAATTTGGATTATTTGGTTGCGAGCGTGCATAATTCGCAGATTGCTGAAGGCGCGACGCTGGCCCAGACGACCGAGATGTATATCAATGCCCTGGAGCACCCCAAGGTGTTCATGCTGGGTCACACGGGGCGTTCGGGCGTGCCGTTCGATATCGACGAGGTGCTGTTGGCAGCTAAGGCCAAGCACAAGATTATCGAGATCAACAACCATAGTCTTGAACACGGTGTCGACACTGAGCATTGGGCCGTATGCCGCAAGATCGCCGAGCGCTGCGCCGAGCTGGGCGTGGGCATTGGCGTGTCAACCGATGCCCACATTGGCATGGCCATTGGCAAGCTCGATCACGCGCGCAAGATGCTCGACGAGATTCACTTCCCGCTGGATTTGATCGTGACGCGCGACCGCGAGACGCTGCTGCGCGAGATGGCGGCAGCCGACGTGTGCGATCTGCGCAATGGGATGTAGCGGAGTTTATAAACCAAGCGAAGGGGGCGGCCCAGGCGGGTCGCCCCCTTTCTTGTCCCAAAAATCTACTGAGGTTGGTTAGCGGCGTTCGAGGACCGCTACGGTTTCGGTGTGGTCGGTGTGAGGGAACATGTCGACGGGCGTGATCTTGAGCAGGCGATAGCCTCCGTCGAGGAGCTGATGCAGGTCGCGCTCTTGAGTTACGGGGTTGCAGCTGATATAGGTGATGCGGCGCGGCTTAAGCGCGCAGGCAGCTTCGAGGAACTCGGGCGTGGAGCCGGCGCGCGGCGGATCGATGGAAAGAACGTCGACGCGTTCGTTGTTGTCGGCGGCATCCAGGATGTAGTCGGTGGCGTCGTCGGCCATAAACCAAGCGCTGCGGGTGAGGCCGTTGAGCTCGGCATTGCGACGTGCGTCGGCAATGCCCGCCGGGTTGCGCTCAACGCCGAGCAGCATAATGCCGATACCCTTGTTCTGGGCATCTTTAGCTGCGCACAGGCCGATAGTTCCGCTACCGCAATAGGCATCCATGAGTACGTCGCCCTGCTGCAGGTCCATGCCGTCAATCGCGAGCTGATAGAGCAGCTCGGTCTGCTGCGGGTTGGTCTGGTAGAACGCGGTGGGGGAGATATCGAACTCGCAGCCGAGCAGCTGGTCGCGCATGCACTCGGCGCCATATACAATGCGGGTTTCCTCGCCGAGGATGGCGTTGCCGGGACGTCCGTTGATGTTTTGGGCGACGGTGACGATGTGCGGATTGAGTGCGGCGACAGCCTCAAAGAACTCCTGCGCATGAGGCAAGTCGCGCTGAGCGGTCACGAGCGTGACCATGACCTGGTCGGTACGCCAACCGCAGCGGACGACGGTATAGCGAAGTAAACCAAGATGCTTGTCTTCATTAAAGGCGGGAATATGCAGCCGCTCAGCTTCGCGTGCGATGCCGTTGAGAATCTGACGGGCGCCCGGTGCCTCGACGGGGCATTCGGGTACGGCAACGATCTTGTGCGTGCCGCGCTCAAAGAAACCGCAACGGACGGCTTCCTCCTTACCGGGAGCAAAGGGAGTGGCAGCCTTATGACGAAAGCCACGCGGCGCAGGATATTTGCCCGGGTCGCCCAGGGTGACACCCATGCCACGAATAGGATCTACAGCAATGCCCTCACGCTCGCAAAGCGAAGCAAAAAGCTCCTCCATAGCAGCCTGCTTGGCGGCGAGCTGCTTCTTATAAGGACGATTGAGCGCCGTGCACCCACCGCAAGCTTTCATGATGGAACAAGGAGACTTGGGGTCCACAGCCTTACGCGCAGACGAAACCCGATCTTTATGCGAGCGCTTGGAGCGAGTCTGAGATGCCTTATCCTCGTTCCGACGAGAGCCGGGACGCTTGGCCTTAGCCTTGCCCTTGGCCGACTTACCCTTCGCGTCCTGAGACGACTTGGATTTCTTAGAAGATTTTTTCTCCTCTGACCCCTCAGCCGCCTCGATCAAAGCACGACGAGCCTTACGCTCCGCACGAGATTCTGCCATGAATTAACCCCACTAATTTACAAATTGAAATCTGAAAGCATTGTACCGTGCCAAGTTAGCAGACGATATGCAAGCGCCCATTTCATGTCAGCGATAAGTCCAACGATGTTTGCCCGGCGTGGGCGGGGAGCGGCGCGTAATTAAGTTTATCGCGAGTTCCGCACGCAAAGGAAAGCACTTAATGTGCTTTCCGTCTTGCGCAGGACTGTAGAGCAGGAAACTTAATTACGCGCCGCTCCCCGCCCACGCCGGGCAACCTCTCCCTTGTACTTTATCAAGGTAGAGTGTATGATTCTGGACGTTACACGACTCACTTTACCTAACTAAAGTGCTACCAAAGGGGAATACCATGAACACCGATATGTCTCGTCGTCAGTTTGTTGGTCTAGCCGGTTCGCTCGCTACGGTTCTAGGTCTTGGCCTGGTAGGCTGCGGTGGTGGTGCCGGTAAGGGTTCCGCTGCCGGTTCTGCTGCAGCCAAGGACGTGAAGGGCGCTGCGGAGTCCAAGAAGCTCGTGGTGGGCTTTGATAAGTCCTATCCTCCGTACGGCTTTGTGGGCGATGACGGCGAGTACACGGGCTTTGACCTCGACCTTGCCAAGGCCGTTGCCGATAAGCAGGGCTGGGAGGTCAAATACGAGGCCATCGATTGGGACGCCAAGGATACGCTGCTTAACTCGGGCGCCATCAACTGCATCTGGAACGGCTTTACCATGGAGGGCCGCGAGGACGACTATACGTTCTCCGAGCCGTACATGCTCAATGAGCAGGTGCTGGTGGTCAAGAAGGATGCGGGCATCAAAGGCTGGGACGATCTTGCCGGCAAGACCGTGATTACCCAGACCGATTCCGCTGCGCAGGATGTGCTAGAGGGTGACCAGAAGGATCTGGCGGCGACGTTTGCCACGCTCGACACGATCGGCGAGTACAACACGGCCTTTATGCAGCTCGAGAGCGGCGCGGTCGATGCCGTGGCTTGCGACCTTTCGATTGCCCAGTATCAGCTTGCCGCCAAGCCCGATGCTTATACGCAGCTTGATGAGCCGCTGTCCAGCGAGCACTACGCCGTCGGCTTTAAGAAGGGCGACACCAAGTCGGCCGACGCCGTGACCGAGTCGCTCAAGGCACTCTACGAGGACGGCACGGTCAAGGACCTGTGCGACAAGTATTCAAGCTATGGTCTATCTTTCGATAATTGGGTGCTCAAGTAATGTCTATTCAGGTCATGATGCAGATGCTTGGCCAGGGATTCTTGGTCAGTTTGCAGTTGTTTGTGCTGACGCTGCTGGGGTCGATTCCGCTGGGAATCCCCGTGGCGTTTATGCGCATGAGCAAAATCGCGCCGCTTCGCTGGATTGCGCGCATCTATATCTCGGTCATGCGCGGCACGCCGCTCATGCTGCAGATGTTTGCCATCTACTTTGCCCCGTACTACGTGTTTGGCATTTCGCTCACGCCCGATTCCAAATGGACGGCGTGCGTCGTAGCGTTCATCATCAACTACGCCGGTTACTTTGCCGAGATCTATCGCTCGGGCCTGCAGTCCATTCCTCGCGGTCAATACGAGGCTGCCGAGGTGCTGGGCTACTCGCGCATGCAGACGTTTCTGTATATCGTGATGCCGCAGGTCGCCAAGCGTATTCTGCCTGCGATGGGCAACGAGATCATCACGCTGGTCAAGGACACGTCGCTGGCGTTTGCCATTGGCGTGGGTGAGATGTTCTCGACGGCCAAGGCGCTGGTCGCCTCGCAGGTGAGCATGGTGCCGTTTGCGATCGCGGCGCTAATCTACTGGGTCTTTAACTTCGTCGTCGAGATGCTGCTGGGCGCCGCCGAGAAAAAATTGGATTACTACCATGACTAGATCGTTCCGCCGTTCTAACGAACGGCGGACTGCTCGACGCTGCGCGCGTGCCTGACGGCCAATCTGCTTCTCAAGCCGTCGCTTGCGTACAGAAGTACGCGGCGCTCCTCTTTCGGAGCACATTGCCTCGCCAGTCACACGCTCGCTGACTTTTTAAACACATGGAGGTTCCCATGTCCGGAACGGTAATGAAAATATCGAACGCGCGTAAGGCGTTTGGCGGCAATGAGGTGCTCAAGGATATCTCGCTTGAGGTGAAGCGTGGCGAGGTCGTGGCGATTATCGGGCCTTCGGGTGGCGGCAAGTCCACGCTGCTGCGCTGCGCCACGCTGCTCGAGACGCTCGACGGTGGCTCGCTCTCGTTTGGCGACCTTGCCGTCGCGACGGATGCGGGCTCGGGCGCGGTCTATGCGAAGGGCGATGTGCTCAAACAGGCGCGCTCGCGATTCGGCCTGGTGTTCCAAAATTACAACCTGTTCCCGCACTATACCGTGATGAAAAACATCATCGACGCGCCGATCCGCGTGCTTAAGCGCCCGCGCGAGCAGGCGGAAGCTCGTGCGCGCGAGTTGATCGCGCAGATGGGGCTTACGGGCAACGAGAACAAGGTGCCATGTGAGCTTTCGGGCGGCCAGCAACAGCGTGTGAGTATCGCCCGCGCCTTGGCGCTCGATCCAGAGATCCTGTTCTTTGACGAGCCGACCTCGGCACTCGATCCCGAGCTGACGGCCGAGGTGCTGCGTGTCATTAAAGACCTTGCCGCGCAGAATATGACGATGGTGATTGTGACCCACGCAATGCAGTTTGCGCGCGATGTTGCCGACCGCGTGGTCTTTATGGATGGCGGCCGCATTGTCGAGGAGGGTCCTGCCGAGCAGGTCATCGACCATCCGCGTGAGCAGCGCACCCGTGAGTTCTTGAGCCGTATCGAGGGATAGGCTCAGGTATTTACTCAACTATTAATTGAGGCGAAGCCGCCGCAGGTCTTACGGTCTGTGGCGGCTTTTTGTTTGCATCGACGGGGTTCAATAATCGCCTCACAAGCTTGTCTCTTCCTCTCGCCGCCTGTATTCATACGTGCGCCGAAAGGTATGCATGGACAGCCGCCCGTGAGGGTAGGGTGGTGGCATAGGACATTTGGAGGGTGAGTCGGCTCGGCTGCCGACCATGCTGCTCCCGGGATGGCACCGACCGCGAACTCTCCCCGTTGGCGTCGCGCATTGCGCGCGGCCCTGCAAGGAGGTCATCATGGGTGCTCCCAAGACCGGTAACGTAAGGAACGTGGTGCTCGTAGGCCAAGGCGGGGTGGGCAAGACTTCACTCGCCGAGGCCATGCTCCACCTTTCCGGCAAGACCGCCCGCCTGGGCGGCCACGACGGCACCAAGCCCACGCTCGACTATGACCCCGAAGAGGTCAAGCGTGCATTTTCCATCTCGACGACCATCGCGCCGATCGACTGGAAGGGCGCGCGCATCAATGTGCTCGATGCCCCGTGCTACCCCGATTTTATCGGCGACGCCTTTGCCGCGATGAGCGTCTGCGAGACGGCTCTGTTTGTGGTCGACGCCGAGGCCGGTCCGCAGCCTACGACCGTTAAGCTTTGGTATGCGGCGGAGGACCTGCGTCTGGCGCGTGCGGTGTTCGTAAACCGCCTGTCGCGTTCCGAGGCCAGCTTTACGACCACGATGGACCTGCTGCAGGAGCGTTTTGGTACGCGTTTGGGCGCCGTGACCCTTCCCTGGGGCGAGGGCGAGGACTTTAACGGCATTATCGACCTGGTGCGCATGAAGGCGCGCCATTGCAACGGCACCGAAGCCGTTGAGTCGGAGATTCCCGAGGAGTATCGTGCCCAGGCCGAGGAGGCTCACGACCATCTGTGCGAGCTGGTGGCCGAGGCTGACGACGAGCTGATGATGAAGTACCTGGAAGGCGAGGAGACGCTGACGCAGGAGGAGCTTGAAGGCCTGCTGTCGAAGGCGATCGCCGAGCGCATCTTTGTGCCGGTCTTTGCGGGCGATTGCATTAAAGAGCAGGGCGTCAACTCGCTGATGGATGACATCGCGACGTACTTCCCGGCGCCGACCGACTATGGCGAGATGCCGCTCATTGACGGCGATTCGCTCAAGATTTCGAGCGACGATGACCGCCCGGTGGCGTTTGTGTTTAAGACGCTGGCCGATCCGCAGCAGGGCCGCATCAGCTTTATCAAGGTGCTGACGGGCACGCTTGAGCCGGGCCTTGAGCTGATCAACGCGCGCACCCGCAAGAGCGATCGTCTGGCTCACCTGTATGTGATGTGCGGCCGCGACATGACCGAGGTCGGTCACGCCTATGCCGGCGACATTATCGTGGCGCCCAAGCTGGCGGCAGAGACGGGTGACACGCTCTCCATTACCGGCAAGGTCGAGGCGGCGGCGTTTAAGTTCCCCAACTCGCAGTACCGCATTGCCATCGAGGCCGAGAACCGCGGTGACGAGGAGAAGCTCTACACGTTTATTGAGAAGGCGTGCAAGGCCGACCCGACCATGAGTATCGATCGTGATGAGGAGACCGGCCAGACCATCATTTCGGCGGTGGGCGAGGCGCAGGTTTCGGTGCTGCTCAACCGTCTGGAGGACCGTACTAAGGTCGTGGCCAAAAGCGTGCCGATCCGCATTCCGTATCGCGAGACCATCCGCCGCACGGCGAGCGCACAGGGCCGCCACAAGAAGCAGACTGGCGGTGCCGGCCAGTATGGCGACTGCTGGCTGCGCGTTGAGCCGCTCATTGGGCCCGACGGTACGAGCGACGGCTACGAGTTTGTAGACGAGGTCGTGGGCGGTCGCATTCCGCGCTCGCTGATTCCCGCCGTGGACAAGGGTGTCCAGGAGACCATGAAAGACGGCATCATTGCCGGCTACCCGCTCACGGGCATTCGCGTGGCTGTGTACGACGGCTCGTATCACAGCGTCGACTCCAACGAGATGGCGTTCCGCGCGGCGGCTCGCATCGGCCTGCGCAAGGCATGCGCCGATGCCGATCCGGTGGTGCTGGAGCCCATCGAGGAAGTCACGGTGACTATCCCCGAGAGCTACGCTGGTGCCGTGATGGGTGACATCTCGGCCTCGCGCGGTCGCGTGACGGGTATGGAGACCGATGAGCGCGGCGATACCGTGGTCATTGCCCAGGCGCCGCTGGCCGAGCTGACGGATTATTCGACGCGCCTGCGCTCTATCACGCGCGGCACGGGCGACTTTACCATGAAGCCCGCTGGCTATGAGCAGGTTCCCTATGACGTTCAAGCCAAGCTGGTCGAGCGCTATGAGGAGGGTCGCGCCAAGTAGCGCGTGATTTTGTCTGCAATGTAGGTGCTGACGAAAGGGCCGCCCTGGGTAACCGGGGCGGCTCTTTTTGATTCCTTGGGGACGGAGGAAAACGGATCATTTAGGCTTTGGGGCAGCTTGGTCGGTCCTAGTCTCCCGAGGCCTGATTGCGGCCGGTGGTGTAGTCGATCTGCACGTGCGGCTGCAGGTTGTAGCAATATACGTGGAAGCAGAGGGTCTTGCCGTGGTCCTCGACCGATTGCGCCTCAAGGCGCATGCCACGGCAGACAAGTTCCTCTTCGTTATACATAGGCGTGACGCGGTAGAGCACATGGTTGCCCGTATCGCGAATATAGTTGAGAATCTGCTCTTCAAACGGCAGCATGCCCGTCTCGTTGAGATAGCGCGTGCCGGTGAGGAGATTCTTGCGGTTGGCGTTTTCGCCGCAGAGCGACCAGGCGATAAGGTGGCAGCGGTTGTAGAGGCTCTGGCCCGGAATAAAGTCGTAGCGCTGCTGGTGCCAACCGGCAGGATGGATGCGCGAGATATCGCCGCGCTCGCCTTGACCGAGTGATTCGGGGCCCACGCAGGCGAGCGCTTTGCGGGTGCGGCCCAGGCTGTCGAGCTTGGAGAACTTCTTAAAGCAGCCCTCTTCTGTAGCGCGCTCGTATTCATCGAGCGTGAATGATGGTGTGCCGAGCGGGTGCGTGCTGTCGGCGCGAAGGGCAACGTAGGGGTTGCCGGCGTAGTCGGGAATGCTGCTGAGATAAACACCGCGGGCGCGGTTGAGGTCGGGGTTTTCGACCTCGTCGATGGGGGTGGCGGCACTGCCCGCGGAAACGTCGTCATCGGTGTCGGTCGCGGCGGAATCGGAGCCATCGCCAGAGTCCTGGCTGTTTTGAGGGTCCGCCGCGCTCGCCGTTCCCGATTCGAGCCGAGCGACCAGGTCTGCCTCGTCGTCGGTGCGGCTGGGACTCTCGTTTTGTTTTTCGGCCAGAGCCGCCGCCTGCTCATCGCCTTGCGGCGACAGCAACTTGGGCGCTCCGTCGAGCGATCCCGTAAACAGCGCAAACCCCAGCACCACGGCGGTGCCGATGGAAAGTGCTTGCTTGTAGGCGGGCTTGCGCGACATTGAGGCTCCTGGATGGACGGTTGGGAATCTACCAGTCTAGCAGGAGCCGGCAAGGGCCGTTCTGTCGAACAAATACTTAAGATTTGAGACAAACGCTACTGATTCATTTGTCCCGCGGTCTAGATCGAGGTGGAGTCGAGCCAGTTGAGCTTGCACTCGAGAATGCGCTGCTCGCCGGGTTCGCTGCTTCCGTCAAGTAGGGCGAGCAGCATCTCGGCTGCTTCGCGACCTTCTTGGTCGACGGGCTCGATGATGGTGGAGACGGTCGGTGTGGTGAGATTAGTCCAGTCTTCGCAGTTGAGTCCCAAAAGGCCGATTTGCTGCGGAAGCAGATGGGCCATTGGCTGGAGGGCCTTGTAGACACGGGGAAGTGCCCACTGATTTTGCACGAAGATAAGGGTTCGCTTGGCGGGATTGAACTTGAATTTAAAGTATTCAGTGAGCTCGTTGATTGACGGCTTGTTGTGATCGATGGGAATCGCTTTGTAGAGCTGCCCGTTCGCTGCCAGCGCCTCGGCATACCCCTGAAAACGCTCCATGCGGGTGCGCATTTCGGTCATGTTGGCGGCAATGGAAAAGAAATCTTCGTAGCCGGCGTCGAGGAGTGCCTGTGTGGCGTTGTACACGCCGTCGTAAAGGTTGGTTTTGATCCAGCTGGTACCTGGGCTATAGATGGCCGCATCGAAAAAGACGACCGGCTTGCCGGCGCGTCTAATGCGGTCATGCACGGCTTTGAAGTTTGCCGTGGGCTGGATGATAAAGCCATCGACGCCCAGCGAGAGCATCTTGTCGACGTACATGAGCTCGGTCTCGGGGTTAAAGTTGCTCGTGCAAACGACCGTCTGGTAGCCCGCGGGGAGCATGACCTGCTCCATGCCATTGAGAACGAGCCCCGCCCATTTGTTGGTGTTATCCAAAATGATGATGGCAATGACGTGGGTTTGCTTGCCGGTGAGCGTCTGCGCTTGGGCGTTGGGAACGTATCCGAGTTCCTTAATGACGCGCGCGATTTTGTTCTGCGTCTTCTCGCTAAGCTTTTCTCGTTTGTCGTTGAGGTAATACGAGACGCTTGCCGTCGAGGTTCCCGCCTCTCGAGCGACGTCTGCGATCGTAACGCGCTGTTTTGCCACAGCGACTCCTTCCGACAGATGAGCATTTTCCAACATGATGACTTTGAGTCTTGGTGAAGGATACGCTTCGGTGAGCGGCTTTTTCCTTTCATATGAGTATGCAACAAATGCGGCATACGGGTGGGGTCGAAATTTGTGACCGGCATGCGCATCTGCCGTCTACCGAGAAAATCAAATACTTCTTGACTTTTGAAATCGAGGGCAAAATCGCAGGATTCATTTTTGGTTAAACGCATAACTAAATCGCATAACCAACGCTCTGACCTGCGCGTTTACCGAAATAAGCTGGCATTAAGAAAAACGAGCACCTATATTGTTCTTGTCGAAAAGACAGCAAGTCCAAACGGCAGGGGATGCTCCGGAGGCCTCCGCAAACGGTGTCTTGCGCACGCAACTCTATGAAAAGAGGGAAGCAATGAAGATCGTAGGCGTTGCCGCCTGTACTGTGGGTATCGCCCACACGTATATGGCCCAGAAGGCGATTCAGGATGAATGCGCCGCCCGTGGCATCGAGTGCAAGGTCGAGGCTCAGGGTGGCCTGGGTATCGAGAATGAGCTCACGCAGGAAGACGTGGACTCCGCCGACCTGGTCCTGGAGTCCGTCGACGTGGGTGTCGAGAACGAGGACCGTTTTGAGCAGAAGATGGCCGAGGGCAAGTTCCTGAAGGTCGGCACCTCTGATGTAATCGCCGATCCGGTAAAGATCATCGACCAGGCCATTGAGATCATCAAGGCGACGGGTGGCGCCGTTGACGCGCCCAAGGCCGAGGCCAAGGCAGAGAAGAAGGCCGTCTCCGCTGCCCCGCAGGCCCCGACACCGGCGTCCAAGCAGTCTATCTTTGCCGATCCTGGCAAGACGCTGCTCAATGCATTCAATACCGGCGTTTCCTATTTTATCCCCATCGTCGTTATCGGCGGCGTGTTCCTCGCCTTCTCGCTGGCATCCGGTACCGCCGGCGCCAACGGCATGGAGGTTACGAACCCGCTGATGGTGAGTCTTAACACCATCGGCATGGCCGGCATCTCCATGATGATCCCGGTGCTTGCGGCATACATCGCCTACTCGATGGCTGGCAAGCCCGCGCTCGCCCCCGGTTTTGTCCTGGGCTACCTGGTCAACAACGCAGTCGTTACCCCTAACGGCAACAGCGTTTCGACCGGCTTCTTGGGCGCCATGATCATGGCGGTCATCTGCGGCTACTTTGTCCGCTGGATGAAGACCTGGAAGGTCAACAACACCATCCAGACCATCATGCCCATCCTGATCATCCCGATTCTGACCTCGCTTGTCCTGGGCATGGCCTATATCTACATCCTGGCCACGCCGCTTGGCTTTGTGATGGACTGGCTCACCGGCGTGCTCGGCAGCCTGCAGGGCGGTTCCGCAGTTGTCCTGGGTCTGGTCATTGGCGTTATGACCGCCTTCGATATGGGTGGCCCCATCAACAAGACCGCCTCGACCTTCACCATGGCCATCATGGCCTCCGGTATCTACGGTCCTAACGGTATGTTCCGCGTCGCCGTCGCCGTTCCCCCGATCGCCTGTGGCCTCGCTGCGCTCATCGCCAAGAACAAGTTCGATGACGCTGACCGCCAGATGGGCATCTCCGCGCTGTTCATGGGCTGCATCGGTATTACCGAGGGCGCTATCCCCTTCGCGGTCAAGGACCTCGGTCACACCCTGCCCGGCATTTGCATCGGCTCTGCCGTGGGTGCGGCACTTGCCGCCTTCCAGGGCATCGACTGCTACGTCCCGCACGGTGGCTTTATCGTCGCCCTTGCCACCAACAACGTCGCGCTGTTCTGCCTGGACATCGTGATTGGCGCCGTGGTCGCCGCTGCAATCCTGATTGCCATGAAGCCCACGCTCGACAAGCAGGCCAAGTAAACCTTTAAGGACTCCGGTTGTGCGGAGGGATGGATTTGACTCCGCACAACCGCCTCTACACAACAAAATCCATCCGTACTGATAGGGCCCACATCTGGGTCCCAGGGAACTTTTGTCAAAAATCCTCTGGAGAAGGAGAACAAAATGTCCAACCTCACCATCCGTCAGGCCGTTCAGGGCATGCTCAAGCTGCAGGATAGCGGCGATCACGCAACCATGGTCGGCATTGGCCCCATGAGCCCCAACCTGATTCAGGCCGTGTTCGAGCTTGCCAAGGACGAGGATTTCCCGCCCATGTTTATCGCCAGCCGCAACCAGGTCGATATGGACGAGATGGGCGCCGGCTACGTCAACGGTTGGGACCAGACGCGCTTTGCCGCCGACATCAAGAAGGTTGCCGACGAGGTGGGTTACACCGGTCCGTACTACCTGTGCCGCGATCACGGCGGTCCGTGGCAGCGCGACGAGGAGCGTAACGCCCACCTGCCCGAGGACGAGGCCATGGAGCTCGCCCGCAAGTCCTTCGTCGCCGACATGGAGGCGGGCTTTGACCTGCTGATGGTCGACCCCACCAAGGACCCCTATCAGATCGGCAAGGTTATTCCGCTCGACGTGGTGCTTCGCCGCACGATTGATCTTATCGACTACCTTGAGCAGTACCGTCGCGAGCATAACCTGCCCGAGGTTGCCTATGAGGTCGGTACCGAGGAGACCAATGGCGGCTTGACCTCTACCGATAAGTACGAGGAGTTCATTTCTCAGCTGCAGCCCGAGCTCGAGAAGCGCGGCTGCCCCATGCCCACCTTTATCGTCGGCCAGACCGGTACGCTCACCCGTTGGACCGAGCAGGTCGGCCATTACAACTTCAAGAATGCCCGCGAGCTCGCCGACATGGCTAAGCGCTACGGCGTGGGCCTGAAGGAGCACAACGCCGACTATCTGGACGACGCGACGCTGCTCGAGCACATCCCGGCACACGTGACCGCCTCCAACGTTGCTCCGCAGTATGGCACCGAGGAGACCCGCGCCTACCTCAAGCTCTGCGCCACCGAGCAGATCCTGGTCGACAACGGTCTGTGCGATGACCCCTCCGACCTGTATCACACCCTGCTGGTCAAGGCTATCAAGACCGAGCGCTGGCGCAAGTGGATGACTGGCGACGACGTCAACCTGCAGGTCGACGACATTCTTGCCGACGATGAGCTCAGCCTGAAGATCCTGGATGTCTCCGGTCACTATGCGTTCAACGATCCCGAGGTCAAGGAGCAGGTCGAGAAGCTCTACCGCAACCTCGCCGCTCAGGACATCGACGGCAAGCGCTTTGTCATCGAGCACATCAAGCGCCCGATCAAGCAGTACGTCGTCGGTCTTAACCTCAAGGGCGTCACGACCCGCATCGAGGCCGCTCTTGCCGAGTAAGTAGCTTTTCCTACGCGACGCCGGGCCTGGGGCATGTCCCAGCCGCAGGCCCGGCACATAGGACAAAGGGGCATCCCCTTTGTCCTATTTTTTGAGTTTTGGATTCCTTCGAAGGAGTTTGCACCATGAAGTTCTTTATCGATACCGCCAATCTGGACGAGATCGCCGAGGCCAAGAGCTGGGGCTGCCTGGCCGGTGTTACCACCAACCCGTCCCTGTACGCCAAGACCGGCGGCAAGCTTGCCGACTTTGAGCCGCATATGCTCAAGATTGCCGAGCTCTGCGAGGGCCTGCCCGTTTCCGCCGAGTCTACCGCTACCACTGCCGAGGGTATGATCGAGGAGGGCAAGCGCCTTGCCGCCCTCGCCCCCAACATCGTGGTCAAGCTTCCCGTGTGCGAGGCCGGCCTTGCCGCCTGCCGTGCGCTGGCCGATGCTGGCGTGCGCGTCAACATGACGCTCGTCTTCTCGCCGACGCAGGCCCTTATGGCCGCCAATGCCGGTGCTCGCTACATCAGCCCGTTTGTCGGTCGTTTCGATGACATCGCCGAGGACGGTATCTCGCAGCTCGACAACGTCGTGACCTGCATTAAGAACTACGACTGGACGGGCAAGAACGTCGACGACACCGTCGAGATCATCACCGCCTCGGTTCGTACGCCCAACCACGTGACCCAGGCCGCGCTACTCGGTGCCGATATTGCGACCGTGCCCATGGCCGCTCTCAAGAAGTGCCTGCATCATCCGCTGACCGACCAGGGCCTCGCCTCTTTTGAGGCTGACTGGCAGAAGGTCGTCGCTCAGGCTTAACGAGTGGATTGCCCCGGCATCGCGTCATCCGGTGCCGGGGTTGTTCTCAAGAGAGGAATTCGTATGACCAACCAGGAGCTGGCGAAGGTCGCCAATGAGGTCAGGAAGGGTGTCGTGACTGCGGTTCACGCGGCCAAGTCGGGACACCCGGGTGGATCGCTCGGTGCTGCCGACATCATGGCGTATCTGTACTTTGAGGAAATGAATATCGATCCTGCCGACCCTCACAAGGCCGATCGCGATCGCTTTGTGCTCTCCAAGGGTCACGCGGCGCCGGGCCTGTATTCGGTGTTGGCAAATCGCGGCTATTTTCCCGTCGAAGAGCTCGAGACGCTGCGTCATATTGGCAGCCGACTGCAGGGCCATCCCAACATGAACGACGCCCCTGGCATCGATATGTCCACCGGATCGCTCGGTCAGGGCATCTCCGCCGCGGTTGGAATGGCACTCGCCGCAAAGCACTGGGGTGACAGCTACCGCGTCTACACGTTGCTGGGCGACGGCGAGTGCGAGGAGGGCCAGGTGTGGGAGGCGGCCATGTTTGCCGGCAACCATGCGCTCGACAATCTTGTTGCCGTCGTCGACCACAACGGCTTGCAGATTGACGGCACAATCGATGAAGTTAACTCGGCCATGCCGCTCGCTGACAAGTTCCGCGCCTTTAAGTGGCATGTGATCGAGCTCGCCGACGGTAACGACATGGCGCAGATTGCCGCCGCCTTTGCCGAGGCCCGCAAAGTGAGCGACTCGCCCGTGGCCATTATCGCCGAGACGGTGAAGGGCAAGGGCGTCTCCTTTATGGAAAACCAGGTGGGCTGGCACGGCAAGGCACCCAACGATGAACAGTTTGAGCAGGCCATGGCCGAGCTCGCAGCGGCAGGGGAGGAGCTCTAATGGCAGACGTCAAGAAAGTCGCCACGCGCGTTAGCTATGGCGAGGCACTTGTCGAGCTGGGCAATGAGCGCGATGACTTTGTGGTTCTCGATGCCGACCTGGCCGCCGCCACGCAGACCGGTAAGTTTAAGGCTGCGCACCCTGAGCGCTTCTACGACGCCGGCATTGCCGAGAGCAACCTGATGGGGCTCGCCGCCGGCATCGCGACCACGGGCCACGTCGCCTTTGCGAGCACCTTTGCGATGTTTGCCGCCGGTCGCGCGTACGAACAAGTGCGTAATTCCATTGGCTATCCGCACCTCAACGTCAAAATCGGTGCCACGCATGCGGGTATCTCGGTCGGTGAAGACGGCGCCACGCACCAGTGCTGCGAGGATATCGCACTCATGCGCACGATCCCGGGTATGACGGTAATCGTTCCCGCCGATGACATCGAGGCTCGCGCTTGCGTGCGCGCCGCCTATGAGTTTGAGGGACCGGTCTACATGCGCTTCGGACGCCTGGCAACGCCGGTCATTAACGATCACGAGGACTATGAGTTCAAGATTGGTCGCGGCGTGGTCGTGCGCGAGGGGTCCGATGTGACCATCATCGCTTGTGGCCTTATGGTCGCCGAGGCGCTTGAGGCTGCCGAGGCGCTCGCTGCCGATGGTATCGATGCCGAGGTCATCAATATGCACACGATCAAGCCGCTTGATGAGCGCCTGGTGGTTGCCAGCGCCAAGAAGACCGGTCGCGTGGTCACCGCCGAGGAGCATTCGATTATCGGTGGTCTTGGCGAGGCCGTGGCCTCGGTGCTCGCAGAGCAGCATCCGGTGCCGATGCGTCGCGTCGGCGTGCGCGATGTGTATGGCGAGTCCGGCCCTGCGGTCGATTTGCTGCACAAGTACGGTTTGGACGCCGACGGCATCGAAGCTGCGGTCAGGTCCGTGTTGTAAGGAAGGTTTCCATGGGATTTGTATCTGCCAACCAAGTGACAATCGGGTATACCGCCGCCTCGCGCGAGGACGCCCTACATTATTTGTCCGAGCAGGCCATCGAGCTCGGCTTTGCCGATGACGCATCTGCCGTAGAGGCCGCCTTCATTGCTCGCGAGAACGAGGCCGAGACCGGCCTTGTCGCCGGTTTTGCCGTTCCGCATGCCAAAAGCGACGCGATCCACACGCCGGGCGTTGCCGTGCTTAAACTGACCGAGCCCGTTGAATGGCCGAGCTTCGATGGGGTGCCCGTCGATGTTGCGCTCGCGCTGTACGTGCCCGCCGGCGAGGCCGGAACTACGCACCTGCGTCTGCTCTCCAAGGCTGCCGTGATGCTGATGGACGCCGGCTTCCGTGACAAGGTGCGCGCGAGCACCGATCCCGTTGAGATTGCGGAGCTCATCAATAGCGGACTCGAAGACTAGAACGGTCATCCCGTTCAATCAATTGATCCTTCTCCAAGGAAAAGGGCCGCGACGCCGTATGGGTGTCACGGCCCTATTTGCGTTTCCCCAGATAAAACCTGCCAAAATAAACCTGTCGCTTTTTGGCAGGCTAATCGTGAGTTATTTCACCGCAACTTAGGGCACGGTTAGGAAGTGTGCACCTTAAAGAGTGGAGCCCTTGATTAGAGAGATTGCGCTCGTCTCTCTAAATGTCTCTCTAAAGAGAAAGCTAGTTAAAGAGATAACATTGGGCAATCTAACAGTGAATTCGATACATCTCTCTAAATGTCTCTCTAAAACAAGGCGCTTATCTCTCTAAAGTTAGAGAGATATACGAAACGTTAGAGAGATAAATCTATTGTTTTAGAGAGACGGAATGCCAAAATTCGTCCGTCCGCTACCATCTGCCAAAAATGGAGGATAAAGGGCTCATCGAAGTAATGGGTTCGTCGACGAGCCGCAACCGCCGCTATCGGAAGAAGTAGATGCAGGCGAGTCGCCCCTCTTGTGTCTCTCGAAGTGAGATGGGTGCTAGGGGGGGCGACTGCCTCGCGATATTTCCCCAGATAAAACCTGCCAAAATAAACCTGTCCCTTATTGGCAGGTCAGTTAACGCAGTGCAGGTTGAGCATATGCGAGCGAGCGGGCTCCGGGTGCGGTAAGGTGACGTGAAACAAGCGGGCGCTGACCTTTTGGTCGCGCCCGTGAAGTTGAACGTCAGATTGCCGTGCCCGGGGCCCGCGCAGCGCCGAGCAGTTACGCCGTTTGTAAAACGGCGTAACCTAAAGATTCATGTTGCCGTGGATGTAGGGGGTGACCTCGGGGGAGATATGGTCGCAGCCCAGTTCGCGCAGCGCGGACTCGATAACGGCGGGCAGCGGGGTTTTGCCCTCGGCATCGACGGCGTTGCCGCCGAGGGCAGCAATCTTGGCGACATCTGCGGGTGCGGCCTCGATATGCATGCAGCCGCCGATCAAGCGCGCGCGTACCTGTGCCAGATCAAGATCGTGCAGGTAATCCTCGCAGGCGCGGATTAAATCGACCTTCTCGCGCGTAAGCTCCTCGCCCGTGGGGACGCGCGTGGCAAGACATGCTCCCGCCGGCAGGTTCCAAACGGGATAACCCCATGCGCGCAGCAGCTCGCGCTCTTCGTCCTTGGTAAAGCCGACCTCCATAAGGGGTGAGCGTACGCCGAGCTCTTCTGCCGCACGCATGCCGGGGCGGTAGTCACCGCGATCGCTTGCATTGCTGCCATCGATGACGGTGGGAAAGCCGAGCGACTTGGCGTGGTTGACGATGGCGGTAAAGCCGGCGTGCTTGCAGTGGTAGCAGCGATTGGCATCGTTGCAGGCTACTTGGGGGAGCTGCAGCTGATCAACCGAAAGATTGAGCACGGGGAGCTTAAAATGCGGCCCCTCATTGGCCTGCCCATCAACGGACTGCTCAAACGAAGCCTGCTCGGGCGTGCCGATGAGCGGCGTGGTGAGATGGACGAGGAGGGTATTGGTAGGCATGACGCGGGCGCATACGGCGGCCAAAAAGCTGCTGTCAACGCCGCCGGAAAACCCGATAGCCACGCGCCTGTATGCCAAAAGCAGCTGTTCGAGCGCCGATAGCTTGTCTTGAAGCTCCTCTGCGGGTGCCGTGGTGTCTAAAATCATGAAACGATCCTTATCGTTGAGTACTCGATCGAAAACTATAATCCTAATGCGTTACTTGCCATAAGACTTCTATCTGTGTAACGAAAGTGCAATATGGCATATACGTTATATACAAGTTGCCAAATGCGGTAGAGTTGCAGCAACGCGACAGCGAGAGTCGATGGGGGACCGATATGATCAAGGCTGTTATTTTTGACATGGATGGAACGCTGGTCGATACCGAGCGTTTGGGGATTAAGGCCTGGAAGGCAGGCGCCGCTGAGCTGGGGCTCGCGATTGATGAAGCGCTGATCCATCAGTTTATCGGCCGCACGCTGCCCGATGTTATGGACATCCTTGATAAGCATTATGGCAGCCACGAAACCACCGAGGCGATCTATCGTCGCCACAAGGAGATTCGCGACGAGATGGTCAAGACCGAACTGGAACTTAAGGCCGGTGCCGCCGAGTGCCTAGACGAGCTGCTGGCTGCGGGCTATCACGTGGGTCTAGCGACGTCGTCGCGCCTCGTTACGGCCGAGCGCAACCTTAAGATGGTCGGTCTTTTTGACAAGTTTGAAACGGTAACGTGTGGCGAGGACGTCGTGCACGGCAAGCCCGACCCCGAGATGTATCTGCTCGCCTGCGAGCGCGCGGGCTTTGCTCCCGAGGAATGTGCCGTGGTCGAGGATTCGCGCAACGGCTGCGTCTCGGGCATCACGGCCGGATGCCATGTCTTCGCCGTCCCCGATATCGTGCCGCTGCCGCAGGACGTGGTGGATGGCTGCGAGGCCGTGCTCGATACGCTGTTCGATCTGGCGGCGGCGGTCAAGGCCGTGCGCTAGACAATTGCGGTGTTGAAACGAGCAATTGCCCACGTTTGCGCTCAAGCAAAAGGGGTCCGGCAATGGTCGGGCCCCTTTTGCTTGAGCGGCGACTTAGCATACTTGCGGGTGTGCTATAGATACGCACCGAGGTTGATGGCCGTGGCGTCGGTCTGGCTGCTTGCCTGGGTGCTGGCGCGTTCCAGCAGGAACGGCCGCACGAGTTCTTGGCGGTTGATGTCCTCGATGGCCGTGACCGCGGTGACGGTGCGCGCGGCAGAGCTGACGTGGATATGCTTGGTCTTTGTCGGGACCTTGTTCTCGATTTGCTCCATGAGCAATTGAACGCCCTTGCGGCCAATCTCGTAGCCCGAGGGCGCTACCGTAGTGAGCGGGACCGATCCGCTCCAAGCGAGTGGGTTGCCATCGCAACCTGCTACGCGTACTTGCCCGGGGACGGCGATGCCTTTGTCGACCAGCGCCGAGATGACGCCCGAGGCCAGCACGTCGGTCAGACCGACGACAAAATCGGGGCGTTCGTCGGCGGGGCGCGCGGCGATTTGGGCGCCGATGCCGTAGCCGTCGGCGGCGGTATTCCATTCGCCGGCGTCGATGACTTCGATCTTGATATCGGGGTGCAGGGCGAGCGCCTTATGAATGCCAAGGACGCGCAGGGTGAGTTGCATAAATGCTGCTCTACCCACAACGGTGATATGGCGTGCGCCGCGGGCGATGGCAAGTTCGGCAATGATGCGACCCTGGGCCTCGTTGTCGGCCGCTACGTAGTAGCCGGGCTCGGAGCAATGGATGTCCAGATGGACGATCGGCACGGGCATTTTAGTCATGGCCGGATGCCAGTCGGGGGACGCCATGGGCTGAACCATGACGCCGGACATCTGGGTGCCCATAAAGTAGCGCAGGTAATGGTTCTCGAGAATATCGTCATTATCGGCGTTGGCGATGAGCAGGTCGTAGCCGTGCTTGCGGGCCTCGTTGTGGGCGCCGCTGGCGATTTGGAGCGAAAAGCCGTGGTCGAGACGGGGGAGCACCAGGCCAAAGGACTTGGTGGCGCCGCCCGCGAGCTGACGGGCGCTTTGGTTGGGCAGGTAGCCAAGGCGATTGATGGTCTCGTTGATGAGCTTGAGGGTCTCGGGGCGCAGCTTTTCGGGGTGGTTGAGCGCGTTGGAAACCGTGCCCAACGAAACCCCGGCCTCGCGCGCGACGTCGCTGATTTTTACCTTTGCCATAGCGGCCCCTTTGATGCGTTTCAAGTACAAGGCAGATTGTAGCATCCCAAACCTACCAAAAAGGGACAGGTTTATTTTGGCAGGTTTTATCTGGGGAAACGCTGGAGCCCAGGCCACCACAAAGGCGCCTGTCCCCATCGTGGTGGTTTGGGCATGTGTGCATCGAGTGGTATCTAAGTTGAGATACCACTTCTGGTATATCAGCTTGCGTTTCCGTGAGTACAATACTCGAACGTTATGCGTCTCAGCGCCCCCTGTGCGTGGACGTTTTGCAGTCAAGCGGACGAAGGGATTTATCCTATGTGCGGAATTGTCGGCTACACCGGCTCTGATATTGCAAAGAACATCCTGGTCACGGGCCTCAAGCGTATGGAGTATCGCGGCTATGACTCCTCGGGCGTCGCGCTCGAGGTGGGCGAGGGCGCCGCGGTGCACCTCGACGTCATCCGCCGCGTGGGTAAGGTCGCGGGCTTGGAGAGCGAGCTTTCCAATATCGACAGCGACGCTACCTGCGGTATCGGCCACACCCGTTGGGCCACCCACGGCAAGCCCTCCGTCGTTAACGCTCACCCCCACACCAGCTGCGACGGTCGTATCGCCATCGTCCACAACGGCATCATCGAGAACTTCGCCGAGCTGCGCGAAGAGCTGGAGGGCCGCGGCCACCACTTTAAGAGCGAGACCGATACCGAGGTCTTCGCGCATCTGATCGAAGAGGCTTATGCCGAGACGCACGACCTGATGGCCTCCGTGCGCGAGGCTTGCACCCACGTGGTCGGTGCCTATGGTCTGGCCGCCGTGTGCGCTGACGAGCCCGGCGTGATCGCCGTGGCCCGCAAGGATTCCCCGATCGTGGTCGGCGCGGGCGAGACCGGCGCCTATGTCGCCTCCGACGTCATCGCGCTCATCGACGCAACCCGCGACGTCGTGGTGCTCGAGGACGGTCAGTTTGCCAAGCTCACGCCCGCAGGCGTCGAGTACACCGACGAGGCCGGCAACGTTATCGAGCCTAAGGTCACCCACATCGACTGGGACCTGGACATGGCAGAAAAGGGCGGTTATCCCGACTTTATGCTCAAGGAGATTCACGAGCAGCCGCGCGTCGTGCGCGACACGCTGGTCGGTCGTATGACGCCGGCCGGCGAGCTCGACATCGACGAGCTGGGCCTTTCGCTCGAGGAGCTCAACGACATCGACCGCGTCTACGTGATCGCTTGCGGCACCAGCTATCACGCTGGCCTCATTGCTAAGAATCTCATCGAGGGCTGGGCTCGCATCCCCACCGAGGTTGAGGCGGCCAGCGAGTTCCGTTATCGCAATCCCATCATCACGCCGACGACGCTCGTCGTTGCCGTGTCCCAGTCGGGCGAGACGGCCGATACCCTTGCCGCCATTCGAGACGCGCGCATTAAGGGTGCCAAGGTCTTCGGCATCACCAACGTGGTGGGCAGCCCCGTGGCGCGTGAGAGTGACGGCGTCATCTACACCAAGGCCAACAAGGAGATCGCGGTCGCCTCGACCAAGAGCTTCATCGGCCAGGTCGTGAGCCTCACGCTGCTGGCTTTGCTGTTGGCGCAGGTCAAGTACCGTCTGACCACCAAGCAGGCGCGCATGCTGTTCCGCGAGCTTTCCGATACGGCCGAGCAGATCCAGTGGATTTTGGATACCCAAACCGAGGCCGTGCATGAGGCCGCCCTGCTGTGCAAGGACGCGCAGTCCGCACTGTTCGTGGGTCGCGGCATGGGCGCCGCTATTTCCTACGAGGGTGCGCTCAAGCTCAAGGAGGTCAGCTACCTGCACGCCGAGGCCTACGCCGCCGGCGAGATGAAGCACGGCCCCATTGCCCTGATCGACCCGGGCTTCCCTGTCATCGCTGTGGCCACCAAGAGTGCCACCTACGACAAGACCGTGTCGAACCTCATGGAGTGCAAGGCGCGCGGCGCCAAGGTCATCGTCGTTGCCACCGAGGGCGACGAGGAGATCAACAAGATCGCCGACTGCATCATCCGCGTGCCAGCAGTCCGCGACGTGTTCAGCCCCATCACGGCGAGCGTCCCGCTGCAGCTGCTCGCCCGCGAGGTCGCCATCCTGCGCGGCTGCGATGTCGATCAGCCCCGAAACCTCGCTAAGAGCGTGACCGTGGAATAGTTGGTTCCGCCGTTCTAGCGACTAAGGCCCGGCTCCGCATCAAGACGGAGCCGGGCCTTTTCTGCATTTGCCCAGATAAAACCTGCCAAAATGAACCTGTCCCTTTTTGGCAGGTTAGCGGAGCTTGCTGGTCTCGAAGTACTCGGGGAACTGGTCCAGAACCTCGGTCTGGTTGCGGAACATCATATGCAGGTGCTTGCTGACCAAAAAGCTCGCTTCGATGGGGTCGCGACCGGCGATAGCGCGGCGAATCTGCTTGTGCTCGTTCACGATGTCCTGATTGTCGAGAACCTGCGTGGCGGCGCGCAGCCAGCGGAAGCGCTCCAGGTCGGCATTGGTCTCTTCGAGCCACGACCACACGGTGCTGCGACATGCGATGCTAAAAATCATGTGATGCATGAGGTTGTCGCTCAAAAAGAAGCCGATGCGATCCTCTTCGGCCATGGCCTTTTCCTGCAGCGCGATGGCGCGGTCGAGCTGCTCGATGCCAGCCGACGTGGCGCGCGCACAGCATTCCACGATCACCTGCTTTTCCAGATGCTCGCGGATGTAACAGGCACTCTCGGCAAGGGTGAGGTTGATGGGTGAGACGTAGGTACCGCTCTGGGGCACGGTGCGCACCAGGCCTTCCTGCGCCAAGCGAACCAAAGCCTCGCGCACGGGCGTGCGACCCATGTCCAGGTCATCGCAAAGCTGCTTGACGCCCAGCTTTTCGCCCGGCTTGTAGTCCAGGTAGACGATTTTGCGTCGAATGGTGTGGTAGGACTGGTCCTGTAGACTCGTTTCCTGCTCGCCGACGTGCATCGATTCTTCCATAGCGCCTCGCAACTGTTCTATCAAACTCATATGTCAGTTGTTAATTATGCCGCGAATCAGCTCTCCGCGGTGGGTAATTCGGCTGTTGCCTGAGAACTATTGCGGCATCTTAGTCTGTGTTTGCGCAAGGCTGCACTCAATGTTGCCGTATCATAAGCCGTCGCAAACGTGAAATAGAAAGAAGGAATCCCATATGCAACTGGCAAATATCGTACGCGAGCGCTGGAAGGGCGTCTTGTTCTGCCTGATCATCGCCATTCCCGCGACGTTGCTCGGCAAACAGGTTGAGGTGGTCGGCGGGCCGGTGTTTGCCATCCTCTTTGGCATGGTCCTGGCGCTCGTCTTTCCCAAGAATCGTCGCGAACAGCTCGCCGCCGGCGTTACCTATACGTCCAAAAAAGTCTTGCAGTACGCGGTTATCCTGCTTGGCTTTGGCATGAACCTCTCCCAGATTCTGTCCAAGGGCGCCCAGTCGCTGCCGATTATCGTGGCGACAATCTCGACCTCGCTTGTCATCGCCTTTGTGCTCTGCCGCGTCATGAACGTGCCAGGTAAGATCGCGACGCTTGTGGGTGTGGGTTCGTCGATTTGCGGCGGTTCCGCCATCGCCGCGACCGCACCCGTCATCGATGCCGACGATCGCGAGATTGCCCAGGCCATTTCGGTCATCTTCCTGTTTAACGTTATCGCGGCGCTCGTGTTTCCGACGCTCGGCGGCATGCTCGGGCTGACCAACGAGGGCTTTGGCCTGTTTGCCGGTACCGCCATCAACGACACCTCGTCCGTAACGGCTGCGGCGAGCGCCTGGGACAGCATGCACCCCGGCGCCAATGTGCTCGAGAGCGCCACAGTGGTCAAGCTCACCAGGACGCTGGCCATTATTCCCATCACGTTGGTTCTCGCATGCTGGCAGATGCATCTGGCGCGCAAGGCCGGCGGTGACGCCAAAAGCACGTTCTCGCTTAAACGCGCGTTTCCCATGTTCGTGCTGTTCTTTGTGCTGGCGAGCGTGATCACCACGGTGCTTCAGCTTCCCGCGTCCTTTACGGCGCCCATCAAGGAGCTGTCGAAATTCTTTATTGTGATGGCCATGGCGGCTATTGGCTTTAATACCGATATCGTCGAGCTGGTCAAAAAGGGCGGCAAGCCCATCGCATTGGGCTTTTGCTGCTGGATTGGCATTGCGTGCATGAGTTTGGGAATGCAACACGTACTGGGAATCTGGTAGAGAAGTAGCTTGTTTGCGTGCTGGTTGCTGGTGAGCGCATTCTCACGGTGGAGCGATAGGAGCTCTTGCGGGTATGGCTTGTCCGCAGGTTTATAAGTCCCGAAGAGCTCTTATCGCCCCGCCAGGATGGCGATGCGGGGCAACACCTATACTCGCAGGACGGCGCTTTCTGCCCTATAGTGTTTGGTGAGCAATATCGTTCAATTTTGAAACACTCGGTCGTGCGACCGTCGGCGGCTGCATGTCGCCGCGGACAGGGGCAAATCATGGATAGCGATGCCAAGCTGAACATCTTGACCGAGGCCCTGGCTGCTGCCGGGGCCTCGGCATTGGCAATCGATGCGCGTGGGGACGTCGCGATCTCGACCATGAATGACGCGGCGCTTGAGCGGGATGTGGCGGCTTTTGTAGCTGAGCGCCTCGACCGTATAGGAGACGGCGCGCGTCTGGTTATGGGGCGTGCGGGTGCGCGCCTGAGCCTGACCGTTCGCCCCACCGACAAAGAGGGCGGGGGACTTTGGGTCGTCGTGGTCCGCGAGGTGCGCGGTGCCGCGGCGCATGCGGGCATCGAGTGGCTCAACGCCGACGAAGTTGAGGCCCGCTACGAATCGAGCGCGTACGGCATCGTTGAGGGGGCGGCCTCGGTGGCTGCGCCGGTTGCAGAGAGTTACGCGCGCGGTGTGCCTCTTATGCTCGAGGGCGAGCTGGGAGCGGGTCAGGTCGAGATCGCCAAGCGCCTCTATCTGGACGGTCCTTTTGCCGATCAGCCCTTTGTTTCCGTTGCGCTCGATGAGCTCACCGAGCGCGGTTGGCGCCATGTACTCAAAAGCGTCGAATCGCCGTTGTTCCAAATGGGGCTGACCCTTTGCATTGAGGGCTGGAACGCGGTTGGCCCCCAGCGCCTCCGCGAGCTGGTCTCCACGATGACCGACACCGCGTTGGCGACGCGCTGCCATGTGGTGCTGACGGCGAATGACATGCCGGGCGGCGGCGAAAGTGATCAAGCCGCCTTTGTGACCGAGCGCTTCGCCTGTGCGGTGAGCGTCGCGCCGGCAATCGCCGAGCAGGGAGCCGCGTCGACGAAGGTCGCGCGCTATTTGGAATATCTCGCTGATGCATTTGGGACGGCAGCGCCTACGCTGTCTGCCGCGGCGACGAAGACGCTCGATGCTTACCGCTGGCCGCGCAACTATCTGCAGCTCCGCGAGGTCTCGGAACGTCTGTATATATTGGTGGGGACGGGCACGGTGGACCGCGCTGTGGCGGAGGAAGTGCTCGCCCAAGAGGACGTGATTAAGACCGCAACCTTTGGCGCCCCGACGCTTGAAAGTGACCTGTATATCCTGCGACCGCTGGCCGATACCGAGCGAGATATCGCGCATCTGGTTGTAGACCATCTCCACGGCAACCGAACCCGTGCGGCGGAGGTGCTGGGCATAAGCCGTACAACGCTGTGGCGCTTGCTGAAGGACGATGACCGTTGAGCGAGGCGCCCGTGACCGCACGCGACGCGTGTGCTACAGTCCAAAGCGTTATTGTTTCGATTTGGTTACGGCGTGCGAGGGCATATGGCTGAGACTTCAAAACCGAGCCGCAGAAGGCGGAGTGCCGCGCCGGTCAACCGACGCACAACATCGGTGACGTGGGGCAAACACGCCTCGGGGTTTGATGGCTCGTTCAAGCGCACTAAATACGGCTATCCTTCGGCAAGCGCCCGCTTGGCAATGCAGGCAGAGTCCTCGCTGTGGGGCCGCAAACGCGTGGTGGGCTCAAAGCTCAAGCACGACGGAACGCTCGGTTACATCAGCCGCGGGGCGGCTCGCCGCAGCGGGCTCAATCCCGCCGGCTGGCATCGCTACGTGCCGATCGTGGCCGCCGTTGCAGTGATCGTCATCGCGCTCGCTGCGCTCGGATATGCCGGCGGTGGCGCCAACTTGGACGCAATGTTTAAATCGCCCGAGCTCGCGCATGTAGGTACAGAAGTTGTCGAGGGCGCTCAGGCCCAGACGAGCGTCGCGCCCCAGCGCGGTATCGTTGCGGCGGCCTCCACCATCGCCGATGTGCAAAAGGACGAAGACAAGCAAGGCGACGACGTCGAAACGGCCCAGACGAACGAAACGACGACAACGGCGACGTCAATATAAGTTGCGAGTGGGGTAGCTAAAATAGCCCCGTCCCAAATTAGCTACCCCTGCTGACGTTCCTGTACTATTTCACGTACACCACGTTGTTGCGGCGCGGCTTTGCCTCGGGTAGCGTGTCCTCGGCGTAGCCAAGAATGCAGTTACCGACGCCGCGCAGGCTGCCGTCGGCGGGCAGGCCCCAGCTGGCCAGCAGCTCCAGGCCCTCGGGCGAGTCAAAGACCTCATGCGCGCGGTGAATCCAGCACGAATCGACACCCAGTGCATAGGCGGCGTTGAGCAAGTTGCCCATGGCGAGCGAGCCGTCTTCCAGATGTGTGGGCACGCTGCGGTCAACCAGCACCACCACAACGGTCTTGGCGCCATAGAAGGGGTCGCTGTTGCTGCCCATGACTTGCGCGTTGAGCTGCGAGAGACGCTCGACGGTCGCGGGGTCGGTGACGGCGACAAACGTCACCGGCTGGCGGCCCATGCCGCTCGGTGCATATTGGCCGGCTTCGATAATACGTGCAAGCTTTTCGGCCTCGACGGGACGATCGCTGTAGTTGCGGCAGCTGCGGCGGTGAATGAGTGCTTCGATAGTCTCCATGGTGTCTCCTTGCGGTGGCGTTGCAGATGCCCCGTTCATACCCGTCGGGCTCAAACGATAGACGGTCAATTGCCCGGCCAAAAGGATAGATTCCAATTGGGAAAGTAGGTTTGCATAAAAGTACCTTCAGAATGTGACAAACAAATGGGATGGTTAAACGTTTTATCCCGTCTACCCTGCGGTTTTTTACCACTTGCCTAAATGACGAACGCATAACCTCTGATAAAGGTTTTACTAAAGGAGTACCAACGTTTATCAATGCGCCGTGGTGGCGCCGGGCCAGGAGGTAACATCATGTTCCAGGCTGGAGATGTCGTCGAGACCGATTTCGAAGGATTTCTGAAGCTGCTGCGTTCCAAGACGCGCGCTTTCGTGTCGATCAACGATCACGAGTACTACATCACGCACACCGATGGCTATTGGCGTGTTCAGGATTGCGAGGCCCTCAACGACAAGGGCCACTTTACTGACTGTTCTGAGTTGGTCAACACGGTCTGCGAGGTCGTCGAGCTGCCGTGGATTGCCGGCAAGAGCCTGCATGACAGCTTCTCGGGCGCTACGGTCTATGAGGCCGTCGCCGCTTAACAGGCAATAAAACCCGATTTTCACGTGACCGCTGGCGCCGCCCCCGCGCCGGCGGTCTTTTTCTGCCGATAGGCCATAAAAATGCACGCATTTGCGGAGAGCCTGTTGACGATAGTCAAAACTCGGACTAATCTAGAGACACATAATTGGTCAAAAATCGGACAATTGAATGGTGGGATAGATGAATAGTGCGGTTACGCTGGTCGACTTCGATCGGTTGCTCAATGGACTCGACCATATCTATTCGGAGTTCTCGCGCGCCTGCGGCCTTTCGGACTGCGCCTATTGGATGCTCGTCGACACTAGCACGGCGGGCGGCAGTATTGCCGTAAGCCGTCTGACAAGCGAATGGTTCTACAGCAAGCAGACCATCACATCGGCAATTAAAACCTTGACGGCGCGGGGCTTCGCAACGTTGGAGTTTGCCGAAGGCAGTCGTAAGAACAAGGTTGTGAGCCTGACCGAAGAGGGCAGGCGATTTGCCGAGCGTTATGCGCTGCCGGCACTCAAGGCCGAGCAGCGAGCCTTTGGCGCGCTTGAGCCATGTGAGCAGCGCGAGATTATGCGCTTGATCGGCAAATTCTCTCAGGTGCTCGGCGATGAGTGCGATGCCTTTAAGCAGCATATCGCTGCCGAGAGCCAAGCCGAGAATCAAGGTGAGGGGGAGTCGTGCGACTGTTAATGAGGTTTTTGAAGCCCTATCGAGGGCTTGTCGCAGTGACGCTGCTGGTGCTGCTGGTGGATAACGTCGGTACGCTGCTGGTTCCCACGATGCTGGCGAACATGGTCAACACCGGTATTACCACGGGCGATATCGACTACATTTTACGCAACGGCCTATACATGTTTATCGCGACCAGCATGGCTAGCGGCGGCACGGTGCTGGGCTGCTATCTTTCGGCGCGCCTGGCCGCCAACGTGGCTTGCGATATCCGCAATGCCGTGTACGACAAATCGCTCGAGCTCGCGGCCAGCGATTTTGAGCGCTTTGGCACCGGATCGATGATCACGCGCTCGCTCAACGACATCAACGTGATTCAGCAGGCGATTCTGCAGACGATTCAGCTGGTGCTGCCCGTGCCGTTTTTGGCTGTGGCGGGCATCATCTTCGCCTGGTTTATCGATCCCGCCATGGGCACGCTTCTGGGCGTAGTCGTTGCGATTGTGCTGGTGGCGGCGGTCTTTACGGTTGCCAACGCGGCGCCGATTTTTATGCGCCTACAGGGCTTTATCGACCGCATGAACGTGGTGCTGCGCGAGAATATTGTGGGCGTGCGCGTCATCCGTGCGTTTAACAAGGAGCGCCACGAGGAACGGCGTCTGGACGAGGTGTTTAGCGAATACGCCGCCAACGCCATCAAAGTCAACCACCTGTTTGTGGGCCTCGACAGCTCAAGCTTCTTTTTGATGAACATCGCCGAGGTGGCGGTGCTGTGGGTGGGCGGCAACCGCGTAGGCGCCCACGCCATGCAGATTGCGAGTATCTCGGCGGTGCTGGAGTATGCAATTCTGATCCTGTTCTTTGTGATGATGGCCCAGATGGTGGTGCTGACGCTTCCGCGTGCTGCCGCGTGCCTGAACCGTGCGCAGCAGGTGTTGGAGATTGAGCCGAGCATCGTCGATGGCGAGCGCACGCTGGATGACGGGGCGCGCGAGCCCCAAGACGAAGCCGATGCGGTGGCTGTGTTCGACCACATGTCGTTTCGCTTTGACGATGCCGACGAGGACACCCTGTGCGACCTGAGCTTTGCCTGCCGTCGCGGTCAGACGACTGCGATCGTTGGCTCGACAGGCTCGGGCAAATCGACGGTGGCAAAGCTTCTGCTGCGCTTCCACGATGCCACCAAGGGCTCCATTCGCCTGAATGGTGTGGACCTGCGCGAGCTTACGCAAGATGAAATCCGCGGGCGCATTGCCTATGTGCCGCAGAAGGCGTGGCTGTTCTCGGGCACGGTGGCGAGCAACCTTCGCTTTGGTAACGAAGGCGCGACCGAGGGCGACATGCTTCACGCGCTTGAGGTTGCCCAGAGCACCTTTGTACTCGACCAACCGCAGGGGCTCGATACCCCGGTTGCCCAGGGCGGTACGAACTTTTCGGGCGGCCAGCGCCAGCGCCTGGCCATTGCTCGCGCGCTCATGAAGCGCGCCGACCTGTATATCTTCGACGATAGTTTTTCGGCCCTGGACTTTAAGACCGATGCGGCCCTGCGCCATGCGCTGCAGGACGAGACGCGCGACGCCGCGGTGCTCATCATCGCGCAGCGCATCTCGACTATTTTGCATGCCGACCAGATCGTTGTGCTCAAGGACGGCGAGGTCGTGGGCTTGGGCACGCATGGCGAGCTTATGGAAACCTGCGAGGTGTACCGCGCCATCGCGGAATCGCAAATGAAGGGAGGTGAGTAGCATGACCGGGGAGCTCAAGAAGCAGGGCGGCGTTGATGACGCCGCTGCCGCGGGACTGGTCGAGGAAACGGCTGCCGCGTCGACCGAGCTGGATGACGCCGCCAAGCGCGAGGCTCGCCGCCAAGCGCTCTACGAGGAAAACGAACGTGCCGAGGACGAGCGCGCCCGCGCCGAGGCAGAGCGTATGCGCGACGTGGACGACGAAGACGAGGACGAGACGCCTCGGGATACCTGGGCGACGGTGCGCCGCCTGTGGAGTGAGGCTGCCGGCGACCATTGGCGCTTCTATATCGTGTTCGCGAGCATTGTGTTCTATGTCATCTTTAACACCGCCGCGCCGGCATATAGCGCCCGCGTGATCGATGAGCTGTGGGGCCACATTCAGGTGGCGTTTGCCAACGACACCACTTTCAGCATCACCTGGGAGAACTGCGGCAAGACCATTTTCGTCTACTTTATGATCTGGACTGCCGCTGCCTCGTTCTATGCGCTCCAGAGCTTTTTGATGTCGAGCGTCGCTGAGCGTCTCAATCTGCGCCTGCGCAACCGCATCGCGCAAAAGCTCAACCGTCTGCCGCTCGCCTATTTTGACGCGCATCGTCCCGGCGAGGTCGTCAGCCGCGCGACCAACGACCTGGACAAGATGTCCGAGAGCATGCAGCGCGGATTGCTGCAGCTGCTCGTGTCGATCGGCACGGTTGTTGGTGCTGTGAGCGTGATGTTCGTGTTCAGCGTGCAGCTTACGCTCGTCTTTCTGTTCTTTACGGCACTGTCGCTGCTGGTGACGAAGGTCGTCTCGCGCCGCACACACGATGTGACGGGCGAGCGCCAGGAGTGGGTGTCCAAGATTACGAGTGCGGTCGAGGAAGGCTATTCGGGCCGTCTGGTGATCCGCGCGTTTAACCGCGAACGCCAAAGTTCTGCCGAGGTGCACCAGGCCTCGGGCGAGCTGGCACGCGTGAGTGCCAAGGCCGACTTTATGATCAATGCCGTCGGCCCTGCGGTGCGCTTTATCGGCCGTTTGGCGCAGATCGTGATCGCGCTGGTGGGCTGCAGCATGCTGGTTGCCGGTCACATGACCGTCGGCGTGTTCCAGGCGTTCTTCCAGTTTATCTACGAGGCGTCCGAACCCATGACGCAGCTGTCGTTTACCTTCAACTCGCTGCAGAGCGCGTTGGCGAGTGCGGAGCGCGTGTTCGACCTGCTCGATGAGCCCGAGATGGAGGCCGATCCGCTGCCGGACGAGGCCGCCAAGCTGCCGGGTCGCGTTGAGGGTCGCGTCTCCTTTGAGCACGTGCGCTTTGGTTATTCGCCCGACAAGCCGCTTATGCACGACGTGTCGTTTACCGCCGAGCCGGGCCAGAAGATTGCCGTGGTGGGAACCACGGGCGCGGGCAAGACGACGCTCATCAACCTGCTCATGCGCTTCTACGAGATTGACGGCGGGCGTATTACGCTCGACGGCGTGGATACGAGCCGCATGGACCGCGGCGAGCTACGGCAGCAGTTTGGCATGGTGCTGCAGGACGCCTGGCTGTTCGATGGCACGATTGCCGAAAACATCGCCTACGGCTGTCCCGAGGCGACGCGTGAGGAGATCGTGGCGGCTGCGCGCGCCGCGCAGGTCGACTTCTTTGTGCGCACCATGCCGCAGGGCTACGACACGCGCGTGGCCAACGATGCCGAAAGCATCAGCCAGGGCCAGCGCCAGCTGCTGACCATCGCACGCGTGCTGCTCAATAACCCGGCGATTCTCATCCTGGACGAGGCGACCTCAAGCGTGGATACGCGTACCGAGCTTGCCATCGGTCGTGCCATGGACGCGCTCATGCGCGGGCGCACGAGCTTTGTGATCGCGCACCGCCTGTCGACGATCGTGGACGCCGACCTGATCTTGGTCATGGATCACGGCAACATTATCGAGCAGGGCACGCATAAGGAGCTGCTGGCTGCCGAGGGTGCCTACGCCGACCTCTATCTGAGCCAGTTCGCATAATGTGACAAAGGGACAGTCTCTTTGCCACATCACAAATAAGGCGCGCCGGGGATGAATTCCCTGGCGCGCCTTTGCGTTGATGCCGATGTCGTTTTGTGCCGCTTGCGTTCCTAGCGTTCGTCCACGAGCTTGGCGACGAGGGCCTTGAGCTCGGCCACCTCTCGCTCGAGTTCCTTGACGCGGCGGGCATTCTCGGTGATGCCCTGGCGGTTGAGGGCGGACTGCTCGGCGGCGTCATCGGGCATGTACTCGCGATGCTGCTTGGCGTCGAAACTCTCCTCGAACACACGGCAGCCGTTGCGCTTGATGATGCGTCCCGGCACGCCCACGACGGTGCAGTTGTCGGGGACGTCCTTAACGACGACCGAGTTGCCGCCGATCTTGACGTTGTTGCCGATGCGGATGTTGCCGAGCACCTTGGCGCCCGTGCCCACCGTGACATTGTTGCCCAGGGTGGGGTGACGCTTGCCGGTCTCGTTGCCGGTGCCGCCGAGCGTGACGCCCTGGTAGAGCACACAGTTGTCGCCCACAATGGTGGTCTCGCCGATGACGACGCCCATGGCGTGGTCGATAAAGAAGTGCTTGCCAATCTGCGCGGCAGGGTGAATCTCGACGCCGGTGATGTGGCGGGTGATTTGCGAGAGCACGCGGGCGAGCGAGCGATGACCGTGCTCCCACAGCCAGTGCTCGGGCACGTGGTTCCACTTGGCGTGCAGGCCAGGATAGGAAAGAAAGACGACCAGACCGTTTTGCGCGGCGGGGTCCTGCGCCTGGACGGTCTTGATGTCCTCGCGAATGGTATTGATAAAGCTCACCGGCCGCCCTCCCTTAGCGCCATGGCAATGCGATTCAATAAAGTATAGCGATTCGCTAGGGATTAAAAAGGACAATCTTGGCGGCTTTGCGCTACAAGTGTCAGTTATGCAAACTTGCTGGTAATGGAGTCATGCTTTTGTGGGGTTGCGCACGAGGGGGCACCGCAACCGTATACTGGTCAACTTGGACGTATCCGCGCCCACAACTGAGAGGTTTTACTTCATGGGTTTCATCAATTTTATTGCCGAGCTGCTTAAGGACCCGCGCACCGCGATCGCCAGCTGGATCGCCGCCGGCCCGCTTATGGCCTACGGCTGCGTGTTCCTGATCATCTTTATCGAGACGGGCGTGGTGTTCTTCCCGTTCCTTCCCGGTGATTCGCTGCTGTTCGCCTCGGGTTTCTTTGCCCACAACGGCGGCTTTAACATCGTGGCGCTTCTGGCCACCGCATGGGCCGCTGCCATTTTGGGCGATCAGTGCAACTTTATGATCGGTCACTTCTTTGGCCGCAAGATCATCGCTTCGGGCAAGGTCAAGGCCATGACGCCCGAGCGCATCAAAAAGTCCGAGGACTTCTTGGACAAGTGGGGTCACCTGGCCATCTTCCTGGGTCGCTTCTTCCCGTTTATCCGCACCTTTGTGCCCTTTATCGCTGGCATGGGCGGCATGCACTGGCGCAACTTTGTCGTCTTTAACGTGCTGGGCGGCATTACCTGGTCGACGGTCTTTACGCTGCTGGGCTACTTCTTTGGCGGCATTCCCTTTGTGCAGGAGCACTTTGAGCTGCTGATTATCGGCATCGTTGCCGTGTCGATCATCCCGACCGTGGTCGGTCTGGTTAAGGCTAAGCTGGGCAAAAAGAACGCGTAGCTCGAGCCAGCGCGCAAACCGTGCAGTTGAGGCCCGTCACCGCTTACGGTGGCGGGCCTCTTTAGTTTCGGTCAAATGAAAATACTTTACTTAGTTAAAGAAAAGCGTTTTATCAGACGCGTACGGGGAGTACAATCTCGTGCATGCGAATCGACGTGCCATCGGCTTTGATGCTGCTCGCGTGTCCCGTCCGGCTCTACGCTCCGGGCGTGCGACGTTGCGACGCGGTCGGCCTCGGTCCTTGCGTGCGGGTTCGCGAGTTTGCAACTGTGTATGTAAGGAGCGACATATGACTGTCGAGAAGAAGGATATCGATTGGGGTAGCCTCGGCTTTGGCTACATGAAGACCGATTACAGCTACGAGGCCCATTGGAAGGACGGCGAGTGGGACGAGGGCGGCCTGACCACCGACCACACCTTGCATGTCTCCGAGTGCGGCGGCATCTTCCATTACTGCCAGGAGGTCTTTGAGGGCCTGAAGGCCTACACCGCCGAGGACGGCAGCATCGTCTGCTTCCGTCCCGACATGAACGCCGAGCGTATGTACAACTCTGCGCAGCGCCTCGAGATGCCCCCGTTCCCCAAGGACAAGTTCGTTGAAGCCGTCAAGCAGGTCGTTTCTGCCAACGCCGCCTGGGTTCCGCCCTTCGGTTCCGGTGCGACCCTGTACGTGCGTCCGTTTATGATCGGCTCCGGTGACGTGATCGGCGTGGCTCCCGCTCCTGAGTACACGTTCCGCATTCTCGTGACCCCGGTCGGTCCGTACTTTAAGGGTGGCCTCAAGCCCGTCAAGCTGCGCGTTTCCGAGTATGACCGTGCGGCACCTCACGGTACCGGCAACATCAAGGCCGGCTTGAACTACGCCATGTCCCTCAAGCCCACGATGGAGGCCCATCGCGAGGGCTATGCCGAGAACCTGTATCTCGACTCCGAGTCCCGCACCTATGTCGAGGAGACCGGTGGCGCCAACGTCCTGTTCGTGAAGGAGGACGGCACCCTCGTCGTTCCTCAGTCGCACACCGACTCCATCCTGCCCTCTATCACCCGTCGCTCGCTCGTTCAGGTCGCTCAGGACCTGGGCATGACCGTTGACCAGCGTCCCGTCGAGTGGGCCGAGGTCAAGGCCGGTACCTTTGTCGAGTGCGGCCTGTGCGGCACCGCTGCCGTCATCTCCCCGGTTGGCGAGATCGACAACAAGGTTTACGGCGCCGACGAGACCGTGACCTTCCCGGCTGGCTACACCGAGATCGGTCCTGTGATGAAGAAGCTCCGCGAGACCCTGACTGGTATCCAGTCTGGTGCTGTTGAGGATAAGCACAACTGGGTTTACACCGTCGCGTAAGCTGTCTTAGCTGTCCGGCCCGAGGGCGACCTTCCTTTCCGGCGCGTCCTCGGACATGAAAGAACCTCCGCTGCGCACTTCGTGCGGCGGAGGTTTTTTCGTCCCGCGGAGTGCGCCGGAAAGGAAGGCCGCGCTTTTGTTTTGGTTCGCGCCATGTGGGGGTGGTGGCGACGTGCATTTTTGCGAGTATTCTGCAATCGAAGGCCCCTGCATACCGACCTCGGGCAAAAAATCGGGAGTTCTCGATGTTTTCTACGGATGATGGGCGGGGTTATGGGCTTATAGCGTTTGATTTACAGGGATATTCGCGGTCTTTGGCACTTATCGTGGCGCCCGAAGCTCTTGGTTATGTTGAATACTCCTAAAAATGCACGGCGCTTAGAGGGGAACCTTTGCGAAAAAGGAAACCGCCCCGTCGAAGTATGCATTCGACGGGGCGGTTTATGCATTTGGCCGATTAAGGATGCGCTGTCAAACTACTAGAACTTGACGGTCGGGGCCTGGCGGGCTGCTTCGGCGGCCTCGAAGCCCTGGCGCTCCTTAAACTGGAAGATGCCGGCAAAGATGACAGCCGGGAACGTCTGAATGGCGTTGTTGTAGCTGAGCACGCAGTCGTTGTAGCTCTGGCGTGCATAGCTAATCTTGTTCTCGGTATCCTCGAGCGATGCCTGCAGCTGCGTAAAGTTGGTGTTTGCCTTAAGATCGGGATAGGCCTCGGCTACGGCGAAGAGCTGGCGCAGCGCACCGGTCAGCACGTTGTCGGCTTCCATCTTGGCCTCGGGCGTGGTGGCCTTGACGGCGGTGTTACGCGCGCTGATCACGGCGGAGAGCGTCTCCTGCTCGTGCTTGGCGTAGCCCTTGACGGTCTCGACCAGGTTGGGGATCAGGTCGTTGCGGCGCTGCAGCTGCGTATCGATGTTCTGCCAGGCGTTATCGATGCGGTTACGCTTGGTGACCATGTTGTTGTAGATGCCGGCGATGGCGCAGACAATCACAATGACAACAACGATGCCGATGATGACGGTAATCATGATGTCTCCGTTTCGAATGGCCGCGGCGGCATGCGCCAGCTGCCGTTGGTATAACGCTACTAGTATACCCGCAACGTTTTGCCGTGCCGAACTTTCCGGTAAGCGTTGTGTTTTCGGCGGGGTTGGCACCGGGGCAAAGCGCGCGAGGTACAGGTGTAAGATATGCGACAGATTGACGAGTGTTGTCTTTGCCCTGAGGATGGCGATACCAGTGGACCTTCGCATCAAGAAAACCTACCGCGCCCTGTTCGATGCCTTCACCGAGCTTCTCGAGGAGCATCGTTTTGAGGACCTGACGGTTGCCATGCTGTGCGACCGCGCCATGATTCGCCGCACGACGTTCTACAAGCACTTTCGCGACAAGAACGATTACTTTGCCTTTTATATCGATGAGCTCATGTCGGGCTTGCCGCAAAAACAGCCCGATGAGGCCGGCGCGGTATCTGCCGAGGACGTGCGCGCGCTTCGGCACGCGATTTTGGACGATGCCATGGATTTGATTCTGGCGCACGAGCAGCTCATGGATAACATATTGGCAAGCAGCATGTCGGGCATGTTGACCAACGTTATTTGCGACCGCATTGCCCGCTCCATCCGCGAGCGTGTGATGAACGTGCTTGCCGAGGATGCCCTGGCCCCCGTGTCACTCGAGACGACGTCTGAGTTTGTCGCCGGCGGTATTATTCGACTTTTCACGATATGGTGGGAATCGGGCCACGATCTTGAGCGTCGACCTGAGATAGCCGACGTGGTCGATGCGCTGTTTGAGCGGACCATGACACCGGTGCATCACTAAAAGTGGCGGAGAGAGGGGGATTCGAACCCCCGGAACGCTCTCGCGCTCAACGGTTTTCAAGACCGCCGCATTCAACCGCTCTGCCATCTCTCCGTGAGTCGTAATGATAGCATCGTTTTGAATTTGCAACAGGGAAGGCGAACGATGACGATCACCGAAATCGACGAGAAGTTCATGCGCGAGGCGTTGGCGGAGGCGCGAGCCGCCGCGGCGGTGGGCGAGGTGCCCATCGGAGCCGCGGTGGTGCGCGACGGCGAGATCGTCGCGAGGGCGCATAATCGTCGCGAGCTCGACCAGGATCCTTCGGCTCATGCAGAGTTCGCGGCCCTGTGCGCTGCCGCTCGGTCGCTCGGTCGCTGGCGCCTTTCCGACTGTACGGTTTATGTGACGTTGGAACCCTGCTGCATGTGCGCGGGCCTTATGGTCAACGCGCGCGTGGGGCGTTGCGTGTATGGCGCGAGTGATGCCAAGGCGGGCGCGCTGGGTTCGCTGTATGACCTGAATGCCGATTCGCGCCTGAATCATCGGTTTAACGTGACGGCTGGGGTCCTGACGGATGAATGCCGCGAGCTGCTGAGTAGCTATTTTGGCGGTCTGCGCGGAGCGGGGGGCAGCGGCTGTGGCTGCGGTCCGAACCTTGAGGCGCATGCCGCCCACGCCGCGGCGCTTGCAGGTGCCGGTGAGGATGCTGGCATGGCGGTTGACTTTGGTCCTGCGTGCCGCCGACCCCGCCGTGTGCTGTTGGCGATCGACTCCTTTAAGGGCAGCGTTTCGAGTGCGCAGGCGGAGGCGACGGTTGCCGAAGGCGTGCGCCGTGTGTGGTCCGATGCCCAGGTGGCCGCGTTGCCGCTGGCGGATGGCGGTGAGGGGACGCTCGATGCCGTTGCCGCGTGCGGCGGTGAGATTGTGACCTGCGAGGTGGCAGGTCCCTTGGGCGACCGCGTGTCTGCCCGGATGCTGGTTGATGTCGAGCGCGAGTCCTCGGTCATCGAGATGGCCGAGGCGGCCGGCATTGGGTATTCGCCTTGCACGGAGTCGTCGGCGCTGGCTGCTACAACCTATGGCGTGGGCGAGCTCATGCTTCGCGCGGTTCGCATGGGCGCAAAGACTATCTATATTGGCTTGGGCGGCAGTGCCACCAACGACGGTGGCGCCGGCATGCTGCAGGCGCTGGGCGCGCGTGTGGTCGATGATCAGGGCTGCGATGTCGCCCCCGGTCTTGCCGGACTTGAGCGGGCGGCGAGCGTTGATTTGGCGCCAGCGCTTCGGGCTTTGGATGGCACTCGTATTGTTGTGCTTTCGGATGTCGATAATCCGCTCGTAGGGCGTCGCGGCGCGCTTGCGGTGTTCGGCGGACAGAAGGGTCTGCCGGCGGGCGACATCGAGACGCTGCGCAGGTGCGACAGCTGGATGGTCGGCTACGGTCGCTTGCTCGACGCCGCGATTGCCGGAGCTCGAGCCCAGGGGTTGTTGCGCACACCCGAGGGCGCGCGGACATTTGGCTCGGTGCTCGGCGTGCCCGGCGCGGGCGCTGCCGGTGGCTTGGGCGCGGCGTTGCTGGCGCTCGGGGCGGAGCTGCGTTCGGGCGTGGAGACGGTGCTCGATCTCGTGGGGTTTGACGAGCGCGTGCGCGATGTCGACCTGGTCATAACGGGCGAGGGCAATATGGATGAGCAGTCCGCCGCCGGTAAGGCGCCGGTGGGTGTGGCCCGTCGTGCGAAGCGATATGGCAAGCCGGTGATTGCTGTCGTGGGCGGTCGCGCTGATAACCTGGATGCGGTGTATGGGCAAGGCATCGACCTTGTACTGCCGATTTGCCGCAAACCCATGGGCCTGGAACAGACACTCGATCCGCAAGAAGCCACAACCAACCTCATCTGCGCCGGCGAAGCGGCCGCTCGATCCTACGACCTTGGCCGTATCTAAAACCCATCCCCTCGATAAGTCGCGGTGAAATACGGAGCGTTTTTGCCTTTAAGGGGCCAATTCAGTCCGTATTCCACCGCAACTTCGAGAATGGCCATTCGAGGTTGGCCGCCTTGTGCCTTGGGTCGGACCGTTTGCCACGAAATGCGACCATCTACTACGTTAAACCGGCCACCTTCGACCATCCCGGAATTTGCAAAAACAAAACCGCAGGTAGAAAGCTTGCCGATTTTCGAAAAGCCGGCTATGGTTGACCCCTGCGGCCTAAACGTAGTAGATGGGCCCTTTCTGTGGTGCGGCACCAAGCCGGTCATTTTGGGATCGGACTATTTTGACTACTCATTGGCTGCTCTGGCAATCGGGCTGCAAAAGTAGTCAAAAAAGCTCCGTCCCAAATTAGCTACCTTGCTCTGGCGGGCGGGAGCAGGTAAGATATACCGAGCGCCTAGCGCGTTCGATGGGTTCGGATGACGACATGTTCCGAATCTGGTCAGGTCCGGAAGGAAGCAGCCATAAGGAGCCTCTGTCGGGCATCCGAATCCATCGAGCGCACGGGCGTTTTTTGGTGCCGCGACATGGCCCGGCCGGCGGCGAGGTGTTTGGTGTCTCGCTGGTCCTCGGCTTCGCCTGCGGGATCGCTCGACTACCAAACACCTCGCCGCCGACCGGGCCCCGTCGTCCAAAAATCATCCGTAAAGGCGCGTTTATCTAATTTAAATCTATCCCTTGTGGAATGCGGCTTGCTGGTGTTGTCTGGGCATTGATGGCTATGTGGTTCAAGAGGCGGCGGTGCTGTTGCTTGAATTTTTGCAGTTAAAGAGGCCCGTTTCCCTGGGTTGGGGAAACGGGCCTCTTTTCTCTCTGGGTTTGTGGATTGGCGAAGGTGGTATGCTCTGGCAGCTATTTTGAGTTCCTGATGCGGCGTGTGGCTGTGGCGGTTATTCCGAGGCCTGCGGCGGCGACTGCTGCGAGTGCGATTGCGCTCGGCGCTGTGTCGCCTGTGTTTGCGAGCTTGCCGGTGGTCGTATTTGCTTGCTTGGTGGAGCTCGATGGAGCGTCTTTGCCGGTCGCGGGCGAGCTGGCGGGCTGCGCCGTCTCGGCCGGTTGCACTGAGCTGGAGGGTTTTGTCGTCTCGGTCGGTTTCGTTATCTCGGGCGAGGTGGCCTTGTCTGCCGCGGCCTTTGCCTCTTCGTATGCCTTGCAGGCGTCGTCATAGGCCGCTTGCGCCTTTTCCAAATCGCCGAGGAGCGCATTTCGCTTGGCTATGTCCTCGTCGATGTGGGCTTTAGCTTCCTTTGCCTCACTTTCGAAATTCTGAACCTGTTTTTCCTGGCTTTCGAGCCGGCGTTGGTAGCGGTGAAGATCATCTTCACAAGATTCTTCTCGCCTTTCTGCCGTCATGATCTCCATGCGCAACTGCTTAATATGCTCCTTAATAGCTGTGCTGGGCTCCTCGCCGCCGAGTGCTTCAAGTGCCTTATCTAATTCTGCCTGAAGGCCGCTTGTCCGGTTGTGGGCCTCATCGTATTTGGCTTGGGCTGCATCGACGTTCGCTTGCATGGCGGGAAGGGGTTCCCTCCGTTTGGCGGCTTCCGCCACCACCATGTCGTAGAGTTCTTGAAATGCGGCAATGTCATCATCGATTTCCGCAATTTTCTCGGGACTTGCGGCGTCTTTTGCGGCCTCGAGGGTTTTGAGCGCTTCCTGCATGGCTGCATACGCTTTTTCTTTTGCGGCGGCCGCGTCTTCCGTCTGCAAGGCAACTGCACCGGTGGGGGCGCTGGTTTCTGCCGCGATCGCCGTTACGGGGGCGATTCCCGCGACAAGTGCCGCGGAAAGGGCGATGCCCACAGTTGCTCGTCTTGCTCTTCTTGCGAGAATGTCGTTCATCTCGGCACCTCATTTCAAGGGTCGGCGACTAACTTGGTAGCACTAATGTAAGTATATCAGGCGGTTTGCCCGCCATTGATCGGGCGTGCGCGTATGCCCCTTGATTAACAGCCATTAAATCTATCCCTTAAGGAACGCGGCTTGCTGGTGTTGTCTGGGCATTGATGGCTGCGTGGTTCAAGAGACGGCGGCATTACCATTTGTTTTTTCAAGTAAAGAGGCCCGTTTCCCTGGGTTGGGGAAACGGGCCTCTTTTTGTCTCTTGGCTTGTGGATTGGCAAAGACAATAACCGCTGGCAGCTATTTTGAGTTCTTGATGCGGCGTGTGGCTGTGGCGGTTATTCCGAGGCCTGCGGCGGCGACTGCTGCGAGTGCGATTGCGCTCGGTGCTGTGTCGCCCGTGTTCGCGAGCTTGCCGGCGGTCGTATTTGCTTGCTTGCCGCTGCTCGAGTTCGCCTGCTTGGTGGAGCTTGGTAGGGTGTCTTTGCCGGTTGCAGGTGAGGCAACGGGCGGTGTCGCCTCGGCGGGTTGCGTTGAGCCGGAGGGAGGCGTCGTCTCGGTCGGTTTCGTTATCTCGGGCGAGGTGGCCTTGTCTGCCGCGGCCTTTGCCTCTTCGTATGCCTTGCAGGCGTCGTCATAGGCCGTTTGCGCTTTTTTCAAATTGTCGAGGAGCGCATCTCGCCAGGCTGTGAACCGGTCGATATCGGCTTTATATTTCTCTACAGCACGTTCACAGTCATTAACTCGTCTTTCCTCTCTTCTGAGGCGGTACTGGAACTCGCGGAGCTCCGTTTCGCAATAGTTTACGTGCGTTTTTGCCGATATGATCTCACTGTGCAACTGCTTTATTTGCTGTTTAGTAGTTTCGACAAACTCCTCGTAGCCGAGTGCTTCGAGTGTCTTAAGCATCTCATGTTTCTTCTCTAATTCTGCCTGGAGCTCGCTTACCCGGTTGATGGCCCCGTCGTATTTGGCTTGGGCAGCATCGACGTCCGCTTGCATGGTGGGAAGGAGTTCCCTCCCTTCGGCGGCTTGCGCCGCCATCTTTTCGCGGTACTCTTGAAAACGGGTAATGTCATCATTGAATCTCGCAATTTTCTCGGGACTTGCGGCGTTTTTTGCGGCCTCGAGGTTTTTGAGCGCTTCCTGCATGGCTGCATACGCTTTTTCTTTTGCGGCGGCCGCGTCTTCTGTCTGCGGGGCGCCCGAATTGCCGTTGGTGGCGCTCGTCTGCGAAACGGCCGCACCGGTGGGGGAACTGGTTTCTGCCGCGATCGCCGTTGCGGGGGCGATTCCCGCGACAAGTGCCGCGGAAAGGGCGATGCCCACAGTTGCTCGTCTTGCTCTTCTTGCGAGAATGTCGTTCATCTCGGCACCTCATTTCAAGGGTCGGCGACTAACTTGGTAGCACTAATGTAAATATACCATGCTAGTTGACCCGACACTGGCTGGGTGTGCGCGTATACCCCTCTGAAAACTGAATCCCGTTAGAAATGACGAGTTGTTTACGCTTCTTTTGGGGTGGCGGTACTATCATGGTTCGAATTGAATGTGGATGATGATAGGGAGCGCCTATACATGATTGAGCTGCTCAGGCGTTTTGGTGGTAAGTTTCGCCGGTATATGGTGATTGGCCCTGCGTGCAAGTTGATTGAAGTGATCTTTGACCTGCTGACGCCGCTGGTGATTGCCCAGATGATCGATAAAGGTATCGGTGCGCACGACGTGAGTGCCGTCGTCCGCTACGGCATGGTGCTCGCCGCCATGGCTGTAATCGGCATCTCGTTTACGCTTGTTTGCCAGAAGATGGCGGCGCTCACCTCGCAGGGCATGGGTACTGACATTCGCGGCGCACTCTACCAGCACATCAACAAGCTGAGCTATGCCGAACTCGATCGCTTTGGCACGCCGTCGCTCATTACGCGTATTACCAACGACGTCAACCAGGTGCAGCTCGCCGTGGCGCTGGGCGTGCGCATGCTCATCCGCTGGCCTTTCCTGGCGGTGGGCTCCATGGTCGCGGCCCTTGCCATCGACCTTAAGCTCGGCATGATCTTTTTGATTTGCACGCCCGCCATCGGCCTGGTGTTTTGGCTTGTCATGGCGCACTGCATCCCGTACTACAAGCAGCTGCAGGCAAAGCTCGATCGCATCGCGCTTATTTGCCGCGAGGGGCTTTCGGGCGCCCGCGTGGTCCGGGCGTTTGTGCGCGAGGGTCACGAGCGCGAGCGTTTTGCCCAGGCGGCCGATGACCAGGCGCGTGTCGCGATCGCGGTGGGCAAGCTCTCGTCGATCCTCAACCCCGTCACGTTTTTGGTGATGAACCTGGGCGTGTGCGCCATCCTGTGGGTGGGCGGCATCCAGGTCAACGTGGGCGAGCTCACGCAGGGCCAGGTCATGGCGTTTGTGAACTACATGACGCAGACCCTGACCTCCATCGTGTACGTCGCCAACCTGGTCGTGGTCTTTACCAAGGCGAGCGCCAGCGCGTCGCGCATCAATGAGGTGCTCAACTGCGAGCCGAGCATCACCGACGAGGGCAACCAGCCGGTCGCGCTGCCCGAGCCGAGCGAACTGGCGGGTGGTGCTGCTCCAGTCCCCGCACTGAGCTTTGACCATGCGAGCTTCTCGTTTGGCGCCGGCGCGGCAAATGCCGTGAGCGATGTGACTCTGGAACTGCCGCTGGGCAAAACGCTCGGCATTATCGGTGGCACGGGCAGCGGCAAGTCCACGCTCGTCTCGCTTATCCCGCGCCTGTACGATGCGGGCACCGGCAGCGTGTGCGTGATGGGTGCCGACGTGCGCGCTTGGCCGCTCGACCAGCTGCGCCATGTGGTTGCGACTGTTCCGCAGCGTGCGTCGCTGGTGAGCGGCACTATCCGCAGCAACCTGACCTGGCGCGACGAGGCGGCAACCGACGAGGATCTTTGGGCGGCGCTCGATATGGCGCAGGCGAGCGAGTTCGTGCGCAACAAGCCGCAGGGGCTCGACGCCCCGGTCGAGGCGGGCGGCAAGAACTTTAGCGGTGGCCAGCGTCAGCGCCTGACTATCGCGCGTGCCCTGGTGGGTTCGCCGCAGGTTCTGATCATGGACGACTCCGCCTCGGCACTCGACTTTAAGACCGACGCGGCGCTTCGCCGTGCCATCCGCGAGCGCAGCGTGCGCGGTGCCGTCGAGGGCGGGCTGCCGCTCACGACGGTGATCGTAAGCCAGCGCGTCTCGACCGTGCGCGACGCCGACATGATCTGCGTGCTCGATCACGGCTCGGTTGCGGGCCTGGGCACGCATGACGAGCTGTATGCAAGCTGCCAGCTCTACCGAGAGATCTGCCAGTCGCAGCTGCGCCGCGAGGAACTCGAGGGCCAGCAGGGGAGTGCGGCGCCCGCGCCCGCCCCAGGCGCCCAGACCGCCCCTGCATCTGTCTGCGCAAAGGAGGGCTGCTAAATGAATCCGTACACTTCCTCCGGTTCGGTCGCCACGATGACGGCCAACGTGTCCGGTAACGATAACCTCAACGACCTGGGCGACGGTCCGCGCCAGCCCGGCGACCCTGAGCGCTATCCCGTGGGCGCGGTGACCCGCCGCCTGCTGGGCTATGTTCGCCCGCACCGCGTCTCGTTTACGGCGTCGTTTGTGAGCGCCGCCATCTCGGTGATCTTGCAGCTCTACACGCCCATTCTCATCGGCGAGGGCATCGACCTTATCGTCGCCGCCGGGCAGGTGGGCTTCGACGCGCTACTGCCGCTTGTCACCAAACTCGCGCTCGTCGTGGTGGGAGCAGCGTCCTTCCAGTGGCTGCAGGGCTACTGCGTCAACCGCCTGTCCTACGAGACGGTGCGCGACATGCGCGTGGAGGCGAGCGACAAGCTCAGCCGCATGCCGCTCAGCTTTATCGACGGCCATGCCCACGGCGACCTCATGAGCCGTGTGGTCAACGATGTCGACCAGGTGGGCGACGGTCTGCTGCAGGGCTTTACCCAGCTTTTCACCGGCGTCATCACCATCGTGGGCACGCTTGCGTTTATGCTTTCCATCAACCTGACCATGACGCTCGTGGTGGTGCTCGTCACGCCGCTTTCCATTTTTGCAGCCGGCGCCATCGCCAAGCTCTCCAACAAGAGCTTTACGGCACAGCAGCGTATTCAAGGGCAGCTCGGTGGTCATATTGAGGAGTACGTAGGCGAGCAGAAGCTTGTCGACGCCTTTGCCTACGGCCCGAACGCCCAAGCGCGCTTCGCTGCCCTCAATGCCGAGCTCTACACCGCGGGTGAGCGCGCGCAGTTTATGGGTTCGCTCTCCAACCCCGGTACGCGCTTTATTAACAACATCATCTATGCCGTGGTCGCTGTGATCGGCTGCGTGGGCGTGATCACGGGCGTGCCCGCGGCGCTTACGGTGGGCGGCGTGCAGATTTTCCTGTCCTATGCTAACCAGTACACCAAGCCGTTCAACGAGGTCACCAACGTCATTACGCAGATCCAGACCGCGTACGCCTCGGCGCGCCGCATGTTCGCGCTGCTCGATGCACGCGAGCAGGAGCCCGATGCGCCAGATGCCGTTGAGCTTGCCGCCCCGCAGGGCGAGGTGACCTTTGAACACGTGGACTTTAGCTACGTTCCCGACCGCAAGCTGCTGCAGGACATCTGCATCGAGGCTAAGCCCGGCATGCGTTTTGCCCTGGTCGGTCCTACGGGCTGTGGCAAGACAACGCTCATCAATTTGCTGCTGCGGTTTTACGATATCGATGCCGGACGCATCATGGTCGATGGCCGGTCTTCGCGTGATTACACGCGCGCGAGCCTGCGCCGTGCCTTTGGCATGGTGTTGCAGGATACGTGGCTGTTCGAGGGCACGGTGGCGGATAATATCGCCTACGGCTGTCCCGACGCCACGCGCGAGCAGGTTATCGAAGCCGCCAAGCGCGCGCACGCGCACAAGTTTATCGTGCAGCTACCAGGCGGCTACGATACGGTAATCGGTGAGGACGGCGGCACGTTTAGCCAGGGCCAAAAGCAGCTGCTGTGCATTGCGCGCGTCATGCTCACCGACCCGGCTATCTTGCTGCTGGACGAGGCGACCTCGAGTATCGACACGCGCACCGAGCTGCAAGTGCAGGCGGCATTCGACGAGCTCATGGCCGGTCGCACGAGCTTTGTCGTAGCGCACCGCCTGTCGACGATTCGCAACGCCGACTGCATTCTGGTCATGCGCGACGGCGAGATTATCGAGCGCGGCACGCACGACGAGCTGCTGGCGGCAGGCGGCTTCTACGCCGAACTCTACCGCAGCCAATTCGCCCAGTGAGCACGGCCGTGGGGCAAATTAATCAATCGACAGACGGTGGTTTACATCTGTCACGTTAGTACTAAGATATTCATCTAATAAATTGCATTAGTGGCTTTAGTTTTGGGGGAAACGAGCAACGTGACTATGACATGCTCTTTGGTGGTCAACAGCAAGAGCGGTAATACCAGGATGGTTTCGGGCGCGATCAAGCGCGCTCTGCAGGCTGCGGGCGTTGAGTTTGTCCATGCCGCGGCATTGAGCGACGATGCGGATGCAGATCAGGTTGCGCTCGAGGCGCAGGGCGCCTGCGCGGCCGACACGGTGCTCGTCGGTTTTTGGTGCGACAAGGGTGCGTGCACGCCTTCGGTCGCGGCATTGCTCTCCGCCTTGCACGGCAAGCGCGTCTTCTTGTTTGGCACCTGCGGTTTTGGTGCCGACCAGAGCTATTACCAGCAGATTATCGACCGCGTGACCTCCAATTTGGCCAACGATGCCGAGCTTGCGGGCTGGGCGATGTGCCAAGGCAAGATGGGTCCCGCCGTCAAGCAGCGCTACGAGGCAATGCTTGAGCAGGATCCCGAAAACGCCCGATTTAAGATGCTGCTCGACAACTGGGTTGCCGCGAAGGACCATCCCACCAAGGAAGATCTGGACAACATGGCTGCAGCCGCCAAAAAGGCCGTGCTGGGGGAGTAGCTCCCATCGCTGACGGCGGTCGGTCCATCTTTCTAAATGAAACGTCCTCCCGGGCGTCGGGGCACGAAGTTCCCTGCTCTACAGTCCTGCGCAAGACGAAGGCCACATTAAGTGGCCTTCTTTGCGTGCGGAACTCGCGATGAACTTCGTGCCCCGCCGTCCGGGAGGACGCCTCTTTATTGATGGGAGGCCTGATAGGTCGATGGTTCCGTGCCCGGATGCGTCCAAAGTGGGACGGGCTTTCCGGATGGGCAGGCTTTCGAAAAATGCGTCCCGGAATTTGCCTTTGGAATGGGACGTAGTTTCCCGTTGAGGTGCTTTGCGGAAAGTGCATCCCACTCTGGGCGGTCGAAGTGGGACACACTTTCCCAAAGGCGCTCCAACGGGAAATTGCGTCCCATTATTCGGTCAAGAAACGGGATGCATTTTCCCAATGAGAGCAAAACCGGAAAATGCATCCCACAATCAGCCCTCAAAGTGGGACGCCGTTTCCCAATGAGGCTCAAGCGGAAAATGCGTCCCGGAATTTGCGCTCAAAGTGGGATGCGGTTTCCGGTTGAGGGTCTAAGGGGAAAATGCATCCCGGAATCGACGCTTGAAATGGGATGCAGTTTCCCGATGAGGCACTCGACGGAAAATACATCCCAGAAATGGCCTTTGAGCTGGGATAAGATTTCCGCGGCATCTCGGATTCTCAAAAATGAGACACGCCGTTGGCGAAAATGAGACACGTGATATCGGGCATCGGATGTATCATTTGCAAAAATGAGTCCACTCCACTCGAATAAAGCGAGGTCCCTCATGTACGTTCCACACCCCCGTATCCGTAGGCTGTCGAAAATCCCGCTTGTTGGGACGGCGGCGCTTGCTGCGTTGATCGCCACGAGCGTCGCCTGCTTCACGGCCACGCCCCAGGTTGCCCAGGCGGCAGACGCGCCCGCAATCACCGATATGACCGAGCAGGATTATCAAGCCCTGGGTCTGGGCACGAGCGAGGACATTCCGGCCGATACCGTTGGCCCCTATTCCACTGATACCCCCACGACGTTTGCCACGCGCAGCGAGGTCTATATGGCAGCTAACGGTAGCCATGGCAATCGCTACACTCTGCGCGACAAGCTCGAGAACGTCGAGCGCGGTGACATTGGCGGCAGCAGCAAACTCACCGATGGCTATGGAAGTGTGTGGGGCGCCGCAAAGTTCTGGCAAAACGTCAACAACTTCGATACGAACAGCGATCTCTACAAGCATAGCGACTACGGTGGCGGCACCTGGTCGTACCTAAGCAACAATGAGTCCTCAACAGTACTCGCCAACGACAACAACGGTTTCTCGGGCATTCACGCCACGAGTGTTGAGTTCTGCAGCGACGCCAGCACGGGCAAAAAGAGCCGCGTTGCCGAGCTCCGTGCCTACGGCGACAGTTCCTCCACGACGATTGACGGCAAGTCATACGCCGGAAAGGTTGAGCTGGTCCTCTACTCGTTTAGCAACGGGCGTACGCGCACTCTCGACACACACCTGCCGGTGACGGTCAACACTAATATGATGTACGAAGGCCGTTTTAAGTACCTGGATGCCGGTTACCTGCAAGAGCACGACGCCGTCTTTGATGTCGAGGCGGGCGATGTCGATGGCGACGGCGTCGACGAGCTTTTTGTCTACGCGGGCTGCTATGTCGACGAGAACGGCGTGCGCAAGGCTGTAGTCGACATGTATGACTTGGAGGGCGGCAACTGGAAGCAAAGCGTCGTCAAGATCGATGCCGGTAACGCCGCGGACTACACCACGCACAACAAGGGCGGGAACGACTCCTGGACGCAGCTTCAGTCAGCTCCTGTCGTTTCGCTAGCGGCCGGCGACCTCGATCGCGATTTTTGCGATGACCTCGCCATCGTGGTCTCGGCACCCTACGGCAAGAAGAATATTGATAAGTCGACGCATTGCGAGCTGTTTTCGTGGGATGCATCCAAGGGTGCGCTCGTCCATGTCGATGCTCTGGGCGACGCGGGCGCAATCTCCCTCTCCGCGAACGGCAAGACCATGGTCGCTGCGAATGCGACGTTCGGCACGTTTGCCGCCTACGATGAAGAAGGAAAGAAGACGGGTGAAACCGTCACGGGCCTTATTCTTGCGGGCTATGACTGGCAACGCAGTGCTTTTGATTACGGCGCTTCTGACGGCAGCAAGGGGCTGTACGGCGCGCTGTACCGCTACGCGTATTTTGACTCGGAGTCTGGCGAGTTCAAGCTTTCCGATTGTAAGGAATACAGAGACGGGCTCCTCGCCTCCTATGGGCTGATGCATGTGCCCAACAGCGCATGGAAGGATAGCGCTCAGGATAAGCGCTATCCGTGCACCTTGGCGCCTATTGCCCTTGCCACTGCCAACCTTGACGGCCTGTCCGAGCAGCTGGCGGTCGACGAGGTGCTCGTGGGCGGCGATGTGTTCCGCGACTTTGCCTGCAACACGGCACAGAGCGGGGCTCAGGGCTTGGGGTCCATGGTCGGAACCATGAGCATGAGCGGTCAGCAATACAACAGCAGCAACAAGCATGACCACAAGGGTATAGAGCAGGTGTGGATCAGCGACGTCAAGGCGGGCAGCGTCTCGGGTTCGGACCGCTATAACGAGAGCTTTATCGCCGTGGTGGGCAAGCACCGCGACGAGGACCTGCGCAAGAACGATGACTACTATTGGATGACCGCCTCGCATTTTTCGCTCGACGAGAACGGAAAGGTGCGCCGCGGCGAGGAGCAGGTGATTAGCGAGAGCAACCGTCGCGGCACTACCTACGGCACATTTATCTCGCTCGCGCTGCCCGATGTCGACAACGACAGCGTCAAGATCACGTACAAGGACCGCTACAAGGTCTATACCAACCCGCGCGTGCTTGCCGTGCTGCAGGATGCGCCCTATGTTGAGGATCTGGAGCAGGCATACGGCTATCTGGTGTTGGGCGGCACGTCATACGGAGAGGAAAAGGGCACGGGGACATCCCAGGGCTATACCATTGGCGCCGAGTTGGGCGTTGCCGTCGAGGTGCAGACCGGTCCGCCCCTGGTCGCGATGAATGCTTCAGTCGATTTTGCCGCCGAGGGATGCTATGACTACCGGAGCGAGCGCACGGTCAGCGCAAGCGTAAGCTATGAGTCGCATGCCGGCGAGGGTGACAAGGCCGTGCTCTACACGATTCCGATGGTCTATTACGAGTATGAGATCGAAAATGAGGAAACTGGTGGCAAGGGCGTGATGGCGGCGCCCGTGTCGCTCGGCGCGCAGACCTCGGTCGTTAATGTCGAGGCCTATGACCGCATTGCCAAACAGCACAATATGACGCCGCTCAGCTACTTTTTGACCAACCGGTCGGGAGAACCCGGAACCTATCAAACGACGCTCAACGGCGAGACTCCCGTTGGGGATTCCTTTGGCCTGGGCAAGCCTGGCGTAACGCGCGCCTACACGCACGATGGGTTTAACGGCGCCGCCGCGCAGTCGGGGGCGAGCATTGAGCAGACCATCGAAGTCGAGGAGGGCAAGGAGCAGGAGCTCGAGCTCGGCTTGACGCTGAACGGCAGCGTTGTCATGGGCGCGAAGCTCGCAAAGCACGAGTTGTTTGGCGGCCTGTGCTTTGGTGCCAACGCCGGCTTTACTACGGGTAACTCCTCGAGTGAATCGACCGAATACGGCGGCACCGTCGACAACCTGCCCGAGGCCGCGCAGGGCAAGTACGGTTTTGTGTGGCGTCTGGGCGTCAACGCGGTGGATGTCGACAAGTTCGAGGCAGACTCGGGCGACAAGCTCGGCACCAAGGACACCGACCAGTTCTGGATCGTGGGCTATGACGTTAAGGACGTCGAGATGCCCGACGCGCCGGCCGTGACGGGCTTTACGGCAAACGCCGTCGATTCGACCAGCGTTACGTTTAGCTGGGACGATGTACTCGCAAACAAGAGTGGCTTTAGCTACGGCGTGGGCATGCTGCAGAGCAATGCGGCGGATGCGGTCGTCAATAGCTGGAAGATTGCCGACAACACGCAGACCTCGCTCAAGTGGGATGGGCTGCAGCCCAATACGGAGTATCGATTCGCCATCGCCGCCGTTAAGAACGGATCCACGACCGAAACAGGTATTCGCTCGGCAATCATCACGGTCAAGACCATGCCCGATGGCATGACGATGACCGTGAGCGGACCTGCGGCGGATGCTGCGGAGGGGTCGGATCTTGGATACGACTCTTCGGTTGAGCGCGCGGCGGGAAGCCACCTGACGCTCTCGGCGATTGGCCATGTGAAGCAACTCGGTGCCGACGATAGCGAAACAGGGCTGGCACCGACCTATATGTGGTACCGCAAGGGCCGCGGCGAGACAGAGTTTAAGCTCGTGGGTGCCGATGGCAACCTCGCGGCTGGAACGGCCTCAAAGCTCGAGATTGACCTGACCGCAGACGATGACGGTGCGCAGTATTACTGCCACGTGGGATACAACGACGTGGGCCTCGACACCGGCACGACGCTCGTGAATATCGAGGCCGAGGAGACGGCGCCCACAACGGTGAACGCCACCCCGATCCGCACGCGCCGCCTGTTCTCACAGGCAAGTGCGGGCGCCAAGAAGTTCCTGGACCATACGCTGGTAAACACCGCCGGCCCAACCGATTCCGAAGGCTCAAAGGACCCCGAGACTCCTGAGACCCCGACGAACCCGGACAAGCCCAAGTCCGACAACGGAGCTAAGATCGACACCAAGGTCAAGACTACGACCACAGCGAAGAACCTCGCAAACACCGGCGACCAAACATTCGCCCTAGTCGCCACTGCAGCAGCAGCGGGAGCAACGCTCGTAGTGATAGCCCTCATCATGCTGATCAAGCGCCGCAAGACCCACTAGTAGCCAGTCGAACATATCGACAACCCAAAAAAACAGGCCACCCGGGTTTTCTGTTGAGTGGAGACTCCGCAAGCGGAAACTGCGTCCCATAATTAGGCCGAGAAATGGGATGAACTTTCCCAATGAGAGCCAACCGGAAACCACGTCCCAGAATCAGCCCCCAAAGTGGGACGCACTTTCCCAACGAGCCTCAACCGGAAAATACATCCCGGAATCCAGCTGAATAGTGGGACACACTTTCCCAATCGGGTCCCAAGCGGAAACTGCATCCCATTCCAGACAAGAATTCCGGGACACACTTTCCGCAAACAAAGAAGGCCACATAACGTGGCCTTCAACTTATATATGTTCAGCGGATACCCCTATGACAAGCCGTGTCCCAACAACAAGGCGTCTGTCCGGGCGGAGGTATGTAAGGTTCATCGCGAGTTCCGCACGCAAAGGGGGCCACTTAATGTGGCCCCCGTCTTGCGCAGGACTGTCCGAGCAGGGAACCTTATATGTCTCCGCCCGGACAGACGTTTCAGTTATGAACTCGCAGCTGGTCGCTACTTGATCTTGGTCGTACCCGGTGCCAGGTTGGGGTCGGTCTCGTTGGCCTCGGTCTGGAAGTGCTCGGTGTACACGTTCTTGCCGTCGCGGAACATCTCGTAGTACTGCATCTTGGCGTAATCTTCGCGCGCCTTGGTGGCGGCTGCGGCATCGGCGTCGTCACCGGTGACGTTGGAGGAAAGCGCCCAGCGCAGGCTGGCGTCCTCGTAGCCCACCGAGTTGATAGCGGGCAGCGACTCGCGCAGCGTCATGTGCGCCTTCTGGTAGTCGGAAAGCGGGGCGCCGATCAGCTGCATAAGCTGGGTGGACAGGTAGTTGGTGGACAGGTCGTCGACCTCGCTCGTCTGGTCGCAACCGGCAACGTCGTAGTTAGCCCAAATGATGTAGTCGGTCTGCCACAGGCGCTCCTGATGCGTGGCATCGTCTTCGCCGGTAAACCACTTATCGTTGAACTTGGACGGGAAGAACGGCTGGTGGTCGCCCCAGAACACCACGACCACCTTACGGTCGAGCTTGCTCAGGGCGTTGAGGAAGTAGCGAAGCGCCTGGTCGGACTGCTCGATGCACGAGACATACTCGTCGACATCGGAGAGCGTGCCGTCCTCGACGGTCTTGGCGTCCAGATCGGTCGTGTCGATGTTGAGGTGCATCTGCTTGTCGACCGGCAGCAGACCCGTATCGTAGCCCGAGTGGTTCTGCATGGTCACGTCGAAGATAAACTGCGGATCGGCGTTCTGGTCGAGCAGCTCAAGAATCTTGTCGTAGGTAGCCTGGTCGGTCACCATGCCGCGCAAGGTGTCGGCTCCCTGGAAATCGTTGATGGACAGGAACTGGTCAAAGCCAAAGTCCTTGTAGACGTTCTCGCGGTTCCAGTTGGTTGCGTGATTGGGGTGCATAGCCGTGGTGGAATAGCCGAGCGATTTGAACTGCTCTGCCAGGTTCCCGGTCGTTTCCATGTTGTAGATGGTGTAGGGGTACACGCCCGAGCCCAGGTTGGCCATGGAGTTGCCGGTCATAAACTCAAACTCGGTATTGGCGGTGCCGCCGCCGTAGGCGCTCACGTAGAGCTTGCCGCGGCTGAGGCAGTCGGACAGGCTCTTAAAGTACTGCGGACCCTCGTAGCCGGCGCGCATGTTCTGGTAGATCGACAGATCCGAGAACGTCTCGTTCATGATGGCGATGACCGTGGGCTTCTCGCTGTCGAACTGCTCCTGGGCGGCGGCGCGCTCGTCGCTCTTGGCCGCGTCGGACTTGTCGTAGGCCTTGGCGTACTTTTTGAGCGTGGCCTTGGCATCGTCGACGGAGTAGTCGGCGGGTTTGGGCGGCTTGATGGACTGTGCCGCACTAATAAAGGCAGGCAGGTAGCCCTCGCGCCAGTAGCTCTCGAGCGGACGCCAGGTGTAGACGGTGATGCCGAGAGTGTTGTAGTAGTCGATGAGCGTAACATGCGCGGTCACACCGCCCAGGCACAGCACGGCCACGAGCAGGTTGGTGAGCAGCATGCGCTTGGCGTTGGCGGCGCCCTTCTGACGGTGCGGTGCCACCAGGCCAGCGTACTCGCACAGCAGCATGGCGATGGCGGTAAAGCCCATGGACAGCACGCAGAACAGCGAGATGGAGAAGGTGTAGCCGGTGCCGGCGACCGCGGCGGCGGTGGAGATGGCCGAAAGGTCGCCCGGCTGGATGGGCATGGACTTAAACGTGATAACGAAGAACTCGGCAATGCCCAGGATAAAGAGGGCAAAGGCCAGGACCGCGGGGGCTGCGCCGTGGCGCTGGAATAGGAAGAACAAGCCGACCATGAGCGTGGTGATGATGGCCCACTCGAGCAGGATGCACAGGGGGTAGACCCAGGTAAAGTCGTGGTTGGACGATACCTCCATGCCCAGCAGCGCAAAGACGCCGGCGAGCAGCAGGCACAGGACGGCGGCGACGAGCGGTTTGCCCACAAAGGCGCCGCGCAGGCGGGCGAGCTTGCCGGTGGGGGCGGGGGCGTCGGGCGCGGCGAACGCAAAGACGCGCGGGGCGATGCGGTCGCGTGCGATGCTGGCCCAAGCGCAGCCGGTGAGGATGGCGTTGGTCAGGATGAGCATCACAAAGGCGAGCGGCTCGTTTTGAGCGACGAGGCCCACGGCGCCCCAAATAGTCAAAAAGACCTGGAACAGGCCGAAGGCGACGCTCCACCCAAGAGCGCTTTTGGCAACGGTGCCCGACTGAGCGCGAATGGCCTTGGCCTCGCGCAAGACAAGGTAGACGGTCGCCGCAAGACCGACGAGCGAGATGGCGGCAGCGAACATGCTGAGACTCCTCACAAACTAAAACGTACGAAAGCGGGGGTTTACCCGATTGTTACCAAGATATGCGCTGCAATTGGTGTCTGCGCACAACAACCAGCCATATTAACGCGCACGTGTGGCGGTGTGGCGCAATGTAGTGGCGACCTGCGCGATAATGGACGGGAATTACACGGAAACGTAAAGGCTTCTTAAAGAATTAGCGAGGATGAGGCGATGAACGAGCAGGTTTGCACCAAGGCTGTGGATACGAACGGCTATCCGGTCGAGACGACGGGCAATGCGGTGCTGGACACGTTGGAGCACCGTTCCTCCACGCGTGCCTTCGCGCGTGATGACGACGACCGTCCCGTGGCGGTGACCGACGAGCAGCGGGCGGCAATTTTGCATGCGGCGAGTCGCGCGCCGTCGGCGGGCGCCATGATGATGTATTCCATCGTGAGCATTCGCGAGCAGGCTACGCTGGATCGTCTGGCCGACCTGTGCGACCACCAGCCCATGATCGCCAAGGCGCCCTGGGCACTTATATTTGTGGTCGACTATGCCAAGTGGATCGATCTGTTTGAGCACGTGGGCTGCTTTGAGCCCGAGTTTGTCGAGCGCACGGGCAAGGCGCCCCGCCGTGCACCGGGTTTGGGTGACTTTGCCATCGCGGCCCAGGACGCCGTGATCGCTGCGCAAAACGCCGTGGTCGCCGCCGAGGCCCTGGGCCTGGGGAGCTGCTACATCGGTGATATCGTCGAGAATGCCGAGGAAGTGGCCGAGCTGCTCGATCTGCCTCCGTATACCATGCCGCTGTCGATGCTCATCATCGGCACGCCCCGTAAGGAGCGTCCGGCCATTGCGCATCCCGTGGTGAACCTGGTGCACGAGGAGCGCTACTGCCGCGCCGATGCTGCGACTATGGACGCGCAGGTAGCCGAGATGGACGCGATGTTCCGTCCGCATGCCCGCGTGGTGGGGGAGCGCGTCGTGGACATCTATACCCGCAAGCACACGAGTCCCTTTATGGCCGAGATGAGCCGCTCCATGGAGTGGTGGTTCAAAAATTGGCTCGGAAAATGACGGATGCGACAAAGAGACAGTCCCTTTGTCACATTCCATATCGCCGAGGTGGCTTAAAGGCCGTATAAATGTTTATCTAGCTGGGAAAACAGTGCCATTCAAACATGGGCCGATTACCTATAATTCCTTCGAACATTAAAGTTGGGAGGAAACCGGCTTATGGAACAAAAGGCCAAGGAGGCAGCTTCGCACGCTGCGATTCCTGTGAGCATCTCGGCGATGCTCGTCACGCTGGGCGTGGTGTACGGCGATATCGGCACCAGCCCCATGTATGTAACCAAGGCGCTCGTTGCCGGCAACGGCGGCATCGGAAGCGTCACGGAGGAGTTCGTGCTCGGCGCGCTCTCCCTTGTCGTGTGGACGGTCACGTTGCTGACCACCATCAAGTATGTGCTCATCTCGCTGCGCGCCGATAACCATGGCGAGGGCGGTATCTTTGCCCTGTACAGCCTGGTCAAGCGCTGCGGCAAGTGGCTTATCATCCCCGCCATGCTGGGTGGCGCCGCGCTGCTCGCCGACGGCATCCTGACGCCGGCCGTTACCGTTACCACGGCCATCGAGGGCCTGCGCACCATCCCGGCGGTCCATGCCGTGCTGGGCGATGACCAGGGCCGCGTCGTCGCCATTACGCTCGCCATCATCATCGTGCTCTTCTTGGTTCAGCGCATCGGTACGGCCAAGATCGGTCACGCCTTTGGCCCCATCATGACGCTGTGGTTCCTGTTCCTGGGCGGCACGGGTCTGTTCTTTGTTTTCCAGCACCCCGCCGTGCTGCTGTGCCTCAACCCGGTGCGCGGCATCGCCTTTTTGCTGAGCCCCAACAACCACGCGGGCATCATGATTCTGGGCAGTTGCTTCCTCGCCACCACCGGTGCCGAGGCGCTCTACTCCGACATGGGCCACGTCGGCCGCGGCAACATCTACGCTACCTGGCCGTTCGTTAAGTGCTGCCTGCTGCTTTCCTATATGGGCCAGGGCGCTTGGCTTATGAACAACGCTGTCAACCCCGAGCTCATGGGCATTGCCGACCTCAACCCGTTCTACCAGATGCTCGCCCCGGGTCTGCGCCCGTTTGCCGTCGGCCTTTCCACCGTCGCGGCCATCATTGCCTCGCAGGCGCTCATCACCGGCGCATTCTCGCTGGTGTCCGAGGCCAGCCGTCTGGACCTCATGCCGCACATGCAGGTCTTCTACCCTGCCGAGACCAAGGGCCAGCTCTACATCCCCATGGTCAACAACGTCATGCTCGTAGGCTGCGTCATCGTGGTGCTGCTGTTCCAGAACTCGGCGCATATGGAAGCCGCGTACGGCCTTGCCATTACGCTGACTATGATGTGCACCACGCTGCTGCTCTTCTTCTACCTGCACGAGGAGCGCAAGCTCAAGGTTGCTCCGTGGATCTTCGCGGCCTTCTTCCTTTTGCTCGAAGGCTTCTTCTTCGTGAGCTCGCTCACCAAGTTCTTCCACGGCGGCTATTTCACCATCCTCATGGCTGCACTCATCATGGGCATTATGGTGTGCTGGTACAACGGCACGGCGGTCGAGCAGCGCCAGTTTACGCTGCTGCCGCTGCGCAGCTACCTGCCGCAGCTCAAGCGCCTGCGCGACGACGACCGTTACGAGCGCATGAGCGACAACGTCGTGTACCTGACCAAGGACACCCATACCGACTACATCGACCGCGATATCGTCTATTCGATCTTGGACAAGCATCCCAAGCGCGCCCGCGCCTGGTGGTTTGTGAATGTCGAGACCATGGACGAACCGCACACCTTTGCCTATTCGGTCGAGACGTTCGGCACCGACTACGTGTTCCGCGTGCATCTGTACCTGGGCTACAAGATTAACCAGCGCGTCAATGCCTATCTGCGTCAGGTCGTTCAGGATCTGGCTGCCACCGGCGAGCTGCCGGCGCAGACGCATGACTACTCGGTCTACAAGGATCCGGGCAACATCGGTACGTTCAAGTTCGTCCTGATTCGTAAGCTTCTGGCGCCTGAAAGCGATGTGGAGCCGAGCGAGCGTACGGCCATCACGCTCAAGTACATCATCCGCCGCGCCGCCGGCACCCCTGCACGCTGGTACGGCCTGGAGAACTCCAACGTGAGCTTTGAGTACGTGCCGCTGTTCACTAAGTTCAAGGCCGTGAACAAGATGCAGCGCCTGGCCCCCAACGAGCGGCCGTAGACGTCGGCGGCTACACGGAGTTGGTTTTTGATGGATAAGCATGAGGCCGGGGAGGTAAACATGGATACAAAGGCGCTCGATGGCCGTGAGGCGGTGGTCGAAATGGTGCGTGAGGCGCGTGTCGACGCCGCCGAAGATCGGTTCCTTACGAACCGTGCCAACATGGATATGGCCGACCGCGTGATCTCGATCGTGGCACTGGTATTTGGAGCGGTGTGCGTGTGTGCCCTGCTCGCGCACGTGCTGTTTGTCTAGCGACCGCCGGTTGCAAAGGCTATACACTTGGAACCACCACAAGGGAAACCACCACAAAGGTGCCTGTCCCCTTTGTGGTGGTTTTTGTTTTTGAGAGAGGGGCGGGACGCTGATGGACGTCCGTACGGACGGCGATATTGCCGATAGCTTTTGGTGGCGGCGCACAACGCTGACGCGCCGCACTCCTCTGTATGACGCCTGCGTATCGGTGGGGCTGCTGGTCGCGGCGACGATCGTGGGCGCGCTGCTCGACCATCCGGGTCTCGCGCCGAGCATCATGATCGTCTATGTGTTCGCCGTTCAGTTGTGCGCATTCTTTACCTGCAGTCGCCTGTATTGCTTGCTGAGCTCGGCTGCCGCCGTGGCGCTCTACAACTTCTTGTTTGTCGACCCGCGCTGCTCGCTGTCGTTTATCGACCGCGTCTATCCCGGCATGTTCTTCATCATGTTTGTGGTCTCGCTTGTGTCGAGCTCGATTGCGTTGGCCCTGCGCCGGGCCTTGGCGCAGGCTGCCGCCAGCGACCGTCGCACGCATATGGTGCTCGAGACCAACCGCATGCTGCAGCGCTGCGCCGACGAGCAGCAGATTGTCCATGCCATGGCAACGCAGCTGGCGCGTCTTTCGGGCTGTCCGGTCGTGTGGTACAGCGCCGACGCCGAGGGCGATGACCTGCTGCCGCGCGCGACATACACGGCCGTGGGCGATGCCGCGCCGGTGCATGAACTGGCGCCGCAGATGCCGCCGCGGCTCTCGGCGTCCGCCTATGTGGGAACGCCGCTCGATGCCACCTATGGCGGCTCGGCGTTTTATGGCATCTACCTGACGGTTCGCACGGGCGACGGTTTCGTCCGCTCGGGCGACCCCGCCTCGGTGGTGGGCGTGCTGGCCATCGTTGCCGAGCCCGACGTGCTGACGCATGAGGAGCGGACGCTTGCCGATGCCATCGTGAGCGAAGGCGAGCTGGCGCTCGACCGCGCCCGCGCCATGGAGGCCCGCGAGGAAGCGGCGGTGCTCGCCAAAAACGAACAGCTGCGCGCCAACCTGTTGCGCTCCATTTCGCACGATCTGCGCACGCCGCTTACCAGTATTTCGGGTAATGCCGACGTGCTGCTCGATCAGGGCTCGACCGGCACCGCGGTGCTCGATGCCCAGACGCGCCGCGGCCTGCTTCTATCCATTCGCTCGGATGCGCTGTGGCTCAACGCCACCGTCGAGAATCTGCTCGCCATCACCAAGCTCGAGGGTGGCGGTATGCGCCTGTCGACCACGCTCGAGCTCATGGACGATATCGTCGAGGAGGCGCTGCGCCACGTGAACCCTGCCGTGCGCGAGCACGACCTTAAGGTGGTGGCGTGCGATGAGCCGGCGCTCGTCAACGTCGATGCACGCCTGATGGTGCAGCTGGTGGTCAATCTGGTGAACAACGCCATCACCTATACGCCCGCGGGCTCGCATATCATGATTTCGATTAGCGTCGACGATGGACGCGTGGCGTGCTCGGTGGCCGATGATGGTCCGGGCATCGCACCCGAGGATCGCGAACGGATCTTCGAGTCGTTCTATACCGCCAACCATGGTCTGGCCGACAGCCACCGCAGCGTTGGCTTGGGTCTTTCGCTCTGCCGTTCCATTGCGTTGGCACATGGCGGTAGCATAGAGGTTGCCGCGGCGGACCCGCACGGTTCGGTCTTTACGATTGAACTTCCCGCCGCCGACGTTTCGTTTGATAAGGAGTAGCGCTGTGCCGAACTCTGCCGTAAAACCGCTCATCTTGGTCGTTGAGGACGACCCCGCCGTTCGCAATCTTATTGTTGCCGCGCTCGAGGCGCACGGCTTGCGTCATATGGCTGTGGAGACCGCCCATGCCGCCATCGCCGCCGCCTCATCGCAGGCGCCGAGCATTGTGCTGCTCGATCTGGGCCTGCCCGATATGGACGGCGTCAAGGTGGTGGAGTCGGTGCGCACATGGTCGGGCATGCCGATCATTGTGGTCTCGGCGCGCAGCGAGGACGCGGATAAGATCCGCGCGCTCGATGCCGGTGCCGACGACTACCTGACCAAGCCGTTTTCGGTCGAGGAACTGCTCGCGCGCATTCGCACGACGCTCAGGCGCCTTTCGTATGCGCAGACGGGTGGTGTTGCCTCCGAGGGCTCGTTCGATACCGGTGAGCTGCATATCGACTTTGATGCCGGCATTGCCACGATGGATGGCGAGGAGCTGCATCTGACGCCGATTGAGTACAAGCTCTTGTGCCTGCTGGCACATAACGCCGACAAGGTACTAACGCACCAGTTTATCCTGCACGAGATTTGGGGTACGGCAACTAAGAGCGACCTGGCGAGCCTGCGCGTCTTTATGGGCACGCTGCGCAAGAAGATCGAGTCCGACCCCGCGCACCCGCGCTATATCCAAACACACGTGGGCATCGGTTACCGATTGGTCACCCAAGGCTAGATCGCCAACCACCGTCCCAATATGAGTTGCGGTGAAATACGGACGGAAATGGCCTATTTGGCGGCCAAACAGTCCATATTCCACCGCAACTTTGTTTATTTGCCCCTGGGTTTGCTGGCGTAGAACTTCTTCTTTTTGGGCTTGCCGGCGGGGGAGGGTTTGCCGTCGCCGCGCGGCCCTCGGTCTCCGGCCTGCGCGTGCGCGGGTACTGCCGCGCGAGGCTTGCGGGGCTCGGGGTTGCGCAGCTCCTCGACACGCTCGGCAATCTCCTCGGCGCTAAAGCCGACCTCGGCCATGGCGTCCTCAATGGGCAGGCGGCGCACGATATAGCAGTGGTGCACCTTCTGGTTGCGTGCGAAATCCTCGGGGATGGTCTGCGCCGTAATGTCCTCCAGCACCACGCCCGCGCGCGCGAGCTTGCGTGTCTCGGGGCGGAAGCCGCGCAGGTTGCAGCTAAAGATGGCGTGGCCGCCCTGTGCGAGCAGGCGCGATACGCCGGCCAAAAGCTCAACATGGTCGCGCTGGACATCCCAGGTGCGGCGGCCCATCTTGGACGAGTTCGAGAACGTGGGCGGGTCGACAAAGATCAAGTCCCAGCGGTTGCGCGTCTGGCGCTGGTCGCGAATCCAGGCGAGCACGTCGTCGCGCACAAAATGATGCTGCGGACCAACAAAGCCGTTCTGGCGCATATTGCGCTCGGCCCAGTCCAGGTAGGTGTTGGAAAGGTCGACCGTCACGGTCTCCTCGACGCCGCCATCGGCCGCGTAGCAGGTGGCAGTGCCGGTGTAGGCAAACAGGTTGAGGAAGCGGCGCGCCTGCTTGGCGTGCTCGCGCACCAGGTTGCGCGTGACGCGATGATCCAGGAAGATGCCCACATCCAGGTAGTCGTCAAAGTTGACGGCAAAGGTGAGCCCGCCTTCTTCGATGAGCGGCAGACGCCGGCGCGCGATGTTGGCGCGCTCGCCCGATCCGCCCTTGCCGGCGCCCTGCTTGCCGTACTGCGAGCCGCCACGCGAACGCATGCGGGCCTTGGCGTGCACATGCTCGGCCGGAACATCAAGGATGCGCGGCGCGATGGCCAAGATGTCGAGCATGCGGGCCTGGGCCAGCGCGGGGTCGATGGTCTTGGGCGCGGCGTATTCGGCGATGACGAGCCAGCGGCCCGGCGTCTGCGGGCAACCCTCGTACAGGTCGATGGCAGCGGAGTAGTCGGGCAGGTCGGCATCGTAGACGCGATAGCAGCTCACGCCCTCGCGCTTGGCCCACTTGCGGCGCAGACGGGCATTCTTGCGCAGGCGGTTGGCGAACTGCTCGGACTCCGGGATGAGCACGGGCAGCGGCTTGCCGTCGCCCAAGTCGAGCGTGGCGGCAGGTTCGGGCATGGAGGAGGCGGCGGCTTCGTCGTTGGCTTCGTTGGCATCCGCAACCTCGGCCTCGGCATCCGCGCTGGTCGCAGCCTCAAACGCTGCAGCGGCGTGGTCGAGTGAGGGCCAAACCTCAAGAGCCGCCTCCTCGTTATTGGGCATGACGGCGATCGAGCGCTCGGGCTCGGCGTGGAGCGCGCGGGCCAGCAAGCCGTCGCGGGTGAGAGCGGCGACCGGCGCCGAAGCGAGCTCGGGGGCGCGGCGCAGCTCGCCGATGAGCGTCATGGCATCGTGCATGAGCGAAAGCGGGGTCTCGGTCGTGTCCGCGACCAGGGCGGCACCGGCGACGGCGCCCGCATGGTCCAGCACGGTGGCGGGCTTGGCGGCACAAAAGTCGACAAAACGCTTGTAGCCGGCGCACTTGACCATGCGCTCGGCAGTCTTGCGGGCGGCGGGGTCGATGTCTACGGCCACGATGCGCGCCTGGCGCTCGCGCGCTGCCGCCTCGCGCTCGCGCGCCTCGGCAAGCAGCTGCTCCCACAGGACAGCGTCGTGCAGCTGCCAGCCCTCAAAGCCCCAGCGCTCGCGTGCGGCGCCCGGGGCGCGGTCGGTCAGAATGTTCACGGCCTCCAGCAGCAGACCGCCGCCGGCGCACGAGGCATCGATCAGCGTGGGAAGGGCTTCGTTTTCGTAATCGTCGGCCGTCAGCTCGCGCTCGCATAGTGCGGTCCAGCCGACCTGCGCCAGCACCAGGGCGGCGTAGTCGGGGCGCAACACGTGCGCACCCTCGCCGGCACGGGTCGCCGCGGGCGGCAGGCGCTTGAACAGCGGGTCGCCCGAAAGGTCCAGGCTGATGCTCGCGCGGCGCTGGCGCAGCGAAAGCAACAGGTGAACGTCGGGATCGGCAGCGTCGACATCGGCGCGACGGCCCGTGGTCTCGGCCAGACGGTCGCACAGCGCGTCCTTGGCGCGCAGGGCCGAGAAGCGCGTGTTGCGCAGCTGCTCGGTCACGCCGCGGGCGGTGATGGCAATGGTGGCGCCGGGGCGGACGATGTTCTCCCAGGCGATGTCGTAAACGCTATCGTACAGCTCATCGGCATCCTGCGCCTCAAAGCGCCCGAGCACCGCAAACACGCGGCTCGCTAGGCGCGACCACAGACAGGCGCGGTAGCCTTCTTCGAGCTCGCCCTCAAACGTGGCGCGGCCCTTCAGCCGGCGAACATGCGAAAGCCCGAGGCGTTTAAGCTCATCGGCGAGTGCGGACTCAAAGCCTTCGGGGCAGCTTGCGTAAAATTCCATGGGTGACCTCTCTGGTTGCGTCGCTCCATTATATGATGGATGCTTCGTTTGCCCTTATCCTCGAAAGGAACCCATATGATTGATGCGTGTCCCGAACCCGCTGTGCTCTTTTTTGACGTGGACGGCACGCTGACGTCGTTCGATCCCGACAACATGACCGACAAGGACTTTTCGGCGGTTCGCCCCTCGCAGGCGGTCGTCGAGGCGTTTCATCGTCTGCGCGACGCGGGACACAAGGCGTTTATCTGCACGGGTCGCCCCCTGTGGCTCATCGCCGATAGCTTGCGTGCGCTCGACCCCGCGGGCGTCGTTGCCATGGCGGGCGCCACGCTCGAGGTTGAGGGCCGCGTGGTGTATGAGGACTGCTTTGACGAAGACATTGTTGAGGAGCTTGCACGCCGTATGGCCGCGGCAGGGATTGAAGCCTTTTTCGAGACCAACGTGGCTACTTTTGCCCTGGAACCCGCGGGTGTTGAGCAGTCGTCTCTGATCGGCACTTCTGTGGTGCACAGCACCGAGGAAATGCGCGTCGACGGCCGTCTGCGCGTGGGCAAGGTAGGCATCGTCGCGAGCGACCTGGCTCGCGTAGCCAACGATGATGGCTTTATCGATCGCGAGTTTGAGCTGTGCAACACCGGTGGTCAGAATCGCGAGCTGAGCCCCAAGGGCATCGACAAGGGCGTGGGCGTGGCGCGAGCGCTGGAATACCTGGGTCGCACCGGCAACGCACGCACCTTTGGCTTCGGCGATTCGGGTAACGACCTGGGCATGCTCGCTGCGGTCGAGACGGCCGTGGCCATGGGCAACGCCATGCCCGAGGTCAAGGCGGTCGCCGACTACGTGACCGACGATGTCGCACACGACGGCACCGTCACAGCGATGCAGCATTTCGGCCTCATCTAATGAATCCCGCGTTCTGACGTTTGCCCAAACTGCGACTCTTTGCTTTTGCATGCTCAATCGATTTATCAATCCAAACACTGAGGTGTTTATACCGTTCGCCGAGAAGATAAAAAACTGCAGCTCACGCCTTGATAAACGTAGGTAAAGTGTTTAGCAGTTTATTGGCCGTATGCTAACGAAAGGAATCAGGCAGATGGCAATCAAGGTGTTCGCTGACGGTGCAAACCTCGAGGGCATGCTCGACATGTACGAGAACGGCAACGTTCAGGGTTTCACGACCAACCCGTCCCTTATGAAGAAGGGCGGCGTGACGGATTACCGCGCGTTTGCCAAGGAGGTCCTGACCCACATCACCGATGTGTCCGTCTCGTTTGAGGTCTTTGCCGACGACGTCGAGACCATGGAGGTCGAGGCCCGCGAGATCGCTACCTGGGCCGAGAACGTCTACGTCAAAATTCCGTGCGTGACCACCAAGGGCGAGTCCACCGCCGAGCTGGTCCGCAAGCTTTCCGCCGACGGCATCAAGGTCAACGTCACTACCATCTTTACGCCTACGCAGGTCGATGAGATAGTCGAAGCCGTTGACGCCGAGACGCCGTCCATCATCTCGCTCTTTGCCGGCCGTATCGCCGATACCGGCGTCGACCCCATTCCGTTTATGACGGAGTCGGTCAAGAAGGCCGCCGCCAAGCCCAACTGTGAGGTCCTGTGGGCGTCCACGCGCGAGCTCATCAACATTTACCAGGCCGAGGCCTGCGGTTGCCAGATCATTACGGTGCCCAACAGCATCCTGGCCAAGCGCAAGAACATTGGTCGCGACCCGTACGAGGTCTCGCTCGATACCGTGCGCGGTTTTGCCAAGGATATCGCGGCGCTCGGTTTCCATATCCTGCCGTAGCGCGAACACTGACTACGCCGCGGGCTGCTCGCCCCGGCTTTCCTTTCCCTATCGCTCACGCGCTTCGCGGGGGTCGCGCTAGGCAAAGGAAAGGCCGGGGCTGCCGACACGAGCTTGCCGGTAGGTTCTGAGCTGAATAAGACTTAGCTGGTGCTGCCTCTTTGATGGGGCGGCACCATTTTTGTTGCGGTATCTGCAAGTTTTCCCATTGGGTGAGAAAAACTTGCAAGTTCGACGATGGACAGCGGTGGTTCGTCCTTTGCTGTTACTTGCCCTGTACCATGGTGAGCGAGATCTTCTTGCGGTCGCGATCGACCTTTTCGACCCACACCTTGACCGTGTCGCCGACGCGCACCACGTCGCTGGGGTGCTTGACAAAGCGGTTGGCCAGTTTGGAGATGTGCACGAGGCCGTCCTGGTGCACGCCCACGTCGACGAAGGCGCCAAAGTCGACGACGTTGCGCACCGTGCCCTTGAGCTCCATGCCGGGTTCCAGGTCGTCGATGGAAAGCGCTGAGCGGCTAAAGACCACCTCGGGTGCGTCGTCGCGCGGGTCGCGGCCGGGCTTCTTGAGCTCGTTGACGATGTCGATGAGCGTGAGGGTGCCGCAGTTCAGGTCGCTTGCCAGCGCCGAGATGCTGCCCAGGCGGCGCTCGATGTCGGGCACGCCGCCGCGGCTGAGCTCGCTTGTTTTAACGCCGGCGCGTTCTAGGACGGCCGTGGCCACCTCGTAGCTTTCGGGGTGGACGCTCGTCGCGTCGAGCGGGTTCTTACCGCCGCTAATGCGCAGGAAACCCGCGGCGTTGAGATATGCCTTGGGTCCCAGCTTGGGGACCTTCTTAAGCTGGCGGCGATCGGTAAAGGCGCCGTTTTCCTCGCGGTAGGCCACGATGTTTTTGGCCACGCTCGGCGTGATGCCCGATACGTATCCCAGCAGGCTTGCGCTCGCGGTATTCACGTCGACGCCCACGCGGTTGACGACGTCCTCCACCACGTGGCCCAGAGTGCGCGAGAGCTCGGCCTGGTCAAGGTCGTGCTGGTACTGGCCCACGCCGATAGACTGGGGCGGGATCTTGACGAGCTCTGCCAGCGGGTCCTGCAGGCGGCGGCCCAGGCTCATGGCGCCACGCACGGTGACGTCCAGATCGGGATACTCCTGGCTGGCGAGCTCGGAGGCGGAGTACACCGACGCGCCGGCCTCGTTGACGATGGTGTATCGCAGCTCAGGCGCCTGCTCGGCGATGAACTCCGAGACGACTTCCTCGGTCTCGCGGCTGGCGGTGCCATTGCCGATGACGATGGTGTTGACGCCGTCCTTCTTGACGAGGCGGGCGAGCTCGCGCTTGGTGCCGGCGACGTCGTGGCGCGGTTTGGTGGGGTAGACCACGCCGTGGTCGAGCAGCTTGCCGGTCTCGTCCATGACGGCGACCTTGCAGCCGGTGCGGTAGCCCGGATCGAGCGCGAGCACGCGGGCGCCGCGCACGGGGCGTGCCGAGAGCAGGCCCTCGAGATTCTTGGCAAAGACATTGATGGCCTCGGTCTGCGCGCGGACGGTGAGTTTGGCGCGGGCCTCGCGCTCCAGCGAGGGGGCCATGAGGCGCTTGTAGCCGTCGGCGATGGCGGCGTCAAAGACGGGCGCGAAGACGCCCTGGCGTCGGGGCCAACGGCTGCCGAGGCGTGCCGTGGCGGCGGCGCCGTCGACGTTCACGCGCACGCGGAGCTTGCCCTCGCGCTCACCGCGGTCGATAGCCAGCACGCGGTGGTTGGGTATACGGCGCAGCGGCTCATCATAGCTGTAGTACGGCTCGTAGGGGGTCTTCTCGGTGGGGTCGGTGGCCTCGACGACGATGTTTGCGGTGTTTTGCGTAAAGGCACGCAGGTCGGCGACGTTCTCGGGGTCCTCGGCCACCGTCTCGGCCACGATGTCCGCCGCGCCGGCGAGCGCCTTCTCGGGCGTGTCGAAGCCGGCTTCCTCGTTGACGTATGCCGCGGCGGCGTCGAGCGCGCTGCCCTTGGCCGAGGCCTGCATGATGACCATGTTGGCAAGCGGCTCCAGGCCTGCCTCGCGGGCCTTCTGTGCGCGGGTCATGCGCTTTTTGCGGTAGGGCTTGTAGAGGTCCTCGACACGCTGGAGCTGCGTGGCCTCGCGAATTTGCTGTTCGAGCTCGGGCGTAAGTTTGCCCTGGGCGTCGATGAGCAGAATGACGTCCTCTTTGCGCTGTTCAAGATTGCGCAGGTAGGACAGGCGCTCGTCGAGTGCGCGCAGGGCGACGTCGTCCATTCCGCCTGTGGCTTCCTTGCGGTAGCGCGAGATAAAGGGGATGGTGTTGCCCTCGTCGATGAGCTTGACGGCTGCCTCGATGTTGGCGGCCTTAAGGTTGAGCTCGTGGGCGAGCTGGGCGATAAGATCCATGGGACTCCTTGCGTTTAAGGTGCGTTTGCAGCACAGGGCTACCAAGGATACCACCCGTTTCAAAAGACTGTTTTGGGCCCGCGCCACGAAAACGACCTATCTACTACGTTTGAACCGTATGGGTCGACCATCCCCCGGTTTTCCGAGAATGCGCAAGCCGTCTACCTGCGCTTTTGATTTTAGGAAATTCGGCATGGTTGAGGGCGGTCGGTTAAACGTAGTAGATAGGCCCATTTCGTGGCGAACGAATCAAGCCGAGGTGCAAAATAGCCCCCGCCCCAGAAAAATCGTCGGGAAGGTAGCAAAATGCCCCGCGGGCAGGAGGCTGCTCGCGGGGCAAAGAAGAGGGGCTTGTTGGTGACGGACCGAAGGGTTCGGCATGGGGTTTCTGCCGCGGTCGCTCTTAAGGCATTACAGCTCGACGAGCTGGCCGGTCTCGGCGGCCTCCTTGATAGCGTTGAGAAGCGTGAGCGTCTTAACGTTGTCGGCGGGGGTCACGACGGGCTCGACCTCGCGGCGGACAACCTTCACAAAGTGCTTGAGCTGCATCTTGTGCGGCAGTGCCGGGTCGACGGCCGGAATCTCCATCTGCAGCGGCTTGTGCCAGTTGGAGGCGCCGTCGTAGGAGAACTGGTGCAGGCGGGGCAGCGACAGGGCGCCCTTAGTGCCGCCGATAAAGTAGGCGTCGGCGTCGAAGGGGCGGTACTGCGGATCCTCGCGAGCGGTTGCCTCCCAGTTCCAAGGGCTGGCAGTGGCGTCGGAGATGGTCATGCTCGCGAGCGCGCCATCGGCAAAACGGACGTTGACCACGGCGGAGTCCTCGGTCTCAAAACCGCGGGCGGCGCTGGACTGCATACCTTGGACGGCAACGGGCTCGCCCAGCAGGTAGCGGAGCAGGTCGACGTCGTGCACCAGGTTGACTAGGATCGGGCCGGCGCCCTTCTTGCGGCGCCACTCGACATCGAAATACTCGTCATTCTTATAGATCATGTAGTGGAAGCTCGACACGGTGAGCTTGCCCAGCTCGCCGGACTCGATGATCTCCTTGGCCTTGTTGACGAAGGGGTTGTGGCGACGGTGCTGACCCACGAGCACGGGCACGCCGGCGGTTTCGGCCTCGGCGGCGAAGGCCTGGGCATCCTCGAGATCGTTGGAGATCGGCTTTTCGACCAGCGGCACGATGTTGCGCTTCACAGCCTCGCGAGCAACGCCTAGGTGCAGGTCGTTGGGGGTAGCGATAATGACGGCCTCGGGCTTGATCTCGTCCATCATCTGGGCGGGATCGGTGTAAAACGGCACGCCGGCGGCCTCGGCCGTGGCGCGGGCGCCCTCAAAGGCGTCGGCGATGGCGACGAGCTCGGCCTCGGGCTCCTCGGTGACAAAGCGGATGTGGTTGCGGCCCATGGCGCCGGCGCCGATAACGGCAATGCGGACGGGGTTGAGCTCAGACATTTCGACTCCTTAATACCGGTGACCGGTGGAATGCGACAAAGGGGCTGTCCCTTCGTCGCATCGGTAAAACTAGGCGGACTTCTTCTTGCTGTCGGAGACCATCATGTAGACGGTGAGCACGACGGCGATGGCGGCGATCACAATAGCGCCGTAGAAGGACTGCTGGTAGGCGGCGCTGCCGGCCTCGGCGTGATACAGCACGGCGGTGATGGGCTGGCTGATCCAGGTGGAAGCGGCGTAGCCCAAAAACATGATGCCGTAGTTGACGCCGATGTTGCTGGTGCCAAAGGCGCCACCGGTGAGCGGCGGGTAGATGACGAGCAGAGCGCCAAAGCTAAAGCCGAGCAGGGCGAGCGCCACAAAGAACATGCTCTGCGTAAAGCTCATCGACATGATGACGAGGGCGACGATGGTGACGACAAGGCTGATGAGCAGCGACTTATAGGCGCCGAGCTTGTCGATGATCTGGCCAAAGGACAGGCGGCCGACCAGGTTGGCGCAGGTGTTGACGGAGACCACCACACCGCCGAGGGCGACGGCCGCGGCGCTCGTGGGGTCGGCGAAGAGCTGGACGGCGGCGATGGAGGCAACCTTGCCCACGAGCAGGGTGCCCGCGGTGGCGGCAAAGGCGAAAGTGACGATGAGGACCCAGAAGCGCGGGGTCTTGACCATCTCGCCCGGGGTGAGGTCGCCGAAGGTGCCGGCGTGCGCGCCGCCCTTGGGGGCCTCGAAGCCCTCGGGCAGCCAACCGGCCTCGGGGGCCTTCAGGAACAGGGCGGAGGCAGCAATCGTCACAAAGAAGATGACGCCGAGCGCCTTAAGGGCGCCAAAGATGCCCAGGCTCGGGATGAGCAACGAGGCGAGCACCGGGGAGAGCACGGCGGGGCCGGCGGTCGAAGCGGCCAGGGTGATGCCGGAGGCAAGGCCCTTTTTGTCGATGAACCACTTTTGACCGGTGGTGAGTGCCGGGTTGTAGCCCAGGCCGTTGCCGATGGCGGCGACGAGCGAGAACCACAGGTAGAACTGCCACGGCTCGGTGACGGTGCCGGACATAAACCAGCCCAGGCCGTAGCACACAGCGGCGGCGATCACGACGTTGCGCGGGCCGATCTTATCGGAGATGCGGCCGGCGAAGATGCCCGTCACGGCCATGATGGTCTGAAAGACCGGGAACGCCCAGGTAAGGGCGCTGGACCACTCGGGGTAGACGGCGAGCAGGTTCTTGCTCACGACGGAGTACAGCGCGATTGAGCTGATGAAGAACATGGTGACGCACGCGGCGGAAAGCACGACGGCGCGACCCTTGTTGGAGTTGGTGGAAGCCATTGGACTCTTTCTGATCGATACGGGGGAGGAGCGGGCGTATCCGCGGGCCTCCCTGTTAGGTTGGTTTACTGGTCAGTCGGCTTGGCGACGCCGGACTCATCGGACCAAAGCTCGACACCCTTGTTCTTGAGGTAGTTGTCGGCATAGGCGCGACGGCCGCCGGGCTTGGCGGTGAGGTCGCCCATCATATTGGAGAAGCCACCGTCGACTTTGATGGCGTCGCCGGTGGTAAAGTCCGAGCGCTTGGACGCCAGGAACATGACGGCGTTGGCGATATCGCTGACCTCGCCGATGCGGCGCGTGGCGATCAGACGGCTGCGGCTCTTTTCGACCTCGGGGTCGGCGTAGAAGTTGGCCGACATCGGGGTCTTAACGAAGCAAGGCTCGACGCAGTTGGAGCGGACGCCGTAGGGGCCCCACTCGGCAGCCAGCATCTTGGACATCATGTTGACGCCCGCCTTGGTGGAGCTGTACACGCCCGAGAACGTCTCGGGGGAGTGGCTGGCAACGGTCGAGATGTGCACCAGGCGGCCCTGGCCGGCCTTGATCATCTCGCGACCAAAGCGCTGCGAGGTGATGAAGTAACCGGTGAGGTTGACGTTGAGCACCTGCTCCCAGTCGCTCAGCGGCAGGTCTTCCATGGCGGCGAAGCGCAGGATGCCGGCGGTGTTGACGAGAACGTCGATGCGGCCGAAGTCGCGGATCGTGGCGTCGACGGCGGCCTGAACCTCGGCCTCGTCGGTAGCGTTCATCTTGTAGCCCTCGGCGTGGATGCCAAACTCGGCGGCGAGGTCGGCGGCAGCGGCCTTGACCTTTTCCTCGTCCAGATCGAGCAGGACGACGTTGGCGCCGTTGCGGGCGAACTCGCGGCAAATCTCGACGCCCATACCGCCGAGCGCGCCAGTCACGGCGCAGACATCGCCCTCGAGCTTAAGCCAGTTGCTCATAGGAACTTCCCTTCTTGTGCCTCCCGGTGGGTCGCTCCCGTTAACCGACCCACGTGGTTTTTGCTGGTTATCGTATGCTTTGCATTTGCGCAGGTGAATTGCATATTTGTTAGAATGGCGTTAATCGTAGGTTTACACTGTGCGATGCAGTTTATTCTCAATTGAGCGCGTGACCTGCGAAAACAACCCCCTATGGCACCATGTGGCCACGGGCGCGAAAACGGGAGATTGACGTGTACGATCGACGACTTGAGGCCATATCGGCCGCCGCGGAGCTGGGAAGCTTCTCGCGTGCGGCGGCAAAATTGCGCGTGTCGACCCCGGCGCTCGTCAAACAGGTGTCGGGATTTGAGGCCGAATTTGGTATCACGTTGTTCGAGCGCTCGCATTCGGGTGTTAAGGTGACGCCGGCGGGCGCTCTGCTGGTGGATGACGCGCGCTCGATCATGCGGCAGTCCGAGGACGCGCTGCGCCGCGCCCGACGCGCGGCGGGCGATGGCGGTGCCGTGCGCCTGGGTGTGTCGATGATGTGCCCGGGGCGCCAAACGCTTTCGATGTGGACGGGCATCCACGATCTGGAGCCGTCGCTGCGATTTGAGATTGTGCCGGTAAGCGACCTCTACGACGAGCGCGAGACCGTCATGCGCAGCTTGGGCCGCGAGGTCGATGTGGTGCAGTCGAGTTTTTCTACCCCACGCTGGGGCGACGCCTGCCAAAAGCTCCGCATCGTTAACGTGCCGTTTTATATCGACCTGCCGCGCACGAGTACGTTGGCGCGCAAGAATCGCATCACGGTTGCCGACTTGGAGGGCATGCGTCTGCGCGTGCTGCGTCACGGCAACGATGCCATGGACAGCCTGCGCATCGACCTGTTGGCCGACGGCGGCGTGGACGTGATCGATGTGGATAGCTTCGACTTTGCGCTCTTTAACGAGGCGGAGGAAAAGGGCGACGCGGTGCTCACCTGCGGCGCATGGTCGGGGGTGCACCCGGCCTTTGTGGGCGTACCGTTCCTGTGCGGCCGCGAGGTGCCGGTCTTTCTGCACTACCCGCTCGAGCCCACCCTCCAAGTCCAAAAATTCGTCAACGCCATGGCCCAGCTTCTCAAGTAGCCAAAAGAGCCCCGTCCCAAATTAGCTACCCTTTGCTACGGGTTTAGCGTTCCTCGCGTGGCAGCCCGGCTGCCTCGGCTGCCTTTACGCGGTTCTTGTCGATGTACATGTTTTTGTCGGCCTGGGAAAAGAGTTCGCGCATGGTAGGCGGCTCGTCAAAATCACTGGAAAGCGCATAGCCCACCGCATAGCTGATGGGCATGTCGGGGTGAGCCTCGGAATACTCGTTCACGTTCGCACGAACCCGAGCGAGACAGGACTCCACGGCAGCTCGATCGGTATCCCGCAGCACCGCGATAAACTCATCGCCGCCGTCGCGACCCACAAAGCACGTCTCGGACGTCACACGCCCCAGCTGCTGGGCAAAAGAACGGATGTATTCGTCGCCTTTCTCGTGGCCGAAGTTGTTATTGACCGTATGCAGATTGTTAAGGTCGAAGACGCACATCGCAACGGGCGCCTCCGCGGAGACAGGCTGCTCCTGCCCCAAGACCTCCTCGCACTTGTTCTTGTTGGGCAGTCCCGTGGCTTCGTCGAGATAGACTTTGCTCTGCAGTTCGCGATTGAGCGCGGCAGTTCGCACCGCGCGAACAAGTTCGACCGCAAAGGTCGCCACCAAGCCCATGATGTCGATGATCACCAAGCCCTCGAGATAGTTGAGCGCCGACGCCTTCTCCTGAGAGTAGTCCTCTGCGAGTCGCGTAGCATCGTCGCAAATGCCAAAGAACTCCTCGCTCATAGGGATGATGTCGGTGTTCTCATAGCCGACTTCGCGCACGCGGATGATCTCGGCGCAAAGCTCATCAAAATAATTTGCAAGCTCGGTCATCTTTGCCTGATACTCGTCGTCATCGAGACGGACGAGGTTGAGGTCGTCACTTCCGTAACGCAAACCGTTGATGTATGAATCCACGGCTTTGAGCAGGTCATCTTGAGGCTGGCCCGCGTCCTCGAGCTTAACGATTCGCTGCGTGGTACCGCGCACCAGGCCGGCGTAGTTGACCACACGCGCCGTGCCCTGGATATCGGAGACGAGCAGCATAACATTGATGAAGAAGAAGATGAGAACTGCCGTGAGCACCATCATGAGCAGGCGCACCGCCTGGCTGGCCTTCTTGGCGACAGAAGTATTCACAAGTTCACTCCCCTAAATGACAAAAGAGCAGGTAGCACGCAGTGTGCTGAAATTCATGGGTGGTTAACTCTACCATATGGGCCAGCAGCCTCAAACTGCAGCAGACGCTCGTCCAAATTGGCGTGACGCTTGCCTTGTTGTTCTTGACCTTGCTGCGCTATCGGACATGCTTCTGGTCTTGGATCACCATGGGAAAGCTCATCCCGTTTTGTGCGTCTAGAGTGGGATGCGGCTTCCCAAAGGTGCCGTTAGGGGAAACTACATCCCGGTTTACTCCCTTGAAATGGGATGCCGTTTTCCGGAGGGGGTCCAGCGGGAAACGGCATCCCATTCTGGGCCCGAAAAGTGGGATATGGTTTCCGGCTGGCATGAAAAAAGCCCCCACAGCTCATATGAACTGCGGGGGCTTATGCGTTGCGGCGTAGTTCCGGGTTGCCAGATCTACTCCAGCTCAAACGCTCCGGTATAGAGCTGATAGTAGTATCCGCGCTTGGCGATCAGCTCGTCGTGGTTGCCGCGCTCGATGATGCGGCCGTGGTCCAGACAGATGATTGCGTCGGAGTTACGCACGGTGGACAGGCGGTGCGCGATGACAAACGTCGTGCGGCCCTCCATGAGCTTATCCATGCCCGCCTGCACGATGGCCTCGGTGCGGGTATCGATGGAGCTCGTGGCCTCATCCAGAATCATTGCCGGCGGATCGGCGACGGCGGCGCGTGCGATCGAAATCAGCTGGCGCTGGCCCTGCGACAGCTGTGCGCCGTTGCCGGTGAGCATGGTGTCGTAGCCGTCGGGCAGGCGGGTGATAAAGTCGTCCGCGCCCGCGAGCTTGGCCGCCGCGACGCACTCCTCGTCGGTAGCGTCCAGGTTGCCGTAGCGGATGTTGTCCATCACGGTGCCGGTGAACAGGTTCACGTCCTGCAGCACCACGCCCAGCGAGCGGCGCAGATCAGCCTTGCGGATCTTGTTGACGTTGATGCCGTCGTAGCGGATCTTGCCGTCGGCGATGTCGTAGAAGCGGTTGATGAGGTTGGTGATGGTCGTCTTACCGGCACCGGTGGCGCCGACAAACGCGACCTTCTGGCCCGGCTTGGCAAACACGGACACGCCGTGCAGCACCTCGTGGTCGGGCGTGTAGCCAAAGTCGACGTTGTCCATGACCAGGTCGCCGCGCAGCGGCACGTACTCGATCTCGCCGGTTGCGCGGTGCGGATGTTTCCACGCCCACATGCCGGTGTGGTGGTCGGCCTCCTCGAGTTGCCAGGTGTCGGGGTTCACCTGAGCGTTGACGAGCGTCACATAGCCTTCGTCGGCTTCGGGCTCCTCGTCGATGAGCTCAAAGATACGGTCGGCGCCGGCGAGGCCCATGACCACGGCGTTGATCTGCTGCGAGATCTGGCCGATCTGTCCGCAGAACTGCTTGGTCATGTTGAGGAACGGCACCACGACGGCGATGGACAGCGCCATGCCCGAGATGCTCAGGTTGGGCACGCCCAGCGCCAGGAAAATGCCGCCGGCCAGCGCGACCAGCACGTAGAGCAGGTTGCCCAGGTTCATAAGGACGGGCATGAGGATGTTGGCGTACATGTTGGCCTTCTGCGAGACCTCGAAGAGCTTCTCGTTGCGCTCGTCAAAATCGGCCTCGGCGGCAGACTCGTGGCAGAATGCCTTGACGACCTTCTGGCCGTTCATGACCTCCTCGATATGACCTTCGACTACGCCGAGCTCGGTCTGCTGCGCAATAAAAAAGCGCGCGGAGTTGGAGCCGAGCAGCTTGGTCATAAAGGTCATAAAGGCGACGCCGGCAATAATGACCAAGCACATCCACACGCTGTAGTACAGCATGATAAAGAACACCGTGACGATGACGATGACCGTCATGAGCAGGTTGGGCAGCGACTGGCTGATCATCTGGCGCAGCGTGTCGATGTCATTGGTGTAGTGGCTCATGATGTCGCCGCGCTGGTGCGTGTCGAAGTAGCGGATCGGCAGGTCCTGCATGCGGTTGAACATCTTCTCGCGCAGCTTCTCCAGCGAGCCCTGCGTGACGATGGCCATGGCGCGGTTCCAGAAGAGCGAGGACAGGATGCCGATGCCGTAGATGCAGGCGAGGGTGGTCACGAGCTGTGCGATCTTGGGCTGCGCGGCTCCCCAATCGCCCGACTGCCACGATTCGCTAATAATCTGCAGGGCGCTCTGAAGGAAGGTCGCGCCGATGGAGTTGATGATGGCGCAGAGCACCACGCCGGCGATGACGAGGGGCAAAAGCACGGGGTAAAAGCCAAAGAGCGTCTTGATGAGGCGCGACATGGTGCCGCCCTTGCGGTTGAGCGCGCGCTCGGCGGTCGTTGCCTTACTCATGTGCCTCGCCTCCTTCCTGGGTCTGAGCTTGCGTTACGGATGCCTCGGTGTCGGCCTCGACGGCCTCTTCGCCCTCGGCAGACATCTTGTTCTGCGAGGTAAAGGTCTCGCGGTAGATCTCGCTCGTCTTGAGCAGCTCGTCGTGGTTACCGATCTGCGCGATGCGGCCGCCCTCCATGACGATGATGCGGTCTGCGTCCTGCACGGAGCTAATGCGCTGGGCGATGATGAGCTTGGTCGTGTTGGGCAGATAGCTTGCCAGCCCTGCGCGAATCTTGGCGTCGGTCTTGGTGTCGACGGCGCTCGTGGAGTCGTCCAGGATCAAGATCTTGGGGCGACGCAGCAGGGCGCGCGCAATGCACAGGCGCTGCTTCTGGCCGCCGGAAACATTGGAGCCGCCCTGTTCGATCCAGGTGTCATAGCCCTTGGGGAAGCCGTCGACAAACTCGTCGGCGCAGGCCAGGTGCGCGGCCTCGCGGACCTCTTCGTCGGTGGCGTTCGAGTCGCCCCAACGCAGGTTCTCGGCAATCGTGCCGCTAAACAGCACGTTTTTCTGCAATACCATGGCCACTTGGTGGCGCAGGGCGTCCAAGTTGTAGTCGCGTACGTCTATGCCGCCCACGCGCACGGTACCTTCGGTGGCGTCGTACAGACGGGCGATGAGGTTTACGAGCGTGGACTTGGCCGAGCCGGTGCCGCCGATGATGCCGATGGTCTCGCCGCTCTTAATGTGCAGGTCGATATCGTCGAGCGCCTGGCGCTTCGCATGCGCGGAATACTTAAAGCTCACGTGTTCAAAGTCGATGGAACCGTCGGCAACCTCGAGCACGGGCTCGGCGGGATCGGCGATCGTGGGCTCGGCGGCCAGCACCTCGGTGATGCGGTGCGCCGATTCGTCGGCCATGGTCACCATGACAAAGATCATCGACAGCTGCATCAGACTCATGAGGATTTGGAAGCCATAGGTAAAGATCGAGGAGAGCTGGCCCACGTCGAACAGCGTGCCCTGGCTCGTGATGATGAGCTTGGAGCCCAGGTAGATGATGACGACAAACGCGCCGTTGACGCAGATGTTCATCATGGGGTTGTTAAAGGCAAGCAGCTTCTCGGCGCGGGTGAAGTCCATCTGGACGTCGCGCGCAGCGGTCGCGAACTTCTCCTTCTCAAAGTCTTCGCGCACATAGCTCTTGACCACGCGCATGCCGGTGACGTTTTCCTCGACGGACTCGTTAAGGGCGTCGTACTTGTGGAACACGCGCGAGAAGATGGGACGCACCTTAAAGATGATAAAGAACAGCCCAAAGCCCAGCAGCGGAATGATGACCAGGTAGACCATGGCGACGCTGCCGCCCATGATAAATGCCATGGTAAAGGCGAAGATCAATACCAGCGGCGCGCGCACGGCGATACGGATGATCATCATAAAGGCCTGCTGCACGTTGTTGATATCGGTGGTCAGGCGCGTGACGAGCGAGGAGCTCGAGAACTCATCGATGTTGGCAAAGCTGAACGTCTGGATCTTGTAGAACAGGTCGTGACGCAGGTTCTTAGCGAAGCCGCAACTCGCATGGCTGCAGGTGACGCCGGCAGCGGCGCCAAAAGCAAGCGACGTCAGCGCGATGAGCACCAAAAAGCCCGCGGTGGGAAGCATCTCGGCTACGGTGGTGCCATCTTTGATGGCGTCGATCAGGTTGGCGGTGATAAATGGAATCAGCATCTCGCAGAGCACCTCGCCAAGCACGAGCAACGGCGTGGCAACGGTGACTTTTATATAGTCGCGGATGCTGCCCATGAGGGTTTTAATCATCCAGTTCCTCCCAGGTTACACGGATTTTCTCGAGCATTTCGGCGAGCTGCTCGCGCTCGTCGTGGGTGAGGGCACCAAAGGCCTGCTCTCTAAAGCGAATGCGGGCTGCCTGGTCGATGCGGGCGTTTTCCCGGCCGGTTTCGGTCAGGCGAATGGTGAGCTGCCGTCGATCCTTGGGGTTACGGCTGCGCTCGATGAGGCCGTTGAGCTCGAGTTTGGACAGGATCTCGGAAAGCGACCCCGGCTTGAGGTCAAAGTGCATGCCGAGTTCCTGCTGCGACATCTCGCCGCCGGGTTGCTTGGCCAGCAGGCAGATGATGGGCGCCTTGCCGGACACGCCTCCGCCATGAAAATGCATGTAACGGCCGCAAAAGCCCAGGCCATTGAGGATGCGCTTGGCAAGCTTGTCTTCTGAGCTAACCGCTTCGGGTGCATCCGCCGGCTGTGACGGGTCGCCGCCGGGCTCGTGCGAACAAAGGTTAAGAGGTTCATCGCACATGAATTAGTGTTGCTCCTTTCTTTAGTTAGGTAGTGGAATTGTTTTGTGCCTAACCAATCTAGGAGCATGAGAAATGAATGTCAAGGTACCAAACTAGTGGTTACGCGGTTTTACCAAACCGCGTAACGGCTCGACGCTGCAAACCCGCCAGAGCGGCAATCTGCCTTTCAACTTCGGCGGCATGACCAGAAGGTCAATGCCGCCTCGTTTCAAGGCACCTTGCTCACTCTGGCGAGTTTTCGCTGACTTCGCCAAAACATCGGTGTTGCCCGACCAGTCGTTTTGGCACTTAGGTGGCACTTAGGGACGTTCCTTATGTGCCGGCACTTGGGGACACTCCTTGCGCTGATAGTCGTTGGGTTAGTCGTTGGGGACGTTCTTGTTTGACTAGTCATTTAAGAACGTCCCCAACGACTAACTTCCTTCCCGTAACCTTTCCGCAACAATTCGACCTCCACGGCACCAGCGCCCGCCTGCCGTGCTCCCTGCGCTACACTTAGTCGCACTGTGGCGCTGCTGCGCCGTGCCCGAACCAAGGGAGACCCTCATGAAGAACACTCAGCTGCTGTTGATCAACGATATGTGCGGCTACGGCAAGGTCGCGCTTTCCGCCATGCTGCCGGTGCTGTCGCACATGGGCTACCGCATCCACAACCTGCCGACGGCACTTGTGTCCGATACGCTCAACTATCCCAAGTTCTACATCCACGACACCACCGAGTACGTGCGCCAGAGCCTCGCCATCTGGGAGGAGCTCGGCTTTGAGTTCGACGCCATCTCTACCGGCTTTATCGTGACCGAGGAAGAGACGCGCATCATTTCGGACTTCTGCCACCGTCGCGCGCAAAAGGGTACCAAGGTGTTCGTCGACCCCATCATGGGCGACAACGGCAAGCTCTACGCCGGCGTGCCCGAGTCCACGATCGGTCTCATGCGCAGCCTGCTCGAGTGCGCCGACTATGCGGTGCCAAACTACACCGAGGCGTGCCTGCTCACCGATACGCCCATTGCCGAGCAAATCACGCCCGATGAGGGCCGCACTCTTGTGGATGCCGTGCGTGCCCTGGGCGCCAAGTCGGTGGTCATTACGAGCGCTGTGGTCGACGGTGCGAATGTCGTCATCGGTTACGACCATGTGGCGGGGGAGTACTTCACGATTCCCTTCGACCTGATCCCGGTCTATTTCCCGGGCACGGGCGACACGTTCTCGGCGGTGCTCGTCGGCCGCGTTATGGCAGGTTGGAGTCTGCAGCGCGCGACGTCCGATGCCATGCGCGTGGTGGCTGAGCTTATCGAGCGCAATGCCGACCAAGAGGATAAGTCGGCTGGCCTTCCCATCGAGGCCTGCCTGGACGTGATTGACCATGAGTAATGCTGGCGAGGGCGGCGCCAAGCCTGCGGGCGGGGGCAAGCCGCTCGGCGCGCCGCGTGGCAAGCGTCCGCGTATCCGCGTGAGCTGCGTGGACCAGCTGGGTGCGTGCCGCTGCCACCATGGTCACAAACCGGGCGACGTCTTCGACTTTGACCGCGACCGCGGCAAGATGTGTGCCATGGCCTGCCATGTGGGCTTTCCCTATATCGATATCCTGCGCTATGGCGGAACCGTGCCTGGCAACGAGCCTGGTACGGCAAAGTTCTGCTGCCCCGAGGTCGATACGCTGAACGTCTGGCTTGCCGAGATCGTTGACGAGTAGTCGAGCGCAATGTGGCAAAGGGACAGCCCCTTTGTCACATTCGCCGGGGCTGCCCCTTCTTTTTGCTTATAATCCTAAATCTCTGCATTTCATCCGATTTTAGGTTCTAAAAATCCTACATTTCATCGATAATTAAGCGCATAAAACTTTGCATTTCATTTGATGACACTGAGGGGAGAGCCTATGCTGCGCAGGAAAATAGCGGCAGAGCTGGAGCGTTGGCTGAAGTCTGCCGAGCAAAAGGCCTTATTCATCACGGGTTCTCGCCAGATCGGCAAAAGCTATTCGATTCGCGCATTTGGCAAAGCCAGCCATGCAACCTACATCGAGCTTAACCTCATGGAAAATCGCCAGGCAAAAGATGCTCTTCTCGAGGCGCGGGATGCCGATGATTTCATCAGCAGGGTGACGCTTCTTTCGGGAAAGTCGATTGCACCAGGCAAAACGCTCGTGTTTATCGATGAGGTCCAAGAGGCCCCCGACATCATGACGATGGCAAAGTTCCTTGTTGAGGACGGGAGGTGCCGCTGGGCGTTTTCGGGGTCAATGCTCGGGACCCAGTTCAAGGGCGTCAGGTCCTATCCCGTGGGGTATGTCCACGAGCTTAGGATGTTCCCGCTCGATTTTGAGGAGTTTTGCTGGGCAACCGGGGTGAGCGAGGGGGCTCGCCAAACGATACGTGACGCGTGTATCAGCGAGAGGCCCATTCCTGATTACATTCATGACGCGATGATGGCAAACTTCAGGACCTATACCGTTGTCGGCGGAATGCCGGAGGTCGTGCAGCGTTTCCTTGACACGCAGGGCGACCTTGCCTCTGTTCGTCAGCTACAGTCAGAGCTCAACGAACAGTACCGGCGGGATATCTCCAAGTATGCAAGCGGGCGAGCCCTGCAGGTGCAGAGCATCTACGATCAGCTCCCTATTATGCTCGAGGGCGAACACAAGCGTTTCGTGCTCAATTCCATTGACCCCAAGGCGCATTATGAGAAGTACCAGCGAGATTTTGTCTGGCTTGTCGATGCCGGCGTTGCTCTCAAAGCCGATATCGTAACCGAGCCAAAGTCGCCCCTGCTCAAGACGGCACGGCCATCGCAGTTCAAGCTATACCAATCGGATACGGGCATGTTGATGGCGCGCTACCCCGTTGGAGTCGCCCAAGCGGCGTATCTTGATAGCAAGGAGCCCAATCTGGGCGGCATTTACGAAAACGTGGTAGCCCAGCAGCTGACTGCCCAAAATCGCCAGCTTTACTACTATCAGACAAAAAAGCGCGGTGAAGTGGACTTTGTGGTCGACGGACCGGATGGGACGGCTGTTCCGATCGAGGTTAAATCGGGCTCCTATTACCACGCGCACGCTGCGCTCGGTCATGTGCTTGATACGGCTGAATATGGCGTAAGGCTCGGGATTGTTTTTTCGAGAGGCAACGTTGAGCGCAACGGAGCGGTTCTCTATTTGCCGCTATATGCGACCTGGGCCCTTTCGGATGTTTTGGGCGACTCCTGCGCCGAGGGGATAAAGCTGGAGGTCAAGCCGGTCTAGGGCCAGTCCCGGATGTGACAAAGGGACAGTCCCTTTGTCACATTCATGAGTGTGGATTTTCTCCCACCGAGATAACGAGCGTGGATTTTCTCCCGTTTAGAGCGCACTCGAACGCTCAAAGTGGGAGAAAATCCACGCTCGTTTATGCCGATGGCGTGGCCCGTGTGCCCGCGCCGCCCGAGCGCCTACAGCTGCTCGAGCATGGCGGTGCAACCGGCGAGTACATCGCGGTAGGTGGCGTCGAAATTGCCGGTGTACCAGGGGTCGGCCACGTCGCCGGGGCGATCGGTCCAATCGAGCAGGCGCGAGATCTTGCCATCGGGGTCCTTCCCAAAAATTCGGTACAGGGCGCGGGCGTTCTCGTCGTCCATATAGACAATGTGGTCCCAGTCGCCATACTCCGCGCGACGTACCTGACGTGCGCGATGTGCGACGACGGGAATCCCGACCTCGCGTAGCTTGGCAACGGTACTGTGGTGTGGCGGGTTGCCGATCTCCTCGGTCGAGGTCGCCGCGGAATCGATGGCAAACTCCGCCTCGCGCCCAGCGCGGCGCACGAGCTCGGTAAACACCGACTCGGCCATCGTCGAGCGGCAGATGTTTCCATAGCAGATAAACAGTACACGTTGCATATGCGGTTTCCTTTCGATCGCCATCATCGAGCTCGAGTATCGCATCTACGCCTGCGCCATCGCCCTCTTGCGTTCCCAGCGAGCCAACTTAATCGTCACCAGCGTAAGCACCCAGGCCACAAGCGAGAACGCGGCACCCACTGCGCCTACATATGCAATGCCAACGCTGCTTACCACGGCGCCGCCCACTGCGGTGCCAAACGAGATGCCGACGTTAAACGCCATGGGCTCAACCGAACTTGCGAGTACCATCGACTTGGGATGGCGGCTGCGTGCCACGTCCATAAAGTGCGTGATGCACGACACCGAGAACAGGTACATGAGCAGCGCCAGGCTAAAGACAAAGACCAGCGCGAGCGGCATGGTGCCGCCCACAGCAAACAGTCCGAGTAACGCTGCAGCCTGCAGCACAAACGTCACGAGTAGCGCCTTCATGCCAAAGCGAGCATCGATCCATCCGCCCAGGATGTTCGAGATCAGGCAGAACACGCCGTAGGCCATGAGCGTGGTACTGGCTTCGACCGTGCCCATGCCCAGCACCTGCTCAAGATAAGGCGTCACGTAGCCGTAGAACACATAGACCGAGCCCACGCCAAACAAAAAGATGAGCATGCCGGTGATGATGCTCGGTTCGCGCAGCAGCCCCGCCTGCTCGCGAAAGGTGGCAGGTTCGTCGGTTTGCCCAGCGCGCGGCATAAACATCACGAGTGCTCCGCAGATCAGAACGGCAAAGGCCAGCGTGCCGTACATGGCCACGTGCCAATCGAGTGTGTCGGCCACAGACTTGCCGATCGAAGTGACAAAGACCATTGCCACGGAAAACGCACCATATACCACCGAGATGGCAAACGAAGTTTGCTGCGGGGACAGCAGCTCGGGGATGTACGTCACACCCACAGCGAGCAGTGCGCCAGAGACGGAGCCCAGGATGATGCGCGAGATAAACAGCACCTGGAAGTTGGGCGCCAACGCCATGACCAGGTTGCCGAGCACAAAGACGATGCTGTAGCACACGAGCAGCTGGTAGCGGCGAAAACGTCCCGTGCTGAGCGCAAGCACCGGCGTGGCGATGGCGTAGACAAGCGCAAACACGCTGATGAGCTGGCCTGCGGTGGCAAGCGATATGCCGAGCTCCGTCGCCAGGTCGCTCTCGATGCCGATGACCACGAACTCCGAGCAGCCGAGCGAAAAACCTAACAACACGAGCAGCGCCAGGCAAAGATTGGTGCGCGCAGGTGAAAGCGCGGCGGCGGTTGACTTGCTTTTAGGCGTGGTTGCGGCGGTCAAGGCTGTCACTCCAATGTCGCATTAATAAGCGGGATTCAATCCCTGCAACTCTAACAGAATGTGACAAAGAGACAGTCCCTTTGTCGCATTGCGCTGCCGGCCAGTCGCCCAAACCGTCACAACATTCGGCGAAAATCTCGAAATCGAGGAAAAGCGTCGAATGTTGTGACGGTTTTTGTGTCCGGCGCGGGTGAGCTTCGGTGTCGTCTGGGGGTATAAAACTAGCGAGTGTTTATTTGCGAGGCCTAAGGGGCGCCCCGTATGGATATCGATAACTTTGAATGGTGGTATAGCGAGGGTGAGACTCCGGACGAGGGGTGGGACGAGCCCGCGCCGCGTGACGTGTCGAGCGACGAGGACGAGACCGGCAACGACGTCGCCGCCGACTCGGACGCCGCCCTCGACCCTGTCGAGCCCCTGACCTTCGAACAAGCTTGGGCCCAGGCCGAGGCAGACGAGGCCAAGGCCGACGCTACGGCCACGCTCGGCGAGCCAGCCGACATGTCGATCTCGCCGGCAAAGACCCCGCAGCCGCGTCACACCATCGATCCCGACAGCACGGCATCCTTCAGTATTCTCGACGTGCCCTCGCAGGGCGCTCAGGCGCCCGCACCCACACGTCGCCCCAATCTGTCTCGCGAGGAAGATGCAGGACGTCGCTCTCCGCTTGGCCCCATCCTTATCGCCTTCATGGCCGGCGTTATCGCATGCTCGGTAATTGGAAACGTCTGGAGCCATGTCGAACAACAGCGAAAAGACGCCGCCAAGGTCGAGATGTCTGTCGAGCAATCGCTCAGCCGCACGCGCTCGGTACATGTGTCGGTCGAGGTCAAGGACGGCGCGACGTGGGACACCGCGCGCGGCGACAGCCAAATGCTCATCCATATCGTGGGGCGCACGCTCAAAGGGCAGACGATTGACGAGTATCAATACGTCAATTCCGCTGGTGACGGCATCGAGCTCAAGCCCGGCGACTACGAGCTCACCGTCGATGAACCGCCCGTCGCCACCGACGGCACGCGCTTCCGTGCCTCAAAGCGCATGGTCCCCGTGAGCTTTAACTCACAGGCGCCCGACACGGTCGACACCACACCGCAGGGCAGGTTCGACCTTTACGTGGATACCCAGTAGGCACTCGCCGCTCATTCCGCTATGGCTACTCAATAATCGCCTGCCGTCCCGTCCCGCCGCCAAGAGTGGGACAATAGCCCTCGACACTATTGTTTACTTTTGGAGGAAGTAGCATGTCTACTGTCACTACCATCAAGCGCGGCGGCCTCACCGCGGCCATCGATTCCATGGGTGCCCAGCTCACGAGCCTTGCCCTCAACGGCAACGAGTATCTGTGGCAGGGCGACCCCGCCTTTTGGGGCAAGCATGCGCCCATCCTGTTCCCCATTGTGGGCTCGCTGCGCAACAACACGGCGACGTCTGCGGCCGGCACCTGCGAGATGCCGCGCCACGGACTCGCGCGCATCGTCGAACACAAGCTGGTCGAGGTTTCGGAGGACGGCTCCTCGGTAACGTACGAGATCACCGACACGCCCGAGTCGCTCAAGGCGTTCCCGTTCCACTTTAAGCTCAACATGACCTATGCCCTGACTGGTGACGCCACACTTACCCAGACCTTTGCCGTCACCAATACCGGCGACGTGGACCTGCCGTTCTCGGTGGGCGGCCACCCCGCGTTTAACGTACCGGCTCCCGGTGCCGAGGACGAGGCATTCGAGGATTACGAGCTGGCGTTTACCGAGGCTTGGACTAATGAGGCTCCCATCATCACGCCCGACGGTCTTATGACGTTTGAGGGCAGTTACAAGGCTCCCGATAACTCGGACGTGCTGCCCATCACGCACCGCAGCTTCGATAACGACGCCATCATGTTCACCGATACCCCGGGCTCCACGCTCACGCTGCGCGGCCGCAAGTCGGGCCACGGCGTCAAGATCGACTTTGAGGGCTTTAAGTACATTGGCGTGTGGTCTGCCGCCAACGACGCCCCGTTTGTGGCGCTCGAGCCCTGGACCGGTCACACCACCATGGACACCGAGGACGACGTCTTTGAGCACAAGGTCAACACCATCACCTTGGCTCCCGGCGCTACCGACAAACGTAGCTTTAGCGTCACCTTGCTCTAGAGGTTCCGCCGTTCTGACGAACGGCGGGCCGGTCGACGCTGCGCGCCGCCCAGAGCGACAATTTGTCATTCAAAAGGCATGGCATGACCAGAAGGTCTATGCCTTGCCTTTTTCATGCCAACTTGTTTGCTCTGGGCGGCGCTCGCTGGCATTGCCAAAACATCGACGCTCCCAATGACTACCGTGTGTCTATTAATTTTTCGAGCTTGTACTGCGCTGCTGGTCGCTGGCGTATATCCTGTCTTATTGTCAGCAAAACGAAATAGGGAAGGCATCAGATGCAATCTCGACAACAGCGCGGCATGCATGTCCAGCCGATATGCAGCCGTCGCATCTTTTTGGGTAATGCTCTCGCTGCGAGCGCTTCTGTCGTCGCCGGCGCACTTGCCGGTTGCCAGCGTCCCTCCACGCTGGAAGTAGTTCAGCCCACGACGGGCGGCGGTCGCGACGACCTGTCCGATTCCGTGATCGGCAAGGACAAGATCCGTATCGGCATGGAGGCGGCCTACGCCCCGTACAACTGGCAGGTCTCCGAAGCCAGCGAGTACACCATCCCCATCGACAACGTGCAGGGCGCCTATGCCGATGGCTACGACGTGCAGATCGCCAAGATCGTCTGCAAGGCCCTCGGTGGCGAGCCCGTTGCCGTCAAGCAGAGCTTTTCGGGCCTTATCGATTCGCTCAACAACGGCCAAATCGACCTCATCATCGCCGGCATGAGCGCCACGCCCGAGCGCGAAGAGTCGGTCGGCTTCTCCGACCCGTACTTCATTGGCTACTTTGGCCTATTCGTAAAAGAGGGCTCGCCCTACCAAAACGCCACCAAGCTTAGCGACTTTAGCGGTGCCACGGTGCTCGGCCAAAAGGACACCATGCTCGACACCGTCATCGACGAGATCCCGGGCGTTGTGCACAAAAACCCGGTCGACTCCGTCCCCACGGTGTTCTCGAACCTGCTGCAGGGCACCTGCGACGCCGTGACCTACAACACCGAGAACGAGAAGGGCTATATGGCTCAAAACCCGGGCATCGTTCCCATTCATTTTGCCGAAGGCGAGGGCTTTAAGCAGGAGGTCGCGGCAAACGTCGGCTGCCGCAAGGGCTCGGACAAACTGCTTAAGCTCATCGACAAGACACTCAAGGGCATTAGCCAAGAGGAGCGCGACCAAATGTGGGACGCGTGCCTCGACCGTCAGCCGGCATAGGGAGGCAGCATGAAAACCGTCAATCGCCTGGCCTCCTTTATCAAGGCCGATCACCGTTACGTATACCTGGGCACGAGCGTCATCGCGGCGCTTGGCCTGGCGTTTAGCCAGCGCAACCCCACGCCGCTGAGCTTTTTGGCGCCCACTGGCATCTTCCAGGACTGCCTTTGGGCGATCCTGTGGGCCTGGGTCGTCGTGTCGGCGGCGGCACTCGTCACCAAGCTCATGCACTGGAACGACTATCGCGAAAAGTCGCCGTTCGCCTCCGAGCGTTTCCGCCGCGGCGCGCGCCTGGGTAGCTATGTTGTGGTCGCCATCGCAGCGATCTTTTTCGTGGACCGCTGCATCATGTCGTTTATCGACCTGGTGCAGGTGAGCATTGTCTCGGATTCCAACCCCAGCGACTTTTTGTCGAGCCTGGTCTACATGACCTACAAGAGCGGCGACTTCTTCATCCGCGGCATCGAAATCACCATCGCGCTTGCCACCTTCGGCACCGTCATCGCCTTCTTCCTGGCACTGCTCTTTGTGTTTTTGCGCATTCAGACGTTCGACCGCGTGGACAACGACTTGGTGCGTTTCTTTAAGAGTATCGGCCGCGGCTTCGCGACCGTCTACTCCACCATTGTGCGCGGCACGCCCATGATGGTCCAGGGCCTGCTTATCTATTACGCGGGCTTTACCGTTCTGCGCGGCATGGGCTTCGAGACCGCCCAGGCCAACCAGATCTGGAGCACCTTTACCGCCGGCCTCGTCACCATCTCGCTTAACTCCACCGCCTACATGATGGAGGTCCTGCGCGGCGGCATCGAGTCCATCGATCCCGGCCAAGCCGAGGCGGCGCGATCGCTGGGCCTGTCGCAGTGGCAGGCCATGCGCAAAGTCGTGTTCCCCCAGGGCATTAAAAATGCGATTCCGGCGCTCACCAACGAGCTCATCATCAACATCAAGGATTCGTCGGTGCTCTCGGTCATCGGCGTGTTCGACCTTATGTACGCTACTACCACGGTCGCCGGCGTGTACTACCGCCAGATGGAGGTCTACTGCGTGGCGCTCGTGGTCTACCTGATCCTGACGCTCGTGGCGAGCCGCCTGCTCGAAGCCTTTGGCAAAAAGCTCGGTGCCGAGGCTCCGGCCACGCTGCCCAGCTCTAACTAGGCTTAAGACGAGGAGAATCATCATGGCAGATACCGCCACTACCGGCGTTGCGGCCGCCGCACAGACCAATGAGCCGCTCATCCGCGTTGAGGGCCTGCGCAAGAGCTTCGGCTCGCTCGAGGTACTCAAGGGCATCGACCTGTCCGTTAACCCCGGCGAGGTCGTCACCATTATCGGCGCCTCGGGCTCGGGCAAGTCGACCTTCCTGCGCTGCCTCAATCTGCTCGAGACCCCGGACGCGGGCCACATCTGGTTCCACGGCCAGGACCTTACGGCCGAGCGCTGCAATATCAATAAACTCCGCGAGGACATCGGCATGGTGTTCCAGGGCTTTAACCTGTTCAACAACATGGACGTGCTCGACAACTGCACGCTTGCGCCCGTCATGCTCAAAAAGATGAGCAAGGCCGAGGCTGAAAAAATTGCGATGGAGCATCTGACGAGCGTGGGACTCGAAAAGTTCGCGCACGCCGCCGTGGGCCGCCTGTCCGGTGGTCAAAAACAGCGCGTAGCCATCGCACGCGCCCTGTGCATGAATCCGCAGATCATGCTGTTCGACGAGCCGACTTCGGCACTCGACCCCGAGATCGTGGGCGAGGTGCTCGAGGTCATGCGCAAGCTCGCGGCCGACGGCATGACCATGGTCGTCGTCACGCACGAGATGGCCTTTGCCCGAACCGTGTCCGACCGCGTGGTCTTTATGGATAAGGGCGTGGTGCTCGAGGACGCCGCGCCGGCCGAGCTCTTTGGCAACCCCAAACACCAGCGCACCCGCGAGTTCCTCTCGCGTTATCTCGAGGACAAGTAACCGACCGCAAATGTTTGCATGACAGGGCCGCTCCCGTGGGGCGGCCCTCGTCATCACAATCGAAAGGATGTCATGGCCGAGGTTTGGCGCTTCTTTGCGCATGAGGATGATTTTGCCGATTTGGACGAAGCTGGTGCGTGCGAGCGCCTGGGCCGCGTGCTGTCGTTTCCGACCATCTCGAGTATGGATGCCGAGGCGGTGAACTGGCAGCCGTTCGACGACCTGCGCGCGTATATGCAGCAGGCTTGGCCGCACGTATTTACGGCGGGTAAGGTCGAGCTTATCGACCATTCGCTATTGGTGACGCTTAGCGGTTCCGACCCTGCCCTCAAGCCCATTATGCTCATGGGCCACATGGACGTGGTTCCCGTGGTACCCGGCACCGAGGCTGACTGGACGCATGCCCCCTTTAGCGGACATGTGGACGACACCTACATTTGGGGTCGCGGCGCCATCGATATGAAAGACCAGGTCGCAGGCATTCTCGAGGCGGTTGAGTATGCGCTCGCGCACGGCTGGGAGCACAAGCGTACCCTGCTGCTCGCCTTTGGCCAGGACGAGGAAACCACGCAGTACGGCGCGGGGGCGATCGGTCGTGTGCTCGAGGAGCGTGGCGTTGAACTTGAATATCTGATCGACGAGGGTGACTACCGTATTGTTTCGGCTGCCGAGTATGGCGCGGGCGAGGGCTGGCTTATGCATGCCGACCTCGCGGAGAAGGGTTACGCCGATATCATACTCAAGACGAAGAGTGAGGGCGGGCATTCGTCCAACCCCTACGGCGGCACATCGCTCGAGGTGCTCAGCCGTGCCATCACCGCAATCTGCGATATCGAGTGGCCGACGCGCGTGACCGACTTGCTTGCCGCTCAACTCGTCGAGTTGGGGCTCTACACGGCCGATGAAATTGCCGCCAACGGGGATGCCATTGTCCGCGATTGCCTCGCCAGCAAAAAGCTCTATCCGCTGGTGACGACCACCTGCGCGCCCACGCAGATCGAGGGTGGCAGCACCGGCGCCAACGTAATGCCGCAGGATATGTGGGCCAACATTAACTTCCGCATGCTCGAGGGTACGAGCGTGGTCGACGTTGTGGCGCGCTGCCGTGAGGCGGTTGCCGGGGCGGACCTTGCCGGTTGTGTCGAAGTGGAGCTGGGCCCCGGCAGCTCCGAGCCTTCGCCGTCTCCGCGTGTCGGTGGACCGGGGCTCGAGGCCGTTCGCGCCATCGCCGCCCGCTATTTCCGTGATCCAAAGGGGACGGAGGAAAACGGACCGAGTGCGACGGGCGGGGCTCCTGTCAGCATCGTCCCCTCGACCGTGATCGGCGCGACCGACGCTGCCAACTATCAGCGCATTTGCCCTGAGTGCATTCGTTTCTCGGCCTTTGTGGTCGACGATGACGAGTGCGACCGAGGCGTCCACGGCACCAACGAGCGCATTACCCGCCGAGTCTACCTTCAGGGTGTCCGCTTTTTCATCGCTCTGCTCCACACGCTCTAGAATCCAACAAAGGGACTGTCCCTTTGTCGGATTCCGTGCGGGTTATATGCAGGTTTGCCTGCGCACGCTATCATGTATGGGTTAGACCGCAACTATGTACCCCATACGCGAAGGGATGCGCATGTATCTGAGGATCGACATGTTCTAGCCGGGCTTACCCCCGCAGCGGCGCCCCGCGCCCCATCAATTCTGCCGATTTTCACCTTCACGCATATAAAGGAGTCCGTCATGCGCGACAAGCTCGAAAAGATCATCAAGGCCTACGAGGAGCTCGAGAAGAAGCTTTCCGACCCGGCCGTCGCCTCCGATATCAAGGAGTTCACGCGTCTCAACAAGGAATACGCGCACCAGTCCGACCTCATCGCCGCCTCGCGCGAGTACATCGGCGCGCTCGATGACATCGAGGCTGCCAAGGAAATGCTGCACGATACCACCGATGCCGATGAGAAGGAGATGCTCCAGATGGACATCTCCGAAAACGAGGCCAAGCTTCCCCAGCTCGAGGAAGACATCAAGTACATGCTCATCCCGAGCGACCCCAACGACGACAAGAACACCATCGTCGAGATCCGCTCCGCCGCCGGTGGCGACGAGGCGGCCATCTTCGCCGGCGACCTGTACAAGATGTATCAGCGCTTTTGCGAGTCGCGCGGCTGGAAGACTACCGTGCTCGACTCCAGCCCCAGCGAGGCCGGTGGCTTTAAGTCCATTGAGTTCAAGGTCGAGGGCGACCGCGTCTACTCCGTCATGAAGTACGAGTCCGGCGTGCACCGCGTCCAGCGCGTCCCCAAGACCGAGTCCCAGGGCCGCATTCAGACCTCCACGGCTACCGTCGCCGTGCTTCCCGAGGCCGAGGAGATCGACGTCCAGATCAACCAGTCCGACCTGCGCATCGACACCTACTGCGCCTCCGGCCCTGGCGGTCAGTGCGTTAACACCACCTACTCCGCCGTGCGCATTACCCACCTGCCCACCAACACCGTGGTGCAGTCGCAGGAGCAGCGCTCCCAGATCCAGAACCGCGAGGTCTGCATGCAGATGCTGCGTGCCCGTCTGTACGAGATGGAGCTCGAGAAGCAGCAGGCCGAGCTCGGTGCCGAGCGCCAGAGCCAGATCGGCCATGGCAACCGTTCCGAGAAGATCCGTACCTACAACCAGCCCCAGGACCGCGTGACCGATCACCGCATCGGCTTCAACTCCACCTACAACGGCGTCCTTCTGGGCGATCAGCTCGGCACCGTGATCGAGGCACTCGCCGCCGCCGAGCGAGCCGAGAAGCTGGCGCAGGCTGTGTAGTGGGTTACGCGGTTTTGCCAAACCGCGTAACGGCTCGACGCTGCGCGCCGCCCAGAGCGACAATTTGTCATTCAAAAGGCAAGGCATGACCAGAAGGTCTATGCCTTGCCTTTTTCATGCCAACTTGTTCGCTCTGGACGTCGCTCGCTGGCATTGCCAAAACATCGGCGTTTTCTTGGTTGTCAAATGATCCGTAGGGAGTCATTGGGGACATTGCCTTGATATTATATTCAGTCGGCTGTGATGGCATTTTAGTCATTGGGGACGTTCTTAAATGACTAGGTTGGGCACATTGCTTTGAGATGTTATTTAATCGGCTTTGATGGCCATTAAGCCGGCTACCTGCTCAAAGAAATTAGCGGCATTCATCTGCTATCGAAAATAATGCTCAAAAAATCGTCCGAGAAGTCGCGGGGCGATTTTTGATGCGTCGCGCGTCAAGTGATTTGGCAAGTTCTTGGTTAGATATTGGTCAGTTTTGGGGCAACCTTGCCAAAAGCTTGACGGATGCAGATTTAGACGTCGACGAATGAACACTTCGATTGCGATTCAAGCAAAATTCTGGGCTGATTCTCGATAATCGCTTCCAATCGTCCCTTGCCGCGTGCCGCCCTCGCGTACAATCTGCTCCGACATTCGCGCGCCGTCCGGCGCTTAAGAGGGGAGGGCCCCATGGCAAACGAGATTTGGACCATCAAGCGTTGTCTCGAGTGGACCAAGGAGTACCTGGCCGAGCGCGGCGAGGAGCACCCCCGTCTTTCTGCCGAGTGGCTGCTCTGCGCTGCCACGGGTTTGGCACGCATCGACTTATATATGCGCATGGACGAGACGCTTAACGCGGCTCAGCTCGAGACCATGCACGCGGCCGTTGTTCGTCGCGCTAAAGGTGAACCGCTGCAGTACATCACCGGCAGCACGCAGTTTCGCATGATCGACGTCACGTGCGCCCCCGGCGTGCTCATTCCGCGTCCCGAGACCGAGATGCTCGTCGAGGAAGTCCTCAATTATCTGGATGCCGAGGTGCTGAGCCCCGAGGCTGCTGCCCGTCAGCGTGTTGAGCTGCCTTGGAACGATGAGGTCGAGGAGGCACGCAAGGCTGAGGCCGCGCTGGCAGACGAACGCGCGACCGCCGAGCGCCGTGCCGCCAACCTGACGGCCGCCGATGAGGCTGCGCTGGGTAGCGACGTGCTCGGCAGCCGTGCCTATGCCGAGGAGCTGGCCGACCGCGAGGCCGAGGAAGCCGCCGCGCAGGCAGCAGAAGCCGAAGTCGCGGAAGCCGCCGAGTCCGAGCTCGACGAATACGGCATCGCCATCGAGGGTGCCGACCAGGAGACGGCTTCAGCTCAGGATGCCGCTTCGCCTGCCCCAGCCGAGCCCCGCATCGCCCGCGTTCTCGAGGTCGGCTGCGGCACGGGCTGCATCTCGCTCTCCCTTGCCTGGGAGCGCCGCGGCCACGTTACCTGCACCGCTACCGATATCGAGCCGCGCGCTATCGATCTGGCCACCAAAAACCGCGACGCGCTCGGTCTCACATCCGATGAGGTCGCCTTTAGCCTCACCAACCTGGTGAGTTCCATTCCCCGCGAAGAGTGGGGCACCTTTGATGTGCTTGTCTCCAATCCGCCCTACATTCCGACCGACGTCATGCGCTCACTGCCGCACGAGGTCAAGGACTTCGAGCCCGACCTGGCGCTTGAGGGCGGCGCCGACGGCCTCGATATCTTCCGCCGCCTGCTCAATGCGGCGCCTTACATGCTGCGCGCCGGCGGCCTGTTTGCCTGCGAGCTCTACGAGGGTGCCCTCGACGCCGCCGCCGAGCTCTGCCGCCAGGCGGGTCTCTCGGACGTGCGCATCGTCCGCGACCTCACCGATCGCCCCCGCATCGTCCGAGCCATCGTCACCGAGCCCAAACAGCGCCAGTAATATTTATTAACTGGTTAGCAAAAATTATAAACTAGTTTATAATTAGGACGGCTGAAAGAGGTCGGCCCATGCAACCTCCTACCTTTCGGGAAATCATTGCCCTACTCAAGCACGATGGATTCGTGAAGGTCGCGCAAGTCGGTAGTCATGCTAAGTATGTTTCTGGCGACCGTGTTGTCACCGTGAACGGCTCTGGTGGTGATCGACCAAAGAAGGGCACGTGGGCAAGTATTCGTCGCCAAGCTGGATGGTAGTTGGAGGCAAAATGAGGCAGCGATTTACCTATGACTGCGTTCTCATAAAAGAAGACGACGGGTACTGCGCCAGCTTCCCGCAGATTCCCGGCGCTTTTGCCGATGGCGATACGCGCGAAGAAGCGATTGCCCATGCCACCGAGGCGCTGATGGCGTTTTTGGCCGACGACCTCAACAACGGTTTGACTCCGGCAGGGTACGAACGCTCGGCCGAGGTCGTGGCCCTTTCAGTCGAAATCGACCACGAGGACGCTCGGGAAGCGGCGTGCCGAACATTTAAAGACGCAGCGCTGGACCTCAAAGTCTCCGCTCCGCGGATTACCGCGCTGGTCAAAGCCGGAAAGCTCGATGTTGAACTTGTCGACGGCCGTCGGATGATAACGATAGACAGCATCGAGCGCTACGCCGCCCAAAAACGCCACGCCGGCAGGCCAAAGAAGTTCATCGCAGTCCAATGACCCCCTCACTTTCACCGACTACTAAAGCCGCTCACCAAACCAACATGCACTCTGGCCAAATAGGTTGAACGTTTCGTGCGAGAATGCCCCTCAGTAAACAAACTTTCACCAGAGCGTAAGGGGCTGGCATACACATGCAGACGGTCTATCGGGTATACGAGGGAACGCGCGAGCCGCATCGGCTCGCCGTCGAGCGCACGGCCGAGGTGCTCGGCCGCGGCGGCCTGGCCTTGATCCCGACCGAGACCGTCTACGGTGTCGCCGTGGCAGTCAACGCCTTCTCGGACGCCGTGCCCCAAGATACAAGCGAATTCCCATCGTGGCCGCGCGATCCGCAGGCTGTCGTCAATGGCGCCGCGGTCCCTGCGCTCGGTACCGGCTACCGCCGCATCTTTACCCTCAAGCAGCGCAAACTCACCCAAACGGTCGCCTGGCTGGTTGATAATGCCGAAGCACTCGACCGCTATGGCGTGGATATCCCGGAAGATGCCCGCGTACTTGCGCGACGATGCTGGCCGGGAGCCCTGACTATCGTGGTCAAGGCGGCTCCCTGCGTGCCGACCTTTATGCGTGCTGCCGACGACACCGTGGCCCTGCGCGCTTCGGCCTCTCCCGTGGTCCAAGCGCTCATCCGCGCCTGCGGCAGTCCCCTTGCCTGCACGAGCGCCAACACACACGGCGCGCCCTCGCCGGCAAGCTTTGCCGCCGTCGAAGGTCGCATCCTGGAGGGGGTCGATGTTGCCGTCGACGCCGGCGAGACCCCGTGTCGCGACGCCTCGACCATCGTGTCGTTCCAGCACGGCGGGCTCCAGATCCTGCGCCAAGGCGCACTTCCCGCATCAGAGATCGAACGGGTCCTGTCCGACCCGATGCAATAGAAAGGTGTAAGCGATGTCGTTGAATCTGGGCAGCCTGGGCATGGAAGATGCCTCGTTTAACTTTGGCGGTTCCTACATCATGGCGCTCGACTGCGGCACCACCTCGGTACTTGCGACCATCGTCGACGAGTACGGCTGCATCGTCGCGCAGGCACGTCGTAGCGTCAAAACCAGCTTCCCGCGTCCCGGTTGGATAGAGCAAGACCCCATGGAGGTGCTTGCCAGCCAGATCGGCGTGATGATGGAGGTCCAGTTTAAGAGCGGTATCCATTCTGACCGCATCGCCGCCATCGGTATCTCCAACCAGCGCGAGACCACGGTGGTGTGGGACCGCATAAGCGGCCAGCCCATCTATAACGCCATCGTGTGGCAATGCCGTCGCACCGCACCTCTGATCGACGAGCTGGTCGAGCGGGGCGCAGAAGAGCTGGTGCGCTCCCGCACGGGACTCACGCTCGATCCGTATTTCTCGGCTTCCAAGGTGCAGTGGATTCTCGACAACGTCGACGGTGCGCGTGAGAGCGCGGCGGCGGGCGACCTCATGTTCGGCACCATCGATACCTGGCTCATCTACAACCTCACCGGCAGTCAGGTCTTTGCCACCGACTACACCAATGCCAGCCGCACGGCGCTCTTTAATATCCATACGCTCGATTGGGACGACGACCTGCTGGCGCTCTTTGACGTTCCACGTTCCATGATGCCCGAGGTTCGTTGGAGCTCGGGCGACTACGGCCGCGTCGCGAGCGACATCATGACCAACATGCCGCCCATCATGGGCGTGGCGGGCGATCAGCAGGCGTCGCTGTTCGGCCACTGCTGCTTCCATCCCGGCCAGACCAAAAACACCTATGGCACGGGTTGCTTTATGCTCATGAACACCGGCGACGAGGTCGTCGAATCCAAGAACGGTCTGGTCTCCACGATCGGTATCGCCGCGGACGGCAAGATCAGCTATGCACTCGAGGGCTCCATCTTTGCTGCCGGTTCCACCATGAACTGGCTGCGCAACAACATCGGCATCATCTCGAGTGTGAGCGAGTCGGCACAACTCGCCGCTTCGATCAACGACAATGAGGGCTGCTACTTCGTTCCCGCCTTTGCGGGTCTGGGCGCTCCCTGGTGGGACCCGCATGCCCGCGGTATCGTGTGCGGTCTGACCGGCGCCTCGAGCCGTGCGACCATCGTACGTGCCGCCTGCGAATCCATGGCATATCAGAGCTACGACGTGCTGCGCGCCATGGAGCAGGACGTGGGACTTTCGATTGAGCGCCTGTCTGTCGATGGCGGTGCCTCGCGCAACGAGTTCATCATGCAATTCCAGGCCGATCTGCTGGATATCCCCGTGTTGCAGTGCGAGACGGTGGAGACCACGGCGATCGGTGCCGCGTACTTGGCGGGCCTTGCCGTCGGCTATTGGGAGGACCTGGAGGAGCTGGAGCAAAACGCTCAGATCGTTAAGACCTTCCTTCCCCATATGTCCGCCGAGCGCCGTGAGAGCAATCTCGCTGGTTGGCGTGATGCCGTCAAGCGTTCGCTCAACACCGCTCAGTAGGGTTGCGACGAGCTGCTCGATACAACAAACCGTTAAACTTATGCACGGCGCGCGGCAACAACATCGCCATGCGCCTTGTCAGCAAGGCCATCTTCCGGCCGCAACGAAAGGGGCAATCAACCCATGACCGTCACCTACGATACGTCCCGTGTGACCCTTGTCGATCACCCGCTCGTCCAGCATAAGCTGTCGATTCTGCGCGACAAAAACACCGGCACCAACCAGTTCCGCCAGCTCGTGCGCGAACTCGCACTTTTTGACGGCTACGAGGCCATGCGCGACCTGCCCATGGAAGACGTCGAAGTCGAGACCCCCATCACCACCGCAACGTTTAAGCAGCTCGCCGGCAAAAAGCTCGCCATCGTTCCCATTCTGCGTGCGGGCCTTGGCATGGTCGATGGCATCCTCGACTTGGTACCCTCCGCTCGCGTGGGCCACATCGGTATGGAGCGCGACGAGGTTACCCACGAGCCGCATGAGTATTACTGCAAGATGCCCAAGGATATCGACCAGCGCATCTGCCTGGTCGTCGACCCCATGCTCGCCACGGGCGGTTCGGCCGAGATGGCCATCAGCTACCTGCGCGAGCGCGGCGTCAAGGACATCCGCATGCTGTGCATCGTCGCGGCCCCCGAGGGCCTCAAGTCGCTGACTGAGAAGGACCCCGATGTGCATATCTATGCCTGCGCCATCGACGACCATCTCAACGAAGCTGCCTACATCGTTCCCGGCCTGGGCGACGCCGGCGACCGCATCTACGGCACGCTGTAATCTCAGGGCCATACCGGCTAACGTCGAAAATACGAAGAAATGGTGCGCGCGGGCGAGCAAAAGACGACCGCGCGCACTCCTGTTAACGGACGTTTTGCCCTGCAGGGTTCGAGAAAAACGTATTACCGTACCTGCGGCATAAAGAAGGTCTTAAGAAAACGAACAGGTGCGTATTAACCGATGCTTTTTCGGTTGTACTTTAGCGATTGGCTCGTACAATAGTCACCAATGTTTGGCGGGAACTGTCCTGTGAGGCGATAAAAAAGGAAAGTGAGGACGCCAGTGTTTCAGATAGCCGATCTGCTCGCTATCGTTGCAGGTGCCATCGCGGGCGCGATTGCCTTCCTTCCCTTTGTCTTTACGCTCAAGCCGGTTCTTGACGATAAGCAGAATGCGGACATGCTCAAGGGTATGGTGAGTCTCGCGGTCTCGGCAATCGCGTTGCTTGTCTTTACCTTGGTTGTGTTTGTGTTGTTCGGAGAGGCATTTCGCATGTTCCTCCTGGGCGAGGCGATCGGCTTCGTGGCCTTTATGGCCGCCTGCGCGGTTCGCGTCGCCAAGGCGCTGCGAGATCCTCATGAGGTCGAAAGGTAAGTCGTGGAAATTTTTGAAAAGCTGCCTGATGAGATTAATCATCTGGTCAGCGAGTTCAGCTCCACCCCTGTCGTGGGCGATCTGAGCTGCGGCATCACGCAGTACTCGTTTTGGCTGATCGTCTCCACGATCGTGCTCCTGATCGTCCTGGCCGTGTTCAAGAAGAAGCAGACCCTGGTTCCCAAGGGCTTCTTCGTCAACGGTTTCGAGTACATCATCGAGTACGTCGAGAACGATATCGGCAAGGGTGTCGTGGGTGAGAACTGGAAGAAGCACTTCCCGTTCCTGTGCTCGCTTTTCCTGTTCATCCTGATCAATAACATGATCGGCCTGATCCCGGGAATGAAGCCCGGCACCGGCGCAATCGGCTCCACCGCCGCACTCGCCATTTTCGCCTTCGTGTACTTCATCTACTACGGATGCAAGGCTCACGGCGTGATCGGCTACATCAAGAGCCTCGCCCCGCAGGGCGTGAGCTTCCCGATGAACGTGCTCGTGTGGGTCGTCGAGCTTTTCTCGACCTTCCTGCGCCTCATCACGCTTGCCGTCCGTCTGTTCTGCAACATGTTCGCAGGACACGTGGTCATGGGCTCGTTCGCCATCATGGCGAGCATGTTCATGCAGCCGCTGCTTCAGCAGGTTTCCGCGGCCCACGCCGTCGGCGCCCTGCCTTCGCTGGCCTGGCTTGCCATCCTCATCCTGATCTATGCGATCGAGCTTGTGGTCGGCGCCATCCAGGCTTACGTCTTCACGGTCCTTACCGCCGTGTATGTCTCCGAGGCAGAGGAGGTCGCGGAGGAGGAGTAGTCTTCCGTTCGTGCCTTAAAGGTAAGGCAATTCGTTAAACCGCCGGTGCCCGTACCCATGGAGCCCGGCAGTTATAAAAAGGTTATCCTGCGTGAAATAAGACACGCACGACAAAGGAGGAATCGTGGGAGTTATCGGTTACGGTCTCGGTGTTATCGGCGCTGGTCTTGCTATCGGCCTGTCTGCTCTGGGTGCTACGGGTGCTATGGCCCGTCAGCCTGAGGTCCAGGGCCGCGTGTTCACCGTCTTCATCATGGGCTCCGCTTTCGGCGAGGCTCTGGCTCTGATCGGCTTCGTTGTCGCGCTGATCGTTAAATAGCACGGAGCGTCAAGTATGAATCTTTCATCCCAGAAGAGCGCGATCGCACTCTCCGCGTCCGCGGCCGCGCTGCTCATGCCGGTTTCCGCGTTCGCCGAGGACGGCGCCGCCGGTGCGGACATCCTCATCCCTAAGATGGCGGAGTTCATCCCGGCGCTTATCGCCTTCCTGATTATCTGGATCGTGCTGGCCAAGGTCGCCCTGCCGGGCATCATGAAAACCATGGAGGAGCGCGGCAAGAAGATCGAGGAGAGCCTCGACGAGGCCGAGAAGACCAAGCAGGAGGCTATCGCCAAGCGCGCTGAGTCCGACTCGATCGTCACCGACGCCCGTCGTCAGGCTGCCGACATCGTTCTCGAGGCCCGTAAGGACGCCGAGTCCGAGCGTGCCCGTATCATCGAGGCTGCTCACAAGGAGGCCGAGGAGATCATCGCCAAGGCCCATACGACCGTCGAGGACGAGCGCAAGTCCATCTACGCCGGTGCCGCGAGCTCCATCGCCGACCTGTCCGTTGCCGTCGCCACCAAGATCGTGGGCGAGGCACTCGAGGACGATGCCGAGCAGAAGAAGCTCATCGAGCGCTACATCCAGGAAGCAGGTAGCCTGAATGCCGACTAGCCGCTATCAGGACAAGGTGCTCGAGACCTACGCGCGTTCCCTTTTGGAAGCCGCCAAGGCCGAGAACCATGTGTTCGAGGACCTCGAGATGGTCGAGCGTTTGGCTTCTGCCAGCCCCGAGATCATCGCCGTGCTCGACACCATGTCCAAGCGCGACCAGCTCGACCTTCTTCCCAAGGTGGCAGCTGCCTTTAAGTATGTTGCCGAGGAAGACGAGGATGTAGTGGGCGTGACCGTCACCACGGCGATCCCGCTCGACGACGAGCTGCGTCAAACCATCACTAAGAAATGCGAGCAGGACTTCGGCCGCAAGGTATTCCTTATCGAGCAGGTCGACCCGTCTATCGTGGGCGGCCTGGTGCTCGAGGCCCGCGGCGAGCGTCGTGACATTTCCGTCAAGACGCAGCTGCGCATCGCGCAGGAGACCCTCGCAAACTCTGCTAATTCGTACGGAGGTGAAGCCTAATGTCCGAAACCCTCAATGCCCAGGATATCGCCAAGAAACTGCAGGAGCAGCTCACGAGCCTCTCCGCGACGGTCGATACGCATGAGGTTTCAACGGTCGACGAGGTAGGCGACGGCATCGCGCGCGTCTCCGGCCTCAAGAGCGCCATGGCAGGCGAGCTTCTGGAGTTCAAGAGCTCCGATACCGGTGAGACCGTCTTCGGCCTTGCCCAGAACCTTGACCGTGACGAGGTCGGCGCCGTTCTGTTCGGTGCCGTCGACTCCATCAAGGAAGGCGACGAGTGCCGCACCACTGGCCGCATTATGGATATCCCTGTGAGCCGTGCCATGCTCGGCCGCGTCGTCAATCCGCTCGGCCAGCCCATCGACGGCCTGGGCGACATCGTCGCCACGCACCGTCGCCCCATCGAGTTCAAGGCTCCCGGCGTCATCGATCGTACCCCGGTGTGCGAGCCGGTTCAGACCGGTCTGCTCGCTATCGACTCCATGGTGCCTATTGGCCGCGGTCAGCGTGAGCTCATCATCGGCGACCGTAAGACCGGTAAGACCGCCATCGCCATCGACGCTATCCTCAACCAGCGCGGCAAGGGCATGGTCTGCATCTATGTCGCCATCGGCCAGAAGGCCTCCACGGTTGCCAACATCCGTGAGACCCTCGCTCAGCACGGTGCGCTCGACTACACCATCATCGTTTCGGCCACTGCTGCCGATTCCGCCCCTATGCAGTACATCGCGCCTATGGCCGGTGCCGCTATTGGCGAGTTCTTCATGTACAACGGCGAGGACGGCAAGCCCGCCAGCGAGACCAACCCCGGTGGCCACGTGCTCGTCATCTACGATGACCTGTCCAAGCAGGCCGTGGCCTACCGTCAGATGTCGCTGACGCTGCATCGTCCGCCCGGACGCGAGGCCTATCCTGGCGACATCTTCTACCTGCACTCTCGTCTGCTCGAGCGTGCCGTCAAGATGTCCAAGAAGAACGGTTACGGCTCCATGACGGCTCTTCCGATCATCGAGACCCAGGACGGCGACGTCTCGGCCTACATTCCGACCAACGTCATTTCCATTACCGATGGTCAGATCTACCTGCAGTCCGAACTCTTCTTCCAGGGCCAGCGCCCGGCAGTCGACGTGGGCATTTCCGTGTCCCGCGTCGGTGGCGACGCGCAGACCAAGGCTATGAAGCAGGTCGCCGGCAACCTCCGTCTGGACCTCGCTTCGTACCAGGAGCTCGCCGGCTTTACGCAGTTCGGCTCCGACCTCGACGAGGCTACTCAGAAGCAGCTGACCCATGGTGCCCGCATGACCGAGCTCCTGAAGCAGCCGCGTTACAAGCCGTTTGAGGTTGGCGAGCAGATCGTTACGCTGTTCGCTGGCAACGAGGGCTTCCTGGATGACCTGGAGATCGCCGACGTGCTGCCTTTCCGTGCCGAGCTCATCGAGTACATGGACAATGGCTTTGGCTCGCTGCTCGACAAGGTTCGCGCCAAGAAGATCGATGATGACACCAAGGCTGAGCTCTTGCGCGTCATCGGCGACTTCAAGCAGCAGTTCATGGCCAAGCACCATTCGGATGTTTCTGGATCAGAGGAGAACTAAGCCCCATGGCCAACCTTCGCGACATTAAGAAGCGAATCTCCTCGGTTACCACGACCAAGCAGATCACGCGCACGATGGAGATGGTCTCTACGGCCAAGATCCGTCGTGCCCTCGATCGCTCCAAGCAGGCCGAGCCCTATAAGGAGGCGCTGACCGACGTCATGTTGACGGTCGCCGGCGACGCCTCCTGTTCGGGCACCGATCCCATGCTGCAGAAGCATGAGAGCGTCAAGCATGGCCTGATTGTCGTTATTGCCTCGGACCGCGGCCTTGCCGGCGGTTTCAATACGACGGTGGAGCGCACGGCCGAAAAGCTCGCCGCTTCTTGGGCGAACGACGGCATCGAGTGCGAGATCATCGCGTGCGGGCGTAAGCCGGCCACGTATTTCCGCGACCGCGCAAACGTCATCATGCACTTTGAGGGCAACTCCTCTGAGCCCGATTTCAATCAGGCCCGCATGATCTCCTCTCATATCTGCGATGCGTATCGTGCCGGTGAGCTTGACCGTGTCGAGCTTGTCTACCACCACGCCAAGAACCGCGTGGATCAGGAGCTTCGCGTCGAGCATCTGTTGCCGCTCGACCCCGAGATGATCGCTATGGCCCACGGTCCGCGTAAGAACGAGACCGACGCCCCTAAGCGCATCTCGTCCACGTTCGAGTTCGTGCCCTCTCCCGAGCATGTTCTCGGCAAGCTTGTGCCGTCTTATATCCTGACGGTCATCTACCAGGCCCTGATCGATTCGGCGGCTGCCGAGCAGGGTGCACGCCGCAAGGCCATGCACTCCGCGACGGAAAACGCCACCGCGATCATCTCGACCCTTACCCGCACGTATAGTCGCGTGCGCCAGGCTTCGATCACGACCGAGATTAACGAGATCGTCGGCGGAGCCTCAGCATTGGAGGAACAGTAATGGCTAATAACACCGTAAAGCTTGCGGTCGAGGAAGCCACCAAGAAGACGACTGCCGGTGATGGTCGCATCGTGCGAATCATCGGCCCTGTCGTCGACGTCAAGTTTGACGGCGCGGTGCCCCCGATCTACAACGCGCTCACGGTCGAGGCCGAGACCCCGATCGGTCATCTGAGCACGATCCTCGAGGTCGAGAGCCAGCTTCCGGGCGGCGTCGTCCGCACGGTCGCCATGTCCTCGACCGACGGCCTGCAGCGCGGCCTCATCGCCACCGATACCGGTGAGCCCATGAAAATGCCCGTTGGCCCCAAGACGCTCGGCCGTATTTGGAACGTCATGGGCAAGCCCGTCGACGGCAAGCCCATGCCCGAGGTGGAGGAGTTCTACCCCATCCACCATGCAGCGCCCCGTTTCGACGAGCTCACCACCAAGACCGAGATCTTCGAGACCGGCATCAAGGCCGTCGACCTGCTCGAGCCCTACATCCGCGGCGGCAAGACAGGTCTGTTCGGTGGCGCCGGCGTCGGCAAGACCGTTCTGATTCAGGAGCTCATCAACAACCTCGCCCAGGAGCACGGCGGCACCTCGGTGTTCACCGGCGTCGGCGAGCGTACCCGCGAGGGCACCGACCTGTTCCTCGAGATGAGCGAGTCTGGCGTTATCGACAAGACCTGCTTGGTCTACGGTCAGATGAACGAGCCGCCCGGAGCGCGTCTGCGCATCGGTCTGGCCGGCCTTACCACCGCTGAGTATTTCCGTGATCGTGGCCAGGACGTTCTGCTGTTCATCGACAACATCTTCCGCTTCTCCCAGGCAGGTTCCGAGGTTTCCGCACTGCTGGGCCGTATGCCGTCCGCCGTTGGTTACCAGCCCACGCTGGCAACCGAGATGGGCGACCTCCAGGAGCGCATTACCTCGACCAAGACGGGCTCCATTACCTCCGTCCAGGCTGTCTACGTCCCCGCAGACGACCTGACCGACCCGGCGCCTGCCACGACGTTTACTCACCTCGATGCCACCACGGTTCTTTCGCGTAGCATTTCGTCGCTCGGCCTGTTCCCGGCTATCGACCCGCTCGCGTCTTCCTCCGACGCTCTCGATCCCTCGATCGTCGGCGAGGAGCACTACCGTGTCGCTGTCAAGGTCCAGGAGCTCCTGCAGGAGTACTCCGACCTTCAGGACATCATCGCAATTCTGGGTATGGACGAGCTGTCCGAGGAGCAGCGCCTTACGGTCAACCGTGCCCGTAAGATTCAGCAGTTCCTCTCGCAGTCCTTCCACGTCGCCGAGAAGTTCACCGGCAACCCCGGTGTCTACGTCCGCGTCGAGGATACCGTCCGCTCTTTTGCCGAGATTGTCGACGGCAAGGCCGATGACCTGCCCGAGCAGGCTTTCCGCTATGCTTCCACGATTGAGGACGTGCGCGAGCGCGCCCGCAAGATGGGGGAGAAGTAGGTTATGCGTATCCGCATCGTGTGCCCCGTGAGCTGCGCCTATGAGGGCGACGCTGCGTTTGTGTCGATTCCGTCCACGGATGGCGAGTTTGGCGTTCTGCCTGCTCACTCCAGCGAGATCTGCACGATCGACCGCGGTTACGTTCGCGTTTCCGATAAGGCCATGGGCACTGTCGACCACACGTTTGCCGTGGCCGGCGGCTATGCCCAGGTTGCGGACGATGTCGTGACCGTTCTCGCCGAGCGCGCTTGCGATTTGGCGACCGTCGATGCCGACAAGCTTAAAGCTGATATTCAAGGTTTTGAAGAGAAGCTGGGTAATTTGTCGGAGGATGATGCACGCCGCGCCTACCTCTATAATGAAATCGCATGGTGTAAGCTCAAGCTTGCCCAATAGTCAAACGATTTAGCGTTCGACCATTTGCGAACACATCATGCCCGGGATGGCCCAGCCATCCCGGGCATGCTTTTTGAAAGGGTAGACCTTGGATATTATCCGCGTTGAGGGTGGCCACGCCATCGGAGGCTCCGTGCCCGTTTCGGGCGCCAAGAACTCCGCACTCAAACTCATGGCGGCAACGCTTCTGGCGCCGGGCAAGACGACGCTGCAGAACGTGCCCGATATTTCCGATGTCCACGTGATGGGCAAGGTGCTCAAGGGCATGGGCGCTACGATCGATGTTCTCGACGAGCACACGCTCGAGATTGATACCTCTCAGGTCGATTCTTGGGAGGCCCCCTACGAGCTCGTTGCCAAGATGCGTGCTTCCACAGCCGTGATGGGACCCCTGCTGGGTCGCTTCCATCGCGCCAAGATCGCCATGCCGGGCGGCTGCAACCTGGGTGCTCGCAAGATCGATATGCACATTCTTGGTCTTGAGGCCCTGGGCGTTGAGTTCGATACCGCCCACGGTTACATCAACGCTAATGCGCCCCAAGGTCTGCGCGGTACCACCGTCACGCTCGAGTTTGCCAGTGTCGGTGCGACCGAGAACCTCATTATGGCATCCGTGCGCGCGCAGGGTACCACGGTTATCGACAATGCCGCCCGCGAGCCCGAGATCGTCGATCTCGCCAACATGCTCAACGAGATGGGCGCCAAGATTGTTGGCGCCGGCACGCCCGTCGTGACTATCGAAGGCGTGGAAGAGCTCCATCCTGTTACCCATCGCGTAGTGGGCGACCGCATCGAGGCCGGTACCTTTATCGTTGCCGGTGCGTTGATGGCCGACGATCGCGGTGTCGATGTCACGGGCTTTTGCCCCATTCACTTGGGCATGGTGCTCAAGAAGATGGAGCTCATGGGTATCGACTGCGAGCGCGTCGAGGATGGCGTCCATGTGAACCGTGCCGAGCGCATCAAGCCGGTCGACATCCAGACGCTTCCGTTCCCCGGCTTCCCGACGGACATGCAGGCGCAGATTATGGTACTCTCCGCCCTTGCCGACGGTAGCTCCGTTATCACCGAGAACATCTTCGAGAATCGCTTTATGTTTGCCTCTGAGCTGGTGCGCATGGGTGCCGACATTCGTATCGAGAGCCATCATGCCATGATTCATGGCGTCAGGGGCTTCTCGGGCGCACAGGTTACCTCGCCCGATCTGCGTGGCGGAGCGGCCCTCGTCGTAGCGGGCTTGATCGCCGACGGGACGACCGAGGTTTCGGCCATCCATCACATCAAGCGCGGCTACGAGCAGTTTGTCGAAAAGCTGCAGGCGCTCGGCGCGCATGTCGAGCATGCTACCGTCCCCGATCCCGTCATCTACTAATACAGGTTGCCTATGTTTAATAAAAAGCCCCTCGCGGATACCACCGCCCGAAGACCCTCAACTGGTGCGCAGGCCAAGATCTACAGTCGCGATAACGTGGCTCGCTATTCCGAGCGCGCTCGCCAACGTCGTCGTAGCCACACGATTCGTCACGTCGCGCTCATTGTCGTGCTTGGCGTGCTGCTGAGTGCCACTACCGCTGCCGGCCTGTGGTTTGCCACCATTATGGGCAAGCTCGGCGATTCTAATGTCATTACCGACAATCTGCGTCGGGTTCTGGTTGACACCGATGAGGCAAAGGATCCGTTCTACGTGCTGCTTCTTGGCACCGACGGCCGTCCGGGCGAGGATACGTATCGTGCCGACTCGATTATCCTGGCACGCATCGACCCCACGCAAAAGCAGGCGACGCTCATTTCCGTTCCGCGCGACACCAAGGTCGAGTACAAGGGCGAGACCATGAAGATCAACGCCTGCCATACCGTTGGCGGCGCCGAGGCCATGGTCGAGGCGGTCAACGAGCTGTGCGGTGTTCAGATTTCCCACTATGCCGAGGTCAGCTTCGACGGTATGCAGGCACTGATTGATTCGGTTGGCGGTATCGACATTAACGCAACCGATGATGTTGACGACCCCGAGCACCTGGATATTAAGATTACCGCTGGCCAGCAGCATATGGACGGTGCCACCGCCCTTACCTATGCCCGCTGCCGCTACACCTATGCCGACGGCGATTACACGCGCATGCGCCACCAGCGTCAGGTGCTTGGCGCCCTTGCCAACCAGATTCTCAATAACTTCGATGCCACGAAGATTTTTGGCCTGGTTAATTCGCTGTCCGATATGCTCGTAACCGATATGAGCGTTCAGGATATCGTGGCTACGGTCAACGCCATGCGCGGTATGGATGTCGACGGTATCTACTCGGCCAACCTGCCCTCGTACGCCGACGACAGCACCATGATCGACGGTGTGAGCTACGTCTTTGTCTACGAGGACGAGCTCAAGGAAATGATGGAGCGCGTCGATGCCGGCAAGGATCCCAAGGGTCCCAACACCATGGGTCTTTCCGACGGTTCCAGCTCTACGATCGGCGACCTGAACAACAACACGTCTGACGACTACGCAAACGGTACCGCAACCTCATCGGTCAGCTCTGACGATTCCGATGACTCAAACGATTCGAGCGATTCGGACTACTACGAAGAGCCCACCGGCGACGGCAACGGCTACGAGGCCAACTACTAAGTTACGGCGTTTTACCAAACGCCGTAACGGCTCGACGCTGCGCGCCGCCCAAGGCGACAATTTGTCATTCAAAAGGCAGGACATGACCAGAAGGTCAATGCCCTGCCTTTTTCATGCCAACTTGTTCGCCTTGGACGTCGCTCGCTGACGTTGGCTCAACCTGCGGTGCTGACTACTCCCCTTGCACCAAAAATCGCCCCGTTCTCGGTTTTGAGGACGGGGCGATTTTGCTTACCAAGATTGTTCGAGTTCCTTATGCAAAGCGGGCGACGAGCTCCTGGAGCACGTCGGTCATCTTGACGAGCGAACTGACCGGGACGAACTCGTTGACGCCGTGGTAGCAATAGCCGCCGGTGGAAAGGTTGGGGCAGGGCAGACCGCGGAACGACAGCTGCGCGCCGTCGGTGCCGCCGCGAATCGGCAGCACTTGGGGCTCAACGCCGCAGGCAAGGTAGGCTTCCTTGGCAACATCAATAAGCTCGGGATAGTCACGAACGATCTCGGCCATATTTCGATACTGCTGCTTAATCTCGACCGTCACGCGCTCCTCACCCAGACGCAGGTTGAGCATCGAGGCGGCGGCATCAATAAGGTCGAGTTTCTGCTGGAACTTGGCGGCGTCATGGTCGCGGACGATATAGCGCGCTGTGGCGTGATCGACGGTCGCAGATACACCCTCAAGGTGATAAAAGCCCTCGTAGCCTTCCGTATACTCCGGGCGCTGCACGTAGGGGAGCAACGCGTTGAAGTCGCAGAACAGATTGCCTGCGTTGATCATACGGCCCTTGGCGTCGCCCGGGTGGATGGACTGGCCCTCAAAGCGGACGGTCGCCTCGGCGGCGTTAAAGCACTCCCACTCCAGCTCGCCGATGGGGCCGCCGTCGACCGTGTAGGCGTACTTGCAGCCAAAGGTATCGATATCCAACAGCTCGGCTCCGTGGCCGATCTCCTCGTCAGGGCAGAAGCAAATGCCGAGTGCGGGATGGGGCAGAGAGGGGTCCTGAGCGATACGCGCGACAAGTGACATGATCTCGGCGACGCCTGCCTTGTCGTCCGCGCCCAGCAGCGTGGTGCCATCGCTGCAGACCAGGTCCTCACCCGCGAGGTCGTTCAGGGCGGGAAGCTTGGCGGTACTCATGGCAACGGGCTTACCGTCAACCGTGCCGCAGACCAGGTCGCCGCCTTCGTAGTGTACGATGTGCGGTTTCACGCCGGCACCCGGTGCAACTTCGGTGGTGTCGAGATGGGCGATCAGGCCCAGGGCGGGCTTGTCCTCAGCGCCCGCACTTGCGGGGATATGCGCGCAGACATAGGCGTGCTCGGTCACGTGGGCATCTTCCGCACCAAGCTCGCGCAGCTCTTTAGCCAGCACGTTGGCAAGGTCAAACTGAACGGCGCTCGAGGGTACCTGGTCGCAGTTTGCATCCTCGGACTGCGTGTTGATCTGGACGTAGCGCAAAAAGCGCTCGAGGACATCGGGGTTCGTGGTGGTGTTTTCCATAAAGACCGCTCCAATCTTGGTCGTCGTGTGCAACAAGAACTCTAGCACGGTATGCCACGACATACCGCGACGCTTGGATGGGGTAGAATCAGCCATTGAATGCAGAAGGGACGGAAGATCATGGATACGACAAATAGCTCGCGCGAACTGCATCTGACGGTGGCGAACGAAGACTACTTGGAGTGCATGGTTCGCATTGAAAGCGAAGAGGGGGAAACCAACGGCGTTCGATCGGTCGACATCGCGCAGCGCCTTGGCGTCTCCAAGGCATCGGTCAATAAAGCGGTTTCGGCTCTCAAGGCATCCGAGCTTGTCGAGCAATCGCACTACGGCAAGGTGATCCTGACCGATCGCGGCCGCGAGGTTGGCACGGCTATCTGGTACCGTCATCGCCTCATCCGCACGTTTTTGGTTCAGGAGCTCGGTGTCGAATTTGAGCGAGCCGATTCCGAGGCCTGCATGATGGAGCATGCGCTATCCGAGGACACGATGAGCCGCTGGCTCGCCTATCTCGAAAAGCAGGGAATCAGCGTCGAGGAATAGCGGGATATATATGGATACGAGTTATTACAACCGCTTTGGTGCCGAGGAACTTGCGCGCCGCTTGTCGAGCGAGACCTTGTTGGCGCAGGGTCCCATGGGCAGTGTCTTGTTGAGTGAGTACGATGCCGCCGACATTCCACCGGCGTTTTGGAATCTGGCAGAGCCGCAGACCGTTTCTCGTATCCATCGCTTGTATGTCGTCGCCGGCGCGCAGGTGCTCATTACCAACACCTTTCAGGCATCGAGCTATGCCCTCAAGCACGACCAGATTTCGCCGTCCGTGGCGGAGGTCAATCGCGGGGCCGTCGACGATGCCCGCCAGGCGCACCCTCAGCTGCTGCTGGGCTCGATGGGCCCGATCGGTATTGAGTGGTTTGCCGAGGACTCTGCCGAGTATCGTGAAATCCGCGGCATTGCGCGCGAACAGGCGCACGCCTTGCTCAATGCTGGTGTTGACGGTCTGCTGATCGAGACGGTGACGTCTATCCGTAATCTGCAGCCCATGCTTGCCGGCGCCCGAGATGCCGCCGACGGCATGCCTGTTCTGGTGAGTTTTGTCGTTGACGATAAAGGCGACCTGCTGGGCGATGGCCTCAACATCGAGGCAGCCGTTTTGTACGCCGAAAAACACGGCGCAAATTCGGTTGGTGTTAATTGCTGTTCGCTTGCGGCCGCGAACGCGGCGGTGCCCAGGATGGTTGCATCGGCGACTACTCCCGTCACGGTGCGTCCCAACGTAGGCGATCCGGTCCAGACTCAGGATGGCCCCGTATGGCACGAGAACCCCGAAGCTTTCGCGCGCGCATGCATCGAATGGAGACATGCCGGTGCCGCAATGGTGGGCAGTTGCTGTGGAACCACGGCAATCACTACGGCCGCGATGGCCGAGGCGCTCGATATATAAAGGGCAAACCGCTCCATACGGGGCGGTTTTTTTTATTGCTTGCATGTCCTCGGCAGCATTTGCCCAAATGGTGAATGCTGGTGCCGGCAGGTTGCCGAGTGCATGTTGCGGGTATACCCCATGCGTACCATGATCCAAACACTGTGAGGTGTCTGCGCGTGTGCGCGATAATTCATTTTGGAACTGACGGTTGGCGCGCTCGCGTCGATGAGGACTTCACTGCCGATAACGTTGCCCGTATCGCCGATGCCGTCGGCGAGTTGTGGCAAAAGACCAATCCGGGCAAAACGGTATATATAGGGTTCGACACCCGGCCCCTGGCGCGCGAGTTCGCTGAGCTTGCGGCGGGCGTGCTAGCAGCGCACGGGCTAGACGCCGTGCTCGCTTCGCGACCTGTCCCGACCCCTGCCCTTACGTGGGCGGCGGCTTATGACGGTGAAGCGTGCGGCGCGCTCATGGTGACGGGGTCCCATCATCCGCAGGGCTATCTGTGCCTCAAGATTCGCATGGGTGACGGCTCGACCGCCAACCAGGATGTCATCGAAGAGCTCGAAGAGACTATGGCTCCCGAGCCAATGGGGATCGAGGGGCAATATCGCACCGCGGATATCATTCCTGACTATATGCAGGCGGTGGCATCGTTTGTCGATGCCGAAGCCATCCGCGCCGCGCACCTGCGCGTGGTTGTCGATCCCATGGGCGGCGCAGCCCAGGGCTATCTAGCCGACTTGCTGCGCGAGCTTGGCGTTGAGGTGCACGAGATTCACGCCGGGCAGGCGTCTGACCAAGAAGATATCTGCCCCGACCCCGTTGAGCCGTGGGTGGACGCTTGCGAGCGCACGGTTATCGAGGACGGAGCTTGCGCTGGCCTGGTGACCGACGGCGACGCCGACCGCATCGGCGCGGTTGACGAGCGCGGCAGATATATACATCCGCATCAGATCATGGCGCTCGTTTTGGGCGACTTGGTTCAATTTCGTAATTTGGAGGGGCGCGTCGTCGTCAATCTTTCGTGCTCGACGCTCGTGCGTCGCATTGCCGAGGCGCTTGGCTGCCGCGTGACCGTCAAACCAGTCGGTTTCAAATATATAGCGGCGGAGATGAAGAAGGGCGGCGTCCTCATAGGCGGCGAAGAAGCCGGTGGTATCGGCATCGCCGCACATATGCCCGAGCGCGATGGAATCCTCGCCTGTCTGATTCTGTGTGAGCTTATGGCAAAGACGGACGCGCCTTTGGGCGTTCTGGTCGACCAACTCGAGGACAGTTTTGGTAAGACGAGTTACGGTCGACGCGATTTACGCCTTGAGGCCGAAGATGCCGAAACGTTACGAACCCTGCTGCCGGGCGTAAACCCCAAGTCGATTTGTGGCAAGGTGCCGCAAAACGTTAGTCATATGGATGGCTTGCGTTTGGCATTCGAGGATGACACGTGGCTGCTGGTCCGTCCTAGTGGGACCGAACCAGTGGTGCGCGTCTACGCCGAGGGGTTCTCGGTGGAAGAACGCGATGAGTTGCTCGATGCTGGCTGTGCTTTAGCTAGGGGGACGTATCCGCTTTAACCATGAGACTGCCTTATATAAAGAGATGCTCGGCGAGCGGTAGTTAACGGCTGGCAAACGTTAGTCGAATCCCAGGATGTGTAGGAAATGTGTACGCCCAGATTCCCGCCCACGGCGCCCCTCCGGTCTGGCAATATATCTCCTTGCCGCGCGGCCCGGTCGGACCGGATGAGCCGCGGGGCGTGCACCTTGAGAACCGGATACTGCGAGGATGGACA
>NZ_JAHPYF010000007.1 GCF_019041915.1 Collinsella sp. MSK.8.10 | reverse complement strand
GGCATGAGCTCGTTCACCCGCTCGACGATGCGGCGCTGCTCGGCGAGAGGCGGAACTGGGACCAGAATGACGTTCAATGACTTCTGATTAGTCTTTGGCATTTTGACACGCGTATCACCCTTAAGCGTCTCCTCAGTGAAGAAATTGCTGAGGAGAACCGTGAGGACATATTCAGGTTGCAGCTTGGTGTTGAGCGGATACATATCCGCACTACACAGCCCATCAAAAGGGGCGATAACCGCCTTTCGAAGAGCTGGACGAATCTTCGAATAGAGAATCTGTCCTGCAGAGAACAGGTGATTGGCGCTCTTAACCTCGTCGGCCTTAACACTATGACAGAACAAGAGCTTTCCGGTGCCTTTTTGGATGTTGTCAGGCGCGATATGAGGAAAGTCCTGATATTTCAACGGGTCGACCAAACGCGCTGCAATTCCAATGACTTCACTAAATCTCGCCCAGGCCCAGCTTTCCGGAATCCCAAACGGAACCTCGTCCGCGATGCACTTGTCGCTCAGAACGCGTCCCTTAGTGTCCACGTGCTTCTCATAGGGGGAGCCATCGGAACCGATATAGATAATGCTCTCCCCGCCCTTCGGGAATTTAGCCTTACCCTCAGCAATAAGCTTATGCTTCTCTTCACGAATACGCTCAAGCAGGACGCTTGCAGGCTCATCACTCGGGTCTTGTGGAACGAGCTTTCCCTCAATCGCCATTTGCAGGATTGAGTTCTTCAGGTCTTTTGCCTTCATCTACGCCTCAATCCCAAGAATCTCGCAAATACGAGCAAGCTTCTGGTCAATCTCGGCATCGAGCTTAGCGCGCTCTTCTTTGTAGTTCCTGATCAGTTCGTCAGGCGGTAAGATCTCCTCTTCCTCGTGAGGATAGCCGCACACGTCAAAGTTAAAACCGCCGTCTCGCAACTCGTCAACCGTATAGTACTTGGCCTTGGGATTGCCGTCTTCCTCGATATCCCGACGGTTCTCCCACCATTCCTTTACAGGTGCAAAATGTTCGATCCTAATGGGCTTGGTCTTAGAGAAGTGTTTATACCCCTCGGGCATGTCCATGCGATAGAACCAAACGCCCTCAGAGGCCCCCGTATTATCGAAGAACAGAACGTTAGTAGTGATGCTCGTGTACGGAGCGAAAACACTCTGTGGAAGGCGCAAGACAGTATGCAAGTTCATGTCCTCAAGCAGGCGACGCTTGATCTCCGTCTTTGCACTATCCTGGCCAAAGAGAAAACCATCCGGAATGATAACAGCAGCGCGGCCGCCTCGCTTAAGACGATAAAGAATGAGTCCAAGGAATAGATCTGCGGTCTCGGAGCTACGGAGTGCAACAGGGAAGTTGTTTTGCACCGATGCACTCTCGGACCCGCCATAGGGCGGGTTCATAAGTACGACGTCAAACTGGCCGTCAGGCTTGTGCTTCCACTCGCGAACATCCTTCTCGAGAGAGTTATCGTGAAAGACTTCAGGATTATCGATATCGTGCAACAGCATGTTGGTCACGCACAGCAGGTAAGGGAGCTGCTTCTTCTCGATGCCGTAGACCGATCTTGCATAGAGTTCACGATCGGCTGGAGTCTGAACCTGGGAGTCGAGAATCTTGAGGGCGCTCGTCAAAAAGCCGCCCGTGCCACACGCGAAGTCAGCCACAGTCTCGCCGAGCTTGGGCGCAAGTGCCTGGGCCATAAAGTCAGTCACCGCTCGGGGCGTGTAAAACTCGCCGGCATTACCCGCGGACTGTAAGTCTTTCAGGATGGTCTCGTAAATTTCACCGAAGGCGTGGCGCTCTTTGTACTCGGTAAAATCAACCGACTCGTCAATCTCGTTGATGACTTGACGAAGTAGAATCCCATCCTTCATGTAGTTGTTGGCGTCAGTAAAAGCAGCCTTGACGACGACGTGTCGCAAAGGCGCATCAGGTGCAAGCTCAAGACTCTCAAGAGTCTTGAATAGATCATTGTTCACAAAGTCGAGAAGCTCATCGCCAGTAAGCGCCTTGCCGTCTTTCGCATCGTGCGCCCAGCTATACCAGCGCAGGCGCTCGGGGATGATGGACTGATAGGAGTCATCGTGAAACTCCCACTCCTGCTCCTTGGCATCGTAAATCTTGAGGAAGAAAAGCCAAGTCATCTGCTCAATGCGCTGCGCATCGCCATTGATGCCGGCGTCTTTGCGCATGATGTTCTGCAGGGTCTTTACGAGAGATCCCAGTGCCATTTGCTATCGTTACCTTTCTCTATGCGATGTAGAGCTCGTCCTCGAGCATCTGCGCTGCCTGAATGTACTGTTGTTTGCCGCCGAATGCGGCGACGATCTTCATTGGGCTGCCAAACCGACGGAATTCCTCGAGGTCGAGGACGTGGGTGTCGTCCAAGTCTACGAGGTTCGACGTCGCATATTTGTCGAGAAGCGCTTCAAGGACCTCACGCGCGACGCCGGCATACTCATAGAGCACGCCCTTTTTCTTGACACTATTGGCTCTCTCGCTGCGCGTAAGAGGTCTCTGGTCGTAAGCAATGTGGCAAATGAGGTCAAAGTCGCTCATTTGCTCCTGTCCAGTCTCGAGCCGCAGCTCATCCAGGAATACGCCACGCGCGCGCAGCTCATCGATAATCGCTTGTTTCTTATGTTCAGAGTTCCACGCCGCTAGGAAGTGGTCAAGAGTGTCGTATTCGCCGAGAATGTTTTTTCGCGTATAGTCCTTAAGGCTCTCAGTTACAAGAAGGCCATCGGAGGAGTAATACTGCACCATCTCCGACACTACATAGACGTCGGCCCCATGAACGTGATATTTCACATGGGAGGACGGATCGTCCGGCGGCAATACGGGTGGGTCTACGATCGGAGACGGAGGCGGAACGGGACTGCCGCCATTGCCGCCGGGACCCGGATCCGCAATGGGGTCACCCGGATTAGGCTCAAACACAACAACAGGTTCGCCATCAAACTCGGGATCTGCAAACAAACGCGATGCGTCACGAAAATCGAGGATGGTGAAATAGAGTTTGTCGTAGTCCTCACAGATACGGGTTCCGCGGCCGATAATCTGCTTGAACTCCGTCATTCCGTGCTCACCGAACTTGTTGTCGAGCACGACTACCTTACACGTCTTGCAATTAACACCAGTGGTGAGAAGCTTCGAAGTCGTAACGATGGTCGGGTATTTCTCGTCGGGGTCGATGAAGTTATCTAACTGAGCCTTACCTTCCCTGTCGTCACCCGTAATCTTCATGATGTAGGTGGGGTGATCTCTTACGATATCGGCGTTCTCGTTTACAAGGGCACGTCGCATATTTTCGGCATGCTCGATGTCAACGCAAAAGACTATGGTCTTGGAGTAACGATCCGTCTCCTTTAGAAATTGAGTTATCCGCTTGGCAACTTCCTCGTAGCGCTCTTTGATGACAATCTCGCTGTCGAAGTCTTGCTTCTCGAAAACACGTTTGGGCAGAGCTTCGCCGCGATCATCTATGGTGCCTTCCTCAGTACGGTATCCGTAAATGTCGACGTTCAGCTTAGGACGAATAACTTTATACGGGGCGAGAAAGCCATCCTCGATTCCCTGTTTAAGGGAGTAGGTGTAGACAGGTTCGCCGAAGTAGGTAATGTTTGAAACCTCTTCAGTCTCCTTTGGCGTAGCCGTCATACCGATTTGAATTGCACAATTGAAATACTCAAGTACCTTACGCCATGCGGAGTCCGCCGCGGCGCTTCCGCGATGGCACTCGTCGACGATAATCAAATCGAAGAATTCCGAGTCGAACTCGCGGAATATTTCTTCACCGTTTTCTCCAACAAGCTGTTGGTAGAGCGAGAAATAGACCTCGTAAGCAGAATCGAGCTTTCGACCTACGACCTTGGTTGTAACCCTCTTGAGAGGCTTGAAATCGCCGTCTATGGTCTGATCGACGAGAATATTGCGGTCCGCCAGATAGAGAACCTTACGAACCTCGGTAGTCTGTCGCAAGCGATGAACGATTTGAAAAGCCGTAAAAGTCTTTCCCGTTCCCGTTGCCATAACGAGCAAGATGCGATTCTTACCTCGCGCAATAGCTTCAAGCGTACGATTGATGGCGATGCACTGATAGTAGCGAGGATGATTGCCGCCGTGCTCCTGGTAATACGGAGCGGTCACAATCTCCTGGCTATACGGATGTTCAAGCCCCTTAGCTTTTGAGTATCGTGTCCAAAGTTCCGCCGGAGTGGGAAACTCGTCCATGGCAAGAGCGCGCTCTTTCCCGGTAAGAAAATCGTGCTCAACAAAACCCTTTCCGTTTGAGCTGTACGCAAACGGAATATCGAGCAGCTGGGCATATCCCATCCCCTGTTGGAGACCGGCATCAACGGTGTGCTCCGTATCCTTAGCCTCGACGATTGCGATAGGGATGCCCGGAGCATACATCAGAAGGTAGTCAGCCTTCTTCTTGTCTTTACGGGTGACCATACTTCCGCGCACAACAATCTCGCCACTGGTAAAGAAATACTCAGTGAAGACTTGGGTATTGCGATCCCACGACTTCATAATCGCAGGATCAATGAGTTTAAGCCGTGTGTCAGACTCGTTCATACGTCTCGGAACCCCTCATTGCGCAAAGCGACAGCTATTGATGTTGAGTTGATTAATTTTATCATCACTATGCAATCTAGCAGCCGCTTTATACTAAATGAGACGAAGTAAAGTCAGCCCCGTGAGAAAGCTCCAAAGAAAGCAAAATGAGCCCCGTTGACTTGAGTCAGAGGTCATTCCCGGAGCCCCGCCTACCTCCCCTCCGCCTTCAGCTTCAGCAGCAGGTCGCCCAGCTCGGGGCACTTGTTGGAAAGGCGCATCTGGGCTCGATCGCCCATCCTCCACCGCTGGCGGATCTCCTGAGCACGCGGACTCACGCGATAGTCCCCGTCCATCACCTGCTTGAGCAACTTGGCGGTCACGCGCGCGTCGGCTAGGGCACTGTGGGCGTGACCCGTCGACTCGTCAAACTCGATGCCAAACCACGTCGCCGCGTCATTCAAAGAGACGCACTCGTGGCTGCCCACGTCCATGATCGAGGTGTAAAACGCCTGCAGATCGGCCCAGTCCGTAGGAAATGCGGCAAGGTCGATTTGCTTTGCCTGGCACTCGGTCATAAGCTGTCGACGGTCCGTCCCGCTCCAGCAAACTATCTGGGCGGAGTAGCGGCCGATCCAATCGCTGAGCCTTTTGATCACCATGTAGAGTGGGTCGGCCATCGCGGTGTCCACGGCCGATATACCTGTGAGCTCGCGGACGGGAAACGCAACGCCTTCGGTAAATTCCGTCTGCACAAACTGCGAGAACTCGCCCATAACGTTGCCGTGGTAATCGAGCTTGACGGCGCCGACCTCGATAATCTCATTGCGCAGTCCACGGCGCTGGCGCTGCTTTGGCACCGGCGCAAACTCAAAGTCCAGCACAATCTGGCGCGCAAAGTTCGTCGTGTCGATAGCCGAGATACCCGGCGTCTTTTCAGCTGACACGGTCATGGCCTTTCTCCGTCAACTGCCGCTTGCTACATAGGCGGCTACATTGCCGTAAGGATAGGCGCCCGCGCGGACATGAAAGCGGGGCGCAATACCATGCGCCAAGCACACGCCATGCAGACGGCCCCAAGAGAGTCGCCCGCTCTATTCAAATGCATGAAAAAGATTGAGGCCCGGTGACTTGAATCAGAGGTCATCCCGGGCCCATCAGAGCTCACAGAGCTCTTGGTTGCTTTGGTCTCGCTCTTCACGGCGCTTATCGAACTTTCCGAGGCACTCAAGCAGCATTCGAAGCATAACAAGTCGCTGCCATTAAGGCACTGACCTCTTGACCAAGCAACGGCGCTGCCCAGCTATCACCCTTGGGCTGCCGTCAACTTTATTCTATCCGCGAGCATCTGGTTTACCAAATGGATTTTCGGTAAAGGAAGCACGGCACGCCCGCAAAACCACTACGCCCCAAGTGCCGCCATGGGAATCACCGCCACGCCGTCGTCGCGTGTGTAGGCAATGCTCCCCTTTCCAACCACGACCGCCAAAAACGCCGGCGTGGCATTCTGGGCGGCAGGATTGGAGAGCACTTTCCTCTCCAGCGCCTTGAGATTTCTCGCTCCATCGTCTGCTTTCGCATCACTCAGCTTGACCTCGATGGCTCCCCAGCGCCCGTCGTGCTCAACGATCAGATCGACCTCAAGGCCCTTCTCATCTCGGAAATAATGGACACTGTTGTCGACACCGCCGTAGGTGGAAAGGAACACGCGCACGTCGCGCAGGACGAGATTCTCAAAGAGCATCCCCAGCGTTTGCATATCGCCAAGCAGCCGCTCAGGGGTAGCCCCCAGCAACGCCGCCGCAAGTGACGGGTCACAGAAGTAGCGCTTGGGGCGCACGCGAACGCGGGCCTTCGAGCGCATGGGCGGCTCCCATCCGCACAGGTCCTCGGTCAGCTTGAGCCTGTTGAAGAGGTCCAAGTACGCAGCGATGGTCCTCTCGTCGGGGCCCGCCTCACCGTACGAGGCGTCCTTTACGAGCGTCTTGTACGTGACAGCCTGGCTCTCGTTCATGGCAAGAGCTCGCAAAAGGCCGTGTGCAAGCTCAGGCGACATGCCCTCGTCCAGCACGTTGACGTCGAGCACCGAGTGCACGTACTGGCTTGCCGTCTCTCGCGCAAGATCTTCCGAAAGCCCAAGATTTGCAGGCCAACCGCCCCTGCAGCACCAGCGGGCGACGTCATCCACCGTGCTCTCGCGACGCTGAGGGGCAAAATCCTCGCCCTTAAAGAGGCTTGCCAGTGACACGAGCGGCTCGCCGTCGCCCGACTCACACAGGGCCATGGGGCGCATTGACAGACGGGCGATCCTACCCGTGCCGGAATGACGAACATGGCTGCGCTCCTCGCTTTTGAGCGCGGTCGAGCCCGTGAGCAAAAGTGTCCCCCGTTCGTTGCCGCTCGCGTCCACGAAACGCCGGGCGGCATCCCAAACCTCGGGCACCTCCTGCCATTCATCGACCAGGTGTGGCGCATCGCCGATGAGCGCCAGGCTTGGGTCGACCTCTGCCGCCGCACGCTGCGCAGGCTCATCGAGCCTGGAGACGCTCGCCGAGCGAGAGAGCGCCGTCCAGGTCTTGCCGCACCATTTGGGGCCGTTGATCTCCACACAGCCAAACGCCCGCATAAGGGTGTCGAGGCGCTCCTCTATGAGCCGGGGCCTATATCCCTTTTGGGTCAATCTCTTTGGTGCATCCATAGACGGCCGTCCCTCTCTATCACGCGATATGCGAAATTACGCCATTCTCAATGCTGATTTTACGCTACTTTCAATGTAGTTTTTACGCCATGACAGATGTAGTTTTTACGCCATTTTCATTGAAGGTTTTACGCTTGGCATCCTTAGCGCGACCCATTCCGAGCATCACATCAGAGCGTGCTTGGTTATCTCCGCTCGCACATCTCGGCAAACGAAATCAGCTTGGCATCTCCCCTGCTCGCCGCAGCTTCCTGACATCCTTGCGTAAAGCCTCGCTTCGAGAAGATCGCATAGCTTTTGTGCTGCCGCCTAAAGAGCTCGCTTCGATGCACGAGCTTTTGCAGCACGTCTTCGCCCACCGGTTCATTGCGCCATTTGCATTCCGCAAACAGCGCAGTGCCCTCGCCATCGTCAACAATCAAGTCGATTTCTTCCTGCGTATGCGTGCGATTATCCGTCCCCCACCAGCGCCCAACGCTTGCCGGAACCACATCAAGCTGGCCCGCCCGCGCGAGTTCGTACACGTATTGTCTGCATATAAGCTCAAAGACCGTACCCATGTAATCCGATACGTGCGGCTCAATGCGCTCATACGCCATCTCGGCCATATCGTTTTGAATCAGCCCGATGTTCTGCGGAACAAACTTGTACCAGAACCTAAACATCTGATCGCTCAGCAGATACACGGCTCGCTTATTGCTCGTCTCGTTTAGGGGCAGCTCGCGCTCGACAATCCCAAGCGACGCCAGCTTATCCACATAGCTCTTTACGTTGCTCGCAGGGATTCCCGTAGAGCTCGCAATCTCCGAGATCTTCGAGCGCCCCTGGGCAATTGCTTGCACGATCGCATCATATTGCTCGGGATTGCGGCACTCCTGCAATAGCAGGTTACTCGGCTCCTCAAAGAGATAGCCCGTAGGAGTAAGAAAAAGACGTTTGATGTTGTCCTTGAGCGGTGCGGCAGGATCGACTTTCTCGATATATGCAGGAATGCCACCCGTCATGCCATAGCAAACTGCAGCGTCTTCGCGACCCATGCTCTGCCACAGGCCGAGGGTCGTCATAAAATCGAGCGGCATGATCTTAAACTGGGCCGTACGCCTACCGTATAGCGGACTCTCGTAGCCCAACACCTGCTCTTCCATAAACGAAAGCGACGACCCGCACAGGATAAGCATAAGCTTGGTCTCTTTGTACAAGTGATCGATCTTGTCTTGCAGCAACGAGCTGATCTCGGGATTCGATTGGGCGAGATAAGGATACTCGTCGATCACGACAATCAAACGTTCCGTACGAGCCATGGTAGCCAATGCATCGAACGCCTCGTCAAAACTACGAAACGACACGCCAGCAACACCAACGGAGCCCGCAAGTATCGCCTGGCTAAAGCCATGCAGGTTTGCCTCTGCATTGGTGCGACGAGCTTGAAAGTAAATAGCCTTCTTGCCTTGGATAAACTCTGTGATAAGGCGCGTTTTACCCACACGACGGCGGCCGTAAATCACAGGCATCTCAAAGGAGTCCGTGCCATACAGTCGATTGAGCTCGGACATTTCCGCTGTTCTTCCGACAAACATAGACCATCCTTCCTTTACGTTATAGCTATCTATATTATACCTTCCTATAATATAGCTAGCTATAACGTAATTCGACAAGCGGCGCACACGAAAGGGGCGGTACACCACCGCACGTGGACCGTTCCGGAAAATGCATCCCGTTCTGGAGCCAAAAACTGGGCCGTAGTTTCCGCCAAGCATCCCATCCGGAAAGCGTGTCCCGTTCTGAGCGCCAAATCCGGGACGCAGTTTCCACTCCAAACAAAGGGCCCCGGCTCGCGATGGAGCTGGGGCCAAAGGCGCAGCATATGCAGTTGGTGTTGAGCGCGAACAGCCCGTCAGCAATGCTGTCCGCACCCTACCCTACCCGCGGCGACGGGCGCGGCTGTAGGGCGTATCCACCATGGGCAGATCTGGACGTAGTTTGCCGTCAAACGCGCGGTAGGCGTTCTGCACGGCGGGCGCCGTGGGGATCGTTGCGATCTCGCCGATGCCCTTGCCGCCGTATGCCACGGGCAACAGCTCGTCCTTCTCCACGTAGATAGCGTGGATATCCGGAATCTCGGGTGCACGGAACAGCCCGAGCGTACCGTACCTTGCCTGGGGCACGCAGTCCTTGAGCGGCCAGTCCTCGGTAAGTGCGTAACCCATACCCATGAGCACACCGCCTTCGATCTGACCCTGGATGGAGATGGGGTTGACCACCTTGCCGGAATCGTGCGCGGCGTAGACCTCGCTCACGCGGCCGTCATCATCCAGAATGACCACATGCGTGGCAAAGCCGTAGCAGATGTGGCTCTTGGGATTGGGAACGTCGGCGCCCAGTTTGTCGGTCGGCTCCAGGTACACGTAGCCAAACTCGCATCCCTCGAGCGCCTTGATGGCGGCCGCGGGATCCTGAGGGTGCATACCCTGGCCGGCGACGAGTTCCTGCGTGTGCAGCTGATAGGCGCGGCCGTCGTCATACTCGATCTTGACGCCGTCGCCATGCGCACTCACGGGAGCGGCGGGCGCAGACTTGCCGGCCTCGATATCAAGCATGGCATCGCGCAGCAGGAAGGCGGCACCGCGCACGGCCTCGCCGGTCACGACCGTCTGACGCGAGCCAGACGTGGTGCCGGAGTCGGGAGCGTTCTCGGTGGAGCACTCGCCGTTGGCGATGCAGCGAAGCGGCAGGCCGCATGCCTCGGCAACGTCTTGCAAAAAGACGGTGTTACAGCCCTGGCCAATGTCGGACGTGGCGGCATAGACCACGGCCGCGCCGTTCTCGATGCGAATCTTGCAGCGGCCGGCATCGGGCAGGCCCACGCCCACGCCGGCGTTCTTCATGGCGCAGGCAATGCCGGCGTGTCCGGGATGCGCATAGTAGGCATCCTTGACCTCGAGCAGTGTCTCCTTCAGCGCCGTGGAGCAGTCGGCAATCTGACCGTTGGGCAAAACCTCGCCCGGCTCGATGGCGTTGCGGTAGCGAATCTCCCACGGATCCAGGCCGACCTTCTCGGCCAGCAGGTCGATTAGGCTCTCGAGCGCAAACTCGGACTGGCAGACGCCAAAGCCACGGTACGCGCCGGCGGGCGGGTTGTTGGTGTAGTAGCCATAACCGCGAATGTCGGTGTTCTGGTACTTGTAGGGGCCGACAGCATGCGTGCAAGCGCGCTCGAGCACCGGGCCGCACAGCGACGCGTAGGCGCCGGTGTCAAAGTTGATCTCGCAATCCAGGCCGGTAAAGTTGCCCTCGGCGTCGCAACCCAGCGTAAAGGTACCGTCCATGGCATGACGCTTGGGATGGAACGCGAGCGACTCGGCACGCGTGAGCTTGCACTTCACAGGACGCTGGAACTTATAGGCAGCAAGCGCGGCCAGGTGCTGGATCGAAACGTCCTCCTTACCGCCAAAGCCGCCGCCCACGAGCATGGTCTCGACGACCACGCGCTCGGGTTCGCTATCCCAGCCAAACATATGGGCACACTCTTTGCGCGTGTCGTAGGCACCCTGGTCGGTCGACTGCACCTTGACGCCGTTCTTGTACGGGAAGGCAACGGCGCACTCGGGCTCCAAGAAGGCATGCTCGGTAAAGGGCGTGGTAAAGCGCTGCGTCACGGTAAACGCGCTCTCTGCCAGCGCCTTGGCGGCGTCGCCGCGCGTCACGTGACGGCTCTGACACACGTTGTCCTTGAGCTCCACCGTGTTGCCGAAGGCAAAGAAGCTGTCATGCAGGCGCGGGGCATCGGCGGCCCTGGCCTCGACAATGTTGCGCACGGGCTCCAGCGGCTCGTAGTCAATCTTTACGAGCTTCTTGGCCTTCTCGAGCGTCGCCTCGTCCTCGGCGACCACCAGCACGATGGCATCGCCCACGCAGCGGGTGATATCGCCCTGAGCGATCATGACGTCCCAGTCCTGGATAAGGTGGCCGACCTGGTTGACCGGCACGTCCTCGGCGCGCAGGATGCCCACTACACCGGGCAGGGCCTCGGCCTTGGAGGTGTCGATGGAGAGCACGCGGGCGCGCGGATACCTGGAGCGCACGGCGCTGGCATAGGTCAGGCCCGGCTGATCGAGCTCGTCGATGTCGTCGGGATACTTGCCCTCGCCGAGCACCTTCTTGCGCACGTCAATACGGAAGGCGCGCTTGCCCACGCCGTAGTCATCGCCGCGCTCCAGGTCCTCGTCGATCTGCTTTTCGCCGCGGAGCACCGCAGCGGCCAGCGAGATGCCCTCGATAATCTTTTTGTAGCCGGTGCAGCGACAGACGTTACCGCGAATGGCGTACTTGATCTGCTCCTCAGTGGGCTCGGGGTCCTCGGCGATGAGCGCCGCACCCGCCATGACCATGCCGGGAATGCAAAAACCGCACTGCACGGCGCCCACGGCGCCAAAGGCGTACACAAAGGCCTCGCGCACGTCCTCGGGCAGGCCCTCGACGGTCACGATGTTGCGGCCGGCGGCAAGAGCGGTGGTCAGCACGCACGCCTTGACGGCCGCACCGTCCACATGAATGGTGCAGGTGCCGCAGGCGCCCTCGGAGCAGCCGTCCTTGGCGGAGTGAATGTGCAGGTCGTCGCGCAGATAGCGCAGCAGTGGCTTGTTCTGAGTCGTCGTGCACTCGACGCCGTTAACGGTAAAAGTGAATTCCTGTGCCATGGTGATTCCCTTCTACACGCCGGCGGCGATGCCGGTGCGGTCGTGGATGGCGCCATGCGGGCAGACGACGGCGCACATGCCGCACGACAGGCAGTCCACGCCGTCGATATGGGCGCAGTTGTCCTCGATGCGGATAGCGCCGGCAGGGCACTTTTTGGCGCACATACCGCAACCGATGCAGCTCGTGTCGCAGACCTTGCGCGCAATGGCGCCCTTATCGGTGTTGTTGCAGCGCACCAGAATGTTCTGGTAGCCGGGGACGAAGGCAATCACGCGCTGCGGGCACGCCATGCCGCACAGGCCGCAGCCCGTGCACTTGGAGCGATCCACGCGGGCGATGCCATCGACCAGCGAAATGGCGCCGTGGGGACAGGCCGTGACGCAGGCGCCACAGCCAATGCAGCCTTCGCTGCAGCGGGCGTCGCCGCCTGCGGAGGCGCAACCGCTTCCGCAGGCAACGTAGGCCACGTTATGTTGAATGGATTTGGCCATAAGAGACTCGCCTATTTCTTAAGAAGGTACGAATAGTTGTCGCGCACGGCCCTGATGGTCAGGCGGACGGCCTCGGGAAGACCGGTGTTGACGGCATCGACCGAGACGGTGCGGACCGTGCCGGCGACGCGGACCTTAAAGTGGTCCTCGTCCACGGCCAGGAAGCCCTCGTTCTCGGAGTTCTCCATGTCCTGCTCGCTCCAGAACAGGGTGAGCTTGTCCTTGTAGGGACGACCCTCCTGGTAGGGGCAGAACACGGCGCAGTTACCGCACTCGTTGCACATGCCGTCGACATGGACGACCTGATGCTTGGCCAGGCCCGGCACCTTAATTGCCACGTTGGCGCGGTTGGGGCACACGTCGCAGCAGACCTCGCACACCGAGCCGCAGCCCAGGCAGCGGGTCTTGGTGCAGTTGCGCTTGTCGCGGCACAGCGACCCCTTGCGCTCGTAGCAGGTGTCCTCGCGGCCGGCCTGCTCGTTGCAGTCGGCGTACTTGTTAAAGTCCACGCCGGCGATGGCACGGGCGACCTCGGCGGCGTCGGCGATAGCCTCGACCACGGTGGCAGGACCGCGGCGGCAGTCGCCCGCAGCCCAGACGCCCTCGACGCCAGTGGAGGTGGCGGCAAGGCGGCCGCGACGGTCGTGCTCGACGCCCGCGGCATCGTACAGGCTGGCATCGATGCCCTCGCCCACGGCGCAGATCACCGTGGTGGCGGAAAGCTCGACGGTCTCGCCCGTGGCGACAGGGCTGCGACGGCCGCTTGCATCCGGCTCGCCAAGCTCCATAACGTCGCAGGTCAGCACGGCACCGTTGAGCGCCTTGGGCGCCAGCAGCTCGCAGAACTCAACGCCGTCGGCAAGAGCAAGATCAAGCTCTTCCTCGTCAGCGGGCATCTGCTTCTTGGTGCGGCGATACACCAGGCGCACGTTCTTCACGCCAGCCAGACGCTTGGCCACGCGGGCCGCGTCCATGGCGGTGTTGCCGGCGCCAATGACCACGACGTCCTCGCCCAGCTCGAGCTTCTCGCCCTTCTTGGCGGCCTCGAGGAACTCCAGCACGTCGAGCTCGGCGCCCTCGCCCAGGCCCGCAGAGCCGGGCATCCAGGCACCGGTGGCAACGACCACGTCGGTAAAGCCTTGGGCCTTGAGCTCGTCGATGGACTCCACGCGGGCGTTGAGCTGTACCTTGGCGCCAAAGGCCAGACAGAGTTCGGCATCGTGGGAGATATCGTCGCTCGCAATGCGGAACTCGGGGATGACGCGACGAACCACGCCGCCGAGCGAATCGCGAGCCTCAAAGATGGTGACGGGCACGCCGGCACGCGTCAGGAAGAACGCGGTCGCCAGGCCGGCCGGGCCGCCGCCGATAACGGCAACGTTGCGGTCGCCGTCGTTTGCGATGGCCTGGGCGCGCAGCTTGGGCAGCACGGCGGCCATGGCCTCACGGGCGGCCTTGAGCTTGCTGGCGCGAATCTGGGCGCCCTCGGGCTCGTAAAATGCACGCTCGCAGGCACGGCCGCAGGGATGCGGGCAGATGGTGCCGGTAATGAACGGCAGGGCATTGCGCTCGATGATGATGTTGAGCGCGTCCTCGTAGCGGCCCTCGTCAACAGCCGCCAAGTAGGCGGGAATGTCCTGCTGAATGGGGCAGCTCGTACGGCACGGCGTGGTAAAGCAGTCGGAAAGCGGGCTCTTGCCGGCGACCTTGCGGTCGGGCAGCGGGCGTAGCGGCTTCTTGTAGAGCGGGTTGGTGAGCGAATCGGTCTGAATCGCAGTCACGGCCTCGAGAGAGACGCCCGCGAACGGCTTACCATCCAGGTCGGTAAACTCGCCTGCCATCTGGCTAAAGCGCTCGTAGCCACCGGGCTTGAGCACATCGGTCGCCAGAGTAACGGGCCAAATGCCGGCATCGTACAGGGCGCGGATGTTGTAGACCGTGGCACCGCCAGAGTAGCTGATGCGCAGCTTGCCATCGAACTGCTCGGTAATGCGACGGGCGGCCTCGATGGTCAGCGAGAACAGCGAACGGCCCGACATGTACATTTCGGTGGAAGGCAGCTCGTCCCTGGTCACGTCAACGGGGAACGTGTTGGTCAGCTTGACGCCAAACTCCAGGCCGTGCTCGGCGCACAGGGCAATCAGGCGCTCGAACATGGGCACGGCGTCGGCCCACTGCAGGTCCTCGCGGAAGTGCGTATCGTCGAAGACGATGTAGTCAAAGCCCAGCTCGTTCAGACGCTGGCGGGCAAACTCATAGCCCAGCAGCGTGGGGTTGCACTTGATGTAGGTGTTGAGGCCCTTCTCGGTGATCAGATAGGTCGCGATGCGCTCGATCTCGGCGGGCGGGCAGCCGTGCAGCGTGGACTCGGTGATGGAGTTGGAGACGCGTGCCGGGATGGACTCGACAAACGCGGCGTCGACATGCTCAAACTTGTCCAGGTTGGCGAGCGCCCATGCGCGGCACTCGTTCCAGACGTCGGAGCCGCTGGCGTCCTTCATGCCCTCGATGTAGGCATCGACCTTGGGGCTCTTAATACCCTCGAGGTCATAGCCCACGGACATGTTAAAGACAAAGCCATCCGGGCTGCCCAGGCCGTACTCGCGAGCGATGAGGTGGCAGGCGAACCATGCCTTCACGTACTCGGCAAAAGCCTGCGGAACCTCGAGCTCGGTCGACCACTCGCAGTTGTAACACTCGTCCTGCGCCACGATGCAGGGCTTGTTGACGCACTTGGAGAGCTCCTCGCCGTCCATAACCTGAACGGTCTTGAGCTCAAAGAAGCGGGAGCCGGCCACGTAGGATGCCACGATGTTCTGGGCCAGCTGCGTGTTGGGGCCGGCGGCCGGGCCAAACGGAGTCTCGATGCGCTCGTCAAAAATGGGAAGCGCGCCCTCCTGGTTGGTCGTGACCATCTTACGCACGCCAAAGATGGCGTCCTGGGTCTTGTGCTCCTCGATGATCCAGTTCATCAGCTGCGAAAACGGGATCGGCCTCATGATGTCGCTCATAATGAGCTCCTCTCTGTAACGCCCGGCGAGACCGCGCGGCGGGCGCAAATACGGTGTAGCGCTAGCACGGCGCCGGCGACCCCGCGGAGGCCGCCTATACGCGCGTCGAATGCGGCGAAACATCCGACGCGCGTGAATCTACTTGAAATTAGTAGGTGCGATCGTTGAGCGTGCTCCAGAGCTTCTTGGACTCAGCCATGGTCCACGCGTTGATCTTTTCCTCATCAATGCCAACGAACTCGCGATCCTTGTACAGGATGCGGCCGTTGATGATGGTGGTGCGGCAGTTTTTGCCCATCATGCCAAAGAGCATGTGGCCGTCGATATTCTCCTCGCTCAGCGGCGTAAAGGGCTTGTAGTCCATGACGATGACGTCGGCGGCAGCGCCGGCCTCGAGCACACCGAGTTTGCGATCGAAGTACTTGCTGGCCATCTTGGCGTTGTTCTCGAACAGCATCGTCATTGCCTCGCACCAGCCCACGTTGGGCATAGCGGCGTTGTGACGCTGAATGATCAGGAAGACCTTGAGGCTCTCGAGCATATCGTGGGTGTAGGCATCGGTGCCCATGCACACGGGGATGCCGCGGCGGAAGAACTCGAGCACGGGGGCGCAGCCCACGGCGTTGCCCATATTGGATTCGGGGTTGTTGACGAGCCAGGTGCCGGACTCCTTGACGATATCCATCTCGGCAGGCGTCACGTGGATGCAGTGGCCCAGCATGGTGTCGGGACCCAGCAGGTTGTGCTGCAGCAGGCGCTCGACGGGGCTGATGCCGCCGCGGTTGAGGCGGGAATCCCACACGTCGTTCATGCCCTCGCACACATGGATGTGGAAGCCGGTCAGGCCGTTGTTGGCCTCGGCCATCTTATCCATGGTCTCGTCCGAAAGCGTAAAGGTGGCATGTCCGCCAAACATGGCGGCGATCATATGGTTGTCGTTATCGCGACGCTCCTTGGCGGCCCACTGGGCAAATTCGGCGTTCTCGGCAATGGCCTGGTCGCATTTTTCCTGGCCGCGGCGATCGGAGACCTCGTAGCACAGGCACGAACGCATGCCCAGCTCCTGAGCTGCGTCCTTAATGGTAAAGAGGCTACCCGGGATCTCACAGAAGCTCGCATGGTGATCGAAGATCGTGGTGACGCCGTCGCGGATGGAGTCCAAGATCGTGGCATAGGCGCTGGCCTTGGTGCCGTCGAGCGTCAGGTTGTCGTCGATCTTCCACCACTGCTGCTCAAGATTCTCCAGGAAGTTGGTGGGGTTGCAGCCCTTGATGGCAAGGCCGCGGGCTAGACCCGAATAGATGTGGGTGTGGCAGTTGATGAGTCCGGGCATGATGAGGTTGCCCTGGGCGTCGACGTACTCGGCATCCGGGTACTTGGCCTTGAGCTCGCACTCGGGGCCCACTTCGACGATCGTATCTCCGTCAATGGCGACCGCACCGTTTGGAATAAACGGGGTCTGAGCGTTGCGGGTAAAGACGGAACCGTTAGCGACCAGAAGCATGGATGCTCCCTTCGACATCAGAGGCGGGGTTTGACACCTCTGACATGGCGGAGTGCGAAGCGCCGGCCTACACCGGAAACGGGCCCTCTCCCGTCAACGCTTCACCAAAGGGACAAACCCTTTGAAGTGCGGCTTGGCGCCGCATGACGTCGGCGGACGAGGCGATGCGTCCGCCGACGAATAGCACCGAATTGGTTACTTCTTGCTCTCGGGCAAGACCAGATCCACGGCAGCGTCCTTGGCAGCATCGATGTGCTGGGCCACGACCGGCGTCTGCGGAAGGATCAGGTTAAGGACAATGGCCATGATGGCGGTGGGGGTTACGGCATTGGAGCCGATGACGGTGGAAACCCAGGTGGGCATACCCTCGCCGGCAAGGCAACCGCTGGCCATCCAGATACCCAGGCCAAAGACGACGGAGGTACCGACGATGGTGGTAGTGCGCTGCGTGAGGCCCTCGCGGGTGAACATGCGCACGCCGTTCATGGTGATGGTGCCAAAGACGCCGACGGTCGCGCCGCCGATGACGGGCTGCGGGATAGCGGAAAGGACGGCAGAGAGCTGCGGGAACAGACCGGCGATGGCAAAGACGGCCGCGATGATCACAAAGACCCACTTGTTGACGACCTTGTTGGAGCAGATGATGCCCACGTTCTGGCCAAGGGCGCTGGTGGGAAGACCGCCCAGCAGGCCGCCGACCATAGAGGTGAGGCCCTGGGACACGATAGCGCCGGAAAGCTCGCGCTCGGTGGGCATACGGTCGATGGAGCCCAGGCAGGCAGCGGAGACGTCGCCGATAACCTGGATGGCGACCATGGGGAACACGACGGCGAGGGTAATGCAGACCTCGGGATCAAACTCGAGTGCGTAGGGCATGAGCTTGGGAAGGGCGAAGACCTGAGCGGTGGCGACGCTGGAGAAGTCGATCATGCCAAAGGGGATGGAGACAATCATGCCAACGATCATGCCAAAGAACACGGATCCCAGCTTGAGCGTGCCCTTGCCAAAGTTGGCGAGCGCAAAGACCACGGCGAAGGTGATAAGAGCGACGCACCAGGCCTGCGGGGTGCCCCACAGCGGCGTACCCATACCGCCGGCCATATACTTGACGGCCGTGGGATACAGCGAAACGCCGATGGAGAAGATGACCGTACCGGTCACGACGGGCGGGAACAGCCACTTAATCTTGCTGTAGGCCAGACCAAAGAGGACCGCGACGGCACCGCCGACAATCTCGCCGCCCAGCAGCGCACCAAAGCTAAAGCCCGAGGCACCCATGGCCTGCAGGGCCGGCAGGAACGCGAACGAAACGCCCATGACGATGGGCAGGCCGCCGCCGATGCGACGGAAGGGAGCGAAGGCTTGAAGGGCCGTGTCGATTGCCGAAAGAATGAGCGCAACCTGAATGATGTCGGTGCTCTGCTGGCTATTAAAGCCGTAGACGCCGGCCATGATGACCGCCGGGGTAATGATGCCGGCAAACGATGCCAGCACATGCTGAAGGGCACACGGAATCATTTCCGTAACGGGCGGCATGCCTTCGCGAGTGAACAGGGCTTCAGTGCCGTTCGTAACCGTCTCCTGGGCCATTTGACCACCAATCCTCGAAGTAGTTGTTTTCGCATCTAGCGCTCTATTGTGACGCAGTGCGGGGGTGAGGTTGTGCCTTCGTTGCATATCGTATTAAAGATTTTTCTCATTCTCAATAATAATTTTTTGTTATCAGACTATTCTTGAGCTGAGACAATGCATTTCCGCAGGTCAGGAAAGTGTCCTGTCAAAATAGCATCTAACTTTTCTTTTGGTCGACCGTTTACCGCCAAATTCCTACCGCTCGTCCGTATTACGCAATGTACCTGCGAATATGTGAATCAATAGACACCGTGTTACCATGAGAAAAAATTGTTATGAACATTTCCGATTTCACCCAAAGGAGTTGCCCGTGAACGAGACCGTACGTCGCTTTTTGCCGATGGTCGATTTTCTGGAGCAGGTACTCGGCAAAAACAGCGAAATCGTGCTGCACGATTTCTCGGATCCCGACCACGCCATCGTTGATATTCGCAACGGCATCGTGAGCGGCCGCAAGGTCGGCGGTCCCGCCACCGATCTGGCACTCAAGATCATGCACGACGCCAAGTATCGCGACCTGCCGTTTATTACGGGCTACGAGGGGCGCGGTGCCGGCGGCAAGACGTTGGAGTCAGCGACGTACTTTATCCGCGAGGATAACGAGATCGTCGGCATGCTCTGCGTCAACACCGATCTTTCCACGGTACGCTCCATCAACGCCATGGCTCAGCAGCTCATGGCCTGCTTCGACGCTGTGCCAAGGCAGGCGGAGCCCGCGTCTATCGAGGTCGAAAGTCTTTCGGAGTCTACACAGGAGCTCATCGACCGCAGCATTGCCGAGTTGCTGAGCGCGCGCGGGCTGGATGTGGCGTCGCTTGGTCAGAGCGACCGCGTGGACGTCATTCGCCACCTCAACGGCAACGGGGTGTTCATGCTCAAGGGCGCCGTGTCCTGCGCCGCCACCGCGCTGGGCATCTCGGAGCCCAGCGTCTACCGCTACCTGCAAAAAGTCCGCAAGGAAGGCTAACGGGCAAAATGGAGCGCGGCTCCACAAGCGATCCGTCACTTGATAAAAGACCCTGCAGCTCGCACGCGCTGCAGGGTCTTTTTGCATGTCATGTTTAGTTGTGGCCAACGCCTTAGAGAGCGGCGACGACCTCGATCTCGACCAGACCGCCGGCCGGAAGAGCGGCAACCTGGAAAGCGCTGCGCGCGGGGAACGGAGCCTCGAACTTGGAAGCGTAGATCTCGTTCACGGCAGCGAAGTCGGCGATGTCGGCCAGGTAGACCGTGGTCTTGACGACATCGGCAAAGGTAGCGCCGGCAGCGGTCACCAGGGCCTCAACGTTGGCGAGGGACTGCTTGGCCTGGGCCTCGACGCCCTCGGGCATCTTGCCAGTCGCGGGATCGATGCCCAGCTGGCCGGACAGGAACACCATGTTGCCGGCCTGGATACCGGGGGAATACGGGCCGATGGCTGCGGGTGCGTTATCGGAAGACACGACGGTCTTGCTCATGTTTTTCTCCTTACGATCAATTGAGAGAGCGTGAGCGCGGTGTTCACACCGGGAGGCACAGTTCGGTCTGAACACCGCGCTTGATTGGGATAGTACTCAAGGTTTCCGCGCGATGCAAGATTATTATCACGTTGCGAGAATATTTTATCGCCCAACGGTTTCCCCGAACCGCTGAACGGTTCTCATGTGGAGCAGCCAGTCCAAGCTGCTGAAGACTTTGTCCTGCTTAGGCTGCGGGCGTCGCCCACCGCAGCGACGCCACTATACTTTTGAGTATCTGAGCATTTTGAAAGGCAGGATATGACCGCAACCGCCAGTCGAACCACCAACCGCAGACCCGAGCTTTTAGCGCCCGCCGGAGGACCCGAGCCCTTTGCCGCCGCACTCGCCGCCGGGGCAGACGCCATCTACTGCGGCATGGGCAGCTTCAACGCCCGCCGCAAGGCCACCAACTTTACCGACGAGACCTTTGAGCAAGCCTGCCGCGCCGCACATCTAGCCGGGTCGCGCGTCTACGTCACGGTCAACATCGTCATCAAGCAGTCCGAGATGGACGATGCGCTGCAACTCATCTATCGCTGCTCAACGCTGGGCGCCGACGCCTTCATTATCCAGGACTGGGGTCTGTTCTTTGAAGTCAAGCGCACCATGCCCGGCATCGAGACGCACATCTCAACCCAAGCAAACATCCACGACGACCGCGGAACCCTTTGGTGCCGTGAGCAGGGCGCCGACCGAGTGACCTTGTCGCGCGAGCTCTCCATTGACGAGATCGTCGCCATCCACGACGCCGCACCCGATGTGGACCTCGAGGTCTTTAGCCACGGTGCCATCTGCTTTTGTTACTCGGGCCTGTGCCTGCTCTCGAGCTTTGCCATGGCGGGCCGCTCGGCCAACCGCGGCATGTGCGCCCAGCCCTGCCGCCTGCCCTACGAGCTGATCGACGAGAACGGCCGCTCGCTCTCCCCTGCCGGTCGCGAGCGTGCGCTATGCCCGCGCGACACCAACACTTCGCAGCTTGTTCGCCGTCTGTATGACGCCGGCGCCGCATCGCTCAAGCTCGAGGGCCGCATGAAGGCCCCCGATTACGTGTACTCCATCGTCGACGTGTATCGTCATCAGATTGATGACATGCTGGCCGATGTTTCGACCTCCAAGGATGAGGATGCAGCCCGCCAGCGACAGCTCAAGCGCTGCTTTAACCGCGACTTTACGCACGCCTACCAAGACGGTACCTCGGGTGACGAGATGATGAGCTACGAGCGCTCCAACAACCGCGGCCAGATCGTGGGCACGGTGCTGGGCAGCCGCCCGGCCAACCGCGATGTGCGCGGCCTCAAGCCCGACGACCGCCGTCGGCGCGCCGCCATCGCCCGCATTGAGTTGTTTGAGCCCGTGGGCAAGGGCGACCTGCTGGAGCTTCGCCACGATAACGAGTTTGACCAGTTCCTGACCACCATTGCCGCCGATGATGCCGCCGCCGGTGACATCATCGAGTGCCGCGTGCCTCGCAGCATGCCCGAGGGCTGCCGCGTGCGCGTGATTCGAAGCCAGCGCGCCATTGACGCTGCCGGCGCCGCGCTCAAGCGCGATGTGCTGCGCCGCCGCGCCGTTGATGTAACCGTTGTGGCGCGTTTGGGCGAACCGTTTGCCGTCACGCTTACTTGCTGCGACGCCCCTTCGCTTACGGCCACGGCCACGGGCTTTACCGTCGAGGCCGCCAAGACCCGCGCGGTCGAGGCGTCCGATCTGGTAGAGCATGTGGGCCGCATGGGGTCCTCGCCCTTTGAGTCCGCGAGCTTTGATGTGGCGCTCGATAAGGGCTGCGGCATGGGCTTCTCCGCTGTGCACAAGGTGCGCGCCGCCGCCTGCAAGGCGCTGGAGGAGGCCATTCTGGCACCGTATGACGAGCGTGCCCGCACGCTCGAGCTGCCGGTGCTCGACAAATGTACGCGGCCCATGCCCGAGCACTACCGCGACGAGCCGCAGATCTGCGCCACCGTCACCTCGCTCGAGGCCGCCGAGGCAGCGCGAGCGGAGGGTGCAACGCGCATCTACATGACCACCGACGCGCTCGATGCGGCCGAGCTCTCCCCCGCCGATGCGTTTGAGCAGGGCATCGTGCCCGTGCTCGACGAGGTCTGCCGTGCCGTTGACCACGAGCGCGTCGACCCGTGGGTTGTTGCCGGCGCCACGGTCGCTATTGGCAACATCTCTGAGCTTGCCCTGGCCGCCCAGGTTGGCGCCACGGCCGAGATTCGCTCTTGCCTGCCGGTGCACAACACGCCCTGCATGGAGGCGCTTGCCGAGCGCGGAGCCGGTGCGTTTTGGCTCTCGCCCGAGATCACACTCGACGAGATTGTCTCGCTCGGCGCCGCCGCGCCCGCGACTCTGGGCATCACCGTCTTTGGCCGGCCGCGCGTCATGACAAGCGAGCATTGCATTCTGCAGGTTGCCAACGGCTGCATCCACGATTGCGCCAACTGCCGCCTGCGTGTCCGCAAGCTCTCGCTCAAGAATATCGACGGAAAGGTCATGCCGGTGCGTACCGACATCCACGGCCGCTCTCGCCTGTACGATGCTTACCCCATCGACCTCACGCCGCAGGTTCCTCAGCTGCTCGATGCCGGCGTGCGTCGTCTCATGGTGGACGGAACGCTGCTCGAGACGGATGAGGTGGGCCGTGCCGTCGCCCGCGTCCGTCGTGCCGTCGAGGCCGCGCAGGCCGGCCGCAAGCCCGCCGCCCGTCTGCGCGGGGCGACCTCGGGCTGCATGTTTGTGGGAATCAGCTAACCGAAAGGCTTACACGTGAACGAAGAACCTCAAGTCCTCTACTGCGACGCCTGGCTCATGGCCATCGACAAGCCCGCCGGCATGATCGTCCACGGCGACGGCACCGGCGAGCGCACGCTCACCGACTACGCCAGCGACCTGCTGCTGGCGATGGGCGACGGCTTTGCCGCGACCGACATGCAGCCGCTCAACCGTCTGGACCGTGACACCACCGGCGTGGTGCTGTTCTCGCTCGACAAGCAGACGCAACCTGCCTTTGACCAGATGGTCATCGACCACGCTTTCGAAAAGCACTACCTCGCGCTCGCCGAGGGCAAGATCGACTGGGACGAAAAGCTCATCGACAAGCCCATCGCCCGCGACCGTCACGATAGCCGCAAGATGCGCGTTGGCGCCAGCGGCAAGCCGTCTCAGACGCGCGTGAAGGTGCTCAAGCGTCTTAAGAGCCGTCGTGGCCTGCCCACACGCTCGTATATCGATGTCGAGCTGCTCACCGGCCGCAAACACCAAATCCGTGTGCACCTGGCGAGCGAGCGTCATCCCCTGGTTGGCGACGACCTGTACGGAACGCCGCGCCCCTGCGGCCTGATGCTCCATGCCCACAGCGTGTCCTTTACGCATCCCGTAACCGGTGAGCACATCCACATCGAAGCCCCCTGCCCCTGGGAGCCCTAAAACCTGCCGAAAAGGGACAGGTTTATTTTGGCAGGTTTTATCTGGGCAAACGTCAAAACCACCACAAAGGTTCCCGCCCCTTTGCGGTGGTTTTGGCCTTAGCCCGTCCCCTGCTGTTAGACCGTGATGACGTTGTCCATTGCCCGGTACTTGGCGGGGACATCGCCTGCGGTAATAATCGTTGCGTCGCGGAAGTCCGCGAACTTGACGGGCGCCACCATGCCAAATTTACTGGCGTCCGAGATTACGAAGCGTTTGGCGGTATGGCGCATCGAGATACGCTTGACCTGTGCTTCCTCGATATCCGGTGTGGTGAGACCTTGCTCGGCCGCGATGCCGTTGGATCCCCAAAAGCCGCAGTTGAAGTTATAGCGGTCCAGGGTTGCCAAGGCATCGGGGCCAACGAGCGCCTCGGTCTCGGGTTTGAGCTCGCCGCCCAGCACCACGGTACGCATGCCGCGCAAAGCAAGGTGCTGAGCATGGAGCACGGAATCGGTCACATAGGTGACGCCGTCGAGACGCGGAAGATGCTCGATGAGCTTGAGGGTCGTTGAGCCCGAATCGATATACACAAAGCTATCGGGCTCCACCAGGGCCGCGGCACGAGCACAGATGCGCTCCTTGTCATCGTTATGGAGATCACTGCGTTCGCTGATCGTCAAGTCGCGCGTCACGTGCGCGCGCTCCAGACTCGTCGCACCTCCGTGCACCTTGGCGATACGGTGCGCGCGGTCGAGCGTTTGCAAGTCACGGCGAATGGTGGACGGTGTCACGCCCAGGGCCTCGGCAAGTTCCGGCACGGTAACCGAGCCGGCCTGCTGCACCATCGACACGATCGCATTGAGCCTATCTTCCGCAAGCATCGCTTACTCCTCCTCGGGGTACACGACTCCCCAATCGGCGCGGAGCTTGGTCATAAGCTCCATAACATCAGAAGCATAATCCAGCAGCTCGCGCTTGGAGTCGTCGCCGGCAACGGCCTTCTCAAGATCGGCCATCTCATAGCAAAGGGTGTAAGCTTCGGTGCCGGCGTGGACCTCCTCGCGGTGGCCGTCCACAGTCCACACGATGGTCGCGTGATCGGCGCGCGGATACTCGTTGACCTCGATATAGCACTTGTCGAAGCTGATGACCGAGCGCTTGGGCTGCTTGGAGTGGAGCGTAAGGCTCACAACACCCAGCTGCTGCTCGGCGTTACGGCAGACAATGCCGCCCGCAACGTCGACACCGGTCTCACAGGTGTTGCCCAGCGAGACAACCTCAGCGGGCTGGCTCGCCATAAAGAGGCGCATAACGGAGAGCGCATACACGCCAATGTCGAGCATGGCGCCACCGGCAAGGCTACGGTTGTAGAAGCGGTTGGTCAGGTCGCCGTACTCCTTATAGCTGCCAAAGTTGAGCTGAGCGAGATTCATGCGGCCGAACTCGCCGACATCCATGCGACGACGCAGCTCCTGATACAAGGGCATGTGAAGCACCGTGGTGGCGTCCATAAGGACCACGTTGTGCTCGTCGGCAATGGCGCGGGCCTCGTCAAGCTCGGCGGAATTGAGGGTAATGGCCTTCTCGCAGAGCACGTGCTTGCCAGCTGCCAGAGCGGCTCGCAGATAGGTGATATGCGTGTTGTGCGGCGTGGTGATATAGACTGCGTCAATGTCCGGATCGGCGTAGAGATCCTCGACCGTGCCATAGACCTTCTCAACGCCATACTGCTCTGCAAAAGCCTGAGCCTTGGACAGCGTGCGGTTGGCAACGCCCGCGAGCTTTCGGCCGGCAAGGGCGAGAGACTGAGCCATCTGGTTGGCGATAACGCCACACCCAATTACAGCCCAACGAAGCTCGGGAGCCGTAAAGATGTCGTTTGGGAACGGCTGATTCTGGACCGAGGCAAACGCCGCCTTTGCGGCTGCCTCGGCGTCGAGCGGAGCCTGTTTGGAATCTGCCATGATGTGCCTCCTGAGTCATCGGAAGTCCTTCATTTCTAACAAACCTATAGTCGCACAATTGCGCGCGTATCTGCTCGTGTTTGCGTATTTATTTGCTTATCGGTCATTATTTAGCCATAGTTGGCAGATGTTTGCGCGGCTATGCGCATTGTCGCGCAAGGCTATGCGCGTAAATGCGCATGCGACGATCCTTGTGAAACATAAAGGGGCGGAACACCAAAGCCCTAAAAGACAGACCCAGCTGTATTACTTCACTCCTCTGGGGGCATCAGACATCAAAGGATCGTCCCAAACTGCCGGCACATAGAGACTGTCCCCCCAACGACTGGTCATTTAAGTCTGTCCCCAATGAATGGTCGTCCCCAGCTGCCGACAGAAAATGAACGCCCCCAGGTGCCGGCATTTCAACGGCCACTCATTTAAGTCTGTCCCCAATGAGTAGGGATAGAAAAAGACCCGGGTGCCGTGGAGCATCCGGGCCTTTGCTAGCAACTTGATGTTGCGGGCAGCTTAGAACTTGTGGCCGCACTTCTTGCAGACGCGCAGCTTGTTCTTGCCGTCCTTCTCGTGACCGACGCGGGTAACCTTACCGCACTCGGGGCAAACGAGATTGACGTTGGAGGCGTCGATGGGAGCCTCCTGCGAAACGATGCCGCCCTGCTGGTTGGCAGCGTTGGGCTTGACGGCCTTCTTGACGACCGAAACGCCCTCGACAACGACCTTGTTCTCGGCGGGGAGAGCACGCAGGATAACGCCCTGCTTGCCGCGATCCTTACCAGAGAGAACCTGGACCTTATCGCCCTTCTTGATATACATATATCTCCCCTAACTACAGGGTCTCGGGAGCGAGCGAGACGATCTTCATGTACTTCTTGTCACGAAGCTCGCGAGCGACAGGCCCGAAGATACGGGTGCCGACGGGCGAACCATCGTTGTTGATGACAACGCAGGCGTTCTCATCAAAGCGAATGTAGGAGCCATCCTTGCGGCGGATCTCCTTAACGGTGCGAACGACGACGCAACGGACAACGTCCTTCTTCTTGACGTTGGCGCCAGGGGTAGCCTCCTGGACAGCACCGATGAACACATCGCCGATGCCTGCATAACGACGCTTGGAACCGCCAAGCACCTTGATGCAGCGAATCTTGCGAGCGCCGGAGTTGTCGGCGACGTTCAGCATGGTTTGCATCTGAATCATGGTAGATGTTCCTCCGAACTAAGAACCGAAGAGAGGTGCGCAGCCTTTATACGGCCCGTGGTATGCAAGCCAGGCATACGCACATCTTCGGAAACGTACAAGTCGTAAGAGCGACTGCTTATTTAGCGCGCTCGACGACCTCGATGAGGCGCCAACGCTTCATCTTGGACATAGGACGGGTCTCCATAACGCGGACGGTATCGCCCACGCCAGCCGTGCACTCCTCGTCGTGAGCGTGCAGCTTCTTGGAGCTGGTCATCATCTTGCCGTACTTGGGGTGACGCTTGTGCTCGGTGATGGTGACAACAATGGTCTTGGCACCGGAGACGGAGGTAACGACACCCGTACGGACCTTACGCGAGTTACGCGAATCAGTCATGTTCTCTCCTTAGGTCCTACTCGGCGACAGCGGACTTCTCCGCTGCGATCTCGCGGGCGCGCTGCTCCGTGAGGACGCGAGCGATGTCCTTCTTCACGGTGTTGACGCGAGCGGTGTTGTCCAGCTGGCTGGTGGCCATCTGGAAACGAAGGTTAAAGAGCTCGGCGCGCATTTCCTTCAGCTTCTCAACGAGCTGAGCGTCCGAGAGCTCACGAATCTCTGCGGGCTTCATTAGTTCTCCTCCTTGGCGGCGGCGGCGTCCTCAGCAGCCCACTTGGCCTCGAGAGCGGCCTCCTCAGCCATCTCCTTCTCGATGCGCTGCTCAGCGTTCTTGGCAGCAACAATCTTGGTCTTGATGGGAAGCTTATGCTGTGCAAGACGCAGAGCCTCGCGAGCGACCTCCTCGGGCACGCCCTTGACCTCGAACATGATGCGGCCGGGCTTGACGACGGCCACCCACTCCTCGGGGTTACCCTTACCAGAACCCATGCGAGTCTCGGCAGGCTTCTTGGTGATGGGCTTATCGGGGAAGATCGTGATGTAGACACGACCGCCACGCTTCATGTAGCGGGTCATGGCAATACGAGCGGCCTCGATCTGACGGTTGGTGATCCAATGGGCCTCGAGAGCCTGGATACCAAACTCGCCGAAATGCAGCTCGGTATTACCCTTGGCCTGGCCCTTCATGGAGCCACGCTGCACCTTGCGGTGAAGAATACGCTTAGGGGCAAGCACTACTGACCCCTCCTCTCGGAGTTACGACGACGAGGACGGGAAGAGCCCTCGAGTGCAGGGTTGGGAACAGGCTGGCCCGGGAGCTTCTCGCCCAGGTAGATCCAGACCTTCACGCCGCAAGCGCCCATGGTGGTGCTGGCGACAGCCGTGCCGTAGTCGATCTTGGCACGGAGGGTGTGCAGAGGCACGCGACCCTCACGGTACCACTCACGACGGCCCATCTCGGCACCGCCGAGACGACCGGAGCACTGGATACGGATGCCCTTAGCGCCGGCCTTGCGGGCGGACTGGACAGCCTTGCGCATGGCGCGACGGAAGGCAACGCGGCCCTCGAGCTGCTCGGCGATAGACTGAGCAACGAGGTTGGCGTCGAGCTCGGGGCGCTTGATCTCGACAACGTCGACGGAGAGCTGGCCCTTGGAGACGCCAGCAACCTTCTCGAGCTCGGTGCGGAGGGTATCGATCTCGGCACCCTTCTTACCGATGACAACGCCAGGGCGAGCGGTGAGGATGATGACCTTCACCTTGTCGCCAGCGCGCTCGATCTCGACGCGGGAGACAGCTGCGCGGGAAAGACGCTTCTCGAGGTACTTGCGGATCTCGAGATCGTTACCGAGGGTCTTAGCGTAATCCTTCTCTGCGAACCAGCGGGAGCGCCAGTTCTCGGTGATGCCAAGACGGAAGCCGGTGGGGTAGACTTTCTGACCCATACAGCTTTACGCCTCCTTTCGAGGAGCAACGACGACGGTGATGTGGGAAGTACGCTTCAGAATGCGAGAAGCGGAACCCTTGGCGCGGGGACGGATGCGCTTAAGCGTCGGACCCTCGTCAACATAGGCAGCGGCGACAACCAGGTTGTCGGCACGCAGACCGTTGTTGTTCTCGGCGTTCGCAACGGCGGAACGGAGAACCTTCTCGACATCCACGGCGACGGCGCGGTCGCAGAAGTGGAGGATGTCGAAGGCCTGAGCGACAGGCTTGCGGCGGATCAGATCGACCACCAGGCGGGCCTTGCTGGGGGAAACACGCACGTACTTAGCGACGGCGCGAACCTCGGTGGCCTCAGTTTCAATAGACTTAGTTGCCATTTACGGTTAACCCCCTATTTGGCCTTGTGGCCACGGAACGTACGAGTCGGCGCGAACTCGCCGAGCTTGTGACCAACCATGGACTCGGTAACATACACGGGCACATGCTTGCGGCCGTCGTGGACGGCGATGGTGTGACCAACCATCTCGGGGAAGATGGTGGACGCGCGGGACCAGGTCTTCACGACGTCCTTCTTGCCAGCCTCGTTCATCGCGGTGATACGCGAGAGAAGGCGAGTCTCCACGAACGGGCCCTTTTTGAGACTTCTGCTCATAAGTGCTTTCTCCTAAAACTCGGTATCCGAAATTACTTCTTACGGCGACGAATGATGTGCTGGTTCGAGACCTTCTTCTTCTTGCGCGTACGAAGGCCCTTCGTCGGCTTACCCCAGGGGGTAACGGAGGGACGACCAGAGGTGTGGTTCTTGCCCTCGCCACCGCCGTGCGGGTGGTCGACAGGGTTCATGACGGTACCGCGGACGGTCGGGCGCACGTTCATGTGACGCTTACGGCCGGCCTTGCCGATGACGATGTTGGAGTGATCGGCGTTGCCGACCTCACCGACGGTGGCGCGGCAGGTAACGAGGATGCGGCGCATCTCGGAGGAAGGCATACGGACGATGGCGTACTTGCCCTCCTTACCCATCAGCTGGCAGGAGTTACCGGCGGAACGGGCGATAGCAGCGCCCTTGCCCGGCTGGAACTCGACGGCGTGGATGAGCGTACCGACGGGGATGTCGGCGAGGGGCAGAGCGTTGCCCGGCTTGATGTCGGCGTCAGAACCGGACATGATGGTCTGACCGACCTCGAGGCCCTTGGGGGCCAGGATGTAGCGCTTCTCACCGTCAGCGTAGTGCAGCAGAGCGATGCGAGCGGAACGGTTCGGATCGTACTCGATCGTGGCGACCTTGGCGGGCACGCCGTCCTTGTTGCGCTTGAAGTCGATCACGCGGTAACGACGCTTCACGCCGCCGCCCTGGTGGCGGGTGGTGATGCGGCCGTTGTTGTTACGACCGGCCTTCTTGGGCAGGGGCTCGAGAAGAGACTTCTCGGGCTTGGTGCAGGTGATCTCGGAGAAGTCGGAGATCGTCTGCCAACGCCTACCAGCGGAGGTCGGCTTAAGGTGCTTTACAGCCATTACAATCCCTTTCAATAGGAATCCGTTAGCCATCGCAGACAGGGATTCGAGGTTCTGCCTCGGGTGCGATGACACCGGACGTATACACGGTTCCGGGCGTGTCCATTTTATACGCCCAAAACCTTGAGCTCTCGCCTCCCCTTTTTGGGAGGCATGAGCTCACTCAACAGCAGCGAGTCTTAGGCCTGGTTGCCAAAGACCTCGATGGTGTCGCCCTCGGCCAGCGTGACGATGGCCTTCTTCCAAGAACGGGTCTTGCCGGCGACATAGCGCACGCGCTTGGTCTTGGGCTTGACCGTCAGGGTGTTCACGCGAACGACCTTGACGCCGAAGATCTCCTCGACAGCGTCCTTGATCTGATACTTGTTAGCATCCTTGGCGACCTCGAACGTGTACTTGTTCAGCTCCATGCCGGAGAAGGAACGCTCGGACACGATCGGACGGATGATGATCTCGTGGGCGGTCATTTATGCAAGCACCTCCCCGAAGTGAGCGGCGATGTCGGCGGGCATCAGCACGGCGTTGTTGTTGACGAGATCGTAGGTGTTGGCCTCGTCAGCGGTGATGATGAACGTCTTGGGAATGTTGCGGAACGACAGGTAGGCGTTGACGTCCTCATCGCGAACGATGATGGTCAGACGCTTGCCCTCAAGGCCGAGAGCCTTGAGCATGGCGACGGCAGCCTTGGTGGAAGGCTTCTCGAAGCCGTAGTCGTCGACGAGCACGAGCTCGCCATCGGCCAGCTTGGCGGACAGCGCGGAGCGCATAGCCAGCTTGACCTCCTTGTTGTTCATACGCTTAGCGTAGGAACGGGGCTTGGGGGCGAAGACAACGCCACCGTGACGCCACTGGGCAGCACGGATGGAACCCTGGCGGGCACGGCCGGTGCCCTTCTGACGCCAAGGCTTCTTGCCGCCACCGGAAACCTCAGAGCGGCCCTTAGCGGACTGGGTGCCCTGACGCCAAGAGGCCATCTGGCACTTGACGATGTGGTGCATAACGTGGATGTTCGGCTCGATGCCGTACACCTCAGCGGCGAGCTCGGCCTCGGCGACCTTCTTGCCCTCGCTGTTCTTTACTTCAAACTTTGCCATTTAAGTGTTCTCCTTGGTATGACGCTGGGCTAAATGGGCTGGGCCCTTAGGCCATACGGATGGCGACGAGACCATTCTTGGCACCCGGGACAGCGCCCTTGACCAAGATGAGGTTCTGCTCGGCATCGATGCGGACAACGGAAAGGTTCTTGACGGTAACGCGCTCGTTACCCATGTGACCGGCCATCTTGACGCCCTTGAGGACGCGCGCAGGATAGGCGCACTGACCGATAGAACCGGGGTGACGCTGGAAGTGAGAACCATGCGTCATAGGACCGCGGCGCTGACCCCAGCGCTTGATGCGACCCTGGAAGCCCTTACCCTTGGAGGTACCGATGACGTCGACCTTCTCGACATCAGCGAAATCAGCGACGGTGACGACCTCGCCGACCTTGTGCTCCTCGCCGTTCTCGACGCGGACCTCACGAAGGAAGCGGACAGGCTCGACGCCAGCCTTGGCGAAGTGACCAGCCATGGGCTTGTTCACGTTCTTGGCCTTGATGTCGCCGAAACCGATCTGGACGGCGTCATAGCCGTCGGTTGCCTGAGTTTTAACCTGCGAGACAGCGCAGGGGCCAGCCTGGATGACCGTGACGGGAACGACGTTGTCGTCCTCGTCCCAAACCTGGGTCATGCCAATCTTGCGGCCGAGAATCATGCTGATCAAGATATGATCCCAACTCTCGCGTGGTCTTGGGACAATGCGTACACCACCGAGCGTACGCCCCTAGAGGACCACTACTTACACGACGTGCTCCCCAGCCTTGTATTTCGCCCGGACTACCTGACAACCCTATTAAGCAGGCATTTTGTCCAGCCAGAATACTCCCCTGGTTACACACAGCTGTTTAGTATACACGGCTGCGGGCGTATCCATCGAGATTCATATTTCACTCACATTGTTTACGCAGGTAAAGTGCGTGGCACGTTCCCAGTGTGCGGCGGAGGGGGCGGGCCTGAGACATATTAAGGTTGCTGCTCTACAGTCCTGCTCACGACGGAGAGCACATTAAGTGCTCTCCTGTTCGTGCGGAACTCGCGACAACCTTAATATGTCTCAGGCCCGCCCCCTCCGCCGCACACTGGGAACGCCACGTTGATGTCTGCTAAACCTTGCTCGCTCAGGCTAATGACTTTGTTGGGGGTCCACTATTTGCTGGAGGGTGAACTTGCATTGGGACGGTTCGCCTTCTGCTTGTGGCTTTGCCTCATCGAAATCGAAGATCATGATGGCGCAGTTGGGGAGTTTTGTTGGGAGCTCGAAGTCCTCTGGGGCTGCGGCCTTGATAAATTGGCGGCTGGCGCTGCCGTGGCTTACTGCTAGAAGGGTTTCGATGCCCCCGGAGCCCATGATATTGGTAAGCGCATCCACCATACGTTCTTGCAGCGCCTGGCTTCCTTCTCCTCCGAAGGGGACCAGGTCCTCGCCCGGATCCCAGACGTCGGTGGGCAGCGCGCCGTGCGGGCCTTCTTCGAAGGAGCCGTAGCAGCGCTCGATAATGCCTTCGCAGGGCTCGGCTGCTGCGTCCGGGCCGAGGAGCTCGCATGCGACGAGACTTGCCGTGTCCATGGCTCGGCCTAAGGGTGATGAGACCACTTTGTCGGGGACGACGCCGTGGGCTTTGAGCCATGCGGCTGCCATCCCGGCTTGCTGACGGCCTAAGTCGGTGAGCGGTGAATCGCAGCGGCCCTGGACCAGCTTTTTGACGTTGAACTCCGTCTGACCGTGGCGGAGTAGATACAGCTTCTTCATGCTCTCCCCTTCTGCATAACCTGCTTTGCCGGCATAGCCTTACTCGTGGGTATGCCCTACGTAGTCTTCGTCGATCGTAATCTTGGCAATCGACTTGGGATATTCCGATTCGACCCGTTGTGTCAGCGCGTGCTTTACGTCTTCGGCACTCATCTGCAGATCCGAGGGACGCACGCAGTCAAAGATCACGTTGGTGTGCGTAGGACCCGGCACGCAGCGCAGGTCATGAATCGAGAGGCGGCTATCGATCTCCTGGGCCATGGCGTGAATGCGCAAGCGCATGCTCGCCAGCTTGGGGTCATCGGTCACGATGGGATCGTAGTGAAGCGTAACGATCATGCCGTCTTCGTCCCTAAACGACTGCTCGATGTTATCGAGCGTGTCGTGACTTTCCAACGGGCTGTCCTCGGCCGCCATCTCGGCATGCGCACTTGCAAACTTCCTGCCCGGGCCGTAGTCGTGAACCATCAAATCGTGAACGCCCAAAACGCCGGGATAGCTCATGATCTTGTCTCGAATGTGCTTGACCAGCTTAGGATCGGGCGACTGGCCCAAAAGCGGGCTCACCGTATCCTGGATGAGCTCAAAACCGCTCCAGCCAATATAGGCGCCAACGGCAAGGCCGACCCATGCGTCAAGATTGATGTGCGTCACCTGCGAAACAATTGCGCACGCCAACACGGCGCCTGTGGCAAGGACATCGTTCTTGGAATCCTGCGCGGTCGCATGCAGCGTCTCGGACTCAATGCGATCGCCGAGCTTTTGGTTGAGGGCCGCCATCCACAGCTTTACAACCATCGAAAGTGCCAGGACCGCCACCAGGGCAAGCGAGAACTCGACAGGCTCCGGGTTGACAATACGCTCCACCGAGGACTTCACCAGTTCGATGCCAATAAGCAGCACGAGCGCCGCCACGACCAAACCCGAGAGATACTCGTAGCGACCGTGGCCGTAAGGATGCTCGGGGTCGGCCGGCTTGCTCGCCAGCTTAAAGCCCAGCACGCTCACGATATTCGAGCTTGCATCGGACAGGTTGTTCATGGCATCCGCCACAATCGAAACCGATCCCGACAGCACGCCAATTACGCCCTTCGCAGCGCATAGTGCCACATTGGCGAGAATACACACCACGCCCGTCAACGTGCCCACGCGCGCACGGTCGCCCTGCGCACGCTTAACAATCCACTCGACCATCTACATCCGCCCCCACGGTACTGCCTATATATCTATTGCTCAAACGGATTGTAGTGTAGCCACTTTGTCCCCCAGATACAAAAAAGGCCGCAACCCACACGGGCCACGGCCTTGGAATATGGCAAAGGAATCGTCCTTGTGTCGCACAGGTTTACGCGCTTACTTCGGCCACGCTCTTCGAGGTTTCGGGTGAATCGGCTCCGTCCCCCGTCGTCTGTCCCTTCGCCGGCACCGCGCCAAAGCAGTAGCTCAGCGCCGCAGACACCGCAAATGCCACACCGCCGGCAGCGCAGCACCACAGCAGGTTCGAGATGCCGCCCGTGGCAAAGCCAATGACCATAAGGACATTCGTCATGCCGATGGTATAGGCCGTAACGTGGCCCACGGCCGCAACAAGGCCTCCGACGGCGCCGCCAATGGCCATGCACGTCAGGCACCTGCCATATTTAAAGCCGCAACCGTACAGCGCCGGCTCGCTTACGCCGCCAAGAACACCCGAGATTGAATAGCCCAGCATGAGCGCCTTCTCGTCCTTATCCGCAACGCGAAGCGACGCGCCAAAGGGCATGCCCCAAACGGCGAACGTTGCCATCGTCGCGGCGATCAGGATGCACGAATCCGTTCCCACACTCATAAACTGCGCATAGGCGAGCGATAGGACAACGTTGCTGACGCCGGCGATCTTTAGGAACTCCCAGCCCGCAGCAAGCCCCATGAGCGTGAGCAGCGACACGATGCCACCGGAATTGCCAAGCATAAACATAAGCTGGCCCAACAGCATGCCCAGATAGCTGCCCGCCGGCGCCGTAATACACAGCGAAACCGGAACCATGACAAGCATGGTCGCAAACGGAACGAACGAAAACGCCACGGCCTTAGGGATAACGCGCTTAAAGAAACACTCCACTCGCCATAGCACGGGCACCGAGATGAGAACCGGAATAACAGTCGTCGTGTAATCGTTGACCGGCGCGGGAAGCAGACCATACACGGAAGTCATCGATGCCCCCGTCGTCGATGCGGCATCGACAAGCTTGAGTAAATCGGGTGCAATCAATACGCCGCCCAGCATCATGCCCAGCTGCTCCGAGCAACCGAGCTGGCGGGCGGCCGCCCAACCAAGATAAATGGGCAAAAAGTAGTAGCCGGCGTTATAGAGCCAACTGTAGAACAGGCGATAGATATCGGAATCGGCAGACCACAGGCCCAGCATGCCTTCGCCCATAATGACAGCGACGGTGCGGAACAACGCCGCGCAGACAATAAACGGCAGCGCCGACATCATGCTTTTGGACAGATAGTCCACCACGGCCATGGCGTTTGATGAAACCGACGTTGTAAACGAGGTGTTAGAAACTTGTAGCATGGAATGCCTTTCCCAATATGACATGCGGGCTGTCCCTTTGTTACATCGTGCGGTATCGACCGATTGCGCGGTACTTTTCGTAGCGGAGGTTTGTGAGGGTCGCGTCGTCGAGCTGCCCAAGCGCATCGAAGGCATCAAATGCCGAGGACATGACGGCACCGGCGATCTCCTCATGCGACAGGCCTTTATCGTCAACAATGCCGTCGATGATGCCGAGCGCCAGCAGATCGGGGGCCGTGAGCTTAAGCGCCTCGGCGGCCTCATTCGCGCGCTCGGTATCCTTCCACAGGATCGACGCACAGGCCTCGGGGCTCACGACCGAATAGGCCGAGCCCGAGAGCATCAGGATGCGGTCGGCCACGGACAGCGCCAGCGCGCCACCAGAGCCGCCCTCGCCTGTCACCACCGAGACAATCGGCGTCTTAAGGCCGCTCATCTCCATGAGGTTCTGGGCAATCGCCTCACCCTGGCCGCGTTCCTCGGCACCGATGCCGCAAAACGCGCCCGAAGTATCGACCAGGCACAGAACCGGTCGACCAAACTTTTCGGCCTGGCGCATCAGGCGACGCGCTTTGCGGTAGCCCTCGGGATGTGCCATACCAAAGTTGCGACGCATGCGCTCTTTGGTCGTGGTGCCGCGCTCGATGGCGATGACCGTTACGGGGCGTCCGTCTTTCCAGCCAATGCCAGCCACCACAGCGGCGTCGTCGCCAAAGTAGCGGTCGCCGTGCAGCTCCACAAATCCATCCAGGCCCAGCGAGATCATCTCGCCCGCCGTGGCGCGATCTGCCGAGCGGGTCTGCTTGACAATCTCGAGCGCGGTTTTTGGTGCGGCCGAGCGCTTGAACAAGTATCCCAGCTTTTTGCCGCGGCGACCCGTATGCACGATCTCATGCGGTGCCCCCAGGCCGGGCGCGTGCCCTTCGTGCAGCGCCAGCAGCTCGCCTACCGTGAGCGCAATCTCGCCACGCGGAACAACGGCATCGCAAAAGCCGTGCTCCAGCAAAAACTCGGAGCGCTGGAATCCCTTGGGCAGGCGCTTGTGCATGTTCTGCTCGATCACGCGCGGGCCGGCAAATGCCGTCAGGGCATCGGGCTCGGCCAGGATAATGTCGCCCTCCATGGCAAAGCTCGCGGTTACGCCTCCGGTCGTGGGGTCGGTGAGCACCGTGATATACAGGCCGCCCGCCTCGCTGTGGCGCCTAACCGCCGCAGAAATCTTGGCCATCTGCATAAGCGAGGTCACGCCCTCCTGCATGCGCGCACCGCCCGAAACGGTAAAGCCGACAACCGGCAATCCCAGCTCGGTCGCACGCTCAAATGTGCGACAGATCTTCTCGCCCACCACGGAGCCCATCGAGCCCATCATAAAGTTGGCGTCCATAAAGAAGAGCGCGGTATCGCAACCGCAGATTTTGCCCCTGCCGCACACAACGGCATCGCGCTCGCCCGAACGCTCGCTCACGCTCTTGAGCTTGTCGGCATAGCCGGGAAACGAGAGGAAGTCCTCCGACGCCAGATTGGCATCCCATTCCTCAAACGTGCCCTCGTCGACCGTCATGCGCATGCGCGCGCGACCGCTCACGCGAAAGTGTTTGCCGCAACGAGGGCAGACCTCGAGGTTGTCGTGTAGGCGTGCCTCATCGATCACGCGGCGGCACTCCGGGCACTTGATAAACACGTGGCGCGCGGGAAACTCGGCGCACGACTCGGTCATCGGTCCCTCGAGGACGTTGACCGTCTTCGCTTTTCTATTCATCAGCATAGAGATGCCCCATCAGATCGGTGTGATACATGCCCGACAAGAACTCGTCGTTTGCCAGCACGTCGAGCTGAAGCTCGCTGTTTTCGCTCACGCCCTCAATCACGAGCTCGCCCAGGGCCGAGCGCATCTTGCGAATGGCGCCGTCACGCGTGGGCGCACACACGATGAGCTTGCCAAGCATGGAGTCGTAGTACGGCGGAACGTTCGCACCGGTAAACATGGCGGAATCCCAGCGCACGCGCGGACCACCCGGCACACGCAACGCGGTGACCGTTCCGCATGACGGCAGAAAGTCCGGCGTTTCGGCATTGATGCGGCACTCCATGGCGTGGTTGCGGACCGGCATATCCTCCTGCTCAAAGGGCAGAGGCTGGCCGGCTGCCACGCGCAGCTGCCACTTGACCAAGTCGGTATCGGTCACAAACTCCGTAACCGGATGCTCCACCTGCAAGCGCGTGTTCATTTCCATAAAGTAGAAATTGCCGTCGTCCGAATACAGGAACTCGATGGTGCCAGCGCCCTCATAGCCAACGGCACGAGCCAGGTCGCGCGCGGCCTTGTGCATGCGCGCGCGAATATCATCGCGTCCGTCGAGGCACGGCGCGGGGCTCTCCTCAATCAGCTTTTGGTTGCGGCGCTGCACCGAGCACTCGCGCTCGCCGAGCGAAAACACATGGCCCTGCTTATCGGCCATAATCTGCACCTCAACGTGATGCGCCGGCGCGACGAACTTCTCCATGTAGCACTCGCCGTCGCCAAAAACGGCCTCGCCCTCGGCACGTGCTTCAATAAAGGCCTTTGCCGCGTCTTCCACGCGCTCGACCTTGCGAATGCCGCGGCCGCCACCGCCTGCGCGCGCCTTGATGAGCACGGGGCAGCCGATGCGCTCAGCCTCGGCCGTCGCCTCCTCGGGGCTTTTGAGCAAATCGCAGCCCGGAACGATGGGCACGCCCGCCGCGGCAGCCGTTCGGCGTGCGGCGTCCTTGTCGCCCATGCTGTCGATGACCTCGGCCGAGGGACCAACAAACGCCAGACCGTACTTGTCGCAGTCGCGCACGAAGCTCGCCTTCTCGGAGAAAAAGCCATAGCCGGGATGAATTGCCTTAGCTCCCGACTTCACGGCACAGGTGAGCACGGCATCGTCGTTGAGGTAGCTCTCGGCAAGACGCGGGCCGCCGATGCAATACGCCTCGTCGGCAAGCTGCACGTGCAGCGCGTCCGCATCGGCCGTGGAATAAACGGCGACGGTCTTGATGCCCATATCGCGGCACGCGCGGATAACACGGACCGCGACTTCGCCGCGGTTGGCGATGAGCACTTTGTCGAACATGAAGCCTTCCTTAACTTTCGTGCACGAGTGCAAAAGACATATCGGCGCGGCAACACACCTCGCCGTTGACGCTCGCGGTGCCCGTCGCAAAGCGGAACGGCCCGCGCGCACGTGTGATGGAGCACACCAGATCCACCGTGTCGCCCGGGCGCACCGGACGCTTAAAGCGCACCTTGTCCAGGCTCGTATAGAACGGTGTCGCACCGCGCGCTTCCTCATCGCCCATCAGCAGCACGCAGCAGTTTTGGGCGAGCATCTCGCACTGAATCACGCCGGGGACCACCGGGTTTCCCGGAAAATGCCCCTGCAAAAAGTACTCGTCGCCCGTAATCGTGATCTTGCCGTGGGCCTCGTCGCCCACCAGCTCGGCTTCGTCGAGCAAAAGCATCGGCTCGCGATGCGGCAACAGCCTCTTGAGCTCTTCTTTGTTCATGGATATCACCTATCCGATCCTCATGAGGCAGCTGCCAAACTCCACGAGGTCGCCGTCGGCCACGCAGATCTCGAGCACCTCACCGTCTGCCTCGGCCGTCACCTCGTTGAGAACCTTCATGGCCTCGATGATGCAGAGGGTCTCGCCGGCCTTGACCTTAGAGCCCACGTGCACAAACGGCTCTTCGCCCGGCGCCGGGGCGGCATAGAACACGCCGACCATGGGAGCGGTCACCTCGGTGCCCTTGGGCTCCGGCGCGGCGGCAGGTGTCTGCGCGGCGGGTTCCGGTGCGGCGGCAGGCATGGCGACAGGAGCCACCGCCGGAGCGGTCACGGCACCCGGCATGGGCATGGGCACGGCAACCGGCTGTGCGGCGCTCGCACGCTCGAGTTCGACCGCGGTGCCATCGGGCTCCTCAACACGCACGCGTGTGAGGCCGCGGTCCTCCATCACATCGGCTATCTCGGCAAGTCTTTTGGAATCCATGCTCTAGCTCCTTGCATATCTACGCAGCGCGATGGCGGCGTTGTGCCCGCCAAAGCCCAGGTTGGTCGAAAGCGCCCAGGTAAGGTCGGCGCGAACCGCGCGATTAGGCGTGTAATCAAGATCGCAGGCGGGATCGGACGTGTGGTAGTTAATGGTCGGGGGTACCACGCCCTGCTCGAGCGCCATGGCGCAGGCCATGACCTCGATGGCACCCGTAGCGCCGATCATATGGCCGGTCATCGACTTGGTCGACGAGACGTGTGCGGCGCGCGCCGCATCCTCGCCGAGCGCCCGCTTAATACCCGCTGTCTCAGACGAATCGTTGAGCTTGGTCGAGGTACCGTGGGCGTTGATGTAGAGGCCCTCGGAAGGCTTGACGTCGCCCTCGGCCACCGCCAGCGATATCGCACGGGCAATGCCGGCGGCATCGGGGTCGGGGCTCGTAATGTGATAGGCATCATCGGTGTTGCCATAGCCCACGACCTCGGCATAAATGTGCGCACCGCGGGCCTGTGCGTGCTCCATACCCTCGAGCACGAGCACGCAGGCGCCCTCGCCCATCACAAAGCCGTCGCGGTCTGCATCGAACGGGCGGCAAGCCGTCGCAGGATCGGGGTTGGTGGTCAATGCGCGGCAGGACGTAAAGCCCGCAACGGCATCGGGGATAATGGCCGCCTCGGCGCCACCCGCGAGGATCGCGTCGGCATAGCCGTGCTTGATGGCGCGGAACGCCTCGCCCACCGCATGGGCCGAGGTCGCGCACGCGGTCACCACGGGCAGGGTCGGCCCCTTTGCCTTGTGGCGAATCGCGATATTACCCGATGCCATGTTGGGGATCATCATCGCAATCATGTAAGGCGATGCACGGCGGGGCCCACGGTCGGCAATCGTATGGACGTTGTCGACGAGCGTCTGCATGCCGCCCACGCCCGACCCCACGTAAACGCCCAGGCGCTCGCGATCGATGGCGCCTTCGACATCAAAGCCCGCATCGTGCATGGCCTCGTCCGACGCCGCCAGTGCAAACTGAACGCAGGGGTCCAGGTGCTTGGCGTCGTGCTTGCCAAAGTAGTCGTTGCCGTCAAAGCCCTTGACCTCGGCCGCCACCTTGACGGCAAACGCATCCGTATCGAAGTGCGTAATCGGGCCGATGCCACAGGTCCCGGCGCACATGGCCGCCCAGGTGGCAAGCGCGGTGTTGCCGAGCGGCGATACGGCACCGATGCCGGTGATTGCAACTCTCTGTTCCATCTTGGTCTCCTCATTCAAGCCGTTCTTCGGCCCTGGTTTCTACATCGCCATTCCACCGTCAATGCGTACGACCTCGCCCGTAATGTAGGCAGCCGCATCACTCGCCAAAAAGCGCACCACGCCGGCCACTTCCTCGGGGCGCGCCATGCGCTTAAGGGGAATCTGCTCCTCGGTTGCCGCACGCACCTTCTCCGAGAGCTTTGCCGTCATGTCCGTCTCGACAAACCCGGGGGCGACCGCGTTAACCCTCACGCCGCGGGGCGCAAGCTCGCGCGCGACCGCTTTGGTAAGCCCTATCACACCCGCCTTGGAGGCAGCGTAGTTGGCCTGCCCGGCATTGCCCATCAGGCCCACGACCGAGCTCATGTTGATGACGCAACCGCCGCGCTGGCGCATAAAGGTCTTGGTGAGCGCACGCGTCGTGTTGAACGTGCCCTTGAGATTGACATCGAGCACGCGATCGAAGGCGTCATCGCCCATACGCATGAGCAGGCCATCGCGGGTGATGCCGGCGTTGTTGACAAGCGCCCAAATGGAGCCAAAGTCGTTGAGGACCGTCTCCACGCACGCGTTGACGGCATCGGGGTTGGCCACGTCACATTGATATGCGCGCGCCGTGGCGCCAGCCGCCTCACAGGCTTCGCATGTCTCGCGCGCCGCATCGACGCTGCCGGCATAGACGACGGCGATATCGTAGCCATCCTCCGCCAGGCCCACGGCACAAGCGCGGCCGATACCACGCGAGCCGCCCGTGACCAGTGCCACGCGACGTGAGTCGTTGCGCTCGAGCGTGCCGTTGTTCAAGTTGCCCATGTCATTCCTTTCGGGTTACAGCCCTGTGGACTATGCGAGCTCGTCGGCAATAGCTGCGACCTGCTCGGCCGTTTCGCACGAATACACGCGAACGTCGCTCAGCGTACGCTTGACCAGGCCCGACAGCGTTTTACCAGGGCCGACCTCAATAAACGTGTCGATGCCCTGATCTTGCAGAGCATGCAGCGTGTCGACCCAGCGAACGGCATGGCTCACCTGGTTGGCCAAGACATCCGATGCCGCTCGCGGGTCCGCCGGATAGGGCGCCGCCGTCATGTTTGCCATGACCGGAATCAGCAGCGGAGACAGCGCGTGGCCGGCTTGGATATACGTCGCCAGCCCCTCAGTCGCCTCGGCCATATAGGGGCTATGGAATGCACCCGACACCGCGACCTTCATGGCGCGACCGCCAGCCTCTTTTACCAGGACGTCGAGGGCCTGCAGCGCCTCAGGCGCTCCGGCAACAACCGTCTGCTGCGGACTGTTGTAGTTGACCGGCCAGCAGTTCTCGCCGGCCTGTTTTGCCAGGTTCTCGACTTGCGCCGCATCGAGTTTGATGACGGCGCGCATGCCGCCGGGGTGACGCTCGGCCGCCGTGGCCATCAATGCCGCGCGCTCACACACGAGCTCAAAACCCGCTCGCGTATCGAATGCCCCCGCAAAGGTGAGCGCGGCGACCTCGCCCAGCGAAAAACCCGCACAGGCGGCAGGTACCACGCCGCGCTCACGCAGGGCGGCAGCCGCTGCCAGGTCGTGAACGAACACGCACGGTTGCGTGTTCTCGGTCTGCGAGAGCTCCTCTTTCGAGGCGCTCCGGCACTGCTCGCTGGTCCCCGGGCGCACCTCGTCGGCAATGGCAAACACCTCGGCAGCCGCCGGCGATGCTTCGATGAGGTCGACGCCCATCGCGGGATGCTGGGCACCCTGACCGGCAAACAGAAACGCTACGCTACCCATGCGGACGCACCCTTCAGGACGTGCTCGGCGCCATCGACCAGATCGTCGACGATTTCGCGAGCGCTCTGGCGCTCGTTGACCATGCCGGCAATCTGCCCGCACAAATACGAACCCTCTTCGTAATTACCGTCCTTGGCGGCCTTGCGAAGCGCACCCGTGCCCATGGCCCCGAGCTCCTCGGGGCTTGCGCCCGCCGCCTCGTTCTTGGCATAGGCGTTGGTGAAGGGGCTCTTGAGGGCGCGAACCGGATGTCCCGTCGAGCGACCGGTCGCACGCGTCGAGGTGTCGTTGGCCTTCAGGACCATCTCCTTGTACTGCTCCGATACGGTGCACTCGTCTGCGACCAGAAAGCGCGTACCCACCTGGACGCCGGCAGCGCCGAGCATAAAGGCGGCCGCCACACCGCGGCCATCGGCGATACCGCCAGCCGCAACCACGGGAATATCGACCGCATCGACAACCTGCGGGACAAGCGCCATCGTCGAGGTCTCGCCAATATGGCCGCCTGATTCGGTGCCCTCGGCAACCACGGCAGTGGCTCCGCGACGCGCCACGAGACGTGCCAGTGCCACCGAAGCCACGACGGGAATAACCTTGATGCCCGCATCGCTCCAGGTCCTCATGTACTTGGTGGGATTGCCGGCGCCGGTCACCACAACGGGCACCCGCTCATCAATCACCACTTGTGCGACCTCGTCGACAAACGGGCTCATGAGCATAACGTTGACGCCGAATGGCTTATCCGTTTTGGCGCGCAGCTCGTGAATCTGATCGCGCAGCCAGTTTGCGTCGGCATTCATGGCCGCGATAATCCCTAAGCCGCCCGCCTCGGACACGGCAGATGCCAGCGAGGCGTCAGCAATCCAGGCCATGCCACCCTGGAACACGGGTTTTTCGATGCCGAGTAGATCGCAGAGAGGAGACTTGAGCATCACTACTTCTCCAATGCCGCCTCGACCGTATCGACGAACTCGCCGACCGTCTTGGGGTTCTCCTCGGTATCGAGCTCAATGCCAAACTCGTCCTCGACGGCAACGAGAATCTCGACGGTACCCAGGCTGTCGAGGCCAATCTCCTCGAGCGTGGACTCGGACTTCATCTCGACATCGTCAAGGCCGGCGGTCTCGCGGATAACGTCGCAAACGCGCTCGAAGGTCTTCTGATCTGCCATGGTAGTTCTCCTTTGTTTGTGCCCTAGGGGCGTTTTTATTTCCTATGTGCGACTACTTCCAACGAAGCAGATAGCCACCTATATCCAGGCCGGCGCCAAATCCAACGAAGGCGATGGTGTCGCCCGCATTCAGTGCGTCGGTGCGTGCCAGCCGGTCAAGCGCAAAGGGAATGCAGGCGCTCGAAATGTTGCCGGTCTCGCGCAGCGTTCGAACCACGCGCTCGTCTGGCACGCCGAGACGCTTGACCGCCTGACTCAGGATTCGTTCGTTAGCCTGATGGAATACAAAATGATTGATGTCTTCGACCGAAATGCCCGCATCGCTCACAAGCCTATGGACCGTGTCGCAGATGGCATTGACGCCGAACTTGAACACACGACGACCGTTCATGGACAGCACGCTCTCGCTATCTGCGGAAGCCTTAAACGGCGAGGTGCCGACCAGACCGGGAACGCGCAATGTCTCGACGTCGGGCGCCGTCGAAAGCTCAACGGCAAGGGGGCTGTCTCCCCCAGCCTCAATCACCGCGGCGCCTGCCCCATCGCCAAAGAGCACGCAGGTGGCGCGGTCGGTCCAGTCGAGCGCGCGCGTCATCTGCTCGGCAGCAACGATAAGCACGCGCTTGGCACGACCCCGGGCGATATAGCCCTCGGCAACATCGAGCGCAAATACGAAGCCGGCACAGGCCGCCGAGACATCGAAGGCAGGGCACGTCGCGCCTAGTCGCTCAGCGACGGCACATGCCTCAGCGGGAACAAGGTGGTCACCCGTCGTCGTCGAGCAGACGATCAGATCCAGCTGGCTCGCGTTGATTCCGGACACCAGGAGTGCCCGCTCGCTCGCCGCTACGGCAAGGTCGTCGAGTGACTCGGTGGTGCACACATGGCGGCTCTTGATGCCTGTGCGGGTAAAAATCCACTCATCCGAGGTATCGAGGAACTCGGACAGCTCGTCATTGGAAACACTGCGCTTAGGAAGCGCCGAGCCTGTTCCAAGAATCGTGAAACCCATCACTAACCTCCTTTGAGTTGTTGACGTGTTTACATCGACCAAGAGAGGATAGCGCATTCTTCGCTTTGTTGACGTGTTAACATTAAAATGTCCAAATGCGACAAAGGCTTCACATTGTGTCTATCTCTCGACACCATTGCGTCATTCACTTATTCATTAAGGAGGTAGCAGCCGCTATAGATGCCCAATTAACGATAGTCGACGTAACCGGATCGACCAACGATGACCTGCTCGAGGCAGGAAAACAGGGAGCGCCGCACGGCACGGGGCTTGCCGCCCGCGCGCAAACGGCAGGACGCGGCCGACGCGGCCACAAGTGGGATTCAACCGCCGGCAACCTATTGCTTTCGATTGTCCTACGTCCATGCGTTAATCCTGCAAAGTACTCTGGTCTTGCCGCCGTCAGCGGCCTAGCGGTGCTCGAAGCGCTCGAAAGGCAGGGTCTTGCAAACGAGATTCGCCTTAAATGGCCCAACGACCTGGTCGCGCGTGGACGCAAGCTCGGCGGCATTTTGGTCGAGGCGGCTCGTGACACCGAGGGCAAGCCCTTTGCCGTCTGCGGCATTGGCGTCAATGTGAACTATGTGCCCTCGGAGGTTCCCGATGGCGGCCTGCCGGCAATCGGCCTCTCAGACCTCAACGAGAATGTTCCCACCGTCGATGCGCTGCTCAAGGAGGTCTATCACACCGTCGTAAACGCTGTGGACACGTGGGCAGATCTGCTCAACGCCATGGGAGAAGACGCTGGTCCGATCGCGCCCTTCCACGATGATTATGTTGCTCATCTCAATTGGATTGGGAAGCACGTTATCGCCCGTTCCCCTGCCGGTGACGAGCTGGCGCGTGGCATATTTCAAACGGTCGATGCCTTTGGTCGCGCGTGTATCGAAACGGAAGACGGCTTGCAATCCTTCCATTTTGAGGAGGCATCGATGCGTCCCATGGGTAAATAAGGCGCCACAGCCACCCGCTCTACAGCATTACCAGGTCCCCCAAGGCCATCACTCAGAACAAAAGAGCCCCGCTACCGTAATGGCAGCGGGGCTCTGTAAGCTATGAGCGATATCGCTTAGAGCTTGATGTCGATGTCGACGCCAGCGGGAAGGTCGAGACGCATGAGCGAATCAACGGTGCCCGAGGTGGGGTCGAGGATGTCGATGAGGCGCTTGTGGGTGCGCATCTCGAACTGCTCACGGGAGTCCTTGTTCACGTGCGGCGAGCGGATAACCGTGTACAGGTTGCGCTCGGTGGGCAGGGGGACAGGACCGGAAACGCGAGCGCCGGTCTTCTGAGCGGTCTCGACGATGAGCTTCGCGGACTGATCGACGACCTCGTGATCATAGCCCTTGAGGCGAATGCGGATCTTCTGGGTAGCCAACTTAAACCTCCAAAGAGTGCGAGAGACGTTCTCGCGGATTACGTAACAGGGAGCTCGAACTTAGGCGTTCTTGCTCATGACCTCGTCCACGATGGACTTGGGCGCGGGCTCATAAGAGTCGAACTGCATCGTGTAGGATGCACGGCCCTGGGTCTGGGAGCGAAGGTCGGTAGCGTAACCGAACATCTCGCCCAGCGGCACCTTGGCACGGATGAGCTTGCTGTTCTTGCGATCCTCCATGCCCTCGATCTTGCCGCGGCGACCGGAGAGGTTGCCCATAACGTCGCCCATGTACTGCTCGGGGGTCTCGACCTCGACAGCCATGATCGGCTCGAGCAGCTGCGGATCGGACTTCTTGAGAGCGTCCTTGATAGCCATGGAACCGGCGATCTTGAAGGCGGCCTCGGAGGAGTCGACCTCGTGGTAAGAACCGTCGAACAGGGTGACCTTAACGTCGAGGACCGGGAAGCCGGCGATAACACCGGTGTTCAGGGCCTCCTGGATGCCCTTGTCGATGGACGGGATGTACTCCTTGGGCACGACGCCGCCGACGATAGCGTTGACGAACTCGTAGCCGAAGCCCTCCTCCATCTTCTCGAGCTTGATGACGGCGTGGCCATACTGACCGCGACCACCGGACTGACGGACGAACTTGCCCTCAGCCTTCTCGACGTCGTGACCAGCGGTCTCGCGGTAGGCAACCTGGGGCTTACCGACGTTAGCGTCAACCTTGAACTCGCGGAGCAGACGGTCGACGATGATCTCGAGGTGCAGCTCGCCCATGCCGGCGATGATGGTCTGGCCGGTCTCGTGGTTGGTGGACACCTGGAAGGTCGGGTCCTCCTCGGCGAGCTTGGTCAGAGCCAGGGACATCTTGTCCTGCTCGGCCTTGGTCTTGGGCTCGATGGCAACGTCGATAACGGGCTTGGCGAACTCGATCTTCTCGAGGACGATCTCCTTGCCCTCGGCGCACAGGGTGTCACCGGTGGTGGAGTTCTTGAAGCCGACGCAAGCGACGATGTCGCCGGCGGCAGCGTCGTCACGGTCGATACGCTCGGCGGCGTTCATCTCGAGGATGCGGCCGAGGCGCTCGCGCTGACCATTGGAAGCGTTGACCACGTAGGAGCCGGACTCGGCACGGCCGGAGTAAACGCGGACGTAGGTGAGCTTACCGACGAACGGGTCGGTCATGATCTTGAAGACCAGGCCGGAGAAGGGCTCGTCGAAGGAAGGATGACGCTGAATCTCCTCGCCGGTGTCCGGATCGGTACCGGTGACGGCCTCGACGTCGAGCGGGCTGGGCAGGTAGTCGACGACAGCGTCGAGCAGCTCCTGGACGCCCTTGTTCTTGTAGGCGGAGCCCACGAAGACGAGGTTGAGCTCGTTGGCCAGAACGCCCTTGCGCAGAGCAGCCTTGAGCTCCTCGACGGTGAAGTCCTCCTCCATGAGGATCTTCTCCATGAGCTCGTCGTCAAAGCTGGCAGCAGCGTCGAGGAGCTCCTCGCGCTTGGTGGCAGCGATGTCGGCAAACTCAGCCGGGATCTCGTCCATCGGCTCGGGGTAGGTCATACCCTTCTCGTCGGCCTTGAAGTCCCATGCAGTCATGGTGACCAGGTCGATGACGCCCCAGAAGTTGTCCTCGGCGCCCATCGGGACCTGAGCGGCCACGGCGTTAGCGTCGAGACGATCCTTCATGGTCTCGATAGCGTTGAAGAAGTCAGCGCCCACGCGGTCATACTTGTTGATGAAGGCGATGCGGGGGACGTTGAAGGTAGAAGCCTGACGCCAAACGGTCTCAGACTGGGGCTGAACGCCGGCAACGGCGTCGAAGACGGCGACAGCGCCATCGAGGACGCGCAGGCAGCGCTCGACCTCGGCGGTGAAGTCAACGTGGCCCGGGGTGTCGATGATCTGGATGCGGTAGTCCTTACCGTCCTTGTTCCAGAAGCACGTGGTAGCAGCGGAGGTAATGGTTACGCCGCGCTCCTGCTCCTGAACCATCCAGTCCATGGTGGCAGCGCCCTCATGGACCTCACCGATCTTGTGGGTCTTACCGGTGTAGTAAAGAATACGCTCGGTCGTGGTGGTCTTACCAGCATCGATGTGGGCCATGATGCCGATGTTACGGGTATCGGAAAGCTTGTACTTAGGCTTAGCCATGTTAGTTCCTTACCTTAACTTACCAACGATAGTGAGAGAACGCGCGGTTGGCCTCGGCCATCTTGAAGACGTCCTCACGCTTCTTGACGGAAGCGCCCAGGCCGTTGGAAGCGTCGAGGATCTCGTTGGCGAGACGCTCGGCCATGGTCTTCTCCTTGCGAGCGCGGGAGAAGTTGACGATCCAGCGGATACCCAGAGCGGTGGAACGACGGGAGTTGACCTCCATCGGGACCTGATAGGTAGCGCCACCGACACGCTTGGGCTTAACCTCGAGCGTGGGCTTGACGTTGTCCATAGCCTTCTTGAAGGTAGCGAGAGCGTCGCCACCCTCGGACTTCTCGGCAACGATCTCGAAAGCGGTGTAAACGATGCGCTCAGCGGTGGCCTTCTTGCCGTCAAGAAGGACCTTGTTGATGAGCTGAGTCACCAGGCGGTTGTTGTAAACGGCGTCAGGCTGAACCTCACGACGATTAGCTGCTGCACGACGCGGCATGTGAAATCTCCTTAAGTGTCTACCGTGCGGCGCTTAGGCGGCACACGGCGAAAGTATCAAAACGTTATCTGGCTTATTTGGCCTTGGGGCGCTTAGCACCGTACTTGGAACGGGCCTGCATACGGTTCTGGACCGGAGCAGCGTCGTAGGCGCCACGGATGACGTGATAACGGACACCAGGGAGGTCACGGACACGACCGCCGCGGACGAGCACGATGGAGTGCTCCTGCAGGTTGTGGCCCTCACCCGGGATGTAAGCAGTAACTTCGATGCCGTTGACAAGGCGAACACGGGCAACCTTACGAAGAGCCGAGTTCGGCTTCTTGGGGCTCGTGGTGAAGACGCGGGTGCACACGCCGCGCTTCTGGGAGTTGTGCTGCAGAGCAGCGTTCTTGGACTTCTTGGGCACGGAACGGCGGCCCTGGCGAACCAGCTGGTTAATAGTAGGCAAAGCGTACTCCTTCTCGAATGATTCCAGCTTTCTGTAAAGTGCAACGGCTTGAATCGAGGGGTCAGCATCCCCCTACGAAACACGCAGTTCGATAGGATACGTGGCGTTAGCTGTGCCGTCAACAGACCACGCCGCCGGGCGTATCCCAAAATAGACACATTTCCGCAAAGCCTACACAAAAGGAATCCCCTCCTGTGCGGGGGGGGGGGGCGGATTCCCGGCCCGGGCGGCCTATCAAGATTTTGCCGCATACTTCCGAAATTCAGACGAATACCGCTCGCTTTAACCGCCCATTTACCGCAAAAGAGGCCGCTTCCCCTAGTAGGAAGCGGCCCCAAATCTTACGAATAGACGATGGCAAAGGGTACTTCTGTTTCGGTCTCTCCTGTTGACGTGCACCTCGTGCCCTCAAGCGTTACTGAGACCACTTGGTCGACATCAATCAACTTCGTTGGCACCCAGATGTTCTCTCCGCTATTGCGCGCATAAGAAAAATATAAGTTGAACACCCCTGCGTCGTCATCTTCGATAGTCTGCTCCGATCCATCCTTGTAGCTGACGGTCAGCTTATTATCAACTGCTTCATAGCCCAGATCATCGATGTGCGTCTGGATGGAAAACGGGCTAATCTCAAGAGTCGAGTCATCGGAGCGGAGTTCCTTTGTATCGACGTACGCTCCAACGCTAAACTCGGGCGTCGATGCCTCGAACGGCTTCGCATCCTCGCCTTCGCCCTCGGTCCACGAGATATTCCAGGTGACCGCATGTTGAAAACCTCGCTCGCGATTCATAGAAGCAAAGTACATCGTGCCATTAATGACAGTATCGCTTGATGTGTCCTTATCAATGGTGCAGCGTGTGTCAGCCCATTCCTCGCCGAACTTCATATCGGGCGTGCCGATGCCCTGTTCTTCTTCACCATAAAGAACAAGTTCGCCGATCTCTGCTGCCGGCTTGTAGCAGTTAACTCCATTTGGATTGGACAACGTAAACGTCACGGCGCCGCAGCCGTTTTGATCGATAGCCATCTCATGGATATCGAGCGTATAACCGTTACCCTCGACGGACAGATTAACCTTCTGGACTGCACCCTCCAGGCTTTGGGGCGCGATGCCATCACCAAACTCTCTGGTGTAGGTGTATTTAGTCCCCGATGAGCCACCGTTGGTCCAGGTAATGGAATCCCCATTGCCGTGGTTTCCCCAGGCTGAGGCAAAATAGCCGGAATTGACAACGGCGTAGGCGACCCCTCCGGTCGCCAGCACTCCGGCAAGGCATCCGATCACGGCAACATACAGAGGCTTCGCGTGACCCTTTCGGCGAAGCGGCTCACCAGCAGCGGCATAAAGAACACGGTCAGCAAGATCGCTATCGGCTTGGACGGACTCGAAGGCCTGCTTGATTTGATTGGATTTCACGGTCGCCCTCCTCTAGGATGAACTTGAGTTTCGATCTGCCGCGAGCTAAACGCGTTCGAACGGTCGCGGCTGGTACATGCAACAACTCGGCAATCTCTGAGGTCGAAAAGCCCAGATAGTAATAGAGCACGATGGGGACACGGAATCGCTCCGGAAGTCGCATAACGTCTGACAGGACCGCCTTGGTCTCATCCTGCGCCGCCGAAAGCGAATCGGCCAGGTTCTCAATATCCTCCACACGCCTCCATGGCTTTCGAAAGAGAGATTTGCATTCATTGATCGTGACCCGGATAAGCCATCGACGAAGATGTTCCCAGCTTTCAAATTGCGCATCGTTTTTGAGTAACTTCAGAAAGACGTCTTGAGCGACATCGTCGGCGTCGGCGCGATCACGCAGGTACGTCAACGCGATTCGAAACACGACATCCCTGTGATCTTCAACCGCCTGTCTAAAAGCTTGTTCTTCCATAATCACCTCCCGGTGATGCTGATGTTTCTTGCTGAGGCCCTCACCATAGATACGCTTTGACCGAACGGAATGTTTCAAATTCAAGCAGGAAAAAACCGACCAACATAAACCCGTCCCTTATTGGCAAGGGATCAACGGAACGCAACAGGTTGAGCATACGCAAGCGAGCGGTCCCCAGAGCGTACAAGGTGGCATGAAAAAGGCAGGGCATTGACCTTTTGGTCATGCCCTGCCTTTTGAATGACAGATTGTAGCTCTGGGGGCCGCGCAGCGACGGAGGTCGCCGCCGTTCGTTAGAACGGCGGAACTAATTACTCCTCGTCGTTGTCCTTTGCCTCTTCGGCGTCGTCGGTGTCCACGAGCTGGTTGAGCAGCTCGTCGAGGGACGCCATGTCCTCGTTGATCGCGCCGTTGGCGGGAGCCTTCTTGTCGTCGATCGGGGCGCCCAGGAGCTCCTCGTCGGCGTCGGCGTGATGCGTTGGCGTGGCGGAGGTGCCCAGCAGGATGTCGTCCGGACCGTCGGGGCTAAAGACCATCTGCAGCAGCTGCGAGAGGTCTTCCTCGTCGGCAACGTCATCGTTGTTCTCGAGGATGTAGAGCAGGTCGTGGGCCTCCAGGCCGTCACGGAGCTCCTCGATCGCCTTGGCACCGATACCATCGATGCGCAGCAGATCCTCCTCGGACTTGCCGACCAGGTCGCCGACCGTCTCAATGCCGACCTCGCTGAACTTGTTGGTCCAGCGCTGCGACACGCCCAGGTCGTCGAACAGGTACAGGCGAGCCTTCTCGGCGGAGATGGTGTGGCCGTTGCGGGTGAACGAACCGTCAGCACCGCCGAACTCGTCGTAGCCGGCCCAGTCGAGCTGCTGCGGGAGCTGCTCGTCCAGGTCCTTGAGCTCAACCGGAGCCCACTCGGGCAGCGACTTGGCGTTGGGCGAAGCCGGACCGTCGATGTCGACATAGCCGTCGGCCGTGCGATACGTCAGCTTGGCGTTGGCGTACGGCTTGAGGCCGGTACCAGCCGGGATCTTCTTACCGACGATGACGTTGGACTTAAGGTCGAGCAGGTGGTCGACCTTGCCCTCGATGGCAGCCTCGGTAAGGACGCCGGCGGTACGGATGAACGAAGCGCTCGACAGCCAGGAGTCGATGTTGGACGCGACCTTGAGCGTACCCAGGATGACGGGCTCGGCCACGGGAGCCTGACCGCCCAGACGGGCAACGCGCTCGACCTCGTCGGCGAACTCGTAGCGGTCGACGTACTGACCAAGCAGGTACTTGGAGTCGCCGGGGTTGGTGATCTGAACGCGACGCAGCATCTGACGTGCGAGCACCTCGATGTGCTTGTCGTTCAGGTCGACGCCCTGGCTGGTGTAGACGTCCTTGACGCTCTCGACGAAGGTGTGCATCGTCGACTCGATGTCGGTCAGCTTGCGCAGGTTGCGGAAGTTGACGAAGCCCTTGGTGATCTGGTCGCCGGCGCGAACCTCGCAGCCGTCCTCGATCTCGGGCATGAAGCGCACCGAAGCGGGGACGCGACGCTCGTCGAGGACACGGGTGTGATCCTCGGAGTCGGTGAGCGTCAGCACGTACTCGGACTTCTCGGGCTTAATCGAGAGGTGACCGGAGTACGGAGCCAGCTCGGCCTCGCGACCCAGAATCTTCTCGTTGACGTTGCCGACGATATCGAACATACGGCTGACCGTAGGCAGACCCTGCGTAATATCGTCGACGCCAGCGACGCCGCCGGAGTGAATGGTACGCATCGTAAGCTGCGTACCAGGCTCGCCGATGGACTGGGCGGCAATAATGCCGACCGCGGTACCGATGGCGACCGGACGACGGGTGGAAAGATCCCAGCCGTAGCACTTCTGGCACACGCCGTACTTGGAGCGGCAGGTGAGCAGCGCGCGAAGCTTGACCTTCTTAAGGCCCGCATCGACCATCTTCTGGATGTCGGCGACCTTCTCGATGTAACCGTCCTGCTCAAAGAGCACGGTGCCATCGGGAGCCACGACGTCCCCAATGAAGCAACGGCCGACGAGGTCGGTGTTGAGGTCGGTGGTGCCGGGGATGATGAGGTTGTAGGTGACGCCCTCGTGCGTACCGCAGTCCTCTTCGCGGACGATGACGTCCTGGGCCACGTCGACCAGACGACGGGTCAGGTAACCAGAGTCCGAGGTGTGGGATGCGGTATCGACCAGGCCCTTACGGGCACCGTAGGTCGAAATAAAGTACTCAAGCGGCAGCAGGCCCTCGCGGAAGTTCGCCTTAATGGGAAGGTCGATCGTCTCGCCGGACATGTCTGCCATCAGGCCACGCATGCCGCCGAGCTGACGCAGCTGGGTCTTAGAACCACGGGCGCCGGAGTCGGCCATCATGTAGAGCGGGTTCTCCTCGTCGAACATGTCGAGCATGAGCGCTGCAACCTTATCGGTACAAGCGGTCCACTCGTTAACGACTTCGATGTGGCGCTCCGTCTCGTTGATGAAGCCCTCCTCGAAGTACTCGTTGATCTGGTCGACGTTGGCCTGGGCGCGGTCGAGCAGCTCCTGCTTCTCGGCAGGGATGAGAGCGTCCCACACCGAGATGGTGAGGCCGGCGCGGGTAGCGTAGTGGAAGCCGGAGTACTTGATGGCGTCGAGGATCGGACCGACCTTGGCCTCGGGGTAACGATCGCAGCAGTCGGCAACCAGCTTGGCCACATCGCCCTTGACCATCTTGTAGTTCATGAACTCATAGTCTTCGGGCAGGCACTGGCGGTTGAAGATGATGCGGCCGATGGAGGTCTCGAAGCGCGCGGTCTTGTTGCCGGTGACGTCGTAGTCGACGAACTCGTTCTTGCCGTTCTTGACGCGGAAGATACGGGTGCCGTCCTCGTTGATGACATTGGCGTCGGCAGCGGACACACGGACCTGAATCTTGGCCTGCATGTCGACCTCGGAGCGGCAGTCATAGGCGTGCAGCGCATCGTCGAAGCTTGCGAACACGTGGTTCTCGCCCGGCAGACCGTCGCGGACCTGGGTCAGGTAGTACACACCGATGATCATGTCCTGCGAGGGGATGTTGACCGGCTTGCCGGATGCCGGCGAGCGCAGGTTGTTCGCAGAGAGCATGAGCACGCGGGCCTCGGCCTGAGCCTGGCTGGACAGCGGCACGTGGACAGACATCTGGTCGCCGTCGAAGTCGGCGTTGAAGGGCGAGCAGACCAGCGGGTGCAGGTGGATAGCCTTGCCCTCGACCAGCACCGGCTCAAAGGCCTGGATGGACAGACGGTGCAGGGTCGGTGCACGGTTGAGCAGCACGACGCGGCCGTCGATGACCTCTTCGAGGATGTCCCACACAAAGGTGGCACCGCGGTCGATAGCGCGCTTGGCGCCCTTGATGTTCTCGACCTTGCCAAGCTCGACCAGGCGCTTCATGACGAAGGGCTTGAAGAGCTCCAGCGCCATGGTCTTGGGCAGACCGCACTGGTGCAGCAGCAGCTTGGGGTCGGTAACGATAACCGAACGGCCGGAGTAGTCGACACGCTTACCAAGCAGGTTCTGACGGAAACGGCCCTGCTTGCCCTTGAGGGCCTCGGCGAGCGACTTGAGCGGGCGACCGCCACGGCCAGAGACCGGGCGACCACGACGGCCGTTGTCGAACAGGGCGTCCACGGACTCCTGGAGCATGCGCTTCTCGTTGTTCACGATGATTGCAGGGGCGTCCAGGTCGAGCAGGCGCTTGAGTCGGTTGTTACGGTTGATCACGCGACGGTACAGGTCGTTGAGGTCGGACGCGGCGAAGCGGCCGCCGTCGAGCTGGACCATCGGGCGCAGATCGGGCGGAATGACCGGGATGACGTCCAGGATCATGTTCGCGGGGCTGTTGCCACCCTTCAGGAAGGCGTCAACGACCTCGAGGCGCTTAACGGCCTTCTCACGCTTCTGCTTCTGGGAGTCCTCGTCGGCGATGATGGCCTTGAGCTTCTCGGCCTCGGAAGGAAGGTCGATGGCAGCGAGCAGGTCGCGGACGGCCTCGGCACCCATGCCACCCTTGAAGTACATGGAGTAGTAACGGGTCATCTCACGGAACAGCGGCTCATCGGAAATGAGGTCGCGCTCGGTGAGCTTCATGAAGGCGTTGAAGGCGTCCGTGCGGAGCTGCTTCTCGTCCTTGCACTCTTCCTCGATATCGACGATACCGGAAGCGATCTCCTCGGGGGTCAGTGGCTCCTCGTCGGAGAACTCGTCAAAGTTCTCGGGGTCGCCCTGCTCCTTGAGGGACTCGATCTGGCGGGCGCACTCAGCATCGATCTCTTCCAGATCGGCGGCGAGCTCCTCGCGCAGGTCGTCAGCGTCGGCCTCGCGAGCCTCGTAGTCGACCTCGGTGATGATGTAGCTGGCAAAGTACAGAACCTTCTCGAGGTCCTTGGACTTGATGTCGAGCATACGGCTCATCGGGAAGCTCGTGGGGCTCTTGAAATACCAGATGTGGGACACGGGAGCGGCGAGCTCGATGTGACCCATGCGGTCGCGACGCACCTTGGCCGAGGTGACCTCGACGCCGCAGCGCTCGCAGACGATGCCCTTAAAGCGGATGCCCTTGTACTTGCCGCAGGAGCACTCCCAGTCCTTGGCGGGACCGAAGATCTTCTCGCAGAACAGGCCGTCCTTCTCGGGCTTGAGGGTACGGTAATTGATAGTCTCCGGCTTCTTGACCTCACCGTGCGACCAGGAACGGATCTGGTCGGCGGAGGCAAGGGAGATCTTTACCGAGTCAAAATCAGTAGCTTCGAAATCTGCCACAGTCAACTACTCCTTATCAGTGGTCGTGGCGGCGACAGCCTCGGGTGCCTCGGCGGTCTCGGCATCCTCGGCCTCGACGTCGGCGTCAACGCCGGCGAGCGCAGCCAGGTCGTCGAGAGCGGAGGTCTCCTCGGCGGTCACAGGGGCGGAGGCGTCCTCGTCGGCATCGTGCATGGGCTCGATGTCCAGCGCGAGGGAGCGGATCTCCTTGACGAGAACCTTGAAGGACTCGGGGATACCCGGGACAGGGACGTTCTCGCCCTTGACGATGGACTCGTAGGTCTTGACGCGGCCCACGGTATCGTCGGACTTGACGGTCAGGATCTCCTGCAGGACGTTGGAAGCACCGTAAGCGTACAGTGCCCAAACTTCCATCTCGCCGAAACGCTGGCCGCCGAACTGAGCCTTGCCGCCCAGAGGCTGCTGGGTAACCAGGCTGTAAGGGCCGGTCGAACGGGCGTGGATCTTGTCGTCGACCATGTGGCCGAGCTTGAGGATGTAGGACGTACCCACGGTAATGGGCTCGCGGAACTCCTCGCCGGTGCGGCCGTCGAACAGACGGGTCTTGCCGCGCTCGTCAAGCTGGGTGACGAACTCGGGGCGCATGTGATCGCCAAAGGCAGCGGTGGCCTTGTTGAGCATGTTCTTGTTGGCACGACGGATGACCTCGGCGATCTCGTCCTCCTTGGCGCCGTCGAAGACGGGCGTCGCGGTGAAGAACGGACCGGGGACGTACTTGTCGGAGTCGGCCTGCTCGGTATCCCAACCGCAGGCAGCAGCCCAGCCAAGGTGGCACTCGAGCAGCTGGCCGACGTTCATACGCGAAGGAACGCCCAGCGGGTTGAGGATAACGTCGATCGGGGTACCGTCAGCCATGTAGGGCATGTCCTCGACCGGCAGAACGTTACAAATAACACCCTTGTTGCCGTGGCGGCCGGCGATCTTATCGCCCTGCTGGATCTTACGACGCTGGGCGACGTAGACGCGCACCTGCTCGTTGACGCCGGGGGCCAGGTCGTCGCCGTTCTCGCGGCTAAAGCGGACGACGTCGATAACGCGGCCGTAAGCGCCGTGAGGCATCTTAAGGGAAGTGTCGCGAACGTCGTGAGCCTTGGCACCGAAGATGGCGCGCAGCAGGCGCTCCTCGGCGGTCAGAGCGCTCTCGCCCTTAGGCGTGACCTTGCCGACCAGGATGTCGCCAGGGCCGACCTCGGCGCCGATGCGGATGATACCGTCCTCGTCGAGGTTGGCAAGCATGTCCTCGGAGAGGTTCGGGATCTCGCGGGTGATCTCCTCGGGGCCGAGCTTGGTGTCGCGGGCGTCGATCTCGTGGCGGGTGATGTTGATGGTCGTCAGCAGGTCCTCGGCCACCAGGCGCTCGGACACGACGATACCGTCCTCGTAGTTAAAGCCTTCCCACGGCATGTAGGCCACGGTGAGGTTCTGGCCCAGTGCGAGCTCGCCGTGATCGGTCGAAGGACCGTCGGCCAGGGGCTCGCCCTGCTCAACGGTGTCACCGACGCGCACGAGCGGACGGTGGTTGATGCAGGTGGACTGGTTGGAGCGCTGGTACTTGGCCAGGTGATACTCGTCCATGCCGCCGGCATGCTTGACGATGATCTTGGCGGCGTCGGCAAAGATGACCTCGCCGGCGTTCTTGGCCAGGGTGACCTCGCCGGAGTCCAGAGCGGCGCGACGCTCCATGCCGGTACCGACATAGGGAGCGGCGGGGTGAACCAGCGGCACGGCCTGACGCTGCATGTTAGCGCCCATCAGCGTACGCTTGGCGTCATCGTGCTCAAGGAACGGGATCAGCGTGGCTGCGACGGAGAGCATCTGACGCGGCGAGACGTCCATGTAGTCGACGTCCTCGACAGGCACGTCGGCGGGTGCGCCGAAGGAGCCGTCGAAGTCGCGGGTACGGGCGATCACGGTGTGGGGACGGACGATCTTGCCCTCGGCATCGGTCGTGATGAACTCGTTGGTCTTGGGATCGAGCGGCGTGTTGGCCGGCGCGATGACGTGCTTCTCTTCCTCGTCAGCGGTCATCCAGTCGATCTGGTCGGTGGCAACGCCGTTCTCGACGCGACGGAACGGGGCCTCGATGAAGCCGTACTCGTTGACGCGGGCGTAGAGGGCGAGCGAGCCGATCAGGCCGATGTTGGGGCCTTCGGGGGTCTCGATCGGGCACATGCGGCTGTAGTGCGAGTTGTGAACGTCGCGGACGGCCGTCGGCACGTTGGTGCGGCGGCTGGAGCCGGACTTGTGGCCGGCAAGACCACCAGGGCCGAGTGCGGACAGACGGCGCTTGTGGGTCAGACCCGTCAGGGGGTTCGCCTGGTCCATGAACTGCGAGAGCTGCGAGGAACCGAAGAACTCCTTGATGGAGGCCACGATCGGGCGGATGTTGATGAGCGACTGCGGGGTGATCTCGTCGATGTCCTGGGAGCTCATGCGCTCACGGACGACGCGCTCCATACGGCTCATGCCGATACGGAACTGGTTGGCGACGAGCTCGCCGACGGTACGAATGCGGCGGTTGCCGAAGTGGTCGATGTCATCGACCTTGAAGCCCTGCTCGCCGGCAGCGAGGGACAGGAGGTAGCGCAGCGTCGCGACGATATCCTCGTCGGTGAGCACCGTGACCTCTTCCTCGGTGGTGAGGTTGAGCTTCTTGTTGACCTTGTAACGACCGACGCGGGCCAGGTCGTAGCGCTGCGGGTTAAAGAGCAGACCCTCGAGCAGGCTGCGGGAAGCGTCCACGGTGGGAGGCTCGCCCGGGCGCAGACGACGGTAGATCTCGATGAGGGCGTCCTCGCGAGTGAGGGCGGTGTCGCGCTCCAGGGTGCGCTTGATCACATCGGAGTTGCCGAGCAGCTCGATGATGTCGTCGTTGGTGACGGCGATGCCAAGGGCGCGCAGGAACATCGTGGCGCTCTGCTTGCGCTTACGGTCGATGGAGACCATGAGCTGGTCGCGCTTGTCGACCTCAAACTCAAGCCAGGCACCGCGGGACGGGATGATCTGGGCCTTGTAGATCTGCTTGCCCGAATCCATCTCGGAGCTGTAGTACACGCCCGGGGAGCGGACGAGCTGCGAGACGACGATACGCTCGGTACCGTTGATGATGAAGGTGCCCTGATCGGTCATCATGGGGAAGTCGCCCATGAAGACGAGCTGCTCCTTGATCTCGCCGGTCTCCTTGTTGGTGAGACGGACGTCGGTCAGAAGCGGAGCCTGATAGGTCATATCCTTCTCGCGGCACTCCTCGACGGTGTGCGCGGGGTCGCCGAACTGATGCTCGCCGAAGGTAACCTCGAGAACATGGTTCTGGCTCTGGATGGGGCTGGATTCCTTGAACGCCTCACGAAGACCCTCGTCCTTAAAACGCTCAAAGGATTCCCTTTGAACAGAGATAAGGTTGGGGAGCTCCATGGCCTCCGGGATTTTCCCGAAGCTGACGCGCTTGCGCTCAGTGGCAGTGTATGCGTAGGTCACCAGGTTTTTCCTCCTTCACGGAAATGCTCGGTGGGTTGGCGAGGCATAGCTTCGCCAGTTATCGCAACCTAATAGTTTATCAGGTACCGACCGTTGGGCAAGAAAAGCCTTGACGCGATTGAGTTTTTGGAGTAGCAAAGTTTTTCGACAGAAAAGGTGCAGGTAGATAGGTATGTATCGAACACCTGTTCATATATTTTATGTGAACAGGGAGCCAGCAATCGCAGCTCTTATAAAAAACGGGTGCAGACCGAAGTCCGCACCCGTAAATGTCGATGCCCGAAGGCTTACTTGCGCATCAAACCGCCACGCTCGTCGATGGCGTCCCAGAAGGCGCTGGCAAAGCGAGGATCGCTTGCGGCCATGAGGGCGTTGGTGGCCATCCAGCCAGACGGGGTACCGGTATCGTAGCCCGACAGCGGGTCGATGACGACAGCGTACATAGCCTCGCGGTCGAGCGAACGTGCCATGGCGTCGGTCAGCTGAATCTCGCCGCCCTTACCGGCCTGCTGATCAGCGAGCAGGTCCATGACCAGCGGGCTCAGCAGGTAGCGACCGACGATGTACAGGTTGGACGGAGCCGCCTCGGGAGCGGGCTTCTCAACCAGGCCGCCGATGCGCCAAACGGCACCGGGCTCGTCGTCAGCGGCATTCTCGAAGCCCTCGAGAGAGCCCACGCGATCGCCGGCGATAACGCCGTAGCGGCTGACTTCCTCGGGCGAGCAAGCAGCGACGGCGATAACCGAAGCGCCACCGTGCTCCTTGGAAACGGCGAGCATCTTGTCGCAGATGTCGCGGTTAGGCACAACGTAGTCGCCCAGAAGAACCAGGAAGTTCTCCCCTGCCACGGCGTCGGCAGCAGAGCGAATGGCGTGACCGAGGCCCTTGGGCTCGTACTGATAACGGAAGTCGACCGGCATACCGCCAGCGTGGGCAACGGCATCGGCATAGGCGTTCTTGCCGCGCTCGCGCAGCAGGTTCTCGAGCGAACGGTCGGGCTGGAAGTAGCTCAGCAGCTCGGGCTTACCGGGAGAGGTAACGATGATGGCGTCGTCGACCTCCTCGGGGTCGAGTGCCTCCTCAACGACATACTGAATGACCGGCTTATCGAGCACCGGCAGCATCTCTTTGGGCGTGCACTTAGTGCCAGGCAGAAAACGCGTGCCAAGACCGGCGGCGGGGATGATTGCCTTCATGTTATTCAAGGATCCTTTCGCAGGCGCAGAATGCGCCCTGTGCGTGCGGCACGGCGGCCGCAGACCAAATTGCGATACCGAAGTATCTTACCGCCGAAGACATACGTCACCGTAAGGCAAACGCAATTCTTCAGCAGGTCAACGCAAATTATTGCTCGAATGGTGCAATTTTACGCCCCAGCGGTAACGGGATTGACACGGCGAAGACAACGGTGTTCTGCGTGCCGAGCAATGGGAATGAGAGGCCAAAACAAAAAAGACGGGGCTCGCATAGCGAGTCCCGTCTGCAAAGAAATCTGGCGAGAAAGCCTGATTACTTGAGGGTGACAGCAGCGCCAGCAGCCTCGAGCTTCTCCTTGGCAGCCTCGGCGTCCTCCTTCTTGGCACCCTCGAGAACAGCCTTGGGAGCGCCCTCGACGACCTCCTTGGCCTCCTTCAGGCCAAGGTTGGTGAGCTCACGGACGGCCTTGATGACCTGGATCTTGTTGTCGCCGAAGCCCTCGAGCACGACGTCAAACTCGGTCTTCTCCTCGGCCTCAGCAGCGCCAGCAGCAGGAGCGGCGACAACAGCGGCAGGAGCAGCGGCGGAAACGCCGAAGGTGTCCTCGATAGCCTTGACGAGCTCGGAAGCCTCGAGAAGGGTCATTTCCTTAAGAGCATCGATGATCTCATCGGTGGTAAGCTTAGCCATTTCTAAGTCCTTTCGGTTTCCGTGTCTGTGCACGGAGATCAGTTAAAACACGGCGCGAATGCGCCAGGGGTGCGGCGTTGCCGCCGCGGGTGAAAACAGCAACTAGGCTGCCTTCTGCTCGGAGACCTGCTGGATCGAACGAGCGAGACCAGAGGAAACGCCGTTGACGCAGACAGCGATGTCGCGAGCGAAACCGGAGATGAGACCGGCGATCTGGCCGAGAAGCTGATCCTTGGTGGGCAGCTCGGCGATAGCCTTAACATCATCAGCGGAAACGGCCTTGCCGTCGGAGATACCGCCCTTGATCTCAAGGACGCCCTTGGACTTAGCAGAGAAGTCCTTGAGGGCCTTAGCGGCCTCGACCGGCTCGGTCTCGTAGAACACATAAGCGACGGGGCCGGCGAGGATCTCGTCGAGCTCGGGCTGCTCCTGGTTCTTGAGAGCGATCTTGACCAGGTTGTTCTTGTAGACCTTCATCTCGGCGCCGCACTCGCGAAGCTGATGACGCAGCTCCTGAGCCTGCTTAACCGTCAGACCGTTGTAGTTGACGACGAACAGACCGGCGTTCTCGGCGATACGGGACTCGATCTCTGCAACCTTGTCGATTTTGTACTGCTGGGGCATGAATTACACCTCCTCGAATTCTTTCCGGGCACGGTCCGCCACAAGGACGTGACGGGGGCATGTCCAAAAAGAAAGCCCCCGCGCTGCATGAGCGACGGGGGCGAGAAGACATATCTACTCGACCACCTCGGCTGGCGGGATATCCCATTAAGCTTGCGGGCGATGCCCGTTTGCACCGGCTGTCTCTGGCAGCGGATTCGTGCGTGAACCGAAAGTATTATGGCGGGGACCCCGGCGTCGGTCAACGGAAAACCGGGCTGCACACAATTCCACCATCCGGCACGCTCCGCCGAAGGCCAGGCGCAAGGTTTTCGTTCGGTCAAGTCCTGGCTCGCACGAAGAGCACATTAAGTGCTCTTCGGCTCGTGCGGAATCTACGAAAACCTTGCGCCTGGCCTTCGGCGGAGCGTGCCTGCGTTGACTTTGGGCAGCCCGGGTTTTCGTTGACCGACGTCCCCACTCATAATGCTTGGGTCGGTGGGCTGATGTGTTGCGTCCCGTTGGGCTATAAGGTTGAAATGAAGGTGGACAGGCGATTTAGGCCTTCGTCCAGGTCTTTATCGGAAACGCAATAGCTTAGGCGGATGTGGCCTTCGGTGCCGAAGCAGTCGCCCGGGACTAGGGCTACGTTTGCCTCTTTGATGGCTTTGATGCAGAAGGCTTCGCTTGTTAGGTCGAACTTTTTGATGCTGGGGAAGGCGTAGAAGGCGCCTGCGGGCTCTACGACGTCCAGGCCCATGGCATCTAAAGCTGCGAGTACGCGTTCGCGGCGGGCTCGGTAGACTTCGAGCATGGGGGTTGGGTCGACGGTGAGGGCTCGAGCTGCGGCGTCCATTTCGAAGGAGACGGCACTCGATACTAGGTATTGGTGAGCTTTTGCAATCTCGGCGATGACGGGGGCTGCCGCTGCGAGCCAACCCAAGCGCCAGCCGGTCATAGCCCATGGCTTGGAGAAACTCTCGATGACTACTGTCTGCTCGTGCAGCTCCGGGTGACGCTGGGCAAAGCGCTCGTAGCCATCCACATAGACCAGACGGTTGTATACGTCGTCGCAGACTACGTAGATGCCCGCCTGTTCTGCCACGCGCGCCACGGCGTCGAGCGATGCCGCGTTGAGAATGCAGCCCGTGGGATTGTTGGGCGAGCAGATGACGATGGCTTTGGTCGCCGGGGTCACACAGGCGCGAAGCGCGTCTTCGTCAATCTGAAATTGCGCAGGCTCCGTATCCAAAAAGACCGCTTTGGCGTGATTGGCTACGACGATGCTCTCGTACAGACCAAAGGCCGGCGTGGGAATAATAACCTCGTCGCCGGGGTTGAGCATAGCCATGAATGTTGCCGACAGGGCCTCGGTCGCGCCGTCGGTCAGGATGACCTCGTCGGCCGAAAACGCAAGGCCCGCTTCGCCCATATATGCGGATAGCGCCTCGCGCAGGGCAGGGCGACCGTTGTTGGGCGGATAGTGCGTGTCACCGCGGCCCAGTGCGGCGGTCACCTCGGCGCTAATCACGTCGGGCGTGGGAAAATCAGGCTCGCCGAGCGCAAGCGCGATGCATCCCGGATGCTGAGCGGCGAGCGCGTTGATTCGGCGGATACCGGAGGGCTTGAGCGTGGCAAGCGAGGTATTCATGGGCAGGCGCATGGCGTTCCTTTCGTAAGGGTTGCACTAGGATAGCGCGGCGAGGCGCCACCAGACGGTGTAACCTAAACGGAAACCAACCGGAAAGGAGGCGGCATGGAGACGATCGCGCGCGGCGATAAGCCCAAGACGTTGCAAACCATTGCGTATATCAGCATTCCCGAGAGCGCCGATCTTGAGTTTTTGCTCTGGGACCTGCAGGATGCCATCGCCGCCTATGCACAGCTTTCCGGCACTGTACTCCCCCGACCGGTCGACTTGAAGGCGGATGATGACGATGCTGCCGCCGATGGCCTCGTGCTCGCCGTTGATGATGCATTTGATGACGGGGCGATGATCACTGTCGAGCAGATGCTCGATCGCCTTGGGAATGCAGAGACACGCGTCTATGTCGTCGTGCAGGTTGCCCACAGAAGCACCGAGGGGGCGCACATGCCCGTCAAGCGCCTGCGGGAAGCTTGCGAGCTCCGTAAACTAACGTGGTGTGGCGGCGTTGCCATCTGCGCCGGCAGCGGCATCGCAGCGCTTCGCCACTCCCCGCGCATGGGCCTCTTGCGCCGACCGTTTTCCGAAGCCATGGACAAGCTCGTGGGTGCGGTGCGTATGGGTTGCTCGGTTGAGCATGCGCAGCGACTCGGCGGCGGCAGTGCCGAGGACATCGACACCAATGGCATGGTTTGCGCCGAGCCGGCCGTGCCCGCGCCGATCTGGCGAGGCGTTCTGAAACACCTCGGCGCCCGCACTCAATCAATAATCTAAATTAATAAGCTGCCCAGTCAACGGCTTCACTCCAACGCTCGACAAGCCGCTCCAAACGCCACGCCGCGTTGGCAGGACTCGTCGACGGCAGCACGATGGCAGGTAGCCCCGTCCGCTCTTGTAGATAGCGTTTGTAGAGCCGCCCGGCCGCGCCGCCGTTGCAGATAACAACCTCAATCGGCGTGACATCGGTAATGCGCTCGATATGTGCCGGCACAACGTTGCGAATGCTCGCGTCACTCGAGCCCTTAATGTCACAGCTCTCAATCACGTCCCACAGGGCCACACCGCCGTTGAGCAACATAGCCCGCTTGGCGGCAATCGAGGCGTCGAGCGTCGCGGGCTCGCCGCCCACCAGAGGGTCGCCCTCGTTGGGTGGCACGGGCACACCGAGGCACGCGGCCATCACACGCCAAAAGCGATTCTGAGGGTTGCCGTAATAAAAGGCATTGGCGCGCGAAAGCACCGAGGGAAACGACCCCAGCACCAAAACGCGCGAGTGCTGGTCGAACACGGGTTCAAACCCGTGCTCAATATGTTGATAGCCCTCGTCAGGCGTTGCCATGACCTAGGCCCTCGACAGATAGCGCACCTCGTAGGGCGCAAGCTCAAGAGTACCCGTCAGCTCAACCGTGGGCGCGCCGTCGGCAAGCAGGTCAACAAAGGACCCGTTGAGCTCGCCAGCGCCAAAGGTGTAAGGCTCGCCCACGGCGTTCACCGCCACGAGCATCGTCGCGTCGTCGCAGGCGCGCTCGAACAGCAGCTGCTTATTCTGGATAACCACGTTGCGATAGGCACCGTAGTTGAGGGCACGGGCCGCCGCGTCGTCGGCCGAGCGAAGGTGCGCGAGCTGCGTGATGAACGCCGTCAGCTCGTTGGGCGCAGGCTCATCGAGCGCAGGGCGCAGCGCCCAGTCACCATCGGGGCCGCCCTTTTCGCCGGCAATCCCCCACTCGCTGCCATAGTAGACGCATGGGATGCCCGGCATGCCAAACAGCATGCCGTAGGCGGGGCGCAGGCAGGACTTGTCGGTGAGGATGCTTGCCAGGCGCGGCACGTCGTGGTTGTCGACAAACGACAGCAGATGCTTGCCGCGATAAATGCACCACGGGTCACCGCCAAACTGGCGATGCAGCGAGTGGGCAATCTCGAACATGTTGACCGAGTTAAAGCTGGAGTACAGACCCTTGTAGCACTCATAGTTGGTGCAGGAGTCGAGCATCTCGTCGTTGACGATCTGGTTGTAGTCGCCGTGGAGCGTCTCGCCGATCAGCACAAAATCGGGCTTGAGCTCGCGGGTAAAGGTATGCAGACGACGCATGAAGTCGCGGTCGAGCATATAGGCAACGTCCAGGCGCAGGCCGTCAACGCCAAACACGTCAGCCCAACGGCGCACGGACTCGAGCAGGTAATCGACCACAGCGGGATTTTGCAGGTTGAGCTTCACAAGCTCAAAATGGCCCTCCCAGCCCTCGTACCAAAAGCCGTCGCCGTAGCACGAGTCACCGTCAAAGTTGATGTGGAACCAATCCTTGTACGGCGAGTCCCACTTACGCTCCTGCACATCGCGGAAGGCCCAAAAGCCACGGCCCACATGGTTGAAGACGGCATCGAGCACCACGCGGATGCCGTGGGCGTGCAGCGTCTCGCACACAGCGGCAAAATCGGCATCCCCGCCAAGGCGACGGTCGATATGGCGCAGGCTGCGTGTATCGTAGCCGTGGCTATCAGATTCGAGCGGCGGGTTGATGAGCACAGCGCCAACGCCGAGTTCCTGCAGGTAGTCGGCCCATTGGGCGATCTTCATTATGGGCGCATCGGGGTTGGGCGCGGCGTTGGCAGCCTGGGCGAGCTCATCCTCGGCAACGGGTGCGGCGTTTTCGCGCAGAGCTCCGCAAAAGCCCAGCGGATAGATTTGATAGAACGTCGTCTCGTATGCCCACATAGCAACCTCCCGGTAAGCTCAACACAACGACATCCATTGTATGCCCAGCTTGTATCCTCTCCCCCAAAATAAGTTGCGATGGAATAGTTCCTGTTTGAGCCTTCAGAGGCCTTAAACAGGAACTATTCCACCGCAACTGATGAGGGAACATGATTAGGCGACAGGCTTTGCGCGGCGTATGGCTGGGAACAGTACGGTGATGGCGAGGATGACGCCCACGACAGCGATCGTGCCGCCTGCGTAGCCGATCCAGGCGATGCCGGGGCCCGACACCACGGCGCCGCCGATCGCCGTACCGGTGCCGATCCCCAGGTTGAACAGGCCCGAGAAGATCGACATGGCGACGGCCGACGAATCCGCCGGCGTGTACTTGATGAGCTCGGCCTGGAACGCCACGTTAAAGGCCGTGGAGCAGCAGCCCCATAGCGCGCAAACAGCGAGAACGGCGACGAGCGACGGTGCAACCGGACCCATGAGCAGCAGAGCCACCGGCACGCCGGAGAGCGTAATCGCGAGAAACGGGAACCGGTGCCCATCGAACAGGCGGCCAAACAGCCAGCTTCCGAGCAGACCAGAGCAACCGAACGCCGTCAGCGTCATAGTGATGGCGCCCGCGTCGACGTGCGCGACCTGTGCCAGGAACGGCTCGATATAGCTGTAACCCGCATAATAGCCGGTCGCCATAAAGACCGTGACCGCATAAAGCGCGATGAGGAACGGGTTCTTGAGCAGCTCGGGAAGCTGTTTGAGCGTAAAGCGCTCACCCGCCGGCATGGCCGGGAACACCGCTGCCTGGTACACCACCGCGGCGGCAGAAAAGACCCCGACCACGGCAAACGTCATGCGCCAGCCCACGGCCAGGCCGATGGCGCGGCCGATCGGCAGGCCAAAGATCTGCGCGATGGACGAGCCCGTGGCGATCATGCTGATGGCGAGCGCCCCGTGACGGGTGTCGACCAGGCGCGAGGCCATAATCGAGGCGACTGACCAGAACACGGCGTGCGCGCAGGCGACCACCAGGCGCGCGCAGACCAGGATGGGATATGTCGGTGCCATAGCGGACAGGAACTGGCCCAAGGAGAACACGGCGAGCACGCCGAGCAGCATGCGCTTGAACTCGAAGCGCGAGGCAAACACCATAAGCGGCAACGACAGCAGCATGACGCCCCAGGCGTAGACCGAGATCATGATGCCGGCCTGGGCCTCGGTGAGCGAGAACGACGCGGCAATATCAGTCAGAAGGCCAATGGGCATGAACTCCGACGTGTTGAATACGAACGCGCAACAGGCGAGCCCGATAATCGGGAGCCACTGCTTGAGTGAGATGCCATCTTGTCTTGCCTGAGTCATGTAGGAACCTCTCCGATTGTCCTGAGCGGTGGGCGATTATATAGCAACGGCCCCGCATCCGTCAGCAACAGATGCGGGGTCGCAATCAACTCAATACACAGGGGTTGCGCCGTCAATAAATAGCTAAGCCAACCCCAGCAATATGCCCGCCGAATGCACGACAAACGCCACGATCCAGGCGACCGTCACCTGAAACGCGAACACGGCAACGGCGTAGCGTCCGCCCAGCTCACTCTTGACGGCGCCGATTGCCGCTACGCAGGGCGGGTACAGCAGCGTAAAGACCAGGAACACGTAAGCGGTAAACGGCGAAAACATGGTCGACAGTGCCGCGGGCGAGGTCGTGCCCAAAAGCACCGTGAGGGTCGAAATGACGCTCTCCTTGGCGATAAGTCCGGTGACGAGCGCCGTCGAGGCGCGCCAGTCGCCGAAGCCGAGCGGGGCCAACACCGGCGCGATGATGCTACCCAGACCGGCAAGCAGACTCTGCGACTGATCGGCGACCACATTAAAGCGGATGTCGAACGTCTGCAGGAACCAGATGACCACCGTAGCGGCAAAGATAATGGTAAAGGCCTTGGTAATAAAGTCCTTGGCCTTATCCCATGCCAGCATCACCGTCGTCTTGACGCTTGGCAGGCGATAGTTGGGAAGCTCCATGATAAACGGTACCGGGTCGCCCTTAAATGCCGTGCGGTTGAGCACCAAAGCCGCGATGCAACCGACTGCAATGCCAATCAAATAGAGCGAGACCATGGCGGGAACTGTCGCCTGCGGGAAAAACGCCCCGCACAGCAGACCGTAGACCGGCAACTTGGCCGAGCAGCTCATGAACGGCGTGAGCATGACCGTCATCTTGCGGTCGTGCTCGGATGGGAGCGTACGGGTCGACATGATAGCCGGCACGGTGCAGCCAAAACCGACGAGCATGGGCACAAAGCTGCGGCCCGAAAGGCCAAAGCGACGCAGCACCTTATCCATAACAAAGGCCACGCGTGCCATGTATCCGGAGTCTTCCAGAATGGAAAGGAACAAAAAGAGCACGACGATAATCGGCAGGAAGGTCAGCACGCTGCCCACGCCCGTAAGCACGCCGTCGACAGCCAGTGAGCGCACCACGTCGTTGGTGCCGAACGCCTTGAGGCCCGCATCGGCCGAGGCGATGATGGCAGCGATGCCGTCCTCCATGAGCCCCTGCAACGCCGCGCCGATCACGCCAAACGTCAGCCAAAAGACGAGGCCCATGATCACCAGAAACGCCGGAATGGCTGTGTAGCGACCCGTCAGGATGCGGTCGATCTTGACGGAGCGCACGTGCTCGCGGCTCTCGTGCGGCTTGACGACGCAACGCCCGCACACGTCGCCGATAAAGCTAAAGCGCATATCGGCCAGCGCGGACAGGCGGTCGGTGCCGGCCTCGCCCTCCATCTGGGTAATGATGTGCTCGATGGCGTCGAGCTCGTTGCGATCCAGGTGAAGCGCCTCGGTTACCAGCTCGTCGCCCTCAACCAGCTTGGTCGCCGCAAAACGCACCGGAATATGCGCCGTCGCGGCATGGTCCTCGATAAGGTTGGCGATGCCGTGAATGCAGCGATGCAGCGCGCCGCCGTCTGGACCATCGGGCGCGCAGAAGTCCAGGCGACCGGGGCGCTCGCGGAACCGCGCCACGTGCAAGGCATGATCCACCAACTCGCCGATGCCCTCGTTGCGGGCAGCGCTAATGGGGACAACAGGCACGCCCAACAGGCTCTCGAGCAGGTTGACGTCCACGGCGCCGCCGTTGGCCGTCACCTCGTCCATCATGTTGAGCGCGATGACCATGGGGCGGTCGAGCTCCATAAGCTGCAGCGTCAGGTACAGGTTGCGTTCGATGTTGGTGGCGTCGATGATATCGATGATGGCGTCGGGGGTTTCGTCCAAGATGAATTGGCGGCTGACGATCTCTTCGCCCGTGTACGGTGACAGGGAGTAAATGCCGGGCAGGTCGGTAACGCTTGCCTCAGGATGGTTGCGGATGGTGCCGTCCTTGCGGTCGACCGTTACGCCGGGAAAGTTACCAACGTGCTGGTTGGAGCCCGTAAGCTGGTTGAACAGTGTGGTCTTACCGCAGTTTTGGTTGCCGGCGAGGGCAAAATGCAGCGGTGCGCCCTCGGGCACGGCCGTCTTGGCAGCACGAGGCGAATACGTCCCCTCGCCCAGTGCCGGGTGATCTGTCGTGCCGATTGCGGCGTTAGCGCGCGGACCCGTATCTGTATCGTGAACACCCACGAGCTCGATGCGAGCGGCATCGTCCTTGCGCAGCGTCAACTCGTAGCCACGCAGGCGAATCTCGAGCGGGTCGCCCATAGGAGCGTACTTCATCATGGTGACTTCGGTGCCCGGCGTTAGGCCCATGTCCAAAATATGCTGTCGGAGTGCCTGATCGTCCGATGCCACCGATGCGACAACGGCGTCCTTTCCAATCTCGAGTGTATCGAGCTTCACGCGCTCATCCTTTCGTTAGACGCGGTTAACCGTTTACCGGGGCTAACCAACTCGTAACGACAAATGATAGCGCTCTGGACTTTTTTATAAAGTCAAATACCGATGTTTACCTGCGCAAACTTTATGCGGTGCGCCCCGAAAGCTCTTTGCGCATACCGCTCAGCGAGATCGAAATGGAACCCGACCGCGCGGTAGCAGTGAGTCGATCACCCTCGACTGACCCCGTGCATGTAAAGGGCGCCTTGCCCATCAAGACGTGGGAGATAGTACCCGAGAGTTCAAAGAAATCGCCCTCAGCGCGGGCACTCGAGAGAGCGATATTGAGACCCCTGACGTTTAGTACTGCCCTGAGCACGCCGTTCACCCCATGTGAAAACGTCACCTCGCCGCGTTTACTCCCCACCGGCGTCTGGGCCGAAACCACATACGTACCCTCAAGCATGGCTCCTCCTCTGAGTAGGCTTTTTGAAATGGGCAAGTAGTCTACTTTTACATATGGCGCTCCAGGAAGCGGAAGGCTAGGCGAATCCAGGGACGGACCGCCACCTGCTTGTCCTCGTTGTCGACCGCGGTGTTGGCGTTGCCGAGCGAAAGGCCGTGGCCACCCTGGTCAAAGACGTGCATCTCGCATGCAACACCCTCCTCGGCCATGCGCTGCGCAAACGGGTAGACCTGCGCGACCGGCGCCGTCTTATCGTCCGAAACGCCCCACACAAAGGTCGGAGGCATCTGGCGCGAAACGTGCGTGATAGGGCAAATGTCGGTCAGGTGCTCATCGGTCGCCTCGCCGCCCGTCACCATCGACAGATAGTCGTTGAGCAAATCGCGCCCTGTCTTGCCACCCGTCTTGGGCACGCGCAGGTCGATGCGCGGGTCACGCGTCTGCATATCGCGCACATAGGCAAGGTCGAGCAACGGATAGCCCAGCACCACGGCGTCGGGACGAATATCCTCCGGACGAGCCCCGGCAAGGCCCGCGAAGGGTCCGGTCTTCCACTGCGTTGCCAACGAGGCGCAGATCATGCCGCCCGCCGAGAAACCCACGATGCACACGCGCTTGGGATCGACATGCCACTCGTCGGCGTTGGCGCGCACGGTAGCGACCATCTTGGCGAGGTCCGCCTGCGGGTGCGGAAAGCTCACGTCGCCCGTGGCGCTCGTCACATAGTTGAGCACAAAGGCCTGGTAGCCGCGGTCCAAAAACGCAAACGCCACCGGGTCCTGCTCGTGCGGAGCGATATGCGTAAACCCGCCTCCGCCGCAGATGATCACCGCGGGGCGGCGGCCATTGGGCTTGTCGGGCAGCGGCTCGGCACCCAGATACGTAAACGTCGCCGGATAATCCTCGGTCGGCTCCTCGCCCCACAGCGCATGGTTCTCAATAATCATAGGTGCTCCCTCCGTGCGATTCGTGCGCACTCGTTTTTCGCACCTTAGCGTACCCCACTTGAGCCCGCGGCGCAGAAACACCCCCGCAATAAGTTGGCCTTCAACTGATATATCACAAAATCGCTGTTCAGAGGTATCGTTGGGCAGCGTAAAATAGGAGCGCTGACCGTGCTGGGAAACACGTACGAAACGTTTCCGGCAAACCACACGCGTGCAACATGCACGCCTGATACGTTGGAGGCATCTATGGGTCTGCTCGATTCGCTCAAGTCCACGTTCACTTCGTCGGGCGAGGCGTCCGTTCCGCCCGCAGCAAGCTTCGCCACCCGCGAAGGCGTCATCTACGCTCCCGTCAACGGCGTGCTCGTCAATCTGAGTGAGGTTCCCGACGAGACCATCGCCTCGGGCATGCTCGGCCAGGGTTACGGCATCGAGCCCATTACCGGCACCATTTACGCCCCCGCCAACGGTCGCATCGGCGCCACCACCGTCACCAATCACTCCATCGGCATGATCACCGAGGACGGCCTGCGCGTGTTCATCCATGTTGGCCTGGGCACCGTGGAAATGAACGGCAAGGGTTTTGCCCGCTTTGTCGAGATGGGCGATGTGGTCAAGGCAGGCCAGCCGCTCATCAGCTTCGACCGCGAGGCCATTAAGGCCGCCGGTCACGAGGACATCGTGACCGTCATCATCTCTGAGCTCGACCGCCTCAAGAGCATCGACCACGTCGGCGAGTCTGGCACGCTTATCGGCGGCAATCCGCTCGTCAAGCTTGGCGATCCGCTGCTGGTTGCCAAGACCAAGTAGCCGATCATCATCGCATAAAGGCTCAACCACCCGTGCATCTTTGCCGCATCTGTGTTGTTGTTTTTGCCTATGTAGAGGTTCTGAAACGTTTCTATATAGGCAGCTGAGCATCAACGCAGGTGCGGCTTTTGCGTAGCGAAGCATCGCCCCGCGGCATGTTGTTCAACCGCACGAACCCCCTTCCTTTGTCTGCACGGAGCGCTAGACTGCTAGGTCGACATTGGAGGAAAGATCGATGCAAAACACACCCACGGGCGCCGCACATGCCGCGCCTCAACGCAACCAACGCATCGTCGCGCTCGACGGGCTTCGCGCCCTCGCCATCGCCGGCGTCGTCCTATATCACCTTCGCCCCAGCCGCCTGACCGGCGGTTTTTTGGGCGTTACACTCTTCTTTACGCTGAGTGGCTATCTCGCCACCAAAAGCATTATGCGGGCCACGGCACGCGACGGATTCTCATACCCGCGCTATATCTGCCGCCGCGTTGCGCGCATGATGCCGCCGATCGTCGTGACCATCGCGCTTACCGCCGTCGCCACCTACATCGCGGCCCCGAGCCTACTCCCCAAGGTGCAGCAGGATGCACTGCCATCGGCACTCTTTTTGAGCAACTGGTTCTACATCTTCCGCAACGTCTCGTATTTCGCCGCCGCGGGGCTCCCCTCGCCGCTCACGCACCTGTGGTTCTGTGCTGTCACTATGCAGTTCTATCTGGTATGGCCGGTCATCCTTATGGCGCTGTGCAGCAAAACCAGGTCTCGCAACACCGCCATCGGCATCACGATCGCATTCGCGCTTGTATCGACGGCAGCCATGGTCCTCATGTTTAATCCCACCGCCGACACATCGCGCGTCTACTACGGAACCGACGCCCGTGCCGCCGAGCTTCTATGCGGAGCCTTAGCCGCCATCGCCGCGCCGCGTCTGCGCGAGATACTGAGCGGTGACATCCATACCCCCGGCGCCAACAAGGGCATCTCAAAGGTCAACGCGATTTCTATCGCGTGGCTCGTTGCCGTTATAGCCGGCGCACTCATGCTGACCGGAGAGAGCGCCTGGCTCTACCGCGGCGGCTTTTTGCTGCTTGCCCTCGTCACCGGACTCCTCATCATCTGCGTGCAGAATACGGAGTGCATCGTGCGTCGCCTGTTGTCGGTCAAGCCGCTCGTCTGGCTGGGTCAGCGCTCATTCTCGGTCTATCTGGTGCACTATCCCCTACTGCTTCTTATGAACCCCGCAACCCGCACTACCCGCATCGCCTGGTGGGAGCAGGTATTACAGCTTGTACTGATTCTTGCGGTAGCCGAGATTTTCTATCGCCTAGTCGAACGTCCTTGGTCCCACAAGCCGGCCCAACAGGACAGCACGGCAAGAAAGCACGTCCTCGCGCCCGCCATGGTGCTCCCCGCGCTTGGCGCCGTATGCGTCGCCGCACTTGCCTTCGCGCCGCTTGACTGGGCAGGTATCGCCACCGCCCGCGCCGAGCAGCTCCGCCCCGAGCTTGCCCAGAACCCGACCTCATCCCAGGACAACGGAGCCAACGACAAGGGCGCCGAGCCCGCATCCGGTAAAGACTCCCAGCCCAGCGACACCGCATCCGATGACGCCACCAAGCAAAAGCCCAAAGAAGGTCCTATCGCCGAAAAGATCCCCAAGAACTTGGACTGGAAGAGCTTTACCTACGACGAGGCGACCGGGACCTGCGATGCCCGCGTGCTGATGATCGGCGACTCGGTCACTGCGGGCGCACAGTCCGGTATTCAGGCGGCACTTCCCAACGCCTACATCGACGGCGTGGTGAGCCGCCAGTTCTACACCTTCCAGGATGTCTATGCACAGGACAGTGCCAACTACGATCCAAGCGTGGTCATCTGCGCACTTGGCACCAACGGCCTCATCCGCGACCCCCAGCAGGTGCAGGACGTGATTAATGCCGTGGGCGGCAAGCCCATCTACTTTGTGACCGTGCGCGTGCCGCTCGAGCTACAGGACCGCAATAACCAGACGATTCGTGACGTCTGCGCCCAAAACGACAACGCCGGCGTCATCGACTGGAACGGTGCCTCGGAGGGCCACAGCGAATACCTCGTCGACGACGGCACGCACCTCACCCAGGCGGGAATCGACACCTACGCCGCCCTCATACGCCAAGCCATCTGCGGGCACTAGGCGCCGCAAAATCGGCGCTTGCGCGGTGCCCACGTCGCGCCCATACATCACACCTGACGTTTTGCTACGCCCCCGCTCGCGGGTTAGAATGGTTAACTGTTTGGAAATAATCCGTACAACCGCTCTGGGAGGATACGTGAACCGCACCAAAATCGCGCAGCTCTATGCCGATGCCGAGTCGCTCGGTGGCCAGACCGTCACCGTTGCCGGCTGGGTCAAGTCCGTCCGCGACATGAAGAACTTTGGCTTTGTTACGCTCAACGACGGCAGCTGCTTCCGCGACCTGCAGGTCGTCATGAACCGCGAGGCGCTCGACAACTACGACGAGATCGCCCATCAAAACGTCTCGGCCGCACTCATTTGCACCGGCACCGTCAAGCTGACGCCCGATGCGCCCCAGCCTTTCGAGCTTTCTGCCACTTCCATCGAGGTCGAGGGCGTCAGCGCCCCGGATTACCCGCTGCAGAAGAAGCGCGCGACCGTCGAGTTCCTGCGCACCCAGCAGCACCTGCGCCCGCGCACCAACCTGTTCCGCGCCGTGTTCCGCATCCGCTCTGTCGCGGCTGCAGCCATCCACCGCTTCTTCCAGGAGCAGGGCTTTGTCTACGTCAACACCCCCATCATCACCACGAGTGACTGCGAGGGCGCCGGCGAGATGTTCCGCGTGACCACGCTCGACCCCAAAAATCCGCCCCTCACCGAGTCCGGCGAGGTCGACTGGAGCCAGGACTTCTTTGGCAAGCATGCGAGCCTCACCGTGTCCGGCCAGCTCAATGCCGAGAACTTTGCCATGGCCTTTGGCGACGTGTATACCTTTGGCCCCACCTTCCGCGCCGAAAACTCCAACACCACGCGCCACGCCGCCGAGTTTTGGATGATCGAGCCCGAGATGGCCTTTGCCGATCTGAACGACTACATGGATAACGCCGAGGCCATGCTCAAGTACGTCCTTAAGGACGTTATGGCCACCTGCCCCGACGAGCTCAACATGCTCAACAAGTTTGTGGACAAGGGTCTGATCGAGCGCCTGAACCACGTGGCAAACTCCGACTTTGCCCGCGTCACCTACACCGAGGCCGTCGAAATCCTGGAGCAGGCCGTCGCCGCCGGTCACAAGTTTGACTATCCCGTGAGCTGGGGCATCGACCTGCAAACCGAGCACGAGCGCTTCCTGACCGAGGAGCACTTTAAGCGCCCGACCTTCGTAACCGACTACCCGGCCGAGATCAAGGCCTTCTACATGCGCATGAACGACGACGGCAAGACCGTCGCCGCCGCCGACTGCCTGGTGCCGGGCATCGGCGAGATCATCGGTGGCTCCCAGCGCGAGGAGCGCCTGGACCTGCTCGAGGCCCGCATCAAGGACCTGGGCATGAATCCCGAACAGTACAAGTACTATCTGGACCTGCGCCGCTATGGTTCCTGCAAGCACGCTGGCTACGGCTTGGGCTTCGAGCGCCTGGTCATGTACCTGACCGGCGTGGGCAACATCCGCGACGTCCTGCCGCACCCGCGCACCGTGGGCAACGCCGACTTCTAATCGTCGGACGCTAGCTCGCGTCGCCACACGCCAACGCTCATCGCACAAGCGTCTCTCGACATCGGTCGAGAGACGCTTTTTTCAACGGTATCCGTCAAGCTTTTGGCAAGTTTTTGGTCAGTTGAGCAGAGCTGTTGAAAACTCGACCCGCCGTTTGCCGACGACTACCGACCGCCCAGAGCGCCCTGCGCCCCTGGGAAAACCCCGCGTCCTAGGCTCCATACCGTCGCCACCCAAAACGGAAAGGACGTGGGCACCATGACCGAAACCGCTGTTGAAACTTACGAGTCCACGACGAGGGGCGCCGCCTCGATGGCCGCCTATCGCGCCGTTCGCATCTTGCAACTATTAAGCGAGAACACCGGCGAGGACAAGGCCATGCTTTCCGATGAGTTGATCAGGCGCCTCGCCCATCCCGACGACCCCGCCCGCATGCCCATCTCGGCGGCGCGGCGCAGCATCTACACCGCCATCTCCGCACTTCGCCATGCCGGATACGAAATTGAGTACAAGCGCGGCGTGGGGTATCGACTCTTGACCCGTCCACTCACCGACGAAGAGGTCATCCGCCTCCACGGCATGGTCATGCGCAACCGTTCTACGCCCATCGCCATCCGAAAAAGCATGGCGCAGCACTTGGTCGCCATGGCGAGTGCCGACGTTCGCGGCTACCTCGATGCACCCGAGCCCGCTCCAAGCGCGGGCAGCAAATCCACCAAGGCCCCGCGCACGCCCGTCAAGCGCATCGACACCTGCGAGCTCATCGAGCAGGCCATCGACCACGGAACCACGGTGAGTTTTGATATTTCGAGCGTCACGGCACGTGGCGAAACCGAGGTGGTGCGGATGACGGTCCGGCCCTTTGCCATCAGGCAACGCGATGGCGTCTCGTATCTGCTGGGAACGGTCTACGACACCCGAGGCGCCGACGACACCCTGCGCACCGTTGAGGTCAGCCGCATGAAAAACGTCAGCACGCGCTTGCTCGACGGCAAAAAACTCTTTGCCGCGCTAGACGATGAGAACGCCTCCGCCGCATAAGAACCTCCGCCGCCCATTCGACTACCCGTACCGCCCATCCGGTTCTGTATTAAAAAACCCGCTAGGTTATTGTAAAAATGGACATCCGCGCTACTATAGTTCCACTTGCACTTTGTTTGAGTGCAGTGTTTCCAGCCATTTCTATACTGGGGGTAACGATATGAAGGACATCACCATCAGCCGCAGGAGCCTTCTGGTCTCCGCCGGTCTGCTCGCACTGGCCCCGCTTGCCGGATGCGGCGGCAACTCTGGTTCCGGCTCCGCAGCCGCCGGTTCCGACTACACCATCGGCGTTCTGCAGCTCACCGAGCACTCCGCACTCGACGCCGCCAATGACGGCTTTGTCAAGGCCATCAAGAAGAGCGGCCTTAAGGTCAAGATCGACCAGAAGAACGCCCAGAACGACCAGTCCACGTGTAAGTCCATCGCCGACAAGTTTGTGGGCGACAACGTCGACCTGATCTACGCCATCGCCACGCCTGCCGCGCAGGCCGCCGCCGGCGCCACGGCCGATATCCCCATCGTGGGCTGCGCCATCACCGACTACGCCGCCTCCGGCCTGGTCCAGGACAACGACAAACCCGGCACCAACGTCACTGGCGCCTCCGACCTCACCCCGGTCGCCGAGCAGCTCGAGATGATGCAGAAGGTCCTGCCCGACGTAAAGAAGGTCGGTCTGCTCTACTGCACTGCCGAGTCCAACTCCGACGTCCAAATCAAGGCCGCCAAGAAGGAACTCGGCAAGCTGGGCCTGGAGTACACCGACTTCACCGTCTCGAGCTCCAACGAGATCCAGTCCGTCGTCGAGTCCGCCGTGGGCAAGGTCGACGCGCTCTACTCCCCCACCGACAACACCATCGCCGCGGGCGCTTCGCAGGTCGGCCAGATCTGCAAGGAGAATAAGCTCCCCTTCGTGACCGGCGAGGAGGGTATGTGCATGGCCGGCGGCCTGTTCACCCTCTCCATCAACTATGAGGACCTGGGCTACGCCGCGGGCGAGATGGCCGTCAAGATCCTGAAGGGCGAGGCCAAGCCCGAGGATATGCCGATCAAGCACCTCTCGAGCAAGGACCTGGTCGTCGTCAAGAACGACGAGATGGCCGAGGCTCTGGGCATCGACCTCTCCGCTCTGGACGAGTAGCGGTATGCGCGGCGATGTGCCTAGGGCCCATACTCGCGCCGTTGCCGTGTTATTCAATATCTGAGCCACAGGGGCGAACGCCAAAGACCGGCGTTCGCCCTGCTTGTTACGGATGAGACAAAACATCCGGCCGCAGCTCTTTTATGCATTGTTACCGCTATCATGGTGACTCACGTGTCCACCCTATCCTAGGAGGTATGAAGCATGCTCATTGCATTGCAGGGCGCCGTTTCGCAGGGCGTCCTCTGGGGCATTATGGTGCTTGGCGTGTTTATCACGTTCCGCCTGCTCGACATCCCCGATATGACCTGCGACGGCAGCTTTGCCCTCGGCGGCTGCGTCTGCGCCGTACTCATCGTCAATAACAACGTCGACCCGCTGCTCGCCGTACTGGCCGGCATGTGCGCCGGCGCCATCGCGGGCGCCGTCACGGGCATTTTGACCACCGTCTTTGAGATTCCCGCGATCCTCGCCGGAATCCTGACGCAGATCAGCCTGTGGTCCATCAACCTGCGCATCATGGGCAAGTCCAACACGCCCATCCTCGCCAAGGGCACCATCTTCTCGTCCGTCAGCAACATGACCGGCCTACCGCAGTCCACCGTTGCCATTATCTTGGGCATTGTGCTGGCCGTGGCCATCGTCGCCATCCTGTACTGGTTCTTTGGTACCGAGATCGGCTCCGCACTGCGCGCTACCGGCAACAACGAGTACATGATCCGCGCCCTGGGCGTCAACACCAACTCCACCAAGATGATCGCCCTCGTGCTCTCCAACGCCCTCATCGGCCTCTCTGGCGCGCTCATCTGCCAGAGCCAGAAGTACGCCGACATTGGCATGGGTACCGGCGCCATCGTTATCGGTCTTGCCGCTATTGTTATCGGCGAGGTGCTCGGCCGCCTGCTGCCCGGCGGTCTCACGCAGTTTAGCGTCCGTCTTGCCTCCGCCGTCTTTGGCTCCGTGGTGTACTTCCTTATCCGCGCCATCGTGCTGCAGCTGGGCATGGACGCCAACGACATGAAGCTGCTCTCCGCCGTGATCGTTGCCGTGGCCCTGTGCGTGCCCGTGGTTTGGGAGCGCTATAAGCTCCGCAGCTCCTACACGAAGGGGGATGAGGCAGATGCTTAAACTCTCACACGTCAAGAAGACCTTTAACAAGGGCACCGTCACCGAGAAGCGCGCTCTTACCGGCGTCGACCTCACTCTGAATGATGGCGACTTTGTAACCGTGATTGGTGGCAACGGCGCCGGCAAGTCCACGTTGCTCAACATGATCGCCGGCGTATATCCGCTCGATTCGGGCGTTATCGAGCTCGACGGCACCGACATCTCGCGTCTGAGCGAGTCGCAGCGCGCCAAGTACCTGGGCCGTGTGTTCCAGGACCCCATGCGCGGCACCGCAGCCGACATGCAGATTGCCGAGAACCTGGCCCTCGCCAAGCGCCGCGGCCAGCGCCGCGGTCTTTCGTGGGGCGTCACCAAGGCCGAGAAGGACGAGTACGTTAAGCTGCTCAAACGCCTGGACCTTGGCCTGGACACACGCCTCAACGCCAAGGTCGGTCTGCTCTCGGGCGGCCAGCGCCAGGCACTCACCCTGCTGATGGCCACGCTCACCAAGCCGCGCCTGCTGCTGCTCGACGAGCACACCGCGGCCCTCGATCCCAAGACGGCTTCTAAGGTACTCAACCTGACCGAGGAGATTGTCGACGAGAACCACCTGACCACGCTCATGGTCACGCATAACATGAACGACGCCATCCGTCTGGGCAACCGTCTGATCATGATGCACGAAGGCCACGTGATCTACGACGTGGCCGGCGACGAGAAAAAGTCGCTCACCGTCGCCGACCTGCTCCAGAAGTTCGAGGAGGTCTCGGGCGGCGAGCTCGCCAACGACCGCATGCTGCTGAGCTAACGACCTAGAAAACCACCACAAAGGGGACAGGCACCTTTGTGGTGGTTTTCGTTAACCCTTATATCGAGCGCAGAAGCCCGTCCAATGTGATCGGACGGGCTTTTTGGTGGGTATCATGGTTGGACGATCATTAGGAGGTTTCCCTACATGGAATTGTTTGAGCCAATTCTTCATTTCTTTGCACAACGATGGGTCCACAACATCATCTGGGCAGGTATCTTGGCTATCGGCACCGCCGTTGCCGCCAAGGTCGCGTCCAAGACCCTGCGCCACCTGCTTAACCGCGACGATAACCCACTCCCTTCATCCAGCATCTTCATCAACATCGCGCGCGCCGTCATATGGACGATCGGCGGCAGTTTTATCCTCGACAACTGCTTTGGCGTTAACGCAAACGCCCTCGTCGCCGCTCTTGGCGTCGGCGGCATCGCCATCTCGCTCGGCTTTCAGGACACGCTTTCAAACCTCATCGGCGGCATGCAGGTGACGTTTATGGGCATTATCAAACCCGGCGACAATATCGAGGTCGGCGGCGTGTCGGGCGTGGTCCAAGATATCACCTGGCGCCATACGACCATCGAAGATGCCTGCGGGCAGACCATCATCATCCCCAACTCCAACATCTCCAAGAACACACTCGTGCATTTGATGCCCTTTGGGCGCGTGGCCGTCCCCGTCGCGGTCAAGGACACGTCCAAGTGGGCTTCACTGGACGCGCTGGCAGATGAGCTCACCAACGCCACCAAGGCCGCTGTGCTTCCCATCTCGGGCTTTGGCAAGGAGCCGTACGTGCTCTTTAGCGAGATCGGCGACTTTGGCGTCAAGGGCAAAATCATCTTCATCGTCAGTGACGACAGCATCACTTTCACGGCAGCCGACGCCTGTATCCGCGCCATCGCCCCCATCATCGCCTAAAACCACCGCAAAGGGGACAGGCACCTTTCTGGTGGTTTCGCATCGTGGTACCATGGTTCATATCGTTGTTTAAACGACTAAGGGAGTAGACACCATGGAAGAGGCCTATCGTCAAGCACGCAAGCGCGGCGAGCAGGGACGCCGTCGCGCCATCAGCCAAAGCGAGCACCCGTACCTTACGGACCTCGATAGCCTCGTTGCCCAGCTCCCCTTAGGTCAGCGAGAGAGCGTCGGCCTAAGGGACATTCCGCTCGAAATGGTCGTCGGCACGGTTACCAAGGGCCGTCAGTCAGCCTTTTCGTGCAACTTTATGCCCCTGTTGCCATTTAGCACCGAGTTCGCCCGCAAGTGGTCCAACCTCTATGACATCCAGGTGACCGAGGGCTATCGCGACCCCATCATCGTCACCGAGTTCATGCATCGGTTCTACGTCCAGGAGGGCAACAAGCGCGTCAGCGTCCTCAAATTCCTGGACGCCCCGACGGTTTCGGCCAAGGTCACCCGCCTCTACCCCGGCACATGGGATTCCGTCGAAAGTCGCCTGTACGGCGAGTTCTGCGCGTTTTGGCGCGTCTGCCCCCTATACGAGATTGAGTTCTCGCGCGAGGGAAGCTATGAGACGCTCGCCAAGATGCTCGGCCAGGACCTTGTCGAAAAGTGGCCACAGAAAAAGGTCGACTACCTGCGCCACACCTTCCTACTCTTTAAACGCGCCTACCTGCGCGCCGGCGGCGACCATCTGGACATTACGCCCGCCGACGCCATGCTCGTCTACCTCAATGTTTACAACCAGGACCGCCTGCTAGATACGCCGACGGATATCGTCGTAAACCGCCTGTGCAAGATTTGGCGCGAGCTGGTCATTGCCGGCAAAAATGACGAGGACAAGGTCAGTCTTGTCGAAGCGCCGAGCGTCGATGAGGAAGAGGCGCCCGCCAAGTCCACCTCCGGCGTGCTCAACTTCTTTATGGGCAAGACTGTCTACTCGGCGGCCAACCCCCTGCGCATCGCCTTTATCCATGAATTCCCCTGTGCTACGTCGAGCTGGGACAGCCTGCACGACCAAGGGCGTCAGTATCTCGACGAGCACTTTGGCGGCATCGTGCGCACCGAGGCATTCGAGGACTGCCACGGTCCAGACGTGTTCTACGCCGCCGTGGAAACGGCTGTCAAACACGGAGACAACGTCATCTTCTCGACCTCGCACCGCCTGATGGAATATACGCTCAGGGCTGCCGTTGAGTATCCCCAGGTTCGGTTCCTCAACTGCTCTATCGGCCTTCCCCACCAAAGCGTGCGCTCGTATTTTGGAAAGATGTACGAGGCCAAGTTCCTCCTGGGCGCCCTTGCGGCCAGCATGGCAGACAACCATCGCATTGGCTACCACGCGTCCGTCTTTGCGTCGGGCGCGCTTAGCGAGATCAACGCCTTTGCAATTGGCGCCTCGCTGCTCGACCCCCGCGCGCAAATTATCCTGACCTGGGGCGATGTGCCCGCCGGCGGTCTTGCCGAGGCCATGTGCCGCGAAGGCGTGAGTGTTATGACCGGCGCTGACATGTCCAAGTCGCTGGAGGACCCCACGGCCTACGGACTTCACCGCCTGGTCGATGGCAAGGTCGTCGGCACCGCCATGCCGGTATGGAACTGGGGCCGTTACTACGAGCTTATCGTGCGAAGCCTGCTGCATGGCACCTGGGATGAGACCAGTGACGACAGCCAGGTTCGCGCCGTCAACTACTGGTATGGTATGAGCTCGGGCGTCATCGACATTCGCTACGCTCCGGGCCTGCCCTATCAGACGCGCAAGCTTGTTCAGCTGCTCCGCAATGGCATCGTCGAGGGCTCCATCAATCCATTTGGCGGCGAGCTCCATAGCCAAGACGGCGTGGTGCAGATCGAGGGCTTTCCCCCACTGCCGAGCACGCAAATCGTCGAGATGGACTGGCTGGCCGACAACGTGGTGGGCGCCATTCCGCAACTCGATGATGAGCCGAAGGTCCGCGCCCTATGAAAATCCTTGCCATAGCCGATACCGAAGAACGATGCCTATGGGAGTGCTTTCGCAAGGAACGCTTTGAGGGTGTCGACCTGATTTTGTCCGCTGGCGACCTGGACCCGGACTATCTTGAGTTTTTGGTTACGGTCATCAACAAGCCGCTCATCTACGTGCGCGGCAACCACGATGACCGCTACGCACGTCATGCACCGGGCGGCTGTATCTGTGTCGAAGACACCGTGTACGTGTATCGCGGCGTCCGCATTGCGGGGCTTGGCGGCTCCATGCGCTATCGAGACGGTGCCAACATGTACACCGAGCGCGAGATGACCAAGCGTATGCGCAAGCTGTCCCGCAAAGTGAGGATGGTCGGCGGCTGCGACATTCTGCTTACCCACGCGCCCGCCGCCGGCGTGGGCGATCTGGATGATCTGCCACATCGAGGATTCGAATGCTTCAACACAGCGCTCGAATCCTGGAACCCCGACTACATGGTGCACGGGCATGTGCACCAATGCTATGGTCGCGACTTTCAGCGCGAGCGTCGGCATGCATGCGGGACAACGATCATCAACGCCTGCGGCTATATGCAGTTTGAGCTAGATGAAGCGCGCTACCCCATCCGTGGCTGGCAGGCAGCCTGGCTCAATTCGCAAACCATGCGCCGCGAGCTCAAGCGCCACGAGGCAATCGAGTCCTCTACCGCCAGAACCCCCTGGTAACTGCCAACAACCACCACGAAGGGGATAGGCACCTTTATGGTGGTTTTGCTGACTCGTCCGACCTGTCCATCACGGTGCTTGTGTAATTAACGAGAACACTCATTGTTTTGTAAGGACGGCGCTCACGTGCCGTCTTTTTTTGTCAGCTTATGCAGTCTCGACCGTGTTGTATGTAGAGGGACCTCGCGAGACGCCTTCCCTATATCCACCACGACCAATTGGAGGTGACACTATGCCTGCACGCCGTAACCGCAATAGCACGCTCCGATGCGATGCCGATCAGATCGAGCGGGAAGCAAAGCGCTTGGTCGACACGTATTCCGACCTCATCCTTCGATTGTGCTATTCGGCCCTTGGATCCGCTGACGACGCTCAAGACATCTGCCAGGACACGCTGATCAAGATTCTCCAACGCACTCAACCGTTCGACTCGCTCGAACACGAACGTGCTTGGGTGATCCGAGTCGCACTGAACGCATGTCGCGATATCGGCCGTACGCACGCGAATCACCCGGTTGTCGACCTCGATTCGCTCCCCGATTTCTGCGCACCCGTAACACATACCGAGCAAGAATTCGCGCAACGCGACTGCGCCATTCTTTCCGCTGTCACGGCCCTGCCTCAAGCACAGCGCATCGCCATCTTTTTGCACTACTACGCAGGCATGAGCATCAGGGAAATCGCAGACGCCGTTCACGCGACGCCAGCTGCAACCGCCCAGCACCTTAGCCGCGGACGTGCGTCACTTCGGCTTTCCTTGAAAGGAGACCACAATGACTACGAATTCGAATGACTATCGCCACGCCCTGGAGCACATTTCGTTTACCGATAATGCGAAGCAGCACATGGCAAACTCGATTGCTCAGTCCGTCGCCTCAAGCGATGCGGCGACCGCTCAAAGCAACTTTAATGGCACGCGACGCAAGCCGCGCATCGCCCGCCATCCCGTAAGAACAGTCGCTCGCATTGCCGCTGTAACGGCAGTCCTCGCTATCGTCATTGGAGGCGCTGGCACGGCTATGGCAACAGGCGTCCTGCCGCTTCCTTCTGACATGCTTTCCGACATCTTTGACGGACCTGCTTCTCAAACCGAGATCATCGACCGTATTGGCCGGCCCGTCGGTGCTAGCTGCTCCAACAACGGAGTCACCGTGACCGCCGACGCCATCATGGGCGACAAGGATATGGTTACCATCGCCTATACGCTTACGTTCGACGATCCCGCTGCCCTGAAAAAGCTTTCCGAGCCGGGCGAGAACGGAACTATCGCCGGAAGTGTCGATGGAAACGTATACGTTGATGGCGAGCATGGCGGCCAAGGCCAATCATGGCTCATTGACAAGAACCCCAATGACTCCAGCATTCAATACTTTGCACAGTTCAGCGTTGAATCATCCGGCCTTATGGGCAGGACCGTCCGCACGCATATCAACTCTCTCGTTGTGCCACGTGCTGGCAAAGAGCTTCCCGAGTATAAGAAAATACTTACGGGCCCATGGGATCTTAAGTTCCAGCTGAATTACGAAGATACATCCGTTACGATTCCCGCGCCCAAATCGGTCAACTTTAACGGCACCAAGGCGACGATTCAAGAGGCCACCGTATCCTGCGTTGGCGTTTCAGTCCGCTACAACATAGATCGTTCCATCGAACACGACAACAACAGCGGCAAGATGTCTCAAAACATGGAGGAGTCTATGGATGCCGTTGGCAACATACCCCTCATCGTGACGTTCAAAGACGGTCATGTTGAGGACGCAACCAGCCACAGCGGCTATTTCGCAAATAAACTGGATAACGGCACCACTGATGTCCACAAGACCTGGCCGTTCTCGCAAGTTTGTGACACAGACAAGATTGCAAGCGTACAAATTGGCGATACGGTCATTCCCATGAATTCGTAACGCTACGCGGCTCGTATATGCACCCGGTTCCGCACTTCGCGTCTAAAGATGCGCTGTCATCGAGCAGCGTGAGCGCAAGGCCGCCCGTATGGTCGGCTGGGAACACCTCGTTGCGCTAAAAACCACCACGAAGGGGACCGGCACCTTTGTGGTGGTTTTGCTGACTCGTCCGACCTGTCCCAACGGTTTGTCTCAATCTGTAACAGGTAGGGCCCAAATAATCGGTTAGCTGTTACAGATCGAGACAGACCACGGATGCTCAGCCGAAAATCTCAATCTGTAACAGGTAGGAACGATTTTGCCCCTTAGATGTTACAGATTGAGATATTTGACAGCTTGAATCGGCATCGCCTACAGCGCGGCGACGACCTTGTCGCCCATCGTCGTGGTGCCGAGGATCTTATCTGCCGGGGTGTTGACATCGGCGATGTCACGGGTGCGCCAGCCCTCGTCGAGCACGCGCGCCACGGCGCTCTCGATCCACGCGGCTTGCTCGCCCATGTCGAGCGCGTAGGTCAGCAGCATCGCCACCGACAAGATTTGAGCCAGCGGATTGGCCACGCCGAGCCCCGCGATGTCAGGAGCGCTGCCAGCGCTCGGCCCAAACAGCGATACGCCATCATCCAGCGAGGCAGAGGCAAGCATACCGAGCGATCCGGTAATCTGAGCCGCCTCATCGGACAGGATGTCGCCGAACATGTTCTCCGTCACCACGACGTCAAAGTCTGCCGGTCGACTGATGAGCTGCATGGCGGCGTTGTCGACGAGCAGGTCCTCAAGCTCCACGTCGGAGTACTCCTCGTCTTGCACGCGATGCACGATCTCGCGCCACATGCGGCTCGTCTCCAGCACGTTGCGCTTATCAACGCTCGTCACCTTGCCGCGACGTTTGCGCGCCGCCTCAAATGCCTGGCGCGCAATGCGCTCAATCTCGTACTCGCGATACTCCATCACGTCGACCGCACGCTGACCGGCCGCACCCGCAGCGCCCGCGCAGGTCACGGATGCGGGCGCCAAAGTCCCACGGCATGTTGTAGCCCATCGTATCGGGGATGTTCACGACCGTGGCACCGGCCTTTACGGCCGCCTCGATAATGCGCACCAGAAACTCCTGATCGGAGCGGCCGGCATCCTCGGCATAAAACTCAACATCGTCAACGAACTTGCGAGCATGTTTGACGGCATGGATCGCTCACTCAATTGCCCTTTCCTCAGTCATATGGAGCTTGTCGCGCAGGTAACTGGTGCTCACACCCAGCCCTGTATGGATACGGGGCCTCTGGGCCGTTTTGAGCGCCTCTGCAGCCACTTCGATATCCCTGTCGACAGCGCGCGTCAGGCCGCATACCGTGCATCGGTCGCCCGCAATCTTGCCAATCTCCTGTACGGAGCGAAAGTCACCAGGACTCGAGATGGGAAAGCCCGCCTCGATAACGTCCACGTTCATGCGCACCAGCTGGCGGGCGATGAAGAGCTTTTCCTCGGTATTCATGCTGGCGCCCGGCGACTGCTCACCGTCGCACAGGGTGGCGTCAAAGATTGTGATTTTGCGGCTTATATGTTCCTCCTGATTGACCGTTTTATGACAGATGGCTTTCAGGAGAGAGAGAAGGCCTAGAGATAGAAAAATACCCGTGTCGCTCATCACGCCTGAAAGCGGCAGACGATAGCGCACCCGGGTACAACAAATCGTTATAGCGAGATTACAACCCTAGCGCGCTATCCAATCTAGTAGCGCTAGGCCTAGGAGCTGTTGCGTGTTCTTAAACATGTTGGGCTCCCTTCGGCCTCGGGTAGTACTACATCGCGCTAAAGTACAACACAAGTAAAACCACCACAAGGGTGCCTGTCCCCTTCGTGGTGGTTTCGTTGACTCAAAAGCAAAAGACCCGGTCCTGCACGAGGCAGAACCGGGTCTCTTTAGCAATGCTTGCTTTGCTCAGGCAGTAACTGTTAGTTACTCAGCCAGGAAGTCGCGCTGGATAGCGGGATCGACCTTGACGCCAGGGCCCATGGTAGAAGACACGGAGATGGACTTGACGTACTTGCCCTTAGCAGAAGAGGGCTTGACGCGCAGGATCTCGGTGTACAGGGCAGCGTAGTTCTCGACGAGCTGCTGCTCAGAGAAGGACTTCTTGCCCAGGGGCACGTGGCAGATGCCGTAGCGGTCGGCGCGGTACTCAACGCGGCCAGCCTTGAGCTCGGAGACCATCTTGGCGACGTCCATGGTCACGGTGCCGAGCTTGGGGTTCGGCATGAGGCCACGGGGACCAAGGATCTTACCGATGCGGCCAACCTTGGCCATCATGTTCGGCGTAGCGATAGCGGCGTCGAAGTTGATCTCGCCCTTCTGAATCTGGGCGACAAGCTCGTCGGAACCGATGATGTCGGCGCCGGCAGCCTCAGCCTCGCGGGCCTTCTCGCCCTCGGCGAAGACGGCAACACGAACGGTCTTGCCGGTGCCGTGGGGCAGGGAGATGGAACCACGGATGTTCTGGTCAGCCTTACGAGTATCGATGCCCAGACGGAAGTGGGCCTCGACGGTCTCGTCGAACTTGGCGGTGTCGAGCTCCTTGATGAGCTTGGCAGCCTGAAGGGGGGTGTAGAGCGTGGCGCGGTCGATCTTCTCGGCAGCGGCGTTATAGCTCTTACCATGCTTAGCCATGTGCATTACCTCCTGTGGTTAAACGGGCGTGAGCCCTCCCACATCGTATCGTGTGCCCTATTGCACACATATAACGGGCACCCCGGTCGGAGCACCCGTCATTACCTAAAGAAATCGCTACTCAGCGATGGTGACGCCCATGGAGCGGGCGGTACCGGCGATGATCTTCTTGGCGGCGTCAATGTCGTTGGCATTGAGGTCCGGCATCTTGATCTCGGCGATCTTGGTGAGCTGCTCCTGGGAGAGCTGACCGACCTTGTCGGCCTGAGGCTTAGCGGAACCAGACTTGAGGTTCAGCTCCTTCTTGATGAGGTGAGCCGCCGGCGGGGTCTTGGTGATGAAGGAGAAGGACTTGTCCTCGTAGACAGAGATCTCAACGGGGATGATGTCGCCCTTCTTGTCCTGCGTCTCGGCGTTAAAGGCCTGGCAGAACTGCATGATGTTCACGCCAGCAGCGCCCAGGGCGGGGCCGACGGGAGGAGCGGGGTTAGCTGCACCAGCAGGAATCTGGAGCTTAATGACGTTGGCAACCTTCTTCTCAGCCATGGTCATTCCTTTCGAATCACGAGTGTGAAGTACTTGCTATATCGTAAGCACGCACGTGTTAGAAGCACTCCTGAGATGAGCAGTCACAGAAGAAGCACGCTCGCGCGAACGGACGAAAACTTAAGCGATGACAGCGACCTGGTTAAAGTCGAGCTCGACCGGCGTCTCGCGGCCAAAGATCATCAGCGTGACCTTGAGCTTGCCAGCCTCGGTGTTAACCTCGGAGACCTTGCCATCAAAGTCGGTAAGCGGGCCATCGGTGACGCGGACGGACGTGCCGACCTGAATATCGACCGAGGTGCGCTTGGGCGAATCGCCCTTACCGGGACGACGAGTCATCTTGTTGTACTCGTCGCGGGAAAGCGGAGCGGGCTTACCGTTGCCGCCCAGGAAACCGGTGACGCCAGGCGTGTTACGAACGCACGTCCAAGCATCGTCATCCATCTCCATGCGGACCAGGACATAACCCGGGAAGATCTTGGAATCCTTAGTCTCGCGCTTGCCACCCTCTTTAATCTCGGTGACGCGCTCCATAGGAATCTCGATATCAAAGATACGGTCCTGCATGCCCATGGTCTCGATGCGATGCTCGAGATCGGACTTAACGCGGTTCTCGTATCCAGAGTAAGTGTGAACGACGTACCAACGCTTAGACATGGTTTAGCCCCTCAATCCAGAGAACAGAGCAAGAGCCTCGCCAAAGCCAGCATCGAGCAGAGCGATGACGACGCCGACGACGATCAGAGAAGCGCAAACGACGACCGAGTAGTTCACGAGCTCCTTCTTATCAGGCCACGTGACACGCTTCATCTCGGACTTGACCGAAGCGAAATACTTCTTGGTGCGGGCGAAGAAACCAGGCTTCTCGTTCTTCTTGGACTTCGCAGCCTTCTCGTTCTTCTTGGCAACGGCCTTCTTGGCCTCAACCTTGGAGTTGGCAGCAGCGTTGTTGGCAGGTGCCGGCTGCTGAGCCTTCTTCTTGTTCTTCTTGTTGGCCATTTGGGTTACCTCCGCGCAATGCGCTTATACATGAGTAAACCGTAAGCCCCCAAGTGGGAGCTTACGGAATAATGACTGGCACGCCAGGAAGGACTCGAACCCTCAACACTCGGTTTTGGAGACCGATGCTCTACCAATTGAACTACTGGCGTATGTGACTAGAGACTAGCGAGTCTCTTTGTGCAGCGTGTGGTGACGGCACCAGGGGCAATACTTCTTGATCTCCATACGATCAGGCATGGTCGACTTGTTCTTGGTGGTCGTATAGTTGCGGCGCTTGCACTCAGTGCACGCAAGAGTAACTAGAGTACGCATGTATCCTGAACCTTTCATTTCCGCCCCGTACGGGCACGAGTTGATACTTTATCAGCTCTACGTAAGTGCTGTCAACGAAAACCTCGAGTCAATTGGTTCTCGGTGGATCCATTCATATTTGAAACACATCAATGAAGCCAACGAGAGCTAATCGATCCCTCACGCTCGGCTTAAGGGCGAGCAAAGGGGCGAGCAAAGCGCAATCGGCAGGGAACAAGCCCCCGCGTAGAAAAGAACCCGGCACCCATATAAGTGCCGGGTTCTCTAAGTCAGCTATATCAGAGAGCTAATTTACTCAATGATCGTGGAGACGATGCCCGAACCGACGGTGTGGCCACCCTCGCGGATAGCGAAGCGCAGGCCCTCCTCCATGGCGATCGGGTGGATGAGGTCGCCCTCGATGGTGATGTGGTCACCAGGCATAGCCATCTCGGTGCCCTCGGGGAGCTTGACCGTACCAGTAACGTCGGTGGTACGGAAGTAGAACTGAGGACGATAACCATCGAAGAACGGGGTGTGACGGCCGCCCTCCTCCTTGGTCAGAACGTAGATCTCGCCGGTGAACTTGGTGTGCGGGGTAACCGAACCGGGCTTGCAGAGAACCTGGCCGCGCTCGATGTCCTCACGCTTGATGCCGCGAAGCAGCAGACCGACGTTGTCGCCAGCCTCGCAGAAGTCCATGGACTTACGGAACATCTCGATACCGGTAACAACGGTGTTCTGGGTATCCTTGATGCCGACGATCTCGACGGGCTCGTTGAGCTTGAGCTCACCGCGCTCGACACGGCCGGTAGCAACGGTACCACGGCCGGAGATGGTCATAACGTCCTCAACGGCCATCAGGAACGGGAGGTCGTTGTTACGAGCAGGCGTCGGGATGTACTCGTCGACGGCCTTCATGAGCTCGCGGATAGCATCCATCCACTTGGCGTCGCCCTCGAGAGCGCCCAGAGCGGAACCACGGATGACGGGGATATCGTCGCCGGGGAAATCGTACTCGGAGAGGAGCTCACGGGTCTCCATCTCGACGAGGTCGATAAGCTCGTCATCGTCGACCATGTCGCACTTGTTCAGGAAGACGACGATGTAGGGAACGCCGACCTGACGGGCGAGCAGGATGTGCTCGCGAGTCTGAGCCATGGGGCCGTCGGTAGCGGCGATGACCAGGATAGCGCCGTCCATCTGAGCAGCACCGGAGATCATGTTCTTGACGTAGTCAGCGTGGCCCGGGCAGTCAACGTGAGCGTAGTGACGGGCAGCAGTCTCGTACTCGACGTGGGAGACGGAGATCGTAATGCCGCGCTCGCGCTCCTCGGGAGCCTTGTCGATGTTCTCGAACGCAGTGAAGTCAGCCTTGCAGCCCTCGGTCTCGGAGAGAACCTTGGTGATGGCGGCGGTCAGCGTGGTCTTGCCGTGGTCGACGTGACCAATGGTGCCGATGTTAACATGCGGCTTAGTGCGCTCAAACTTCTCTTTGGCCATAAAGCCCTCCTCTAAACAGGTCGTCCCCGGACGGGACTTTGCCTTTATACCATAGTGGCCTCTCAACATACTATTGAGAAGCCACCGTGTTACCTATGGTAGCGGTGACTGGATTCGAACCAGTGACGCCACGGGTATGAACCGTGTGCTCTAACCAACTGAGCTACACCGCCGGATGGAGCCTGCAACCAGACTTGAACTGGTGACCTCTTCGTTACCAACGAAGTGCTCTACCGACTGAGCTATACAGGCACTTGACGGGTGGGAGCTATAGGATTCGAACCTATGTAGGCAGAGCCAACGGGTTTACAGCCCGTCCCCATTAACCACTCGGGCAAACTCCCAATCGTGCAAGTATCCGCAGGTTCTTTGGTCTTTTGGACCGCCGCCCCCGCGAACGAAAAAGATAATACGATGCAACCTTGGGGGCTGTCAACGAAAACCTCTAGATACACGGTTCCGGGCGTATCTATAGCCCCGCGACCTGCGGTTTTGTTGAGTTTAGATATGAAGAACGGTGGATTTGGCTGCGCTGGTGCCATTTCCCGAGGGAACACTTTGTCACGGTGGAGTACGTCTGCAGCATTGACCTTCGATAACGACCCTCTCGCACTATTACATAGGTCGCGATCGGGCTTTTCCGGCACGATCGAGCGTGGATAATCTCCCACTTTTAGCGCGGCCCTAAGGCCAAAGCGGCAGATTATCCACGCTCATTCTCCAGGCGGGAGAACTAAAGAGCCGCAACTACTCGGGCCAGGCCAAAGTAGACCCATAGAGCGGCTCCCCCTTGGTGCAGGGGTAGCGACTCAAGTAACACGACGATAGCAAGTCGAAGAAATAAGTCATGGCGTATTTCGAATAAACGCCGAGTCGGTCAATTCCGTTTCCTGCATTACCAAGACGATATACACGGTCAAAAGACCTCGATTTGTCATCGTTGCTAAACGCAGTAATTAGAATCTTCCTGCCCGAACGGCACTCAAGATACTCACGCGCCTGTGACACAAATAGCCCGGAGACCGATACGAGAATTATCAATGACTGCGAAGCGTCTCCCATGTTTTTCAATTCCGCGACGTTAGCCCCAGCAACTATGCGAACTATCTTGCCCGCATAAAACATTTCCTGCTGAAATCGTACGAGATTGGCGCTCACATTATTGGTGCACCAGATTTCAACGTTTTTATGGCCATCAATTTCGTCGGCAAGGTGCTTAATAGCGATATCGGACACGCCGCTTTCGACCTCAGCGAACATCTCGATCATGCGAACGTCGAGCTCTGCCCTGTACTCCTCGTAGCCAAATTCCTCCTCTCGATGGCTTAAGTCGCTTGGAAAGACTGATTGAGTAAATGATTCTTTCAAATCGCTAAGAGACTGGTAGCCCAATCGATTGCAGAAACGACGAACAGCGGAACGGGTCACGAATGCATCGCGGGTTATTGCGGCAACATTGATTTCGCTCGAACGCCTAATGTGAGCGATGAGATATCGAGCGATGGCGGCATCGTTTGACCCAAACTCGCTGTTGATGATGGAGCTAATGCGATTGAGCACATCGAAGTCATTGATATTCACGTGATCCCTCTTTCCGCTCTCCTCGATATTATGGTTCATTTATTGAATCAAACAGCTTTGGTCGTTCTCCTATGATTCAAATCAGTTGACGTCATCTTAATCGTAATTCCGTCACACGTATCCACCGTGTTGAATGATGGAAAGGGGATTCATGGGCAACGTGAACAACATGCCGTTTCTCTGGGGTTCCGCCACGGCGTCTTATCAGTGCGAGGGTGCCTGGAACGAAGACGGCAAAGGCCTCGGCGAGTGGGATTTCTTTAACCACACAAGCAATAAGAACATCAACCATGTTGACGGTGATGTATCTTGCGACTTCTACCATCGCTATGAAGAAGATATCCGCATGATGAAAGAAGGCGGACAAAACACCTATCGCTTCTCTCTTTCATGGAGTCGAATCATCCCCACGGGTATCGGCGAAGTGAATGAAGAGGGTATCGATTTTTATAATCGAGTCATTGATTGCTGCCTCGAAAATGGCATAGAGCCCAACGTTACGCTGTTCCATTACGATCTGCCATTCACGCTTGCTTGCAAAGGCGGATGGCTGAACAACGACATGGCAGAGTGGTTCTGCAAATACGCCAAGATTTGCTTTGAGCGCTTTGGAGACCGCGTCAAAATCTGGGCTACCGTTAACGAGCCGCATTTCTACAGCTACTGCGTAAACATGTTGGGCAACTATCCCCCCAATCGATCGCTCGACGTTCAGTCGTACATGCAGTTTCAATACAACCTGATGCGCGCAAGCGCACTCGCAGTCCGAGCATATCGTCAAATGGGCTACGACGGCATCATCGGCGCCGTCCACGATGGCGGCGTTGTCGAACTCGACCCGGCAACCGAGCACCCTGATGACGTATTTCGATACGCAGACTTTTTCGCCAATCGCATGATTCTGGCACCAGCGCTTCAGGGTCAACTGCCGCCAGAAATGGACGAAATCCTTGAAAAACTTGGCGTCTCGCTCTATCGATCCCCAAATGACGTAGAAGAATTCAGAGACGGTAAAGTCGATTTTATTGGACTCAACGTGTATTGCCGAGAGTATGTAACCGACTGGCACGGTGGAGAGCTTGCCGTTTCGGCGAACAATAAGGGCGGTTCGAGCAAAAAGGTCGAAGGAAAATGCATTGCGCCCTTGTTTGAAAGCGCCCGCGACAGCAATGTTCCCCGCAATAAATGGGGCCGCGAAATACTCCCAAGTTGCATGTATTCAACCATCATGGATGTCCACGAGCGCTATGACGCGCCCCGCATCTTTATTACGGAAAACGGACATGGCGCCTATGAGCAACCAGACGCAGACGGAATGATCCACGATGATGACCGCATCGAGCTTCTGGGCCAGTTCATCGAGCACATGATGAGGGCTAAGCGCGACGGCGCGCGCGTTGAGGGCTACTACCTCTGGTCGACGATGGATCTGTATAGCTGGATCAACGGCTACGAAAAACGATACGGACTTGTCCATATCGACTTCGAGAACAATCTGGAGCGCACCCCCAAAAAGAGCTGGTATTGGTACCGAGACCTTATCTCGAAGTATCAGGAGCAGGAAGGTTAGGAGAAAGAGATGAAATATCAGGCAATGTCCGAAACAGTCCTAAAGGCTGTTGGCGGCAAAGAGAACATTACATCGGTAACTCATTGTGCGACGCGCCTTCGCATCGACGCACGAGACACCTCGATCATCGATCTCCAGCTCGCCAAATCGGCCGATCAGGCGCTCGGGGCAGTAGTCAGCGGTGGCCAGCTTCAGGTGATCATCGGCCCCAACGTCACCGAGGCTTACAACGACTTCCTCGACTTCGCGGGAATCGAAGTCGGCGGCGGCGCGGTTGCCGACGATGCCCAAACCGCCAAGGATCTTGCAGAGGGTATCAAAAGCGGCAACACTGCCATGAGCCTGGTTGAGAAATTCGGAAATGTCTCCGCACAGGTATTCATGCCCATCGTCCCGGCGCTCATCGTAGGCGGACTCATTCTTTCGATTAAGAATCTCCTGGTCAATTATTGTGGATTGAGCACCGATAGTGGAACTGCCCAGGTTCTGCTGGCGATCTTCAGTGCCTCATTTAGCTTCCTGCCCGTTTACCTCGGCTACCAGCTCGCCGCCGTCATGAAGATGCAGCCTATCATGGGCGCGCTGCTGGGCGCAATCATGATTAGCTCGTCTATTAGCGGTGCTGAGGGTCTCGACTTTCTTGGCATCCCCATCCCGACGAATGACTACTCGAGCACGGTGGTGCCAATCGTACTGGGCGTTGTGTTCATGTACTTTGTTGATCGCGGTCTTCAGAAAATCATCCCGGACGTTACCAAACTGTTCTTGAAGCCGCTACTCACCATGTTCATCGTCGTGCCTGTTGAGCTGATTATCCTCGGCCCCGCCGGCAGCATGATGGGCTACGCGCTGAGTGATGCCGTCACGTGGCTCATGGATAACGTGGCATTTATCGCTACTCCAATCCTTGCAGCCCTTAACCCCTATTTTGTCATGCTCGGTCTTGATAAGGCCTACATCGCAATCGAAGTTACGAGCTTGGCGCAGCTCGGTTGGGCACCCATTATCTTTGGATTCATCTCGAACCTCTGCATTGGTGGCACGAGCCTCGCCCTGGCAACTGCCATGAAGGGAAACAAAGAGAAGAGGGGTATGGTCACCACGGTTGCCGTCACCGCACTCTGTGGCGTAACCGAGCCCGCGTTCTACGGTTGCCTCATCGAGCGTCCCCGCCTGCTTGTCGGCACGGCAATCGGCGCGCTCTGCGCTGGACTCCCTGCAGGCATCTTTGTTCTGAAAGAGTATGTTGCGGGAGCATGCCCCGGCCTTCTTTCGGCACTCATCTTTATCGCTCCCGATGGGTCCATGGGCAACTTCGTGCTGGCATGCGTAGTCGCCATCATCGCCATCGTCGTCTCCTTCATCGCTGCACGCGTGATCATCAAGAAGAACCCCAGCTATATTGAGTAGATGCCCGCTGTTTGCATTGGAGACATCCTCGGCAGACCATTAGCAAGAACCCAAGAAGGTCCTTAGGAGCTCGATTAATCCATTCGGATTCCTGAGGCACAAACGACCCCGATTCCACAATGGAATCGGGGTCGTTGTTTCTAAAGCCGTCGATAGACAATCGGTGTTTACGTTAGCTCCCTATCCAAGTTTATAATCCACGCTTGTTCTCCGGTCGGGAGATTTTCTTCGCTCGCGTGTCCAGAAATCCACGCTCGAGCAGGACATCCAGGTCCGCACCCGCCCTTGTCTAAATCTGTAACAGCAAGAGGCCTATTCCGCTTCTACATGTTACAGATCAAGATATTCCTAAAACACCCTAAGTTTCATCTCAATCTGTAACAGTTAGATGCCAAATATCGGTCTTGGTGTTACAGATTTAGACAAACTGGAGGACGAGACAAACCAAAAACGGGATGGGCACTAACCCGATGGCGCACCACCTAAATAGAAACGGGCCCTGTCCCACAAAGAACAAAGCCCGAAACTTTCATGGAGCCAGTGACAGGAATCGAACCTGCAACCCACTGATTACAAATCAGTTGCGCTACCGTTGCGCCACACTGGCACACTTGGCGCTTTCGCGCGAAGCCAATTAAGAATAAAGGAATTACAGACGGGGCGCAACAGGCCCTTTGACCGACCACATCTTAAAACTATTCGTTAGAACGAATAGTTTTAATTACAATAGAATAGATAAAACTATTCGTTCTGGCGAAGGGTTTCGCGATGTTGACCACGAAGGAAGCTGCAGAGCTACTCGACATCACCCCGCGCAGGGTGCAAGAGCTCATAAAAAACGGAGCACTTGAGGCACGCAAGGCTTCTGGTGTATGGCTCATCGACAAAGACAGCGTCAACGCACGACTCCGCTCTGTGACCAAAACGGGGGGACGCCCCCGTCGAGGCCATGGAAAAAGCGAGATTACGTTTACCCTCATGAACCGCACGCACGAAGTCGCCCAGCTGGTCTACAGCACATCGCGAAAAGACTTTACCCACATCGGCGCCGGCATCGATTACGCCCACGCCCCCATTGGAGTATTTGACCCTAATAGCCCCATATCGCTCGACTCTTTCCGCATTTGGTGGCGAGGCCGCGGTATCCCGCTCGCACGCATTGGGCTTGCATCCCTGTTGGCAGAAGCAGCAGTCGATGTTCCCGACGAACTCATCCAGCGAAATCTCGGCCTCTCCCTATCCGACCAGTATTGGATTAGACCCCAAGATTCCGGTCTCGCGTGGGAGGATATTAACTTCTTCAATAATGCTTTTGACGACGTCTCTCTGTCCATCGCACCCTTCGCCCCAGAGGGCAAAGCAGCCACCGCAAAGCCCGATAACACCTCGGACGGCAACCTTCAGAAGTATTGGACATGCGAGGGCAGGCGTCGAATTCTGCATAAGGCAGGAGCGCACCTGAACCAAGAACCATATAACGAGCTGGTAGCGACCGCGCTCCATCGTCGCATCCTAAACGCCTGCGATTATGTGCCCTACTCGCTCGAGGGCACGGGCACTTCCGCCCTGAGCATATGCGATGTCTTCTTAACTGATGAAGAAGAGTATGTCCCTGCGTTCTATGTAAATCAGTACGCAAACGCAGATGAAAGACTAACCGACTACGAGCGATATGTAGCAAACTGCGAGAAACTCGGGGTAACAGGCGTCAAGGATGCCCTGGACCGCATGATCGTATGCGACGACATCATCGCCAACTATGACCGTCATTGGCGTAACTTTGGCCTTGTGCGAAACGTCAATACGCTAGCTTGCAGACCTGCCCCCATCTTCGATTCGGGCTCATCGCTCTGGTGCAATATTTCTCTAGAGGAGCTTAAGGCAGGAGGGCACAGTTTTACCAGCGCGCAGTTTCATTCAAGCCCCGCCAAACAAATGCTGCTCGTCGAGGACATGGACTGGTTCGATGGAGACAAACTCGAAGGCTTTGTCGACGAGGCGATCGAGATTCTGTCTAAAAACGATGCTCTAACAGCGAGACTGCCTTATCTAAAAGAGGCGCTAACGTGGCGCCTCAAAAGAATGATCGACATCGCTGAATGGAGTTAGCGAGACAGCATCGCCCCGCCAACTCCTCTACCTCCCGCGCAGGGCCTTGAGCTTGGCCAGGGCCTCGGGGCTCAGGCGGCTGCCCAGGGTCATCTTGATCTGCGGGGCTTCCTCGGCCTCGTGCACGTCGTTGTCGATCTGTTTGATCTCGTCCACCAGCATGCGGCTCGAGATGCGCGTAACACCCTTGCCCATAACGACGGCCTGGATCGTGCCGTCGCTCGACACCACGGAGCACGCGCGGCCTTCCTCGCGCGCCTCGATGCAGAGCTTCTGTACCACGGTATCGGCAGAGACGCCCGTCGGCGAAAACTCGATGCGCACGCCGCGGGCCGGCAGGTTGGGGCGCTCGCTGGAGATATTGCCCGCGCCGTCAAACACGATCACAGCCTCGTAGCGGCCCTGGGCAAAGGCGGCGACGTCGTTGATGAGGGCGGTGCGCGCCATATCGTGGACGTCGCTGGAATACGGATCGTCGGAATGGTCGTAGACGAGCTTTTCGTAGCGCGGCGTGCAGTGGATCACGTTGTAGCCGTCGACCACCAGCAGCTCGGGCTTATTGGAGTGCACCGTCGAGACCGGATCGGCGATGGCCTGCGCAAACGCATTGCCGCCCACGCCATAGGTCGCGGCCGAGACAATCGGCTTGGCCGAGCCCTCGCCAAAGCGCTTGGCCTTGGACTTGGCGCGGTTCTTCTTGGACATGCGCTACTCCTCCCCCATGAGCTCGCCGGCGTTGCGGCGCAGCCACTCAAAGCACAGCGCCGTGGTCGCCTGGGCAACGTTGAGGCTCTCGGTCATGCCGCGCTGGGGAAGCTTGGTCAAAAAGTCGCATTTCTCGAGCACCAGGCGCGAGATGCCGTCGCCCTCGGAGCCCATGACGAGCGCCACGCGGCCCTCGAAGGGAGCATCCCAGCAGCTGCCCTCGGCGTGCTCGGAAGCACCACCCACCCAAAAGCCAGCGGCCTTGAGGTCATCGAGCGCACGAGCGATATTGGGAACCTGCGCGATAGGCAGGTGCATGACGGCACCGGCAGAGGTCTTGTAGCTGCCCACGGTCACGCCGGCGGCACGCTTATTGGCGATGACGACGCCCGCGGCGCCCACGACCTCGGCGGAGCGCACGATGGCGCCAAAGTTGCCGTCGTCAGTCACATGGTCGAGTACGATGACGAGCGCCGGACCGTCGCCCGCGCGGTCGAGGATATCGGCGACATCGGCATAGGGGAAGTTGCCTACCTCGAGCGCGATACCCTGGTGAGCGCCATGGCTCGACAGTGCGTCGAGCTGCGCGCGCGGCACATACTTGATGCGGACGCCCGCAGCGTTGAGGTCGTCGACCAGGCGCGACAGGGCGGCATCGCGCTCCCCGCCCTCGGCGATGAGCGCGCACTTTACGGGAAAGCCGGTACGCAGCGCCTCGGCGGCAGCACGACGACCTTCGATAAATTCGCCCTTGGGAACCTGGACGTTATCGCGGCTACGCTCGCGCTGCGGGCGAGCAGCCTGTGAGCGCTCGCGCTGGCCCTTGGGAGCGGCAGCGCGGTCGTTGCGGCGAGTCGGACGCGAGCCAGAAGCAGTCTGCTTGCCTCCACGCGATGCACGCTTGCGATTGTCGGCCATAAAGCGACCTCCTAAATACAACTATCAAATGAAACAAATAGACCGACCGCCCGAGGTGCGGCAGATTGTCTTGAAAGAGGAGGGCATTGACCTTGAGGCCATGCCCGACGATTGAAAGGCAAGGTGCCGTGGCTCGGGCGGTCGGGTGCTTGGGAAACCCGCGGGGATTAGAGAGATTTGATACGGGTACCGGCGGCGGTATCCTCAATGGTGAGGCCCAGGTCCTTGAGCTGATCGCGGATGGCATCCGCCAGATCCCAGTTCTTGGCGGCGCGGGCCTCGGCGCGGGCCTCGAGAATCTTGGCAGCGGCCTCGTCCACGTCGTCACCCGTGTAGGCGACTAGGCCGGCGGCAACGCCCAGCAGGCCCAGCGGCAGCTCGACCTTGGGCTCGGGAAGCTCAACGCCAAATGTGTCGAGCAGATCGACCAGCGTATCGGCGGCGGCAAGCGCGGCGGCCTTGTCGGCAGCGTCGCCCGCCTGCTCCAGGTACTGGTTGCACTCGGTCACAAAGCCAAAGACGGCACCCATGGCGCCGGCGGCGTTAAAGTCGTCGTCCATGCACTCCTTAAAGGTGGCACGGGTCTCGGCGGCCTTGGAGGCAAACGCCTCGGATGCTGCCTCATCGGCATCGGCCGTCGCATGGTTCGCGGCCCAGCGCAGGTTCTCGACCGTACCGGCGATACGCGTGAGCGAGTTCTCGGCACCCTCCAGGCGCTCCCAAGAAAAGTCGAGCGGCGAGCGATAGCTCGTCTGCAGCATCAGCAGGCGCAGAGCGGCAGCGGAGTGCTGCTCGAGCACCTCAGCCAGCGTAAAGAAGTTACCGAGCGACTTGGACATCTTCTCGCCGTCTACCAGCAGCATGCCCGTGTGCATCCAGGTGTTGGAGAAGCCCTGGTGCCAGGCGCAAGTGGCCTGGGCGCACTCGTTCTCGTGATGCGGGAAGGCAAGATCGGAGCCGCCGCCGTGGATGTCGATCGGGGTGCCCAGGTAGCGGTGCACCATGGCGGCGCACTCGGTGTGCCAGCCGGGACGGCCCTCGCCCCAGGGGCTCGGCCAGCTGGGCTCGCCGGGCTTGGCGGCCTTCCACAGGGCAAAGTCGAGCGGGTCGTTCTTGTCCTCGTTCTCCTCGATGCGCGCGCCAACCATAAGGTCGTCGATGTTGCGGCCCGAGACCTGGCCATAGTTGGGATCGCTGCGCACGGCAAAGTACACATCGCCGTTATCGGCTGCGTAAGCGTGGCCCTGCTCGATAAGCGTCTTGATCATGGCGATCATGGGGCCGATCTCCTTGGTAGCGCGGGGGCGCACATCGGGATCGAGCACGTTGGCGGCGCGCATGACGCCGATGAACTTGTCGGAGAACTCCGTCGCGACCTCGGCAGCCGTACGGCCCTGCTCGTTGGCGCGCTTGATGATTTTGTCATCAACATCGGTGAGGTTCTGGGCGAACGTGACCTCGTAGCCGCTCGCGATGAGCCAGCGACGAATCACGTCAAAGCTGATGAACGTGCGGGCATTGCCGATGTGGATGTTGTCGTAGACCGTGGGGCCGCACACGTACATGCGGACCTTGCCGGACTCGATGGGCTGGAACTCTTCCTTTTTATGGGTAGCGCTGTTGTAGATACGCATTCGTTACTCCTTAACGGTTTTCTGTAACAGGCAGACGGCCCAGGCGCCGATTCCCTCGCCCTGGCCTTCCCAACCGAGCTTTTCGGTCGTAGTGGCGGCGACGCCCACGTTTTCGACGTCAACGCCCAGGGCATGGGCAAGGTTGGCGCGCATGGCATCGCGGTGCGGAGTGATCTTGGGTTGCTGACAGGCAATGGTGCAATCGGCATCGACAAACTCAAAGCCCAGCTCGCGCGCATAGTCCATCACGCGAGCGAGCAGCACCATCGAATCGACACCCTCGTAGGCGGGATCGGTGTCGGGGAATAGCTTGCCGATGTCTCCCCCGCGGCAGGCGCCCAGAATGGCGTCGGCCAAGGCGTGCGCGAGCACATCGGCATCCGAGTGGCCCAGCAGGCCGCGCTCGTAGGGAATGTCGACACCGCCGATGATACATCGACGCCCCTCCACCAGACGGTGAACGTCGTAGCCATGGCCAATGCGCAGGTTACTGAACATGGGGAAGGTCCTCTCCCTCGGCCATGCGGCCAAGCAGAATCGCGGTTACGGGACGCAGGTCCTCGGGCACCGTCACCTTAAGGTTATCGCGTGGGCTCTGGACGCAGCGGACGCGCCCACCCATGCGCTCGACCAGCGACGAATCATCGGTACCGATAAAGCCCTCGGCAATGGCTGCAGCGTGGGCGCGCTTCATAGCATCGACGCTAAAGATCTGCGGCGTCTGCGCTGCCCAGTAGAGTTCACGCGGCGGCGTCTCGACGATATTATCGCCGTCAACGATCTTGAGCGTGTCGATCGCGGGCTGACCGCACACGACACCGTCGAGGGCACGGTCGCTCACGAGCACGTCGATAGCGTGGTCGATGGCCTCGGTCGTAATGAGCGGACGAGCGCCGTCGTGGATGGCGACATATTCGAAACCCGCCGGAACCGCATGCACGCCGGCACGGGTGGAATCCTGACGGGTATCGCCGGCATCGGCAAAGCTGATGGGCGTGTCATAGTCAAACGGGTCAATGGCCAGGCGGCGCATCTCGGCACGGCGCTCGGCAGGGCAAACCACGACGATATGGCCGACCTTATCGCTACGATCGAACGCGCGGATGGACCAGCTCATGAGCGGACGGCCCGCCACATTAACGAGCTGCTTGCCGCCGGGATTTCCAAAGCGCTGGCCGCTGCCGCCGGCAACGACCACGGCGCATACGGGCGCCATTATGCGTTCCCCTGTTTGGTGCCCTTCATGCGGTACAGCGAGTCCGCAAGAATGGCAGGGTTGTTGACGCCAAAGTCGCCCAAGCGCTCCGGATCCTCGCTGATGTCGTCCATGAGCTCCTGCAGCGAGCCGTACTCGTCGACGATCTTCTCGGCCACGCCGTCGCGCACGACGGACACGCGCGAAAGCGTGCGCAGGCCCAGCGGCGTCATGACGGAGTCCTCGTCCAAGTCGTCATAGCCCAGAACTGCCGCCACGTGCTGCGGGTCGGACAGGTCCTTAGGCGTCATACGGCTCAGCTCGGCGCGAATCTTCTCGGCGTTGGCCTCAGAGGAATCGCTCGCGTAGTCGCGGATCATCAAGTCGTATTCGGTATCCATGCTGGAGCCCGCGAGCTGCTCGAGCTGCATCTGCACGAGCTTACCCTGGTTGCCCAGCTTGACAATGCAATCCTTAAGCTCGGTCTTTGCCTGCTGCATGATCTCGAAGCTCGAGAAAATACCGGTAATGTCGGCGAGTGTGACGTAGTCGTCGAGCTCGAGGGCCGTCAGGCGCAGCAGGGAGCGATCGAGCGACTGACGGGTAGTCTGGAGCGTGGCGACGAGCTGGTTGACCGAGCTCATGATGGTGGTGACGGGCTGGATCTCGTAGCTCTTGCCGTGGACGTACACGTTGACGACGGCGCGACGAGCCGAAACCGAGATCACGATGGCATCGGTGAGCACCGACATGCGAGCGGCAGTACGGTGACGCATGCCCGTCTCACTCGTGGCGAGCGAGGGATCGGGATTGAGGTGGAAGTTGGCGCGCAGGATCTGGGTGAGGTCGCCATCGATAACGATGGCGCCGTCCATCTTGGAAAGCTCGAACAGGCGGTTCGAGGTAAACGAAATGTTGAGCGGGAAGCCGTCGTTACCGGCGGCGAGCACGTTTTCGGTGTCGCCGACGCAGATAAGGGCGCCCAGGTGACCGGCGATGATCATGTCGAGGGCGGTGCGGATCGGCTGACCAGGTGCCGTCAGGCGGATGGCCTGTTCCATACGCTTTTGCAGCTCGTTCTTATCCAAGGCATCGCTCCCATCGTATACGCTCCATAAACGCTAAATAGTTTCTCACGGTTTGTCCCTGCGGCGCTTGCGAAATCCGATGCTTACAGAATGAGCGAACACAGCTGAGAGCCCAACCCAAATCAGCTGTTCATGTGGTAGCATCGGGATTCGCATAAATGAGGGAGTAGTCGCGTGATCGGGTTCGCCTCCGGTGGCGCGGCAAGTCAACACACTGGCCGATGCGGCCTGGCTTGCCTTAATGAACGAGACTCGTGGCTGTGCGCGCAACGCGTACGCCACGGGTCTTTTTTGTTACTCCCCCAAGAGGTACACGCGGGCCCGCCCGCAGAGAGGGAGCCAGACTATGGGACTCGCAGAGCTTGTGTTGCTCGCTATCGGCCTTTCTATGGACGCTTTTGCCGTATCCATCTGCAAGGGCCTTGGCATGAAAAGGATCAACCTTAAGGTCGCCGTGATACTCGGCCTGTTCTTTGGCGGTTTCCAGGCCGGCATGCCCGTAATTGGGTGGGCCCTTGGTAGCCAGTTCATGGGCATCATCAGCCCCATCGACCACTGGATCGCCTTTATCCTGCTCGCCTTTATCGGCGGCAAGATGCTGTGGGAAGCCTTTACTGAGGACGAGAACGAAGGCGACGGCAAGGATGCCGAAAAGATCGACCTGGGCGAATATCTAATCCTTGCCATCGCCACCTCGATTGACGCGCTTGCCGTGGGCATCTCGTTTGCCGCGCTCTCGGTCGATATCGTTCCCGCCGTGTCGCTCATTGGCATCACGACCTTTGTCTTCTCCGTTGCCGGCGTAGCGATCGGCCACACCTTTGGCGCGCGCTACGAAAAGCCCGCCACCATCGTGGGTGGCGTCGTGCTCGTCCTCATCGGGCTTAAGATCTTGCTTGAGCATCTGGGGATTCTCGCACTGTAACGAATAACGGCCGCCCGGCATTACGCCAAGCGGTCGTTTTCATAGCCAGCCGTTTTAGAGCGGCTTAACTAAGGCGACCTTTACGCAGCGAGGCGCTTGAGGACATCGATGAGCAGCTCGTAGAAGCGCTCGGCAGAAGCGAGCTCCATGCTCTCGTCCGGGGTGTGAACATCGGAGAGCGTCGGACCCACGGCGATGGCGTCCAGGCCGTGCAGGGCCTCGGCAAACAGGCCGCACTCAAGGCCGGCGTGAATGGACTCGATGCGCAGCTCGGAACCAAAGAGCTCGCGATAGCTCTCGACGAAGACGTCGCGGACCGGCGAATGCTCGGCATAGCTCCAGCCGGGATACTCGAACTCGAACTTGGCGTCGAAGCCCAGGACATCGGCCAGCGTCTGCAGACGGTCCTTGAACTCGTTCTGCAGCGAGGTGATCGAGGAGCGCGGGGACAGCATGATCTTGACCTCGTCGTCAGAGGTGGCAACCACACCGATGTTGGAGGAAACCTCGACGGAGCCGTCGGTGGCGACGTTGCGGCGGATCACACCGTTGGGGGCAAGACGCAGGGCGCGGATGAGGGCAAGCGCGGACTTCTGGTCCATGGCCTCGACCTCGGCGTCGTCGGCAATCTCGACGGTGCAGGTAAAGCCGGGGTCGAAGACCTCAAGCTCGGCGGTGACGTCGGCGATGATGCCCCTTGCGATCTGGGCCGCGGCCTCGGCGGCAGCGTGGTCGACGTAGACCAGAACAGCCTTGCACTCACGGTTGATGGCGTTGTCCTTGGTGCCGCCGTTAAAGCTAACGATGGCGGGCTCGCCGGCGACCATCAGGCGGTCGATGATGCGGGCCATGATGAGGTTACCATTGCCGCGCTCCAGGTGGATATCGCTGCCGGAGTGACCGCCCAGCAGGCCGGAGATGTCGAGCGTGAGGGTGCTACCGGTCTTGTGCTCGCGCACGATCGGGCAGGTGTAGGTAACGACGACGCCGCCGGCACAGCTGACGGTGGCAACGCCCTCTTCCTCGGAGTCGAGGTTAATCATGGTGCGGGCGCTAATCTGGGACTTGTCGAGCGTCTCGGCGCCGACCAGGCCAGTCTCCTCGTCGGTGGTGAACACGCACTCGAGGGCGGGGTGAATGATCGAATCGTCATCGAGAACAGTGAGCATCAGAGCGACGGCAATACCGTTGTCGGCGCCCAGAGTGGTGCCGTTAGCGGTGAGGACGCCGTCCTTGACGACCAGGTCGATACCATCAGTCGTAAAGTCGTGCTCAACGGAGCCCAACTTGTCGCACACCATATCGATGTGGCCCTGCAGCATCACGGTCGGGGCATTCTCGGCACCGGCAGATGCGGGCTTGCGAATGATGACGTTGTAGACCTCGTCCTGGTACACATCGAGGCCGCGCTCCTTGGCAAACGCGACCAGAAAATCGCTGATGCCCTTCTCGTTGCCAGACCCGCGGGGGATCGCGCTGACCTCCTCAAAGAAATGGAACAGCTGGGCGGGCTCGTAGCCGGTAATCTTGTAGTCCATGGTGCCTCCTTGGCGCAACTGGTTAGACAGTAAGACATGCGACTTGTATATTCCCAGACTTTGCGTGCATAAACCAGTCGAAAACGCCGAGCGCCCTCGCATCATCGGCTAACGGTGGACCGCATAGCGTAACGGTCACAGTTACCGCAGCTCTACAAATCGAGGCGCCCTTTCCGGAGCGCCTCGATTGCGCGTATCAAATTGTCGCCACGCCCTACAGCGCGCCGGAACCGGCTTGCATCATGCCGCCGGGGCCCGAGCTCACGCCACTGCTCACAGGCGCGGCGTTTCCGGTGTGCGGCGCCGCCGGAGCGGTATCGCCCCCGAGTGCACCCGCCGGACGCGGCGCCGGAATCTCACCCGTGCCGTGGCTAAAGACAAACTTGCCGTCGACCACGTCGCACAGGACGGTATCGCCCTCGCCCCACTCACCGGCCAGCAGCTCCTCGGACAGCGGATCCTCGATGAGCTTTTGGATGGCACGACGCAGAGGACGCGCGCCGTTGGTGAGGTCGGTACCCTCCGCCACAATCTTGTCGTAGGCCGCATCGGTAAGCTTGATGTTCATGCCGTTTGCGATCAGGCGCTGGCGCAGATCGTCCACCAGCAGGTGCGCAATCTTGGTCAGGTTCTCGCCCGAGAGCTTCTGGAACACCACAATATCGTCGATACGGTTGAGCAGCTCGGGGCGGAACAGGCGCTTGAGCTCGCCCATCGCACGGCCCTTGATCTCGCTCGACGTGAGACTCTGCTCGCCGGTGGTGCCAAAGCCAACGCTCGCATCCTGCGCGATCTCGCGGGCGCCCACGTTTGACGTCATGATGATCACCGTATTGCGGAAGTCGACCGTCTTGCCCTGGCTATCGGTCAGACGGCCCTCCTCCAACACCTGCAGCAGGATATTGAAGATGTCGGGGTGCGCCTTCTCGATCTCGTCGAACAGCACGACCGAGTACGGGTGACGGCGAACAGCCTTGGTGAGCTGGCCGCCCTCGTCGTGGCCCACATAGCCCGGGGGGCTACCGATGAGCTTGGAGACCTCGAACTCACTGCCAAACTCCGACATATCGAAGCTGATGAGCGCGTCCTTGCTGCCAAAGAGATACTCGGCGAGCGTCTTGGCGAGCTCGGTTTTGCCCGTGCCGGTGGGGCCCAGGAAGATAAAGCTGCCGCCGGGGCGACGCGGGTCCTTGAGCGGCGAGCGGCTGCGGCGCACGGCCTTGGCAACGGCCTCGACGGCCTCGTCCTGACCGATGATGCGCGTCTTGAGCACGCTTTCGGCCTGCAGCAGGCGGCGGCTCTCGCTCTCGGTGAGCGAGGACACCGGCACGCCCGAGGTCACGGACACGATGTCGGCAATCTGGGAGACATCGATGGTGAGCGGGCTGGCGTCGAGCTCGGCCGTCCAGGCAGCCTTGGCCTCGGCGAGCTCAATCTCGGCAGCCTTTTGCTGCTCGGTGATCTCGGCGGCCTTGTTCATGTCGTCGCTCTCGGTGGCCTCCTGCGCGGCGGCCTTAAGCTCCTCCACGCGATGCTCGGCCTCGCGCACCGGCTCGGGCGCGCGGTTGGCGGCGATGCGGGCGCGGGCGCCGGCCTCGTCAATGAGGTCGATGGCCTTATCGGGCAGGAAGCGATCCTGGATGTAGCGGTCGGAGAGGTTCGCGGCGGCCTCGATAGCACCCTGCGTATAGCGCACATGGTGGTGCTCCTCGTAGCGCGGCTTGAGCGCGGTCAGGATCTTGACCGTGTCCTCGACGCTCGGCTCCTCGACATCGATGGTCTGGAAGCGACGCTCGAAGGCCGGGTCCTTGGTGAGGTACTTGCGGAACTCCTCGGCCGTGGTGGCACCGATGATCTGGAAAGCACCGCGTGCGAGAACGGGCTTGAGCATGGAGCTCGCGTCGATGGAGCCCTCGGCAGAGCCGGCACCGATGATGGTGTGCATCTCGTCAATAAACAGGATGACGTCGTCAGCTTCGGTGGCCTCCTGGATCACGTTCTTGAGGCGCTCCTCAAACTCGCCGCGATACTTGGCGCCCGCCACGAGGCCCGGCAGGTCGAGCGTCCAGATATTCTGGTTCATGAGGTTCTCGGGCACGTTGCCGGCTGCAATCTGCTGAGCCAGGCCCTCGACGATGGCCGTCTTGCCCACGCCGGGGTCGCCCAGAATGAGCGGGTTGTTCTTGGTGCGGCGCGAAAGAATTTCCATCATACGCTGGACTTCCTTTTCGCGACCAATTACAGGGTCGAGCTCGCCGTCGCGCGCCTTCTGCGTGAGGTTGGTCGCGAACTGCTTAAGCGTATCGGTGCCACCCCCCCTTTGCTGAGAGGTATCCGAGCCGCTAAAGAACGGCAGGCCCGCACCGGGACGACCAGCACCGGCGCCGGCGAGCGGACGCTTCTTGTCCTGGTCCTTGGCGGTGAGTTTCTCGATAGCCTTTTTGATGGAGGCGGACGACACACCCAGGCGCATGAGGATGTCCATGGCCATGCCGTTGCCCTCTTCGACGATGCCGATCAGCAAGTGCTCGGTCGACACGTAGGTCTGGTTGTTCTCGCGCGCCACGCGGAATGAACGCTCCATCACGCTAATGACGAGCGGCGTAAAGGCGAGCTTGGCCGCCTCGGTCTCCTCACTGGGCTCGGGAACCGTGGTCTGGACCTCTTTGAGAGTATCCATGATGTCATCATAGGAGATGTCGAGCGAACGCAGCGCCTCGGCGGCAATGCCCTCGTCCTCCTTGGCAAGCGCGAGCAGCAGGTGCTCGGTGCCCACCTTATTTGAATGAAGATCGAGCGCTTCTTGCTTGGCCATGGACATGACCTTACGCGCACGATCGGTAAAACGGTCTAACATGCTAGTTCCTCTTAGACGAGCTAGTTTTTTCAAACGCAAAGCGCCGCCCCGCGGCAGCGCTTTGGTCTCTTTACCCATATGGAGTATATGTTAACAGCTGGAGGAATATCTATAAACCCGGCTCACATGAATGCAGGTTATGACCGCATCGCGGGACTCACCGCGCGATGCGCGACGGGCGCCCCGCAAGAGAAACCCTAGACGTCTTTCACCACGTCGGGACTCGTCGCACGCGATGCGCGATAGGCATCGGCCTCCTTGGAGACGCGTTCGAGCAGCTCGGATGTATCGACGCCCTCGACTTGCGCGACCGTTTCAACCGTCTGCATGGCGACCGCCCTCAGGTACGCGCACGCGCTGTCCCCCAGCTGCTCGAGGTCTATCTCCTCGCCACCCTCCCGGGCAAAGCCGACCGCCATCACAAAGCCCATGATGCCCGAGACCAGAAAGCCCACCGCAAAGCTCGAATCTGCCTTGAGCTCTTCTCCGTCGGGGTGGACGATCTCTCTCACGCGGTCGATGATGATCGTATGGATGCCCTGCTCGACCTGCTCGGCGGCACCCGCCCTCATGGTGATGACGATGCGCCGCAGCAGGCAGCGGACGTCGCGCCGGTCGAACGCCGAAAGGTCGCCCTCGCTCGAAAAATGCCAGAGGGCATCGGTGATGAGCTCGTTATCCTGCAGCAGCTGGGCTATGGCGATGGCGACGAGTTCATCGAAATCGTGAAAATAGTAGTAAAACGTTCCGCGATTGCACTGGGCGGCGCGGGTCACCTCGCCAACCGACAGCTCGAAGATGCTGTTGTTCTCGATGAGCTCCCAAAACGCCTCGATGATACGGGTGCGTGCATCGGGCGCATCGGCGTCCTTACGCGGTCTCGCCATGCGCCTCACCGCACCCCTGCGCCTTGGCGTTCATGATGAGCATCTGAAGACGGTTCTCCACGTTGGCGAAGCTCACGTCGGGATCGTAGTCGAGCGGCAGGAACTGCGCCGTGGGATACTGCTCCTTGAGCGCATGGATGAGCCCGCGCCCCACGACATGGTTGGGCAGACACCCGAACGGCTGCAGGATCACGAAGTTGCGGCAGCCGCGCTTGGCGTGCTCGAGGATCTCCGCCGGAATCAGCACGCCCTCGCCCGCATCGAACGTATGGTGCAGGATCTTATCGCTCGCGCGCACGAGCTCGGGCATGCGCGTCGGCGGCTCGTAGAGCGGGCTCGCCGCGCCCAGGCGGTCGCAACGGTCGTGCGCGAGCTCGAACAGGTTGTCCGCCGTGGCGTACCAGGCCTTTTCGGGCAGCGACAGGTCGACGTGGAACTCGCGCGACTGCGCATGCTTGTAGAAATAGGTCTTGCGGATCACGTCGGTCATGCGCGCCTCGATGACCTCGAGCCCGTTGTCCTCGAGGTAGCGCTCGATCTCGTGGTTGGCGCCGAGATGGAAATTGAGCAGGTACTCGCCCACGATGAGAACGGTCGGATGCGGGTTCGAGCGGTCGTACGGAACGGCGTCCATGATCGCAAGCGCGCGTTTGAAGCCCGTCGCCTGGCCTCTCAGCCCCGAGCGCTCCATGCCCTCGATAACCTCATCGAGCGCGCGGTCGAACGCAGCGTCCGCCGCGCCCTTCTCGAGCTCATAGGGACGGATGCGCCTAAGCATGGCCTCGAGGGCATCGATCATGGGAAGACCGTAGGCGATCTGGATGCTCGGGCCAAGGCCGAGCTTGAAGCCCGGATGCGCATTGTGGGCATCGACGTCGTCGTTGGTGAGCACCGGGACATAGTCGTATCCCGCGTCGTCGAGCGCGCGGCGCAGCAGGGGCATGTAGTGCGTCAGGCGGCAGTCGCCGATATACTTGCCAGTCACCACGGCGACGTCGTGCGGGTCGTACTTACCGCTCTTGAGTGCCGCGAGCGCCTCGCCGATCACGATTTGCGCGGGGAAGCAGATGTCGTTGTGCACATAGCGTTTGCCCAGGCGGATGGCATCCTCGCGCCCGATATCAAGGGCCTCGGCGCGCACGCCCTGATTGCGCATCGCCGCGGTCATGAGCCTGCAGAACGCATGGGAGGTGTTGGGGACCAGCGCGATCTTGTCGTGCCGGTCGCGCTTGGTGTACTTGACCTTATACGGGTCGTCGAGCGGATGGACCGCGTGCACCCGGGCGCCCTCGGCACGCTCCTCCGCGCGACGACGGTTGACCGACTCGATAAACGAACGCACGCGAATGCCCATGGGACCGGCGACGTCGCTCTCATCGAGCTTGATCATCATCGGAACCTTGGAGCCCATCTCGCCCATCATGCGCGCGATCTCGTCGGTGAGATACGCATCGTGGCCGCAGCCGAAGCTGCCCATCTGCACGAGCTCGAGCTCGGGCGTCGATGCGACGATGACCGCGCACGACAGCATGCGCGCATGGTAGTTGTTCACGATGTCGATGCGGCTGTTGGAAAGATCGACGTTGCAGACCCCCGGCACCGCATCGGGCGTCAGCACGGGGATGCCGCGCTCAGAGAAGAGCTTGGGCAGCCCGTGGTTGACCAGCGGGTCGTTGTGGTACGGGCGCGAAGCGATCACCACCGCGTAGCCGCCGTCCTCGCGCACGTTCTCGAGCACCTGCCTGCCGCGCAGCTGCAGCTGGTTCTCAAACGTCTCCTGCGCGCGGTCCGCCTGCTCGGTCGCCTTGGCAACCAGGTCGGCATCGATATCGAAGGTCTCCTTGCACCACGCCTTGAGCTGGCGGTTTCGGTCGCCCTCGTCGTACCAGTGGAACAGCGGCGTATCGAACGGAACGCCGAAACGCTCCTCCGGGTTATCGGAATTGCGCATCACGTAGGGGTATCCCTTTACGACGGCGCACATCCACTCGCTGGTAGAGGCGGTGTTTTCGGTGGGCACCGTCGTGATGATGGGCATGAAGATGCGGTCGACGCCGGCGTCGACGAGATTGCGGATGTGCCCGTGGACGAGCTTGGCCGGGAAGCACACGGTGTCGGATGTGACGTGCGCCAGACCGCGCTCGTACATCGCCTTGGTGCTGCGTCCCGAGACGCGCACCTTAAAGCCGAGCGTGCTGAAGAACGTCGACCAGAACGGCATGGTGTCCCAGAACTCGAGCACACGGGGAATGCCGATCGTGACATCGCGCCCCCCGCAGACGGGAACCGTGGGGTACGACTCGAACAGCAGCTTCTCGCGGTCGACAAAGAGATTGGGGGCAGCCGCGGTCCGGTCGCGCCCCGTGCCGGGTGTCTGTGCCTCGCAAGCACCCTGCGGACGCAGCTCCTCCGCCGCGGGAACCTCGCGCACGAGCTCATCCCATGAGATGGCGCCGCCGCGCGGGCAGCGATTGCCCGTGACGTAAAGCGAGCCGTCGCCAAATGCCACGACCGCGCGCTGGCAGCGGTTGTTGCACCGACGGCAGGTAACGCCGCCGAACTCGCGATGCTCGAAGCGCTCCACGGCATCGAGCCCGATAAACGACGTGCCGGCGTCGCCCTTGCGGCATTCCTCGCGCGCGAGCAGGGCGATACCGATAGCGCCCATCAGCCCCGGGTGGGGCGCACGCGTGACGGGTTTGCCCAGATACTGCTCGAATGCGCGCAGCACCGCGTCGTTTCGGAACGTGCCGCCCTGGACGACGACTTTGTCGCCCAGACGGTTGAGATTTGAAACGCGAATGACCTTGGTGAACACGTTCTCGATAATCGAACGGCAGAGACCGGCCATGATGTCGCCCGGACCCTTACCGCGCCGCTGCTCGGAAACGACGCTGCTGTTCATGAACACCGTGCAGCGGCTGCCGAGAACGGCGGGGGCTTTGGACGAAAATGCCTCGGTCGCGATATCCTCAACGGCTATTCCGAGGTTTTTGGCAAAACCCTCGAGGAACGAGCCGCAGCCCGCAGAGCACGCCTCGTTGACGACGATATCGGTCAGCACGCCGTGGTTGAGCCAGATGGCCTTCATATCCTGTCCGCCGATGTCGAGCACGAAGGTCGCATCGGGAACGCATGCGCACGCGGCGCGGGCGTGCGCGACCGTCTCGACCGTATGGTAGTCGGCGTGGAACGCGCGCGCGAAAAGCTCCTCGCCGTATCCCGTGGTGCCCACGGCATCGATCGCAAGCGTGACTCCCGCTGTCTCCCAGCGGTTCTTCAAGCTGACAAGACCCTGTTGGGCGACGTCGAGCGGTCTGCCGTTATTAGACGCGTAGAACGAATCGACAAGCTCACCCGCCTCATCGACCAGGGCGAACTTGGTCGTCGTGCTCCCCGAATCGATACCGAGCGCCACACGCACCGTCTCTCCGGGCGCATACGCATCCGGACCCTTTGCCGGCGTCTCTTTGCCATGGCGTGCCGTAAAATCCGCCTGCTCGGCAGGTGTGGCAAAAAAGGGCTGGGCAAGACGTCCCTCCCCGCTTGCGGGCGCGACCGTCTCGAGCTTATCCAGCCGGACAAAAGCGTCGGGAAGGTCGATCGGTTGGGACGATGCGAACATGTCGGTCAGCGACAGGGCGGCACCGCGCGCGACCATGATCTGCGGATCGCGCGGGACGATAACCTGATCGTCCGATAGATTCAGTTGCTCCCGGAACACGCGGACCAGTGTGGGGTTGTAGGCGAGCGTACCGCCCTCGAAGATTACCGGCGGCTCGATGTCGATACCCTGGGCCAGACCGCCGATCGTTTGGCGGGCGACCGCGTGAAGCGCCGAAAGCGCCAGGTCGGTGGCAGGAATGCCCTCGTTGAGCAGCGGCTGGATATCGGTCTTTGCGTACACGCCGCAGCGGCCCGAGACCTCGTGGACGGTCGTTCCCCGGCTTGCGAGCTGCTCGAACTCGCCCGATTCGGTGCCGACCCCCATGAGCTTTGCCATCTCGTCGATAAATGCACCGGTACCGCCTGCGCACGAGCCGTTCATGCGCATGTCGGCAACCTCGATGTCTCCCTTATCGTTGGTGCGGAAGAAGATCATCTTGGCGTCTTGGCCGCCCAGCTCGATGGCGCAGCGCGTCTGCGGATAGAACCTGCTGATCGCGAGCGCGTTGGCGACCACCTCCTGAACGTACGAGGCGCCCAGCGCGGTCGCGATATCGCGCGCACCCGAGCCGGTCACCGCAACGCGCAGCGACTCATGGGGAAAGCGCTCGGCGAGCTCGCCGAGCATGGCGCGCACGCTCGCTGTCTGACACGCCCCGTGGCGGCGATATCCCCACCACGCCTCGGTCATATCCTCGTGCATCGCGTAAACTTTGGTCGTCGTCGACCCTACGTCCAGTCCTACTAGCAACGCCATAATGCTCCGTCTCTCGCATTTTTCCCGCTAGAGATATACCACTCTACGTAATACAACAGACTGTTGTATTTAAACTCCGTATAAAAAGCGGCTGCCGAAACGCTTCAGCAGCCGCCGAATGCACCAACAGATTGTTCTGCGCGCTAGCACGTCGGGCAACGGAGCAGCACGGGCCCTCCGGTCATGCGCACCGCTCACGCCCGCGATGTCGCCGAGAGAGCTATCCACGCTTAGGGCTCCAACCAAGCAAGTCGCCCGCGCTCAGCAGATCCCTAAGCGAGCTACTCGCACTCAGGAGCCATAGCCTGCTCCAAGAGCTCGGCATGCTCCTCCTCGAAAACCGTCCCCACAGGGAAGGCGCGACGGAAGACGAAGCGGGAAATCGGACCGGCTACCAAAAGGTTCCACGGCAGCGCCATCACAAAATTATGCGGGATGTTGATCATCCAGATCGCGGGCACGGAATACAGGTTCGCAAAGATGCCGCCGGGCATGTGCGTCAGACCCTCACAGGCACCGTACAGCGACATGATGATGACCATGGGAACGACCATGCAGGAGCTGACGGCGAGCGTCATGGCAAGTGGCGAGCTCTTGCCCGGCGTGACCAAGTACTTAAAGGCGAAACCCTTGGCGAGCGGGCTGGCGACGAACCAGTCGCAGCACATGGCAAAAATGTAGGCAACGGGGAAGCCGAGCCACGCAGTGGCAACGACCTCGCCGTTGATGGCCCCGTGCTGCAGGGCAACGTTGTAGATGCTCATCCAGAGCACCATGCAAAAGCACATGATAAAGGTGAACAGCAGGCTCTCTCGTTTGTTGATAGGCATAAAGGGCAGATTCCTCTCTGTGTTGTACCGCGGCGCCACGCAACAAAAACGGGCGGGCAAGATGGAGCTGTTGGGACTTCATCTCGCCCGCCCGTGTTACGCGCGTCTGCGACTACTTATGTGGTGGAACTACCCTAACACGAACGGCGCGCGCTTCGTAAGCGTTGAGTTTGTGGAGATGCAGGGCACCAAAACCCCCGACCCCATAAGTTGCGGTGGAATACGGACTGTTTTGACCCTTTAAGCAACAATTCAGTCCCTATTTCACCGCAACTCATTTGGTGCAAAGTAACCTGTCCCCCTTGTACCAATTAGCTGGTGTGGCGCCAGCGAGGGTCGGTGAGCGTACGCGCCACACCCAGTCCAACGGGCAGAAACGCTACGATGAGCACTGCGCGCACAAACCAGCCGAGCATATTGACCGTGTCGAAGGTGCACATGTAATACATCGAGCGATACAGATACAAGCCCGGCACCATAATGACAATCGAAGGCACCGTGAGGGCGATGCGCGGGTAGGTGAGCTTGACTTCAGCCAAGCTTGCGAGCAGCCCCGATACCAGCGCGCCGATAAACGCTGCTGCCTCGGGAGGCATTCCCGTGCTGAGGCCCAGGAAGGGAATCATCGTCGGCGCATCGACAAGGGTCAGACGCAGGGTATTGGACACGGCGCCGATCAACCCAGCTGCCGCGGCCATCTTTACCGGGCTGTTGAACATCACCGAGAAGCCGAATACGCCAACGAAGCTCATCACCACGCGCAGGAGCGTAAGGGCAAGCGGCGAAAGGCCCAGTGGGGCAAAGTCGTCCGGCGCCAGGCCAACACACTCGGCAACCATCCAACCTACGAGGGTCGCCATCACAATAATCGATACGGCATATGAAAGGCGCTCGATACCGCTTCGCATGTCGAGCTTAGCGATGTCGAGGCCTGCCGTAATGAGTGGAAAGCCGGGAATCACAAAGAGCATGGCGCCGATATAGCCTTCTTGGTGCGACATTGCCCCCGGTATGACCTGGCCAAGGCCGAGCAATGCCAGCAGATACGAAACGCAAGCGAGCGCAACGCCGGTCGTCAGCGCGCTGAACTGACCAAGGCCTTGCTTGAGAATATGGGAGCGGGCAAAGTTGCCGACACCCGCGCCCACGAACGCGCAGGCCATCTCGATAGGGCCGCCGCCGAGCAAAAAGACGAAGGCGCCGCAAGCACAGGCTGCCGCAAGGCCCTGTTGCCAGGGAGAGTAATCAGGCTTTGAGCTCTCAACGGTCCTGAGCATCTCGTGATACTCGTGTACCGTGAAGCGACGACCATAGGTCTCGATTTCCTTGAGGAAACTCTCCATCATCCAAATGCGATGGGTATTGACTCCCGTTGTGGGCAGGCTGACAACCTCGTTAAAGCAGTGGCCATCTTCGATGCAAGTGCACTCAAACGACAGAAGACTCAGGTCAACGTGGATGGTGACACCGAGTACGGCGGCGACGCGATTCATGGTATCGCGCACGCGCCAGGCACCTGTTCCGCTTGCCAGCATAAGCATGCCGGTGCGGCAGATAATGGACGACTTATCGGTGAGCGGCGCATCGACGGCAAGTTCATCGCCCGCCGTCACGATCTGGTGCCAGTCAGTTTTCATATGAAGCGCGCCGGCACGAACGCCGTGGTGCATGGGGGCTCTCGAAAGCAGCGAGTCAAGGCGCGAAGGCTGTGGGGGTTCCGTCGATTCGCCCTCAACCTCATCAGCCTCTTCATCGACCAGATCAAAGGAATCAAGCGGCGCTGGCTCGCGACGGTCGATCAGCTCCTCGTCCTCATCATCAAAGTAGTTGAACTGATCGAGCATGTCCTCTTCGATCGCGCGCTCGCTCGCATCGTCCATATAGACGCTCCCTTCCTGCCGACTAACCCCCATCCTAGGCAGCAACGGCTAAAGGAAACATAAAAGAGACGGCTGTCATGCGAGCCATGTGCTCAATAGCCGTTGGGTAGTCGTTTAAGAACGTCCCCAATGACTACATCGATGTTTTGGCAACACCAGCGAGCGGGCCGCATTCCAACCAAGGCAACGCCGCAGGTAGAGGACGGACAGCGAGCCGCGTCCAGCCTGACGGCCAAGGCAACGCCAATGTTTTGGCAACGACAGCGAAAGCCCGCCAGAGTGAGCAAGGTGCCTTGAAACGAGGCGGCATTGACCTTCTGGTCATGCCGCCGAAGTTGAAAGGCAGATTGCCGCTCTGGCGGGCTTGCAGCGTCAACTGGTTACGCGGGTTGGTAAACCCGCGTAACCCCCTAGTACATCTTTGCGCCGGCAGGGATGGAAGCGTCGAGCTGGATCAGGTTGAGGCGCTCCTCGCCCTCCTCCTCGTGGATGGCGCTGATGAGCATGCCGCAGCTGGGGATGCCCATCATCTTGCGCGGAGGCAGGTTGGTGATGGCGAGCAGGGTCTTGCCGACCAGGTCCTCGGGCTCGTAATAATCGTGAATACCGGAGAGGATGGTGCGATCGGTGCCGGTGCCGTCGTCGAGCGTGAAGTTCAGCAGCTTCTTGGACTTCTTGACGGCCTCGCATGCCTTGACCTTCACGGCGCGGAAGTCGCTCTTGGAGAAGGTATCAAAGTCGACGAACTCCTCAAACAGCGGCTCAACGGCAATCTTGGAGTAGTCGAGCGTGGGCTTGAGCGGCTTGACGAAGGGGCTCGCGGTGTTGCCGGCCTCGGCAGCCTTGGCAGCGGCGGCACCGGACTGAAAACCCTTCTCGGGCTTCATGTGCGGGAACAGTAGCACGTCACGGATGGAAGCCTGGTTGGTGAGCAGCATGACCACGCGGTCGATACCGATGCCGATGCCGCCCGCAGGAGGCATACCGTACTCGAGGGCGCGCACGTAATCCTCGTCGTACTCCATGGCCTCGTCGTCGCCGCCGGCCTTCTCGGCCATCTGGGCAGCGAAGCGCTCGGCCTGGTCGACCGGGTCGTTGAGCTCGGAGAACGCGTTCGCGTACTCGTGGCCGGCGATGACCAGCTCAAAGCGATGGGTCAGGCGCGGGTCATCCTCAAAGCGCTTGGCAAGCGGGCTAACCTCGATGGGGTAATCGCACACGAAGGTGGGGTTGACGATGGTGTCCTCGCCCAGCTCGTCATAGATCTCGGCGATGATCTTGCCGGCGGTCCACTCGGGCTTGATCTCCAGGCCCTTCTCGCGTGCGGCGGCAGCAAGCTCCTCAACCGGCGTGTCGATGGTGACCTGCTTGCCGAGCACGTCAGAGACGATATCGGTCATGGGACGGCTGGCCCACTCACCAGAAAGGTCGATGGTCTGGCCCTGGTACTCGATGACCTCGGGGTTGCCGATGGCCTTGTTAGCCGCCTTAATGACACCCTGGGCGAGCGCCTTCATGCCCTCGAGGTCGGAGAAGGCACGGTAGGCCTCCATCGTGGTGAACTCGGGGTTGTGGGTAAGGTCCATGCCCTCGTTACGGAAGATGCGGCCGATCTCGAACACGCGCTCAAAACCACCGACGATGCAGCGCTTGAGGTGCAGCTCGGTGGCGATACGCAGGTAGCACTCCTGATCGAGCGCGTTGAAGTGCGTGATGAACGGCTTGGCAGTTGCTCCGCCCTGGATGGTCTGCAGGATAGGGGTCTCGACCTCCATGTAGCCGTCGGACTCCATAAAGCGGCGGAACGTGGAGAGGATCTGCGAGCGTTTGCGGAAGGTCTCGCGAACGTCGTCGTTGGCGATCAGGTCGACATAGCGCTGACGATAGCGGGTCTCCTTGTCGGAGAGACCGTGGAACTTCTCGGGCAGCGGGCGAACAGCCTTGGAGAGCAGCGTCGCGCTCTTGGGGGCAACGGAAAGCTGGCCACGCTTGGTGCGCACGACTACGCCGGTCACGCCCAGGATATCGCCCAGGTCGAGTGCCTTGAGCGTGTTCCAAGCGGCCTCGTCCATATCGTTGATGCGGCAGAACAGCTGGATCTCGCCGGTCGCGTCGCGCACGACGATGAACATAATCTTGCCCTGACCGCGCTTGGCGACCACACGGCCGCCGATCTTCACGATGTCCTCGGTGTCCTCGCCATCGGCGAGCTCGGCGTACTTAGTCTCGATGTCGACGACGTAGTCCTCAATCTCGGAGTGCTCGGGGTACGGGTTCTGGCCCGCCTCGAACAGAGAGGCACGCTTGGCCAGGCGGGTGGCGCGCTCGTCGTTGAGCGTCGATGCCTGATCGGCTGCGTTCTGGTTTTCTGCCATAGTTAGCTCCTCAAACTAAAACGCTCCCCAGGATTCGGTCCCAGGGAGCGAAAACATACCTTTACGCGGGACCGTGGTCTAGCGTGCGATCTTGGCGATGGTGTAGATGCGGGTCTTGCCGGAAGGCGTAACGACCTCGACGGAGTCGCCCTCGCCGTGACCAATGATGGCGTGGCCGACCGGAGACTCGTTGGAAATCTTGTGCTCGAGCGAGTTGGTCTCGGTGGTACCGACGAGCGTGACTTCCATGACCTCACCGTTGGGATCGATCAGAGAAACGGTGGAACCGATGGAGACGGTCAGATCGCCCGTGGTGGCGGCAACCTGAGCGTTGGCGAGGATGGCCTGAATCTCGGCAATGCGAGCAGCATTCTGGGCCTGCTTGTCCTTGGCAGCGTCGTACTCGGAGTTCTCCGAAAGGTCGCCGAACGCGCGGGCTTCCTTGATGTCCTCGACGATCTCCTTGGCGTAATCGCCCTCACGCCAAGCGAGCTCCTCGACGAGCTTCTGGCGGCCCTCAGCGGTCAGTACGATCTGGCTTGCGTCCATACGGATATCTCCCCAACTATGATGTAACGATCAACTGTCAACAAAACGAAAAAGACCGGCTAGCCTGCGGGCAAGCCGGTCAGGTGCTCACCCCAAAGGGATGGGACTACTCTGCGTCCGCGTCGCTGTCCTCTGCCTTCTTTTGCTTGGCAGCAGCGAGCTTGGCCTCGAGCTCTGCGATCTCCTTGTCCTCCTTGGACTCCTCGACCACAACGTCCTCGGCCTGCTTGGTTTCGCCCTTATCGTCGCCCTCCATACCCTCGCGGATATTCTTGACGGTAGAGCCGAGGGACTTGCCGAGCTTCGGCAGGTTCTTGGGCCCGAAGATAATCAGGACAACAACGAGAATAATGATGAGCTCAGGAGCCCTCAGTCCAAACATGTAGACCTCCACAATACAGCGAGACAAGCTCGAATGAGTATACCGCGGGTGTCGCGGTATCACAACAATAGCTAAAAAAAGGGACCGCAAGAAGCGGTCCCTCCTCATGCTCTGGTCGGGTTGACTGGATTTGAACCAGCGACCCCTGCGTCCCGAACGCAGTGCTCTACCAAACTGAGCCACAACCCGTTAGCTCGACTATAGTAACAAAGATTTTCGCCGCGTGCTAGAGAAATTTTTATTTCTTTGAAGCGTCGATTTGAACCGTGTTGGGAATAAGCTCAGTCGCGCAGGCCCACCAGCCATTTTGCTGGGCAGCATCGGCAAGCCTTTCGGCCGTGGCGGCGGTGCCACAAATGGCAAACGAACAGGCGCCCGATCCGCACACATCTACAGCAACGGTGCCGTCCTGTTTACGCAGCCAATCGAGAACCGTTTGAATCTGCGGCTCCATCTGTGCGGAAATGACACCTAGGTTGTTATGGATGAGCACATATGCCGTCTCGGCATCACCAGCACGCAATGCAGAAGCTATCGCGCCGGGCTTGTCCGCAGGCACCGGAGCCTCGTCAAAACGTCGATAGGCTTCAATTGTCGAAACGCTTGCCTCGCGCGGCTTAACCAGTACGACGGGCGTCGCGAGCAGCGCGGGGTACTCAGTTGCCAGCACGTCTCCCCCACCTACGTAAAACGCAGGGCTCGCATGCAAAAAGAACGGGACGTCGGCACCAATGCCCCGCGCAATATCGTCGAGCGCTGGGTCGGTGCGATCAATGCCCCAGAGCTCCGCCAAGGCGACAATGACCGCGGCCGCATCCGTCGAGGGGCCGCCCAAGCCGGCGCACAATGGAATGCGCTTCTCAATCGTCACGCAGATGTTTGCCTCGCGACCATAATGCTCGGCCATAGCAACCGCAGCCCGATACGCCGTATTCTTTTGCATGAGAAAATCTGATGCCGGAACCGTCTGGACGGTCAGCGCCTGCGCCGGCGTGACCGTCACGGTATCGGAAAGACCGACGGCCGCCATCAGGGAATCGACCCTGTGGTAGCCGCGGTCATCGCGCTCGGTATGAACCCCCAGGTAGAGGTTAATCTTTGCCGGCGCGGAAAGAGTCAGGGACCGATCGGTCACCGTTAATGCTCCTCGAGCTGATTGCCGAGCGGGGTAAAGACGTGCTCGCCGCTCTCGGGGTCGAACAGCTCGACCTGACCGGTGAGCACATCGATATACTGGTAGGACTGACGCGACTTGCGGCCACGACGCTCGTCGACCTCGACAATGAAGACGGCCGGGTGGACGCTCTTGATGGTGCCCATGCGCTCGACGACGCGGGTACGGCCCATGTTGGCCTTAACCTTGACGCGATCGCCCACCATATCGGTCAGCTTCTCGTGGATGTCGTCGACGTGATTGACTTCCATCTCTTCCATGAACAGGGCCTCCAGAAGGTGCAATTCAAAAAGGGGATAATACCCCTAAGATAGACAAAACTCTAATACTATAGCACCCTGTTGTGGCCATACGCAAGTAGCTAAATAAGCCCCGTCCCAAATACGTACCAGACGACAACCTCGCATGACCAGTTGTTACGCGGTTTGGTAAAACCGCGTAACCTAAAGGTTGTCGGTGTCCAAGACGATGGTGAATGGGCCGTCGTTGACCAAGTCGACTTTCATATCGGCGCCAAAAATGCCGTGCGCCACGTGTTCGACATCTTGGCGAACGAGCGTCAGGAAGTACTCGTAGAGCTCGTTGGCAACATCGGGCGCGCCGGCATCCGTAAACGACGGACGGCGACCGTGGCGGCAGTCGGCGAACAGCGTGAACTGCGACACCACGAGCACCTCGCCGTCGACATCGGCAAGTGCCAGATTGGTCTTGCCGTTCTCGTCCTCGTTGATACGCAGCCCGCGGAGCTTGCCCCACAGCTTGTCGGCCTCGGCACGCGTATCGCCATGGCCCACACCCAGCAGCACCAGGTAGCCGCGTCCAATGCGGCCCACGCACTCGCCGTCGACCGTCACGCCGGCGTTGAGCACGCGCTGCACCACCGCACGCATGGCCTACTCCTCGCCCGTCAGCTTGGCGGACAGATGCTCGAGCGCGTGGAAACGATGGCTGATGGCGTTCTTCTCGTCAGCCGTCAGCTCGGCCATGGTCTTGCCCGGCGTGTCGACCGGCAGGAACAGCGGGTCATAGCCAAAACCATGGTCGCCGCGGCCCTCGTGCGCGATAACGCCCTCGCAGGCGCCCTCGCCATAGGTAACCAGACCGTCCGTGTCGATGAGCGCGACGACGCTCATAAAGCGCGCGGTGCGGTCCTCATCTGCCACGCCTTCCAGGTTAACGAGAAGCTTGGCGTTGTTGGCGGCATCGTCGCCGTGCACGCCCGCATAGCGCGCGCTATACACACCGGGCTCACCGTCCAGCGCGTCGACGACCAAGCCCGAATCGTCGGCAATGGCCATAAGGCCCGTCTCCTCAACCGCGGCTTGGGCCTTGATGATGGCGTTCTCCAAAAACGTCGTGCCGTTTTCCTCGGGATCCTCAAAATCACCCAGCTGGCCGAGCGCCACAAAGCGCACCTCGGGCATGACCTTGCCCAAAATGGCCTCGATCTCGGTGAGCTTATGGGCGTTGCCCGTTGCCACGACGATGGTCGCCGCCGGGTCGAGGGTGTCGATGTCAATCTTCTCAAGTGCCATGACTGGCCTCCTTGTCTCTATAGCAAGCCGCGTGAGGGGCGTTTGGGCACTTGACCTCTCCCCTCTCAGGCGATCGGACCTTTCAACGCAGCATTTCAGCAGATAAAACCTACCAAAATAAACCTGTCCCTTTTGGCAGGTTAGGCGATGGCTTGGCGCTGAAGCTCGATGAGCTCGGCGATTCCCTTGTCGCCCAGGTCGAGCAGGGCGTTGAGGCGTTTGCGGTCAAAGGGCGCCTGCTCGCCGGTGCCCTGGAGCTCGATCATCTCGCCGGTGTCGGTGGCGACGAGGTTCATGTCGACCTCGGCATGGCTGTCCTCGGAATAATCGAGGTCAAGCAGCGTATTGCCGTCGACAACGCCCATGGAGATGGCAGCCACCTGGCCGATAAGCGGGATGCGCTCGATCTTGCCCGCCTCGACCCACATGGCGAGGGCGTCGTGCAGCGCCACCCAGGCGCCGGTGATGCTCGCTGTACGCGTGCCGCCATCGGCCTGAATCACATCGCAGTCGACGGTGACGGTGTACTCGCCGAGCGCCTTCATGTTGACGACGGTACGCAGGCTGCGGCCAATGAGGCGCTCGATCTCCATGGAGCGACCCTTGCGGTTGGCGTGCTCGCGCTTGCAGCGCTTACCGGTCGACGCCGGCAGCATGGCGTATTCCGCGGTCACCCAGCCGGCCTTAGCCCCCTTTCGCCAGCCCGGTACGCCCTCCTCGATAGTGGCGGCGCACAGCACACGCGTGTCACCGAACTCGGCCAAACACGAGCCGTGGGCGTGCTTCATGACGCCACGGGTGAGCTTAACGGGGCGCAACTCGTTGGCGGCGCGACCGTTGGCGCGGTTGACCTGCATGTACTCCATAGAAATTTCCTTTCGGCAAAAGATGTGGCGAAGGCTTTGGCGGCTGCTTTACATCTATTTCAGCTCATCGATATCGATATGTTCGATGCTCTTGAGCGGCTGACCAAAGATAAAGCTGCCCGCCACCGCAAACTCGGCGATGTTATCGGCCGTCGTGGCAAAACGATGCTGCGGCTCGGCGGCGTCGCCCGCCAGCTGCTCGCGGCGCGTGAGAATATCAGTCAGCTCGCGCGTGGTCTCCTCGGCGGAACTCACGACGCGCACCCCAGGCCCCAGCGCATGGCGGATAGGTCCCACCAACAGCGGGAAATGCGTACAGCCGAGCACCACGGTATCGATACCGTGGTCGCGCAGCGGCTCAACCGTGGCACCCACCAGCGCACGTACGGCAGGCGTATCGAAGATGTCCTCGTTCTCAAGCCACTGTTCCTGCAGATGTGCACCCGAGGCGAGTTCGTGTTCGACAACCTCGACAAAGCTCGAGGCAGGACAGCCGTATACATCGACACCGGCATCCAGGTCCTGAATGGCGCGCGTGTAGGCGCCCGAGCGAATGGTGAGGTTGGTGGCGAGCACGCCCACGCGACGCGAGCGGGTGCCGTTGATTGCCGCACGGGCACCCGGCGCGATCACGCCGATCACGGGAACGTCGAGCACCTGCTGGGCCAGACGCAAGGCCGCAGCGGTCGCCGTGTTGCAGGCGATGACCATAATCTTGACGTCGTGCTTCGAAAGCCAACGACCCGCCTGCAACGCAAACGAGCGCACCTCATCCTCGGTACGGGTGCCGTAGGGGCAGCGCTTGGTGTCGCCAAAGTAGTAGACGGACTCGTGCGGCAGCGCCGTCGCAATCGCGCGCGCAACCGTCAGACCGCCCAAACCAGAATCGAACACGCCAATCGGGCGCGTGTCGCCTGCCGGATTCTCGATATCGGACATTACCTCACCAGTCTCTCTCGAAAAGACGTGTCCAAGTGCGGCGACGCCGCGCTACGAACGCGCCGCGACCAGCAGCTCTGCCGTCGCCGCCCAACCGTCGACAATTTTGCCGCGCGTAACGAAAGCGTTCTCGCAAGCAGCCAGGAACTCGGGCGCGCCGGCGCTCGTCAGGCCATTCTCGACCAGGCAGAACGTGCCCACGTGATCGGCCATGTAGAAGTCGGACTCGGAATCGCCGAGCGCCAACGTCTCCTCGCGCTCGATCCCCAGGTGCTCGCAGAAGCGCGCAATGGCGACGCCTTTGTTGAGACCCGCCGGATTGATATTGAAGGCGCGACCGTCCTCGACGCGATCGAGCTCGAGCGTCGTCGGCTTGGACAGGTGAGTCAGATGGCCGTTGCAAGCCCAGATCAGACCGCAGCCGGCCTCGTCCAGGATGGCCTGGACCTCATCGTCGGGCACATCGCCGCGCATGCCGACGGTGACCTCACGGTATTTGTAGCCGGTCGACATGTCGTTGTGATACTCGATCTTGTGCGGCCAGCGGGCGAGGATCTTCTCGCACACGCCGGTCTGCTCGATCACCTGGTGCGGCGTGAGGCCGCAAGAGGAGTCGTAGGGCATGTCGCCGGTCAGATACTCCCAATCGTTGGCTTTGAGGTCGTACATGACCAGGCCGCCCATCTCGCCGATGTAGGAGTTGAGACCGAGCACGCGCGCGTCCTCGTGGATCATGGTACGGTTGCGGCCCGAGGTGGGAACCACCTGAATGCCAGCACGAGCGAGCGCCACGACGGCCTCGACGAGTTTGGTCGAGGGGTTGCCGTCGTTGTCGCGCAGCACGCACGAGCCAGGTGCAAGCATCGTGGCATCCAGGTCGGTAAAGACGTATTTGACCTTGGCCAAGCGCTCGCGCATCTCGCCCGAAAGCTCAGCGACGGTCGGCAGGGTATTGTGGGACATGGTTACTCCGTTTACGTAGAAGGGTTTGGACTTGGACGGCATGTTTTGATTGAGGGAACACGCTTATGGCGACAGCGCACTCAGGGCGCCGCCGCCATCATGGTTCATTAGTCAACTGGGTAACATCGATCAGGCGATTGGCCAGCGAAAGGTCGCTCTCGATGGGCACGAACTCGTCGCCCACGTGCATGAGCTCCTCGTCACCCTTTGCCAGCAGCAAGACAATGGTGGGAGCATCGGGGTTGACGTACTCCTCGCGCGCCGCCTTGAACGCCGCATGCACAGCGGCTTCGCGATCGAGGATGATCTTGTTCGGCGTATCGTCGGGAACATGCTCGGCAAGCTCGCGACAGACCTTCATCGGGTCCTCGTGAGCTGGATCCTCGTTCGTAAAGATCATCAGGTCGGAATATGGTGCGGCCTCGCGCGGAAGCTGCTCGCGGCGCTCCTGCGCCTTGCCGCCGGCAGCGCCAAACACCGCAATGACTGGACTAGCGGGAAACGCGCGCTTGACCGACGAGAAAAGCGAACGGAACGAAAGCTGGTTATGCGCATAGTCAACGACGCAGATCACGCGGCCGTCCTTCGACTCCACGACCTCCATACGGCCCGGCACACGCAGTTTGGAGAGGCCCTTCTTGATGGCCTCGATACCGATGCCGATCTCGCGCGCGGCGGCGATAGCGACCAGCGCGTTCTCCACGTTAAAGTCTCCCGCGATACCCAGCAGGATCTTCTCCCCCGCCTCGGACTCGTCGGCGCTCATGCCGTGCAAGTTGAACTCGATGTTAAAGCCGAGCATGCGGACATCGCTCGCCCACAGGCTTGCCTCGGGATGCTCGACGCCAACGGTCACCAAGCGCTCGGCCGTCGACGCTGCCTCTAGCACACGGTCAACCTCATCGGTGCCCAGATTCACCACGGCGGTCTTTGCCTGGTCAAAGATCCTGAGTTTGCTCTCAAAATAATCCTCGAAGGTCGGGTGCTCGATCGGCGAGATGTGGTCGCGGCCGATGTTGAGGAAGCACGCCACGTCAAACGGCAGATTCTCGACGCGTTGGTACTTGAGCGCCTGGCTCGAGACCTCCATGACCATGGACTGGCGACCGGACATGCGGCAGTTGGCGATATGGCGCCAGACCTCGGGGGCCTCGGGCGTAGTATTGGTGCTCTCGTAGCACTCGATGCCATCGTCGGTACTCACCGAGCCGATCATGCCGCAGGACTCGCCCGCCGCTTTGATGATGGACTGGAGCATAAAAGCGGCCGTGGTCTTTCCCTTGGTGCCGGTGATGCCCACGATCTTGACGTCGTGGTCGGGACGGTCGTAGACCTCCGGCGGCAACAGGGCCATGGCCGTGCGAACACTATCAACAACCAGCATCGCAGCACCGCTCTCCTTCGCCAGCGGCTCCAGAGACTCGACCAGCGACTCCTCGCACACAAATGCGACGGCGCCCGCATCGAGCGCCATGCTCAAAAACGCGGGCTTAAAGGCAGCACCTTTGCAAAAGAATACGTCACCTGCCGAGACCGCGCGCGAATCAAACGAGCAGCCGGTCACGGCACGCTCGTCAACCTGCTCTGATGCGCGCAGCTCGCCGCACACATCGAGAAGCTTGGCAAGCGTATCGACCGTGGTCACGGTCGCGGAATCCGAATGGTGCATCTTTCACCTTTCTCAGCCATTTGGCAGGGACGGTTTTATAGTAACTGAAACGCACCCACGCAAAAACGGCTCCCGGAGGAGCCGTTACGCGCAGGCATTCGTAGGCCGAGACTAGGCAGCCTGAACAGAAGGCTGGCCCTCGTCGATAAAGAAGCGCTTGTACCACACTAGGAACACGAGCGGCGTATAGATCTTGCGCTGGAAATCGCCCTTGCCCGCAAAGTGCAGATCGAGCAGGTGCATGAGCTCGTCGGTATTGAAGAACTCGCTTGCCCACGGCGCGGTGAAGTACTCCTTGACATAGTCGTACCACTTTTGCTCGCGCAGCCAGTAGACAATCGGCACCGGGAAGCCCACCTTGGGACGGGTGGCCCACTCATCGGGCAGCGACTTGTTGGCAGCGTGGCGGAGTACCTGTTTGTTGCCGTTCTCGTTGATGCGGTAGCGGTCGGGAATGTGCTCGGCGAACTCCATGACTTTGCGGTCCAGGAAGGGCACGCGCAGCTCCAGTGAGTGTGCCATGCACATCTTGTCGGCCTTGAGCAGAATGTCGCCCGGGAGCCACATGTTCATGTCCAGGTACTGCTTCTTGACCAGCTCGGGCTGACCCTTCACGCGCGCATAGATGGGAGCGGCAAGCTCAAAGGCGCCGTCGCCGGTGTTGTACTCGGGCTTGAGCACGCCGTCGACCTCGCGCTCCGGCCATACCAGAGCCTGTCCCAGGAACGACTTCTCGGGGATCTCGGCACCCTTGACCAGGAAGTTATGTCCCTTGAAGTACGGCATATGCAGCGCCAGGTTACCGAGCGCGCGACGGATGGGCAGCGGCACCATCTTTTTGTACTTGCGCACCGGGACCGTGTCCTCGTAGTAGGCGTAGCCGCCAAAGAGCTCGTCGGCGCCTTCGCCCGAAAGCACGACGGTAACGTCCTTGCGGGCCATCTCGGCCAAGAACCACAGCGGCACGGAAGACAGGTTGGACTGCGGCTCGTCCATGTGATACTGGATGTCCTCGAGCGCACCGAAGAACTCGTCGGCGGTAATCATCTTGCGAACGTTCTCGACGCCGAGCTTATCGGAAAGTTCCTTGGCGTAGTTGGTCTCGTTGAAGTTCTTGTAGTCAAAGCCCACCGAGAAGGTCTTGTCGGGCATGAGGCAAGCGGCGATGTAGCTGGAGTCGACGCCACCGGAGAGGAACGACGCGACCTTGACGTCGGCGATGCGATGGGCCTCGACACTCTCGTGCACGACCTCGTCCAGCTCATCGACATACTCTTCGAACGGCTTCTCGACGGCAGAGTAATCGCAATCCCAGTAGCGCTCGATGTTCATCTTGCCGGTCGGGATATCGACGGTAAAGTAGTGCGCCGGCGGCAGCTTGTAGACACCCTCGAAGAAGGTCTCCTCAGTCGCCGAATACTGCAGCGTCATGTACGGACGCAGAGCCTTTTTGTTGACCGCCTTGTGGAAGTGCGGGTAGTCCAGGAAGCTCTTGATCTCGGAACCAAAGAGCACGCCCGGAGCGCCGTCGCCCGCATCGGCCATGGGATAGTAGTAGAGCGGCTTGATGCCAAAGATGTCGCGGGCGCCAAAAAGCTTGTTCTTCTTTTTGTCCCAGATGACGAAGGCGTACATACCGCGCAGGCGATCGAGGACGGCCTCGCCCCACTCCTCGTAGCCGTGCAGGAGGCTCTCGGTGTCGGCGCCGCAGTGGAACTTGTAGCCCTTGGCCTCGAGCTCGGAACGGAGTTCTTGGAAGTTGTAAATCTCGCCGTTGAAGACAATGACGACGCTGCCGTCCTCATTGGCCATGGGTTGAGCGCCGGCCTCGGTCAGGTCGAGGATCGACAGGCGGCGGAAGCCCAGGGCAACGCGGCCGTCGATAAACTGACCGCCCATGTCGGGACCGCGATGGACGATGCGGTCCATCATCTTGGTGAGCACCTCGGATTGGTTATCCGTCCCACCGACAAAACCGACAAAACCGCACATATACTATCCCCTCTGCTGTTGCTGGGCGTCAAATCGAATCAGTAGCTTTTGAGTATACCCGAGGGCGTAAAGAGGGGCGGAATGTTCAGGCAATCTCAACTGAATCAGCTCCGCGCCGACACGCGCCAGTTACCTTTAATGGATATGAGATGAATGAGGCAATTGTTTTGCTATACTCTCTCCGCACGGGCGATTGGCGCAACGGTTAGCGCAGGTGCTTTACACGCACAAGGCTGGGGGTTCGAATCCCTCATCGCCCACCACTGAATTGTTAGGCTCCCAGCAATGGGAGCCTTTCTTTTCTGGGCCCATCGCAGAGGGATTCGAACCCGACAGGGTGCGGAGCTGAGGAAACGCGCAAGCGTTTTCCAGCGCAGCACGCGAGGGCCGTAGGCCCGAAGCGAGAGCGGGCGGCGAAGCTGCACGCGACATCCCTCATCGCCCACCACTGAATTGGAAACGGTCCTCGAAAGGGGACCGTTTTTGTTTGGGCCCATTTCATGGGATTCGAACCCGCCAGCACGTCTGTCACAAAGGCCGTGGCCAAATAATGGCAAAAATGAGTACTGCTACTTTGCTTGCAACATATAAAAAGATAGCGTTTGCGTAAGTTACGCAACATATGTCCATTATAAGGACTAACAGTTAGATCACAATCGTGCATTCATCGCCATTTCGACTTGCTATCTGGCCTTATTAGTCCAAAATTGCTGCTACCAAATCGGTAGCAGTACTCATATTTAATGTTTTTTGACCAGCGGGTCTCCCTGCCTTAGCAAATCTAAGGCAAAACGGGCTCCAGACCGCTGAATCATGCCACATAGGGCACGCTCGCAGTCCGGAACCCGGTCCAAATTGAGTTATTGCGCCGCGTTAGACCAAGACACCCGACAGGATCTCGATCAGACTGTCCACGTCGGCTTCCTCGCAGACGAGCGGCGGCAAGAAACGCAGCGTATGAGCACCCGTAGCGTTAATCACGGCACCGGCGGCCAGCGCGCGGGCAACAATATCATGCGCGTCGCCCGCGGCATCATCCAAATCGCAGCCGAGCATCAGGCCACGGCCACGCACCTCTACCACATGCGGAAGTTTAGCCAGCGCCTGCTCCATATAGGCACCCACCTTGGCAGCATGGTCGGCATAATCGCCGCGCACGAGCGCGGAGAGCGTCGCGGCACACGCCGTGATGGCCAGGCAGCTACCGCCAAAGGTCGAGCCGTGGTCGCCCGGCTTAAACACGTCAGCAATCTCCTTCTTTGCCACGACGGCACCCATGGGCACGCCGTCGGCAATGCCCTTGGCAAGGCTCATGATGTCGGGCTCCACGCCATAGGTTTGGAACGCAAATGGCTTGCCGGAGCGGAAGATGCCGCACTGAACCTCGTCGGCGATAAGCACGGCGCCCACTTCGTGTGCCAGGTCGCGCGCTGCCGCCATAAACTCCTCGGTCATGGGGTGCACGCCACTCTCACCTTGGATCGGCTCGAGCATCACGGCGCAAATATCACTGCCCAGCTGCTTAAAGATCGCACGCAGCTCATCGACATTGTTGGGCGTGCAGGCCACAAAGCCACCCGGCAGCGGACGGAAACTATCCTGCAGCCAATCCTGCATGGTGGCGGCAATGGTCTCGAGCGTACGGCCGTGAAAACCGCCGCGCATGCACACGATGGTGTTACCGCCGTTACCGGCACGCTTGGCGTACAGGCGCGCGAGCTTCATCGAGCCCTCGTTGGCCTCGGCGCCGGAGTTAGCAAAGAACGTCTCCCACACCTGCTCGCCCGCAGCCGGGGCACCAAGAGCAGCTGCCGTGGTCTCATCGCCGGCGGCAATGGCATCGGCAAGCACGCGCGCACCATCTACGTCGTCGTTAGCAAGCTTGGACAGCAGCGCCGCGACCTGTCCACGCTGCTCGATGTAGAAGTAATTGGAGACATGCATGAGCTTTTTGGTCTGTGCCTCGAGCGCCGAGAGCACAGCCAGGTTGCCATGACCTAGGCTGCACACGCCGATGCCGGCAAGAAAGTCGAGGTACTCACGGCCATCGTCGCCGGTGAGCTTCATGCCGTGACCCTCGACAAACTCGACCGGAGAGCGGCCAAAGGTATGCATAACGTAATGGGATTCAAGCGATTGCTGAGCTGCAAGTGACATGGGATGCCTTTCGTTGAGCGCCGGACGGCGCAGACCTATGGGTGCAGGAATGGGGCGGCTGCGGGTCAGCTAGACCGTCTGAAGCTTCTCGACCTCGTCGAGGTTCTCGGTCAGACGCGCAGCAAACGTCGAAAGCGGATGCGGATGCGTATCGAACTCGTAAGCCGTCTCGGTGGAATGGATCACGGTACCGACGCCGGCATCGGTCAGCAGCTCCAGCAGCAGCGAATGCGGCGTGGTGCCGTTGATGATGTGAGCACGAAATACGCCGCCGGCAAGCGCATCGACGGCCGCGCGCAGTTTGGGAATCATGCCCTTATCGACCTCGCCGCCGTAGAGCATCTCGTTAACCTCGTCGAGCGTTAGGTTGGAGATAAGCGAGTCCTTGTCGCTAAAGTCCTTGTACAGGCCATCGACATCGGTCAAAAAGATCGCCTTATGCGCGTGGAGCGCCGCAGCAACGGCACCGGCGGCGGTATCGGCGTTGATGTTGAAGAAACCGCCGTCCTCCCCCGCCGCGACGGTTGCGATGACGGGGATGTACTCGCTGTCGAGTAAGCGCTCGATATAGTCGGTGTTGACGTGCGTCACTTTGCCCACGCGACCGAGCTCGGGGTCGAGCGGCTCGGCGATGAGCGTGCCGGCATCGCTGCCCGACACGCCCACGGCCAGGTTGCCGTGGTGGTTGATGGCAGCAACCAGCTCCTGGTTGACCTTGCCGCCCAACACCTCGCGCACGATATCCATAGTCGCCGGCGTGGTCACGCGCTGGCCGTTCTTAAACTCGACGGGAATATCGTAATGGCTCAGCGCCTCGTTGATAGCCTTGCCGCCGCCGTGCACGATGACGGGGCGCATACCGATGATCTTGAGCAAAACGATGTCGCTCATCACGTCGCGGCGCAGCTGCTCATCGACCATGGCGGCTCCGCCATATTTGATAACAACCGTCTTGCCGGTCAGGTTCTTAATCCACGGCAGCGCTTCGAACAGCAGCTGCGCGGTTGCTTCGTTGGATTCGCTCGAACGACAATCGCGTGCGAATTTCATAATCTGCCTCGTCTTTCATATCGTTATCGCGCCGTGCTCCGCTGTCCGCAATCGCGGCAAGATGCGCAGCGTGCCCGGAATCTAGGAACGGTAGTCACCGTTGATGGAGATGTACTCATGCGTGAGGTCGCAGGTCCACACGGTCGTTGCCGCGTCGCCTGCGCCCAGGTCGGCCGAGATCACGATCTCTGGCGCCTCGAAACGTCGTAGAGCCTCGTCCTCGTCAAAGGGAACAGTCAGACCATCGCGACAGACAGGCATGCCCATCATGTCGATGGAAACGTCTTCCTGATTAAACTTCACGCCGCACTTGCCGAGTGCCATAGCAACGCGACCCCAGTTGCAGTCGTGGCCGGCGATGCAGGTCTTAACGAGCGGCGAGTTGGCAACGGCACGGGCGGCGATATCGGCTTCCTCGTCGTTCACGGCGCCGGTAACGTTGACCGTAACAAGCTTGGATGCGCCCTCACCATCGGCGGCGATATTGCGCGCCAGGCTCTCGCACACCTCGTGCACAGCAAATGCCAACTCGTCAAAGGCATCGGAGCCCTCGACGATAGGCTCGACATCTGCGGCAGCGGCGCCGGAGGCAAGCATGATGCAGGTGTCGTTGGTTGAGGTGTCGGAATCGACCGTTACCTTGTTAAAGGTCTGCTTGACGGTCGAGAGCAGCAGGGTATGAAGTGCCGCAGGCTCGACGGGGGCATCGGTGGTGATAACTGCGATCATGGTGGCCATGTTGGGCATGATCATGCCCGAGCCCTTGCACATTCCACCTACCGTATAGACATTGCCCGCATGACCCGCAGCCTCGCTGACGTAGGCCACGGCGTACTCCTTGGAGTGCGTGTCGGTCGTCATGATGGCGCGAGCGGCATCGGCGCCACCGTGGGCGGAGAGCGCCTCGTAGGCAGCAGGAATGGCGGTCTCAAACGTGTCGATCGGCAGAATCTGGCCAATCACACCCGTGGAGGCAACCAGAATCTGCTGGGGCTCGCAGCCGATGACCTGCGATGCGATGCTGCACGTCTCGCGCGCGCATGCAAGGCCGGTCTCACCCGTGGCGGCGTTGGCATTGCCAGAGTTGACCGAAACGCCGGCGATGATACCGTAGCCCTTGTCGGCACCGCCCAGGTTGGCACGGCTCACCTGCACGGGCGCCGCACAAAAGCGATTGGTGGTAAACACGCCGGCACCGGGGCAGGGTTTATCGGGCACGACAAGCGCGTAATCCAGACGCTCTGGGTTCTTGCGGAACCCAGCGTGGATGCCTGCAGCCTTAAAACCAGCCGCAGCCGTAACGCCGCCCTCGACGGCGCGAATCTTGATATCAAACAGCTCAGTATTCATCGTCTTTATGGCTCCTTATGTCAAACAAAAAACGGACATCGGTTGGTGCGCCATGCCAGTCGTGATCATGAGACCAGCTTAAGAGTGGCGCCCCACTCGATGCCCGACTACCAAATCGTTAACAATCGAATGTGCTACACCGGGCACGCCACTGTGGGCAAGCCTCGTCGCTCGTCAAAGCCAAAGACGATATTGGCACACTGGACCGCTTGGCCCGCAGCGCCCTTGCACAGATTGTCGATGGCGCCCGTCGCCACCAGCACGCCCGCGCGCTTGTTGAGCGCAAGGCCAATCTGGGCGGCGTTGGTTCCGACGACCGAAGCCGTCTTGGGCTGCTGGCCGGCGTCGAGCGCACGCACAAAGGTGCGTCCAGCGTAGAACTGCTTGTAATAGTCGACAACGTCCTCAAGGGTCAAGGTATCGATAGCCTGCGGCGTAAGCGGCATCGTCACCGTGGAGAGCAGGCCGCGCTTGAGCGGTGCCAGATGCGGGGTAAAGACGACGCGATCGGTTAAGCCAAGGATTTGCTCAATCTCGGGCGTATGACGATGTTTACCCACGCCATAGGCTTCCAGGTTCTCGTCCGCGCTGCAAAAGTGGGTGCGGGCGTTGCAGGACTTACCGGCACCCGTCACGCCGCTAATGGCATCGACGATTACGGGGCCGCTCTGGGCAACCCAGTCGGCGCGCACGGCAGGCGCGGCAGCGAGGCTCGTTGCGGTGGGATAGCAGCCGGCGCAGGCGACCAACACGGGCCTGCCAGCGGCATGGCTGGAAGCAGCGGTCTCCAAGTCCTGGCAGAACAGCTCGGGCAGGCCGAAAGCACGCGTCTTGAGCAGCTCGGGACTCGTGTGCTCGGCGGCATACCATGCCTCAAAGACGGACGCGTCGTTCAGACGGTAGTCGGCCGAAAGATCAAAGCAGGAGACGCCCGATGCAAGCAGCGCGGGCACCTGTGCCATGGCAGCCGTGTGCGGCACGGCAAGAAAAACCGCATCGCAGCTCTTGAGCTCGGGGGCGTCATGCGTGGTGAAAACCAGATCGCTCACGCCAGCAAAGCTCGGATACACCGCGGACAGCGGCTGGCCGGCATCGGCGTTGGACGTAATGGCAACAAGTTCAAACTCGGGATGGCCGAGCACGAGGCGAATGAGCTCGGCTCCGGCATATCCAGCCGCGCCGACGATTCCAACCTTCAAAGACATATCAGACTCCTTGTCTGCGATTTATGCACCGATGCGCATTTCGCAGCGGTCGTTATGAAGTGGGTTGAAACTTTAGCACCAAAAGATGCATGAATACGTAAATGGCTTGCATATTCATGCATTGAAACATTCCCGACACATTCGCTTGAAGGAATTGACAAATGGAGCGGGCCCCGTATTGACCGGCGCTCCTAACGGCGCCGGGCAATACGGGGCCCGCCCATGCGAAAACCAAGTTGTTAGGATGCGCCAGCTGGCTAGAGCTCGACCGGCACCCATTCGTCGTGATTGCAGATAAAAGCCTCGGGATCCTCGACGCTAAAGAAGACGAGCGTGGGGTCGTTAGGCCCCTCATAGTGCTCGCCCAGGTGCTCTAGATGCTTCCACCCGGCTTCGCGCATTTCGTCTAAAGCCCGGTCATCCAAGCCGGCACGCCCGCGCAAGATGAGCCAGCCATGGCCCGGCCACCAACTCGTGGCCTCAAAGCGCTGATTTTGCAGCAGCTCTTGCCACACGTCTTTGGTGCGCGCCGTCACAAACCACAGCTTACCGTCCTGAATCTGAGCAAACGAGAACGGACGCACATGCGGCTGCCCATCCACGCTCGTCGCCAGATACCACGCCGGCACCGACGTCAGATACTCCAAAACCGTATTCAATCCGTCCACGTTTCCTCCTGTACTAGCTAGTTTGGGAACCTGGTTTGTGCGAGCTAGAGCTCCAGGCGCTCCTCGCTGCCGTCGATATCACAGAAGCGCGCAGCAATGTTGCGGACCGAAAAGAAAGCAAGGCGGCCGTCGTTGGCACTCTCGTGTTCCTCGCCAATGCCCACCATGTGCTTAAAACCCGCTTGACGCACCTTGTCGCTCGCAACTGCGTCGTCCTCAAGCGCGGCTTCGCCGGTCAATACGATCCAACATTCCCCCGGCTTCCAGCCCGAGAGCTCAAACTTGGGATTCGCGCTCAGCTCCGCCCACACATCCTTGTCGCGCGACGTGCAAAACCACAACTTACCGTCATCGACCATGGCAAACGAAAACGGCCTCACGCGAGGCTGATGCCCGTCGGCCACATCGGTCGTGGCCAGATACCACGCCGGAATGCGCCTGAGATACGAACAGGCGCGCTCAAGCTGAGCCGTGCGGTCGTTGTCGGTCATAGGGACCCCTTTCTTGCGCTCGAATCGCGCCTAAACAAGTTGAAGATTGATGACGATGACGCAGATGAGCAGCAACGCCGTCACCACCGCCGCCAACGCATCGCCGCGGCCAAATGCAAGCGCATGCAGGCGCGTGCGGCCCTGCTCGCCGTGATAGCAGCGTGCATCCATGGCAGCAGACAGCGTCTCGGCATGGCGGAACACGCCGGTGAACAGCGGAATCGCCACACTGCCGAGCATACGCACGCCGCCGAGCGGGCCCCCCGTCACGCGCGCACCGCGGCTCGCCTGCGCGTCCGCCGTCTGCTTCATCTCGGTGGCAAACTGCGGCATAAAGCGCAACGCGATACCCATGATCATGCCGAGCTCGTGCGCAGGAAGTCCCACACGCGCAAACGGTGCGAGCAGGCGCTCAAAGCCCGCGGTGAGGTCGAGCGTCGGCGTGGTGAGCGTGATAGCGCTCATACCGGCCATCATCAAGGTCAGGCGGCACGCCATAAAGGCGGCGGAATGCAGCGAGCCCTCGCTTATCTGCAAAAAGCCGAGCTGCCACAGAATGCGCCCGCTCTGGTCGGTAAACAAGTTGAGCACCGCGACCACGACGACGATTGCCAGCAGCGGCGCCATCGACGACAGAACGCGACGAACCGGCACCCGAGACACGGCATAGATCAGCACGACAAACATTGCGACAGGGGCCAGTCCGCGGAAGCCGCCGACGGTCAGCGTCGTGATCAGAAACACAAAGCCCAAGAGCAACTTAGTTCGCGGGTCCAGGCGGTGGATCGCACTATCGCCGGGATAGTAGCTGCCAAACGAAAACGCCTCCATTAGCAGCCCTTCTCTCGCGCGACCGTCTTGAATTTAGCAATGTCCGCGACGTTAGAAGGACCGCCCGAGCAACCGATTAGCAGGTCCACCAACTCGTCTGTCAGCGACTCAACCGTATAGAGGCCGTCAAAGCGCAGCGGCACGCCCGCCTCCGTAAGCGCCAGCGCCATACGCTGGGCGGCGGGAACGCCCAAGCCGATTGATTTAAGCTCATCGGCATGCGCAAAAACCTGAGCGGGCGTGCCCTCGGCAAACACCGCGCCCTCGTTCATCACGACAATACGGTCGCAGCAATTGGCCAGGTCATCCATACTATGCGAAACCATGACAACGGTCAGGCCATCGCGGTGAAGTCGATCGATAAGCTCAAGGAAATCCCTGCGCGCCGCCGGATCGAGCCCCGCCATGGGCTCATCGAGCACCAGAACTTCGGGCTCCATGGCGAGCACGCCGGCGAATGCCACACGCCGTTGCTGACCGCCCGAAAGCTCAAAGGGACTCTTGTCGCCGACCGTGGAAAGGTCGAGGCCCACGCGTGAGAGCGATGACTCGACACGACGGTCGACTTCATCTTGCGGCAAGCCAAGGTTATGCGGACCAAACGCCACGTCCTGCGCCACGGTTTCGGCAAACAGCTGACGCTCAGGATATTGAAACACCACGCCGACCTTGGCCTTAACCGCGGCGGCGTCTTTCTTGTTTGACAGATCGAGCCCCAGCGCGCGAACGGATCCCTCCTGGGGGCGAATCAAACCGTTGAGATGCTGGACCAGCGTCGACTTACCCGAACCGGTATGACCTGCCAAGCCCAGGAACTCGCCGCGACGCACCGTCAGCGATACATCGCGCAGCGCCCACGGGCTGCTTGGGTCGTTTCCCCAGAGAGCCTGTTTGCTCGATTTGCCCGCAGTGGCCGAGCGCTTATGCCAGCGGCGGCGCTCGCGCGGACTGAGCGAATAACTGTACGAAACATGGGATAGCTCGATGACGGGCTCCGACGCGTTGCCCTCGTTGTCTACCGGAACAGTGCCGTCAGCGATTTCCGACTGGGATACGGAAGACTGCCCCGCGATGCCTGCCCCACTTCGCTCGGCATAAGCCTGCGCAATCTCGGCGACCATATCCGCCTCACGTACCTGCGCGCAAACGGGCACGCCCTCCGCACGAAGTGCCATGCCCAAACGGCACGACTCTGGCATGTCAAGGTTGAGCTGAACGAGTTCATTCGCCCGCGTCAGAATCTCATCGGGCGTGCCCAGCATGGCAACTCGTCCCGTCTGAAACACGGCGACACGATCGGCCTCGGCAGCCTCCTCCATAAAGTGCGTAATCATCACGATGGTCATGCCGCGAGCGTGCAACGCGCGGCAAGCCTTCATGAGGCCCTTGCGTCCACGCGGATCGAGCATCGAGGAAGCCTCGTCCAATATGAGCACGCGCGGTTCCATGGCGAGCACGCCGGCAAGCGCCACGCGCTGCTTTTGGCCGCCCGAAAGCGCATGGGTCTCGTGGCGCTCAAAGCCCACCAGGCCCACACCCTTCAGCGCCTCGCGTACGCGCTGCGCAATTTGCGCCGATGGCACGCCAAGGTTTTCGGGACCAAACGCAACGTCATCTTCGACAAGCGTTGCCACCAGCTGGTCGTCGGGATTCTGGAATACCATGCCCGCGGTCGAACGAATGTCGTAGACCAGCTCGGGGTCGGACGCATCCATGCCGTTGATGCGTACCGTGCCCGCATCGGGCTGCAACAGCGCATTCAGATGCTTGGCAAACGTCGACTTGCCCGACCCATTGCCACCGAGGATGCAGAAAAACTCGCCGTCCTCGATATTCAGATCGACGCCGTCGAGCGCCGGTACGGCACCGTCATAGCTAAAGGAAACGCCCCGACACTCAATCATGCGCGGCCTTTGACCTGGTCCTTTTTAGGCGTGATGAGGTTGGAGACCGCTTTATACACCGCCAGTGTCAACACCGAGTTAAGCACGGTCTTGATAAGGTTGAACGGCAGCACGGCAGGAATCATGAGCGGGGCGATCACATCGACCGAGCCATACCAGAACCATACGCCAATGGTAAGGTTTGCGACCATAGACAACGCCGTAGCGGCAATAACGCCGAGCACCAGGCCAATCACGGCACCCTTATAGGTATGCATCTTCTGATAGACGATAGCCGCAGGCAGAATGTAGCCCAGCGTGGCAACCAGGTTCATAAGCGCGCCGACCCAGTCACCCGTGGTGAGCGCATGGATAACGATAGCCATAGCGGCAACAGCAGTGCCGGCGCCAGGACCATACGCAAACCCGCACACCATCGCCGGTACCAGCGACGGGTCATACGTCAAAAACGGCGCCGAAGGAAGGATAGGCAGCTGCACGTACATAAACAGGGCGCCCAAGGCGCACATCAACGCCATGGTAACGAGCTGTTTGGTGCTCCACCTATTCGTGTTCTCAAAATGGATATGCTGCGACTGTTCAGACATAAGATCACCTGCCTCTTTCATCCGGACTCTAACCGTTGGTACTGGGATCTCACCAGTTCAGCCGGCATGCGAACCAACACACGCACGGGTCGCGGACTCATCGGCTCGGTCGCAGACACCTCGCCTGCGCCACGGCGTCCCTTTGACACCGCCCGATTTACCGCCAGTGGGGAATTCCACCCCGCCCTGAAACAGCAATTGCAAGTGTAGCACGAGCAGGTTCTCGCGCAAGTATGCCAAGGGTAATTTGTGGCGGAGATCAGTTGCCAAAGCAACCACGTCCCCCACCCATCCCAAAGCAACGCGCCTTTCGCGCAAAGCGCGAAACAGCGAAGGGGACACGTATCCCTATCGACCACATCCTTCTCCGCCCGCCGGCCTCAAGGCCGTAAACGCAGGGAATCCGGGGGCGGGACGGGGACTTCTCTCCGGAACATTCCGCACTGATATCTTCTGTATTGAAGACGTCGATGATGCACCCGTATACCATTGACGTCGACACCATCAGATGCGGACCGCGCGGTGACCC
>NZ_JAHPYF010000006.1 GCF_019041915.1 Collinsella sp. MSK.8.10 | reverse complement strand
AGTTCGCGATCCCCGGCCTTGACGACGAGTTCCGCGTCATCGTCTCCCCGTGGATCCTCTCCTCGCTGATTACCGATCGCCTTGCTGCTTACTACGAGACGGTCACTAAGCACAACCTCAACTACCGTCGTTACTATCACCAGTTCGACTACTAATCGGTGACAAATAAGCTACTGATCAAGAAGCACCCTGCCCGGGCGCATGCGTCCGGGCATTTTTATGCCGAAATTCGCAAGAAAGGGGAATCGAATGAGGCAGTTTATCGTGGCATCCCATGCTCATTTTGCGTCTGGAATCGTCGAGAGCATCGGCCTGCTTTCCGGCGAGCGCGAAAACGTCCATGCGCTCTCTATGTATGTCGACGGAAACGAGGACCTGGTCAAGGAGGCCGCAGCGATTCTGGACGGCTTTGCCGCGGACGATGAGGTCGTCGTTTGCACCGACCTCTTTGGCGGCAGCGTCAACAACGAATTCACCAAGATCGTCCAGACGCGCCCCAACACGCACCTGGTGACCAATTTGAACCTGCCGCTCCTTATTCAGCTGCTGTTCGTACCCGACTCCACCCCGATCGATGAGGCCATTCGCCAGATCGTCGATGCGGACGACACCAAGGTCAAGTACGTCAACGACCTGCTGGGGCAGGCCGAACTCGATGAGTTTTAAACGTTAGGAGCACATCATGATTCAGATGATTCGCGTGGACTATCGCCTGCTTCACGGCCAGGTTGCCGTTAGCTGGACCTCGGCTCTGGGTGCCGACTGCATCCTGCTGGTGAGCGATACGGTTCTTGACGACAAGCTTCGCCTGCAGGCCCTGTCTCTTGCAAAGCCGGAGGGCTGCAAGGTCGTTGTCAAAAACACCGAGGACGCCGTCAAGGCGCTTCAGAGCGGTGTGACCGACAAGTACAAGCTCTTCGTGGTTTGCGAGACGATCCGGCAGGCCGGTGCCGTCGCCAAGGCGATGGGCGTCAAGAAGATCAACCTCGGCAATGTTGCCTTTAGCGAGGATGCCCGCCAGGTCTCGACCAGCGTATTTCTCACGCCCGAAAACGAGGCATACGTCAAAGAGCTGCTCGGCGAGGGCTACGAGCTGTTCATTCAGATGATTCCGGCAGATGCGAAGACTGACGCCGCGAAGGTCATCGGTTAGGGGCCATCATGGTTATCAAGACAATCCTGATTTTCCTTATTGCCCTTTTGGGTTATTCCGAGTGGCTGACGGGCACGAGCTACCTCCAGCGCCCCATTGTGCTCGGACCGTTGGTCGGCCTTGTCATGGGCGATGTGGTGCCGGCACGATCATGGGCGCCACGATGGAGCTTGCCATGGTCGGCGCCATCTCGGTCGGCGCCTATAACCCGCCCGATACGATTTCCGGCACTATCCTGGGCGTATCTCTTGCCATGCAGGCCGGCGCGGACGCTTCGGCGGCCCTGACCCTGGGCATTCCCATCGCAACGATCGTCCTGGCGCTCGATACTGCCCTGGGCCAGCCGGTGATGCTGCTGCTGGTGCACCGTATCGACAAAAACGTCGAGGACGGAGACACCAAGGCCATCACGCGCAACATGCTCATCGCCGGTTACGCGCAGAGCTGGTGCGGCCTGCTGATTATTCCCCTGGCATTCTTCTTTGGCGCCGATGCCGTTGCCAGCCTGCTCAACATCATCCCCGATTTCGTTCAGACCGGCATGGATGTTGCCGCCGCCTTCTTGCCCGCACTCGGCTTTGCGATGCTGGCGCAGATGATTATGAACAAAACAGTGGCTCCGTTCTTCTTCGCTGGCTTCTTCCTCGTCGCCTACTTTGGCATTAGCACGACGGGCGTGGCGATCTTTGCCGCGATCATCGTCGTCGCGATGACGGTTTTGGGCGAGAAGAAAAAGGCGGAGCAGCCCGCAGTGGCAACCGAGGATCCTGCGATTGGGAGTGGGTTCGATGAGTTTTAAGTTTGAGTCTTCCTACGACGGGTTGATTACCCGCGCAGATCTTAAGAAGCTGTTCTGGCGCTCGATTCCCTATGAGCACTCCTGGAACTACGAGCGTATGGGCCATATCGGCTTTATGTGGGCCCTTATGCCGATTCTTCGCAAGCTGTATCCGCAGGATGCAGACTTTAAGGCCGCACTCAAGCGCCATATGGAGCTCTATAACGTCACGCCGTACATCTCGACGCTCCCCATGTCTATTGCTGCCGCAATGGAAGAAGTCAACGCCACTGAAGATAACTTTGACACGAGCGCGATCTCTAATGTCAAGCTTGCTTTGATGGGACCGCTGTCCGGCGTGGGCGATGCCTTCTACTGGGGCACGCTGCGAATTTTGGCAACGGGTGTCGGCACGTCGCTGGCGCTGCAGGGCTCTATTCTTGGCCCGATTTTGTTCCTGCTCGTGTTCAACGTCCCTCACTACATCATTCGTTACCTGCTGACGTTTGTGGGATATCGCTTTGGCTCGGACATGATCAGCAAGGTCCAGGAATCGGGCATTATGGACACGATCGTCAAGATGGCCTCTATCATGGGCGCCATGGTGATCGGTGCCATGACCATGGAGATGGTCACCGTGGACATTCCGCTCATGGTCGGCGCGGGCGATGGCGCTCAGACGCTCGCCGAGCTGCTCAACGGAATCTTCCCGGGCTTTGTCACGATGGGGCTGTTTGGAATCGTCTATCTCATGCTCAAGAAGAAGATGAATCCGCTGCTCATTATGCTCGTGATCCTACTCGTGAGTATCGCCGGCGCGTTCTTTGGAGTGCTTGGTGTTCAGTAGGGCATCCGTCATAATTAAAACAATGTAAGAGGGGGCGTCGTGCACATTGTGCTGCGGCGCCCTTTTGCCGAAAGGTGGACAAGATGGAGTATCCGCAGCTTGCCGTCATGAATATCAGCCATCGTTATTTTGACCTTGAGGAATTCTTTTCTTCGGCAGCGGCCTCGGGCTACACGTGTTGCGAGCTTTGGACCGGGGCGATGCATCTGTATGTCGATTGCCATGGATACGATTCGCTCGAGCAGGTGCGGGAGCTGTCGCAGCGGTATGGAGTTCGGATTGTGGGGCTTTGTCCCGAACAGAACAACCCCAAGCCGTGGAATATCGCGGCGCGCGGGAATGAGGCGCGTGCCCGCACGCTCGCGTACTTTAAGAACGTTGTAGATATCGCGGCGGAACTTGGAGCTGAGCAGGTCATGGTCTCGAGCGGCTGGGCATTTTTGAACGAGCCGATCGAGGACGCATGGGGTCGCAGCGCCTCGATGTTGCGTGCGATTGCCGAGCATGCGGGAGAACGCGGTGTGCGACTGGTGCTCGAGGCCCTACAGCCGGTTGAGTCGATGATCGTGAACTCGGCGGCCGACACGAAGCGCATGATCGAGGCAGTTGATCATCCGGCACTTAAGGCGTGCCTGGATATGGGCGCCATGGCGGTGGCGGGGGATACCATCGACGATTATTTCGATCTGCTTGGCGATGATGTCGCCCACGTGCATTTTGTCGATGTTGCGGCAGATGGCACGACGCATCTTGCTTGGGGTGACGGCAACCGCGATATGCGCGCCGACCTAGATAGGCTGGTGGCGCGTGGCTATCGCGGAGTTGTTTCGGCCGAGACCTATGACGGGCGCTATTTTGCCGACCCCGCAGCTGCCGATGCGCAGGTAATGGCAGAGTATCGTCGTGCGATTGGCGCCTAGGTGGGGTTGGGTTGCGGCAATCTGCCCTATGTTTCCAGATGAATACGGCGTGAGAGGCTGCGACGGATTTTCCCCGCAAGCACTCTAGTATGCTAAAGTACCCAGAAGACCGGCGGAGCTATGCCGGTCTTCTGTTCTATACGAAGCACAGCATGAGGAGGCTCACCAGATGACGGCCACACCGTGGGGATTCCGGGACATATTGCCCGAGGAGGCTCAGGCGCGCGAGGAGATTGCGCTGACGGTGAAGGGCTGCTTTAGGGAGCATCATTACCTTCCGGTCGAGACGCCGCTGCTCGAGGACAAGGGTTCGCTCGAGGAAGGCGGCCGCATTGCGGACACGCCGTTTAAGCTCTTTGATGACGACGGCCGCCTGCTGGTGGTCCGTCCCGACAACACGTTGCCGATCGTGCGCCTGGTTTCGACCCGCATGCGCGCGGCCGATCTGCCGCTGCGCCTGCGCTACGAGGCGCCGGTGGTCCGCGAGTGCCAGCGCAATGCCGGTGGCTCGCGTCAGTTTACGCAGCTGGGCTTTGAGCTTATCGGTGCGGGCGATACCGCGGGCGATGTCGAGATCGTCTCGCTCGTGGCGGAGGCTGTGCGCAAGCTGGCGCTGCCCGATGCGCGCATTATCGCGGGTAGCGTGCGTCCGTTTAAGGAGTTGCTCGCGGCGTGCGAGGATCGCGAACTGGCTGCCGAGGCATTGCGTTGCGTGCACGCTAACGACTTTGTGGGCCTTGATGCCCGTGTGGCGGCAAGCGCCGAGCCCGAGGCCGTCAAGGCTGCCATTAGCGAGCTGCCGCGCCTGCACGGCGGTGCCGAGGTGCTCGACCGCGCGGACGCGCTGCTGGAGGCTGCCGGTATCGCCGCGCCGCTCACGCGCGAGCTGCGCGCCCTGGTCGAGGGCCTGGCTCCCGAGGACGCTCAGGTGCTGTCCTTCGACTTCTCCATCATGAACTCGTTTGATTACTACACGGGTCTGGTCTTTAAGGCCTATGCCGGCGGCTTGCCCGATCCGGTCGGTTCGGGCGGACGCTATGACTCCATCTTTACCGGCGCATTTGGCGCCGGTATCGAGGTGCCGGCGGCGGGCTTCGCCTTTTCGCTCGAGCGCCTGGAGGCCGCGCGCACCTCGGCCGAGGATGCCGCTTCCGATGGCGACCATGCCGCGGGCCGCGGCGCCGAGGGCCCGCTGCGCATTGCCGTGCCCAAGGGCTCGCTTAAGGCCGATACGCTCGACGTGCTCGAGGCCGCGGGTCTGGACGTCTCTGAGCTGCGTGACCCCGGCCGTCACCTGATCGTGCGCGGTCGCGACACGCGTGCCGGCGAGGGCGCGGTCGGCGATATCGAGTTTGTCATCGTGCGCCCCAGCGATGCGCCCGCCTTTGTGGGCTGCGGCGGTGCCGATTGCGGCATCTGCGGTTGGGACTCGCTCATCGAGGCCGACCTCAACCTGCTGCAGCTGGTCGATTTGGGCTACGGCCTGTGCACCTTTATCGAGGCGGAGCCCGCGTGGCGCGCCGGCCAGGCCGAGCGCAACTATGCCCGCCGCGGTTCGCTTCGCGTGGCCACCAAGTACCCGCGCATCGCGAGTGCCTGGTATGCCGAGCGAGGCGTGAATGCCGATATCGTCTCGCTGCACGGCAACATCGAGCTGGGCCCCATCGTCGGCATGACCGATCGCATCGTGGACATTACCGCCACGGGTGCCACGCTGCGCGACAACGACTTGGTCATCACCGGCCGCATCATGGACTGCACGGCCCGCTTCTTTGTCAATCCGGGTGCCGCACGCCTGGATCCGCGCGTACGCAATCTGGCAGATCGCCTGGTCGCGGCCGTTAAGGACAAGCATTTTGAGCCCGTCGCGGGCTCGGCACAATAGCGCGAGCGCGCACGGGCGCCCCAACGTACGGGCTGCGGGCCGATTGGCGCCGCCGCCCGGCCTCTCGTTTTTCGAACGCAACCTCGACCGATAGGGGATACCGATATGAAGACCATCAAGCTTGCTCCCGGTGAGCGCCTCGTTACCAACCAGCTCAACCGCAAGGGTGTGCTGCCGCAAAACATCGTCGACGCCGCCCGCGATATCGTGGCCAACGTGCGCGCCAACGGCGATGCCGCGGTGCGCGATTACAGCCAGCGTTTTGACGGTGTTGAGCTGGAGAGCTTCCGTCTGCCGCAGGAGCAGATCGATGCCGCGCTCGAAGGCCTCGACCCGGCTTTTGTCGCCGCGCTCGAGAAAGCTGCGCGTCAGATTCGTGAGTTCCACCAGCGCGAGGTCGAGCAGAGCTGGTTTACCACGCGCCCGGACGGCACGATGCTCGGCGTTAAGGTGACCCCGCTCGCGGCGGCTGGCATCTACGTGCCGGGCGGTCGCGCGCAGTATCCCTCCACCGTGCTCATGAATGCCATTCCCGCCAAGGTCGCCGGCGTCAGGCGCGTGGTCATGGTGACCCCGCCGCAAAGGGACGGCCTGATCAGCCCCTACACGCTTGCCGCGGCCAAGCTCGGCGGCGTGGACGAGATCTATATGGTGGGCGGCGCCCAGGCCGTGGCCGCGCTGGCGTACGGCACCGAGACCATTCCGCGTGTCGACAAGATTACCGGCCCGGGCAACGCCTTTGTCGCTGCGGCCAAGCAGATTGTTTCGGGCGATGTGGGCATCGACATGGTCGCCGGCCCGTCCGAGGTCTGCGTGCTGGCCGATGCCACGGCCAAGCCCATGGTGGTCGCGGCAGACCTGATGGCCCAGGCCGAGCACGATCCGCTGGCAGCCTGCTATCTCGTGACTTGCGACGAGCAGTTTGCGCGCGAGGTCGAGGCAGGTATCGACATTCTGGTGGCGCAGTCCCCACGCGCCGAGATCACGCGCGCCTCGCTCGATAACGAGGGCACCATCGTGGTGGCCGCCGACATGGCTGCCGCCGTCGAGGCTGTGAACACCGTGGCACCCGAACACCTTGAGCTGCACTGCAAGGACGCGATGGGCCTGCTCGGCGGCATTCGCAACGCCGGCGCCATCTTTGTGGGCGCTTGGAGTTCCGAGCCGCTCGGCGATTACGTCGCCGGCCCCAACCACACGCTGCCGACCGGCGGTACGGCCATGTTCTCCAACCCGCTTTCGGTCGAAGAGTTCGTCAAGCGCTCGAGTGTCATTTGCTATACGCCCGAAGGTCTGCTCTCCGACGCTCCTGCTACGCAGCGCCTGGCCGAGGCCGAGGGCCTGTGGGCACACGCGCTTTCCGCCGCTCTTCGTCGCCGTGTGCTGGAACAGGGCGAGGATGCCGTGAGTGCCGAGTCGCTGGCCGCGGCCGACCTGACCAAGGTTGCCTGGCCGGGCGACGCCGTGGCGACGGTTGCCGAGGGTGTGGACCTGGCGGCTGCGGGCGCGGATGGCGCCGGTGTGACCGGTGGGGAGGCCTAATATGGCCGAACTCACGCCGCGCATGAAGGAGCTCGTCCAGCCCTATCTGGCAGGCATTGAGCCCTATGATCCCAACTTTACGCCCACGCGCATCAACCTTTCGGCCAACGAGAACACCTATCCCGTGCCGGCCGGCGTGCGCGAGGCGGTCGACGCCGCCCTGGCTGCCACGCCGCTCAACCGCTATCCCGATCCCATGTCCAACGACCTGCGCGACGAGCTTGCTGCCTGGCATGGCGTGACGCGCGAGAGCATCTGCGTGGGAAACGGCGGCGACGAGCTGCTCTATAACTATCTGCTGGCGTTTGGTGGCGCGGGGAGGACCCTGCTCAACTGCCCGCCGTGCTTTAGCGAGTATGCGTTCTTTGCGTCTCTGTGCCAGACCGAGGTGCGCGACGTGTGGCGCGACCCGGCGACCTTTGAGCTCGACCAGGCAGCCGTGCTTGCGGCGGCACCCGAGTGCAACCTGGCCATCGTGACCTCGCCCAATAACCCCACGGGCGACGTGGCACCGCTCGACTTTGTCGCGGCGCTGTGCGATGTGTGCCCCGGCATGGTCATGGTCGACGAGGCCTACGTTGAGTTTGCCGACGATTCGTTTGGCGCGGCCACCACGGCGCAAGGCCTTATCGCCGAGCATCCCAACCTGGTGATTCTACATACGCTGTCCAAGGCGTTTGGTGCCGCCGGCACGCGTCTGGGCTATGTGATTGCGGCACCCGAGGTCGTCGACGTGTTCGCGGCGATTCGCCAGATCTATTCGGTCAACGTGCTGAGCCAGGCCGCAGCGCTTGCCTGCGTGCGTGCTCGCGATGCGTATGCACCCGTGGCGGCGCAAGTTACATCCGAGCGCGAGCGCGAGTTGTGCGCCCTGCGCGCAATGGCTGCCGAGGGCATGCCCGTGGAGGCATGGCCGAGCGCGGCGAATTTTGTGCTCGTGCGCACGCCGCATGCCACGCGCGTGCGCGAGCGTCTGCGCGACGAGTATTCAATTTTGGTGCGCGACTTTAGTTACGCGCCGGGGCTCGCGGACTGTCTGCGCATTACCGTAGGCACCCCGCAGGAAAACGACGAGGTGCTGGCCGCGTTTGCCGCGCTGGTGAAGGAGGAGATGTAGATGGACCGCTATGCCGAGGTGACCCGCAAGACGGGGGAGACCGACATTGTCGTAAAGCTCGACCTGGACGGATGCGGCGTGTGTGATATCTCGACCGGCGTACCGTTTTTCGACCACATGCTCAACGCTTTTGGCCGCCATGGCCTGTTCGATTTGACGGTGCACGCGGTGGGCGACGTCGAGGTCGATGCGCATCATACCGTCGAGGACACGGGCATTGTGCTGGGCGAGGCGTTTTGCCAGGCGCTGGGCGACAAGGCGGGCATTACGCGCTTTGCCGACGCGGCGATCGCCATGGACGAGACGCTTGTGATGGCTGCTGTTGATATTTCGGGCCGCGGGCAGGCCTACTGCGAGCTGCCCGTGCCGACTGAGCGCGTGGGCAGCTTCGATACCGAGCTGGCCGTCGAGTTCTTCTATGCCTTTGCGCGCGATGCCAAACTCACGTTGCACGTGCGCGAGCTGGCAGGCGGCAACTCGCATCACATTATCGAGGCCGCCTTTAAGGCCGTGGGCCGCACGATGCGCCAAGCCTGTGAGCTGGACCCTCGCGTGCAGGGCATCCCCAGCACCAAGGGTTCACTGTAACCGCCACAAGGGTAAAAACCACCACGAAGGTGCCTGTCCCCTTTGTGGTGGTTTTGGATGATGGGAAAAGGGAGGGTCGCGTGGGCGAACCGAAGATTGTGGTGGTCGACTACCACAAGGGCAACTTGTCGAGCGTTGTGCGCGGGCTTGCGCGCGCCGGTGCCGCCGCCTGCACATCGGACGATCCGGAGCAGATCCGCAACGCCAACGGCCTGGTCATCCCGGGCGTGGGCGCGTTCTATGACGCGATTGTCTTTATGCGCCAGAGCGGCGAGGAGGTGGCCGTGCTCGATGCCGTTGCCGCCGGAACTCCGCTGCTCGGCATCTGCCTGGGTCTTCAGCTATTTTTTGAGCGTGGCAACGAGGGCGTGCCTGCGGACGAGGGCGTGGACGCGGACGACGATGCCTCCGAGCAGGCCGGTGGTCCCTGGGTCGATGGCCTGGGCATCATGCGTGGCTCGTGCACGCACCTGGAGTCGAGCCGTCTGAAGGTCCCGCACGTGGGCTGGGATCAGGTGCACATGACGCCTGCCGGCGCGGCCGATCCGCTGCTCGCCGGTTTTGCCGAGGGCGCCAATATGTACTTCACCCACAGCTACGCGGTGACCGGCGACGTCGATGCCGCCGATGTGTTGGCGCGCACGCACTATACACGGAGTTTCCCGTGCATCGTGCGCCACGGCAACGTGTGGGGCTGCCAGTTCCATCCCGAGAAATCCTCCGCGCTGGGTCAGCGCATCCTTAAGAACTTCGTCAACATCGTCGAGGAGGTTGGCCGATGATCCTGTTTCCCGCAATCGATCTGATCGGCGGCAAGGTTGTGCGCCTGGAGCGCGGCGACCGCAACCGCTGCAAGGTATATTCCGATGGCCCCGTGGCCGTCGCCCGCTCGTTTGCCGAGCAGGGCGCAAGCTGGGTGCATGTCGTCGACCTGTCCGCTGCCTTTGGCGAGGACGAGGACACATGCGCTGCCAACTCGGCGGCGATTAAGGCCATCTGCGGCGTCGACGGTCTGTCCGTGGACGTGGGCGGCGGCGTTCGCTCACTCGCACGCATCGATGAGCTGGCAGGCTATGGTGCTCGCCGCATTGCGCTGGGCACCGTGCTCGTGACCGAGCCGGGTTTTGCTGAGGTGGCAGCCCAGGGCTTTGGCGAGCTGTTGGTCGCCGACATTGCCGCGCGCGACGGCCAGGTTAAGGTGAACGGCTGGCGCGACGGCGCGGGCGTGGCACTCGACGATGCCGTGGCGCAGCTTACCGAGCTGGGCTTTAAGCATCTGGTGTATACCGACATCGCGCGTGATGGCATGCAGACGGGCATCGATGTGGCGACGTATCGCCATGTGGCGCAGGTCGCGGGCTTTCCCGTCGTGGCGTCGGGCGGTATCTCGACGCTCGACGACATCCGCGCGCTGGCCGCGGTGGGTGAGGGCGCGATTGAAGGCGCCATTACCGGTCGTGCGCTCTACGAGGGCAACTTTACGCTGGCCCAGGCGCTGGCCGCCGCTCGAGGGGAGGAGTAGCCCATGCTTACCAAGCGCGTAATTCCCTGCCTGGACGTCAAGGACGGCCGTGTGGTCAAGGGCGTCAACTTTGTGAGCTTGCGCGATGCCGGCGATCCGGTGGAGCTGGCCCGCGCCTACGACCGCGAGGGTGCGGACGAGGTCGTATTTTTGGACATTACCGCGACGAGCGATAACCGTGCGACGACTATCGAGATGGCGGCGCATGCGGCCGAGGAGCTGGCCATTCCCTATACCGTGGGCGGCGGCTTTCGCGACCTGGCGGGCATGCGCACCATGGTTGCCGCCGGTGCCGACAAGGTGTCGCTCAACTCGGCGGCTGTGCGCGATCCGTCGCTGATCAGCCAGGCTGCCGCGGCGTTTGGCAGCCAAGCCGTGGTCGTGGCGATCGATGCCAAGCGCGTGGGGCTGCCCGGGGAGCCGGGCGCCGATAAGTGGGAGGTCTTTACGGCGGGCGGCCGCAACGCTACGGGTATCGACGCAGTGGCGTGGGCCGAGGAGGCGGCTCGTCGTGGCGCCGGCGAAATCCTACTGACCAGCATGGACCGCGACGGTACCAAGGCCGGCTTCGATCTGGCGCTTACTCGCGCCGTGGCCCGCGCGGTGCCGATTCCCGTTATCGCGAGCGGCGGCGTGGGCACACTCGAGCATTTTGCCGAGGGTGTGATCGAGGGCGAGGCCGATGCCGTGCTGGCGGCGAGCGTCTTTCACTTTGGAATCTTCAGCATTCGCGAAGTCAAAGAGTATATGGCTTCTCAAGGTATTCCTGTGAGGCTGGACTTCTAATGCTGCGGCTTGCCCAGGCACCCGACCTTCCGGCTCCAACCCTTCTCGCGTACTTAAGTACGCGTCGCTCCTCTTTCGCGGCAACCTGCGGCACCTGGACAACCCTCGCCGACCTGTGGGGTTTACGGTAATTACTTGGGAGAAATGATGACTGAGGTAATAGAAGCGTCTGATCTTAAATACGACGCCCGCGGGCTGATTCCCTGTGTGGTTCAGCAATATGACACCGGCGAGGTGCTTATGGTTGCTTGGATGAACGAGGAGTCGGTGGGGCTGACGCTCAAGACCGGGACCACGTGGTTTTGGAGCCGCAGCCGCCAGGAGCTCTGGAACAAGGGTGCGACGAGCGGCAACATGCAGGAGGTCAAGGAGCTCTGGGCCGATTGCGATAGCGATACGCTACTGGTCAAGGTCGATTCTCCGGGTCCGGCCTGCCATACCGGCAACCGTACCTGCTTCTTTAAGAAACTCGCGTAGGGCGGGCGCTCGACCAAGCGCTTGGCCAGCCAGAAAGGATTGAACCATGGGTGTGCGCACCGCAAATGTTCAGGATGGAAATATCGGAGAGACGCTGACGGGGCTGGCCGAGGTGATTCATGGCCGTCGCGACGCGTCGCCGCAGGAGAGCTATACCGCGCGTCTGTTGACCGACGTCGAGGACGAGCTGCTCAAGAAGCTTGCCGAGGAGGCGAGCGAGGTGATCATGGCCTGCAAGGATAACGACCACGATCACATTCGCTACGAGGCCGGCGACCTGGTCTACCACCTGCTCGTAACCCTTGAGCGTTATGGCATCACCCTCGACGAACTGGCCGGCGAACTCAACGCCCGCCGCCACTAGTCATTGGGGACGTTCTTAAACGACCAGTTAGGCGAGGGGCGTGGGCTGCCATTCGCCGGTGGGGTGGGGGATATCGAAGGCCCGGTAGCCGCAGTCGTAGGCGTGGGCTTGTGCCTCGCGGATATTCCAGCAGATGTCGCAGGCGCGGTGCGCGTCCGAGCCAAAGGTGATGGGTACCTCGGCGTGGGCGAAGCAGCGCAACAGCCCCGTCGAGGGGTAATAGTCGTCGAGGCCCTTGCGCGGTGCGGCGGTCGAGACCTCAACGCGACGACCCGTATCGTGGGCGCATTCGGCCATCTGCTGCCAAAACGGCGCGGGGTCAAAGTCGGGCGCAAAGCCTTCCTTCGAAAAGCGCATGACCAGGTCGGGGTGAGCCATCACATCAAAGTTGAGCGGGCTCTCGCAGGCGCGGCACCAGTCATCGACATAGCGCTTCCACACGCCGCGCACGCCCAGGTTTTCCCAAACGTGCAGGTCGGTGTCGTCGTCGATCCAACCGCAAAGGGAATCGGGTGTATCGGGGCGAGCGACGTTTTCCGTTCCCGCCGTACCCGCGGCACCGGCCATGATATCGCCGGGGTTGCCAATCCAGTGCACGCTGCCCAGGCGTACCACGGCGCCTTCGGACCAGCGCTCAACCAAAGGCTTGCAGCCTTCGTACCAATCGCATTCAAAGCCATAGATAAGCTCGAGATCCGGCGCGATCTGCGCGGCAAGCTTGCGGGCGTCCTCAAATGCCAGTCGATGCGCCGTCAGGTCGCTCTCGACAACCTGTACCTCGCAATTGGAATCCATGCTGGCGGGCAGGGTAAGGTGATCGGTCGAGACCATGACGCGGCAACCGGCCGCAGCAGCGGCGCGGACGTTGTCCTCAAACGAGGCGTGCCCGTCCGAAAACGAGGTGTGGGTATGGCAATCGATCAGCGGGCAAGCAGACATGGCGGCTCCTTTGCGTCAAGCGAATCCGCTTCATTGTAATGGCGCAGCTCTCAACACGCCGGGCACGCGGGGGGTCGAAATCGATTGGAAAGGCTGCGCGACGCGCGGTGCGGCCTCGCTTGTGCTCTCAAAACATGTACATCAGCCTCCAAAAGCTGCAAAAAATGACATGTTTGGAGGCTGACGTACACGTTTGAGTGAAGCGGGCCGGCGTTGGAGCGCGCCAGCACTTGCGCCCAGCAAAAGTCGCACCTATCCCATGACGTCGCCCCTGCACCGCCTGCGATGTGCTAGCGTTTGGGTGAACAAAACGAGCCCGTGCGGAAAGGATCCGGACCGTATGCAATGCGATAGCACATCCCCGCTGTCCCGCGAGACCGATGCGCCCGAGACTATCGTCAAGCTGGAATGCGATATCGATGACGCGTCGCCCGAGGTGCTTGCCTACGCCGCCGACCGCCTGCGCGAGGCGGGTGCGCGCGAGGTGCACTGGCTGCCCGTCTATTGCAAGAAAGGCCGCCCCGGCTGGCAGCTGCAGGTAATCTGCGCCCACGAGGACATCGAGCGCCTGCAGACGATCATCTTTTTGGAAACCACGACCAATGGCATCCGTCGCCAGGTCATGGAACGCGTTTGCCTGCCACGCCGCTTTGAGCAGGTGACGACGCCATGGGGCGAGGTGTCCGTCAAGGTGGCCACCCTGCCCGACGGCAGCGAGCGTGCAGCGCCCGAGTACGAGGACTGCGCCCGCCTTGCCCGCGAGCACGGTGTGCCGCTCCAGCGCGTGATGCAGGCAGCACAAGCCGCGGCTCTGCAATTTGAGTGACACGGTCGGCGACGCGCCACACCCACCCCATCAACCTCACCGAAAGGACCACCATGAAATACCTCATCGCTTCCGACATCCACGGCTCGGCATACTGGACCGAGCGCCTCTGCGCCGCCATTGAGTCCGAGCAGCCCGACCGCATCGTCCTGCTGGGCGACCTGCTTTATCACGGTCCGCGCAACGACCTGCCGCGCGACTATGCTCCCAAGCGCGTGATTCCGCTGCTCAACGCCCTAGCCGACCGCATCATCGCGGTGCGCGGCAACTGCGACGCTGAGGTCGACCAGATGGTCCTCGACTTCCCCGTCATGGCCGACTACGCCACGCTGTTTGACGAGACCGGCCGCGAGCTGTTCCTGACGCACGGCCATGTCTTTGGCGCCGGCATGCACAACAGCGTCGACCACGCGCCCGCGCTGCCCGAGGGCTCCGCGCTCGTCTACGGCCACACGCACATCAAGGTCAACGAGGAAAGCGCCGCGCACCCGGGCCTGTGGCTCTTCAACCCCGGCAGCGTGAGCATCCCCAAGGACGGCTCGCACAGCTACGGCATCTACGAGGGCGGCGCGTTCCGCCACGTGATCCTGGAGGAGGACTAACCATGGCGCAGCATATGGCTCAGCAAAATGCCGAGGGCTCGCGCGATCTGCCCACGCTGATAGACGCGTCGGCCGAGCTGCAGCATCTGGTGCAGACCATCTGGCGTCTGCGTCAGCCCGATGGCTGCCCGTGGGACCGCGAGCAGACGCACCGCAGCATCGGCAAGAACATGATCGAGGAGGCCTACGAGGCGCTCGACTGCATCGAGGCGGACGACGCGGTTCACCTGCGCGAGGAACTGGGTGACGTGCTCATGCAGGTCGTGCTGCATGCGCAGATTGCTGCCGACGCCGGCGAGTTTACGCTGGCCGACGTGGCGCGCGATATCGACGCCAAGCTCATTCGCCGCCACCCGCACGTGTTTGGCGATGCGGATGCCGAGAGCTCCGACGAGGTGCTCAAGATTTGGGACGAGGTCAAGCTTGCCGAGAAAGCCGCCAAGGACAAGGCCGTGGCGGCGGGCGAGGCCGCGCCCGAGGGTCTGCTCGATGGCGTGCCCACGCATCTGCCGGCGTTGATGCAGGCGCAGAAGGTGTCACGCAAGGCGGCCGCCGTAGGCTTTGAGTGGGAGACGGTCCAGGACGTGTGGGACGAGGTTGCCGAGGAGCGTGCCGAGTTTGAGGCCGAGGCCCCTGGCTCGCCCGAGCGCGAAATGGAGTTTGGCGATCTGCTCTTTGCCCTGGTCAACGTCGCGCGCAAGGAGGGTATCGACGCCGAGAGCGCCCTGCGCGCGAGCACGGCCAAGTTTCGCCGTCGCTGGGCTGCGATGGAACAGATGGCGGCCGATGCCCACGTTGATCTTGCCGAGCTTTCGACCCATGGGCTCAACGACCTGTGGGACGCAGCAAAGGCAGGGGAGTAAGACTGCGGGAACGACGGGCTGACACGCCTCATCGTTCCCGCTAAATTTTTCGAAAAACAAGTGTATCCCTCGGCTAACTTAGGGCATAATGCAAAAAGTGCGACAAGGCTAACTTACGGAGACGCACCGACGGTGCACAGTCGGCCAGTCGCTTGCATCAACTACGTTTCCAAGTGAGAGGGAGACAACATGAGTGACATTTTGGACGTCTACGGTCGTGAGGTGCTTGACAGCCGCGGCAACCCCACCGTCGAGGTCGAGGTCGTGCTCGAGGACGGTAGCTTCGGTCGCGCGATGGTGCCTTCGGGCGCTTCGACCGGCGCCTTTGAGGCATGTGAGCTGCGCGATGGCGACAAGGGTCGCTACCTGGGCAAGGGCGTTTCGCAGGCCGTCGAGCACGTCAATAACGAGTGCGCCAACGCCGTCGTGGGTCTCGATGCCTTCGACCAGCGCGCCGTCGATGCCGCGCTGATTGCCGCCGACGGTACGCCCAACAAGACCAAGCTCGGCGCCAACGCCATTCTGGGTGTGTCGCTGGCCGTTGCCCGCGCTGCGGCAGAGTCGGCGGGCCTGTCGCTGTACCAGTACCTGGGCGGCGTCAACGCCCACCTGCTGCCCACGCCCATGATGAATATCCTCAACGGTGGCGTGCATGCCGACAACAACGTTGACTTCCAGGAGTTTATGATTATGCCCGTGGGTGCTCCGAGCTTTGCCGAGGGCCTGCGCTGGTGCGCCGAGGTCTACCACACCCTCAAGGGCGTGCTGCACGAGGCCGGCCTTGGCGGCGGCGTGGGCGACGAGGGTGGCTTTGCGCCCAATCTCAAGACCAATGCCGAGCCGTTCGAGTACATCACCAAGGCCGTCGAGAAGGCTGGCTTTAAGCCCGGCGTCGACTTCATGTACGCCATGGATCCGGCGTCCACCGAGTTCTACAACGCCGAGACCGGTATGTATGAGCTCAAGGGCGAGGGCGTGGAGTACACGAGTGCCCAGATGGTTGATTACTGGGAGAAGCTCGTTGACACCTATCCCATCATCTCCATCGAGGACGGCATGGCCGAGGAAGACTGGGACGGCTGGGTCGAGCTTACCCGCCGCATTGGCAACAAGGTGCAGCTGGTGGGCGACGACCTGTTCGTCACCAACACCGAGCGCCTCAAGAAGGGCATCGAGCTGGGTGCCGCCAACGCGATCCTGGTCAAGGTCAACCAGATCGGCACGCTCACCGAGTCGCTCGAGGCCATCGAGACCGCCAAGGAGGCCGGTTACGCCTGCATCGTGAGCCACCGCTCCGGCGAGACCGAGGACTCCACGATCGCCGACCTGGTCGTGGGCGTCAACGCCGGCCAGATCAAGTCGGGCGCCCCGTGCCGCAGCGACCGTATCGCCAAGTACAACCAGCTCATCCGCATCGAGGACGAGCTTAAGGGCAGCGCGCGCTACGCCGGCAAGGCCGCGTTCTACAACATTCGCTAAACAAGTGGTACTCGCGGGGCGGGGTTGACTCGGTTCCGCCCCGCCTTGGCTGGATGCCGCAAAGCACTATTGGCGCTGGGCCATATGGCTCAGCGCCTTTTTTATGTCGAGCAAAGGCTGGCGAAGGCGGTGCAGGCGCTCGTGCTATAACTAAAGGACTTAGCGCAAACAAACCTCAACCGCACAAGGCGCACATGGATCAGATTTACGACAACAGGTACTATTCCGCCGGTTCGCGTGAGCCGTCGTCTCGTCGTGCGCGTACCGCGCAGCTTGGCGGGTCTGGTTACGGCGGCGTCGATCACCGCGCGCAGCGTCCGCCAAGTGCCTCACACCCCCATGCTCAAATGAATACGTCAACGGACCGCCCGCCACGTTCGGCGCGCCCGACGCATGCTCAGCGCCCCTCGGCTCAAACGCACGAAAAGTCGACCAGGCCCTCGAACCGTTTTTCGGGCTCGGACTTTATGCACTACGCCAACGACAACGCGGTGGTCAAGGCAATTTACGACTTTACCCACGGTCCTCAGCGAGGGCTATTCATCGGCATTGTCGTTGCCCTGGTGCTCGTGAGCCTGTATTTCCCCGTGCGCGATCTGTACGTGGCAAAGCGTTCGAGCGATATCTTGGCCAAGCAGGTCGAGATTCGTCAGCAATACAATGATGAGCTGCAAAAAAGCGTCGACAAACTGCTCTCGGAGGAGGGCATTAAGGACGCGGCGTCCGAGGGCCTGGGCCTGGTAATGCCCGGCGAGACCAAAATTGACGTGCTGGGCTTGGATGACGATTCGGACTCGTCGTCGAGCAAGAAGTCGTCGAACGCCAAGAAGGCCAGCGAAGTTGCCAAGGAAATCGAAGAAGTCGGTAAGGATGCGCCGTGGTACATCCAGGCGCTCGACATACTGTTTGGGTTTAACGGTGTCGAGGGCCAGACGGTCGTGTCCAACGGCAAATAGCGCCCGGAGGGGAGCCCGCAATGACAAATTGCAAACGCTATAAGGTGGCGGCGATCGACCTGGGAACGGTGTCGTCGCGACTGGTGTTGGCCCAGGTCGAGGGCGGGGCGATCATGGAATCGTCCAAGCATACCGAGATTACCGACTTGGGCGAGGGCGTGGACGCGACGGGGCGCTTTTGCGAGGCGGCCGTTGAGCGCGTGCTTGCTGCGTGCCGCATGTTTGTGGACGAAGCCCGTGCCTTTGGGGCCGCGTGCATCTGCACCACGTGCACGAGCGCCGCGCGCGATGCATCCAACGCCGTGCTGCTGCTGGACGGCCTGCGCGAGCTGGGGCTCGAACCGCAGGTGATTCCGGGCGAGGTCGAGGCGCGCCTGACGTTTTTTGGCGTGGCACACGACTTTGCTGGCGAGTGCATCATCGTCGCCGATTCGGGCGGCGGCTCCACGGAGCTCGCGACGGGCGTCTATGCGCCTGAGCGCGGGGTCTTTGCGCTGGAGGGAACGCGCTCACTGGACATCGGTTGCCGTCGCGTGACGGAGCGCTTCTTCTCCGCGTTGCCGCCCACGGACGGCGAGCTTGCGGCTGCCGCCGCGTGGGCGGGCGAGCAGTTCTCCGCCTATTTTGAGGGCCTGCCCAGCGACTTTGCGCGCGCCGAGCGCCTCGTTGCGGTGGGCGGTACCGTCACCACGCTCGTGGCGCTGGTCCACGAATTGGAGCCGTACGACTCGAACTTTGTGCACCTGCGCGAGCTTTCGCTGGAGCAGATCTCGGCCGCCATCGATCGTATGTCTACGCTGGGTGTGGAGGGTATCGCTGCGCTGCCGGGCGTGCAGCCCAAGCGCGCGAGCGTGATTCTGGCTGGCGCCGTGGTGATCCGCGAGCTCATGCGAGCCGGCGGCTACAAGACGCTCACCGTAAGCGAGAACAGCCTACTCGCTGGCATGGCCGCCACCATCAACGAGGTTCTCGACGGCGTGACTCCCACCATCGCCTGGACCCCCACTCTCAGCACCCTCTAAATAAGTTGCGGTGAAATGCGGACTAAAATCGCCCTTTCGGGCACCAAACAGTCCCTATTCCACCGCAACTTAGAGCCCCACCGGCGTCCAAAAGAGACGAGCCCGCATCCCTTGGGGACACGGGCTCGAAAGCTCCATATGGTAGGGGCGGTGGGACTCGAACCCACAATCCTTGCGGCGAGAGATTTTAAGTCTCCTGCGTATGCCAATTCCGCCACGCCCCCGTGAGACTAGAAGTCTAGCACAAGCCGTCCGTTACGCGTTGACGGCCATCGAGTGTTGGCCCGACTTCTCCAGGAACTCCTGGAACTTGGCTTCGTCGCCCTTGTTCTTGTACTGCAGAGCCAACAGATACTCCAAGCGGCAGCTCTTGACCTTGTCGTCACCGGCCTCCTTGAGCATGCGCTCCAGCTCGGGAATGTCGTTGTGGCGCTTGAGGATCATCGTGTCGTACATCAGTTGGCATTCGTGTGCGACTGCCTCGGCCTGGCCGCCCTCAAAGCCTTTGATCTCGTGCAGCAGCTCCTTGGACTTTTTGCGGTCCTCCTGGCCAACGTAGTAGTTAAAGGCCTTAATCACCAGGTCGACGCGCTGCATCTTGGGCAGATTGAGTCCCAGCAGCAAATCGAACATCTCGTCGGCGCGCTTGTGGTCCTCGCGCAGCAGATAGGAGTTCAGGCGCAGGTAGTCGCGGTTATAGCGCGGGTACAGCATGCTGGTGAGTTTGCCATCGAGCAAACGATCGAACTCGTCCCACTGCTTGGCAGCCATAAGCTGTTGCAGGCGCTTAAACGTGGTGCGTTTTTTTACGCTAAAGAACACCGATATGGCGATACAAATAATGACGACGGCGGTCCAGAGGGTGCGGGAATCGGGCATTTTAGAGTCCTTAGTCGCTCGTAAAGCGAGCGGTATGACAACACGTGCTAGATGTATTATACGCGGCGTGCAAGCAAACTGGCATAAAAGCGCATCGAGGCCGAGCGCCATCGCTCGCTGCGGTACACTTACCTAAAGTAAACCATGAAGGGAGACATTACCTATGAAGAAGATTGTTTTGGCTTGCGGTGCTGGCGCTGCTACTTCCACGCTCGTTGCCCAGAAGGTCGCCACCATGCTCGACGCCAACGGTTACGCCGACAAGTACGAGATCGTGCAGTGCGCCATCTCCGAGGCCAAGGACGTTTGCGACGAGGGCGCCGATCTACTGATCGCCACCACCGTTGCCCCCGAGGGCCTTACCTGCCCGTACGTGAGCGGCGTGCCCTTCATGACCGGCATGAACCGCGTCGCTGCCGAGAAGGCCGTTCTTGACGTCATGGCTCAGTAGGCGCTGACTGCATGAGTGAGCAGAACGCCAACCCGGTCGAGCTCTTTGGCATGCGCGTTGCCCATGTGGGCATTAACGCCACCGACCCGGCAGACGCCCTGGAGATCGCGGAGCTGTTCTCGACGATGATGGGTCTGCCCGTTATCGAGACCCCGGTTTCGTACTTTAACGATTCGCTGGTCGAGGTCATGAAGCAGAATGGTCGTGGCACCAAGGGCCACATCGGCTTTGCCGTCAACGACATCGATGCGGCCGAGAAGTGGTTTGCCGAGCGCGGGCTCGAGGTCAACGAAGAGTCGCGCGCGCTGCTGCCCGACGGTAGCACCAAGCTCGTGTACTTTAAGCGCGAGTTCGCCGGTTTCGCCGTGCATCTGTGCCGCGAGTAGCGCACAAGCTGCCATAGCTAGCAAAAAGGGATAGGGCCGTGTGGCCCTATCCCTTTATTTATGCCGAGGGGCTTCCTAGCGCGGCAGGCGAATCGTAAAGCGGCTGCCGACGCCCTCGACTGAGGTCACGCCAATGACGCCGCCATGGCTATCGACGATCCACTTGGCAATGGCAAGCCCCAGACCCGAGCCCTGTGCGCCGGCATCGCGTGCATTGTCGGCGCGGTAGAACCGTTCAAACGCGTGAGCTGCGGATTCCTGGTTCATGCCGATGCCCTCGTCCTCAACGCTTATGTCGATCGTGCCCGCGCCCGCATCCGGCGCTACGCCAAATGTGACGGTCGTTCCCGCATCCGAGTACTTGGCGGCGTTTTGCACGATCACGCGCAGAGCCTGCTTCACGAGCGCCACGTCGACGGGCGCGTCGCAGCGCGGGTCGCTGACAAGCGCAGCGTCAAAGGCCAGCCGATACGTGTGCTCGGTATCGATCATCTGCGATTCCTCGCATACCTCGTCGACCAGTGCGGCCAGGTTAGTATTCGCACGCCGCAGGACCGTGCGCCCGGCATCGCCGCGTGCCAAAAACAGCAGCTGCTCCACGAGCTCTTGCATGTGCTCGCTTTCGGCCTTGAGGGACGCGATAGATTCTGCCAGCACGTCCGGGTCGTCTTTGCCCCAGCGATCGAGCATGTTTACGTAGCCCTGAATCACCGCGATGGGCGTGCGCAGCTCGTGGCTCGCATCGTTGACAAAGCGCATTTGCTGCAGTTTGGCCTCTTGCATCTGGCGCAGTAGGCGGTTGAGTGCAACCTCGATGCTTGCCAGGTCGGCGTCGCCGGTAGTGACGCTCGGCGAGTCGACGCTTGCGCGCTCGATGGCCTGCTCCAGTGTTTCCATCTTGCCGCCGGAGAGCTGCATACGGCCGAGCTCGTCCACGCGCAAGGCCAGGTCGTTGAGCGGTGCCATGGTGCGGCGCACGCGACGGGCGCCGCCGAGCATGTCGAGCACGCTGATGACCTGCCAACCCACAACGACAAGGTAGAGAGGCCATAGCGCGACGAGGTCCTGCGCGAGGGGGAAAGTCTTGGTGGTACGCGCAAGCTCGACGGTATAGGTGAGCGTTGCCAGGTCCCAGCCGCGCGCAGGCGCCAGCGACATGCCGTGAACGGCGACGCCGGGGATCCATCCTGCGGTAAACGCGCCGTCGGGCAGCATCTGGTTGTATCCATAGACGAGGATCGCCGCCGCAATAACCAACAGTAACAGATCGAGCCAGATGTGGCTCATCAAGCGGCGCCACATATAGCTCCAGTTGATGGCGCGGGCGATGGATGTGACGCGCTTGGCCTCGGCGTTACGCGCGGCAGACATAGCCCACCCCACGCACGGTCTGGATGATGCGGGCGCCGCCGGCGTCCTCGATCTTGGCGCGCAGGTGCGCGATGTGCACGTCGACGTTGTTGGTGTCGCCCACGTATTCGTAGCCCAGCGCCTCGTGCGCGATGCGCTCGCGCGTGAGCACGGTGCCGGCGTGCGCCATAAGCAGGGCGAGGACGTTGAACTCGCGGGCAGTGAGCGCGATGGGCGAGCCGCCGACCGTGACTTCGCGGCGGTCGGGATCGAGCGCGACCGAACTCACGGTGAGCGCGGCGGGGGAGGGCGAGGCGGATGCCTGGGTCGAGTCGCCAGCCGGGGGTATCGCAGCGGCGCCCGTAGCGCCCGTCCCGGCCCCAACGCCGCCAACGCCCGAAGCCGCCCGCACGGCCTCCGAGCGCTTCAACGCCACGCGGATCCGTGCGAACAGCTCCTCAATCGCAAACGGCTTGGTCAGGTAATCGTCGGCGCCGGCATCGAGCCCGGCCACCTTGTCCATCACGGCATCGCGCGCGGTGACCATGATCACCGGTACATCCTTGTGCTTGCGGACGCGTCGCAGCACCTCCATGCCGTTGAGCTGCGGCAACAGCACATCGAGCAGAATCAGATCGTAGTTGCGCTCCAGCGCCAGGTCCACGGCGGTGCGGCCGTCGGCGGCGTGCTCCACCTGGTAGCCCTCGTGCTCCAGCTCGAGCGTCACAAAGCGGGCGATTTTCTCCTCGTCCTCTACGATCAGGATCCGTGCCATGCGTGCCCCCGTCTGCGATTACTTGTCGTCGTTCAGATTTTGCTTGATGTCGTCCGCGGCGTCGGCGGCGTGATTCATAAGGTTGTTGATGCTGCCGGGCACGTCGCCGTCGCTGTCGATGCGGTAGCGCATGCCAAAGAACAGGCCAATCAGCATCAGCCATATCGTGGCGCCCCAGGCAAACAGGGCGACGATGGGAATCAGGATGGGGATGTTGAGGATGATCGCATCGCGGCGCGTGGCGATAAACTTGGTGTCCAGGCTCAGGCGGAAGAGCTTTTTGAGGTACTCCCACACGCTGTCCATCTTCTTGGAAAAGTCGGTCTTTTCGCTCGACTTTTCGTAGGCGGCCTGCGCGGCGACCATCTCGGCCGAGGGCTCGTCGACCGGCGCGGGCTCGGTGGCGGCGTGCGCCGACGTGGTCTGGGTCTTGCCCTGCGACTCGAGCCAAATGATGGCATCCAAAACGTTACCGTCGGCAGCGTCGAGCGCCGCCTTGGCATTGGTGTAGCTCACGTTGCACTTGGTGCGGATGGTTTCAACTTTTTCGAGGTCGTCCATGACCTGTCCTTTCGTTCGATGGGCGCGACGCCGGGCGAACTGCCCGGGCGCGAGCGCTGCGTTCGGCGGCCTGCGTTGCGCGGCGCCGCCCCGCCCTTGGTCGAACTCTATAGTGCAGGTTATAGATTAAGCGATTCTTGAGCCAAGATTAATGTTGGATGAGTTTTTGGGTAGCGGTGGGAAAAGTATTAGACCTCGATAGCGGGGGATGTGGTGCCGGTGCAAAACGGCGTCAAAGGTTGGTCGAGCAGGCGGTTTCTCCATTGATGTCCGCACAGCATGTGACACTTACCCTGCCGCCCCGCTCTGCCGCGGCGGCATGCGTCTGAACAACGACCCTCTAAGGAGTTCGATACCGATGAGTGACAACGCAAAGCATCTCGCAAAGAAGTGCGTAAAGGACGCGGGGCCGTGCCTCGCGCTGTGCGTAGCCGGCGCAGCGGTCGCGCTGCTGGCTGTTCTGGGGCCGTTCGACGTGCTCCGAAGTGCCAGCTTTCTGCATGTTTGCATGGCTCTTGCCGGCGCCACGATGACCGGCGGCGTGCTCGATCTGATCTTTTGGGTGTTTGACCCGTTTGGATGGAAGAGCGAGGGGTAGGTCCCAAAGGATGGAAGGGCTGGAACGGTTGACTTAGTGATCGTGCAGAATGTGGGCTAGCGACTTACAGGGAAGTGGTGATCCGATGACGGTCTATGTGACGGGCGATATTCACGGCGGCGTCGACATGCAAAAGCTTCGCGACTGGGATCTTGGGGATGGTCTGACAAGTGACGACTATCTCATCATCGCGGGCGACTTTGGCTTTCCGTGGGATTTCTCTGCCGAGGAATGTGCCGACATCGCCTGGCTGGAGTCGCGCCCCTATACCGTGCTGTTTGTCGACGGCAACCACGAGCGTTTCGATCACTGGTCGGAGCGCCCCATGGAGCTGTGGCACGGCGGCCTGACGCAGCGTCTGTCGGACACCTCGCCCATCCGACGCCTGACGCGCGGTGAGGTTTTTGAGCTCGACGGCTCAACGATCTTTACCATGGGCGGCGCCACGAGCGTGGATAAGGAATACCGCATTCCGTATTCCAGCTGGTGGCCGCAGGAGCTGCCGGACGAGCGCAACTTTGAGGAGGCGCGGGCAAAGCTCGACAGCGTGGGTTGGAAGGTCGACTATGCGATCACCCATACCTGCTCCACGCGCATGCTTTCGCCCACGCTTTACCCGGCACCTGGCTGGAATTATCCCGATGTCGATCGACTCACCACGTTTTTCGACGAGCTGGAGGACCACCTGGACTACAAGCGCTGGTACTACGGGCATTTTCATCGTGACGCCAACCCAGCCGAGTGCCACACCGTGCTCTACGACTGTATTGTCCGCCTGGGCGACGAACTCCAGCCCTGGGATGTCGCGTAGGGGCGGGGTGGCTGGCTACTCGACCGTTACAGTGATGTTTTCCCGATGCGTGCGGATAACATCCCAGCTAAAGTGCTCGACCAGCTGCTCGGCAGAGCGCGGTGTGGCGTCCGGCGCGATGCCTGTTTGCCCGGCGAGCCAGCCCAGTAGTGCCTCGGGCGCGCCAAAGCGGGTGCGGAGCTCGCCCAGGTCCAGGTCGCGGTCGCGCTTGGAAAGGCGGCGGCCATCCGGCGACATGAGCAGCGGAATGTGCGCGTAGTGCGGCGTGGGAAGTTCCAGCAAATGCTGCAGGTAGATTTGGCGCGGCGTGGAGCCCAGCAGATCGCATCCGCGCACGACCTCGGTGACGCCCATGGCAGCGTCGTCGACCACCACGGCTAGCTGGTAGGCAAAAACGCCGTCGCTGCGGCGCACCAAAAAGTCGCCGCATTCGGTGGCGAGTGCTTCGCATTGGGCTCCATACGTGCGGTCCACGAATTCGATCACATCGTTTGCGAGGTCGTCGACGGCGGGTACGCGCAGGCGCGTGGCCGGAGCGCGCAGGGCGCTGCGGCGGGCAACCTCCTCGGCAGAAAGGTCTCGGCAGGCGGCGCGGTAGATGGGCGTGCCGTCGCTCGCGTGCGGCGCGCTCGCGGCGTGGAGTTCGGCACGCGTGCAAAAACAGGGATAGGTGAGGCCGGCGTCTTGCAGCTGACGCAGGGCGTCCTCGTACAGATCCAGGCGATCGTGCTGGTAGTAGGGGCCTTCGTCCCACTCCAGTCCCAGCCAGGCCAGGTCGTCAATCAATTGAGTGGCAAGTTCCGGGCGCTTGCAGCGATCGTCCAGGTCCTCGATGCGCAGCACGATGCTGCCGCCTTGGCTGCGGGCCGAAAGCCACGAGCACAGGCAGCTGAACACGTTGCCCAAGTGCATGCGGCCCGAGGGCGACGGGGCAAAGCGGCCCACGACGGGGGTGGGCGCTGCCGTTGCTGGTGCGTCCGCGGCGTGTGTTGCTATGTTGCGTGCGTTGATATCCATGCGGACGAGTATAGCGCGGGGCTTGGCAGGGAAGGCGTTGCTGCGCTCACAAGTTGGCGGCGGTACGCATTGCGCACGGTGGGTTTGCGGCTCAAGGTCTTGATCGCTGCGTACCGACTTAGCCTCACAAACGACAGAAACCCCGGCAGCTCTTCGCAACTGCCGGGGTTTCCGCGGAAAAGGGGGACATGATCCTCGAGCGAACGGCAAAGGGGCAAACCGTTTTCGCTCAACTGCTTTATGCCCCTCGGCTGGCGGCTCAATCAGCGCGTGCCGCGCCCACACAAAGCCGCTACACCTGTGACGGAGCTGTGAAGTGGTATCTATTGCCGGGGCGGGCTATGCCAAGGGTGTCCCTAATGACTAGTCATTTAAGAACGTCCCCAATGACTAGCTGCCGGGGTGCTGGTGTGACTTTCATCCCGTTTGGCGCTCCGGTCGCCTAGATGTTCGCCATGCGTACCCGCAAACGTGGGACAATGGCGCTGTTGGTTTTACAGACAAAGGATGTGCCTATGAACACCCTCGCCGCCAAAGTCAGCCGGCAGCGCCACCTGTTTGCGCGATTCGCTTCCGTCTGCGTGCTCGTCACGCTTGCGTTGTTGCTGCTGCCTGTCGCCGCGCACGCCGACGGCTACTCCATGACCCAGACCTATATCAGTGCCACGGTCGAGGCCGATGGATCGCTGACCGTTGTCGAGGGACGCCAGTTTGATTTCGACGACGACATCAACGGCGTGTTTTGGGAGATCAATACGGGCTCCAACCAGCAGGGCGGCACGGCGGGCGTCGACGTGCTGAGTGTCGAGGAAGAGGACACCGCGTTTAACAAAGTCGATAGCGCGAACAAGGGCGACTCTGGCGTCTACACGGTCGAGCAGACCGGTGACGGCGTAAGGATTAAGGTGTTCAGCCCCCACGAGAGCGGCGACAGCGCGATCTATTACGTGAGCTACACCATGACCGGTGCGGTCATGAACTGGGCCGATACCGCCGAGCTCTACTGGAAGTTTGTGGGCGACGGCTGGTCCGCGGACTCCGATGACGTTGAGATGGAAGTGTACTTCGCAAATGCCGCTGCCGGGACGGCGGCCGTCAAGGGCGATAACTTCCGCGCATGGGGCCACGGCCCGCTGACGGGCGATGTATCGCTCGATGCGGACGAACCCATGGTCACCTATACCATTCCCTGCGTGCATCAGGGCGAATTCGCCGAGGCACGCATCGCCTTCCCTAGCGACTGGGTGCCGCAGCTTGCCGCTTCGGGCGAAGAGCGCATGTCAACGATCCTGAGCGAAGAGAAGGAATGGGCCGACGAAGCTAACGCCCGCCGCGCTCACGCTCGCATGATTGCCAATGCACTTGCCGTGCTAAGTGTTGTTGCGGCGGTGGCCTTTACCGGCACAATCGTTATGCTCAAGCTGCGCAAGCGCAAGCCCAAGCCGCTTTTCCAGGACGAATATTTCCGCGATGTGCCTTCGGCCGACCATCCCGCCGTGCTTTCGGCCCTCATGAGCTGGAACGAGGTGCCCGATCAGGCATATATCGCCACGCTCATGAAGCTCACTGACGACCGTGTGATCAAGCTGGAGCAGGCGACCGTGACCAAGGCCAAGAAGGGTCTGTTGGGGCGTGAAAAAGAAGAGCAGACGTATCGCGTGACGGTGAGTGATGCGGGCTGGAAGTCGGCCAAGGGCATTGACCACATGGTGCTCAAGGTCTTCTTTGCCGGTGCTAAGCCTGACGAGAACGGCGATCGCTCGCGCACGTTCGACGAGCTGCAGCACTACGTCAAGCAGCACGCTACACCCGTGGGCGACAAGCTCGAGGACTATCAGAACACCGTTAAGGGCAAGCTGGCCGATAGCGAGTACGTTGCCTCGGACGGCATTGTTGCAATGGTGTTTTGCCTGGTTCTTGGTATCCTGATTGCCTTTGTTCCCGTGGGATCCATCTTCTTTACCGATGGCGCGCAGGCGAACATTACCGCCGCGGTTATCTCGGTGCCGATTGTGCTGGTGGGTATCGGCGTGGGCCTTACGTTCCGCCGCTTTACGCCGGAGGGCGCCGAGGTGGCGGCTCGCTGCAAGGCACTTAAGCATTGGCTCGAGGACTTCACGCGTCTAAAGGAAGCCGTCCCCGGCGATCTGGTGCTGTGGAACAAGCTGCTGGTGATGGGCGTGGCGCTGGGTGTTTCCAAGGAAGTGCTGCGTCAGCTTGCCGAGGCCGTGCCGCCCGAGGTGCGCGAGGCCGACGGCTTCTATGACAATTATCCCTGCTACTGGTGGTACTACCATCATTACGGCAACGAGTCTCCGCTCGATTCGTTCGATGACGTGTATCACGAGAGCATCCGTGAGCTGGCGTCGAGCTCCGACAGCTCGGGCGGCGGCGGAGGCGGCGGCTTCTCTGGCGGCGGAGGCGGCGGCGTCGGCGGAGGCGGCGGCGGAACGTTCTAACGGTCGTAAATTATGGGATGGGCTTTTCTCGACAGCCGTCGGGGAAAGCCCATCCCCTTTTTACGCGCTACCTACGAAGACTGTCCCCAGCAACTAATCATTTAAGAACGTTTCCAACGACTAGGTGCGGTTGCTGCCAAGGAGTGTCCCGGGGTGCCGGCACAAAAGGAACGTCCCTAACTGCTGGGTTTAGGCTGTTAGGTCGAGTTCGTAGAGAAAGCTTTCGCGCGGCATGTCGTGACGGCGCTCTTCGCGGTTGGCGCGGTGCGTGGCCGTGCGCTTAAAGCCGTGCAGCTCGTAGAACTTCCACGAGCAGTTGGAGTCGGTGTACAGGTGCGCCCTCGTCGCTCCAAGCGAGGACAGGTGCGAGACGGCGGCATCGAGCAGAACCGTGCCAACGCCCAGGCCATGGACATCGCGATCCACGGCAAGCAGCGTGACCTCGTTGTCGTGCGGCAACGGGCTGCTCTCGAGCAGGCGGTTGTTGGTTCGGATGGTTGCGCGCACAAACGAGAGATACTCGGCGCACGCATCGGGCTCTAGCTCACGCATCTGCGATAGCAGCGCGCGTTCGGTATCCATCCAATGCTCGTTGATAGTGGCGCCGGAGCTCTGTCCCGCACGCGCGAGCGAAATGCCACGCGCCTGACCGTCGATTACGGCAACCTGTGAAAACGTCGACGACGAAAGGCAATAGGCGAGGTCGCACGCGGCCTCAAGGCGGTTGTACTCATCGTTATCCGAATTGTTATGCCAAAGCTGCTGCAGAATCAGCGCGATGGCGTCGAAGTCTTCGGTATCAAACGGTCGGTAGAGAACCCGCGAGACCATGGTGCCTCTTTCTTTTGCGGATGCATATCGAGCACAGTTCTACCACGCCATTGGCATCTAATTATGGTGCCCCTGTGTTCCATGAACTCACCGTGCCCGGTGCCATGCCCATCCCCTCCGCTCGCAAACTTTTTCTGCACATGCGCCCGTTGCGGGGTGCATCGATGCGCTCGATGCGCTACATTAAATCAGTATTTTCAATGCCGCTGCGCGAGCGCTGCAGATCGACGTATCACCGACTCACAGAGCACGGCGGCGTACCAGACAGGAGGACTGCATGGGATCTGATGTGAAGATCGCACGCGCGTTGATCTCGGTTACCGATAAGACGGGCGTCGTCGATTTCGCACGGACGCTGGTTGACGACTTTGGCGTCGAGATCATCTCTACGGGCGGCACGGCTCGTGCCATCGAGGACGCGGGCGTTCCCGTAACCCCCATCGAGGAGTTCACGGGCTATCCCGAGATGATGGACGGCCGCGTTAAGACCCTGCACCCCAAGGTTCATGGCGCGCTGCTGGCCCGCCGCGATTCCGAGCAGCACATGCAGGAGGCGGCTCAGCACGGCATTAAGCTGATCGATCTGGTCGTCGTCAACCTGTACGAGTTCGAGAAGACCGTCGCCAACCCCGAGGTCACCTTCGCGGACGCCATCGAGCACATCGACATCGGTGGCCCCTCCATGCTGCGCTCTGCCGCCAAGAACGCCACGAGCGTTACCGTCATTTCCGACCCGGCCGACTATGATGCCGTCCTGGCCGAGATGCACGAGACCGGTGGTTGCACCACGCTTTCCACCCGTCGTCGCCTGCAGGTGAAGGTCTACCAGACCACCGCCGCCTACGACACGGCCATCTCCCGCTGGCTCGCCGCCCAGGCAAGCGACGTGGCGGACACCTCTGCCAAGCTCGAGATTTCGCTGGAGAAGGTCGACGACCTGCGCTATGGCGAGAACCCGCAGCAGAAAGCCACAGTCTATCGCTTTGCCGAGGGCTGCGAGAACACCGCGAGCTCGCAGTTCCCGCTCGTGGGCTCCAAGCAGATCCAGGGCAAGCCGCTCAGCTACAACAACTATCTGGATGCCGACGCCGCTTGGAACCTGGTCCGCGAGTTCGACGAGCCGGCCTGCGTAATCCTCAAGCACCAGAACCCCTGCGGTTCCGCCGTTGCCGAGGACATCACGGCTGCCTACGACCGCGCTTTTGCCTGCGATCCCAAGAGCGCCTTCGGCGGCATCATCGCCTGCAACCGCGAGGTTCCCTTTGATCTGGTTGAGCACTTTGCCGATCAGAACAAGCAGTTCGTCGAGGTCATCATCGCCCCGAGCTACACCGCCGAGGCGCTCGAGCGCATGGCCAAGCGCCCCAACCTGCGCGTGTTGGCGACCGGCGGCGTGGACCACGGCGCTCAGGTGGAGCTGCGCTCCGTCGACGGCGGCATGTTGGTGCAGGAGGTCGACCACGTGACCGAGGATCCCGCGACCTTTACGTTCCCCACCGACCGCAAGCCCACCGACGCCGAGATGGCCGAGCTCGAGTTTGCCTGGAAGGTCTGCAAGGGCGTTAAGTCCAACGCCATCCTGGTCTCCAAGGGTAAGGCCGGCATTGGCATGGGCCCGGGTCAGCCTAACCGCGTTGACTCTGCGCTACTTGCCTGCGAGCGCGCCGAGGACTTCTGCGAGCGCGAGGGCGTGGAGAAGGGCGGCTTTGCCTGCGCAAGCGACGCGTTCTTCCCGTTCCGCGACAACGTCGACGTGCTTGCCGCACACGGCGTGACCTGCATCATCCAGCCCGGCGGCTCCAAGCGCGATGACGAGAGCATTCAGGCCTGCAACGAGCATGGTATTGCTATGGTGTTTACCGGCGCCCGCCACTTTAGGCACTAAGTTTCGCCCCGAAACAAAATAATCTCTGCAAAAGACGGTCGCTCCGTTTGGAGGGCCGTCTTTTTGGTATAAGAGGACGGAATGACTAACACGAAAGGTATGACCATGCCCCAGATTGATGATGCCGAGCTGTTTGGCAATGCCGAGGATCAGCGTGCGTACGAGGACTTTTGCGCCAATCAGGAGGCGGTCGAGAAGTTTACGCTCGACAAGCCCGCGCTTATCTGCCGCTGGCGCATGTCCAACAAAAAGGTGCCCATGCTCAACCGCCACATTCGTGCGCTGTCCGAGCGCTTGGTGCAGGGCGAGCCGCTTACCCATAACATGCTCAGTTGGGCCAAGCAGCACGTTGAGTGGTCGCTTGCCGAGGGCGATTACACTGCGCACGACGGCGTACTCATGCTAGTGATCGACGTTAACGGCAACGCCGCCATGACGGTGGGGGAGTACGAGCCGCTCGCCGATACGTCGGCCAAGGCGCTACGTGCCCGCTCCGCCGAGGCCCGCTCCGAGGCCGACGAAACCGGCGTGGCGCCCGAGCTGCTCGCCGCCGTCGATAACGGCGAGCTTGCCTTTGTGGCGCCAGCGGACGAGTGCCTGTGCGGCACGGCGACGCTCATTGAGCAGCTGGCCCAGACCAAGGGCATCCCGGTCACGCGCGTAGATATTCCCGCACAGCTCAAGGGCGCCTTGTTCCTGGTGAGCGACGAGCACGGCGTGGTCCCCGCAACCGAGGCCGACGCCGCCGAGGCCGACGCCGCCACGGTCGCCTTCTTCGCTGAAGGCTACGAAAAGCTCCGTGCCCGCCGCTCCTAACCTCAAGGCGGGGTGGGCTTACTGAAGCGAGCGAGCGCGTTCGATTGCGTAGGCGAGCGACAGCTGCTCCATCTCCGGGGCGCATTTGTAGCTCAGTCCGGTGAGAACTGTCACCTTATCGAGGCGATATCGAATCGTGTTCGGGTGCTGGCCAGTCTGCTTGGCGGTTTGCTCGATACGTCGGCCGTTCTCGATGAATGCAGCGAGCGTGGATTCCAGTTCGCTGCCATGCTCACTGTCGTGCTCGCGTATCGGCGAGAGAATCGCCTCCGAGAACGATCGCATCTCCGGGGTTTCCGCAAAAGGCATCACGGTTCTCAGGATGCCGAGCTGCGTATAGCGCACGGGACCCTCGGCTCGTTGACAAGATAGGCGCTGTGCGTAAATCGCCTGCGAGATCGCCTGCGCCACCGCCTCGTCTCCAAACAGAATATCGCTGATGCCGAGCCCTTCCGCTCCGCCATCGATGTCGCTAGCCTCGATGAGCTCCGTGAGCGCCTGCACGATTCGCTCTACATCGAGCGTCTGTTCCGAGTCACTTGTCGCTACGAATAACAAACCTCCGTCGTAGGGTGCCAGCATGTTGTGGCATCCGGCGAGGGTCGATTTTGCACAGAGACGTTCGATTTGCAAAAACGTACGCGGGTCGAGGGGCTCTGCAAACGATGCGAACAGGGCGACCGCTTCGTCCAGAAATGACGGGTTGAGACCTCGGATGCGTCGGCAGATGGACTCGGGCGATACGTCTGTCCTCAGGGCATCGATCTCGCGCTGCGCGAAGTCGATGGACGTGAGCTGCTCGATATGCCGTTTGACCTCATAGATGACGCTGTCAAAGAACAGTGAGTCGTCGGTCGTGAGAAAGACCGGGTAGTGCCGCGCGTTGGCGTAGCGGATGGCTTGGTCGGGAATCGGGATGTGCAGGACGTTTTTGATGATGAGACCGCTCGTTCCCTTGGCGACGAGGTATTTCACGGCTTCAGTGATGAGGTACGGGTCGTCCTTCGCATAGAGGAAAGTGCTGAGGATGATCTCGTCTGAGCTGAAGTTGACGCGCTGGTACTTGTTCTTGAGGCCGGGCATGAGTTCATAATCGAGGATCCCGACGCCAGAGACGGCACGCGAGACGCCATCGCTGCCGGCGATTAGACGGACTGACCCCTCATATTCCCGTGAGAAGTCCGAGATGGTGTATAGCATCAGCATCACCTTGTAAATAATTACAATAAGTACCTATACAAATAGGATAATCGCACATCCGTATGCCTTTGATGCGATAAATAGTTCAAATACCTGCTGATAGAACGAAAAATCAGATCGAGAATTGTTGTAGATTCCAACAAGAAATGATCCTTGGCGGCATCGTTACTAAACCGTACAGTGAAGCAACGTAAAGCTTTCACTGAAAGGAGCGATGATGGGGCAGATGGTGGTGCTTTCGGTCGAGGAAGTTTCCAAGGTGCTGACAATCGAGGATGCAATCGCTGCCGTGGAGGAGGCATATCGCCAGAAGGCAACGGGCAAGGGTGTTGCGTGGCCGATGGTATATGAGCAGTTCGAACCCGGCGTGGCCGATATGGATATCCGCTCGGGCGAGTTGGCGGGAAGCGGCCTCTTCGGCCTCAAGCTCACCGCTTGGTTCTCTCAGAATCCTAAAAAGGGGCTGCCCGAGATCTTTGGCACCACGCTGCTGTGCGACAACGCGACGGGCGAGCCGTTGGCGCTGCTCAATGCCTCCGCCGTCACTGGACTTCGCACCGGTGCCGCCGCTGCGCTCGGTGCCAAGTGGCTGGCTCGGGCGGATGCGTCCAAACTGCTTGTTGTGGGTGCCGGTCATATGAGCACTTATATGGTGGCGGGCGTGCTCGCCGCCTGTCCCAAGGTGAGCGAGGTCAAGGTGTGGGAGCCGGTTTCCGATGCCGCGCCCGAGGCCCGCGTCGAGCGCATGCGAGGCGAGGTCGCCCATATCTTGGGCGCCTGCGAGCATGCTCGCGAGGCATCCACCTATTCCATCGAGGCGACGGCTGACGGCCAAGGTGCCGCGGCGGAGGCCGACATTATCGTGACGATCACGCCGGCGACCAAGCCCATCATTCTCGATTCATGGGTGCGTCCTGGTACGCATATCTCCTGCGTCGGTGCCGACATGCCCGGCAAGCAGGAGCTCGCCTCGGCGCTTGTCGCCCGTGCCGCTGTTTACGTCGACGACCGCGAGCAATCGGTCGCGTCCGGTGAGCTGGAGATTCCGGTTGCCGAGGGCGCCATCACGCCCGAGGACATCAAAGCGGAGCTCGGCGAAGTCATCGCCGGCGCGGCTACGGGGCGCTCGGATGACGAGCAGGTGACGGTGTTCGATACGTCGGGCATCGCCGTTCAGGACCTTTCGGCATCGAAAATCGCCTACGACCGCGCCGTCGAGGCGGGGCTGGGTACCGTGGTGGAGCTGTAAGAAAGTCAAGGAAAGGAAACGACAATGCAGATCAAGGATTTCGCCGTCGAGCAGTGGATGAACGAGTGGGAGACCAAGTGCACCCACAACGTTGCAGAGACGTGCGTCTACTCCCTCACGCTCGACCAGCTGTTCGAGCATACGAACACTGACAAGAAGGCGTGGCTCGATAGCCTGTGCTCGCGCCGATTCACCTACGGAGACATCGAGGGGCAGCCCGGCTTCCTCGAGGGGGTCGCGCGTCTCTATAAGACGGTCGAGCCCGGGCATATCGTGCCCACGCACGGCGCGACCGGTGCCAACTCCCTGGTTATTTCCACGCTCGTCGAACCGGGCGATCACGTAGTCTCCGTCAAGCCCACCTACCAGCAGCTTTACTCGATTCCCGAGATGTGTGGTGCGAAGGTCGATATCCTTCAGCTCGATCGCAAGAACGGCTATCACGTCGACGTCGACGCGCTCGATGCCCTGGTGACCGACGATACCAAGCTCATCTGCATCAATAACCCGGACAACCCCACGGGCGCCCTGCTCGACACCGATACGCTCAAGGCGATTGTCGAGGTCGCACGCAAACACGACGCGTGGGTGCTCTGCGACGAGGTCTACCGTCTGCTTACTCAGACGGATGAGTACTGCGAGTCCGTGGTCGACCTGTACGACAAGGCCATCGTCACCGCATCCATGTCCAAGGTCTGGTCGTTCGCCGGCCTGCGTCTGGGCTGGGCGGTCACCAAGAGCCCGGAGCTCCGTCGTGCGCTGCTCTCGCATCGCGACTACAACCTGATTTCCGCCGGCATATTCAGCGAGTCGGTGGCGGAGCTGATTCTGGGCAACGCTTCCGTGATTCTTGAGCGCAGCCGTCGCATCGTCCGTCAGAACCTTGCTGTTCTGGAGAAGTGGGTCGAGAGCGAGCCGCACCTGTCGTTCGTCAAGCCCGAGGCGGGTACCACCGCGCTCGTGTATTACGACTACGACATCGACTCCAGGACGTTCTGCACCGACATGATTAAGAAGTCCGGCGCACTCGTCACCCCGGGTGATTGCTTCGAGGAGCCCAAGAGCATGCGCATCGGCTATGCATACTCCGATAACACCGATGACCTGCAGAAGGGCCTAGATGCCATCTCCGCGTACATACGTACGCTCGAGTAGAGGCTCGAGGTCGAAGTGATGGGGCCGATCGGTTTAGGACCGGTCGGCCCCTATTTTCTCTCAAGACTACCGAACGCTTTTGTCACATTAGGTGCCCACGGGGTCGTATCGCTGCGACGCTGTGGGCATAATGGTGTGAAAGGTGCAAGTTACGCGAAATGGGAGGACACATGGCGCTGATCTATGTCGTTGAGGACGACGAGCCCATTCGTCGTGAGCTTATCGACATCCTTGCCCGCGCCGGGTTTGAAATCGAGGCCTGCGAATCGTTTGAGCATGTCTCGCGCGATATTCTCGCCGCCGCGCCCGACCTGGTGCTGCTCGACCTCACGCTTCCCGTCAAGGACGGCCAGCATATCTGCCACGAGGTTCGCCGCGAATCCGAGGTCCCCATCATCGTCCTCACGTCGCGCACGACCGAGATCGACGAGGTCATGGCCATGACGCTCGGCGCGGACGACTTTGTTCCCAAGCCCTATAGCGCCCGTGTGCTCGTGGCGCGCATCAATGCCTTGCTGCGTCGCACCGCGGCGGCGGGCGAGCGCAGCACGCTCGTCCACAAGGGACTGGAGATTGACCTCGCACGCTCCATGGTCACCAACACGCAAACGGGCACCAGCACCGAGCTCACCAAAAACGAGCTGCGTATCCTCTCGCTGCTTCTGAGCCGCGCGGGCAAGATCGTTTCGCGCTCGGCCATCATGCAGGACCTGTGGGACTCCGACGCCTTTGTGGACGACAATACGCTCACCGTCAACATCAACCGCCTGCGTACCACGCTCGAAAAAATCGGCATCAAGGGGTATTTGACCACGCATCGCGGCCAGGGCTATTCGGTCTAGGGGCCGGCTATGTCGTTTGGCAAGTTCTTTAAAGATGCGCTGCTTCCCGTCGCCGTGTGGACGTGCGGCGTGCTGCTGAGCTGCTTTGTGCTGACGGTCGCCGGCGCACCCGTTTCCATCGTGGTCGTGGCGGTTGGCGTGTCCTTCATCTTTGGCATGCTCGGCATCGTGATCGAGTACGCGCGCCGTCGTCGATTTTTGCACCAGCTGGAGCGCGCGGCCGAGGAGCTGGAAAGCCCCGCATGGGTGCAGGAGATGGTGCAGTGCCCGACTTATGCCGAGGGCGAGCTCGAGTACGAGGTCTTGCGCCGGGTGGGCAAAGCCGCTTGTGACGAGGTTGCCGAAGGCAGGCGCCAGACCGATGACTATCGCGACTATATCGAGAGCTGGGTCCACGAGGCCAAGCTGCCTCTGGCGGCAGCCCATCTGATTTTGGAAAACCTGGACGGCAGCGAAGATGATCTGTCGCGCGTAGATGACCTCGGTCGCGAGCTTGCCCGCGTGGAGCGCTATATCGATCAAGCGCTGTACTACGCGCGCTCGGAAGTCGTGGAACGCGACTACCTGATTCGCCGCTGGGACCTTAAGACCTTGGTGACGGGCGCGATTAAAGCCAACGCGCGCGAGCTCATTGCGGCGCATGTGGCCCCGGTGTGCGAGAACCTCGACTTCGAGGTCTTTACCGACGAGAAGTGGCTCGAGTTTATTCTGGGCCAGCTCATTCAGAACAGCATTAAATATGCGTGCGAGGACGGCGCGAAGATCGTGTTTTCGGGCGCGTTGCTGGACGAGGGCCTGGCAAGCGAGCGCATCGAGCTTACCGTTGCGGACAACGGCTGCGGCGTGAGCGCGGCCGACCTGCCGCGTGTGTTCGAGAAGGGTTTTACCGGCGACAACGGCCGCACCACCAAGCGTGCAACGGGCATCGGCCTCTACCTGGTGGCGCGCCTGTGCTCCAAGATGGGCATCGACGTCACCGCGGCATCGGAGCCGGGCGAAGGCTTCGTCGTAACATTCGCCTTCTCAACCAACAAGTTCCAATATTTCGAGTAGTCGGGCCGTCTTGCGGTGCGGACGGCAATGTTCCCGAACGTGAACATAGCTAAGGCAATTGGCGCTATGTTCCCGAACGTGAACACAACTATGGGGGCTCAAATGAATCCCCCATAACAAAAACGTGTCGCCCCAAACAAAACGTGCCGCCCCAAACGGGGCGGCACGCCATTTTTCCATCAGACAACTCGTTGAAGCAAGGCTGCGAAGGCCGCGGGGCCGGGAGGGGTTTCCTAAGGGCACATCCCGCAGCCGCAACGCGGCGAGGACGTGCCCGTGGAAACCCCGCAGGCCCCGCGGCCGGTGGGAGCAACGCTACTTCACGACTAAGATGTCGCAGTCCGTATTGCGCAGCAGGAACGTCGAAATCGAACCCAGCAGCGCATACTTGATCGAGGACAGGCCGCGGGCGCCGCAGAGCACCAGGTCGGGCTTAACCACGTCGAGCATCTCGTCCTTAAGCGTCTCGCGAATGCGGCCGGCGCGAATCATGACCTCGACCTCGGGGATGTCGGGATTGGCCTTAGCCTCTTCGAGCTGCTTGGCGATGGAGTTCTTAAACGCCTCCTCTAGGCCGTTGACCAGATCGACCGGATAGGAACCGGCGCTCTCGAGTGCCGTGGAATCGATAACGTGGCCGATGATTAGCTTGGCGCCGTTGTTCGCGGCGACCTTGATGGCGCGTGCGAGCACAAAATCCTGCTGCTCAGTACCGTCGAGTGAAACAAATACCTTGGTGTAGCCCTCGTTCATGGTTTCCTCCTTGGTCTATCGCACGGGCGCGGGGCTCGTGCGTCGGGCGGGCGCGGGCGCGTTGGCCGCCGGACACTTTATCTTGTTGCAGTTATACCCAAGGATTTCGGTTTGACCGCTCGCAATTCTGTGAACGGACGAGTTTTTTGGTAAGGGTAGGCGCAGGCGCGCCCGAACGGTTGATAATGGGACATCGCCCGCACCGTCCGCAGAACAATATCGGCGGGTGTCTAACGAGGGGGTCCCTTTGGATATCATCGAGCTTCTAAAATCTGCCTTCATGGGCCTGGTCGAGGGCATCACCGAATGGCTGCCTGTTTCGTCGACCGGTCACATGATCTTGGTGGACGAGTTCGTCAAGATGAACGTGAGCGAGACGTTCTGGAATATGTTCCTGGTTGTGATTCAGCTCGGCGCCATTCTGGCCGTCTGTGTGCTGTTCTTCCATGAGCTCAACCCGTTCTCGCCCAGCAAGGGTAAGGAGGGCCGTCGCGACACCTGGGTGCTGTGGGGCAAGATTGTGCTCGGCTGCATTCCCGCCGCGGCGATCGGCCTGCCGCTCAACGACTGGATGGAGGAGCATTTCTACAATGCTCCCGTCGTGGCGCTGGCGCTCATTGTGTACGGCGTGCTGTTTATCGTGATCGAGAACTGGCGCGCGAACAAGCGCGAGGAAATGGCCGTTGCCGGTTCGTTTGGTTCGCGTGCTGTGGTGTCGGGTGGACGTCCCGCCGGTGCGCACTTTGCGGCGCCCGCCGCGGCTACCGCTGAGGATGAGGGCGATGACGAGGATCTGGACTTTGGTTCCATCACCACGCTCGAGGACCTGAGTTGGAAGACCGCACTGGGCATCGGATGCTTCCAGGTGCTCTCGCTGATTCCGGGCACGTCGCGCTCCGGTTCCACCATCATCGGCGGCCTGCTTTTGGGCTGCACGCGTTCGGTGGCGTCCAAGTTTACGTTCTTCCTGGCCATCCCTGTCATGTTTGGCGCGAGTGCGCTCAAGCTGGTCAAGTATTTCATCAAGGGCGGTACGTTCGGTGCCAACGAGGTCGCCATCCTGGGCGTGGGCTGCGTTGTGGCCTTTGTGGTTTCGCTCATCGCCATCAAGTGGCTTATGGGCTTCGTCCGCCGTCACGACTTCAAGTGCTTCGGCGTCTACCGCATCATTCTGGGCATCGTGGTGCTTGCGTACTTCTTCGTCTTGGAGCCTATGCTCGGCCTGTAACTTGGTTGACGCTGCGCGGCGGCCAGAACGACAACTTGTCATTCAAAGAGGGTGGCATGACCAAAAGGTCTATGCCGCCCTCTTTTCATGCCAATTTGTTCGTTCTGGCCGCCGCTCGCTGCCGTTGCCGTGACATCGGTGGCTCCATTGCACCAAATCCGCTGGGGCGGGCCTGACGGTGGCGCACGGAGTCGTGGTGTGATTTGCGTCGGTGTCCGCGCGGCTCGGTATACTGGTACGGCTCAAACTATGGCGCCGCCCGCAGGCGCGCCGTCCGTCAGATGAGGAGTCGCCCATGACCCAGCCCCTGCCCTGGGAAAAGAACGCCACGGTACCCGTTCCGCCCGCGCCGGAACCCGTGCCGTTCGATGCATACACCGCCCCCGCTGCGCCGGAGCCCGAGCTCGTTCCGCTCGACATCTACGACGCTCCCGTGCCGTCGCCCAAGCCCGCCAAGCCGCTCGTCGACATCGACAGCCTTAATCCCGCCCAGCGCGAGGCCGTCCTGACCACCGAGGGCCCGTTGCTGGTGCTCGCCGGCGCCGGCTCGGGCAAGACCCGCGTCTTGACCTTCCGCATCGCACATATGCTCGGCGATCTGGGCGTTAAGCCTTGGCAGGTTCTTGCCATCACGTTTACCAACAAGGCCGCGGCAGAGATGCGCGAGCGTCTGGCAGCGCTCATCCCCAGCGGCACCCGCGGTATGTGGGTGTGCACCTTCCATGCCATGTGTGTGCGCATGCTGCGCGAGGACGCCGACCTGCTGGGCTACACCGGCCAGTTCACCATCTACGATGACGATGACTCAAAGCGCATGGTGCGTGACATTATGCAGGCGCTCGGCATCGAGCAAAAGCAGTTCCCCATCAACATGATCCGCAGCAAGATCAGCTCGGCCAAAAACGCCATGATCGGCCCCGAGGACATGCTCAAGAGCGCCGATAGCCCCAACGACAAAAAGGCCGCGCAGGTCTACCTAGAGCTGGAGCGCCGCCTGCGCGCCGCCAATGCGATGGACTTCGACGACCTGCTCGTGCGCGCGCTCGAGCTGCTGCGCACCCGTCCCGAGGTGCTCGATAAGTACCAAGAGCGCTTCCGCTACATTAGCGTCGACGAGTATCAGGACACCAACCACGTCCAGTACGAGATCGCCAACCTGCTGGCCGCCAAGTACCAAAACCTCATGGTCGTAGGCGACGATGACCAGTCCATTTATAGCTGGCGTGGCGCCGACATCACCAACATCTTGGACTTTGAGAAGGACTTTAAAAACTGCAAGACCGTCAAGCTGGAGCAGAACTATCGTTCCACGGGTCACATCCTGAGCGCCGCCAACGCCGTGGTGCGCCACAACTCGCAGCGCAAGGACAAGCGCCTGTTTACGGCCGAGGGCGATGGCGAGAAGATCCAGGCCTTCCAGGCGAGCGATGAGCGCGACGAGGGCCGCTGGATTGCCGGTGAGATCGAGAAGCTGCACTCCAAGGGCACGAGCTACGACGACATCGCCGTGTTCTACCGTACCAACGCCCAGTCGCGTATTCTCGAAGATATGTTCCTGCGCGCGGGCGTGCCCTACAAGATTGTGGGCGGCACGCGATTCTTCGACCGTGCCGAGATCCGCGACGTCATGGCCTACCTCAAGATGATCGTGAACCCGGCCGACGAGATGAGCGTCAAGCGCGTCATCAACACACCTCGCCGTGGTATCGGCTCCACCTCGATCCAAAAGATCGAGCAGCTGGCGCGCGACAACCGCTGCTCGTTCTTCCAGGCCTGCGAGATCGCGTGCGCCGAGACCGGTATGTTTAGCGCCAAGGTGCGCAATGGCCTGTCGAGCTTTGTGTCGCTGGTGCGCGAGGGTCGCCGCATGGACGGCGAGCTCAAGGACGTTGTCGAGATGATTGTCGATAAGACGGGCCTACTGCAGGCTTTCCGCGCCGAGGGCACCATGGAGTCCGAGAGCCGCGCCGAGAACATCCAGGAATTCCTGGGCGTCGCCGCCGAATTTGAGGAGACGCACGAGGATATCGAAGGTACGCTCGAGAGCTTGGAAGAGCTGCGCGCTGCCGGTGTTGCCGATGTGCCTGCTAGCGCCGAGCCCGAGCCTGTCGTGGTGAGCGCGCCTGCGCCCGAACCGGGGCCATCTGCCCCGGTATCCTCGTTTGAGGCGCTCGTTGGCGCGCGTGACGCCGCGGGCTCCAATCCGCTCGATAGCTTGGCCGCTCCGGCGCTGTCTCCGCAGGATGCCCTGGCCGCCGCCATCGCGGGCAACGCGTATGCCGCGCCGACGGAGATGCCGGCGGGTGCCGTGCATGCCGACGAGATCGAGCGCACCTACGGTCCGCTCACCTGTAAGGCGCTGCCGGCGCTCATGGAGTGGCTGGCCCTGCGCTCCGACTTGGATTCCCTGGCCGGCGAGACGCATGCCATTACCATGATGACCATCCACTCCGCCAAGGGCCTGGAGTTCCCGGCGGTGTTCGTGGCCGGCATGGAGGAGGGTATCTTCCCGCACGTGCACGACTTTGGCGGTAGTGACGATCCGGGCAAGCTCGAGGAGGAGCGTCGCTTGGCCTACGTCGCCATCACGCGTGCTCGCAAGCGCCTGTTCCTGACCTATGCGGCCACGCGTCGCACCTACGGCTCGACCTCTGCCAACCCGCGCTCGCGCTTCCTCAACGAGATTCCGTTTGAGGATATCGAGTTTAGCGGCATCGGTTCTGCCGGTTTTGAGGGCACGGGCTGGGAGAAACGCGGCGACCGACACGGCACCTTTGGATCGGGTATGGGCTCGGACATGTATGGCGGCAAGGTGTTTGGTTCGCATACGCGCTCGACCGGCGGTTCTGGTTCACGTGGTGGATCGAGCTTTGACGATTTCTTTGGCGGCAGCAGCTACGGGACCGAGCGCCATCGTGGGGTTTCGCCCGATGCCGGCCGTGTTGCCTCGACCTTTGGTTCGGGTGCGCCGCGAGCCAAAAAGCCGTCGTCCAAGGTGTCCCCGACGGTGGAGCGCAAGGTCGATCGTGCCAGCGCATCGCAGGACTTTGCCGCGGGCGATACCGTGAGCCACAAGACTTTTGGCACGGGTACCGTGCTCTCGGTCGTCGGAGACATGATCGAGGTCCAATTCGAAAAGACCGGCCAGACCAAAAAGCTTATGAAGGGCTTTGCTCCGATCGTCAAGCTGTCGTGATCCCGGCGGACCTGGGCGGGCGTATGGGGCAACATCGCCTGCTCGGGCAGTCCTGCTCGCACGGAGAGCACATTAAGTGCTCTCCGGCTCGTGCGGAACTCGCGATCGATGTTGCCCCATACGCCCGCCCAGGTCCTTAGATAACGTTGCTTGCGAACGTCGCTCTGCTCGTCCGCTTTTTTGATCTGGAGAGCCGGGTGGGCTGATATATATGGATAAGGGGCTCCTCCGTTGGTGGACGGGGGAGCCCCTTGTTGCGTTTTGGTTGTTGCTGCGACCTAGAGGTGGCTGATGATCAGTTCCATCTTGCCTTCGAGGTCGATGGAGCTGACGGTGTTCGGGGCCAGCAGGTGGCTTCCCTTGTGGACGGGGTCGCCGCAGACGGTGCCTTCGCCGTCGATGACCGACAGGCACATGAAGGGCCAGCGCTGGTCGAGGATCTTGCTGCCGTCGACACGCACGCGATCGACGGTGTAGCAGGGGTTAGACTCGAGCTCGGTCACGCCGTCCACCTCGGGCGCGGTCACGGTACCATCGACCGGGGCCTGGACGTCAAAGTCGATGCAGTCGAGGCTCTGCTTAATGTGCAGCGGGCGCAGTTTGCCGTCGGTGCCCGGGCGATCATAGTCGTACAGACGATACGTCACGTCGCTCGACTGCTGCGTTTCCAAAATGAGCGTGCCGGCCTTGATGGCGTGAACGGTACCGGAATCAATCTGGAAAAAGTCGCCCTTGTGGATCGGTAGTACGTTGAGCATGTCGTCCCAGCGGCCGTCCTTGATCATCTGTGCGGCCTCAGTGCGGTCTTTAGCACGCTGGCCGACGATGATCGTGGCGCCGGGCTCGCAATCCAGCACGTACCAGCACTCGGTTTTACCCAGGCTGCCGTTCTCGTGCTCGGCGGCGTACTCGTCGTTGGGATGAATCTGGATCGAAAGGTCGTCCTTGGCGTCCAGAATCTTGATGAGCAGCGGGAACTCCTTGCCCTCGCAGTTGCCAAAGAGCTCGCGGTGCTCGGCCCACAGCCACGACAGCGTGTGGCCGGCGTACGGTCCCTCCGCAATCTGGCAGTCACCGTTGGGATGGGCCGAGATGGCCCAGCACTCACCGATGGGACCTTCGGGAATGTCGTAACCAAATACGGTTTCGAGCTGGCGGCCACCCCAGATCTTCTCGTGGAAGATCGGCGTCAGTTTAATCAAATCGGACATATTCATACCCCCATTATGTTGCGCGGGCGTTGCACAAAACAGCTCAAAACGAGCGCCCGCGTGACTACAAAAACTTATGCCAACGTTACGTTGTGCAACTCAAAGCGATCGCCAACGTTGCGCGAGATCGAATACTCAAAGGCGGCGCCGCTGTCCAAAAAGCCAATCTGGGTGAGCTCGAGCAGGGGAGAGCCAAGTTTGGTGTCCAGACGCTCGGCTTCTTCCTCGGTTGCTGCCACGGCGCGAATGGTACGGTGGAAGCTCGAAATCTTCAGCCCACATTGCTCGCGGATGAAGCGGTAGACCGATCCGTACAGGTCCTTCTTTTTAAGGCCTGGAATCAGCTCGAGGGGCATGTAGGTGTACTCGATAACGATGGGCTTCTCATCGGCCTGACGCACGCGCACGACGTGATAGGCAAAGTCATCCTCGGCAATTCCCAGCTGGGCTGCGATGTCCGCTGGTGGATTAACGATCGAGAAATCGTAGACCACCGAGGTCACCTTCTCCCCGCGATGCTCATACGAAAAACCCTGGGTACGGTCGTTTTTGCCCTGGAAAAACGCCTGGCCGGGAAGCCCCGCCGTGTCCTTAACGTAGGTACCCGATCCACGCCGGCTGGTAATAAGACCTTCTTCGGTGATTTGTTCAAGAGCTCGTTTGACGGTGATTTTGGAAACGTTATAGAGCTTGCAGAACTCAACCACGGTAGGAAGCTTGTCGCCCGGTTTAAGAGCGCCACCCTCGATAGTGCGACGAATATCTGCAGCTATCGCTTCGTATTTGGGAATCATGGAACCTCCTTTCCAACTTGGTTGAGTATAAAAGAAAGTATAGTTAACACCTAAGCATCCCTATTGTATATTTAAAAAGTTCGAGAAAGATATAATTAAAAGTCGCTTTGCATATAAATTAGAGCGCTCTAAATAGATAAACATCTGAGTAATGTCGCGTTAAGCGGTCATTCGCGTTTTCCCAGATAAAACCTGCCAAAACAAACCTGTCCCTTTTTGGTAGGTTTTTGCCTTGGGAGCGGTACCATACAGGCAATGTTTAAACGAGAAAGGTGGGCTCCCATGGAACCTAAGCAGTATTACATCGGCATCGACGTCGGCGGCACCTCGGTCAAGGAGGGTCTGTTCGATGAGGACGGAAACCTGCTTGCCAAGGCCAGCGTGCCCACGCCTCCCATCGTTGACGCTGCGGGCTTTGCCGCGGTGACCGAGGCTATCGACCAGGTGGTCGCCAAGGCCCAGATTCCGCGTGCCTTTGTGTCGGGCATTGGCCTGGCCGTTCCGTGCCCCATCCCGGTATCGGGCGATGCCAAGGTCAAGGCGAACATCGCCATCAACCTGCCCGAGCTCAAGATCGCCATCCAGGAGCACTGCCCCGACGCGGTCGTTAAGTACGAGAACGACGCCAACGCTGCTGCTATGGGCGAGGCCTGGCTCGGCTCTGCCAAGGGCGTACAGAACGTGGTGATGGTCACCATTGGTACCGGCGTGGGCGGCGGCGTTATCGTCAACGGCGACGTGGTATCGGGCGTTGTGGGCGCCGGCGGCGAGATTGGCCACATGTGCCTGAACCCGGCTGAGGAGCGCACCTGCGGCTGCGGCGGCCATGGCCACCTGGAGCAGTATTCCAGCGCCACCGGCGTGGTGAGCAACTACCTTGCCGAGTGCAAGAAGGCGGGCGTCGAGCCCATCGAGCTCACCGGCCCCTCCGATTCCAAGGACGTGTTCCAGGCCTGCCGCGAGGGAGACAAGCTCGCGCTGGCCGCGGCCGATACCATGGCCGATTATCTCGGTCGTGCCCTGGCGCTTATTGCCAACGTGGTCGACCCCGAGATGTTCCTGATCGGCGGCGGTGCGTCTGCCTCGGCCGATGTCTACCTCGACAAGGTTCGCGAGCACTTCCAGCGCTACGCGCTTTCCGCCTCGCGCGAGACGCCCATTAAGGTCGCTTCGCTCGGCAACGACGCCGGCATCATCGGTGCCGCCTACGTAGCCCTGCGCGCTGCCGGCAAATAGCTGGTGCAAGGGGGTCAGGTTACTTTGCACCAACATGGTGCAAAAGGGACAGCCTTGGCCCCCATGCCTGCCACAAAATATGCCGTGGCCCTTCTGTCTGCGAAGGCTCGGCATCGGCGTGCTACCATAGCTACGTCCAAGTACACATATCAAGTGGAGGATATCCATGGCAAACGTTCTTGTCTTTGGTCACCAGAACCCCGATAACGACGCCATCATGAGCGCCGTCGTCCTGTCCCAGCTGCTCAACCAGGTTGAGTATGCCGGCAACACCTACGAGGCCTGCGCTCTGGGCCAGCTTCCGGCAGAGTCCGCCAAGCTGCTCGCCGACGCCGGCATTGCCGAGCCCCGCATGATTGATTCCGTCGAGGCCGGTCAGCTCGTTGTCCTCACCGACCACAACGAGTCCGCCCAGTCCGTCGCCGGCCTTAAGGACGCCACGGTCTTTGGCGTCGTCGACCATCACCGCATCGGCGACTTCGAGACCGCCGGCCCGCTGCACTACATCTGCCTGCCCTGGGGCTCCAGCTGCACCATCGTCACCAAGCTCGCCGGCGTGCTCGGCGTTGAGCTTTCCGACGTCCAGGCCAAGCTGCTGCTCTCGGCCATGATGACCGACACGCTCATGCTCAAGAGCCCCACCACCACCGATGTCGACCGCGCCGTCGCCGCCAAGCTCGGCGAGCAGGTGGGCGTCGACCCGGTCAAGTTTGGCATGGAGGTCTTCCTCACCCGTCCGTCCGGCTCCTTCACCGCTGCCGAGATGGTCGGCAATGACATCAAGATGTTCGAGCCCGCCGGCAAGAAGCTGCTCATTGGCCAGTACGAGACCGTCGACAAGAGTCGCGCGCTCGGCATGATCGACGAGATTCGCGAGGCCATGCGCGCCTACGCCGCCGAGAAGGGTGCTGACGGCATTGTCCTGTGCATCACCGACATCATGGAGGAGGGCTCGCAGGTCCTGCTCGAGGGCGAGACCGAGGCTGCTCAGAAGGGCCTGGGCATTGCCGACGAGCACGACGGCGTCTGGATGCCGGGCGTCCTCTCCCGTAAGAAGCAGGTCGCTGCCCCCATTATGGCCGCCTGCTAGGTTTAGTTGACCAAATGCCACGACCGGATCGCGGACGCCCCGCGCTCCGGTCGTTTTTTGTGCACGGCGCCGCGTCGTCTCTTGGACAGGCGTGCCCGTGCCGTTGAGCAAATAATGTTCAACCTGTGGTTCCGCTTTTCGGCCACGCCTGCGTGCTTGTCGTGCAGGGTAGGCTAGATGCAAGCGTAATACGTTAGAGCGCGGCGCCGCCACTTAGGCGGGCCGTGCTTTTTTAAGACGGGAGCTTTCCCGTGAAAGGAGCCGTCCATGGCAGCAACTGAGCAGCTGTTCAACGTTCGTGAGCGCAAGCGCTTTGAGCGTCACGACATTTGGGAGCGCATCGCCGAGAACGGCACGATTTCCGCCGCCGTCATGGTCTTCGCCGCCATCGCCGCCGTCATTTGCGCCAATACCGATGCCTACGAGGTCATCCATCACTTTTTGGAGACCCCGCTGTATGTGGGTCTGGGCAACCTTACGGCCGGTCTCACCGTTGAGCTTTTCGTCAACGACTTCCTCATGGCGATTTTCTTTTTGTTGGTGGGCATTGAGCTTAAGTACGAGATGACGGTCGGCGAGCTCAAGAATCCGCGTCAGGCCATGCTTCCCATGCTGGCGGCCGTGGGCGGCGTCGTCGTTCCCGCCTGCATCTACCTGATCTTTAACCATGCCGGCGCCCACAACGGTTGGGCCATCCCCATGGCAACCGATATTGCCTTTGCGCTGGGCGTACTGTCGCTTTTGGGCAATCGCGTGCCCAACGGCGTGCGCGTGTTCTTCTCGACGCTCGCCATCGCCGACGACCTCATCTCCATCGCCGCCATCGCCATCTTCTACGGCCAGAGCCCCAATCCGTTTTGGTTGGGCGCCGCCGCGCTTGTGACCTGCGCGCTCGTGTGGCTCAACAAGACGCAGCATTACCGCCTTGCCCCGTATTCGGTACTGGGTCTGCTGTTGTGGTTCTGCATGTTCAAGAGCGGCGTACATGCCACGCTTGCTGGCGTCATCTTGGCCTTTACCATTCCGGCCAAGTGCGGCGTCAAGCTCGATAGCCTCACCGATTGGTTGGGCGAGTGCCTGCCGCTGCTCGATGACCGCTACGACGACGAGGCGCACATCCTGGGCCAGCATGACTTTACCGTCTCGACCACCAAGGTCGAGCGCGTCATGCACCGCGTGACCCCGCCGCTCATCCGCATGGAGCGTCTGATCTCCACACCGGTCAACTTTGTGATCCTGCCGATCTTTGCGTTCGTCAACGCACAGGTTCGCCTAGTGGGCGTGGACATGAGCACGCTGCTCACCGACCCGGTGACGCTCGGCGTGTACTTTGGCATGCTGCTGGGTAAGCCGATCGGTATCTTTGGCATGACGTTCGCCTTGGTCAAGCTCAAGGCCTGCGAGCTGCCGCACAATGTCAACTGGCATATGATTGCCGGCGTGGGCATTCTGGGCGGTATCGGCTTTACCATGTCGATTCTCATCAGCGGCCTCGCCTTCCCGACGGCCCAGTTTGAGGTTCTGGCTGCCAAGGCCGCTATTCTCGCCGGCTCTGTCACCGCGGCCGTACTTGGCATGATCTACATGAGTGTGATCTGCAAGCACCCCGCGCCCAAGAACGAGTAGGCGCGTAGAAACAGACGCCAGAGCCTGCTCGAGCGCGTGTAAAACGCGGTTTTGAGTGGTACTTGCCACCTGCCGGACACCCCAGTGGCCAAAAAACGCCGTTTGTGAGTACTGTCACAAACGGCGTTTCATTTTAGGCGCGAAAAATAATGTACAAATCTATTCTGTCTGTGCATTAACGATTGCGTGGCTGGACGAAAAATGCCGATGCATCCTTCCAAAACCGGACACAAAAGGCCAAGACTGGCCTTTTTAATTCAAAATCGCTGTTACTAAAAAAGTAACAGTACTCATATTTGCTATTTTTTGACCACAGGCCCCAATGACTAGGTTTATTCCACGGTGCCGTAGATGGCGCCCCAGCCGTGGGCGGCCAAGGCGGAGTTGAGCTGGTCGCAAAGTGACTGGCGGTCGTAATAGCCGGGCGGTAGCAGGTTGACGATCTCCATGAGATCGGGCGCCAGGTCCAAGATCTCGGCCTGTACGATCAGATCCAGGCGGTCGATGGCGTGGCGATCGTAAAACAGTCCGTCGACCAGGCGCTGCAGGTCGCCGAATTCCTCGGCCTGGAACGATCCGTACTCCATAGTGCCTCCTTGGGCGCCCCACGCCGGCATGCGCGGCGATTCGTATTTATTGCGATGGACTTAATCTATCACGGCTTCATAACGTTGCGGCGGTGGCGGTCTATACTTAGACGAACTGCAACGTACCGCTTCGCGAAAGGTCGCACCCCATGCAGACGATCTACCAGAAGATGGAAACCACCGAACTCGATGCCGCCATCGAGGCACTCAAGGCCGAGGTTGCCGAGGTCAAGGCCAAAGGCCTGGCGCTCGATATGGCCCGCGGCAAGCCGTCGCCCTCCCAGGTGGACATCTCGCGCCCCATGCTCGATATCCTCAATGCCGACGCCGATTTGCACGACGGCAACGTCGACTGCTCCAACTACGGCTGCTTTGAGGGTATTCCCTCGGCACGCAAGTTGGCAGGGGAGTTCCTGGGCTGTCCCGCCGAGCAGACGCTCGTACTGGGTTCGTCGAGCCTGCTGATTGAGCACGACATCGCCGGCATGTTCTGGCGTTGCGGCTCGTGCGGCAGCGAGCCTTGGGAGGCTTACGAGGCCGCGCACGACGGCAAGAAGGTCAAGTTCCTGTGCCCCGTTCCCGGCTACGATCGCCACTTTGGCATCACCGCCGACTTGGGCATCGAGAACGTCCCCGTCGCGATGACCGACAACGGCCCCGACATGGACGAGATCGAGCGCCTCGTTGCCGCCGACGATTCCATCAAGGGTATCTGGTGCGTGCCCAAGTATTCCAACCCCACGGGCATCACCTTTAGCGAGGATACCGTGCGCCGCCTGGTCGAGATGCCCACAGCCGCGCCCGATTTCCGTATCTTCTGGGACAACGCCTACTGCGTGCACGACCTGTACGACGAGACCGACGAGCTCACAAACATCTTTGACCTCGCTCGCGCGGCGGGCACTGAGGACCGCGTGGTGGCCTTTGCCTCGACGTCCAAGATCACCTTCCCGGGCGCCGGCATCGGCTTTATCGGTGCGAGCCCCGCGGTCATCGCCGAGTTCTCTAAGCGCCTGAAGGCCGGCCTCATCAGCGCCGACAAGCTCAACCAGCTGCGTCACGTGCGCTTCCTTCCTACCATCGAGGCGGTCAAGGAGCACATGAAAAAGCATGCCGAGTTCCTGCGTCCGCGCTTTGAGGCCGTCGAGCGCAAGCTCACCGAGGGCTTGGGCGACACGGGCTGCGCCACTTGGACGCACCCCCGCGGCGGCTACTTTGTAAGCTTCGATGGTCCCGAGGGCTCGGCCCAGAAGGTCGCCGCGCTTTGCGCCGACCTGGGCGTCAAGCTCACGCCGGCCGGTGCTACCTGGCCCTATGGCAAGGACCCGCGCGACACTAACATCCGCATCGCGCCGAGCTATCCCACGGTCGAGGACCTGGAGGCCGCGCTCGATGTGCTGGTGCTGGCTGTGAAGCTCGTCGCTGCCGAGCTTGCGCGTGCCGAGCGCGCCTAACGCGCGGCTTCCCGTACTATCCGCACTTTCGATACGTAAAGGAGCGTATACATGGATTTGGGTATTTCTACCAACCCCACGCCAGAGCTCTACACCATTAAGGTAACCGGCGAGATCGATATCTCGAACGCCGATAGCCTGCGCAATGCCATCGACCTGGCGCTCGAGCAGCCCACTGAGGCCGTTGAGCTCGATTTTGCCCAGGTGAGCTACATCGATTCGACGGGCATTGGCGTGCTCGTGGGCGCCGCGCACCACGCGGTCGACCACGGCAAGCGCTTTAGCTGCACCAATGTGCAGCCCCCGGTGATGCGCGTGGTTCAGCTGTTGGGTGTCGACCAGGAGATTTCGATCACCGCTGCATAATCTTTGCCCCCAAAAGGGCGTGCCGTTTGGCATATGTTTGTGATGCGCTCGGACGTTTTGGCGTCCGGGCGCTATACTTGACCGAATGAATAGACGAGTTCCGGCCGAATGGCGCGGTGCGGGCTCGACTCACATCGAGCCTTGGAGGTATGTGTGTTTGGTATTGGAGAGGGTGAGCTCGCGATCATCGTGGTCTTCGGCTTTTTGCTGTTTGGCCCGGATAAGCTCCCGCAGATGGGCCGCACGATCGGCCGTGCCATCCGTCAGTTCCGCGAGACGCAGGAAAAGATGACGGCCGTTGTTCAGTCCGAGATTATCGATCCGGTGAGCGAGGCCGCGTCGGCTCCGGTCAAGCCCAAGAAGGCTGCCGTCGATGATGATTCCGATGCGGACGAGGATGCCGTCGAGACGGCAGCGCCCGCCAAGAAGGAGACCTTTGCCGAGCGCCGCGCCCGTCTTGCTGCCGAGAAGGCCGCGAGCGAGGGTGCTGCTGAGGGCGAGAATGCTGCCGATGAGGCCGAGGGCGCCGAGCCCGCCGAGGCCGAGCCTGCCGCTGCCGCCGCTGCCACCGTCGAGCCCGAATCTGCTGCAGAGCCGGAGCCCGAGCCTGAGCCTGCTGCAGAGCCGGAGCCCGAGCCGGCAGAGCCCACGACGGCCGATCTCTACGCCCGTCGTCCCCGCAAGCGCAAGGCCGTCGTCGACCAGCTCGCTCGCGAGCTCGAGGCCGAGGACGACGCCGCTGCCGCCGACGCCTCGAAGGGAGGCGATGAGTAATGCCTATCGGACCTGCGCGAATGCCGCTCTTCGATCACCTGGGAGAGCTCCGTCGCCGTCTGACCATCGTGGTCGTATCGGTGTTTGCCGCCGCCATCGTGCTGTATTTCGCCACGCCCGTGGTGCTCGACATCCTGGAAGACCCCATCCGCTCCTTTGTGCCGGAAGGTAAGTTCTACATCACCACCACGCTCGGCGGCTTTGGCCTGCGCTTCTCGCTGGCCATCAAGATGGCCGTGGTCATGTGCACGCCCATGATTATCTGGCAGATTCTGGCATTTTTCCTGCCGGCGCTTCGCCCCAACGAGCGCAAGTGGGTCGTGCCCACGGTGCTCGCCTCGACGGTGCTGTTCTTCCTGGGCGCCATTTTCTGCTACTTCATCATTATCCCGGCAGGCTTTGAGTGGCTCATCGGCGAGACCTCGGCCGTCGCCACGGCGCTGCCCGATCTGGAGAACTACGTCAACATGGAGCTGCTCTTTATGATCGGCTTTGGTGTGGCGTTTGAGCTGCCGCTCATCATCTTCTATCTGTCCGTCTTCCATATCGTGTCCTACGCGGCCTTCCGCGGCGCCTGGCGTTACGTATACGTTGGCCTGCTTGTGGGCTCGGCTGTGATTACGCCCGACGGCTCGCCCGTTACGCTGGGCCTCATGTACGGCGCCCTGCTTTCGCTCTACGAGATTTCGCTTGCCATCGCCCGTGTGGTCATTACCGCGCGCGAGGGTAAGGAGGGCTTGTTTGTGAGTCGTCTGGACCTGTTCTCGGACGATGAGGATGACGAGGAGTAAATCGGTATGCACGAGGTTGGCATTGTCAACGGCATACTCGATACAGTGATTCGCGCGGCGCGTGGGGCGGGGGCCTCGCGCGCCGTTTTGGTAACGCTGCGTATCGGGGATATGACCGAGGTGGTGCGCGAGGCGCTCGACTTTGCATGGGAGACGTTTCGCGACGAGGATCCGCTCACGCAAGGCTGCGAGCTTGCCGTGGAGGAAGTCCATCCACAAAGCGAGTGCCTGGACTGCGGTGAGGTCTTCGATCATGACCGCTTCCATTGCCGTTGCCCCCAGTGCGGCGGCGCCAATGTGCGCCTGCTGCACGGCCGCGAGCTCGACATCGCCAGTATCGAAATCGAAACCCCCGACGATTAGCCCGCCAGCCACCTGGGGACGGGGTATAAAGGGGCCAAAGTAAGGAGTGCCAAGTATGGCTGAGAAAACGATTGATATCGCGTCGCCGATCCTGTCGCGCAATGAGCGCCTGGCAGATCAGCTGCGTCAGCGATTTAAAGAGACAAACACCTATGTGATCAATGTGCTGTCGAGCCCCGGCTCGGGCAAGACCACCACGATTCTGGGCACCAACGAGCGCCTGCGCGACAAGGCCGGCCTGCGCTGCGCCGTCATCGAGGGCGATATCGCCTCGGATGTCGATGCCATCACCATGAAGGAAGCCGGCATGCCCGCCATCCAGATCAACACGGGCGGCCTGTGCCACCTCGAGGGCAACATGATCATGGAGGCCGTTGACGCCTTCGACCAGGCTGTGGGTCTGGAAAACATCGACGTCATCTTTATCGAAAACGTGGGTAACCTGGTCTGCCCAGTCGACTTTGACCTGGGCGAGAACCTGTCCATCATGATCCTCTCGGTGCCCGAGGGCGACGACAAGCCCATCAAGTACCCGGGCATCTTCCAACATGCCGGCGCGCAGTTGCTCAACAAGGTCGACGTGGCTCCGGCTTTCGATTTTGACATGGATAGGTATACTAAGACACTCGATGACCTCAATCCGCAGGCGCCGCGGTTTGCCGTGAGCGCGCGCAAGGGTGAGGGCATGGATGCCTGGTGCGATTGGCTCATCGGGCAGATTGAGCAAGCAAGGGCGTAAGTCGGCCGCCATACGGGCGGGCGTAGCCGCAGAGACATGAGATAGGAGCCTCTTTTGAAGCTCATCATCGCCGAGAAAAACGACGCCGCGCGTCAGATCGCCGAGCGGCTGTCCACGGGTAAGCCTAAAAAGGACAAGGTGTACAACACCGCCATCTACCGTTTTGAGTGGAAGGGCGAGGAGTGCGTGACGATCGGTCTTGCCGGTCACATCCTTGCGCCCGATTTTTGCGACAGCGTGCTGTTCGATAAAAAGCTGGGTTGGTATTCGGTGACCGAGGACGGTGAGATGCTGCCGGCCGATATGCCCGATGGCCTGGCGCGTCCGCCCTACGACACCAAGCGTAAGCCGTTCCTTGCCGATGGCATCTCCATTAAGGGCTGGAAGCTCGAGAGCCTGCCTTATCTCACCTGGGCGCCCGTCATTAAGCTGCCGGCCGAGAAGGAGCTCATTCGTTCGCTCAAGAACCTCGCTAAAAAGTCCGATAGCGTCATCATCGCCACGGACTTCGACCGCGAGGGCGAGCTGATCGGTTCGGACGCCCTCAACAAGGTGCGCGAGGTTGCGCCCGACTTGCCGGTTGCCCGCGCCCAGTACTCTTCGTTTACCAAGGCCGAGATCACGCACGCCTTCGATAATCTCGTCTCACTCGACCAGAACCTGGCCGACGCCGGCGAGAGCCGCCAGCACATCGACCTCATTTGGGGCGCGGTGCTCACGCGCTATCTGACGCTCGCCAAGTTCGGCGGCTTTGGTAACGTGCGCTCTGCCGGCCGCGTGCAGACGCCGACGCTCGCCCTGGTGGTCGAGCGCGAGCGCGAGCGCATGGCGTTTGTGCCCGAGGACTATTGGCAGATTCGCGGCATGGGTGCCGCGCAGGGCGCCGCCGAGGACGACCGCTTTAAGATTGCACACAAGACGGCGCGTTTTACCGACAAGGATGCTGCTGAGACGGCGTACGGTCACGTTGACGGTGCCAAGACGGCAACCGTCGCCGCGGTGACCAAGCGTTCGCGTAAGCAGCAGCCGCCCACGCCGTTTGCGACCACCTCGCTGCAGGCTGCTGCCGCAGCCGAGGGCATCTCGCCTGCGCGTACCATGCGCATCGCTGAGTCCCTCTACATGGCCGGTCTCATCAGCTACCCGCGTGTCGACAATACCGTGTACCCCGCGACGCTCGATCTGGGCGCCGTGGTGAGCGACCTGGCAAAGATCAACCCGGCGCTGGCGCCCGTATGCAAAAAGGTGCTTGCCGGCCCCATGAAGCCTACGCGCGGCAAAGTCGAGACCACCGACCACCCGCCTATCTATCCCACGGGCGAGGGCGATCCGTCCACGCTCGACGGCGGCCAGCGCAAGCTCTACGACCTCATCGCCCGCCGCTTCCTGGCGACGCTCATGGGTCCCGCGACCATCGAGAACACCAAGCTCGAGCTCGATGTGAACGGTGAGCCGTTCGTGGCTTCGGGCGATGTGCTCGTGACCCCGGGTTTCCGCGAGGCCTACCCGTATGGCCTTAAACGCGACGAGCAGATGCCGCCGCTTGAGCAGGGCGATACGGTCGACGTATTCGACATTAAGCTCGAGGCCAAGCAGACCGAGCCGCCCGCGCGCTACAGCCAGGGCAAGCTCGTGCAGGAGATGGAGAAGCGCGGCCTGGGCACCAAGTCCACGCGCGCGAGCATCATCGAGCGCCTGTACGCCGTGCGCTATCTCAAAAATGATCCCGTTGAGCCGAGCCAGCTGGGTATCGCCATCATCGATGCGCTGTCGCAGTTTGCCCCGCGCATCACGAGCCCCGATATGACCAGCGAGCTCGACGGCGACATGACCCGTGTGGAGCGCGGCGAGGATACCGAAGAGCATGTCGTGATGCACTCGCGCGCGCTGCTGGCTGGCGTGCTCGACGAGCTGCTCAAGCACACGCAGGAGCTGGGCGACGCCATCAGCGACGCCGTCACGGCCGATGCGCGCGTGGGAGCTTGCCCCAAGTGCGGCAAGGACCTGGTTATGAAGACGAGCGCCAAGACCCGTGGCAGCTTCATTGGCTGCATGGGCTGGCCCGACTGCGATGTGACCTATCCGGTGCCGAGCGGCGTCAAGGTGAGTCCGCTCGAGGGCGAGGCGGCCGTGTGCCCCGAGTGCGGCGCGCCGCGCATTAAATGCCAGCCGTTCCGTCAGAAGGCTTTCGAGATCTGCGTGAACCCCACGTGCCCCACCAACTACGAGCCCGACCTTAAGGTGGGCGAGTGCAAGGTGTGCGCCGAGGCCGGACGTCATGGCGACCTGATCGCGCACAAGAGTGAGAAGAGCGGCAAGCGCTTTATCCGCTGCACCAACTACGATGACTGCGGCGTAAGCTATCCTCTGCCGGCGCGCGGTAAGCTCGAGGCGACGGGTGAGACCTGCCCCGAGTGCGGCGCCCCCATCGTGGTGGTCAACACGGCGCGCGGCCCGTGGCGTATCTGCGTCAACATGGACTGCCCGACCAAGGAGAAGAAGCCCGCCCGCGGCCGCAAGACCACGACTAAGGCGAGCACGGCCAAGAAGACGACGGCGGCCAAGAAGACGACGGCTAAGAAAGCCACTGCCGCCAAGAAGACGACCGCGAAGAAGTCGACTGCCAAGAAAGTAGCCTCCGACAAGTAACGGCGCGGTCGAAACATTGCCTAAAAAACGAGCGAGGACCCCACGATCCTCGCTCGTTTTTTTTGACCGGCAGTTAGGGACGTTCCTTTTCTGCCGGCAGTTTAGGAACGTCCCTAACTGCCGGCTCGGGAACGACAAAGCGCTAGTTCACTTCGACGGGTTTGGCGCCGGGATAGCGCTCCTCAAAGTCTAGGCGATACTTATTGTCATTGGTGCCCGCCACGTTGTCGCGCGACAGCGGCGCCACGATCTCATTCTTGTGGTCCGCAGGCTTGGCGTATTTCAGGCTGATCTCCCAGGCATCACAGATTGCGTCAATGCGGTGATCCAGGTCGTCGTACAGGGCGATGATGTCCTTCCAGGAACTGTAGTTCTTGGAGCTCGTCGGGACGTCCAGGTCCTCGACGATGTCGTAATACTGCTCGATGGTGTCCTCTGTGCGCTCGGCGACGTCGGCGAGATTTTGACGGGTGGTGCGATCTTCTTCCAGATAGCTGCCGTTGAAGTTCTGCGCGCAGCCACGGACGTAGTTGTCGAGGTCTTCGAGCAAGTCGTAGTATTCGCTCAGTCGGCGGTAGAGGTTCTGCTCGGAGAGCGTTGCTTCGCCGCCATCCTCGTCGTCATCGTCATCATCGTCGTACAGGCTGTTGGGATCGCCGAGAGGCTTTAGGTCATCGTCGTCGACGTCATGGTGCAGCTTAGCTACCTCGGCAGTCGTCTGCGTGGCGGCGTTGTCGAAAGGCTTGATCACAAAGAAAACGACCAGGGCGATGATGATCGCCACCAGCACAACGATAACGGCGATAAGCGGCCCGGTGCCGCTCTTTTTGGGAGCGGGGGTCTGTGGCGAAGCGGGCGCGTATGCGGGAGCCGGCTGCTGTTGGGGCGAGCCGCTCGCGACGGGTATGCGCTGCGTGGTCTCGACGGCCGCGGGGCCTGCGGCGAGGTCGGGGCGATAGGCGAGGGGGTCGTCCGCCTTGGCTTGCGGCGTATCGAGGGAACCGGTCTGCTCAAAAGCGGGCTGGCTATCGCTCGCGGTTGTTTGTTCAACGGATGCACCGCACGAGGTGCAGAACTTGGCATTATCTGCAAGAAGCTTGCCGCACGAGGCGCAATACCGAGACATTGCCACTCCTTTCGCCACATTTCAATGCAATACGACGATTATACCCAGCACCCCAAAAAGCCGGCAGTTGGGACGTTCCTTTTCGGCCGGCAGTTTAGGAACGTCCCTAACTGCCGCCTGAGTAGCCATTGGCTAGGTGGGATTTGGGACGCGCCGAGCACTGGGGTATCATGGCTTGGTTGCTATAACTCGCATTTACGCGCCTTGTAGGAAGGGGCTGCGCCCATGGCTTTTGAGCCCGCTCAACATAGCTTTATCACGCTCGAGGGCGTTGATGGCGCCGGCAAGTCCACGCAGGCGCGCTTGCTTGCCCGCGCGCTCGAACTCGCTGGCTACCAGGTTGTGAGCCTGCGCGAGCCGGGCGGCACCGCCATCAGCGAAAAGATCCGCGCCCTGCTGCTCGATCCCGCCAACACGGCCATGGGAGATACCTGCGAGCTGCTGCTCTACGAGGCCGCACGCGCCCAGCTGGTGCACGAGGTCATAGCTCCCGCCCTCGCGGCCGGCAAGGTGGTCCTGTGCGACCGCTTCTACGATTCCACGACCTGCTACCAGGCGTTTGCCGACGGCCTCGATCGCCAGATGGTGCGCGACGCCAACAACCTGGCCGTCGCGGGTACGCACCCGGCTCTCACACTCGTCTATCGCATCACGCCCGAGCAGGCGGCGCTGCGCATGGCCGCCCGTGGTGCGGCCGACCGCATGGAGGCCAAGGGCATGGCCTTCCAAGAGCGCGTCTACCAGGGATTTTGCGCCATTGCCGCCGAGGAACCAAACCGCGTAAAGCTCATCGACGCGACCGCGTCCATCGAGGACGTCTTCGCGCAGACGGTCGAGCAGGTTCGCGTCTACGGCCTCGACATTCCGCAAGATGTCGTCGCCGCCGCGCTTGCCAAGGAGGCCGAGTAACATGGCCCCCGCTCAGGCAAGCCTGCTGGCCAAGCTCGACACCCAAGAGCGCGTGCGCGACTTTTTGACCAATGCCGTCGCCAGCGGTCGCGCATCGCACGCCTACCTGTTTTTGGGCGCGCCCGGAGCGGGCAAGCTCGACGCCGCGTGGGCGCTCGCCCAAGCCTTCCTGTGCGAGCAGGACGGCTGCGGCTCATGCGATAGCTGCGTGCGCGTCGCCCGCCATACACACCCCGATGTGCACTATTACACGCCCGAGAGCGCCACGGGCTACCTCATCGCCCAGACCCGCGAGCTGCTCGACGACGTGCCGCTGGCGCCCATCCGTGCCAAGGCCAAGGTCTACATCATCGACCGTGCCGAGCAGCTGCGCGCCAACACCGCCAACGCACTGCTCAAAACACTCGAGGAGCCGCCCGAGGACGTTATGTTCATCCTGCTGGGCACCTCGGCAGACGTGATGTTGCCCACCATCGTGAGCCGCTGCCAGTGCGTGCCGTTTCGGCTGGTATCGCCCGCCGTCGCCGCGCAGGCCGTGAGTCGCGCCACCGGTCAGGACCCTGCGCGTTGCCGCATGGCCGTCGCCGTAGCGGGAAGCCCCACGCGTGGCATCGAGTTCCTCAAGAGCGCCGAGCGCCAGGACGCCCGCCGTCAGATGGTCCGCGCCATCGATTCGCTTATCGCCGCCGACGAGGCCGACGTGCTCAGTCGCGCCAAGTCACTCATCGTCGCCGTTAAGGCGCCGCTCGCCGAGGTCAAGTCCACGCAGGAAAAGGTGCTCGAGCAAAACGCCGACTACCTGTCGCGTGGAGCATTGAAGCAGCTTGAGGACCGCAACAAGCGCGAACTCAACGCGCGCGAGCGTTCGGGTATCATGGAAGCGCTGGCGAGCGCGCGGACGCTCATGCGCGACGTGCTGCTGACGCTTCAGGACGAGGCGGCCGACGTGGTAAACGAAGACGTGCGCGACACGATCGGTCGGCTTGCCGCCGCGACCAATGTTGCGGGTGCCACCCGGGCGCTCGAGGCAGTCGCGACCGCCGAGCGCAACATCGCCAGAAACGTTACTCCCCAGCTGGCCATCGAGGTCATGCTGTTCGATATCAGGAAGGCACTGAAATGCCGTTAGTCGTACCCGTTAAGTTTACCTACGCCTCGCGCGACCTGTGGTTCGATCCGCAGGATCTGGATATCCTCGAGGCCGATTATGCCATTTGCTCCACCGAGCGCGGAACCGAGATCGGCCTGGTCACGGCCGATCCCTTCGAGGTGCCGCAAGATGAGATCGGTCAGCCGCTCAAGCCCGTGCTGCGCGTGGCGAGCGACATCGACCTGCAGCTTGCCGACGACCTGGCCATCCAGGGCGACGAGGCCATGGTCGACTTCCGCCGCCTGGTCAAGGAGCTCGACCTCGAGATGAAGCCGGTCGGCGTCGAGTACCTGTTTGGCGGCGAGAAGGCCGTGTTCTACTTTGCGGCCGAGGAGCGCGTCGATTTTCGCCAGCTCGTCAAGGACCTGTCCTCGACGCTGCACATTCGCGTCGACATGCGCCAGATCGGCGTGCGCGACGAGACCCGCCTGGTGGGTGGCTACGCCCAGTGCGGACAGGAGCTCTGCTGCACGCGCTTTGGCGGACAGTTTGAGCCCGTCTCGATTCGCATGGCAAAAGAGCAGGACCTGCCGCTCAACTCGTCCAAGATCAGTGGCGTGTGCGGTCGCCTGATGTGCTGCCTGCGCTACGAGTTCGAGGCCTACAAGGACTTTAAGAGCCGAGCGCCCAAAAAGAAGACACTCATCGATACGCCGCTTGGCAAGGCGCGTATCCAGGAGTATGACACGCCGCGTGAGCAGCTGGTGCTGCGCCTGGAGAACGGCAAAGTCTTTAAGGTCAACCTGGCCGATATGACGTGCTCGGAGGGCTGCAAAAAGAAGGCCGCCGAGCAGGGCTGCAACTGCCGCCCCGACTGCGTGACGCGCGACGTGCTCGAGCGCATCGAGTCGCCCGAGATGCGCCTGGCGCTCATGGAGCTCGATCGCGAGAACGGCGTCGACGTGGGCGATGGCCTGTCGAGTGCCGACCGTCTGGCCGGCACGTCGATGCCCAAGCGTCGTCGTCGCGATGCCGAATCCGATGCTCGCGCCGGTCAGGGTCAGGGCGAGGGCCGTGGCCGTGGAAAGGGTCGCGGCAAGGCCGAGGCACCCGAGGCCGAGGGGGCGGCCGATGGCCGTCGCCGCCGCAAGCGCGCGGGCTCGGGCGATGCTACCGAGGCTGCAGCCGCGGGCAAGAACGCCTCTCGCGAGCGCGAGGTTCAGCAACCCCAGCAGCAGAATCGCGGCGGTGGCATGAACCCCACACGTCGCCGCCGCCGTCATCTGTCGAGCGAGGAGCGCGAGGACGCCTTCCGCGCCGCAGCTGCTCGCGAGGCTGGTGCCGCTTCCAAGGGCGCCTCGGCCTCCGATGCGCCTGCCGACAAGGGCGGCAAGTCACGTGGCGAGGAGGAGCGCACGCCGCGTCCGCGCCGTCGCCATTCCTCGGGCGCGCAGCAGAAGCCCTCAGTGCCCTCCGTGGCCGATCAGGTCTCGGATGGCGAGGTCAAGGTCACGCGCCGTCGTCCCGGGGATGGCGGGGGAGCGGCTGCCAAGGCTTCGCGTGGCGCCGCTCGCGACGAGCGCGAGCCGCGCGGTGGCGAGGGCTCGGCCGACCAGGGTCAAAAGCGCCGTCGCCGTCGCCGTTCCCGCAAGCCGCGCCAGGATGGCGGCGAGGGCTCGACTCCGTCTTCGTCCGCACCGCAACCGCCCGCCGGCGAATAACGCCCGCGAGCGGATTTAGCCCGCCTTGCCCCGAGCGCATCGGGGTATCATAGCGCCGAATCAACAACCCTCCCCGCGACCGAACGTAGGGAGGGTTGTGTCTTGAAGAGCCATCTGAACATATTGAGCCGTCTGCAGGGAGCCGGTGCCCTACCGTTTGCGGACGAATTGCTACCGTTTGCCGAGCACGCGACGTACGAGGCGCTTGAGGCGTTGTCGCCCACGCGATGTGCCGGCTGCGAACGCGCCGGTGCGCTTATTTGCCAAGACTGCCTGGCCGCGCTCACGCTCATCGACCCACGTCATAGCTGTACCCGATGCGGCGCCCCGTTTGGGGATTTGCTGTGCACTGAGTGTTCGGTCGAGGGCACGTCCTCGGCAATGGCGGAGGCACTCGATCGCTGTCTGGCGTGCGCCGTCTATGCGCATCCGCTGCCGCGCATCATTAAAGCGTACAAGGATGCGGGCGAGCGACGTCTAGCTCCGTATCTGGCGGAGCTGCTCTACGACACCGCCCTGCATGCCCAGGTCGTAGCGCCCGATCGCTACGGAGGTGTGCTGTCCGGCGCGGATGCGGTGGTGTTTGTGCCTGCGACGGCGGCAGCGTTTCGGCGGCGTGGTTTTGATCATATGGAGGCTATTGCGCGCCCATTTTGCGAGCTGTCGGGTGTTCCCCTGCTCGATGCTCTCGTCAAGTACGGGCATGGCGACCAGCGCGAACTCGGTCGTGAGGAGCGCCGCGAGCGTGCCCAAGGCATGTACGAGACGGTTGAGGACGTGCACGGCCGCCGCCTGCTGCTTATCGATGACGTTATCACCACGGGCGCGACGATGGCCGCGGCTTCGGCGGAACTCAAGCGCGCCGGTGCCGCGGCCGTTGATGGCCTCGCTATCGCACGCGTTTGGTAGGGGTGGTTTTGTGGCAGTGAAGATTGAGCGGCGCAACGAGCCGACAAGCGAACAGCTAGCGGCTTCCGTAATTCTGACGGGTGCCTCGGCGCTACGCATGATGCGCGCCGAGCGCCGACAAATGGGTTACATCAGCTGGAGGGACCTCGATCCCGATGAAGAGCGCCGCGCGCTGCGCACGTCGTCGCCCTCGACCGAGGACATCTATCTTCCCGACTTGGTGCGTATTGGAGCCGCAAGCGGCGAGGTGCAAGAGGATTTGTGCTTGCTGGTGGGATCTGCGGCGCAGCGCCGCCGCATGCTTGGCGTGGGCTGGTCCGTGTGTTCCGGGTTGCCTGCCGGCTCGATTCTAGAAGTGGAGCCGGGTGTATACAGTCTATCTCCCGAGGCCCTTTGTGTTGCCGTCGCCCGCGAGGTCGGCTGTATCCAGGCATTTGCCCTAGCCCAGGAGCTGTGCTCTAAGATTTCGCTGAGTGACCGCGGGCAGTATCTACCTCCCTACACATCGCCTGTCGTGAACAAATTGGCAAAGGACAAAGACCAGCCGCCAGATGTCGGTTACTTTGAGGTCGAGCCCGTGCTGACACCCGATCGCCTGGTAGATTACCTTGCGGCGTGCAAAGGAAGCACGGCCAAACAGCTGCTGCGCCTGTGTCCCTACCTGTCAGAAAACCTGCTGTCGCCCATGGAGTGCATCATGCTCGCTCTGTTTTCGCTTCCGTTTTCCTATGGCGGATTTGCCTGCGGTCCTTTTAAGACCGACTACAAGATCGAGTTCGATGACCGCGCGCAGGCAATCTCTGGGATGTCGCACGCAGTTTGCGATGCGTATCAGGAAACAGCCCGGTTTGACCTGGAATACAACGGTGAGCTGGGCCATTCCTCCCGGAGGGGACGTATCCATGATGAAAAACGCAACACGGGCTTGATCACTATGGGAATCGAGATCGCGACGGTCAACAACGAAATGCTCTGTGACATGGAAGCGATGGAAGCGCTCGCATGGCGCATCCACCAGCGCATGAGTAAGCGATATCGCAACCGTGTTGACGCTCGCAGAAAGAAACAAGAGACGCTATTTAACACGTTGCGGGCGTGTTTTGGGCTTAAACCCGCCTAACAATGCTCTGAAACAGGGGGTTGGATATATGCTTTGGCCAAAATATAGCAAATATGAGTACTGCTACAAATTCAGTAACAGCAAAATCAGGGATTTTGGGACTTGAAGATGGCGTAAATTAGAAAATTATTAAACAAATGTGGAATATCCTGGCATCAATCTGACGTTATAGAGCGTGAAAACAGCTTGCAGAGCCAAAAACTCCTGCTACTAAATTGGTAACAGTACTCATATTTGCTATTTTTTGGCCACGGCGCCCTAAGACGGGTGTGTTGGGGCTTTCCATGGGGGAGCGACGGGCTTAATCAGAGCGCGTGCGGCCCGTCCTGACCTGCGAAATCTGTACTCGCGATGTGAATAACGCCCCTAACCTTAAACTTTAGCTTGAACTTAGCTATAATGCGCTACGTTCCTGCCAGGCTGTGGTTGCGGGCGGACGAAATGCCTGTCCTAGTCCAAGACAGACGCGGTCAAAGGGATCCACGTAAGCGACCGCGTGCGCGCGGCGCGATCATGGCGCGTCCTAGATGTAAGCCGCACCGTCCGTTCTACTTTCTTTGGGGCAATACCGCCTCGCGGGCGAGCGGGCCAGTCGTGAAGGTGGCTGCGGCCTCCCGAGCAAACACCCCGGTGCGCAAGTGTGGGGTCAAATACCAGGTCAGCTGGTGGGAACAACCTGATATTCCGCGCAACGCACGGATCGTATACGACACAGAAGGCAGGGTAGTGGACATGGTGAGGGGCAGCTTGATGCACGCGGCTCGGTTAGGTGCTGGGACCGCAGCGGTCATCGCCGTTTTGGGCCTGAGCGGATGCGCGTTCAACCCGCTGTCTACGTTCACGACTCCCACGATCGACCAGATCGAGTACGAGACCGTCACGCCGGCGGTGTCGGACGATGCCCTGGTCACTCCCGGAACCCTGACGGTCGCCCTCGATACTTCCGATGCGCCGCAGGCAATGCAGGGCGCCGACGGCGAGCTCACGGGATATGCGGTCGACGCCGCCCGCGCCCTCGCAAGCCGCATGGGCCTTAAGGTCTCCTTTGTCGATGCGTCTTCGGCAGGTTCCGCGCTCGGCGACAAAAAGGCCGATATCTTTATCGGCGAGATTAACTCCACGGACGGGGACATTAGCTCGCTCGGCACCTGCCTGTACGATGCCACTTCCGTGTTCGGTAAAACTAGCGATGGTGGGTCGCTAAGCGTTTCCACCGATACCCTTAACACGTCCACCCTGGGCGTTCAGATGTCCTCGGCCTCGCAGGAGGCGCTTGCTAAGCAGAACATTACCGCCAACCAAAAGACCTACTCCAACATCAACGAGTGCTTTGAGGCGCTCGAGTCCGGCGAGGTCGACTATGTGATCTGCGACTCCACGGCCGGCGGCTACCTTGCACGCCTGATGAGCGAGGTCTCCTATGTCGGTGCGCTCGAGGCGCCCTCGACGCTTGGTGTTGCGGGCCTCTCGTCCAATGACGAACTGTGCCGTGCCGTGAGCGATGCCCTCGACGACATCACGGTCGACGGTACGCTCGAGGCGGTCCACTCTGTCTGGTATGGCACGATGCCCTACGACCTCACCACTAAGACGGTTTCGGGCGCTAGCGTGCAGCCGGGTGACTCTGAGTTCAGTGAGACCACGTCCTCCGGCAGCGAGTCCTCCGATTCCAACAATGAGACCGCATCCTCCGAGGACAAATCGTCCAGCCAGGAAGGCACCATCACCGACGACGACATTAACAAACTCAATAGCTAGTTATTGCTAGGGGTGGTGTCTCCTATACGTTGGAAAGGACACCTCTTCACGGTTTCAACACGCACTGCCGGGCTTCCCCGATGGGGGAGCCCGGCTTTTTCATCCCAATAAAACTAGCAGGTCAAAGCCAATTTTCAGGACCAAATACAAAGCCGCCGGCCCCCTCCTATAGCGCACTTTGCCACAGAAAAGTGCGAGACTTCGGTATGCGGTATCAAGCAATCGTTATTCGGGTCTTTAGGAATCCGCGTGATTAAATGCACGGCAATGGGTACATAGCCAGTACAGTAAGTCCCCGAGGCAGATTGGAGCCACGTATGGATATCAAGGTTTCTGGACGCAAGACGACGGTAACCGATGCTCTGCGTGCGCATGTGGATGAGAAGATCGGCGAGGCGCTCAAGGTTTTCGATATCGAGCCCATGACGGTCGACGTTGTACTTCGCTATGAGAAGAACCCCTCGAACCCCAACCCGGCAATCGTCGAGGTTACGGTTCGTGCCCGCGGTTCGGTGATTCGCGTTGCCGAGCACGGTGCGGATATGTACGCCGCCATCGACCTCTCCGCCGATAAGGTCACCCGCCAGCTGCGCAAGTTCAAGACCAAGGTCGTGGACAACCGCCAGGGCGGTGCCAGCGCAGCGGATGTCGCGCCGGTCGAGCGCGTCGAGGATCTGGCCGACCTGCTGCTGCCCGAGGAGGAGGACGACCTGCTCGTCCGCGAGAAGGTCATCGATGTCACCCCGATGACTGAGGAGCAGGCGCTGGTGCAGACCGATCTGCTGGGCCACGACTTCTACGTGTTCGAGAACGCGACGACTGGCCTCATCAATGTGGTGTATCACCGTAAGAATGGTGGATATGGCATCATCAAGCCCCGTATCGAAACACTTGACGAGTAAAATACGTTAACTTGCATGAGTTAACGGTTGGCGGCCATCCCATGCGGATGGCCGCCTTTTTACGTAAGGAGTCGCTTTGATGGACAAGGCTGCATCTACCGGCCATTCTGACCGCTGCCGCATCGTCGTCGATACCTGCTGCGACTTTAGCCCCGAGGTCGCCGCGAACCTCGATGTCGATATCCTGGGTTTCCCCTTCATTATCGATGGCGAGGAGCGCACGGACGATATCTGGTCGAGCATGAGCCCTAAGGAGTTCTACGACCGCATGCGCGCCGGCGCTCGCGTGTCTACCTCCGCCGTGTCGCTCGGTCGCTATATCGAGTTCTTTACCGAGTGCGCCAAAGAGGGCACGCCCACGGTCTACCTGTGCTTTACCTCGGCGCTGTCGTCGAGCTACAACTCCGCGTGCCAGGCGGCGGACGCCGTGCGCGCCGAGTATCCCGATTTTGAGCTCTACGTGGTCGACAATGCTCTGCCCTGCGCGACCGGCGCGCTCTTGGCGCTCGAGGCCGTGCGCCAGCGTTCGGCGGGACTGACCGCCAAACAGCTGGTCGATTGGGCAAACGAGGCAAAGACCTATGTCCACGGCTACTTTACGCTCGAGAGCTTTGACGCACTGGCCGCCGGCGGCCGTATTCCGCCCGCGGCGGCACAGCTCACGGCAAAGCTCGATGTCAAGCCCGAGCTCTCCTACGACCTTGCCGGCTCGCTGTCGCTGATCGGCGTCAACCGCGGCCGCAAGAAGGCGCTCAAGTCCATCCTCAAGTCGTTCCGCGAGAACTACGTGCCCGATCGCACCATGCCCATCGCCATCATGACGGCCGATGCCGAGAAGGACGGTGATTGGCTCGAGGCCGCTATCCGCAAGGAGGAAGGCTGCGCCGACGTCACCATCATCCGTAGTTCCGTCGGTCCCACCATCGGCTCGCACGTGGGCCCCGGCATGGTGGCCTGCGCGTTTTGGGGCAAGAACCGTGCCGAGAAAGCCTCGCTTTCCGACCGCATCGCGCGCCGTGTGCGCGGTGAGTAGACAGGCGCTGCGGCTGCAAGTGCCCTCAAGTCACAGCCCAAACGCTGGCACCGAGTATTCAACCTGGTAACAACACCCAACCCAAAAGGAAAGGTTTCATGGCAAACAAGCTCTCTGTCGCATTTATCGGCACCGGAATCATGGGTGCCCCCATCGCCGGCCACATCCTGGATGCCGGCTATCCCGTCACGGTCAACAACCGTACCGAGTCCAAGGCTGCAGCGCTTATCGAGCGCGGTGCCGTCTGGGCCGATACGCCGGCCGATGCCGCGGCGAACGCCGATGTCGTCTTTACCATGGTGGGTTATCCTTCCGAGGTCGAGGAACTCTACCTGGCGGGCGACGGCCTGCTCGCGTGCACTAAGCCGGGCGCGGTCTTGATCGACCTCACCACGAGCTCGCCCGAGCTCGCCCGTGACATTGCCGAGGCCGCCCAGGTTTCTGGTCGCATGGCGTTTGACTGCCCCGTCACCGGCGGCGAGTCGGGCGCTATCGCCGGTACGCTCACGGCTATCGTGGGCGCTACCGAGAACGACATCGCGCCGGTCCGCGATATCCTTTCCACCTTTGCGGCAACCATCTGCTGCTTCGACGGCGCCGGCAAGGGCCAGGCTGCCAAGCTCGCCAACCAGGTGTCGCTGGGCGCCTGCATGGTTGGCATGGCAGACGCCATGGCATTTGCCGAGCTGAGCGGCCTTGACGTGGAGAAGACCCGACAGATGATCCTGGGCGGCACCGGTAAGTCCGGCGCCATGGAGAGCCTGGCGCCCAAGGCGCTCGACGGCGACTACAAGCCCGGCTTTATGGTCGAGCACTTCATCAAGGACCTGCGTCTGGCGCTCGCCTACGCCGACGACCGCGAGCTCGCGCTGCCCGGCGCCGACGTGGCCTTTACGCTCTATGACATGCTCGACGCCATCGGTGGCGCCAAGCTGGGCACCCAGGCCATCACGGTCCTCTACAAGGAGGAGGCCGACGCCATCGCCGCCGGTCTGGACTGGTCGCAGTATCGTCCCGAGGAGCACGGTGCTCACGAGGAGGGCTGTGGTTGCGGCGAGCATGGCGACGATCACGAGTGCGGTTGTGGCCATCACCACGACGAGGACCACGAGTGCTGCGGCGGCCACGGCCATGATGATGGCCACGAGTGCTGCTGTGGCCACCATCACGGGGAGTAGCGCCCATGAGCTGGACGTTCGTGGTGCTTGCGCTGGTGCTCTTTCTCTTTGCGATTTACATCGGCTTTTTGTGCGGCCAGTGGGCGTGCGAAAAGCGCGTCATCACCAAGCGCGACTACTGGATTGCCAACTTTGCGGGAGCGGCGGCAGTCGTCCTGCTAACCTGGGTGTTTTCGCTGTTCCCGCTGGTGCAGTTTGCGCCGATCGGCTGGCTCGGCGGCTTTATCGCCGGCCTTAAGATGAGCTTTGGCGAGTCCGTCGGCCCGTGGCGCAAGCACGACGAGGTCTTTAACGTCAACAAGGCACACCGCGCCGCCGCCGATGCGGGCGACGCCGAGGAGCGCCGCCGCGCGCGTCACAATGGTGCAGCCGACCGACAGCTCATCTCGGTCACCGATGACAGCAAGGGTGCTGGCAAGCACGCTAAGAAATAGTAAGAAGAGGTAACTATGGCAGAAAACAAGGAAGAACAGCTCACCGATGAGGAGCTGGCACAGCTTCAGCTGGCAGAGGAGAACGAGAACGCCGTCGACCGTCTGGTCAAGGAGCTCGGCTGCCCCACGCGCCGCATCCGTCAGTTTGCCGCCCGCGTGCTGCACCTGCTTGCCGAGCGCGATCCGCAGCGCGTCGTGCCCTGCGTACCCGCGCTGATCGAGGCACTTGACCGCCCCGAGGCTCAGACCCGCTGGGAGGCCCTCGATGCCCTTGCGGCGCTCGCCACCACCTGCCCCGAGCAGCTGGGCGATGCCTTTGAGGGCGCCGAGACCGCGCTGTTCGACGAGATTTCCTCCACGCTGCGCTATGCCGCCTTCCGCCTGCTGTGCGTGTGGGGTGCCACGAGCGTCGAGCGTTCGCGCGAGGCTTGGCCCATCCTGGACGAGGCCATCCAGTGCTACCACGGCGACCTCGAGTATCGCGACATGCTCGGTTGCCTGTACGAGTTTGGCCAGGGCGAGATTGACGCCGAGGTCGCCGAGAAGCTCGCGCTGCGCCTTAAGTTCGATGCCGAGAACGGTAAGGGCAGCTATCTCAAGGCCCGTTCGAGCGAGATTTGCGAAATGCTTGTTAAACGTTTTGGCCTGGATCTCTCCAAAAAGAAGAAGCGTGCTAGCGTTAAAAAATCTGACGACGCCGAAGACGAGGAGTAACAGATTATGGCGCACGATGTAGTCCTGATCCCCGGTGACGGTATCGGTCCCGAGATTACGCAGGCCATGCGCCGCGTGGTCGAGGCCACCGGTGTCCAGATCAACTGGAATGTCCAGGAGGCCGGCGCCGGCGTCATGGACGAGTTTGGCACGCCGCTGCCCCAGCATGTGCTCGATGCGGTCGCCGAGACCAAGGTTGCCATCAAGGGCCCCATCACCACGCCGGTCGGCACGGGTTTCCGCAGCGTTAACGTGGCCCTGCGCAAGCACTTCGACCTGTACGCCTGCGTGCGCCCCTGCCTGTCGCAGCCGGGCGACGGCTCGCGCTTCCGCGACGTCGACCTGGTCATCGTGCGCGAGAACACCGAGGACCTCTACGCCGGCATCGAGTTCGATGAGGGCGCTGCCGAGGTCGAGGAGCTCTCGCAGCTTGTCGAGCGCTCGGGTCAGAAGCCCTTCGCCGCTGATTCCGCCATTTCAATCAAGCCGATCTCCATCGCCAAGAGCCGCCGCATTGTGGAGTATGCCTTTGAGTATGCTCGCCGCTGCGGCCGCAAAAAGGTGACGGCCGTGCATAAGGCCAACATCATGAAGGCGACCGATGGTCTGTTCCTGCGCGTTGCGCGCGAGGTGGCCGCCAACTATCCCGATATCGAGTTCAACGACAAGATTGTCGACGCCACCTGCATGGGCCTGGTCCAGAACCCCAACGACTTCGATGTCCTGGTGCTGCCCAACCTGTACGGCGACATCGTGAGCGACCTGTGCGCCGGCCTAGTGGGCGGTCTGGGTATGGCTCCTGGCTCCAACATCGGTGCCGACTGCGCAATCTTTGAGGCAACGCACGGCTCCGCGCCCGATATCGCTGGCCAGGATATCGCTAACCCCACGGCCGAGATTCTGTCTGCGGCTATGATGCTCGATCACCTGGGCGAGAACGACGCGGCCAATCGCATTCGCGCCGCCGTTTCTACCACGCTCGACGAGGGTGAGCAGGTTACCGGCGACGTTCGTCGTGCCCAGACCGGCTCCGTTGAGGGCGCTGTGGGCACGCAGGCCTTTGCCGATGCCGTTATCGCGCACCTGGCCTAAGGCATGCAGACTGCAAACGCCTAAATAGTACTTAAGTGTTTGCGTATAACCTAAGAATCAATACGCCCGGCTCTCTGTCGGGCGTATTCTATTGAGGACTATGTTTCCTAACAAGGAGTAACTGATATGGGTCTGATCCAAAAGAAGGACGAGAAGGACGAAATCGACGGCATCCAGATCATCGAGCGCGGCGAAGGCCCCGACGGTGACGAGGACGAGAAGGTCGATCTGGTCGCCGGTACGTCTGCCGAGCACATTGCTGCCGGTACGACGGCCGAGGAGGAGGACGCCCGTCTGGAGGCTCAGATTGCCGCGGATGCCGCTGACGAGAACCTCATGCCCGAGGAACAGGACGAGGACGACGATATCCTGGGTTCCGACGAAGACGACCATGCATCCAAGCACAAGAAGACGATGATTGCCACCTTCGTGGTTGCAGTCGTGATCGCTGCGGTGATCGGCTTCTTTATTGGCAATGGCGGCTTTGGCGGCAAGGGCGTCGGCTCGGCGACCCTCACCGAGGACCAGCTCGATTCGACCGTGGCAAGCTACAGCTACAACGGCAAGAAGAGCGACATCACCGCGCGCGAGGCCATCGAGAGCCAGTACAGCCTCGACACCGTCAAGGATGGCGATGGCAACTACACCGCTCCCTCTGCCGACGTCATCCTGTCCTACGTGCGCAACAAGATCCTGCTCGATGCTGCCGAGGACGAGGGCATCACCGTCTCTTCCAAGGAGATGAAGAAGTACGCCGAGGATTCCATCGGCACCTCCGACTACAAGACCATGGCCACGCAGTATGGCGTGTCCAAGGACCAGGCCAAGCAGATCGTCCGCCAGTCCGCTATGCTGCAGAAGCTCTACAGGAAGAAGGTCGGCGACAGCTCCGCAAGCATGCCGACCGCCCCGACCGAGCCTGCTGACGGCAACGAGGACACCGCGAGCAAGGATTACGCCGACTACATCATCAACCTTGCCGGCGACGAGTGGGATAGCTCAAAGGGCACTTGGAAGGACGCCGGTAGCACCTACGCTAAGGCCTTCGCTGACGATGCCTTTACGGCCGATAGCGCTACCTATAAGCAGGCCATGACCGCCTATTACACCGCCTACCAGCAGTATTCCTCGCAGGCTTCGAGCGCCAGCTCCAAGTGGACCGAGTATGCGAACGGCCTCTACGCCAAGGCCAACATCAGCATCTACGGCCTGTTTGCGTAAAGAGTTGCACGGCTCATCGAGCATCTAGCCGATAGACAACAAGTAGCCCGCCAGTACGGAAGTCGTTCTGGCGGGCTATTTGCGTTGAGAGCGTGATCGGCAGTTTAATTATGGCTATTCATCTTTAAGCCCAAAAAGGCTATCGGCTTCATCATCGGATATATATTCCAGTACATCGCCCGGTTGGCAGTCGAGTGCCCGGCATATCGCGTCAAGAGTTGAAAAACGTATGGCAGAAACCTTGCCCGTCTTAATGCGTGACATATTGACCTGGGAGATGCCCACACGTTCCGCAAGCTCTTTGGATGAAATCTTGCGTTCGGCGAGCATGCGGTCAAGCCGCAGAATAATCATGGATTCCCCCTAGAGCAACTCGTCATCTTGTTTTTGCAGGATATACCCGTAGCGGAAGATGCTGGCAATCAGGCAAATAATCAGGCCTGCAAAGAGCATGGAGGGCTCGAATAACTGGCCGACGAACGCATCCGTAAAGCTGCCGCCAAATCCTGAGAGTATCATTCCCGTGATTACGGCGCCAAGAAGCCTCACGGCAACGCCGCCGATAAGGAATAAATGTCCTACTCGACGAAGTGTCTGGTTACATTCAAGGTCAAAGGGCCTGCCTTCCTTTTCAATGTTGAGGAAAAGCCTGCGCACGCTTATCGCGATGGTAAGCGCGAGACATGTCATCAAGAGACTCCCTATGGCAGTGTGACCATCGTGTGCGACGAGCATAAGTGGGGCCTGCGCATCGGTGCCGACGATAGCAAGGCACGGCCCTTCGCCGGCTTGAAGTTCTACGGATTGGAGACACGACCCTTGGGAGAGGCCAGGCAATATGAGTAGAAGGTCAATCGCAATGACTGCGAGGAGTCCCAGAGCGAGCGCGGTGGTAATGCAGATCGTGGCCCATTTGCAGATGCGAGCGAGCTTCCTCAGTTTGGCTATCGTCTGTTCGCGGCTGATGGTTTCATTCGATATAGATGCGTTTCGATGGACCATAACCCCTCCAATCGGCGTTTGGGATGATACTTGTATCATATCAGAATTAACGATAAACGATAAATAATTACGGATACTGAGTAAGTAATGATTGAAAACGATTAGCGTGAGCCATTAGCTCATTTTGGATGCCGGAGTTTGGCGCGTGGGGGATAAGGACAAATGCCAAAATTTCCTGCGCCCGCGCAAACGCTCCATCGCGTTTCCCTAATTCATCTGGGAAAACAACTGCAAACGATTGCAAGTGACCGGTGAACGGTCGAAAACTACCGTTCACCGATAATCTCAAAACTGGTTCTAACTGGTATTAAGTCAAAAAGACCAATTCACATATCTTCACAATGACCTGCAATTTTTCTACACGCTATTATTAGCCGCCCTGCGTTGTTTAGGGACAGGAAAAGTTCCGATCTTTTGCCAAAGCATTTCGAAACGGTTTCAAAACCGCAGGTAGAAGTGTTAACGACCGGTAAACGGTCGAAATATCACCGTGAGCGGTGCAAAAACGTTTTACCGTATGAATCAACGAAAGCGACCTCTTCTGGGGTGATATAGTGACAACAACACGTCACGTGGTTACTACCAGTTTAGAAACCACTGGTCTTCAAAGAACGCTTTCTAAGAAGCTTTAAGGGCGAGCGCCCGCTGGCTTCCGAAAATCATCGGACTCAGATTGTACACACCTTCGGAAGGGAAATTTGAATGGTTGGCTTTATTCTTACCGGTCATGGACAGTTCGCACCCGGCCTTGCAAGCGCTATCGCTATGGTTGCCGGCGACCAGCCTGCTTTTACCGTCGTTCCTTTTGAGGGCGACCAGGCCGCATCCTACGGTGAGGATCTCCGCGCCGCTATTACCGCCATGCGCGAGGAGTGCGATGGCGTGCTCGTCTTTACCGACCTGCTTGGCGGCACCCCGTTCAACCAGTCGATGATGATTGCCCAGGATGTCGACAACGTCGAGGTTCTGACTGGCACCAACCTTCCCATGGTTATTGAGCTTCTGTTCCTCCGCGGCAATGCCACGCTCGCCGAGCTTGGCGAGCAGGCCGTGACCGTTGGCCAGACGGGCATCACCGCCCAGACGGTCGCATCCGTTGCCGGTTCCGAGGAAGAGGATATCTTCGGCGACGAGGACGGCATCTAATGGCCGATTTCGGAGCCAACGTCCTGAGCTCCTCGGTCGCCCTTTTAGGCCTGCTTGTCATCATGGGCTTGATTTACACCATCTGGTCGCAAATCAACATGAAGAAGAAGCAGAAGTACTTCAAGGAGCTGCACACCGAGCTCAAGCCGGGTCAGGAGGTTCTTTTCGCCGGCGGTATCTACGGAACCGTCAAAGGCATCGAAGGCGAGAAGGTCCAGATCAAAGTCCGATCCGGAGCCGTCGTAGATGTTTCGCGTTACGCGATTCAGGAGATTAAGTAACTGTCGTCAGCAAATATCGAAAGGAAGCTGATCAACATGGCAGAACCCAACATTCTTCTTACCCGCATCGATAACCGACTGGTTCATGGTCAGGTTGCCACCCAGTGGAACTCCACTCTGGGCTCCAACCTCATCCTCGTCGCCAACGACGACGTGGCGTCCAACACCATGCGCCAGAACCTCATGAAGATGGCCGCTCCCGCCGGCGTCGCTACGCGTTTCTTCTCCCTGCAGAAGACCATCGACGTCATTGGCAAGGCGAGCCCGCGCCAGAAGATCTTCATCGTGGCCGAAACACCGGAAGACGTGCTTACGCTCGTCAAGGGCGGTGTGCCTATAAAGAAGGTAAACATCGGCAACATGCACATGTCGGAAGGAAAGCGCCAAGTCGCCACCTCCGTCGCAGTTAACGACGAGGATGTCGCTGCGTTTAAAGAGCTGCAGGAATTGGGGGTGGAGTTGGAGATCAGGCGCGTTCCGAGCACGCCTGTTGAGGACACGAGCAAGCTCTTCTCGTAATCCTCGTGATCCACGTTGTCAGGAGTGAAACCCTGACGTTCTGTACGTGATATCCAAAGTGCGTACATACATTTTGAAAGGAGGAGCAAGATGGAATACTCGATCATCCAGATCGCTCTGGTCTTCGTCGTCACGTTCATCGCGGCAATCGACCAGTTTGACTTCCTCGAGTCTCTCTATCAGCCCATCGTCACCGGCGCCGTCATCGGTCTTATCCTTGGCGACCTCAACACCGGTCTTCTCGTGGGTGGTACCTATCAGCTCATGACGATCGGCAACATGCCGATCGGAGGCGCTCAGCCGCCTAACGCCGTCATCGGCGGCATCATGGCAGCCATTCTCGCTATCGCCACGGGCCTCGAGCCCAACGCGGCAGTCGGCCTCGCCATTCCGTTCGCTCTGCTTGGCCAGCTTGGCGTCACCCTGGTCTTCACGCTTATGTCCCCGCTTATGTCCACGGCCGATAACATGGCTCACAACGCGGACACCAAGGGCATCGAGCGCCTGAACTACTTCGCCATGGCTCTGCTCGGCCTGATCTTCGCTGTCGTCGTCACCCTGTTCTTCATCGCTGGCGCTACCATCGGTCAGACCATCGCTTCTGCCATCCCGACTTGGCTGCAGACCGGTCTGTCCGCTGCAGGCGGCATGATGCGCTTCGTCGGCTTCGCCGTCCTGCTCAAGGTTATGATGAACCGCGATATGTGGGGCTTCTTCCTCATGGGCTTCGGCCTCGCGCTCATCACCGTTGCCAACGATTCGCTGGCAACCCCTGCTCTGCTCATCCTCGCTCTCATCGGCTTCGGCATCGCTTTCTGGGACTTCCAGCAGCAGACCGAGCTGAAGGGTGCAGCTGTTTCTGACGGAGGTGACTTCGAAGATGGCATCTAATGAGTATGTGATCCCGGAGCACTACGAGGATCTCACTCCTGCTCCGCAGCTCGACCAGAAGACCCTCAACAAGATGGCTTGGCGCTCCTGCTTCCTGCAGGCCTCGTTCAACTACGAGCGTATGCAGGCCGCTGGCTGGCTCTACTCCATCATCCCCGGTCTGGAGAAGATCCACACCAACAAGAACGACCTCGCGGCTTCCATGAGCCACAACCTGGAGTTCTTCAACACCCACCCGTTCCTCGTCACCTTTGTTATGGGCATCGTGCTTTCGCTCGAGCAGAACAAGGTTGACATCCCCACGATCCGCGCCGTCCGCGTCGCCGCAATGGGCCCGCTCGGTGGTATCGGTGACGCCCTGTTCTGGCTGACGCTCGTGCCTATCACGGCCGGCATCACCTCCAACATGGCCATCAACGGCAACGCCGCTGCGCCGATCATCTTCCTGGTGATCTTCAACGCCGTCCAGTTCGCTCTGCGCTTCTGGCTCATGAACTGGTCCTACAAGCTTGGCACCAGCGCTATTGACGCTCTGACCGCCAACATGCAGGCCTTCACGCGTGCCGCTTCCATCATGGGCGTCTTCGTCGTCGGTTGCCTGGTCGTCACCATGGGTGGCACCCAGATCAACCTCCAGATCCCCAACGGCACCACCCGTGGCCTCTCTCCCACTACCGTGATCGTCTCCGAGAAGGAGGCCGAGAACTTCACCGGTATGGAGGGCATCGATACCGAGACCGCTGAGGCCGGTACCATCGCCATGACCGATGAGGACGGCAACGCCCTCACCGCCACCGATGCCGACGGCAACGAGGTCAAGTGCGGCGTCGCCGATCTGGGCAACGGCATGGAGTCCGTGACCTACGCTACCGTCACCGAGGATCCGGTCAACTTCTCTGTTGCCGACACCCTCAACACCATCGTCCCGAAGCTCGTCCCGCTTATGCTTACGCTGCTGCTTTACTACATGTTCGCTAAGCACAGCTGGACCCCGACTAAGGGCATTCTCCTGCTCTTCGTCCTTGGCATCCTGGGCGCTGGCCCGCTTGGTCTCTGGCCGAGCATCTGGTAAGGCTCTAGCTTGAGGGGTGTGTCCCTACGCGGCTCACACCCCGACCCCTTAAGCCATGTGTATGTTAAAAGCCGCGTGCTCGAAAGAGCGCGCGGCTTTTGTTTTCTTGATGATTCGGGTGTGGCAGACAGATAATGCTAAACACCCTAGGTAGTTAGCCGAATTCGAGCAAAAGGGAGGATAGGATGGCGATCGGAGCGCGTAAGCAACCGCTGTACGATCAGCTGGTCGATATTCTGACCGAAAAGATCGACCATGAATATCGCGCCGGTGACATGATTCCTTCCGAGCGCGAACTTTCGGAGCGCTATGGTCTCTCGCGTACTACGGTACGCCTGGCTCTGCAGGAACTGGAGCGTTTAGGACTGGTGGTTCGGCAGCACGGTCGCGGTACCTTTGTGACCGACCGTTCGGCAAAGGCAACCAATCTTATGCAGTCCTACAGCTTTACCGAGCAGATGCGCGCGATGGGTCGCGACCCCGAGACCACGATTCTCGAGTTTTGCGAGATGGAGGCCGATAAAAATCTGGCCGAGCATATGGGATTGCGTATCGGTGATCGCATTTTTAAGCTTAAGCGCCTTCGTTCTGCCGACAACATGCCCATGATGGTCGAACGCAGCTATCTACCAGTTCGTCAATTTCTGTCCCTAAAGCGACCGCTGCTGGAGCGTAAGCCGCTATACGATGTGATTGAGCAAGACTTTCAGCAAAAGATACGCGTGGCCGAAGAGGAGTTCTATGCGAGCATAGCCCGTCCCACCGACGCTCACCTTTTGGGAATTGTCGAGGGCTCGCCTGTGCTCGATTTGGTCAGGACTACGTATAACGAGTCAAACGAGGTTGTGGAGTACACACTCTCGGTTGCTCGTGCCGATCAGTTTAAATACAAGGTTTACCACCAGCGTAGCGACTAGTGTTCGCATCGTTTCCATATGATGATTCTTTGCATTTAACTGGTTACTACCAGATAACCAACCGAAGTGTATAATTGCACGTCAGAGGATTACTTCTAGAGAGAGGTATTAGAAATGTTCGAGAAGAGTGTCGAGGAGCTCACCGAGCTCGGCGCCCAGATCACCACGGCCGAGATTGCTCAGCAGCCCGAGCTTTGGCGTGATACGCTCAACATCTATCGCGAGAACAAGGAGGCCATCGAGGCCTTCCTGGCCGAGGCTCGCGCTATGGGCGAGGGTCGTCTGTCCGTTGTCTTCACCGGTGCCGGTACGTCCGACTACGTTGGCGATACCTGCGCCCCGTACCTGCGTCACGCTGGCAACACTGATCTCTACGACTTTAAGCCCATCGCCACGACCGACATCGTGAGCGCCCCGCGCGACTTCCTGCGCGCCGAGGATCCCACGCTCGTGGTTTCCTTTGCCCGCTCTGGCAACAGCCCCGAGAGCCTTGCCGCCGTTGCCGTTGCCAAGGAGCTCGTCCACAACGTCAAGTTCCTCAACATCACCTGCGCTCCCGAGGGCAAGCTCGCCGTCGAGTCTGCCGATGATCCCAACGCGCTGACGCTGCTCATCCCGCGCGCCAACGACAAGGGCTTCGCCATGACCGGTTCTTATTCCTGCATGACCCTGCTCTCCACCCTTATTTTTGACACTGCCTCTGACGAGCAGAAGGCCGAGTGGGTCGAGACGATTGCCAAGATGGGCGAGGAGGTCATCTCCCGTGAGCCCGAGATCGCCGATTACCTGGCTGGCGACTTCAACCGCGTGACCTACTTGGGTTCTGGCTCCTTCGGTGGCCTTGCCCAGGAGAGCCAGCTCAAGATCCTCGAGCTCGCTCACGGTCTGGTCGCTACTTCCTACGACACCTCCATGGGCTATCGTCATGGACCTAAGTCCTTCGTCGACGATAAGACGCTCGTCTTCGTGTTCGTCAATAACGACGCCTACACCCGTCAGTACGACATCGACATCCTCAACGAGATCGGTGGCGACGAGATCGCTCAGCACACCATCGCCGTTCAGCAGGAAGGTGCCACCGTCTACGAGGGCGAGTCCTTCACCTTTAAGGGCTACGAGGCACTTCCCGAGGGCTACCTTGCTCTGCCGTTCGTGATGTTTGCCCAGGCTATCAGCCTGCTCAACTCCGTGCGCGTGGGCAACACGCCCGACACGCCGAGCCCCACTGGCACGGTCAACCGCGTGGTTAAGGGCGTGACGATTCACCCCTTCACCGCTTAATCGCGTCCCCCTGTAAGGGCGCCCGTCCGCTCATAACGGCGGGCGGGCGCTTTTTGTTTACGTGAGCTGGGTATAAGCATCACCACAGTCAACTGCTTTAGAAGCGAGGAGTGCATATGAGCACGTACGCAATTAAGGCTGACAAGTTCTTCTTGCCGGCAGGCCCGCAACTGGGCGGCTATCTTATGGTCGAGGATGGCGTCTTTGGCGCCTGGCAGGCCGACGAGCCCTCTTGCGAGATTAAGGACTACACGGGATCGTGGATCGCACCGGGTATGGTCGATACTCACATCCATGGCTTCTACAACCACTCAACTACCGATAACGATCCCGAGGGCATCGATATCAGCTCGACCGAGCTCGCCCGTCGCGGTACCACCAGCTGGCTGCCCACGACGTTCACCGATGGCGTCGAGCAGATCAAGGACGCCTGCGCCGCCATCGCTCAGGCGGACGAGGGTCGCGGCCCCGACTTCTGCGGTGCCCGCATTCAGGGCATCTACCTGGAGGGCCCCTTCTTTACCATGAAGCACGTGGGCGCGCAGAACCCCGCTTACCTCATCGATCCCTCCGAGGAGGTCTTCGATCAGTGGCAGGAGGCTGCGGGTGGTCGCATCGTTAAGAGCGCCATGGCGGCCGAGCGCGACGGTGCCGCTGCTTATGCGGCTGCTCTGAACGCCAAGGGTGTGGTCACCAGCATCGGTCACTCCGACGCCACCTACGATGAGTGCATCGCCGCCATCAACGCCGGTGCCAGCTGCTTTACGCATACCTATAACGGTCAGCGCGGGCTGCATCACCGTGAGCCCGGTGTCGTGGGCGCTGCCATGTCCACGCCCGAGACCTACGCCGAGATCATCTGTGACGGCAAGCACGTTAACCCTGCCGCCATCAAGGCGCTGCTGCAGGCAAAGGGCTGGCAACACACGGTGCTCATCACTGACTGCCTGGGCTGCGGCGGCATGCCCGAGGGCAGCTACACCAGTGGTGGCATGGACGTCATCATGAAGGACAACCTGTGCTGGCTCGCCGACGGCAAGAGCATTGCCGGCTCGGTGCTCACGCTTGCCCAGGGCGTCAAGAACATCGTCGACTGGGGCATCGCCAGCGCCGATATCGCCATTCGTATGGCAACCGAGGTGCCGGCACGCTCCGCGCACATCGAGGATAAGTGCGGCAGCATCATGCCGGGTCGCGACGCCGACTTTGTCGTGTTCGACCATGAGCTTACCCTCGTCGAGACGTATGTTGGCGGCCAGAGCGTCGGCAACGCCTTTACCGAGTAACGATAGAAAAAGACGGCGGGCCCGAATCTGCTCGGACCCGCCGTATGGGTTAAACGCTCAAAAGCACCTTTACAGTTACAGCTTGTTAGCGATCTTCTTTGCCGTGCGCTTGACGCCGGCCACCAGGCCTCCTGCAGGATGCTCCTTCTCGTATGCTAGACGCTTCTCGCGCTTGGTGTACTCTTCGACGATGATATCGCCATATTCGTCTTCGATCTTATCGAAGAAGTCGACGGCGCCCTTAATTTCCTCAGCGGTTGGGTGTCCCTTTTGGACACCGCCGGCGAGTTTGAACGGCCCCCACGTATCAAAGCCGGGGCAGCCGTAGACACCCATAAAGATGGCCTGCCTCATGCGGCAGATGCCATCGATATCCTTGCCGTACCACTTGTTTTTGCCACCGTAGGTCATAAGGCCAAACACCTTGTCCTGCGGCTGCAGCACGTTCGTGAGCACTCGTGCCATGTCCTTGTCGATCTCGGAGTAATAGATGCCCGTGGCGACGCCAATCAGATGGTATTCGTGCAGGTCGGGGTACTCGTTTTTGCCAAGCGCCTTGACGTCGAGGGTATCGATCTCGGGGTGTGCCTCGACGATGGCGTCCACGAGCTTTTTCGTATTGCCGTGATGGCGCGAGGCGTAGAGGATGATGGTTCGCATAAGAAGGCCTTTCAGCTGTAATTGCATCAATGTCTGTATGGTACCCCGTTACATGGCTGGGATACCGGACGCATCGATGAACGTGCGGGTTTGTCCTTTGGTTAGGGCCGAGACGGGTACTTGCGAGCAAAAAGCAGTTGTTCGAAAGGATGGGCAATGGAATACGCTCTCTCCAACGATTCGATTTCTATTAAGGTGTCCACGGCTGGTGGTTCGTTTACCTCGATCGAGGCCGGAGGTCGCGAGTATCTGTGGCAGGGCGATCCCGCCGTGTGGTCCGGCCAGGCACCGATTTGCTTCCCGATTTGCGGAGGCTTGCGCGATAACAACGCCATGACGTTTGCCGGGCATCATGTAAAGCTCGCTCGCCATGGGTTTGCGCGCAAACAGGAGTGGAAGCTGCTGAGCCAGAGCGAGAACGAGCTGGCGATGTGCCTGGCTTCGGAGGATAACGCCGCGCTGCTGAGCGATTATCCGTATCCGTTTAAGCTTGTCGCCCGCTATACGCTCGAGGACGCTGCCGTGCGCGTTTCCTACGAGGTCACCAACGAGGGCACCGAGGACATGCCGTTCTTTATTGGCGGTCATCCCGGATTTAGGTGTCCGCTCGATGAGGGCGAGGCCTATACGGACTACGAGCTGCGCTTTGAGAAGGACGAGGCTGCTGAGCTTTGCACTGCCGTCCCCTCGACTGGCTTGATTGACGTGACCAATCGCTCCAAGAACCCCATGGTGGGAAAGACGCTGCCCCTGTCGCACGAGCTCTTCGATTTTGCGGAGACCATCTTTGACGTGCTCGAGAGCCATCAGGTCACGCTTTCCAAAAAGGGCGAGGACAAGGGCGTCCGCCTGAGCTTTGAGGGCTTCCCATATCTCATTGTGTGGAGCAAGCCCGAGGGCGATTTTGTGGCGGTTGAGCCTTGGGGCGGTCTCTCGACCTGCTCCGATGAGGACGACGTGCTTGAGCATAAGCGCGGCTGCCTTGTCGCCAAGCCCAAGGAGACCGTCGTTCGCTCGTTCACGATTGAGATTCTGTAATTCCGTTTTGTCGACTCGTATCGCGAGGCACAAGGAGCCTGCGAGATAAGGAGCTAAAAATGATCCTCACCGTTACGATGAACCCGTCTGTTGATACGCGCTATCAGCTCGATGAGCTCGTTATCGACGACGTCAACCGCGTGACGCCCGAAAAGACCGCCGGCGGCAAGGGCCTCAACGTGGCCCGTGTGCTGGGTCAGCTGGGCGACGACGTTGTGGCAACCGGTCTGCTCGGCGGCCACATGGGCGCCTACATGGCTGAGCTCATGGACGCCAACGGTATTAACAACGACTTTGTGCCCATCAAGGGCGAGACTCGCATTTGCCTCAACATCCTCCACGCCGGCAACCAGACTGAGCTGCTCGAGAGTGGCCCGACAATTGCCCCCGAGGAGCTCGATGCCTTTACCGCCAAGTTTACCGAGCTTGCGGGCAAGGCCGACGTCGTCACCATTTCGGGTTCGCTGCCCCGCGGTGTCGAGGCAGACTACTATGCCAAGATCACGGGCATTGCCGAGAACGCCGGAGCCAAGGTGCTGCTCGATACCTCGGGTGCTTCGCTCGAGGCCGCCCTTAAGTCCGAAATTAAGCCCGAGCTGGTCAAGCCCAACCTGACCGAGATCAACGGCCTTCTGGGCACGAGCTTTACCACCGACGATGTGGACGAGCTCCGCGCCGCGCTCGCCTCTGATGCCCGCTTCTCCGATATCCCCTGGGTCGTCGTGTCCATGGGTGCTGCCGGCTCCGTTGGCTTCCACAACGGCCGTGCGTTCCGCGCAAAGACGCCCGATATCCCTGCCGTTAACGCCACGGGCTCTGGTGACTCCACTATCGCAGGCTTCGCGCATGCCATTGCTGCTGGCGCAGACGACGAGACGGTGCTGCGTACCGCCAACACCTGCGGCAAGCTCAACGCCATGGATCCCATGACTGGCCACTTGGTTATGGATCGTTGGGACGAGGTCTACAACGGCGTTGTCGTGACCGAGCTGTAAGGGCTTGGGCGTCGGCCCCGGCATCGATTGCTAGCTCATGTCGACGACAAGTGCGATAGCATTATGTCGGGGCGCGACGCCGACGTTGTCGTGTTCAATCCCGACCTTACCCTGGTCGAGACGTATGTGGGCGGCAACAGCGGCGGTAACGCTTTTATCGCGTAGCCGCCAAAGAAACGATCCGAGAGGGGATTTAGATGATTTACGGTGCATTGGGCGATATCGAGGAGTACCGCGGAATGCTCAAGGGCCTCGACGTGCTGATCGACTGGCTCGAGGAGAACGATCCGGCGCAGCTCGAGGTCGGCAGCCATCCGATTCTGGGCGACAAGGTCTATGCGAACGTCATGGCTCCCACGACGCGTCCCGAGGCCGAGGCTCACTATGAGACGCATCAGCGCTATCACGACCTGCAGATCGATGTCGAGGGTCGCGAGGCCTTTAAGGTCGCTACGGGCAGCTTGACGCTGGTCCAGGAGTTTGACGAGAAGGACGACTACGATCTGGTCGATTCCGACGCCTCGATCGCCGGCGATCTTGCTGACGATAAGTTTGCGCTGTTCGTTGCCGGCGAGCCTCATATGCCCACGCTCGAGTTCCCGGGCGATGGCGCGCAGCCGGTCAAGAAGATCTGCTTTAAGCTACTTGCAGATGCTTACTGGGAGGAGTAACGCGCTGCTCGGTTGAGCAGCTGTTCGCGTGTTGGCGTGATTCCCCTAGGGAAACCACGCTAGGACCCCGCCAAACGTGCTTTCCCTAGGGGAATCACGTTTGGCGGGGTTTTCTGTTATTGAATAGGGGAGCTGCCGACGTGGCGATGTTTGGATTGGCACACACGTACTCAAAATCGGCAACAAAAAAGCCGCCCGAAGGCGGCTATCTTGTGCAATGGAGCCAGCGACCGGGCTCGAACCGGTGACCCCCGCTTTACGAGTACGTGACTTTTGCATTTACCGAGATAAGACCAATTTCACTGAATTTAAAATAAATGCAGGTAAATATAGGTAAATAGCAAATACCGAGCTAGCTATTAGAATCGGATTTCCCACTCTTTTCACACTTAGTGAGACTTGAAAGTGTGAAAAGTTTCGATTAGGCTTGCTGGCAAAGCCTTTAAAGCTTTGCCAGCAAGCCTAATCGAAAATCTAACGAGGGATATGATTGCAGGGATTGATAAAAAAGACCGCTCGCGGCACATCGGAATGTATCGATAAGAGCAAAGGCGTCTATCGGATTTATTTCTCCCTGGGAAAAGACCCGGAGACAGGACGGTACCGCCGTAGTCCGTCACGCAGGGTTCACTGCAGAAGCAAGAACCCGAAAAACTGGCCGAGTGAAGTCACCAAGGCGCTGGAGGCCTATAGAGCTGAGCTTGAGGGCGCTTCCAACCGTGGCAATGGTCCTCTGGGCCTATCGGATTATGCGGACAGGTTTCACGCGAACAGGGAGTCGACCATGGGATCACCTCTTGCTTACGAGCGTGAAGGTTTGGACATTCGTCACATACGCGAGCTGTTCGGCAATCCCGATCTCACTCGGCTTAAATCGGATGACGTTCGCACTGCTTATGCCAAGGCTAGAAAAGAAGGCCGATTCAGCGAAAGTGAAATTCGCCGCATCCACATCAAGCTCAAACAGATAATGGAGGATGCCGTCGATAACGACCTTGTGGGCAAAAACCCTTGTAGGGGAGTGAAGCTGCCCAAGCAGAATGTCGAGGCTCGTAAGGCGCTGAGCGCCGATGAGGCGGCAAGGCTTCTTGCCGTCCTTTTGGAGGAGAAGCCATCTTCCTTTATCACATGCACAATGCTTCTGCTTCTCTGCGGTTTGAGGAAGGGGGAAGCCCTGGGTCTTTCATGGGAAGATTATGACCCTGAAGCCAGGACGCTAAGGGTAGTAAAGCAGTACACGAATGACAGGACGTTAAGGCCGCCTAAATCAAAGATGAGCAGGCGTAAGATCTCGGTTGGAAATGAACTTGCCGATTATCTGGACAGGTGGAAAGTCATTCAGCGGAGTGAGTTCGATTCCTTTGCAGTGGGGCAGACTGGAGAAACGCCCATTGTCCATTCCATTGGGGTCGTTGACGCCGCTAACGGCAAACGGGCTCTTGTGACCCGGATGGATGGACATAACTATTCAAGGGCGTTTAGGCTGTTTGCGGCGAAAAACGGCTTCGGTACTTTTGAGGAGAGCAGGGAAGTCATTGGGAGTGACGGCGTCAAACGTACCCGCTATACGGGTTATAGCGGGCTGAAGCCTCATGAGCTGAGACATACTCAAGCAACTTTGCTCGTTGGAGCCAATGCGGATATTAAGACGATACAAGCGCGTCTGGGCCATGCCAGCCCATCGACAACACTGTCTATCTATAGCCATTTCATCGAGGCAAACGACCAGAAGGCTGCTTCAGTACTGGACGATCTCCTAAAAAGTTAAAACGGTAGGGCCCCAATTGGGGCCCTACCGTTTTAACGGATTCGATTGATTACGGCATTATACGGAGGTGTCATTTCGACCGACTGATAGTACGAAGCGTCGAGAAGGTTAAAGTAGCAAATAATCGGTGCGGCAAGATGTTCCTTCATGTTGAGGTACTTGCCGTTATCGTCCGCCACGAGCTTCACTTCATCTCGACGGACGTCTTTCATTTGCGGCCATAATTCGGTCGCTTTCTCGAGCTTATCGTTCTTGTCGTACTCGCCGTTATGGAAAAAGACGAAATGAGGGGCGCAGTATTCGGCTCCGCTGTGAATTTCGATAACGCTAACCTGGTTGCATGCCTTTGCAGCGCTTTCGGGTTCCAGGAGGACCCAATCGGAGGGGAAGACGGCAAAATCGTCACCAAGAAGATCTACTCGTCTCATGCCCATGGCGACCTCATCATCTTCGTACAGATTGGATAGATGTTCGTGGAGTGCGGAAAACTGCTCCTGTTGAAGCCGCTTTGATGCGACGGCCATATTCTCGGAACCGTCATGGCGTAGGCGACTCAGCTCATCGTCAATCGAAGAGATGCCTTGGACACAGGTCTTATCTAGAGAGCGCGCAACCTCGGGGTCAAGTCTCATGATGAGCTTAAAGACGAAATCGATTGCCTCGCCGGGGGTTCTAATAGAATCCGATTTCGTGTTGCGAAGGGAGTCGATTTCGTCAGCGGTTTGGACCTGAACAGTTGTTCCGACTTTAACCTTTTTCATCTTCATGCCTGATACTGGGAGACGTGGCATATTTCCTCCTGTCGTTTTTCATGATGTTAACGCAGGTAAGAAGGTATGTCCATGTTAGTTCAAAAGAAAAGCGAAGAAAGATTGAAAAAAGATTGAAAACTAAGAATTAAAAGCATTAAACTGATTTTCAAGTAAACGCCTGACCAGCCCGACGTTTGGAGTATTAACTTGGTCGCAATTTAATAGCCGCCCGCCCTTCCCATCAAAGTTTGCAGACCGAGGGGAGGGGCGAGCCAGCCAGAAAGGATTCTACCATGCCGGTTGAATCGAATGAGCCGTACGCTGCCGTACAGGCTTCACCTGCGGATTCTTTCAGTCCCAGCTTGGGCCATGAGCGCCTTTTGGGTATCGCGGAAGTGTGTAAGATAACCGGTCTCAGCCCGGTTACGGCGTCAAAGCTTATGAAGGAGAGCGGACGTGCCATCGCGCTCCATCGCCGCATCTATATTCTCGAATCGAGTTTCTTTTCTTACCTTCGTGAATTGGAGGTGAGCGAGCCGTGCAAGCTGTAGATTCGATGAGCATCGGGCTTGATGAAACCGCACTTGACATCTTGAGGAATAAGCCGCTCGGCCATATCGAACACCAAGGCCTAGATACGATTCTCGGCGGAATACGCCAGTACCTGTGCATTGTGCCCGGAGGGCCCGGTACCGGTAAAACCACATTCATGCACCAAATAGCCGACCGTTGGGCCATGGGGGGACACCCGGTTATCGTTTTCGAGGGCGAGCTCAGTCGTGCCAGCATGCTGGCGAAGAGCTTGACTCGTATTTCGGGCGGCGAACTCACCTATGATGATATGTATGGTGGCGATATGTCCGCGGACAAACGCGAGCTTTTTGACAAGATGGTCGAAGTTTATGCCGGCAGTATCGCCGACCGTATGTTTATAGTGTCCGGTGAAATCGAGAAAGACGGGATGCGCCAGCCCATCGAGAAAGTTGCAGCTAAATACGGCGAACCTCCGTTGGTGATTGTCGACTACGCTCAAATTGTCGCGCTTCCTCAAGATCTCCGAACTGTCGATGAACGTATTGGGCTCAAGCTTGTCGCTTCCGAGCTTCGCAGAATTGTGGACGAGACTCATTGCCCGCTCTTCGCTATATCCTCGATTAACCGGACGAACTACGACAAACAAACTACTGGTTTACAGGCAATTGGGGGGTGCAATATGTTCGAGTACTCTGCTGATATCGTTATGTCTCTATCGATTAAAGGAAATAGGACCGAAGAGCGGAACTCCAATATGATTTTAAAAAAACGCCCCGTGATTGCATCGGTTACGAAAAATCGATATGGCTCATGCGGTGTTGTGGAGTTCGAGTTTGATGCCCCAGCGGCAACATTTTGCGAGGTCAAATAATCATGGAACCCGGGCCCTGCATCGGTGGGTACCGGGTGCCCAGCCCATGCTTGTCTTCTGATGAGCTCGCTCGAGCCGAGAACAGAGACCTTCCATTGCTTTCGGCCGCGGAGCTCATCTGGGAACGGAAACGCCTGCTCGATGCTCTTGATGTCTACAGCGAGCAATGGCGTCCATACCATATATATCTCGGAACATTGCCAGGAGTTCCCTTTGATGTATGGGCGCGGGCAAGGATTGGGCGCATCGGCCAGTTGCTTCAAACAATGTCAACTAGATAAAGGTGGCGGGGCCGATGTATCGACCCCGCTCGGATTGGATGGTTATGACTTCCATGAATACGCACATCAACGTGCGAATGAATGAGGTTCAGCGTAAGGCGATCGAGGAGAAGGCGGCGACCATGAATATGCCGGCGTCTACCTTCATGCGTGACGCCGCCCTGCTCTGCGGCGAGAAGCCGGTCAGGGTCGCCGATACGGGGGAGCTTGCCGGCATCAGGACCGAGCTGAAGAAGATCGGCACGAATCTCAACCAGGCGGTCCGTGCCCTCAATACCTACGGCCCCGACCCGGTTGTCCTCAAAAACCTCAACCGGGCGACTTCAATCGTTTCAACCGCGGTAGGCTGGGTCAACGACCTGCTTGCCCGTGCGAGAGAGTAGGTGGTTCATGTGAAGGAGAAGCTGGTCATGGCGCTGGTTTTCGCAGTCCTGCTTACCGCGGGGTTTGCGCCCCTTGTCGCCATTCCCCTCGATTGCGTGATCCTCGGACTTCCAATCGAGCTCGGGTCGATCGGATTCACCCTGAGCGTAGATGGCATCATTTGGTGGTGGGTCAACGTGGCGCCTCACTGCATCCCGGGCTGCCTCGCCTCGTTCGCGCTGTTCCTGTCGGTATTCGTGCTCATGCAGCTATCGGCCTCCTCGAAGGAGCGGGCCGCCGACGGTGGCGTACTCGGAGAGGCACGGGTGAAAACGGGAACCGAGATCGTTCGGGGCTCAGTGATTTGGGGTGGACGCGGACAGCCGAAAAACAGGGGATTCGTGTACGGGTTTGAGAAGACGTTGTTCGGCTCCAAGTATCTGTTCGAGCCGAGGCGCCATATGTTTCTCGACGGCTCAACGGGCGCCGGAAAATCCAGATCACTGCTGATTCCGACAATCGACCTACTGACGTATGGGGAGGATGACGGGGATTCAAACCCGCAGACCATCATAGTGTCCGACGTGAAGAGCGAGCTCATCGAGTTGACGGGTGACGAGTTGGAGCGCCGCGGGTACCGGGTGCTTCTGCTGGACGCCCAGCACCCCGAGAGGAGCGATACGTTCAATCCGCTGGAAATGGTCGATAGGCTCGCTAGCGAGGGAGATCTACCGGGGGCGGAGCAGGCCGCGGACGCCGTCGCCCGTACGCTCATCGCCGGGGAGAGCGATGCGAAGGCGAGCCACTGGACGGAATCCGCGCGGTCGCTGCTCGCCGCGACGATCCTTCTGGCCGTGCTGGACGAGGACTGCCCGCGGGGCTGCAGACACCTCGCGACGGTCTACCACATCATATGTTCGGGGACGGAGGGGACCGGCGAAGACCCATGTGAGCCGCTGAAAGACCTGTTCCGAGCCCTGCCGCAGGGGCATCCGGCCCGCTCGCGTGCCTCGCAGTTCATCTCGAGTGGCGGTAACGAGTTAAGGAGCATCGTCTCCACGCTAAAGGTCAACCTGAGGATCTATGCGTCGGCACCGATTGCGCGCATGATCTCGGGCGATGATATCGATCCGAGCAGAATCCTGAGCGAGAAGACCGCGCTGTTCCTCCACGTGATGGACGAGGGCTCCCCCTATAACGCGATCGCGGCGGTCCTGTTCGAGCAGCTTTATGCCGCCGTATATTCCATCGCGGACGCAGCTGGCGGAAAGCTGCCGCGACCGGTGTCCATTCTCGGTGACGAATGGGGGAACCTGCCTAAGGTCGAGTGCCTGCCGAGCCTTCTCAGCCTTGGACGCTCGTACGACCTGTTCTGGATGGGCGCGGTCCAGAACATCTCTCAGCTGAACAAGTACGGCGAGCGCGATGGGCGGAAGAAGATCCTGGCGAACTGCGGCGTCAAGGTCGCCATGAAGCTGGGCGAGGCCGAGGACCGCCAGTATTTCACCGAGCTGGTCGGGAAGACGACGCGGCACACCATGGGAACAAGCTCGAGCAGGGGACCCTCGGGCGGCACGGGGTCGACATCCTACAGCGAGCACGCCGACGACCTGATCCATCCTTGGGAGTGGACGGAAATGTCCCCCGACAAGAACGGCGTCATCGTGGTGAAGACCGCGGAGAACGGCGTGGGCAGGGAACATGCGGGGTGCTTCCGAGCTCCCGTCTGCGATTGCACGCGGATGCCGACGAAAGAGCATTTCGACCTGGGGACGCGCGAGCACGAGACGGCTAAGAGGATGGAATACCAGGCCAGGCTGATATCAAGGCGAGTGGGACGGGCGGATAGCGTCGATCTCTGGTCTCCCGAATTCGACGAAGAGGCCGCGGTGCCTCCTGTTGCCGACGGATGGTCCGGCCTCTTCGTCGACTGACGGCGGCTTTTGAAGGGAGTTGGAAAATGACTGCGATCAAGCAGACGAGCGTCATGAGCAGGGAGCACCTCCGAAACCTCAAGCGGTATTTCGATTGGGACAGGGAGAAAGTCCTGGACCACGATACCCAGCACATCATCGATGAGGACCGCTGGTTCGAGGAGATGAACGCTACCCGGGAGTCGGCCGGGCACAACCGGCCCGGGAAGCAGGGCGCAAGGTGCACGTACATGCAGCATCAAGTGATCGGCTTCAACCCGGACGAGTGCTCCTGCAACGGCGGGCCGATGACGCCCTCGCGGTGCATGGAGTACGCGAGGGACTACATCGCCAGGCGCTATCCCAACCAGGAGATCGTGATTGTGCTGCATGAGGAAAGATGCAGGTCGGATGGATCGGCCCGATTCGCCGCTCACCTCGCCATCAATAGGACGGACCTTGAGACGGGGCGGCGCCTGAACGACGGGCCGGCGAGGGCGGCGGCGAAATCCCGTGTGAGAACGGTGAAGGAGCTCGATACGGAGTACGGCCTGAGCCAGCTCGAAAGGGGCCTCCCGAACTCGAAGGTACACGCGCGCCAGCCCGGTCGCGAGGAGCGCGAGATGGCAAAGAAGGGGAGATCCGACAAATCCGAGAACGCAAGGGTCCGAGCGATTATCGCCCAGAGGGCAGAGGAGGTCGGGAGGCTCAAGAGCTGCCCCGACCGCTTCGGAGAGTTTGCAAGGCGGTTGGAATCGGATGGGATCGAGATCGCCCGATCCAAGCGGGGGGCGCTGCAATATCGCTATCACTCGGAGTCCCTCGGCAAGACGAGGAAGATCAACGGCGCGAGGCTCGGCTATGCCGTCAACCGCTCGACCGGACGGATCATGAGGTTCACGGCAAGGGGTATCGACCTTGCCATGCGGGCCGCCTGGGAGCTTGCCCGCGAGGGCACGGATGACGGAAGAGGCCGAGATTGACTTTCATATCTGGGGTCCGTGCAACAGCCGGCAAGGCTGTTGCACGGTTCTGCGGGATCGACTTCGGAGCGGTTCGCACATCCCGGCTTCGGCCGGGCAAGATATTTCGTTGCACGGAATACATATCTTGCATGCCCCGTGTAGCGGAAGTCCATGCGGTTGGAGTGCAACGGGACAGGTGAGCGGAGGTGCAGTGATGGCGACCCTTGGGAGCCATCGAACGGAGCCGGAGCGAGAGCCGGCGGGGCGTGACACGGCGGGGCGATCGCGAGTTGAAGCCGAGTGATTGGCCCGCCGTTCACGGCCCGCCGGCGGCCGCCCGGGGTTCCAAGGGGACTCGTCCCTTTGGCGCGCAGGGGTCCGGGGATGGCGCGAGACATCCCCGTGAAACGCCGCGACGGGCACGCCCGTGTTAGCGTCAATCTATTTTTCACCAGTTTCGCCAAATAGGCGCGCCGTTCGCGCAAAGGCGGTTTCACCGGTTGCGCCAACGTATTATCACCGATTCCGGTCACGGCCTGACGGGCCCGTCCCTCGGCAGGTCCAACAGCTTGTAGGACCTGCCGGTTATCTTGACCAGGTGGCAGTGGCGGCACACCCTGTCCGCGATCGCGCTCGCCGCCACGTCGTCCCCGAACACCCTGCCCCAGCCGCTGATCCCCACGTTGGTGGTGATGATCGTCGAGCGCTGCTCGCAGCGCGTCGATATCAGCCGGAACAGCAGGCCCGCGCCCGCGCTGCCGACATCGAGGTAGCCGAGCTTGTCGATGATCAGCAGCCTCGAGTGGACGTAGTACTTGAGCCTCTTCTTGAGGATGCCGCGCGACGAGGCGTCCTCAAGGTCCTCGACGAGCCGGGCGCAGTCCACGAACCTGACCTCGCGCCCCGCCCCGACCGCCTCGATGCCCAGCGCGACGGCGAGATGCGTCTTGCCCACGCCGGGGCTTCCCACGAACAGGACGTTCTCGGCCCGCTCCACGAACCTGAGGGTCGCGAGCTCCTCGATCTCGGCGCGAGGGACCGACGGCTGGAAGTCCCAGTCGAAGTCCGCCAGCCCCTTGACGTAGGGGAACCCCGACGACCGAATGCGCTGGTTGGTGATCCTGACCTCCCGGGCGGCGACCTCGACGCGCGTCATCTCCTCGAGGGCGGAGGCGAAGCCCCGCTCGCCCGCGTCGACCATCCTCACGTAGTCGGGCAGGGACGCCGCCATCTCTTGCGCCCCTCCCGGAACTGTCCACACCAGTGTAGCCAATCCAAGGTCGACCTCGCCAGGTCCATCGCGCGCCACAGCCGCGGCCTTGGCGACCTGTCGTAGCATTCGCACGCCCTCCCGCAGACGGGGCACCGCAGCCCGAAACTCGTCCACGGCCTGACGCCGACGATTATCCTGCCGCCGTCGATGCTGGCGTACTCGATCACGGTGTGGACCAGCGCGAGCGCGCGGCTTAGTATCCTGTTCATGCGTCAGGGCCTTTCCGGTAGGTTGATGTAGCAAGCGAAATCCTACCCTGCCCGGCGCGGAAACGGCCCCCTCTCGGGGCCGTTTCCCTTATATGCGGAACTTTTCTGCATCCACCTGCGGAAAAATTGATGTCTCGCCCACAGAAACTACCGAAGAGCCTAAAATCGGCTTATATTCAAACAGACACAAGGAGGGATTAATTATGGAATGGAGCTTTGACGAAATAAGGGGATTTATCCCGAAATCGATTTCTCTCCCATACTCAAGAGAGGAAAAGAACGGGTACCGCTCTGTTCTAACCGGACGCGATGAGCTGAACTATATCATGTTGAACGGAAGCGGGAGCTACATCGTCTCTCTGTGCGATGGTAAAAACACCGTCGAAACAATCCTTAATCGGATGTGCGACAAGTTTCCAGACGCCAATCCGGACATGCTCAAATCTGACTTAGCCTCGGCAATGAGAGGCTTCAGCGTATCGAGACTAATAGGATGGGTCAAAACTCCGACCGAAAATGGCACACCCATTGCCGATGAGATTTGCGTGGACAATGGGACCCATATACGGCTTGCCCAAGAAAACGATATTCGCCTGATTTGCTCCCTGGCAAGCCAGGCGAGCTCATCAGAACCAGAAAGTCCCACAATTGTCTACGGTTGGCCTCTTTCCGTCGAGCAGTATGAACGACCGCTAGAGGTGCGAAACGGATTGTTCAATCTGAGCAAGGAATTTTTCATTGTATATGAGTCAGGGAGACCAACCGGTCTACTCGGCCTCGCCCCCTCCAGCAATCCTTTACTCAGATACGCAGACATCTGTCTTCTTTTGTGCCCCGCAAGCATCGCCGTTCAATGTATTGCCGCTGCGGCCAGCTTCTATCGTCAAGAATTTTGCGATGTTCCCAATTTTTTCCACCTGAACCTAACCAGCAAGGAAATTGCATCAAACGAAGGAATTCGAAATCTTATCAATGAGCCAGAATTCACTTGCGCTGGCACTTTTCCAGGTGAGTGCAGCGACGGCGACTGCATGAATGTATACTGTTTTTCAGAAGTCTGTTAAGAGGAACCATGGGACGAGTTTCGGAAAACAAGTACACCAACGTTCTCAGAGCGCCACATCACGTCGCCCTTGACATAACAAACAAGTGCAACTTGAGATGTCTGCACTGCTATAACAGCAGCGGCGAGAATGAGGTCATGCACGACGAGTTGACCTCAGATGAACTTTTTGTTTTCGCAAAGGAAATGGCAGACATGTCGCTTTACAGCATGTGTTTCTGTGGAGGAGAAACCTTGTTGCGCAGTAAAGATATCTTGCGCTGCCTTCCCATATTGCGAGATGGGAATGTTGCAGCGAGCCTGGTAACCAACGGGCTTCTCCTCACGGAATCCCTTCTCCGAGATTTAGAAGATTCCGGACTCAAAAGCATCCAATTTAGCCTAGACGGCATTGGGTCAGCTCACGATAGGCTGAGGGGACATGAGAGAGCCTTCGAAATCGTCGAAGAAGCAGTTGCCACCGTACTCAACCATTCCGATTTGCACCTTGCTATCGCATTTACGCCCACGTCGTTCAACACCGAACAGTTTCCCGATGTCATCTCACTATTAGATGAGATTTTCACCAAATCTAACAGGCCGAAGAGGACGCCGGGTGACTTTATCGAACTACGTGTCCAACCCCTCATGGTTTTGGGCCGTGCGCGAAAGAACACATTTATTAGACCGGACTATTCCCAATACCGTACGTTGATTCACGCCATTCAAGAGGACGACTTCCTTCGGAAGCACCCGAATGTCCGACCGCAATGGGGCGACCCCGTCGACCATCTAATTCGCTTCTCTGACAACCGATATCTATTAGATCAGGTTTCAGTGCACGCAAACGGCGACATCGTCGTTTCTCCGTATATCCCGTTAGTGGTTGGCAACATCAGAAACCACCCTCTTGAGGATTACTGGAACAACGGACTTAGCTCAATTTGGTCCACAAAACTGGTTCAAGACCTCTGTAACCACATGTGGACCATTGACGACATGGAGCGTATGTCCGACACAATTTGCGATATAGATATGGGAGGTGATCTACACGTTGACCTGATTGATGATACCGCGGATGAACTGTTGAACTCATCGTTGAAGGAGATGTTGGGTTAAATGTACGAGAAGCCCGTAGTAGACAACATGAATCCGACCAGAGCATCGACTCTTGGAACGGAAACTTGGTTCGACATGTATTACATCGTGTGGGGAGCAAATGTGGCGGTCGGAGTCACCGCAGTTGGAGCCTATGAACTGGTCCTCATCACTTTTGCCGCAGCACTTCCCCTCAGCGAGCAAGGTGGCCAAGACGAGCAATGAGTCCTGAAGCGCTAAGATCATCCATTGGCGGCATGGTAGGAGGAATCTGCTTTCTCGTTGTCGGGGTGTTAATGGTAAAGACCGGCAATCCCGGCCTGATTCACAGTTACCATATCGCTCATATTCCAAGCGAGAAGATTCCTCTTGTTGCCAGATTGGTCGGACTCGGAATAGCGTTGACGGGAGCCGGTCTCGTTCTCGCGGGCATCATTGCCTTTGCGTCCCAAATCCCATTATCGGCATCGGCGGCTTTCATTCTGCCGCTCATCATAATCTTTGCCGGTCTTGGCGTCTCCTTGCTAACGATCGTAGTGTTCACATTTCGACCATGGTCATAATGGATTTCCTATTGCATGAAACTTCAGGCGCATGCCCAACAAACAATGCAAAAAATTACAGCTTTAGTCGGACGGCTGTTTTATTTTTCAGCCGTCCGACTGCCGTGCGCGGCCTATTGATCGAACATAAAATTCCCGTTTCTATGAGGATCCAGCTCGCAAAGACTCTCTATGGAAGCGCTCGTGCCGATTAGTCGCCGCTTCGTTTCCACCGAACCGCGGTGTAAGGTGTCATCAGTTGGTATTTCATACCTGATAGATTGGGGCCATTCTTGATTCGGTACGTCTTATCGAAGTTTAGTAAAACAAAGGGTGCTTTCACGTTCATTGCCATCACGACGATTGGAATCGCCCTTTCCTATGCCGCACCATATGTGAACGGAAAGTTCTTAGATTTCCTTCTTGCCAATCGCAGCGAGAAGGATGCTGTGCTTTTTGCGCTCCTCGTAGCTTCAATAGGGGTCTTTTCTGCCTTATTTTCATATTTTGCAGGAACGTTATCTATCCGTATATCCACAAAGCTTTCTTTTGACCTACTCAGGGAAACCGTCTTGCGCTTTGAGCGAGTTAATTTTCTGACGAACCGAACAACCGACTCAGCCTATACGACGCAAAGGATTTTCACTGACTCAGGTGTTGTTTCTTCTTTCGTTCTAACAAACTTTATCAGCGCTCCCCTGTCTGTTGTCGCCATTCCTTTCGTGTTGCTCGTCATATGGTCGGTTGATCCACTCCTCGCACTATTCTCCATCCTCCTTCTTGTGGCATATCTCTTCGTTATTACCGGATTGCGAAAGCTTCTATATAAAGTCATGTACGAGAAGAAGGAGGCAGATAGCGCTTTCTATGCCGTAATAGCATCGCAGTTGAATCAGATTCTCAACATTCAGTTAACGTCTTCATACAATAAAAGCGAGCTAGCACTTGACACCGGATTTGAAAAGTATTTTCCAAAGGTCTTGCACTCGGGAAAGCTCTCATTCTCACTAACATCGATTGACAGCCTTTTTGCTGCCGTGTTTCAAGCGATAATACTCATCGTATCCGGAGTGCGAATCATCAATGGAACCATGACGATAGGCGAATACACCATCGTCGGTGCATATTTTGCCGTCCTATTTAAAACCTTGAAAAACACGATGAACCTGTTCAAGTCCTATCAGGATGCCAAGGCTTCGTGGGACAGGATGAGCGCCATGGGAAAGGTAGGACCGGAACCAGAGCAAGATCAGACAGGTTTAGTCAAGATTGACACAATAAATCGCATTTCTGTTTCCAAGTTGGATTTTACGGTACCCCTTCCAGACGGATCTCCCCGAAAGGTTCTTGACGGATTTTCCTTCGATTTCTCCGGCCCTGGAACATACTGCATAACCGGAGAAAATGGAAGAGGAAAAACGTCGCTCCTTTACCTGCTCCTTGGGCTGTATCCATCGGCAGGCAAAGTAACATACAACGACATGCCGATTGAAAAATGCAATTTGGATTACATACGTTCAGACACGATATCGTGCTGCCCCCAACCGTGCTTCGCTCCAGATGAGACGGTTCGGGACCTGTTGGATTATTTCAACACCCCATTTTTTACAAAGCACCAGCATATGAATGAGCTACCGTCGTTGACAACCAGCATAGAGGGCTTGCTTGAGAAACGTTGTCCTGAACTTTCGGGTGGTGAGCTGCGCCGTGTATACTTGTGGTCGGCAATTTCCCGTAATCCATCAGTCTTGGTGCTCGATGAGCCTACAACTGGATTGGATGAAACAAGCCGAGCCGAACTCGCTTCGTATGTCAGAAACAACAAATTGAAACAGCTCATTATCATTGTTTCACATGATAATGAGCTGGCAAATGCAGCGGAAACGATCGTCAGTCTAGATAACGCGTCACACCGTTGCGCAAATCGATAGGACCGCATCGAATCGCAGCAATTGCAGAAGGCTAAGCTATAAAGATTGCCCTTTACCCATGCGTATCTCAAGGCCTTCGATGATGATCCTTGATACCGTGGTGTTGTGTTCCGCCGCGTAGGTGCTCATCTCTTGCTTCTGCTCTTCCGTAACCCAAAAGGTGATGCACTCCCCTTTCTTGCGACTTGTCGAATCCTCTTTGTTTCGTGTGTCTTGATTACCCATGAGGGTCATGCTCGCCTCTCCAACGGGCATGACGCGGCGAGTTGGCTTCTTAATTGCCACCGTAAATCTCCTTATCCTCCTCGATGCTCTCCTTCACCTGTTTGAGTAATCGTCCTCTTTGACACCGGCGATATTGCGCTTACGCACCGTCCGCTCACATCCCGAATATTCCCGTCGGCACCGTCCCCCTGGTACGTTCTGGCTGTCCATGCAGCCGAGACCAAGGAGGTACAGCATGGCGAGAAGGATAAGGGCCAGGGAGGCCCTCAGGCGCCGTGCGTGGTACCGTCAAGATTCTTTCGCAAATTGATCGAGGCGGCCTCGGCCCCGCCTTGCTCTAGCCCTCCGCCTTCTTGCCCAGCTCGTCCATCTCCTCCAGCTTCGACATGTCCAGGTACCTCCTCTTGCCCCATTCGTGCTCCACGATGTACTTCAGCCTCGCCGTCACCGGCATCAGGGCCGAGTTGCCGTCCGGGAAGGTCCCTACGACCCTCGTCCTCCGCCTGATCTCGCGGTTGATGCGCTCGATACCGTTATTAGTCCGGATTCTGCGCCAGCGCTCCGGCGGGAAGTCCGTGTGGGCAAGCGTCTCGGAGAAGCCGTCGCGCACCGTCCTTGCGGCCGCGCCGAGCCTCATCCCGTCCAGCTCGCCCGCCACCTCCGCCGCCTTCCTCGAGCACGCCTCGCGCGACTCCTGCGCGTGGATCGCCTTCAGCATGCGCGCCGCGGCCTTCCTCCTGGTCACGGGCACCCTTCCCAACACGTTGCGGTAGAAGTGGACCGTGCGGCGCCGGTGGCGTGCCCCGGGGAACGCCTCCCCGGGCGCACCGAGCATCCCCGCGCACCTGTCGCCGGCGACGAGCCGCGCGCCGGAGAGCCCGCGCCCCTTGAGCCATGAGAAGAACTCGCGCCACGAGTCCGCCGACTCGGTGTAGCCCTCCGCGCAGCCGATGACCTCCCGGTCGCCGGCGGAGTTGACGCCGATGGCCACCGGAACGGCCGCGTTCTCGTAGGACCCTCCCCAGCCGCGCTTGAGGTAGATGCCGTCGACGAAAACGTAAGGGCAATCGCCCTCGAGCGGCCTCTGGCGCCAGGCCTCGATGGACGCGAACGCCTTCTCGTTGAGGTTGGAGACGGTGCCGGGGGACACGGGCGCTCCCCAGAGGAGTTCGGAGACGTCCTCGATTCTCCTGGTCGAGACGCCCGCGAGGTACATCTCGACGATGGCCTCCTCGACCGAGGTCTCGCGCCTGCGGTGGCGCTCGATGACGGCCGTCTGGAAGGTCGCGCCGCGCAGCTTCGGCACGCTGGGCTCGACCTCTCCGGCCCCGGTGACGAGCTTTCTCGCGTAGTGGCCGCTGCGGTATGCCTCCCGGCCCGCCGTCCTCTCGTAGCGCCCGGCCCCTGCGAGCTCGGACGCCTCCTCGTCGAGCGGCGCGTCGGGCGTCTCCTCGACGGTCCTCCTCACCAGATTCTCTATGTCCTTGCGCAGCGACTCCTCGTCGGCTGTTACGATGTTCGCAGACACGGCCCGTGCCCCCTTCGTCGTTGATTTGTTGTTTAGCCGCTAGAAATCATATGACGGGGCGCGGGCCGTGTTCCGCTATGCGGTTGTCAATTTGCGAAAGAAATTATGCGTCACCCCGTGCGTCCGGCCTGTCGCAGAACGCGATAGGCCGCGCGGCGCACATTGACCTGTGTCAAGATTTCGGACACGGAATTGAGAGGAATCATGCTGCCATAGGCATCGCGTCGGGCTTGGGATCGGGCCGCTCGAAGAAGGCGGGCTTGGGATCGGTCCGCTCGAAGAAGTCGGCCATGGCTTCGGCCGGCACCCTGTAGCCTATCGAGGAATGCGGCCTCCGCCTGCTGTAGTACGCCTCGATGAACTCGACGACTGCGTGCCTGGCCTCGGCCCCGGTGGCGAATCGCCTGCGGTAGTGCATCTCGTTCTTCAGCGTGGCGAAGAACGACTCGGCGACGGCGTTGTCGCGGCAGCTTCCCGTGCGGCTGCAGGAAAGCCGCACGGGAAGCTGCCGCGCGCCCATTCGGCCGGAAGCCTGCTGGCGTGCTGCGCGCCGCGGTCCGTGTGGAATATGGCGTTGCCCGCCACGTATCCTCGCGATTTGGCGGATTCCAGCGCCGCCGCCGCGATGTCGGCGGTCATGCGGCCCGACAGCGACCACCCGACCACCATGCGCGTGTTCAGGTCGATCGCGGTCGCCAGGTGCAGCCGGCCCTCGCCGGTGCGCAGGTAGGCGATGCCGCCCACGAGCTTGCAGGTGGGGACCGGGCTCGTGAAGTCGCGGCGCACCAGGTCGGGCCTGGGCTCGGCCTTGGGGTCGGGAATCGCGGCGCGCTTGCGCCGGTTTGGCGTGCAGCCGCGTATGCCCAGCCCGCGCATCAGCCTGCGCACCCGATACGGGGTCAATCCGGAGAACTCGGCGGGCAGGAAGCACTCCGCGAACCTCGCGCCGAACCTGCGGTCCGACTCCAGCCAGACGCGCCCCACGGCCTCGCGCTCGGCCGACCGGTCGTCTTCGGGGCAGCCGTTGGAAAGCCACGAGTAGAAGCCCGACCTGCTCACGCAAAGGATCCTCGCCATGGGCGTGATTGGGTATTCGGCCTTCTCCGCCAGCATCAGCCGGTAGCGCGCGGCCACCCCTGCTCTCTGGCGAAGAAGGCCGCGGCTTTTTTCAGGAAGGCGCTCTCCATCTCGAGCTCGCGTATGCGCCTCCTGGCCTCGCGCGGCTCGCGGTCCTCGGCCTTGGGGTCGGGCCCGCCGGAAAGCTCGCGCCTGCGGTCCTGCACCCACTTGTTCACCGTCTTGGAATCCAGCCCGAGCTCGGCGCAGCACTCGGTGATGGGCCTGCCCGTCGAGATGATGTAGCCGGCCGTCTCGCGCCTGAACTCGTCGGTGTATTTCGCCGGCTGGTTTGCCATGGCTCGTCCTTTCGTCCGTTGCCCTGCATTCTAGGGGAAAATAGGTTCCTCTTGAACGCGTGTCCGAAAAGACGATACAGGTCATTGATTGGAAGGCTGTATGGACGTCAGGCTGCTTGGAAAGAAAAACGTGGGCGAGGGCCTTGGGGTCGCTGTTCTCGTTGATTCGGCTTTTGCAGAGTTAAAAGACAAGAGCGATGAGCAGTTGGCGGAGGCCCAGAGATTTTTGATTGACTTTATGAAAAAAGTTGCTCGGCTAAAGGGAGTGAGAATTGATCGGCCCCATTTCCTCCGCTCGGAGCTGAGGAGGAAGGGTGTCCATAAAGATGTCGTCGAGTTTGCCGTGGAAACGACCCCCGTTACCGCCGGAATCGATGTGGGCCTGATCGATAGAATTGCTAGAGAAGTAATTGATTTTGAGGCAAAGAAGTCAACCGCCTTTTCCTTTGCAGCGGGTCTTCCCGGAGGTGTCGCGATGGTGGGCACCATTCCTGCCGATATTACGCAATACTACGTGCACGCATTCAGGATTATGCAGAAACTGGCATACCTGTATGGCTGGCAGACCTTTTTTGAAGAATGTGACGACGTTGATGACGAGACTCTCTGCGAAATGGCAGTGTTGCTCGGTGTGATGATGGGTGTAGGCAGCGCGAATTCGATGCTAACCGTAATCGCCAAAAACGCCCAAGAGGCGGTCGCGAAAAAGGTCGCTCGCCAGTCGCTAACCAAGACCAGTTGGTATCCGATCCTGAAGAAGCTCTTGAGCTTCATGGGTATCAAGATAACAAAGCAGACGGTGGGGGATGCCGCTGGCAAGGTAGTTGTGGGCGTCGGTGGCGTAATCTCTGGTGCTATCACCTTTATGGGTCTTTCAAAGGGGTCGGCGCGCTTGTGTAGGCAGCTTAAGTGCTTGCCGCAGGCAAACGAGCGGATTCCTGGCACTGGGTACTATGAAAAGGATGAGGCCGCGGTTGCCAAGAAGAGGATTGACGAAGCGGAACCCCTCTTTATCGAAAAGTTCGGATTTACTCCCATGTTCTACGGCTCTATTGTTGAATATGCTGACCGGCTGGAGGAGTCACTGGCGACTGGAGAAGCGAAGCTGGATGCATATAATCCGGACGTTCTTCTCTGATACTCAGCGGAATTAGGCTATGCGTAACAGGATTGTTGTTCGATCTAATGTGAACGTTGGATGATGCTAACTATTTATGGAAAACAGTTAAAAAAGTTATTCACCCCTTTTTCACTCCTCGGAGAAGGAGGAAAGAGACGCGAAAACAAAAAAGCCCAGAAGCAATTACGCTTCTGAGCTGCACTAATGCAATGGAGCCAGCGACCGGGCTCGAACCGGTGACCCCCGCTTTACGAGAGCGGTGCTCTACCAACTGAGCTACGCTGGCGGCCATATGATGACGCAACTGAGGCGTCAACGGCTGTCTATGATACGGGACATCGCACATCCGCGCAAGGGTTCTGACGGCTTTTCTCACTTTAAATGCACTAATATTGGAGACGTGATGTCTTGCTCTTACGGGTCTCAAAGAGAATGGGGCAGCGATGGCTCAACCCAAGATTCTTCTCACACGCATCGATGACCGATTTATTTACGGGCAAGACGTTGAGCTGTGGAATGAGGCGACTGGTTCCAACCTTGTCCTGATCGTCAACGATGAGATCGCGGCGGATTCGCGCCAATGGGCACCCATGAGGGTGGCGGCGCCAGAAGGCGTTTGGACGCGGTTTTTCTCGGTGCAAAGGACTGTCGACATCATTTATACCGCAACGCCGCGCCAATGGATTCTTATCATGGTGGCGTCGCCCACGGATGCGCTCGCACTGGTTAAGGGTGGTGTGCCGATCACCAAGATCAGCATTGGCCATATGCAGGCAGGGGAGGGCAAGCACCCCATAACGCCCGCAGTCGCCGTAGACGGCGCAGATGTCGCCTCCCTCAAAGAGCTGCAAAAGCTCGGCATAGAACTAGAAATTCGCTACCTCCCCAGCTCCAATCCCGACCCCATCCAACTAGTCATTTAAGAACGTCCCCAATGACTAGGTAGCAAAGCGCCCGTCGGCGGTGGTGCCGGCGGGCGCTGCTGTGCGATATGTCGCGCTGTGGGCTTAGTGCCTCATAAAGTGGTATTCGATCACATTGCTGTAGGGGTGACCCGGGCCCACAATGCCCTGCGGGAACAGCGGCTGGTGCGGCGTGTCAGGGTACATCTCTGCCTCGAGGGCAAAGCCGGCGCCCCAGCCATAGTTGGCATCGTCCTTGGCGTGCTCGTCGCCCAGCCAGTTGCCGGTGTAGAGCTGCACGCCCGGGGCGGTGGTGTAGTAATCCAACTCACGACCGGTCCACATCTCCTCGACGTGCATCGCGCGGCGCAGATTACGGCCGTACTGATAGCCATCGATGCACAGGCAGTGATCGTAGCCACGGGCCTGCTTAATCTGCGGGTCGTCGGCTTCCATGCCAGGAGCGACGGGGCGCAGCTCACGGAAGTCAAACGGCGTGCCTTCGACCGGAGCGATCTCGCCGGTGGGGATGTTCTGCTCGTTGATGGGCAGGTAGTGGGCAGCGTTGGCAACAAAGAAGTGCTCGCAGTCCATGCCGGCGTTATGGCCGGCAAGGTTAAAGTACGTGTGGTTGGTCATGGACACGTAGGTGGCGCGGTCGCTCTCGCAGCCATACTCGATGCGAAAGACGCCGGTGCGTGTAACGGTAAACACGGCCGTAAAGGTGCGGTTGCCGGGAAGGCCCAGTTCGCCATCCTCAAGCGAGGTGGTCATGCGCACGGCGTTATGGGCCTCGTCGAGCTCAACGTCCCACACGCGTTTATGCAGACCGTGCTCAAGATCGCTGTGCAGGTTGTTGGCGCCCTCGTTGGCGGGCATATGCCAGTCCGTGCCGGCGATGGTGATCGTGGCGCCCGCGGTGCGGTTTGCCACGGGGCCGATGGTCGCGCCAAAGCAGGCGGGGTTGTCAAAGTAATCCTCGAGCTTATCGAAGCCCAGCACCACATCGCGCACGTTGCCGGGAATGTCGGGCACGTCGATGCCCAACACGGTGGCACCATAGTCCATAATGCGAACGCAGATCTCGGGCCCGTTGAGGGTGTAACGATGAACGGGGGTACCGCACGGCGCGGTGCCGAAAAGCTCGGAAGTGATCATTTGGTTCCTAACATCGAGGTATTTCCGACAAACTGTAGCGCGAACAGGCGAGATTATCACTACACCCCACTAAAGCAGGGGATATTTTTCTCAAAAAAGTGATGATTGGAGCTGTGCGGGCGTTCATTTTTGACGCGCGCGAGTCTGATACAATTTGTTCGTTATTGTTTGAATTGACGTGAGCGTGGAACAGCGAGGACTCATCGTGATTAAAGCGGAGCGACAGGATAAGGTTCGGCAGCTGCTCGAGGAACAGGGAACGGTCTCGGTCAAGGAGATTTCGGATGCGTTAGGTGTCTCGGATATGACGATCCGCCGTGACCTTGAGGAGCTTGCGAGCCTGGGCGAGATCGAGCGCGTGCACGGCGGAGCCCGCAGTGCGCAGAGCCGTCCACACGCTATGCTACGCCATGAGTATTCGCACAGCGAGAAGCGCACGAAACATGCCGAGGAAAAGTTGCAGATTGCGCGCCGTTCTGTGGAGCTTATCGAGGAAGGCTCGACCATCTTTTTGGGCACGGGCACCACGGTTGAGCAGATGGCCTCGATGCTGCCGGCGTTTCGCCTGCGCATTGTGACCAATTCGCTTTCGGTGTTTAACCTGCTCGAGGCGCGCGAAGACTGCGAACTGTGCCTGGTGGGCGGCGTGTACCGTCGCCGCACTGCCGCCTTTGTGGGCCCCACGGCCGAGGACACCTTGCGCGCGCTGGGAATCGACGCAGCCTTTATCGGCGCAAACGGCATTTTGGACGGCGACGTGTCTACGTCTAACATGGAAGAGGGCCGCATCCAGCAGCTCGCCTTTAGCAAGGCCGACTCGCGCTATCTGATCGCCGATTCCAGCAAGATTGGCAAGCGCGACTTCTACACCTTCTGCCGTCTGGACAGCCTGGACGCCGTGGTGTGCGAGCCGGGCATCGCCGCCGAAGATCGTGCCGCCATCGAGGAGCATACGCAGGTCATTTGCTAGCTAGCGCTACGGGATTGCCAACGGGCGATGCGGGAGGACTTTTACCTCCTGTCATTGTGGAAACCAGCGCGTCAGCGCTACGCGATATGACGTGCAAATGAGGACTCCACTATCAAATCGTCTCAACCTGTGACATCTAGACGTCCAAAACCGGTCTTAGTGTTACAGATTGAGACAATTCGGCGGGGTCTACCTTGTTTGTCTCGATCTGTAACGGTTAGGACTTAAAAACTCGGCTACGTGTTACAGATCGAGACAAAAGAAAAAGAACATTAGGACTTGAAAATAAAGTTTTGATAAGGGATTCGCCCAGTTAAGACGGTGCGGCAGACAATTGAGATTAGTTTGCCTCCGGAGTCGTAAGCATAATGAGTCAGTTCGATGACCGGAAGTTTTGCAACACCATAATTACTGGCTTCGGAATCGCTAAGCAGACGTGCTCTATAGCTTTCCCTAACAGATTGGATAGACTTGGACAAGTCGTCCATGATTCTGCTAAATGCCTGAAAATCTAACTGGTTATTCGGAACGCGCGACTTTGAAATGAAGAACGTATCAGCGCCTATGAAGCTGCCTTCAAGTTCGTAGGTCAATTCAAGACGCTGAATTTCATCGCGACTTTGACATCCAAATTGTTGGAGCATCATTACGGAAATTGGACGACCTGATGTGAGGCCGCCGAAATGTTTGGTGATGGCATCCGGATCAACGCCATCGCAATGGCTTGCAAAGTCAAAGTCTAAAAGTGAATTGAGCTCGCTAACGCGTTTCGGTGCAACAAACGATCCCTTACCTTGGATTCGATAGATACTTCCACGACGCTCCAGCTCACTCATGGCAAGTCGGACGGTTGTTCTGCTTACGGCGTATTCGTCGCAGAGTTCCATTTCTGTTGGAAGTTTATCGTCTGCTTCATATTCATCGACGATCTGCTTGAGCAGCGCGTCGGTGAGCTGTAAATAGAGTGGCCGTTTTTCGTGTGTATCGAGCATTAGAGCCTCAGTTTGCATGTTGGTTATACCTGATGGTTGCCTCAGTCGGGATGTAACGTGGGCAAGGTAACCTTAACGTATCACAGAGCGGCTCAGCATGACGATCTGATGCCTGTATCCACGAAGGGCTTGTCCGAGCGTGAAGATATTCTGGGGTAGGCAAATACCGTTCATGGAGTCCCCGATATGTTGGAGGTCAGCGCCGGCTGCTTTTGCTGCAAGGCCTATTTTCTTAATGGTCTCGCTGTCGCAGGAGTCTTGACTCGTCCCGTTTGCCGCCATGACGAGAACCTTCTCTTCAATTGACTTGCCTACGTTGTGGGATCGTACAAAGTCTACGATGGCGCGCAGGTCTGCTTCTTGGAAGCAAGGGACGGTGTAGGGGGCTGGCACGAGAAGGATATCGACGCCGAGGTCAACAAACTTGCGCGCAATTTCGAGCGTCATGACAGGTTCTGCAACGCCCGCTCCATGCATTTTTCCGGCTATGACCAGGCCATTGAAATGCTCTTTGGAGAGTTTAATCGAATGGGCGATTGCATCGTTGGAGACGCCGGTTCCAGGGTTGCCCGTCAGGCAGATAAAATCAAATCCGAGTTCGTTAGCCTTTTCTAAGGTCTTGGGAGAGACGCGACGACCCATGGGGATTTCCGTTCGGGATTCAGACATCTCTGCCTCGTTATCAACTGGCTCCAGATTGACGCCAATGGGCCTTCCGCATGCTCGCTTCACCCAAGTGACCGGGTTTTCATTGAGATCATCTGGAATACCGGCAATAACTGGATCGAACACATCGAGCGCGTTAAACAGAAGCAGGTCGGCACCTGCGGCACGTTCGATTTCTGCATTAGTAACGCCGCCGAGAAATTGGGAAGAGGGTACGTTTTCCGCCATGATGGTACGTCCCTCGGAAGCCAGAATTGCCTGTTTTAGATCCATGGGTGACGTGGCGGCAAAATCGGATGCGGACATGTTCAGTAATCGTTTGGGCATTGTTACTTCCTTTGACTAGAACGACAGGCTTGTGACATTGTCTCTAATATTGTTACAACAATATATTCAATATGTTATATCCAATCGGTGAACGGTTGCAAACTTATTGTACTGCTCGGAAAAAATAGCCCCTAGCTGGGAAAACCTTAAATTAATCAACTACCGTTCACCGAATAAGTATTTGAATTCTTGACATATCGACAAAGCGGAAAAAGAATTGGTTATGACAAATCGCGCAAATGATATTACATTTCGCACAAGAACGTATTCACTTACATAAGTGGATACAAACGGGGACGACGACGGTTGAGTCCGGATAAATCGTTGTGTGCCCGGGAATCATGAAAGGATGTGTTATGGACGCTATCGTCAAATTCCTTGAAAAACACCAGCCCCTCTTCGACAAAATCTCGAGGAACATTTATCTGGTGGCGATTAAGGATGGCTTTCTCTCGAATATGCCAATTGTGCTGTTCTCGAGCCTGTTCCTTCTTCTTTCGACGCTCCCTGCCTATGTAGGCATCACGCTTCCGTCTGAGGTGCTGGATTTCTTCAATAAAATCTATGCATATACCATGGGACTTCTTGGCATTATGGTGGCCGGCACCACGGCGAGCTCACTTGCCATGTCGATGAACCGTCGCATGCCTTCGGGTAAATCTCTCAACCCCACCTCGTGCATGGTTTGTGCCATGTGCGGCATGCTCTTGCTATCGGTGACAAACGATGTTGTCTCGATTGGCGGAGCAGATACATCTGTTTTTGAAACCGGCTATATGGGAACCAAGGGTTTTCTCGCTGCGTTCGTAGCCGCATTCTTGACCGTTAATATCTATAAGGTGTGCATTAGCCATAATGTGACGATCAAGCTTCCCAAAGAGGTCCCTGGCTCTATTGCGCAGAGTTTTCGCGATATCTTTGCATTTGGGTTTTCGATCCTTGCGTGCGCTTTTATCGATCTTGCGAGCCGCAAGCTGCTTGCTGTGCCGTTCGCCAATTTGGTATCCGCTCTCATCTCGCCGCTGTTCTCCGCGGTCGACACCTATCCTGGCATGGCGCTTATCGAAGGCGCGGTCGCGCTTTTCCAATTTATGGGTATCCACGGTGCTTCGGTTGTCATGAGTCCGATCAATGCTGCGCTCTACGGCAATACCGTTACCAATCTTGAGGTTTTCCAAGCAGGTGGACACCCGTCAATTGCTCTCACGCAGGACTTTACAAGCTTCATCGGCGGTCTGGGCGGTTCTGGCTGCACGTTCATCGTTCCTATTATCCTGATCATGTTTATGCGCTCCAAGCAGCTTAAAGCCATGGGCAAGGCATCGATTATCCCGGTGATTTTTGGAGTTAACGAGCCCGTTCTCTTCGGTATGCCGATCGTTCTCAATCCCTATATGTTCGTGCCCTTCCTAGCGGCTCCTATGGTCAACGCCATAATCGGTAAGTTTTTCATTGACGTAATTGGAATGAACGCCCCCATGTATACCATGCCGTGGGCGCTTCCCGGCCCAATTGGTGCGTTCCTCACCACGGGTCTCGATCTGCGTTCTCTCGTATTGATGGCAGTGCTGTTGGTCGTTGACTTTGTGATTTACTATCCGTTCTGCAAGGCGTATGACCATCAGCTTTGTTTGGAAGAGTCTGCAAAGGAGACTGCAGGAACCTCGGATGCAGATGCTATTGCCGCACAGGAAAATGTCGCAAAAGCTCTCGAGGCGGTAAAGGACAAGGCGGAGCAGATCCGCGTGCTTGTGCTTTGCCAGGGTGCCGGCACTTCGACTCTCTTGGCAAATGCTCTTCGCGAAGGTGCCGCTGCTAAGGGTATCGATCTGGTTTCTCAGTCCGGTGCGTACGGAAGCCACTATGAGACGATGAATCAGTACAACGTGATTGTTCTGGCGCCCCAGGCACGCATGTACTATGACGCTATGAAGGCCGATACCGATCGCCTTGGAATTAAACTGCTCACCACAAGGGGCAAGCAGTATATCGACCTTACCAACGATCCCGAAGGTGCAATTGACTGGATCGTTCAGGAGCTGGCCAAATAGTAGATGCACTTCGTCGTTGATCCGTCGGTGTATGGTACGGCCCCGCAGCTTATTGAGCTGCGGGGCCGTATTTCGTTGAGTAGCTAATTGAGACAATGAGCGCAGCCGTCGTGAGATCGCATTGGCGCTCTCCGAGTCACCGACAAGCTGCCTTCCATCTATGTGACCAATTCGCTTTCGGCCTTTAGCCTGCTCGAGGCGCGCGAGGATTGCGAGCTGTGCCTGGTGGGCGGCATGTACCGCCGCCGCACCGCCGCCTTTGTGGGGCTCACGGCCGAGGATACCCTGCGCGCACTAGGGATTGACACGGCTTTTATCGGTGCCAACGGCATTCTGGACGGCGACGTGTCCACGTCCAGCATGGACGAGGGCCGCATCCAGCAGCTCGCCTTTAGCAAGGCCGATACGCGCTACCTCATCGCCGACTCCAGCAAGATCGGCAAGCGCGACTTCTACACCTTCTGCCGCCTGGACAGTTTGGACGCCGTGGTGTGCGAGCCAGGTATCGCCGCCGAGGATCGCACTGCCATCGAGGAGCACACGCAGGTCATCTGCTAGCTAACGCTGCAGACGATACTTCTGTTCTCTGCCGGCGCGGGGATTATCGCTTCACAATGACGCGCAGAATGACATGCATATGCGCTCGGGCCAGGTATTCAGCTTGTGGGCTAGACCAGGCGGGCGTAGTCCTGTGACTGATGAAAGATGTGGGCGATATAGATTGTTTCGTGCTCAAACTTGTATAGACACACGTAGTTGTTGACGGGAAACGATCGGTAATTACGTGCCGCCAGCTCTTGCATGTGCGAGAGGGGACGTAGGAGTGGCTGCTCGCGAAGCAGATCAAGCTGATATTCAAACTCAGCGACAAAATTGCCTGCTGCGCGCGGATTCTTGAGAATCTGGGCAAGGTATCCGACGATACTCTCGTACTCATATCGCGCGCTTTTGAGTATGACGACGTTATAGGTCATATTTGTCTCGTATCGCGGTCGCGAAGGAGTCGTAGTCGCTGTAGTCGCCTTGCGATATTTCGTCTTCTGCCAACATCATACGAGACAGCAGTTTTGCCTTGGCGATTTCTTCTTGCATGAGGCGATACTGGTCGCTGCTGATGCAGTGCATGGCCTCGTAGCCGTTCTTGGTAACGGTAACGTCGCGCTCAGACTCAACAAGTGCGGTGAATGTGGCAGTATCCTTCATATCTCGGACGGGCACACAAGCGGACATGGGAACCTCCTTTGCGTCGTGACATAATTGTACCACGGTGTGTCCAAGCGACCGGTACCGTCGGATCGTCTCGATCTGTAACAGGTAGGGACCAAAAACTCGGCTAGATGTTGCTGATCGAGATTTTGTCTATCCAGCCATCACCTTTGTCTTGATCTGTAACAGTTAGACGGCTAAAAGCGAGTTAGATGTTACAGATTGAGATATTTCTGTCCGGGCGTTCTGCTTGTCTCGATTTGTAACAGTTAGGGTCGAAAATCCCTGCTAGATGTTACAGATCGAGACAAACGGCCTGCTCGGGCCGAGCCAAAACAAAAAGGCCGCATGCGAACCCGTGGAGGGATTCGCATGCGGCCGACAGGGGGTATGCGGCGGAAACTAGGCCATAAGCAGGCCGGTCTCCGCGACGTTCTTGTACCAGTACGCGCTCGCCTTGGGATAGCGCTTCTGGGTCTCAAAGTCGATGTAGAACAGGCCGTAGCGCTTGTTATAGCCGTTGGTCCAGGAGAACTGGTCCTGCAGCGACCACACAAAGTAGCCGTCGACGTTCACGCCGCCGTCGATTGCCTTGAGGATCCACGCGAGATGCTGACGCATGTAGTCGATACGAGGGGCGTCATCGATAAAGCCATCCTCGAAGTCGTCCTTATAGCCCATGCCGTTCTCGGTGATGTAGATCTTCTTGTAGTTGGGGTAATCGTTCTTAATGCGGAGCAGCAGGTCGTAGAGGCCCTCGGGATAGATGATCCAGTCCCAATCGGTGGTGGGTATGCCTTCGCGCACGCATGACTCGCCCACGCCCTTGAGGAACCAGCGCGAGGAGCCCTTGTCGCCGGTGCCATTGTGGTTGATGTCGTTTTCGCCCTCGGCGGCACGCAGGAACTGGCACTTGTAGGTGTTGACGCCCAGGCAATCGTTGTAGGGGAGCGCGGCGGTCAGCGCGGCGATGTCCTCGTCGCGGACGTCGAGCTCGCCGCCGGCGATATGAGCCAGCTTGGTCGCAGCCTCCATGGTATCGGCTGCATAGTGGCCGCGGAAGGTGGCGTCGAGTACCCAGCGGTTGTTGATGACGTCGGCCATGCGAGCCGCCTCGCAGTCGGCAGCGCTGTTGGGATCGAGGGGATACTTGGGCTCCAGGTTCTGGACAATGCCGATCTCGCCCTCAAAGCCGCCCTCATGGAAGGCGACGACAGCCTTGGCGTGGGCCACCATCATGTTGTGCATGAGCTGGAAGGCCTTGTCCAGGCGGTACTTCTCGCCGTGCGGCCAGTTGCCGACGATAAAGCTGCCCTCGGCGGTTGCGGGAATCTCGTTAAAGGTAAACCAGTGCTTGACCTCGGTGAACTCGGCAAAGCAGAACTTGGCGTACTCGACGAAGGCATCGATCGTCGTGCGCGTCAGGAATCCCTCGCCGCCGTCCTGGTAGAAGACCTCGGGCGTATCGAAGTGATCGAGCGTGACATAGGGGATAACGCCAGCTTTGTTGCAGGTGGCGAAAAGCTCGTGATAGAAAGCGACGCCCTCGGGGTTAATCTCGCCGGTGCCACTGGGGAAGATACGGCTCCAAGCGATGGAGACACGGATGCCGTTGATGCCGAAGCGCTGGCACAGGTCGATATCGACCGGATACTTGTTGTAGAAATCGCTTGCGGGGTCGGGGGAGAAGCGACCCTGGGCAGCCAGGAAATCGTCCCAGGGCACTTTGCCCTTGCCGTGCGTGCGGGTCTCGCCCTCAACCTGGTAAGCAGCGGTGGCGCCGCCAAACACAAAGCCGTCGGGGAACTGCATGGGGTTGGTCATGAGTCATCCTTTCAGTGGGATACGGAATAGGGGGAAGTGCCCGAACTGGGGATCCGGGCACCAACAGAGGGAGGAAGCTAGTCGAGGTTCTCGCGGAGCCACTTGATGGCGCCAGCGGGGTCGCGAGTAAGGTCGATATATTCCTTACCGCGGGGAGCGAGCAGCTTAATGCCCAGACGATCGGTGTCGGCCTTCATGTCGTTGTAGTAGCTACGAACCTGCGGGGCGAGCACGATGACGTCGTACTGATCCATGATGGCAGTGTGCTGACCATAGGCGCCTGCGGAGGAAGCGATGTTCTCTCCGGTCTGTGCCGCACCTTCCTTGATGGCGTTGGCGAGCATGGCAGAGGTGCCGGCGCCGGCGCACAGGACGAGGACCTTCAGGCCGTCGACATCCTTCTTGGCGGATGCATCGGCAGCGGGCTCGGGCTGATCGGCGACAGGCTTGCTGTCGGCGGCGGCAACAGTCGTCTCGACGGAAGCGGTAGCCTGCTCGACAGCGGGCGCAGGGGCGTTGGCGGCGATGGCAGCGGCACCATCGGACTCGAGACCCAGCTCGGCGGCGCGCTCGGCCTCCTGGTCGCAGAGCAGCTTATCGTATGCCTTCAAGAACGGCAGGTAGATGATGGCGTCCAGCAAGATGATGATCGCGACAAATACCAGGGCGATAAGCTGGAAGTTCGTGGTGATGAAGATGCCGATGGGGGCAGGGGTAGCCCAAGGCACCACGAAGGAGAAGCCGTTCATGCCCACATTGTCGATAAAGAACTTGGCAACACTCACGTTGACGCAACCGGCGGCAACAAAGGGGATGAGCATGTAGGGGTTAAGGATCATCGGCGCGCCAAAGAGCAGCGGTTCGTTGACAGCGAAGGCAACAGGAACAATCGAGGCCTTACCGACGGCCTTGAGCTGCTTGGACTTCATAAAGAGAATCAGCAGAAGCGGCACGATGAACGTGGCGCCGGTGCCGCCGAACTCACCCACGAGCGACATGTTAAAGGTGAGGGAGTGGGCGGGGTGGCCGCCTGCCAGCAGAACCTGCAGGTTCTCGGCCTGGTTGGCAAGACGGATGGGGTCGATGCCCGGCTGGACGATCGAGGGGCCGTGGACGCCGATGAACCAGAAGAACGCGGTGGCTGCCTGGATAAGGATAAGGCCAGGATAGGTTTCTGCAGCGGTAAAGAGCGGGGAGAGCAGCTTGATAAGCAGCTCGGAGAACGGAACGCCCATGAGGTTGCGCACGATGACATCGATGATGCCGCAGATGATGACGGCACCGCCAAAGGGGATAATGTCGCGGAAGTTCTGAGCGATGGCGCCCGGGACCTCCTTGGGCAGCTTAATGGTCAGATCGCGCGAGACGCAGAATTTGTAGACCCACACGGTAATGAACGCGGCGATATAGGCCGAGAACAGACCGCGCGTACCCATGCTGGTGCAATCGAAGACCGAAAGTTCGGAGCCGTTGAACTTGGTGGTGAACTGCGTGACTGCGAGCAGCAGCATGCTGCACTGGGCGGCAACCATGGTGGAGCCGTCGTTGAGCACCTTGCCGGCGGGCATGCGACGGTTCATGGAAGCCGTAAAGTTCTTGGCAGTGGTGCCGGCAACCATGATGCCCATGACGCCCATGGTGAAGTTGTACAGCTTGTTGCACCAGTCGATGAGCGGCTGGGGCAGCGTGATGCCAACGACGCCAGGAAGGGTGGCGATCAACAGAAAGATCGAAGAGGTGAGGACGATGGGCATGCACCCAAGGAATCCGTCCTTAATGGCCTGGAGGTAGACGTTCCTCGAGATCTTCTCAAAGAACGGTTGATGCTTTTCGAGCATCTTTACGATGGCGTCCATAGAGCTCCTTTGCTACTTGATGCGCGATGCATGTGGATGGAACTGGTCGTCGATGGATGGTCAGGACTGCCCGGAAACCTTCCTGCTTAAGGAAGGCATTGCGAAATGACAACGTTGTCATTTCGTTAATGACAACGTAAGACATTTTTGGAAGAGCAACAAGGATTTACGGGTGAGTGGTCGATATTGTCCGGTAAACGGTTGATTTGTCAGTCAGGCAGGTAGTGTATGCTAGAACGCAAAATAACAAGCGATGCAAGACCGACTGGAGAAGTAGTGGCAACGATGGACAAGAAAAATGTCTCAATGAATGATGTGGCAGTTGCCGCGGGTGTTTCTCTCAAGACGGTTTCGCGTGTGATCAACGAGCCCGATAGCGTACGAGAGTCGACACGCGATAAGGTCCATGCGGCCATGGAGGCGCTTGGGTTCCGGGCGAATTTTGCCGCGCGTTCACTCAAGTTGGGCCGTTACGGGTGCATCGGCGTCGTGCTGTTTCACTTGTCGGGCGGCGCCGTGGACATGATTGACGGTATCGCCGATGCCGCCGAAGAGCGAGGCTTTGCTCTCACGATGATCAAAAAGCGGGCGGGGGAGAAGATGACCCTTGCCGAAGCGGCGCGTAGGATGTCGCAGCTTCCCGTCGACGGCATGATTTTCAACCTGCGCCAGATGGTCGATGACTTTGATACCTTTGAGGCACCGAAAGACCTCAAGACGGTGATTATCACGCCGATGGAGCATCCTGCCTGCTCTACCGTTAGTGACGATCAAGAGGGTGGTGCGCGCATGGCGTGCGAGTACTTCTTAAATCGTGGGCACAAGAACGTATACTTCGTCTCTGGTAAGAAAGAGGCGCTGTCGAGCCAGTGTCGTATGAAAGGTTGGCGTGCGGCACTCGAGGCGCGTGGCATTGAGCCGCCCGAGCCTCTGCAAGGCGATTGGAATGCGGATAGTGGCTATGCCGCGGGCCTTGTGCTTGCCGATAAACCCGATTGCACGGCGGTCCTCGCTGCTAACGACTGCATGGCAAACGGCGTGATGATGGCTCTACGTGACAAGGGTCTGAGTGTGCCCGATGATGTGTCCGTGATCGGCTTTGACGATGAACTCTACAAGACGATTCCCAACTCGATTCTGACGTCGGTGAAGTTTCGCCACCGCGAGCTGGGCGTCCGTGCGCTTAACGAGGTCGTCGCAGGTCTGGAAGCCCCGAGCTCCAGAAGCCGTACGCTTGTCTCGGGTGTGCTGGTCGAGCGTTCCAGCGTAAAGGACCTGCGGGCGTAGACGTGCTTCGCTCGTTTGTCTCAATCTGTAACAGTTTGGACCCAAAATCTCGGCCAAATGTTACAGATCGAGACAGACGGCTTTCGACCCGCCCAAAAAAGGCCGGGGGCGGCGCGCCGTGTGACGTGCCGCCCCTGGCTGAGAAATGGGGACAGGTTATGTGGGCAGGCGACCCCGCCAGCCGCTAGTCCAGACGACGGGTCTGCGCCACGTGCTTATACCAGTATGCGCTTGCCTTGGGCGTGCGCTTCTGGGTTTCAAAGTCAACGTAGAAGAAGCCGTAACGCTTGTTGTAACCATTGGTCCAGGAGAACTGATCCTGCAGGCTCCACAGGAAGTAGCCACCCACGTTGACGCCCACCTCCATGGCCTTGAGCAACCAGCGCAGGTGCTGCTCGATGTAGTCGATGCGCGGCTGATCGTCCACAAAACCGTCCTTGTAGGGGTCCTTGTAGCCCATGCCGTTCTCGGTGATGAAAATCTGCTTGTAGTTGGGGTAGCGCTGCTTAATGTAGACGAGCAGATCGAACAGGCCCTCGGGATAGATGATCCAGTCCCAGTCGGTGGTGGGGATGCCAGGCTTGTTCACATGCTCGCCAATACCCTTGACGCGCCAGCGGCCAGTGCCCTTCTCGCCCGTACCGTTGTGGTGCAGGTCGTTCTCGCCGTCGTAAGCCTTCAAGAAGCGGCACTGGTAGTTGTTAACGCCCAGGTAGTCGTTGTAGAGCGCGGCCTCGCGCATAATCTCGAGGTCCTCGTCCAGGATCTCGATGGTGCCGCCCGAGACGGCAGCCAGGCGGTTGGCGCACTCGAGCGTATCGGGCGCATAGTCGCCGCGGAAGGTGGCGTCGAGCAAAAACTGGTTCTGCAGCACGTGCTCGTTGTTGGCGGCTTTGATGTCGGCGGGGTCGTTCTCGTTGAGCGGATACTTAAATTCCAGCGACTGAATGACGCCGATCTTGCCCTTAAAACCGCCGTTGTGGAAGGCCAGTACTGCCTTGGCGTGGGCGAGCATCATGTTGTGCTCGCACTGGAAGGCCTCGGCCAGATGTGCCTTAACGCCACCGGGGAAGGTGCCCTCGATGTAGGTGTTGGAGGCGTCGGCCCAGATCTCGTTAAAGGTGAACCAGTAGGTCACCTGGTCGGCGTACTCCTTAAAGCAGAAGGTGGCAAAGTCCACAAAGGCGTCGATGGTCTCGCGGTTGAGGAAGTCGCCCTTCTCAAAGAGGGGCAGCGGCGTATCGAAGTGATGCAGCGTGACAAACGGCTCAACGTGGTGCTTGTGGCACTCGGCGAAGAGGTCGTGGTAGAACTGGACACCCTCGGGGTTGATTTCGCCGGTGCCGTTGGGGAAGATGCGGCTCCAGGCGATGGAGAGGCGGATGCCGTTGATACCGAACTCCTCGCACAGCTCCAAGTCGACGGGGTACTGGTTGTAGAAGTCCGAAGCGGGATCGGGGGAGAAGCGCCCCTGGGCCTCCAGGAAGTCGTCCCAGGCAACCTTGCCCTTACCGTGGGTGCGGGTCTCGCCCTCTACCTGGTAGGCAGCGGTGGCGCCGCCAAAGACAAAGTCCTCGGGAAACTGCGCAGGCGGGTTGGTGACGCTAGCGGGGTTAACGGACATGATGATCCAATCGTCTAAATCGAAGGGCCAGCCGGTCTTGGATGGTCGGCTGGCCCTGAGCGTTACTTACTTCGAGAGTTGCTCGCTTACGAAGGCGAGAGACTTGTCGCCGTTCTGGGAGAGCTCGATGTACTGCTTACCGCGGCAGGCGACGCATTTGTTGCCCACGCGCTCGCAGTCCTTCTGCAGGTCGGCCAGGTAGCTTGCGGCCTGCGGGGCCAGGACGACCAGGTCAAAGTCGGGGAGCATGTCAACGTGGTTGCCATAGGCCTCGGCAGCGGTCTCAAGATTGATGCCGCGCTCTTTGGCAGCCTTGGCCAGCGCGTTGGCGAGAAGGCCCGAGGTACCGCCGCCCTGGCAGAGCACGAGCACGCGCTTGCCGTTGAGGTCGCTGGCGGTCGTTGCCTCGGTGGCGACAGCGGCGGGGGCGTCGGCCTTCACGGCCTCGGCAGCAGCGCCGGCGGCAACGCTCTTGGCGTCAGCCTTGCCCTGGAAGGCATCGTTGAGCTTGGCGGCCTTCTCGGCGTTCTTGGCGGCGAGCTCCTCCTCGGAAATCTCGGCCTCCTCGGCGCACTTCTGGGCGTCGTAGGCACGGAAGAACGGGTAGTACAGAACGAAGTCGACGACCAGGATAAGGGCGAGCATCACAAAGGCGAGCGGCTGGAAGCCCAGGCCCATGATGGTGCCGATGGGGCCGGGGACGGTCCAAGGCAGAGTGTACATAAAGCCGTTCATGCCCAAGAAGTCGATAAAGATCTTGAGGATCCAGATGTTGGCGATCGGTGCAAAGACAAACGGGACAAAGAAGACGGGGTTGAGCACGATGGGCGCGGCGAACAGCAGCGGCTCGTTGACGGCAAAGCAGACAGGGACGATGGCGGCCTTACCGACGGCGCGCATCTCCTGGGACTTAGCCAGGAAGCAGAACATAAAGACCAGGACGAGTGTGGCGCCGGTGCCGCCCATGCAGACGACGAAGTACTGGGCACCCTGGGTCAGGACAGCGGAAGCGTGCTGGCCAGCCTGGAACGCAGCTAGGTTGTCGGTCATGTTGGCAACGAGAGCGGCGGCGATGGCGGGCTCGACGATCGAGGGGCCGTGGACGCCGACGAACCAGAAGAGGCTCATGGCGCCGTAAATCACAGCGAGGCCGATATAGCCGTCGGCAGCGGTGAACAGGGGCTGGAACACCTGGATGACGCCCTGGGCAAAGCAGAAGCCAAAAGCAGCGCGGAAGACGATGTCAAAGACCCAAAAGACGGTAATGCAGACGGAGAAGGGGATGATGTCCTTAAAGGTCTGCGAGATGTTGGGCGGAACCTGCTCGGGCATCTTGACGGTGATGTTGCGCTTAATGAAGAACTTGTAGATGATGCCGGTCACAAACGCAGCGATAAAGGCGGTCAGCAGGCCCTTGGAACCAAGGTAGGTGGTGTTGAAGCCGCTGGCGGCGTCCGTGGCGATGGTGTCGCTCGAAAGGAGCAAGAAGCCGATGATGGCCGCGCACATGCATGAGATAAAGTTAATCTGGTTATTCTTGGGCAGGTCGCGGTTCTGAGCGTCGGCGAAGTGCTTGGCCGTGGTGGCGGCGCAGGCGATGGCCAGGATGCCCATGGAGTAGTTGTAGCACTTCCACAGAGCGTTGTTGATGTCATCGGGCCAGTAGAAACCCCAGATGTTGGGGACCGAGGCTACCAGGCAGAAGATGGACGAAAAGATGATGATGGGGATGACGGAGATAAAGCCGTCGCGGATCGCCTTGAGGTACTTGTTGCGGGCGATCGCGTTGAAAAAGGGCTGGCCCTTTTCGATGATGGCGATGAGTTGCTCCATGCAATGCTCCTAAGAGTCGGTGGGTTAGCAACGATGGTAGCTTTTGACGTTCGGTTGCTAAAATGTTGACGTTGCCATTTTGTGACACAAAAAAGGACGCGAACCGGTGGTTCCTGTGCCTGCGAACCGTCGATTCCTTACGCGTAAACGTTTGAGCCGCCCGGTGGCTCTGTGTTTGCACAATGGCAACGTTAACATTTGGGCGACAAAAGCCGTTCGGGGAAGCAAAAATGTCGGTGAACGGTAGGTTTTGGGTGGTGAGCGTATGGTGGGGGAGGCGTTAGATATACTTGAAGACGTTTCATTTGACTGCGTAGGGTGCCACTAATGGCATCGTTGACATAGAAAGATCGACCTATGGCCGCTGTTAAAAAATCGGTATCCGTCAAAGACGTGGCGCGCCTCGCGGGCGTCTCGGAGCAGACGGTCTCGCGCACCGTGCACGATTCGCCCAGTGTGCGCCCCGAGACCAAGGAACGCGTGCGTGCCGCCATGCGCGAGCTGGGGTATCGCCCCAATTTTGCCGGTCGATCGCTGCGCCGTGGCAAGTTTAAGACCGTCGGCGTCGCCATGTTCAACATTACCGGTACCGGCAACCTCGACCGTATGGAGGGCTTTGCCGCCGCGGCCGACAAACATGGCTATGCCATCACCCTCACTAAAGTAGATGGACATCCCTATACCCTCGAGAGCGCATCGTCGCGTATGAGCGCGCTGCCGGTAGACGGCATGGTCGTGATCATGAATCGCATGCCAGCGGACTTTGGCACCTTCGAGCCGCTGCCCGGCATGCAGACGGTGCTCGTTACGATGCTGGAGCACCCGCTCTGTTCAACGGTCGATAACGACCAGTTCGATTGCTCGCGCCAGGTGGTCGAGTACTTGCTGGGGCGGGGGCACAAAACCGTGCACTTTATCTCGTGTCCCGAGCGCTCGCTTTCGGGCATGCGGCGCGAGGAAGGCTGGCGCGAGACATTGCGCGCGCATGGAATTGAGCCGCCGCGACTCGTCCGTGGGGATTGGACGGCACAGAGCGGATATGCTGCCGGTCAGGCTCTGGCGGAAGATCCGACCTGTACGGCCATTTATGCTTCCAACGATGCCATGGCATACGGCTGCATTCGCGGGCTCGAGTCATGCGGAAGGCGTGTGCCCGAGGACGTGAGTGTGGTGGGTGTTGATGACAGCCTGGGCGATATCGTGCCCGACCGTCGCCTGACCACGGTGCGCTTTGACAACAAGCGCGTCGGCATGTGGGCGGTCGACAAGATTGCCGACGCCGATGGGGGTGCGTCTGGCGTGGAGCACATGCTGATCCCCGGTGTGCTAGTAGAGGGCGATACGGTGCGCGATTTGTGTTAGGGTGCGGTCCTGTTGGGTTGCCGATAATTGTGTTTGATATTGTTCAGATTGGTTTAAAAACCGTTCACGGGCGAAAAGTGACCGTTCATAGCTCGAAATTACGTTTTGAGCTGTTCTTTTTTGTTTGAATGTTATTGTTTCTGTCATACACAACGCAGCGCGTATGCCCGGACGCGATGCTCTCCATTGGTTCATATGTGAAAGGAACGCAACATGGCAACCAAAGAAGAAATCTCGATGGTTGGATTCGAGATTGTCGCATACGCAGGTGACGCCCAGACCGATCTGCTTGCAGCGCTCGATGCTGCTCGCGAGGGTGACTTTGAGAAGGCCGAACAGCTGCACAAGGATGCCAGCGATGCACTTATCGGCGCCCACGACACGCAGACCAAGCTGCTTTCGCAGGAGGCCGGCGGTGGCGAGATGGAGATGACCTTCATCATGGCTCACGCTCAGGACACTCTCATGACCACTATGATCCTGGAGAAGCAGACCCGCTTTACCATCGATGCCTACAAGCGCATCGCCGAGCTCGAGGCCAAGCTCGCCTAACGAGCCCTCACAACCAAGTCCCCTTTCAAAAGCTCTGCCGCTACCCGCGGCAGAGCTTTTTCTGTCCTCCTCCAAGTTGCGGTGAAATGGGGACTGAATAGGGGCCGGCGGGCGCAAAACAATCCCTATTCCACCGCAACTCATCCCGAGATAGTCATTGAGGACGTTCTTAAACGACTAGTCGTTGGGGGCAGTCTTGGAGCTTCTGCACGCCCTCCCGTTCGGTTTTTCGATGGGTGGGTATACTTCCATCCGCAATGCAGGCCGGAATGAGGAGGTGTCCAAATGCCGGACAACGGATTGATTCAAAAGACAGATGCGCACGAGATGGCTCATGGGCGTCCTGTCCAGATAACCGAGCATACGACGGTAACCGAGCTGCAGCCCAGCCTGTCCGATGTCGTGTGCGCAAACAAAAAGCTGCAGATTGGCTTTATCGTTGCGCTCGTGGTACTGGCGCTGTTGTCGGGCTTTGTAGCTCGTCCGCATTTTGCCGATACCAAGACTTGGGACTCCACCATCGAGGTCATCGATCAAAAGAAGGGCAATGTTTTGGCGCTCACAACCTCGTGCGTCGCCCTATCTGCGGGTATCACTGCGCTGCCGGGCGATACAGGAACGCCAGTTGCCGAGCAGCTCGCGCAGCTTTCGGGAAACTTGGGTATCGTGCTTGCCGTGCTCTACCTTGAAAAATATCTGCTGACCATTTTATGGTCGGTCGGGCTGGGCATCCTGATTCCGTTCTCGCTCGTACTCTTCGCGGTGTCGCTTGGCATTCACGGACGCTGGAGCACGAGCGCAGTCATTCGCCGCGTGGCAACGCGTGTGCTGGTGGTCGCCATGATCGGCATGGCGCTTGTACCCGCGAGCGTGTGGGTATCGCAAAAGGTCGATGAGACGTATCAGGTGAGTATCGAGCAGACAGAGCAAAAGGCGACTGAAGCGAGCAAGACGAGCTCCACAAAGAGCGAAAAGAAGTCTGAGACTACGGAAAACAAGAATGTACTTGAGCAGCTGACCGATGGGGCATCGAGTCTACTTACATCGGTGACCGACAGTGCCAAGCAGATGACCGACGAGATCGTGCAGCAGGTGACCGATCTGATTGAAGGCGTCATCGTGATGATCGTGACTTCGTGCGTTATCCCGCTGCTGGTGCTCGTGGCGTTCCTGTGGCTGGGCCACGTGCTGCTGGGGATCGATATTTCCGGCCCGGCGAACTATTTGACGGGTCGTTTCTTGAGCGCTCCGTCCAAGCACGCCAAAAAGGGCGGGCAGTCCGAGTAGCTAAAACAGCTGTATATACCGGGGAATACCGCCGAAGGGCGGCGAGACACGTTCTCGGCCGCCCTTTTGTTTGTTGAATACGCGGTCGCTACGTCCGCGCCGGGCTCAAACGGCCAGCAATCATCCGTAAACGGTATTTGTCAAAAAAGAACAAAGATAAACAAATAATTCTTGCAGTTGATGTTCGAATGTGTTCAAATAAACATGAACAGTGAAGAACCGCACATTCAGATGCCCGGACCTGAACGCGATTCAACACTTCCAAACAGAAACTACGCACCTGCGTATCTCTCAAGGAGGATGTCATGAGGGTTGTAATCGCTTCCGATGCCGACGGTATGTCGATGAAGGAGTCCATCAAGGAGATGCTCATCGCTGACGGTCACGAGGTCGTCGACTATTCCGAGACCCCTGCCGCGGACTTTGTCGATTCCGCGACCGCCGTTGCCAAGGACCTGCTGGAGCACAAGGATTCCCAGGGCTTCGCATTCGATAAGTACGGCGTCGGCTCCTATATGGCCGCCGTCAAGATCAAGGGCATGGTCGTCGCCAACATTTCCGACGAGCGTTCCGCCTACATGACCCGCGAGCACAACGGCTCGCGCATGGTCACCATGGGCCCGGGCGTTGTGGGCACCGAGGTCGCCAAGAAGATCGCCCGCGAGTTCCTGCGCGCCCAGTACGCCGGCGGCCGTCACCAGATCCGTGTCGACATGCTCAACAAGATGGCCTAACGAGAGCCACCGAGAACTCGAACTTCTACCTCAACTTGTGAATTCAGACGAAAGGACGTTCTGATGAAGAAGACCATCGCAATCGGTTGCGACCATATCGTTACGGACGAGAAGATCTATCTGGCCGACCGCCTGGAGCAGGCTGGCTACAAGGTGCTCGACTGCGGCACCTACAGCCACACCCGTACGCACTATCCCATCTACGGTAAGGCCGTGGGCGAGGCTGTTGCCAGCGGCAAGGCCGACTTTGGCGTGGCCCTGTGCGGCACCGGCATCGGCATCACCAACGCCGTCAACAAGGTTCCCGGCGCCCGCTGCGCCCTGGTCCGCGACATGACCTCTGCCCTGTATGCCCGTCGCGAGCTCAACGCCAACATCGTGGGCTTTGGCGGCAAGATCACCGGCGAGTTCCTGATGGCCGATATCATGCTTGCCTTCCTGGAGGAGCCCTACGAGAAGACTCCCGAGCACGATGCCCTGATCGCCAAGATCGATGCCTGCAACAAGGCCGACGCCGAGGCTCAGGCTGACCCGCACTTCTTTGACGAGTTCCTGGAGAAGTGGGACCGCGGCGAATACCACGATTAGCGGGTATCCGGCGTAATTAACTAGTCCGTTGACGGCTCGCGTTTCTGTAATGGGGCGCGGGCCAGTTTTCTATCAGCCCAATTGGCTTGGCGGGCTTGGCGTGCATTGTTCTTTTGCGTGCGGCGCCGCCTCATTACCTTTGTGCTAAAGGCACGGCGTTCGCAATGGATCGTGCAAGATGATATGTGAAGGAGAAGATTCCCATGGAGTTTGTTCTTGATAACGGTTCTATTCGTGTGGCACTGAGCACGGCTGGCGGATCGTTCACTTCGATTAAAGCCAACGGCCGTGAGTACCTGTGGCAGGGCGACCCGGCGGTGTGGTCGGGCCAGGCACCCATTTGTTTCCCGATCTGCGGCGGCCTTCGTGACGGTCGCGCAATGACCATGGGCGGCCGCGAGGTCAAGCTCGCCCGCCACGGCTTTGCTCGCAAGCAGGAGTGGAAGCTCGAGGAGCAGAGCGACAACATGGTTGTGCTGAGCTTAAGCTCTGCCGACCATGCCGAGTTGCTCGAGCAGTACCCGTATCCGTTTAAGATCGTTGCTCGTTACACGATCGATGCGGAGAAGGTGGCCGTGTCGTACGAGGTGACCAATGAGGGCACCGAGGACATGCCGTTCTTTGTGGGCGGTCACCCTGGCTTTAAGTGCCCGCTTGACGAGGGCGAGTCCTACGACGACTACGAGCTCCGTTTTGAGCAGCGCGAGGCCGCCGAGCTCTGTACTGCCGTTCCCTCGACGGGCCTGATTGATGTTGAGCATCGCAGCAAGAACCCGATGGTTGGCCATGACCTGCCGCTGACCCACGAACTCTTTGACTTCGCAGAGACCATCTTTGACGTGCTCGAGAGCCGCGTGGTTACGCTTACCAAGAAAACCGAGGACAAGGGCGTGCGCCTGACGTTCCCCGATATGCCATACCTGATTGTGTGGAGCAAGCCCGAGGGCGACTTTGTGGCCGTGGAACCGTGGGGCGGCCTGTCCACCTGCTCCGACGAGGACGATATTCTGGAGCACAAGCGCGGCTGCCTGGTGGCCAAGCCGGGAGAGACCGTCACCCGCGGCTTTGAGATCGAGATCCTTTAACGAGCTATCGTATGTTTGGGGCGGGTTATGCCGCCCCGGAACAGGAGTTCAACATGATTCTGACCGTTACCATGAACCCGTCGATTGATACGCGCTATCAGCTCGACAAGCTGATCATCGACGATGTTAACCGTGTGACACCCGAAAAGACCGCTGGCGGCAAGGGCCTCAACGTGAGTCGCGTGCTGCTGCAGCTGGGTGACGACGTGCTCGCGACCGGCCTGCTCGGCGGCCACATGGGTGCCTATATGGCCGAGCTTATGGATGCCGACGGCGTCAAGAACGACTTTGTGCCTATTGCTGGTGAGACGCGCATCTGCCTGAATATCCTGCACGAGGGTAATCAGACCGAGCTGCTGGAGAGCGGCCCGCAGATCGCCCCGGCCGAGCTCGAGGCCTTTACGGCCAAGTTTGCCGAGCTTGCAGCGAAGGCGGACGTCGTGACGCTTTCGGGCTCGCTGCCGCGTGGCGTCGATGCCGGCTACTATGCCGAGCTCGTCAAGATCGCCGAGGAGGCGGGCGCCAAGGTGCTGCTCGACACTTCGGGTGCATCGCTGGAGGCCGCGCTGGAGTCCGACGCTAAGCCTGAGCTCGTAAAGCCCAACCTGACCGAGATTAACGGCCTACTGGGTACGTCCTTTACGACCGATGATGTCGATGCCCTGCGCGAGGCGCTTGCCGCCGATGACCGTTTTGCCGGTATCCCCTGGGTTGTCGTTTCGATGGGCGCTGCCGGTTCGGTTGGCTTCCATGAGGGTCGCGCGTTCCGCGCCAAGACGCCCGCGATTGCGGCTGTGAACGCAACGGGTTCCGGCGACTCGACCATCGCTGGCTTTGCGCATGCCATTGCGGCTGGTGCCGACGACGTCACGGTGCTCAAGACCGCCAATACCTGCGGCAAGCTCAACGCTATGGATCCCAAGACCGGTCACCTGGTCATGGACCGCTGGGACGAGATCTACAACAGTGTTGAAGTAACGGAGCTGTAGGGTTACGCGGTTTTACCAAACCGCGCAACCAGCCGACGCTGCAAACCCGCCAGAGCGGCAATCTGCCTTTCAACTGCGGCGGCATGACCAGAAGGTCAATGCCGCCTTGTTTCAAGGCACCTTGCTCGCTCTGGCGGGTTTTCGCTGTCGTTGCCAAAACATCGACGTAGCCCTGGTCGCAAGTAGTCGTTGGGGACGTTCTTAAATGACTAGTCAAACAAGAACGTCCCCAACGACTAGTCATTTAAGAACGTCCCCAACGACTAGCTAATAAAACGGCGCCCGTCGGCGATGTTGCCGGCGGGCGCCGTTGTTTTGAAGACGAAATGATCCGTTTTCCTCCGTCCCCAAGGGATCGTTACAGCGAGTCGATAAAGCGCTGTTGGGCGGCGCGTCCTGCTTCGTCCCACTTAAAGACGCCGGCGTTGTCGAGCACGTGGCCAAACACCACGCCGACCTCCTCGTGCAGGATATCGATGGCGTTGTCGGCCGTAAGCTCGTCGGCGCGGCGGGCAAAGACGTCCTCAGCCCATGCGGCGTGGCTGCGGCAAAGATCATCGCCCTCGAGCGCACCGGCAAGGTCGTAGCTGGCATCGACCTTGGCTGCCAGCAGATGCTCACGGACAGCGCCAAGCTCGGGAACCAGGCGCGGCGGCAGAATGGCCAGGCCCATGACCTCGATCAGGCCGATGTTCTCCTTCTTAATGTGGTGGTACTCGGCATGCGGATGGAAAACGCCCAGCGGATGCTCGTCGGTCGTGATATTGCAGCGAAGCGCCAGGTAGGCCTCGTAAATCTCGCCGCCGGCATTGCCGCGGGAATCGACGCGGCGGATGACGGGCGTCACGGTGTTGTGGGCCACGCCGTCGGCCGTGTGTGCGATAACGCCCACCGACTCATCGGTCCACTCGCGCCAGGCGAGGATAATCTTCTCAGCAGCGTCGAGCAGCTGAGCGCGGTCATGCGAGCGCAGACGCAGCACCGAGAGCGGCCACTGCAGCACGGTACCGCCGACCTGGTCAAAACCGGGCACGCTAAACTGCGAGACCTCGGCGGCGTGCATCATGGGGAACTCGTGCGCACCGCCCTGGAAGTGGTCGTGCGAAAGAATCGAGCCGCCCACGATGGGCAGGTCGGCGTTGGAGCCAATAAAGTAGTGCGGGAACAGGTCGACAAAGTCGAGCAGACAGGTCAGACCCTTGCGGTCCACGTGCATCGGGCGATGCTCGGAGCTCATGGCAATGCAGTGCTCGTTAAAGTACGCGTACGGGCTGTACTGGAAACCCCAGCGCTCGCCGTCGAGCTGGATGGGGATAACGCGCAGATTCTGGCGGGCGGGGTGAGCGCCGCCGTCGGCTGCGGCGGAGCGTCCGGGATAGCCCTCGTTTTCGATGCAGAGCTGGCAGGCGGGATACTTCTCGCCCGTGTTCTTGGCTACACCTGCCGCGGCGATATCGCGCGGGTCCTTCTCAGGCTTGGACAGGTTGATAGTGATCTCAAGATCGCCCCAGTTGGTGGGGGTGCTCCATTTGATGTTGCGCGCGATGGCGGCACGGCGCACGTAGCCGGCGTCGCAGCACAGGCCGTAGAACCAGTCGGTTGCGGCGCGGGGCTCGTTGACGCCCATACGTCCGTTGAACTCTTCGTTTACAACCGAAGGCCTCGGCATGAGCGCGCCCATGATGCGCATGGCGATGCGGTCGCGGCCCGACGCCGTGTCCTCGGCGGTGCCGTTGGCAACGGCGGTCTCGGAAAGCGCGGCAAGCGTGCCTTCAAGGTCAAAGTCGGGCAAGGTATCGGGGTGCAAGAGCGAGAGTTTCTCAACCTGGAGCGCCCAGGCCATATCGAGCGCGGGCCCCGTAGCGCCGATGCACTCCAAAATGGTGTTGTATGCCCAGATGCGGTCGTCCTGGCCGATCATCGATCGGTGGATGGCGTACTCGATCAGGTTCTGTGCGGCCTCGCGCACGTCAGTCATTACAGCCATGCCGCGTAAGCCCCCTTGTCAGAGATGGCGTAGTGACGGGCAGAGCCCTCGCCCAGCCAGCCGTTCATCTTGGCAATGAAGGTGTCGACCAGGTCGAGCGGCACGAAGGCCTGGATGGTGCCACCAAAGCCGCCACCGTGGATACGGACGGCGCCGCGGCCGTCGAGCACGTGCTCGGCCAGCGCCAGGGCATACATGGAAGGCTGCTCGGAACCCAGCTTGGCAACAACATTCTGCAGGTACATGGCAGAGCTGGCGCCGGACTCGCGCGTCAGGACCAGGAACTGGTCGATGTCGCCGGCGTTCAGAGCTGCCCAGCGCTTGTCGACCAGGCCGTTCTCGTACCAGTAGTGAACGGCGCGCAGGCAGGCACGGTCGCCCAGTTTGGCGCGCAGCTCGGGGAGCCTGGCGTCAAAATCGGCAACGTCGACCTCGCACAGGCGTGCCTTGCCAAACTCGGCGGCAACGTCCTGCATCTCGCGCGGAACGGCGGCGTAGTCGTCGGTGGCGGCCACGTGGTCGGCACCGACCTTAACGAGCACGAGCGCATAGCCGTGATCCTCAAAGTTGAGCTCGAGCTTCTGGGTTTTAGGCTGAGCCTGGTCCTCAAAGTCCATGTAGGCAAGGCCGCCCAGGCACACGGCGGCCTGGTCCATCAGACCGCAGGGCTTGCCGTAATAGTTGTTCTCGGTGCGCTGGCTCATCTGCGCGAGCGCGACGGGCTCGATGGCGGGTGCGCCCCAGAGGGTTTCCATGGCGCGACCGTACGCGGCCTCGACGGCGGCAGAGCTGGAAAGACCGCCGCCCGAGGGGACGGAGCAGGTAAAGGCAAAGTCGAAGCCGTGGGGCTCAACGCCAAGGGCTGCAATCTCGTGGGCCATGCCGCGGACGAGGCTTGCGGACGTGCCCTTCTCGGACTCCTGAACGTCTAGCGTGTCGAGCGCGATTTCAAACGTGGGATAGCCCTCGTCGGCTACGCGAACCTTGTTGGAATCGGTTGCCACGGCGATGCCGTCGACGGCGACATCGAGCGAGCCGGCGATAACGTGGCCACCCTCGTGGTCGGTGTGGTTGCCGCTGATCTCGGAGCGGCCGGGCGCGTGCACATAGAGCACCTGGCGATCGCCGATGGGCCCAAACTCCTCCTCGAACAGCTTGGTGAGCGTGGCGAGTGTCTTTTCGTCGGGGGTGGTCATGGGAGTCCTTTCCTTGGCGCATACTGACGAGTTTTCCGTCGTAGTGAGTACGTTAACAATCTGAAGCGGCGTGAACTCAGCATCTACGATGCCGCACGTTACGGGCTATGTTAACGTACTCATAACACAACGCTTATCACTTTTTGAGAATCTGGTAATCGGTAGAAATTCAGCCGTGAACGGTATTGCCGTATGGACTTATAGAGCAGAAGAGTTGCGGATTGAAAAAGTAGAGTACGTTAACATGCGTCCGACGATAGCGGGCCTCGGCGCGGGGTGTATTTCTGCCCGGGCCGGCATGCACGCTATTCAGATCTCGCAACGGTGAAGGTGATCCTGTGGCAAGGCGCCCGTCCAACGATACAGGTACGCGTCCGGTCTCCATGGCCGACGTCGCCCGCGCTGCTGGCGTTTCGCAGCAGACGGTTTCGCGCGTCGCCAACGGCTTGCCCAACGTTAACGAGCAGACGCGCCAGCGCGTGCAGGCCGCTATGCAAGAGCTCGGCTTTCGTCCGAGTTATGCCGGTCGCTCGCTGCGCGACGGCCGCTACCATTCGGTCGGTCTGTGCGTCAACGATGTCACCAAGTTTGGCAACCTCTCAATGATCGACGGCATCGCCAGCGCTGCTCGCGAGCATAATTGCGCCATCACGCTGGTCGAGATGTCCAAGACCGAGGAGTTTTCGCTTGCCGAGGCCACGCGTCGTATGGCCGCGCTGCCTGTGGACGGCATCATTATCGGCATGAGCCGTATGGCGCCCGATTTTGAGACGTTTGATCCACTGCCGGGCATTGGCACGGTCATCGTTACCATGTACGCGCACCCGCGGGTGACCACGGTAGACTCCGATCATTACGGCTGCTCGCTCTTGCTTATGGATCATCTGTTTGAGCTGGGACACGAGCAGATTCGTTATATCGGCGGCCCGTCGTTCTCGGTCGATGAACAGTTTCGTCGCGCCGGCTGGCAGGACGCGCTCGAGCGTAGGCGCATTAAGCCGCAGGCGCCGCTCGAGGGCGATTGGTCTGCCAACAGCGGTTACGAGGCCGGCAGGTACCTGGCCGAGCACGACCGCACCATGACGGCGATTTACGCGGCAAACGACCAGATGGCAAACGGCGCCATTGCAGCGCTGCGTGATAGCGGTCTGCGCGTGCCCGAGGACGTGAGCGTGGTGGGCGTCGATGACTCGCTCGACGACTTTGTCGCACATAACGAGCTCACGACCGTTCGATTTGACTTGCATCAGCGTGGGCGCGAGGTGTTCGAGCATGCGGTTCCCGAGGCGGGTACGGCGGGCAAAACCGTTGCCATTCGTATTCCCGGCCAGCTCATCATTCGACATAGCACGGCGATACCGCGCTCATAGTTTGTGCTGGTAAACGGCGATTTATCGTATTTCAATAACAATCGGTATGGATGCCGGCAGATAACAGCTGGGATACTGCCGAGTGTTATGATAGACGGGTTCTTTTGTCTATCTAGGAGGCTTTGCCTGATGGAGATCACCAAGGATATCCGCTACATCGGTGTCGACGATCACGACATTGACCTGTTCGAGGGCCAGTACGACGTGTCCGAGAACGGTATGGCATACAACAGCTACGTTATCTTGGGCGAAAAGATCGCTGTCGCCGATTCAGTCGATGGCGGTTTTGTCGACGAATGGCTCGGCAACCTCGAGGCCGCGCTCGATGGCCGTACGCCCGACTACCTGGTCGTCCATCACATGGAGCCCGATCACTCCGCCGGTATCGCCGCCTTTATGGAGCGCTATCCCCAGGCACAGATTGTGGCCAGCATGGGCGCCTTCCGCATGATGGTCAACTACTTTGGCACCGACTACCCCGAGCGTAAGATAGTCGTCAAAGAGGGCGACGTGCTCGACCTGGGTGGCCACAGCCTAACGTTTGTCTGCGCCCCCAACGTGCACTGGCCCGAGGTGATCTTCTCCTACGAGTCTACCGACAAGGTGCTCTTTAGTGCCGACGGCTTTGGCAAGTTCGGCGCCAACGACATCGAGGACCCGGAAGGCTGGGCCTGCGAGGCGCGCCGCTACTACTTTGGCATCGTCGGTAAGTTCGGCAAGTTCGTGCAGGCCGTGCTCAAGAAGGCCGCCGACCTGGACATTCAGATTATCTGTCCGCTCCACGGCCCCGTGCTGACCGAGAATCTGGGCTATTACCTCGACACCTACAACACCTGGTCGAGCTATCAGCCCGAGGACGAGGGCATCACGATCGCCTATGTGAGCGTGTATGGCCATCTGAAGGCTGCTGTTGAGGAGCTCGCTTCTGCGCTCGAGGCTCGCGGCCAGAAGGTTTCCGTTTTTGACCTGGCACGCGACGATATGGCCGAGGCCGTTGAGGATGCGTTCCGCTATGACCGTCTGGTGCTCGCCTCCATCACCTATCAGGGCGAGATCTTCCCGTTCATGAGCACCTTTATCCATACGCTTGCCGAGCACGCCTATCAGAACCGTACGGTGGCACTCGTCGAGGCCGGCTCTTGGGCGCCCACCGCTGCCAAGGTTATGACCAAGGAACTCGAGGGCATGAAGGACATCACTCTGGCGCAGAACAAGGTGACCGTGCTGGGTTCGCTCAACGACGCCTCGCGCGCTCAGATCGAGGCCCTCGCCGACGAGCTTTCCAAGTAGCGACACGTTCACTTTTGACGCTCAGCCATCACAACCACCACAAAGGGGACAGGCACCTTTGTGGTGGTTTTTGTTTAAGCGCCGGCGATGACGAGATTTGGGCGGGCGTCGTCGGCGGTCTCGGCGATTGAGGTGGCGACGGCGCCATCGGGATCACGGTCCATCACGATGGTGTCGACATCGGTCAGCTTGGCAAAGCGGTACATGCCGCGTCCGTTAACCTTGCTGGCGTCCATGAGGGCGACGCTTTGACGGGCGGCACCGACCATAGCCGCTTTGGTCTCGGCCATCTGCGGAAAGTCGGTCGTAAAGCCGCAGCCGGGAACAAAAGCTCCAGGGCACATGACGGCAAGGTCGGCGTGGACCATTTGGAGCGCCTGCATGGTAAGTGGGCCGTACAGATAGCGATGACCTTTGCGCAGTGCCCCGCCCAGCATGACGACATCGACCGAGGGCATGCTCTCGTCGATGTAATCGGCAATGGTAATGTCGGCCGTGATGACGGTGATGCCATCGTGCTGGTCGAGGAGCCGGACAAACTCGAGAGCGGTGGTGCCCGAGTCGACGAGCAGGGTGTCACCGTTGCCGACGAGTTCAATGGCGCTTTGTGCGATGGCCTGCTTGGCGGCAACATTGACGTTGATACGGCGATCCTGGGTGGATACGGTCAGTCGCTTCTGGAGCGACACAGCGCCACCATGCGTGCGGCGCAGCTTGCCGGACTCGGCGAGCGCGTCTAGGTCGGCACGGGCGGTAACGGAGGACACACCAAAGGTCTGGGCGATTTCTGCTACCTGCACCGAGGCATTATGCTCAAGCATCTCCATGATGGCGGCACGACGCTCATCGGCGAAGGCTCGGGTTGTTGCATGGGCCATAGCTGCTCCATCCTCAACTGAAATTTGCAGGAATTGTGTTGAGTCCATTTTCGTTCATTTTCTTTTTGAGTAAGAAAACGCCTTTCGATTACTTATCTTTTCTATAAAAGAAAGATGATTCGCTTGAAAACTGCAATGTCGTATAGAGGGATCCGGCGCGAATCCCTTCCGTTTGCTTTTCAAAAACGAGTGTCTTGACCTGTGTGCCGGTGATATCTCATACGTGCGACGCCGTCGATTTTCATACAATGAGCGCAGCAAAACGCAAGGTAAAACGCCTTGTGAACAACTACGCCCGATGTCCAGATGCGGGCGAGGGAGAGGAGCAAACGCTCATGGCACTTGTTACCACCGAAAAGATGCTCAAGGACGCTCAGGCCGGCCACTACGCCGTCGGCGCGTTCAACGTCGAGAACCTCGAGTTTGTTATGGCCGTTCTGGCCGCTGCCGAGGAGACCAAGTCCCCCGTCATCATGCAGACCACCCCGGGCACCATCAAGACCGCTGGTCTGGACTACTTCTACGGCATGGTCAAGGCTGCCGCCGAGCGCGCTTCCGTGCCCGTCGCTCTGCACCTCGATCACGGCGATGGCTATGACCGCTGCATGCAGGCTTTCCGCACGGGCTACACCTCTGTCATGATCGACGGTTCGCACGAGTCCTTCGAGGACAACATTGCCCTGACCAAGTCCGTCGCCGATGCTGGCCGCGCCATGGGCGTGCCCGTCGAGGCTGAGCTCGGTAAGGTTGGCGGCAAGGAGGACGACGGTCCCGCGGTTGAGGGCGAGAGCCCCTACACCGATCCGGCCGAGGCCAAGGAGTTCGTCGAGCGTACCGGCTGCACCTCCCTCGCAATTGGCGTTGGCACCAGCCACGGTGTGTACACGAGCGATCCGCACATCGAGCAGTCCGTGGTCAAGGCCATCCGCGACGCCGTCGACGTGCCGCTGGTTCTGCACGGCACCTCTGGTGTGCCCGATGAGCAGGTTGCCGAGGCTGTGAAGAACGGCATCTGCAAGGTTAACTACGCCACCGAGCTGCGTCAGGCCTACACCAAGGGCTTCATGGCCTACATGGCCGAGAACCCCGCCTGCTTCGACCCCAAGAAGCCGGCCAAGGAGGGTATGCGTGAGATCACCGAGCTGGTTAAGATCCGCATGACCAACCTTAACTCTGTGGGCAAAGCAGAGTAACAGCAAGGGTACTCTGATCCCACCGGACGGCTTGGGCGGGTCCCGTACTTAGTTTCCAAAACGTTCTCGCGCATGAAGGCCCCCGTTGTCTCGCTTCTTCGAAGCGTTGGCAACGGGGGCCTTCGCGCTGCGGAATGATTTTGGAAACTAAGTACGGGACCCGCCCAAACCGTCCTGCTCAATCGCCCTTGTGGCGTTGGGGCTGAAAGGGTGGGGCGCGGGGGTTACTTGGTTGTTAGGGTTAGCAGGTCGTTGGGGGTTTTGAGGTTGTAGGTGGCGTTTGGGATGTCTTGGTGTGATCCCCATGCCGCTCTGGCAAAACTGACTCCTGCCGAAGTTGCGCATTGTTCGTCGTAGACGGTGTCGCCAACGTAGACGACGTTGCCAGGATTCGCGCCCGTACGCCGGAGATATTCGAGCATGGGAGCGGGTGCGGGTTTATGTTCGGTTGTGTCTTCGACAAGGATGATGTGCTCAAAATACTTATCGAAGCCAAGGGGTGCAATTTCTTCTGCGTATTCGTCGCGCGCGCGTGAGGAGACGATGCCAAGTTTGCAGCCGTTGTCGGAGAGTGTTGCGATAACTTCGTGCAAGCCGGGAAACACGCTGATGGTGCTTTTAAAGCTGGCAGCAACTTGGCACCAGCGATTCAACGTTGCCTGCGAGTAGATCCCAAGTTTCTCAAGGGCGTTCTTGCCGGGTATTCCGAGGGCAAATTCAAGCTCGTGTCGGGGAAGCGTTTTGCCGGTTTCTTCTTGGACAATCTGGCCAAGCGATGACAGCACGCTTTCTTCTGTATCTGCCAATGTCCCATCAACGTCAAACACGATATAGTCAAAGTACTTCATATAGTAGCTCCTATCCGTTGTTTGCCTGCAAGTTTGATGCAGTGACAGAAGAAGGGCTAGCGGGATTTCTGCCTGGTACTATCGAGATTCTGCCTCGCTGCTCGATAGCTCGAAGGAGTGCATCCCATTTGTTCTTTAAATACCTGGCCAAGATGGCTTGCTGTCGCAAAGCCGCATTGGCGCGCGACTGTCTGGACCGTTCGCGTGGTGTGTGCCAAAAGTTCGCAAGCACGGTTTACGCGGTATGCGCGCAGATATGCCGCCGGGGTCGTTCCTGCGCAAGCTTCGATAATGCGGTAACACTCTCTTTCGCTTACGCCGGCTGCAGATGCCATCTGGGGCACATCTATAGCGGCTGCATAGTTTGCGCGGATATAGTCCAGGATTGCCTTGAACTGTACGTCGCGGTTGGTCATCCAAGAGGCGTTGTCGGAGGAAAAGAGCGGTTCGGCCTTGGCGTAAATCTGAATCCAGAGCTCTGACAAGCTATTCCGAAGTGCCATCTCGTTCTGCGGCCGTTGAAGGTCGTGGTTAAAGGAACTCTTTAGCAAATCGATAAAGGGCATATCGTCGGGGTTGGTGGGCGACCATTTGAGCACATCGACGCCTCGACATTGCAGCAATGGGTTGATATAGCGCTTTTGAAGGCGTCCCGCGGGATCGCCGAGCATCGACGGCTGAAAGATATGCAACATTTGAATGGCTGGTGCCGAATTGGGTGATTGCAGCGTGCTGTGCAAAACGCCGCCGTTGATAAAGCCGGCGGACCCTTCCTCAAAGCGTACGTGCTCATGAGCCGCGCGCGTTCGATAGTCAATCGCTCCCTGCTCCATGTAGAAAAGCTCAACTTCGGAATGCCAGTGCCAGGGGACGGAATTGCCCGGATAGCGAGCGAATTCTGCGCGTTCGGCAATATAGGGCCAGTCTTCGGCGGTCTCGGGAAACGCTTCCTCGCGTCCTCCGCGGTGCAATTCTATGTGATCCATGTTTCGCATGGCATCAGTATAAAGCGCGATGGGCTTAGATTGCTCTTGCCTGTTCGGGGAACGCCTTGTCTAGGGATGCTTGGAGCTTTTCGAAGGATGCTCGTAAGTTGAGGCTCTGATCGGCTGAGCGCTTGGTTTTTGTGGTGGGGGAGTCGAGGAGGCCGTCTCTCTGTGTCGGGGGGAAGGAGAAAAGGTCTGCATGTTTTAGGGATGGCTGCTGTGCTGCGTCATTGGAAGAATGCATGCTTATGCGGCCTCCTCGATGTCCACCAAAAGGTTGCGCACAGGGTGTGCTGCTAGGTCCCGTGCGTTGGCTGTATTATGCCGCGGCTGCCGCAAAGAAGCGCTAAAGAAAGGCTTAACCTGGTTTGGTGTTACGATGAAACCGCAGGTCAAGGCTATTGAGTAGTACTCTTGAAAGGTTTTGAGCTTAAGGGCTTTCTAAGGTTTGTGACGTGGATGTGGCGCGGACGTGCGGAGCGTGTGAATGCTCGCTGTTAGCGCTGCGGTTCTGCGGCACGCACCTGCTCGATGACCTTTTCCATCGTGGAGTCGATGCGGTCCTTTTTGAGTTCGCATTCCCAGATGGTTATGGGCGTCCAGCCCATTTGAGTGAGTGCCGCCACGGCAGCGCGATCGCGCTCGACGTTGCGACGGAACTTTGCCTCCCAAAACTCAACGTTGCGCTTGGGCTGGCTGGGGTTGCACTTGGGGCAGCGATGCCAAAAGCAACCGTTGACGAAGATGGCGATCTTGCGGCCGGGGAAGGCGATGTCGGGCTTGCCGGGAACCTTCCATTCCAGGCGATAGCCGGTGAGGCCCGCTGCGCGCAGGCGCTGGCGAACGAGCAGCTCTGGCTTGGTATTGGCGCGCTTGTTGCCCTTCATGGACTTTTTGATGGCGGCGCGACGGCGGACCAGTTCGCGCTCGTCAGCGGAGAGGTCCGAGGTATCGATGCCGTCCAGCAGGCCAGGCTTGGGGCGTTTTTTGCTACGGCGCTTAGGTGCGCGCTTGGGTTTGGTGGCGGGCTCATCGGTCGTGGTGGCCTCGGCGTCGTTGACAGCGCCGTTGGTCTCAAGCCGATCTTCCTTCAACTCAATCAGCGCATCGATAAGCCCTTTGTCGGCGGGCATCCATTTCACCGTGGCAAGCGAGGTGCGCGGAATCCAACGGATATCAAGCTGACGGTCATGCTTCTGGGGCTCGTCGGATTCATCGGCGAGCGAGCAGTAGTAGCACTCCATCGAGAGATGAAAATCGGGGTAGTCATACTCAACGGTGTAAAAATCGCGCAGGTTGGTGACTTTGACCTGCAGCTCTTCCATGAGCTCGCGGCGTACGGCGTCTTCGGGTGTCTCGCCGCGCATGAGCTTGCCACCGGGAAACTCCCAAAGTCCCTGCATGTCGCCATAGCCGCGCTGCACGGCAAGCAGCTTATCAGATCCATCCTTGCGAATGATCCCAGCGGCAACATGAACAGTCTTCAACAGGAGTCCTCTCTCAACATCAACGCGTGGCAGGCTAGCTACCCGTACCTTACACAACGGTAAGGCAAGCGTAAGCCATATCGATGGTAGCCGACTCGGCTTCTTGCGACTATAGATGCCGTAGACTAATCGCAAGAAAGGACTCGGTATGCAAACCACGCACATGGCGACCCCGGTACTGGAGGTCGCGCATCTCGAAAAGGTATATGGAGCGCTGGGCAACGTGACCCGCGCGCTCAACGACGTCAGCTTTACCGTCAACCGCGGCGAATTCGTTGGCATCATGGGCGCCTCGGGCTCGGGCAAGTCGACGTTGCTCAACTGCGTGTCGACCATCGATAGCGCCACAAGTGGCACCATCCGCATCAACGGCCAGGACGTGACGCGCATGAAGCAGGCCAAGCTTTCGCAGTTCCGCCGCGAGGAGCTCGGCTTTATCTTCCAGGACTCCAACCTGCTCGATACGCTCACGGCACGCGAGAACATCGCCCTGCCGCTCACCATTGCCCGCACAAACTCGGCAGAGATCTCGACCCGCGTGCAGGATGTGGCCGCGCGTCTGTCTATCAGTCAGGTGCTCGACAAGTACCCCTACCAAATGTCCGGCGGCCAGCAGCAGCGCGTCGCCGCCTGCCGCGCGCTCGTCACCGACCCCACCATGATCATGGCCGACGAGCCCACCGGCGCCCTCGATTCCAAGAGCGCCCGCCTGCTGCTCGAGAGCCTGGAGGCCCTGAATCGCCGCCTGCGCGCCACGGTGCTCATGGTCACGCACGACAGCTTTGCCGCCAGCTACACGAGCCGTGTGCTGTTTATTCGCGACGGCAAGATCTTCACCGAGTTGCGCCGCGGCGACACCGACCGCCGAGAGTTCTTCGACCGCATTATGGAGGTCGTTGCCATGATGGGCGGTGAGGGCTCCGATGCTCTGTAAACTCGCTTGGGGCAACGTCCGCCGCGCCGGCCGCGACTACCTCGTCTACCTTTTGACGCTCACCCTGGGCGTCACGGTCTTCTATGCCTTTAACACCATCTCGATGCAGGTCGACATCGCCGGAATCGATGAAGAGGGCTTGGCGCAGGTTATGGGCAGTATACTCGGCGACCTGACGTACTTTTTGGCCGGTGTCATGGCCTTTTTGATGGTGTACGCCAATAACTTCATCATGAAACGCCGCAAGAAAGAGTTTGGCCTGTACCAGGTGCTCGGCATGGGGCGCGGGCGCGTCGCCACGATCATGGCGCTCGAGACCGTGATAGTGTCGGTCGTGGCCTTTGTCGCCGGCATTGTGCTGGGCGTGGGACTCTCCCAGCTCATGACGTTCTTTACGGCCTCGCTCTTTAAAACACAGATCGCCAATTTCCACTTCTTTTTCTCGGTGCATGCGTTCAATCTGACCCTTGCCTGCATGCTCGTAATGTTTGTGCTCACGCTACTGCTGAACCTTCGCGCCGTGCGTCGTACCAAACTCATCGAGCTTATGGGTGCCGAGCGTCGCAACGAGAGCATCAAGACACGCAACCCCTGGATCGCGATTGCCATCTTTGCCGTGGGCGCGGTGCTTGTGGGCGTGGCCTATTACCGTCTGCTACGTGATGGGTTCCCGCTAACCGCGACGGACAGCAAGCTGCAAGAGGCCATGAACCAGTTTGGTATTACGACCGCTATGGTTACAGTTGGCACCTTTGCCCTGTTCTGGGGACTCTCGGGCATGCTCATCAAGCTGCTGCAGAGCCTGCGCGGCGTGTATTGGCGCGGCCTCAACATGTTTACCGTGCGCCAGCTTGCGGCCAAGGTCAACACGGTGTGCTTTTCGATGGGCGTCATCGCGATGCTCCTGTTTTTGGCCATCACCTCGGTGACGTGCGGTATGTCGATTGCCAACGTGATGAACGAGAATCTGGAGCGCTATAATCCGGCCGACATGTCGCAGACGTATGTCTATTACACGCCCGATACGCTCGACTTCTACAAAGAGTCTTTCAATCCGTCTGAGGCCGATCGAATGGTGCTGGCCGATAGTACGGTCGATTTGTACTCCGCATGGCACGGCGATCCATGGCACGGCGATCGTAAGGGCAAGTCGGCGGACAACAACGACGAGACCGGCAAGAAGGTCAGTATCGCCGATGTTGCCGGTGAGCATGTGCAGATCGATTCGTATCTGAGTTACCCGCTTGGCGGCTCGGATCCTTCGGTGACTCCAAGTGAGATGTGCAAGACCATGGGCGAAAAGCTTCCCAAGGCGTTCGGGGGTAGCAATGCCGATACGATGGGTCTGTTTGTGACGCCGGCGAGCCAGTACAACAAACTGCGTCAGATGATGGGCGAGGAGCCGGTGCACATCGGTCACGACCAGTATCTGCTCACGTGTGATATGGGCGGCGAGCTGGTCGACCTGTACACCAAGTATATGGCTGGCGGCCATGCCCTTACCTTGGGCGGGCATACGCTCAAGCCCGCAACCGATAAGTCGGACGAAGATACGGCGGCCATCGCCAACTCGGCGATGGGCAGTAATCCGGGTACCGTCGTCGTTGCCGACGAGCTGTTGTCCCAACTTAATCTGCAGCCGTATTCCAGTAGCCTGCTCGTTAACTACAAACAGGGGATGGATACGACCGAGGCAGACGAGAGTATTAAATACACTGTGCTCGACAATCTGCTCGTTGACGGCAAGGAGCCGGGGTCGTGGGGAACCTTCATCACACGCTCCGAGATGTACGCGCAAGCAGCGCAAATGAACGGTCTTATTAGCTACCTAGCCATCTACATCGGCTTTGTATTGGTCGTTGCATGCGCGGCGATTCTGTCGATCCAGCAACTCTCCAACGTGGCCGACGGCAGCCGCAGCTATCGTGTGCTGGCACAGATCGGCTGCGACGACCGCCAGATTCGCCATTCGGTGATGGCGCAGCAAGCGGTATTCTTCCTGTTCCCGCTGGCAGTGGGCCTGGCGCACTCCTTTGTGGCACTTAAGGTGATCATCGAGCTGGTGAGCATATTCGGAAATATGAGCATCGGTGGCACCGTGGGCCTCACCTGTGCAATCTTCCTGGCAGCCTACGGCGGCTACTTCCTGGTGACCTACCTCATGAGCACCGGCATGGTGCGAGCCGCCATCGCCACCCGCTACAGCGAATAGCAAGCGGGCAAAACCGTCGCAAAATTAGAGGCGTATGACCGCCGCGAAGGGACCAGGGGCCCTTTCGCGGCGGTTTTTGCCAATCTGGTGCGTCTCAGATACAAGTGAGTAGACTTTTTTGAACCTGCCGAGCACATCGCGACAAATGATCTATAAAACTGCAGGTCAGAGCTGTGGCGTTTTAGGGCGTGCTCGGCCTTCTGCAAAAAGCCTACTCACTTGGTTTTTCTGCTAGAAGACCGCCACGAGGGAAGGCAACTCCCTTACGTCGGTTTGGACGTTTGCCCAGATAAAACCTGCCAAAATAAACCTGTTCCTTTTTGGCAGGTGGTTTCAACTGAACGGCGGGCCGTGCGGCTTGGGTGTGCGGGCTCACAATCTGGGGAAACCGAACAGATTGGGGGCTTGTATGATCGATTCGAAGGGAAACGTGCGACCCGAGGGCATGTTTAACAGGGCACGCCTGGCCCCCGAAGCCCAGCTCGCATACGATACGCGAGGGCTAGTCGTTGGGGGACGTTCTTAAACGACTAGTCAAACAAGAACGTTCCCAACGATTACCCAAAAGGAGCGTCTCCAAGTGCCAGCTCTGGCAACGACGCAGGTAGAAAAACGTCAGCGAAAACCCGCCAGAGCGAGCAAGGTGCCTTGAAGCGAGGCGGCATTGACCTTTTGGTCATGCCGTCGAAGCTGAAAGGCAGATTGCCGTTCTGGCGGGTTTGCAGCGTCGAGCAGTTACGCGGTTTGGTAAAACCGCGTAACTAAATACGTTCCGCGATCTCGTGGATGAGGTAGTCGGTCTTTTCCCAGCCCAGGCACGGGTCGGTGATCGACTTGCCAAAGACGCCGCCGTCGACCGGCTGGTTGCCGTCCTCCAGGTAGGACTCGATCATAAAGCCCTTGACCAGCTTAGAGATGGACTCGTTGCGGCGGCAGCTGTCGAGCACCTCCTTGCAAATGCGGTACTGCTCCAGCGGGCGCTTGCCCGAGTTGTCGTGGTTGCAGTCGATGACCGCCGCCGGGTTGGCGTAGCCGGCGTGCTCGGTATAGCGCTCGGCCAGGCGCTCCAGGTGCTCGTAGTGGTAATTGGGGTAGGTACGACCATCGAGACCGATGTAGCCACGCATAACGGCGTGTGCGAGCGGATTGCCGTCGCACTCGACCTCCCAGTTGCGGAAGATGAAGCTCTGGTGCGCCTGCGCGGCGTAAATGGAGTTGAGCATAACGGTGGTAGAGCCGGCAGTGGGATTCTTCATGCCGACGGGTACCGAAATGCCGCTCGACACCAGGCGATGCTCCTGGTTCTCGACCGAGCGTGCGCCCACGGCAACATAGCTCAGCAGGTCGACGAGGTATTGGTAGTTGGACGGGTAGAGCATCTCATCGGCGGTAAAGAAGCCGGTCTCCTCGATGACGCGCAGGTGCATGTGGCGGATGGCCTTGACGCCCTCGAGCAGGTCGTCGGGAGCCTCGGGGTTGGGGTTGTGCAGCAGGCCCTTGTAGCCGGTGCCCTTGGTGCGCGGCTTGTTGGTGTAGACGCGCGGAATGATGATGAGCTTGTCCTTGACCTCCTCGGCGGTCTTGGCCAGTCGGTTCATGTACTCAAGCACCGAATCCTCGCGGTCGGCAGAGCACGGGCCGATGATAAGCACCTTGCGTGCGTCCTCGCCGGTAAAGACTTTGGCGACCTCGGCGTCAAATGCCTGCTTTTTGGCGGTAAGCTCGGCAGAAAGCGGCATTTCCTCGCGGATCTCCATGGGGATCGGCAACTTGCGTTTGAATTCCATGGCCATAGGGGCCTCCTCAATCTATAGAAAGAGCAATAAGCGTATTGTCGAATGCTCGGCATTATCCGCTGTCGCACGCTAAAGTGCAAGCCCTTGTCACCCCGAAACCTACCAAAAAGGGACAGGTTTATTTTGGTCGGTTTTATCTGGGAAAATGTCGGCACTCGCCGGAAGAGGGGGTCGGCGTACGGCACGCTGGTGCAAGTTGGATCTTCTGCGGCATACCCCGTGGGCAAAAAATGGCAAATATGAGTACTGTTGCTGGCGTAGTCTCATATCGAGCTTACAAGATAGTAGGCACAACAGCAAATATGTTCATTAACGTTGGCACACAGAAGCATGCTAACGGGCGTTTTGATTAATTTGAAGGCGTATAGAAGCCGCAAAGAGGTCATTTGAGGCGGTTTTGGCTGCTACTAAAAATGTAACAGTACTCATATTTGACCTTTTTTGGCCACAGGGTCCGGAAGGGGCTGTCAATCGGGCCCCAAGAGAGCTAATTCGAGTGCCGTGGACGAAAAAACGGGGGCGCAGGTTGTCCTGCGCCCCCGTTCTCGGGCGTTATTCGCTCCTTGCGGCCGAATTTACGCCGCCTCGTCGAACTGCGAGTTGTACAGGTCGGCGTAGAAACCGCCTTGGGCGAGTAACTCGTCGTGCGTGCCCTTCTCGACGATGTCGCCGTCGCGAATTACCAGGATCACGTCGGCGTTGCGGATCGTGGACAGGCGGTGCGCGATGACAAAGCTGGTACGGCCCTGCATCAGCGCATCCATGGCGCGCTGAATGAGTTCCTCGGTGCGGGTATCGACGTTGGAGGTCGCCTCGTCCAGAATCAGCGCCGGGCGGTCGGCCAAAATGGCACGGGCGATGGTCACGAGCTGGCGCTGACCCTGCGACAGGTTAGTGCCCTCCTCGTTGATCATAAAGTCGTAGCCACCGGCAAGCGTATGGATAAAGTGGTCGCAACGTGCGGCGCGTGCGGCGGCTTCGACCTCGGCATCGCTCGCATCGGGGCGTCCGTAGCGGATGTTCTCGCGGATCGTGCCGTTAAACAGCCAGGTATCCTGCAGCACCATGGCAAACTCGCCGCGCAGCGCCGCGCGGTCCCAGTCGCGCACGTCGACACCCTCGACGCGCAGCGAACCGCCGTCCACATCGTAGAAGCGCTGCAGCAGCTTAATGAGCGTGGTCTTGCCGGCGCCGGTAGGACCGACGATGGCGATGGTCTGGCCGGGCTGCGCCTCGCAGCTAAAGTCGTGGATGATGGTCTTGTCGGGCGTGTAGCCAAACTTGACATGGTCAAACTCCACGTGGCCGGGGCGCTTCTCAGGAATCTGCGCGTCGGCCTTCTGCTCCTCCTCGGGCGCGGCCAGGAACTCAAAGACGCGCTCGGTGGCGGCAGCCATCGACTGCATCGTGTTGCTCACATTGCCCAGCTGCTGCACGGGTTGCGTAAAGTTGCGAACGTACTGGATAAAGCTCTGGATGTCGCCGGGCGTGGCATTGCCGGTCAGCGCGAGTTGCGCGCCCACCACGACGACGCCCACGTAGCCCATGTTGCCCACCAAACTCATGAGCGGCATCATCAGGCCCGACAGGAACTGCGAGCGCCAGCCACTAATAAACAAGCGGTCGTTCTGACGGTCGAACTCCTCGATCGAGGCCTCGGCGCGGTCGAACACCTGAATGACGTTCTGGCCGGCAAAATCCTCTTCGATAATGCCGTTGACGGCGCCCAGAACCTGCTGCTGCTCGCGGAAGTACGGCTGCGAGAAGTGAATCAGCACGGTCAGGATAATCGCGGCGGCCGGCAGCGTGAGCACGGTGACGCCGGTGAGCGGCAGGCTGATCGACAGCATCATGACGAGCACGCCGATAATCTGCGTCACCGACGTGATGAGCTGGGTCACGCTCTGGTTGAGCGACTGGCCGAGCGTATCGACGTCGTTGGTGATGCGACTGAGCACGTCGCCCTTGCTGTGTCCGTTAAAGTAGCTCATCGGCACGACGGCAATCTTGGCGGCGATCTCCTTGCGCATTCGGTAGCAGATCTTTTGCGTGACGCCGGTCATGAGCCAGCCCTGGATTAGACTGCAGATAGAGCTCGCCAGATACAGGCAGAGCAAAAAGCCGAGCGTCTTGGCGATCCAGGCAAAGTCGACATCGCCGGTGCCGTTGACCTTGGCAACCAAGCCCTCGAACAGTTTGGTGGTAACCTGGCCGAGCACCTTGGGCCCCACAATGTTAAAGATGACCGAGCACACGGCAAAGGCGACGGCGGTAAACACGGCAATCTTGTGCTGGCCGATATAGCCGAGCAGCTGCCTCATGGTGCCCTTAAAGTCCTTGGCCTTTTCGCCGCGACGCATGCCGCCCATGCGGCCCATGGGACCACGCTGGCGGGTGGGCTTGGGAATCTGAGTCTTGGTCTCGTCTGCCATTAGCGCTCGCCTCCTTCCGTGACGGCTGCAATTTCTTCTTGGGTAAGCCCCAGCTCCTCGGCGGAAAGCTGCGACTGTGCGATCTCCAGGTACGCCGGGCAGCTGCGCAGCAGCTCCTCGTGCGTACCGGTGCCCACCACGTGGCCGTCGTCGAGCACGATGATCTGGTCGGCGTGCATGATGGTTGCGATGCGCTGGGCCACGACCACGAGCGCGGCGTCGGTAACGTTTTTGGCAAGCTCTTCGCGCAGGCGCGCGTCGGTCTTGTAGTCGAGGGCACTAAACGAGTCATCGAACACCACAACCTCGGGCTTTTTGGCCAATGCGCGGGCGATGGCCAAGCGCTGGCGCTGACCACCCGAGACATTGGAGCCACCCTGGCTGATGGGGGAGTCGTAGCCGCCCTCGCGCTCGGCGATAAAGTCCTTGGCCTGTGAGATGCATGCCGCCTTGTGCATGTCGTCATCACTTACCATGTCGCCGGCAAACTTGAGGTTGCTCTCGACGGTGCCCGAGAACAGGCGACCCTGCTGCGGAATATAACCGATACGGCGGCGCAGCTCGGAAAGGGTCATGTCGCGCACGTCGATGCCGTCGAGCGAAATGCTGCCGCCCGTGACATCGTACAGACGCGGAATCAGCTGCACGAGCGTGGACTTGCCCGAGCCCGTGGAGCCAATGATGCCGAGCATCTGACCGGCATGCGTGGTGAAGTTCACGCCGCTGATGACGTCGGCACGGGCATCGGGATACTGGAAGCTCACGTCGCGGAAGGTGAGCTCACCGCGCGGCGAGCTGGCCGCGGGCAGTTTGGGCGAGGCAGGGTCGTTGATGCTCGTGGGACAAGTGATGACCTCTTCCACGCGCTCGGCTGCGACCTCGGCACGGGGCAGGATGACCGAAACCATGGTGAGGATCATAAACGCCATGACGATCTGCATGGTATAGGAGATAAACGCCATCATGTTGCCGACCTGCATCACGCCGTCGGACACGCCCTGGGCGCCAAACCAGACGATAAGCACGGTGATGCAGTTCATGACCAGCATCATGAGCGGCATCATAAAGCTCATGGCGCGGTTGGTGTAGAGCTGCGTGGTCATCAGGTCGAGCGACGCCTTGTCAAAGCGCTCGAGCTCATGTTCCTCGCGGTTGAACGAGCGGATGGGCATAAGGCCGTCGAGCAGCTCGCGGGCGGTAAGGTTCACGCGGTCCACAAAGCTCTGCATCTTTTTGAACTTGGGCATGGTGAGGCCCATGAGCACGCCGACGACGGCCGAAACCGCGATGATGGCCACAGCGATGGTCCACTCCAGGCCGGTGTGGTTGGCCAGGACACGCATGACGGCGACGATGCCCATGACGGGGGCCATCAGGCACATGCGGATAAACAGGGTTGCGGCCATCTGGATCTGCTGAATGTCGTTGGTGCAGCGGGTGATGAGCGAGGCCTGGCTAAACTTGCCCACCTCGGCCGGCGAGAAGTGCATAACCTTGTTGAAGGTCTCGCGGCGCAGGTCGCGGGCGATGGAGCAGGCGGTGCGCGACGCCACGGCGCCGGTCAGGATGGTGGCGACGAGCGATACCAGGCACAGCCCAAACATCGTGGTCGCCATGCGGCTCAGGTAGGCGTTCTGCACGTCGGCGGGGTCGATGCCCTGTGCCTTGTACTCGTCCTGTACATAGCTCACGGCGCGCTGGGTGACGATGGAGCCTGACATGGAGCCCATTTTGTCTGCCATTTGGTTGGCGCCCTCGACGAGCTTGCTTTGGTCGATTAGGCCGCCTTCAACGCCCAGACGCAGGCTCTTTATGGTGATCTTACCGCCGTCGGCATCAATCTGCTTTTGCATGTTCTGCGCCGCTGCGGCCTTCTGCTGTATCTCGGCGAGCTGCTCGGGCGTCATCGCCGCCATCTGCTCGGGGGTGGGCATGGCCTGGGCGCCGCTGTTGTCTTTCTCACCGGACGTGCCCATCATGTCGTCCATGGAGCTGGCGTCAATGCCCTGGTTGAGCGAAAGGACGACAGTTTCGGGCAGGCTCATAATGTCGGCGAGCTTGCTGCCGTCGGCGCGCTCGTCCTCGGTGCCCTTGTACGTGCGAATCCCGTTTTTGTCTGCCTTGCCAAACGCAGCCTCTACCGTCTTGGCGTCCTTGGCGCTCATAAAGAGTTCGAGGTCGTCGAGCGATTCGGCGCGGATGGTGTCGGGCACGGGCGAGGCGATGCCGCCTTGCTGCACGCCCACGTCGACGATGTCGCTCATATAGGTAGGCAGTGCCAGATCGGCGTTGCAGCTGATTACGATAAGTACGATAGCTGCGAACAGTGCCAGGACATGCTTTTTAAAGAGCTTGAGAATCCTCACTCGGCATCTCTCCTTTCTTGATTGCGGTCGATAATTTCGTTGGCACGTCTAAGAAGGCGCACCATCTCTTGGGTATCTGTTTCGCCGAGCTGCTCGAGGAAAGCCGCGGTGCGGTCCTCGAATTCCCGGCGTTTGATTTCGAGATCCTGGAATCCCTTGTCGGTCACCGTGACGTGCACGCGACGACGGTCGGTCTTTGAGTGCTCGCGCTCGACCCAGCCCTTGGCTTCGAGGGCGCGTAAGATATTGGCGATGCGGGCGCTCGAGACCCAGGCGCGATCAGCGAGTTCGCTCGGCGTGAGCGAACCGCCGGCGAGTATGAGGGCGCGCATGACGGCCATCTCGCCGCCGAGGGCTTTGTCCGCAAAACGCGAAATGCGCTGATGCATGCTGCCGAACTCGGTAAGGAGCTGACGCCCAAGTTCACGGAAATCGGTATCTTCCACCGAAAACCCCTAACACTAGAAACTATTTTCGGTGAAAGATGATACCCCTGCACGCGCGCCCTATGCGGTAGATTTCTAGGCATGTCCCAAAAATCTACTTGGCCGCTAGGCAAGATTAAGAGTGCATTAAGACTTAAAATCATTCAATTGCTGAAGCGTTTCAAAGAACTACTATGCACGCGGTTAGGCGAGGGGTTGTCACCACCATGACGACTGGGACTCATATAATCGCCACGTGCGATGCTCCAACTTCCCGCAAGGAGACACCTTACATAAAGGGGGATGGAGTCATGGCATTTGACTTCACGGGCAAGACCGCGATTGTCACGGGCGGCACTCAGGGCATTGGCCTCGAGATCGCCAAGGGCATCGTCGCGGGCGGCGGACATGTCGCGCTCATCGCAAGGAACGCTGCTAAGGGCGAGGCCGCTGTGGCCGAGCTTGGCGAGGGCAACAAGTTCTATCAGCTCGATGTCGCCGATGCGCCCAAGGCGCGCGAGACCGTCGAGCAGATTTTTACGGACCTGCCGCAAACCAACATCCTGATCAACTGCGCTGGCGTCATCAGCACCAAGAAGTTCGACGAGATCGATGACACCGAGTGGCGTCGCACCATCGACATCAACCTCAACGGTACCTTCACTATGATGAACGCCGTGTACCCGCACTTTAAGGCGGCCCATGCCGGCACTATCGTCAACGTGAGCTCTGTCGCTGGCAAGATCGGTGGCGGCCTGCTCGGCACCGCGGCCTACGCGAGCTCTAAGGCCGGTGTCAACGGCCTGACCAAGGCAGTCGCCAAGGAAGGCGGCAAGTTTGGCGTCCGCTGTAACGCCGTGTGCCCGTCGCTCACGTTGACCGATATGACCTCGATTCTCTCTGACAAGAACTCTCAGCGTATCATCAACGGTATTCCTCTGGGCCGCGCCGCCCAGGCCAGCGAGCCTGCGCAGATGGTGCTGTTCTTCGCTTCCGACCTCGCCAGCTTCGTGAACGGCGAGATCGGTGACTGCGACGGTGGCATCGTTCTGGACGGGTAATACTCCGCGACGATTATTCGGCGACGGCTCCTGCGACTCGGGACCGTCGCCTTCTTTCTGATATAGGCGCATGCGGCTACGATTCGCATGCATCCAAAGGAGATATATATGAGTGAATCGACTGCGGTGGAGGCGCCGGCGGCAAAGGAGCCGTTCTTTAAGATGTCCTCCATCCCGGGCGCCAATATCTTGGTGCCGCTTCTGTTGGGCTGTCTGCTCAACACGCTATTCCCCGACCTGTTCAAAACGCTCGGCAGCTTTACGCTTGGCATGACCCAGCAGGGCGCTGGCCCGCTCGTGGGCGCTTTTTTGCTCATCGTCGGTACGACGATTTCGTTTAAGAGCGCTCCTGCCGCCGCTGCCCGCGGCGCCATCATCATCGCCGTCAAGCAGATCGTGGTCGTTGCCATGTCGCTGCTCATCCTTTATGTGTTCAACGACAACTTGTTTGGCATCTCTGCCATGGTGATGCTGGCGGCTTGCACCGGCGCCAACAACGCTATGTACGCTGGGCTGATGGGTACCATGGGCAACGAGGCTGAGCGTGGCGCTGTCGCCATCACCACGCTGGTTGTCGGCCCTCCGGTCACGATGATCGTGCTCGGCGCTGCCGGCCAGGCCCCGATCGGCTGGTCGCTCGTGGGCGCCATTCTGCCGATCGTCGTCGGCATTATTCTGGGTAACCTGTTCCCCAGCTTTAAGAAGATGATGGCACCGGCACTTTCCGCCATCATCGTGCTCGTCTTCTTTGCCATGGGCTCGACCATGACTTTTGGCCAGCTTATCAACGGCGGTCTTCCCGGCATCCTGCTCGGCGTGATCTGCTCGGTGATCTTTGCAATTCCCGTCATCGCGGTCGATAAGCTCACGGGTGGTACGGGTGTCGCAGGTGCGGCCATTTCGAGCTGCGCCGGAGCCAATGTGGCCACGCCTGCTGCCATGGCAAGCGTCAACGGGGCCATGTACGGCGGTGCGGTGCTCGCGACGGCTACGGCACAGGTTGCTGCCTGCGCAATCGTTACGGCTATTTTGACCCCGCTGGTCACCAGCTGGTGCTACAAGCATTTTGAGGGCCAGGGCAACGGCGATAGCAAGGCAACGGCCGACAAGGCCGCCGCAGCCGCCTAATGCCAAGCGGCAATCAAAGCTAAAAACTAGCCATGCCACAGGGCGGCCACGGGGGATTCCGTGGCCGCCCTGCAGTTTCTGTAGGGTCTCTGGGACACTTTACCCTGATAAAGCTGGCATAACAGCTAGAGTGAACGTCGTACAAAGGCAAGGAAAAAACCAAACAAATCGGTGAACGGTAGTTGTTCGCGCTCGCATTTCCTGCGGGTTTGTAAAAAACGCCCTTATGATATAAAAAAAGAAACATATAACAGCCCAGATGGAGAGGGTCGCTATGTTATCCTTCTCAAACGGGTGAAATCTTGGGTTTTGGGTTGTAGTTCCAAGGTGGATAAACGTTTTCCCTACACCAACGTGTGGTGAAGAACGGAAGAAGCCGGTAGTGCAAGCCGAACATTCAAGAATTCAATAAGCAGCGGTGTGAGAGAGCGCCGCATTACACGTAACTAGGAGCGTGGTTACACAATGCAGGAGGCATGGGAAGGCTTCAAGGAAGGCATTTGGACGGGAGAGGTGGACGTCCGAGACTTCATCCAGAAGAACTACACCCCCTACGAGGGCGACGAGTCGTTCCTCGCCGGCCCGACCGAGCGTACCAAGGAGCTGTGGGGCGAGGTTCTCGACCTGCTGCTTAAGGAGCGCGAGCAGGGCGGTGTCCTCGATATGGACACCAAGACCGTCACGGGTATCGTGAGCCACCCCGCTGGCTACATCGATAACGCCCACCGCGAGAAGGAGACCATCGTCGGTCTCCAGACCGACAAGCCGCTTAAGCGCGCGCTGCACGTCAACGGTGGTATCCGCATCGCTTGCCAGGCTGCCAGCCAGCACGGCTATAAGGTCGACGAGAACGTTGTCGAGCGCTACACCTTCGAGCGCAAGACCCACAACGCCGGCGTCTTCGATGTTTACACCCCCGAGATGCGTGCTTGCCGCTCGGCTCACATCATCACCGGTCTGCCCGATGGCTATGGCCGCGGCCGCATCATCGGCGACTACCGTCGTGTCGCCCTGTACGGTGTCGACTACCTGATCAAGGACAAGGAGGCCCAGAAGGCTTCCACCCCGACGGTCATGACCGCCGACAACATCCGCGACCGCGAGGAGCTGCAGGAGCAGATCCGTGCCCTCGGTGAGCTCAAGATGATGGCCGAGACCTATGGTTTCGATATTTCCAACCCTGCTACCAACACGCAGGAGGCCATCCAGTGGATGTACTTCGCCTACCTCGCTGCCGTCAAGGAGCAGAACGGCGCCGCTATGTCCATCGGCCGTACCTCCACGTTCATCGACATCTACGCTGAGCGCGACCTTGCCAACGGTACCTTCACCGAGGAGCAGATCCAGGAGTTCGTGGATCACTTCATCATGAAGCTCCGCATGGTCAAGTTTGCCCGTACCCCCGAGTACCAGGCCCTGTTCACCGGCGACCCGCAGTGGGTCACCGAGTCCATCGGCGGCATGGGTGTTGACGGCCGTACGCTCGTTACCAAGATGAGCTACCGCTACCTGCACACGCTCGAGAACATGGGCACCAGCCCCGAGCCCAACATGACCGTTCTGTGGTCGACCCGTCTGCCCGAGAACTTCAAGAAGTTCTGCGCCAAGACTTCCGTCGCCAGCTCCTCGATCCAGTACGAGAACGACGACCTCATGCGCGTCTATCACGGCGACGACTACGGCATTGCCTGCTGCGTGTCCTCCATGCGCATCGGCAAGGAGATGCAGTTCTTCGGCGCTCGCGCCAACCTGGCCAAGTGCCTGCTGTACGCACTCAACGGCGGTGTTGACGAGGTCTCCAAGAAGCAGGTCGGCCCCAAGTATCGCGCCGTCGAGGGCGATACGCTCGATTACGACGACGTTGTGGCCAAGTACAACGACATGATGAAGTGGCTCGCTGGCGTGTACGTCAACTCGCTGAACATCATTCACTACATGCACGACAAGTATTGCTACGAGCGTATCCAGATGGCTCTGCACGACAAGCACGTGCACCGCTGGTTCGCTACGGGCATCGCTGGCCTTTCCGTCGTGGCTGACTCCCTGTCCGCCATCAAGTACGCCAAGGTCCACCCCGTCCGTGACGAGAACGGCATCATCGTCGACTTCGAGACCGAGGGCGAGTTCCCCAAGTACGGTAACGACGACGACCGCGTCGACCAGATCGCTCACGACGTTGTGCACCAGTTCATGGAGTACATCCGCATGAACGACACCTACCGCAACTCCGTGCCCACGACCTCGGTTCTGACCATTACCTCCAATGTCGTGTACGGTAAGAAGACCGGTTCCACGCCTGACGGCCGCAAGGCTGGTCAGCCGTTCGCCCCGGGTGCTAACCCCATGCACAAGCGCGATAGCCACGGCGCCATCGCTTCGCTGTCTTCGGTTTCCAAGCTCCCGTTTCGCGATGCTCAGGACGGCATCTCCAACACCTTCTCCATTATCCCGAGTGCGCTCGGCAAGGAGGACCAGGTGTTCTTTGGCGATATCGACCTTGATCAGCTGGGCGAGTAACTATTGTTAGTGCTATACTAACAATAACGATTACTGATTAGCGCGCCGGTTTCGGCCGGCGCCTATCAATCGAAGGAGACACATTATGAAGGTTTCTGAAGTTTCCGAGACTCAGGCCGATAACCTGGTCCACATGCTCGACGCTTACGCCGAGAAGGGTGGCCACCACCTGAACATCAACGTCTTCAACCGTGAGACGCTGCTCGACGCTCAGGCTCACCCCGAGAAGTACCCGCAGCTGACCATTCGCGTTTCCGGCTATGCCGTGAACTTCCACACGCTCACCAAGGAGCAGCAGGACGAGGTCATTGCGCGTACCTTCCACGACAAGTTCTAAAGGGACTCAACTCCCACCGGAGACCCGGTAAGGCCTACGCACTTTGCCTCTCAAACGTCCTCGCCGCTTCGCGGCTGCGGAATGTTTGCGAGACAAAGTGCTCCCGGCCTTGCCGGGTCTCCTGCGTTGTCGTCCTTTAGGGAACCACGCTAAATTAAATTGGTGTCCTCGGACATGCAAAGAGGCTCGCTGCGCACTTCGTGCGGCGAGCCTCTTTGCGTCCTGACGCTCCTATTTGGCAAGGTGTTTTTTAGAATCCATTTTGCGCTCGGCCTCGAAGGC
>NZ_JAHPYF010000005.1 GCF_019041915.1 Collinsella sp. MSK.8.10 | reverse complement strand
ACTTCATCAACTACGGCATGTCGGAGGGCCGCCGCGGCTCCGAGGCGTTCGACGTTTATAGTTATAAAACGAGATATCTCGATCTTAGGAAGGCTTACGGAAGTAATTTAAAAGGGTATTATCTCCACTATCTCGAATATGGGATGAAAGAGCATCGTAATGGTTCGAGCATGACTGGATTTGAGGGCTATATAATGTCCCCGCCTTTCACTTCTTACGAGGATGCTGCCGCTCATTACAGCAGGACTGTTGGGAGGCAAACTTATCCAACAAGCGTGTATAAAAGCAAAGGCAGCGCATCTATTGATGAGTTTTGTAAGATTCTTTACGAAGAAGCCTCATTTGAGGGAGTATGTCCTGAAGTTTTATATGCTCAAGTCATGAAAGAGACGGGCTATTTAAGATTTGGAAATTTGGTCCAGGCAAATCAGTGCAATTTTGGAGGCGTTGGAGCCACCGGTCCTGGAAATCCCGGATATACTTTTTCTTCCGTTAGAGAAGGGCTTAGAGTTCAAGCGCAGCATTTAAAAGCGTACGCAACAACTGAACCTTTGAATAATCCGTGTATTGACCCACGCTTTAATCTTGTTTCCCGTGGGTGTGCTCCCAAGACAACGGACCTAAATGGACGTTGGGCCGTTCCCGGTAAAGGTTACGGCGAAGGCTTAAATGCAATTGTCCTTGACGTTTTGTGCATGTAATGGGTCTACAGACGTTCTAGAGCCGATATGCAAATCTAGTTGCATATCGGCTCTAGTTTTTCGGCTATATATGTAATCTTATATTGTTGAGAATTTCTGACAGTCTTTCATAGGAGATGTCAAGAAGTGCTGATATCGCTAAAGATTACAGCAATGACCAAATAAATATAAGCACAGAATACTTTGGGATCAGAATTATCGGCTGAAAATAATAGTAAACAAAACGTATGAGATAGACAGAAGCCATCCTGAGTAAGTAGCGGGCTCTAGGCTTGTAATATAACGACAGCCTTCCCTGTCGAGACGGCTGTCGTATGGCGCGAAAGCGCAACAAAAAGATAAACGGTGAAGGGCAATACCGGATGCACTCCGTGTTCCACTTTAGTATACATCAACCGTGGCTTGCCCTGAACATTTGTTCCCAACTATATGTGACGCGAATCTACGAATTTGCACCTTGAATATTAAACCATATTCTGTTTAATTGACAACTCTTTCTTAACAAGAGCTGGCTCAGAAGTGCGGCCCAGAAGTGCGGCCCAAATATCCCGCCATCAGCGATTCCTCTTACCTCTTGCACGTAATCTCATAACAGAGGGAATCATATTTGTAATAAGGCGGTATCTAAGCATTGGGAAAGGACCGGTCAGCATATTGAAAAGAGACCAAGCAGCATAGTAGAAATGCCAGCCATCTTCCATGCCTTGTCCCTTCCATGGAGTCAAAGAGAGGTTTTGGAGATACTCATTTGAATACCTATGCGTATTGCCCAATCTCCAAGGACGGTCCTCACCAAGGAAATGCACGATAACGGGGTTGCTTACCCACTCAGAATACCGGCGTGGGTCGGGATCGAACCAAGGGGAGACCCGCTTCAGCATCGAAAGCGGATAATAATAGAAAGAGTTGCAATAATTATACTTTACTGGAAGAGGCATGATTCGCTCATCAAGGACAAGATTTATCGCATCCTGATCGTTCGCAAAAAGCTCGGCTCCCCGCTCTTTCAGACACTCTAGTAGCTGCTTTTCAATCTCATTTCTACGCCAGGATTCAAGGTCAATCAAAAGGACTCCAGCATTAAAGTACGGCTTTCCTCCATGTCCAAGGGCCTTCATGCGTTTCGACGATACAGTTGGCTCAGGACATGCACCAATTATGCAGCCGTGCTCGTTCAGCGGAGCGTCCCAGAGCTCCTTGAGGCTCCCCCTGACCATTGTGTCTGCGTCAAGATAGAGAACGCGTTGAATATCGCTGGCCAAAAACCTTGCCAACAGCAGCCTAGAGAGTACGATCTCATTCCAACCCTGCGTATCAAAGTCAATGCAGCCAGCTTCCATGAAACCATCGATATCAATAAAATCGATCTCGACACAATACTTATTCAAAAAAGAACGCAGCGTCTCTTTCGACGTCTGTGACACCTTGTCGCAGAATACGAAAAAGTGAATTGCGTCATCGGGAGACGAGTTCTCACAAACAGAAGCGACTGAAGCTGCAAGCTGCGGCACAAATGCCTCATTGACCGTATATAGAAGATTCATCTGTTCTCCAAAGCATTATCAACAAGCCATGATTCTAACAAAGAAAGGGAATATAGTCACCACGGACTCGGAGGACCACCCACCAAACTCCGAACACAACAAACCTGCGTCGTCACAGTCAGGCCAACGTCAACCCACTCGCGCACTTCACGCTACCACTCCCGAAGGCATACGTGTGCGGCGTCTCCAATGTAATCAAATGCTTCCAGCGTTTAGGTGCGTTTCGAGTGAAGCGCCTGTGTGTCTACGGGAGCGGCTTGCGGTATGCTGGGAGGGGCGGATGGCGAAGCCTATTTGCTCGTGGCAATCCTGATGGTACCCGCAACCGCCGCGGGAACGCATGCGGCAATAATGGCCACGTTGATGCCGTTCATGCCGAAGGCGGTAATAAGGTAATCCGCCGCAAGGACGATAACGGCGAATGAAAGAGCGTTGATGATAATTTGGGTGATCCCGTCGCGCATGATGAGGAGGGAGTCGTTTACGTAGAGCAGGATGGCGATTGACGTTGTGGCTCCAAGAACATATGGGAATATCCACAGGTAGGGCTCGATCTTGCTTCCGTAAACGAGTTCGAGCAGGGGGCCACCAATGAATGAGAATCCAATCGTAACTATTGCCATGCATGCAAAGAGCAAGCCGAATACCTTGAAGAAGCTCTTCTTGAAAGCTGTTGCGCCTCCATTTTGCAAAGAGTGTGCTAGGGTGCCAATAAGCGGACTGTAGAGATACGTCGCGCCTGCCTGTATAAGAACTGCGGGAGTCGCGATGCTGGCGTAAATTCCTAGGAGTTCTTGTCCGGCAAGAACGCCGTAGCGTTGACGGACAATAGAAACGATGGACGTTGCTAAGAAATTGGCGATTGTCGGCATAAGACATGCTTTTCCGAGTTCGACAAGATGTTCGTGAGCGAAGCTGGGCTTGATATCCCCAAATCGTCTTGCGTGGGGGAGATCGTAGAAGAGGGTCACGAGCATGCAGCAAAACGCCATACCGATGATCGCAGCGGGCAGCGAGTTGATCGTTACGAGTGGGGCGACGAAGCCGACGAGGGATAGCACTCCGCGCATGAACTGGGATTTGCCGATGTAGTCCATGCGCTGTCCCTTTTGGTCGACTCCGTAGAGCACGTCGACAAAGGTCTCATCGATTTTAAAAACGAGGAATACAAAAGTGGCGATCAGGAAGGAAACGTTGTCGCTGATCGCAGCGACGTAGATGCAGCTCATGATCAAGCTGAATAAAATCGATACTAAGCGAAAGCCAATATAGTCATTTGCGGAATGCTCGCAGGAAATGTCGGAAACCTGGTAGGTCCTCATTTTATATAGGCTGACGGAGGCAAACATGCTGCCAACGGACATGGCAAATGCAAGCGCTCCGGAATTGCTGTAGTCGGTCGACAGAACAACGACCAGGACGGTTGTAAGCCACTGGCATCCAAGGTAAAAAATGCAACCAGCGGCGTTCCAGAGCGTGTTCTTTTTCGTGCTCAAGGGTACGGGGACGTTGGGCATGCAGCTCCCTTCTCGTGCGAAGCGTTCGTTCGAAAGACCTTAGTAATTTTAGTGCCCTTTTCAACGAGTGCAAAGGTGAACGTATAATGAACAGGCATGCCTATACGATTAAACGGGAGCGATTCATGACATTTGGTCCCTCTGACCATACCTTTGTGCTCTGCGCGTACAAAGAGAGCCCCTTTCTTGAAGAGTGCCTTCAATCCTTGCTTGCGCAGACTGTAAAGACCAACGTGTTGATTGCCACTTCGACTCCGTGCGATGCAACGCGTGAGCTTGCTAAGCGATACTCCGTTAAGTTGTACGTTCGGGATGGAAATCCTGGGATCGCTGATGATTGGAATTACGCAGTAAGTTGCGCTGACACTTCTCTTGTCACCGTTGCGCACCAGGACGATACCTATGAGCCTGAGTACGCGGCTCATCTTCTAACTGCTGCGAATAAGATGGACAATCTGCTCATCTTCTTTACCAACTATGGTGAGTTGAGGAATGGTGCCAAGGTTGACGATAACCAGCTACTTCGAATCAAACGCCTGATGCTTACTCCCGTTAGGGACGGAAGATTTGCTACGTCCAGATGGATGCGTAGGAGAATTCTGTCTTGCGGATCTGCAATTTGTTGCCCGTCCGTAACGTTGAATATGAGCAAGTTGCCTAGGCCTCCGTTTATTGCAGAATTCCGCTCGAATCTCGATTGGGCGGCATGGGAGCGCTTTTCAAAGCTGCCTGGTGCTTTTTACTATGATTCCAAGGTGATGATGCACCACCGTATTCATCAAGAATCTGAGACATCTGCCTTAATTAAGGATGACACGCGAGAAAAGGAGGACCTCGCGATGCTCGAGCGGTTTTGGCCTTCTTTTATTGCGAAGCTGTTGTTTAAATTCTATCGCCGAGGTCAGGAGAGCAACCAATTGTAGCGGCGAGTTCTTGTTGAGTTGTCTATGAGAGATTGGCGGATGTTGAATAGTAAAAAAGTGTTGGTAATTGTGCCAGCGTATAACGAGGAAGAATCTCTAGAGAGAACAGTTGACGAGCTTGTTTCTGTTGTGCCCGATATCGATTATCTCGTGGTAAACGACGGTTCCAAGGATGCAACTGAGCAAATTTGTCTCGACCGTGGCTTCAATCATGTCACTCTTCCGGTCAATTCTGGTCTTACAGTTGGATTCCAGACGGGGATGAAGTACGCGCTGCGCAATGGGTATGACTATGCTTTGCAGTTTGATGCAGACGGCCAACATTGCCCGGAGTATATGTCCAAGATGCTCGACCTTGCGATCGCCGAGAACGCCGACATCGTTATCGGCTCGCGCTTTGTAAACAAGTGTAAAGAGGTTTCTGCACGCATGCTCGGCTCGCGCATCATTACGGTTGCGATCAAGCTCACTACCGGCAAGCGAGTTGCAGATCCGACTTCTGGCATGCGTATGTTTAACAGGAAGATGATCGAGCTTTTTGCAAACGACGACTCTTTGAACCCAGAGCCCGAGTCTATTTCGTACCTGATTAAGAAGGGTGCTAAGGTTCGTGAAGTTCAGGTTGAGATGCGTGAGAGGCAGGCAGGGGAGAGCTATTTGAACATCCCTAAATCGATTGCCTATATGGCTCGCGCTTGCATCTCCATTCTCTTCGTTCAGTGGTTTAGGTGATTGAATAATGTCTATTGTGCTTAGGGCCGTCCTCCTGCTCGGGGCTCTTTTGGTTTTGTATTTTGTCATCAGGAAGCTAAGGAAGGCGCAGATTGAAGTGCTGGATTCTGTGTTCTGGCTTTTCTTCGCCTTCAGTTTCGTTGTGCTGGCTGCTTTCCCACAAGTTGCCTTTTGGCTGTCTTCACTTTTGGGATTTGAAAGCCCGGCAAACTTCGTGTTCCTCTACGTGATTGTATTGCTCCTGTATCGAGAGTTCAGTAACACGGTGAGCATCTCGAAGCTGCGCAGGAGGATTAATCAACTTGTTGAGGAGCAAGCGCTTCGTTAAATTTGTCATATCTATTATTCGTTCGCCCCTCGAAAGGAGAGACTGTGTCTCTTCCTCACTTTGTTGCGATTGTGTTCTTCGTTTGCGCGATCTGTCTCGTATCCAAGGGCAAGTTGCCCTTACGCTTTTCCTTTTTCTGGCTGTCCTTGTCGGTGATAATCCTCATCGCTGCTATTTTCCCTGGTTCCATTGGAGCAATTGGCGAATTGTTTGGTTTCGTGTTGAACACTAACTTCGTGTTCTTCCTTGATCTGTTTCTTCTCCTTGCGTTTTCGCTGATGCTTAGCGTAATCGTGACGAAGCAAGCAGCAAGCATAAAGGATCTGACTTAGCGGCTTGCGATTATCGAGAAAGAAATAGTAAGAGACTGCTGAGCGGACAGACAATAGACGGTGTTCGGCTTGGGTTGCGGGAGGGATGACCGCCTTGTTGAAAAATGGTATCGCTAACGGTTCCGCCGTCGTGTTCTTTGATGTTCACCGTACGGTCATAGTGTAGATTCAGACAGGAGACGATTTGATGATTCCGATTGTTCACGGCCATGCTCATATGGCTAAGACGCAAATACGGAGATGTTCCGATGGGTATCGGTTGAGCGCGCTTCCGCTTGTGTGCTTTGTACTGCTTGCTATCTCGGGTGCAGTGCTGTTTGTTCGCTATGACGTCACGGCGGCAATCTTTTATTGGTGCATGGAGCTTGCGTTATTTGCTTGTTTAGCGGTTCTTGCTTGGTTTTATCTTGCCTCCGAGCGAAGCACCCTGTTCGGAAAGGCTTCTCCTCGTCTTGCCTTGAGTGTCTGTGCATTCTCGGCTCTTTTTTCTATATTACTTGAAGCCGGAACCGTGGTGGGTACGCCAGAGAGGTCCGTGCTATCTATAATGGATTGGAGTAAAAAAGAAATAGTACTCTTTTTCTTTGCTATATTTATCAGCAGCTCCTTTATCTTGCTAGCTGTGAAAAAGCCCGCGTTGGCCAACAAGGGAAGGGCGCGTGCATTTTTTGCTGCAAACCCTGTTCTGGGCATCGTTGTTTTGTGCATAGTCGTTCTATCCGTAAATGGTCTGTTGGCGGTTGCGTCCACTGTACTGATGCCGTTTCTTGGAGCATCATTTGTGCGTACTGTTCACCTCTGCATTGTGATTATTCTAGGTGTCGCTCCTTGGTTTATTGTGAAACCGGGTCTATACAAGACCGTAGTCTCCTTCTCCATCGCCGCGCTTTCACTAGGTTGTTTTTTGATTTCAGCTTTACCGAACCTCACTGCTGTTTCTCCGGACGATCAGATCCATTACGCTCGTTCTCTGGGCCTGTCCTATATGGGAGATCCTGTCTTCACCGGGTCTGAAATTGAATTAGTTGCGGTTCCATGGGTGGAAAATAACAGTCTTCAGTTTGATGAGGTGCATGACGCGGAGATGGATCTGAATGACCTCCATTTGTCCCAGTTGGCTTCAGGGGAAGTTTATAGTTCCCCTGGTTTTGTAGCTGCGGTGACCGGTGAATCGTTGAGGAACATTTCGACCATTTCCTATATTCCTTGCGCTCTCGGTCTTTGGTTGGGGAGGTTGTTGTCCCTTCCATTACTTACGGGCTTTGCCTTGGGAAGGCTGTTCAACCTTTTCTCTTATGTTGTCGTGACCGCCGTTGCAATCCTCTATATTCCGAAATGGAAATCTTTGATTGCGACGGTTGCCCTACTTCCTTATGCTGTCTATCTTGCATCGAACTATTCCTATGATCCGTGGGTGACTAGCTTCTTATTGCTTGCAGTTGCTTTGGTTCTAAGGGAGTTGTCGAAGCCTGATGAGAGGCTGGCGCCATTAAGCGTTTTCGCAATTACAGCGTGTTTCTTTTTGGGCTTGTCTGCAAAAGCTGTTTATTTTCCGTTAATTGGAATGATGCTGTTCATGCCTGCTTCGAAATTTAGGAATTCGAAGCAACGGAAGTTATATGTGGCTTTGGTGATTTTGTTCGGCATCCTAATGGTGTGTAGCTTTACCTTACCGATGCTGTTTTCCCCCGCTGTGCAGGCGGGAGATGTGAGGGGAGGCGAGGGGGTCAGTGGAATAGGACAAATACGCTACATTCTGAATAATCCGATGGAATTCCTCGGTACATTATTCGGTTTTATGGTCAATCTGCTCGCGCCCGCTTCATCGAATGACTACTCTCTTTCGTATGCATATATGGGCAATGTTGTTGTATCGCTCCCATTTCTTTCCACTCTGCCCTTTCTCTGTATTTATACGAGCGCCTTTAATGTCGAAGGTGATTCCTCTAAAAACCCTGTAACCCCTGCCCTCCGTATGTGGATCCTTGCGCTTGTTGTCGCAAGTGTCTCTTTGGTGTGCATGGCGCTTTATGTCGGTTACACGCCCGTTGGTGACACTTCGGTAGCAGGTGTACAACCGAGATATTTGATACCGGTACTTGTTCCGGCGTTCATTTCTTTGTGTGCACCTCGGGCCCGAATCGATTGCGTGTCGCAGCGGTTTAATTTTTCTTCCGTCATTCCTCCTGTAGTCATGATTCTGATGTCTTTCTTTGCGTGCCTGTGTTGTGTGATTGGTCGGTAGCGATACCGTTTCTTATTACAGTTCATTTTTCAGTGTCTAAAAAAGATAGGGGTCAAGCAACGGGGGTGCGGTAGGAATCTTGGGGCGTTAGGCTGCCAGGCCTAGCGCCTTTCTGTACTGGCTCGGGCTCTTCCAGAAGAGCGAGAGTTTGATCTGCTACTCGTTATAGTCGACCAACCACGCGTCCAGCTTTTCCATGAACCGCTCTACCCTCACGCCCGACCAGTCCCTGTATGGAAGAACTCCTGCTTAAGCGTGCCAAAGAACCCCTCCATCCGCGCGTGTCCGGCGTCCTTGCCTTCCTCGACATCGTGCGGGAGACGCCGTGCCGCCCGCATATCTCGATCAAGTCGGGCCAGCGGTAGCGGGCGCCCCGGTCGCTGTAGAGGACCGGGCACTCGCCTGCCCCAGGTCGTACAGGCGCGGGATAACGAGATTTGCCTGATTTATCAGCTGCGCGATATATTATCTTGTACCTAATGCTTAATAGGTTCCGAGTCCGTGCCGTTAAACTCCTATTCTTCCATCACATGTAAAGGTTTGCCCATGATAGAGGTTTGGTATATTGAAAAAGGGAATGCAGCTGGCATGTTCGCACAAAGCGTTAATAGCAACGGCTCAGATTTGCCGCCAGCCCTCCCTCAATAACCTATGGTTCGAGGCGTGTAATTCTCATTTATGCGGAAACTACCAAGCTGCAATCATTAGCACGTCTGTTCTTCTTGAATTTGCTTTAAGAATGGTCGTTTCGAATCTTGAAGATGTGCCATCAATTCGAGAAGACCACGATGAGATGTTCGGAAAACAAACCTTGAGGCCAGTCATCAATTGTGCAAAAGGTAAAGGGCTTTTATCAGGCGATACAAAAAAGTGGTGGGATGCTTACTGTGAGCATATTCGAAACAAGATTTGCCATGGTGATTTGCTCCATATTCTCGATGACTGCAGAGAAGTCCCTCAGTTCGTTGATTATTTCGATCCAAAAGAATCACGAAACAACACAACGCAGTATTCTTACGAGCAAGTTATTACACATCCTGCAGTGTTTCACCATAAGTCAGGCATAAGATTCTCGAAGCATTTTCTTCACGATGCGTACGGCAAGCTATCTGATCTAATAAAGCAAACGAAATGGGAAGAGTACGACGAATGGTGGAAATCTCAAAGAATCGCCTACGAGAGCTATTTTGCATACCGTTGGAATTATTCATCTCTGAAAAGCGGCATACAATCTGCGCGCAGGCCATTTGAATCCGCAAGTTAATGATTTTAACTTAGTTGCGGTTCTTCTGGTTATTGCGGTTAGCGGTCGTTTGTTTTTGGCTCAGGTTCATCCGGATTGCATCCGCGCATACCTCAGTCAAAGGGTCGCTTATCGCTTTCTTGTGGTCAAATTGAGTATTGCGCGCTCTGGATAGCACCCGTTTCGCGTTTTCCGTATCGCCTATCATTTCACGGATTCGCTGCCTCCGTATCACCCGTTCCGCCGTTTCCGTGTCTCTTTGTCCCTTCCGTAGAATCTGCTTGCCATGCAACCGATCGACGGAAGGAGAAACCACATGGCAAGGATGATAAAGGTGAAGCTCATCATGGAGCTCCGCGACCAGGGCATGGCGAGGAGGTCGATCGCCAAGACCAGGCATATGTCCATGGGCAGCGTCTTCCAGGTGTTCGACATCGCAGACGAGCGGGGAATCACGTGGATCCAGGTCAAGGACCTGGGCGAAGAGCAGGTCTACAGCCTGTTCCACCCGGAAAGGAACGTGCGCGAGAGCGTGTTCGAGGAGCTCGACTGGTCGTACGTCCATACGGAAATGGCCAAGGTCGGGGTCAACCTGCGACTGCTGCACGACGAGTACAAAGTCCAGTGCGCCCGCGAGCACAAGGCGGCGATGGGGTACACCAGGTTCTGCGGGCCGCAAGGTCGACCTCAGGGTCGGCGAGTCGACGCTGTAAATCTACCACTCCGGCGAGCGCATCGGCACGGTCCTGTCTTGCGGTCTACTTTTTCTCAACCCGTTGCTGATAATCTGCGACGGGTTGGTCATCGGGTTTAGCTCGCCGAGGTCAAGCAAGGGAATATCGATGGCTCCATAAAGGCTCCATATTTCACTCTGAAGCTTCTCGTAGGACGTCAGCGTCGATTTGAATAGCTGTTCCTTTTGCAGCGAGAGTGGCGAGTTGAGAACCCGCTGTCGCAATTGCCGTTATAACCACATCGTCCATTTACGCCACCTACTTCTAGACCGATTATTCAGCGTAAATATTTCTTCAAAACTTTTAAATCACCTTGCGAAAGCAATATTCTCGCTGAACGATTCTGCTTGGTATTGAAGTCGTCGAAGAGAATATACTTTCGGTTGTTATTCAATAGATACACGTTGCTGTGGGCAATTGAATTGCGCAAATGTCTTAGCAAACAGCTCATTTGCATTCGTCAGCAGATTTTCTGCTGCAGATGAAACACTTGCTTTTCCGTGACACCGTCGAAGAACTGGATAGGGAATAACGCTCGAGTTGCTTTTTGTTAATGCTTCCGGACGTATAGAATCGGAATGAGTCATTCTGAATTCTCGTTTCACGAAGAAAGCTTGCCAAAGTCCGAGCAAGTCCAGCCTTCGGGATATCACCCGCACTCGAACTGCTGATCGTTGGTGCAAGATGCAAAAAGAAGCTAAAGAGGCTTTTGAGCTTCATGTCCTCCGTCTCGAAAGGAACAATGTGATTGGATAAAATATCTGCAATCTTCAAAACCGCATTCCTAACCCGACCCGACTAATGCTAATCGATCTAAAGCCCCGACACATCAATCTCGCCCGACATCAGCTTGGGAAGTAAGGTGTCACGCAAATTCGCTAGCGTTCTGCTTTCGGCGGCGTAGCTCTCCATGGCATTCTCCAATGGAATAACCTTCCGCTCGTATTCTAGTCTTCTCCCATTCTTCAAAACAGGAACTGGCAGTGACTTTAGCGTTGCGAGGTTCAGATTAGCTTTAACTGCTTGCTGGAGTCTTCTTACATAATAGTCCTCTTGCCAACCCCCAATGAAATGGTCTATGAGATTTCTTTCTCTAAATACAGAAAAAGGAATCAGTAACTCAAAATTAAGTCGCCGTAATAAGGGGACGGGGGAATGGAGGTCCCATCCCCTTATCTATAGTGCAATGATATTGCTAATACCTATTGTGAGGTTGCATTTGGATCTCACAAGTGGTAATAGCGATTTCCAGGTTCTCCCACGGTGAAATTCGGGTTCATGTATGGATCGCCTTCGACATAGTAGTTTGCCCAGCGATAATTCATGTACGCGACCTCTTTGTGGAAGCGAATCTGCTTGTCCGTGTTGTTTTCAACGCCTCTAGAAATTGACTCGTAATGATACAGCTCGACTTCGGGCGTGTATACAATCAGATCGTTAATCTCGCGAAGCTTTAGGCAAAAGTCAACATCATTAAATGCGACTTGAAGCTCTTCGGTGAAACCTCCGACTTTTTCGTATTCGCTTCGTTTGGTCATGATGCAAGCCGCCGTGACGGCGCTGAAATCTTGCTGCGCATCGTTGAGTGCAAAATAGCCCCAGTTGTCTTTTGGCATGCTTTGGCAGAGATGTCCTGCCACGCCGCCCGTGACGCATAGGCCAGCGTGTTGAATGGTGTTGTCGGGATAGTAGAGTTTTGCACCAACTGCGCCAACATCCTCGCGTGCGCAGATGCCAAGCATAGTTTCAATCCAATTGGGCGTAATCACTTCGGTGTCGTTATTCAGCAGCAAGAGATAATTTCCCTTGGCACGGGCCACTCCAAAGTTCATGAGCTTGGAAAAGTTAAATTCGTGCTCCCAGGTAACAAGGCGAACGATATCAGGGTATTTGGCTTGTAACTTATCGTAATACTCGAACGTCGCATTTTCCGTGCTGTTATTTTCGATTATCACAAGCTCGTAATTGTCGTATGTGGATTTCTCGACAATTGACGTAATGCAGTTATCGAGGATATTAGCGTAATCTTTGGTTGGAATGATGATCGAAACGAGCGGATGGGAATCTGGCGCGGCATAGGTTACTTTATATGTAAAGGGACGACGTGCCTGTTCGACCTTTGCATTGAGCCCAAGCCTGTCCAAATGATTCTGAACTGCTTTGATTCCTGCGATAGTGGCATACGGCTTGCTGTCGGCATTAGCCGCGGTTGATGTTTCGCTTAGGCGCCAGTGATATAGAACTTTTGCAACATGGTGGACATTCCTTGCCTTTTCAACGGCCCGGAGAGTCAAATTATGATCCTGGGCTCCATCGAACTCTTTCGTATTCGGTTCTAGAGTGTCAAGAAGGGACTTACGGATGGTAAGCATGTGGCATATATAGTTATTATTTCTGAGTAAATCGATATTGAAATCCGGTTTAAAGAACGGCTGTGCCAGCTTTCCATCGGGCATGAGTTTGTCTTCATCGCAATAAAGAAGATCAACGTTATCATTGTTTTCAATTGCCTCGGCATACGAGAACAACAAATCCGGTTCAAGGATGTCGTCATGGTCAAAGAAGCTGACGAAATCGCCCGAAGCAGCAGCTACTCCGGCATTTGTGTTTTCGGAAATGCCCTTATTCTCGGCAAGGGTAATTGATTTAATTCTGTTGTCGCGGGCTACCTCATGCTCAACGCGAGCCTTTAGTTCCTGATTGTCTGGACTTGCATCAACTAGGATGAGCTCCCAGTTTGCATAAGACTGGCCCTTAACGGATTCCGCCATATCGTTAAAAAACGGAATAGGCGTGTTGTAAAGAGGGACAATAATGCTGAACTTCGGAGCGCTGGTAAAGGCTATTTTTCTCTGCTTTTCCAATGCTCCAATGGTTGCCTTATGCTCCGTGAACCATTCGGGGTATTCAGGATCAAACTGTGCATGGGTAAAAAGGAAGTTAGTTTCTTCTAGAAGTAAGCCAAGTTTATCGGGTGTGAGACAGTCGAATGAGCTGAATGAAGGATGATTTTGATCGTCAATAATAAAGTAGTAACGATCGAACGCTTTTGGCATTCGGACTGAGAGCTGCGTTTCAAGCTGTTTTTTCCCAGCAGCGAATCCAACGCTTGTTACATTTGAGCCGAAATCGACGGTAGTCAAATTGACTTCGTTGAGGGATCGATCGAGGCAGCGAACCTTGATTTGTGAGTCGCTACGGTACGGAGTTCTTACCGTACACCTAAGGATATATTCGTTTGAATCCTCAATACACTGCCAAAAATCAATCGTTGCCATGTCAAACTCTGAAACGTCATCATAGTTTCTAAGTTTGCTGCACATTTCGGGTTTTATTTTGTAGTTAAGACGAGACTCCCATTTTATGTTCTTGCAATTGAGTGAAATAGAGTCGCTGCTCAGAGTGCGACCGTCTGAATCAATTTCATTTAATTCAATTATGATGGTGCGAACATCGGGATCAGGGATTACAAGAACGTACGAGTTCGGTTCGTCGCTATTGTCCCTGAAATTTAGAAGGGATAAAGGCAAACGGCGATTATCGTCCGTAGTTGCTTGAGCTGTTACGCTGGAGGCTTCATGGACGCCTTCGATTTTAAGTTGCTGGTAGATTTTCCAGTTTCCTCTGCATACTCCGGTTGTTACGACTCGCATGGTTTGCCTTTCGTTTGTTGGACACTGCTCATTGTACTTTTTCATTTGTTGCCTCGCTAGAAATGCAGAAAGAGTTGCGTGTTTCTGCTGTCCGATTTAAATAAGAAGACGGGGAGGTTGCTGCCGGTGCGTATAATTTAATTAACTATGCATCTGTAATCAGCGGCTTTTGCTCAACGATTGTCAATCGAGAGGATTTTTATGAAAGGCATCATCCTCGCCGGCGGGTCCGGCACCCGCCTATACCCGCTCACGCTCGTGACCTCCAAGCAGCTGCTGCCGGTCTACGACAAGCCCATGATCTATTACCCGCTGTCCACCCTCATGCTGGCGGGCATCCGGGACATCCTGGTCATCTCCACGCCGACCGACCTGCCCAACTTCGAGCGCCTGCTCGGTGACGGCTCGCGCTACGGCGTCAACCTCTCCTACGCCGAGCAGCCGAGCCCCGACGGCCTGGCCCAGGCCTTCACCATCGGCGAGGAGTTCATCGCCGGCGAGCCTTGCGCGCTGGTGCTCGGCGACAACATCTTCTACGGCAACGGCCTCAGCCGCCACCTGAAGAAGGCCGTCGAGAACGCGCAGTCGGGCCGCGCCACGGTCTTCGGCTACCACGTGGACGACCCCGAGCGCTTCGGCGTCGTGGAGTTCGACGGCGAGGGCAGGGCCGTCTCCATCGAGGAGAAGCCCGAGCGCCCCAAGAGCTCCTACGCCGTCACCGGCCTGTACTTCTACCCGGGCGACGTCGCCGCCAAGGCGCATGAGGTTAAGCCGTCGGCCCGCGGCGAGCTGGAGATCACCACGCTCAACCAGATGTACCTGGAGGAGGGGACGCTGTCCGTGGTCACCCTCGGCCGCGGCTACGCGTGGCTGGACACCGGCACCATGGAGAGCCTGCACGAGGCCGCGGAGTTCGTCCGCGCCGTGGAGCACTCCCAGGACCTGCCGGTCTCGGTCCCCGAGGAGATTGCCTGGGAGAACGGCTGGATCACGACCGCCGAGCTGGAGGAGGCCGCCAAGGCCTACGGCAAGTCGGTCTACGGGCAGCACCTGAAGAAGGTCGCCGCCGGCGAGATCGTCAATAGCCCACGCGAGTACTAGCGCAAGCTTGTTTTCTTTTAGGGGTCACCGTTTATCTGGTGGCCCCTTTCGTTATGATTACGTTGACCATAAAGACAATATGATTGGGAGTGGATGTGTTAAGCGTCTACTTTGGCGATATGCCAGAAGCGATTTACAACACAGCGACATATTTCAAAAACTCTTACCGGTCTTCTTGGATTACGGATCCCTATGCAGTCTCGATAATTAAAGATGTCGATCGATCGGTTGTTGTCTCCGAAAACGTCATCGAAAGCCCTGTGCTTGGATCCATCTCCCCACTCCAGCTTTCTGGTGGCGTGAAAACGCTGCTGCTTATGAGATTTGATCGTAAGCATATTTTTAACGCTTCTACCTGTGGTGACAACTGTGCCAAGTGGATTCTCGACATGGCGAAAGGCCGCAAGCTCGTTGTGAATCTCTATCATGTGATGGACTTTGGTCGCGAGGATTTTAAAATTAAAGTCGTGAATAGCGGCCGAATCGTTCACAACATGGCCGAATTGATTCACGAGTCGATTCCGTATCTGTAGGTACTGCTTATGAACGGTTCGCATCTCGTTAAGATTTCCCGCCGTAGGGGAACTAAGTACACATTTACCATCAAGCGGAACATCACTATTGTGCGTGGCGATAGCGGCACGGGTAAGACGACACTGTTTGACATGGTCGCAGACTACATGCGAACGGGCGAGCAGTCGGGTGTTTCCTTGCAATGTGATTGTCCCTGTGTCGCTTTGACCGATTATGATTGGCGAAACCAGCTTTCGTCCGTTCATGACTCGATTGTATTTGTCGATGAGGGCTTAAAAGAGATCCATTCTGATGAGTTTGCTCATCATGTACTGTATTCCTCGAATTATTTCGTGCTGATCTCAAGGGCTGATTTCCCCAATCTTCCGTATAGCGTGGATGAGATTTACAAGATTAAGACGAGCGGAAAATACCATTCTTTCGTCCCTGTTTATCAAGATCGCGGGAATCATCGTTATGCTATTTCCCGGTCGGCGCCAAAACAGGACTTTTCTATCCTTCTATGCGAGGACAGTAAGTCTGGTTTCCAGTTCTTTGAACGGCATTTCGCTGATAGTGAGCTTACCTGTGCTTCGGCCATGACGAACAGCGCGATTTTGGGCTGGTTGGATCAGCATTTCGACGATCGCGTGTTTGTTGTCGCGGACGGAGCGGCATTTGGGTGCTATGCGGACCGCGTCCTTAAGCTGCAAGACATTCATCGCGATACTGTTACGGTTTGTCTTCCCGAGTCATTCGAGTGGCTTCTGCTGAGCTCTGGCGTAATTTCAGGGTTAGATGTTAAGGCGGTTTTGGAAACCCCAGAAGCCTTTGTAAACAGTGAGAAGTTTAAAAGCTGGGAAGACTTCTTCTATAAGTACTTACGCGATAAAACTGGGAATTCGGTCTTCCGGTACGACAAAGACTGCATTCCGGAGGCGTTTTGTAGGGGAAGTAATTCTGCGAAGGTCATGGCTCTTATCGCATGCCGAAATGTCCGATAGTTTTGTTGAATAGTGTCGCGGCGTCACTTCCTGCGGCATACTAAAGAAGCTGTACTTGCTTCAGATTGGATTTTCATGTCTGAGATTTTTGAACCTAAGAACATCATCGTCACGGGCGGTTGCGGCTTCATCGGCAGCAACTTCGTGCACTACGTGGTGAAGAACCACCCGGGCGTCCACGTGACCGTCCTGGACAAGCTGACCTACGCCGGCAACCCCGAGAACATCGCGGGGCTGCCCGAGGACAGGGTCGAGCTCGTCGTCGGTGACATCTGCGACGCGGAGCTGCTCGATAGGATCGTCCCCGGCCACGACGCGATCGTGCACTACGCCGCAGAGAGCCACAACGACAACTCCATCGCCGACCCGGAGCCGTTCTTGCGCACCAACGTGGAGGGCACCTTCCGCCTGCTGGAGGCCGTCCGCAAATATGGCGTCCGCTACCACCACGTCTCCACCGACGAGGTCTACGGCGACCTGGCGCTCGACGACCCCGCCAAGTTCACCGAGGAGACGCCGTATAAGCCCTCGAGCCCCTATAGCTCCACCAAGGCGAGTTCCGACATGCTCGTGCGCGCATGGACCCGCACCTACGGCCTGCACACCACGATCTCCAACTGCTCCAACAACTACGGCCCCTACCAGCACGTGGAGAAGTTCATCCCCAGGCAGATCACGAACATCGTCGACGGCGTCCGCCCCAAGCTCTATGGGAAGGGCGAGAACGTCCGCGACTGGATCCACACCGAGGACCACAGCTCCGCGGTGTGGGACATCCTCACCAAGGGCCGCATGGGGGAGACCTACCTCATCGGCGCCAATGGGGAGAAGAACAACATCACCGTCCTGCGCATGATCCTGGAGGCCATGGGCCGCGACCCCGAGGACTTCGACTGGGTCGCCGACCGCCCCGGCCACGACCGCCGCTACGCCATCGACTCGACCAAGCTCCAGCGCGAGCTGGGCTGGAGGCCGGCCCACACCGACTTCGCCGAGGGGCTCAAGCGGACCATCGACTGGTACGTCGCCAACGAGTCCTGGTGGCGCCCCGCCAAGGAGGCCACCGAGGCCCGCTACCGCGCACAGGGCCAGTAAGACCGCATCCCGGCGAACCGCACCGCGGGGCGCCCGCGCGGGGCCGCAGGGCATGGGGATGATCCTGCGTCCCCGCGCGGGCGCCCCGGTTATACAACCTCTTCGATAGGAGCTTTTCCCACATGGCAGACATCGCATTCGAGAAGGACCTCTCCGTCGCCGAGACCGGCATCGAGGGCCTCAAGGTCGTCGACCTCGCCGTCCACGGCGACTCGCGCGGCTGGTTCAAGGAGAACTGGCAGCGCGCCAAGATGACCGCCCTGGGCATCCCCGACCTCAAGGTCGTCCAGAACAACATCTCCTACAACGACAGCCGCGGCGTCACCCGCGGCATCCACGCGGAGCCCTGGGACAAGTTCATCTCCGTGGCCCGCGGCTCGGTCTTCGGCGCCTGGGTGGACCTGCGCGAGGGCAGCGCCACCTACGGGAAGGTCTACACGACCGTGCTCGACCCCTCCAAGGCCATCTACGTCCCGCGCGGCGTGGGCAACTCCTTCCAGGCACTCGAGGACGGCACCGCCTACACCTACCTGGTGGACGCCCACTGGTCGCTCGAGCTGAAGAGGACCTATACCTTCGTGAACCTCGCCGACCCCGAGCTCGCCATCGAGTGGCCGATCCCGCTGGACCAGGCCACGGTCTCCGAGGCCGACCTCAACCACCCGTACCTCAGGGACGTCGTCCCCATGGCGCCCAGGCGCACCCTCGTCACCGGCTGCAACGGCCAGCTGGGCCATGCGGTCCGCGCGCTCGCCGAGGAGCGCGGCGTCGCCAAGGACTTCGACTTCTGCGACATCGACACCTTCGACATGTCCGACCCGGACGCCTACGCGCAGTACGACTGGTCGCTCTACGGCACCGTGATCAACTGCGGCGCCTACACGGCAGTCGACAGGGCCGAGACCCCCGAGGGCCGCGCCATCGCCTGGAAGGCCAACGCGACCGGGCCGGCCCTCCTCGCACGCACCTGCGCCGAGCACGGGATCACCCTCGTCCACGTGTCCTCCGACTACGTCTTCGACGGCACCGCCGAGGTCCACGACGAGGACGAGCCGTTCAGCCCGCTGTCCGTCTACGGGCAGACCAAGGCGGCGGGGGACATCGCCGTGGCCGGCTGCCCGCGCCACTACATCATGCGCAGCTCCTGGGTCATCGGCGAGGGGCACAACTTCGTCAAGACCATGCGCATGCTCTCTGACCGCTGCGCCTCCGCGGACGACGCCCTGGAGCAGGTCACCGTCGTTGACGACCAGCTGGGCCGCCTGACCTTCACGCGCGACATGGCCGCCGCCATCTTCCACGTGCTGGAGAGCAAGGCCCCCTACGGCACCTACGGCTGCACCGGCGCGGGCGCCGTGAGGAGCTGGGCCGACATCGCCCGCGCCGTCTTCGAGGCCGCCAACGGCAACGGCGAGAAGGTCGTGCCGGTATCGACCGCCGACTACTACGCGAGCGCCGCCGGCCCCGTCGCCCCGCGCCCGGTCCACTCCGCGCTCGACCTGTCCAAGCTCGAGGCTGCCGGCTTCCACATGCCCGACTGGGAGGAAGAGCTGGGGGAGTACATCAAGACGCTCTAGCCGCTATTAACTTTTCGAGAGTAAAAGCCGCCGTTCTTTAACGGCGGCTTTTCTTGTTGGTGGCTATCTGCGCAGTGGTGCCAATAGTATTTTGCGGAAGATCTACCTCTCGCTTGGCATGGAAGTAGGGTGGCCGGGCTGGTCGTCGTAGGCGTATTTGCTGTACACGTTGACCTCCCACTGCTTTTTTTCGACCTTTGCTACAGAATCTAGGATGAAGCCGGTCGCAAGGCTCAGGCCGCACAGGAACATAAACGAGGCGGCGAGCATAGCGGTGGGGAAGCGCGGGACGAGGCCGGTCTGGAAATATTCGACAACGATGGGCATGCCCAGGGCGAGGCCGAATACCGCGAACAGAAGCGCAACGAGGCTGAAGAACTTCAGCGGGCGGTAGTCCTTGAACAGCGTGCCGATCATCGTAACGACTTTAATGCCGTCGCTCACGGTGTTGAGTTTGGACTCGGAACCCTCGGGACGGTCGCGGTACTCGATGGGCACATCTTTGATGCGCCAGCGGTGGTCGACGGCGTGGATCGAGAGCTCGGTTTCGATCTGAAAGCCCTCGGAAAGCACTGGGAAGGTTTTAACGAACGGGCGGCTCATGGCGCGGTAGCCTGTCATGACGTCATCGAAGCTGTAGCCATAGATCCACTTGATCATGGCGCGGACCAGATTATTGCCAAAGCCGTGGAAGGCACGCTTGTTCTCCTCGGCGTAGGTGCCGTTGGAAAGGCGATCGCCTACGGTCATGTCGGCCGTGCCGTTAAGGATGGGCTCGCAGAGGGCCTTGGCCGCCTCGGCGGGGTAGGTGTCGTCTCCGTCGACCATCAGGTAGCAATCGGCGTCGATATCGCGAAACATCTGGCGGCACACGTTGCCCTTTCCCTGACGGGGCTCAAAGCGGACTGTGGCGCCGTGCTCGGTGGCAATGCGTGAGGTATCGTCCGACGAGTTGTTGTCATAGACATAGACCGTCGCCTGCGGAAGCTCGCGGTGAAAGTCGTCGATGACTTTGCCGATCGTGAGCGCTTCGTTGTAGCAAGGGATGATGACGGCGATGGATTCAGAATTCACTTAATGCTCCTTATACATTCAATCCTAGAAAGTATAGCCGTTTGGGCCTGGCATCCTAAGATGTGGGTTAGTTCTCCAGTTTTGTTGCGCGAATCGTTTGCATGGCCGTCGGGTCTATACTGTTCGTTTGTCAACGATTACGAGTAAAGGAGTTGCATCCGTGTCGGATCAGACAAAGCAACAAGAAACTCGCAGTCTGCCTGCGACGTTTGCTAAGAACGAATTTGAGAAGGACGCGTTTATCCTTCGTCAGCTGGTTACCAAGGATTTTAAGATCAAGTATCGCCGTAGCGTTTTGGGCGTCGCATGGTCGGTGCTCAACCCGCTGCTGATGATGATCGTCATGGCCATCGTGTTCTCGACGATTTTTGGCCAGGGCCGCAATGGCTCAATGACGCCCGAGATGTACCCGCTGTACTTGATCGTGGGTAACATCACCTTTGCCGTCATGTCTGAGTCTACTAACCAGGCCCTGACGTCGATCGTGGGCGCTGCCCCTCTGCTCAAGAAGGTTAAGGTGCACCGCTGGGTTTTCCCGGTGCAGAAGGTGCTCTTCTCGCTGGTCAACTTTGCCTTCTCGCTGGTCGCCGTCGCCATCGTCATGCTGTGGTTCCGCGTTATGCCTTCTTGGCACCTGATTCTGTTGCCGGTTTGCCTGCTGCTGCTTATGTGCTTCTGCATGGGCCTGGGCATGATGCTCTCTGCCCTTACGGTCTTCTTCCGCGACGTTATGCATCTGTGGAGCGTCGTCATTACGGCGTGGACTTACATTACGCCCATCTTCTGGACGACTGACTATATTGCGCAAATGCCGCATCTCGTGCGTATCTTGATGTATGCGAACCCCATGTTCAACTACCTGCAGTTTATGCGCGATATCTTCCTGTTCCAGACTACGCCCTCGCTTATGACGTTTGGTATGTGCGTCGCTTGGGCGGTTCTTGCGCTTATTATTGGCTATACCGTGTTCCATAAGTCCGAGCGCAAATTTATCCTCTACATCTAAGGAGTGCTGTGATGACTGAATCTGTTGTTGATTACAGCGAGCAGCCTCTGGCTGTCGAGGTCGACGACGTCACCATGATCTTTAACATGGCGTCCGAGTCGCTGACCAACCTCAAGGAGTACTTCATTAAGCTTGCCAAGCACGAGCTGTTCTTTGAGGAGTTTAGGGCGCTCAAGCACATCTCGTTTGATATTCATCGCGGCGAGGTTGTGGGTCTGGTCGGCACCAATGGCTCCGGCAAGTCTACGATGCTCAAGATTATCGCTGGCGTTCTTGAGCCTAGCGAGGGCAGTGTTAAGGTGCACGGTAACATCGCGCCGCTGATTGAGCTTGGCGCCGGCTTTGACCCCGAGCTGACCGCCCGCGAGAACATCTATCTGAACGGCGCCCTGCTCGGCTATACCAAGGAGTTCATCGACGCCAACTTTGACGGCATTATCGAGTTCGCTGAGCTGCAGAACTTTGTCGATATGCCGCTTAAGAACTTCTCTTCGGGCATGGTGGCGCGTATCGCCTTTGCAATCGCGACGATTACCGAGCCCGATATTCTGATCGTTGACGAGACGCTGTCCGTCGGTGATGTGTTCTTCCAGCAAAAGTGTGAGGCCCGCATCCAGCACTTTATCCAGAGCGGCGACGTGACGGTTCTGTTCGTTTCGCACTCTATGGAGCAGGTTGAGCGCATCTGCCAGCGTGCCGTTTGGATTGAGAAGGGTGACCTTCGCATGGACGGCCCGGTCGATGAGGTCTGCAAGGCGTACCGCGAGCAGTTCAACTAGGTTATAATTACTTGCGCCTGACAGGCTTGCGCTTGCTTGGGCGTGCGGTTATTTGCTCCATTAGCTCAGTTGGATAGAGCAGGGGACTTCTAATCCCAAGGTCGACGGTTCGAATCCGCCATGGAGCACCATCGTTTATTAAGCCCAGACCGCTTGGTGGTCTGGGCTTTTTTCATCTTGTGTGCTGTTGGAGCCGAGCGCGAGCAAGCCGCTGCTGTTTGTTGGGGTTGGCATTTTACTTTTCCAGATGCTCTTTCAACAGCTCTAGCGCATGTGCGTAGCCCTGCAGGCCTTCGCCGGTGATGGTGGCGAAGCAGGCCAGGCGGGCGTAGCTCACCTGGCGGAAGTCCTCGCGCGTCTCTACGGCGCTGATGTGCACCTCGACGGCAGGGATGGCGACGGCCTTGAGGGCGTCAAGGATTGCCACGCTGGTGTGCGTGTAGGCTGCCGGGTTGATGACGATGCCGTCGACCTTGCCGTAGGCCTCCTGGATCTTGTCGACGATGCTGCCCTCGTGGTTGGACTGGAAGACCTCGACCTCGTCGAAGCCCTGCGCGGCACCTGCCTCCTGGCAGATCTGGACCAGGCAGTCGTAGTTGTCACTGCCATAGATGCCCGGCTCGCGAATGCCGAGCATGTTGAGGTTGGGGCCGTTGATGACGAGTGCTTTCATGGTTGTTTCCTTTGCGGTTGGAAAGCCACCACAAAGGTGCCTGTCCCCTTTGTGGTGGCTTAGGTTAGAGAGCGGGTGGGAGAGTCTCGAGGAGGGCTTGGGCGGTGTTGGCGGCGCAGTCGCGTGAGTCGATGATGTGGTCGGCCCAGGCGCGGTAGCGTGGCATGCGCTGCTCGGCCAGCTTATCGATGCCGTCGCGTGCGGTGATGGGGCGGCCCTTGTGTGCGAGCTCATCGAGCTTACGGTCGAGCATCACGATCTGGCTGTTCTGGTGCAGCAGCGGGTAGTTCTCGTCGCGCGTTACCACGCCGCCGCCGGTGGAGAGCACCAGGCCGCTGCGCTTGGAGATGTCGGCCAGGGCCGCCGTCTCCTGCTCGCGGAAGGCCGCCTCGCCGCGCTCGACGATATAGTCGGCACAGGGCATGCCGAGGCGTTCCTCGAGGGCGCGGTCCAGGTCGATGTGCTCGCGACCCGTCAGCATTGCGATCTGCTCGCCCACGCGGGTTTTGCCCGAACCCGGCATGCCGATCAGGGCAATGTTTTGCTCGCGGCGGGACAGGCGCTCCGTTACGTCCAAGATGCGCTTGCGCGGGGTGACCTGGCCGGTATAGCGCTCAACGGCCTGCGCCGCCTGTGCCACAAGCATAAGCAGACCACCGATGCAGGGGATGCCGCGGCGCTCGGCCTCGAGCATCAGGCCCGTGCGGGCGGGGTTGTAGACAATGTCGATAACGCCCTCGAGCGCATCTAGCCCTTCGAGCGTGCATGGCGCGTCGGGGCAATGGGGGAACATGCCGGCGGGCGTGCAGTTGACGAGCAGGGCGGCGTCGGACTGCTGCGCGATGTTGCCGTAGTTGACCTCGCTCGAGCGGCCCACGGGCACCACGGTGGCGCCAAGGTCGCCAAGCACCATGCTTGCCGTGGTGCCGGCACCACCGGTGGCGCCGAGCACGAGGGCCTTCTTACCGGCAACCTCAACGCCCAGCTCTTCGACCAGGCACTGAAAACCGAAGTAGTCGGTGTTGTCGCCACGTAGGCGGCCGTCGGGCAGGCGCGTGATGGTGTTGACGTTGCCCATGCGCTCGGCGAGCGGGCTCAGCTCGTCCAGGTATTCCATGACGGCGCGCTTGTAGGGGATGGTCACGTTGGTGCCCTCCCATTCGTCGCCCGTCATAAAAGCCTCAAGATCCTCGGGCTCGCGCTCAAAACGCACGTACTCAAGCCCCGCCAGCTCTTTGTAGATGGTCGGGGTGTAGCTGTGGCCCAGCACGCGGCCCAGCACACCGTAAGGGCGGGTTGCGGCGGTATCGGTCATCTAGAGCACCTCCGTGTAGCTGCCAAAGTAGGTGAAGCTCTCGCACACGTCGTCGATGGAATCGAGCAGGTCGTCGAGGGCCTTGCTGCCAAAGGGGCAGTCCAGATCAAAGTAGAACATAAACTCAAAGTCGCGGCCGGGGATGGGGCGGCTCTCGAGCTTGATGAGGTTGATGTTGAGTGCGTAGAAGCGCTCGAGCACGCGATAGAGGGCGCCCGGCTCGTTGGCCGTGGTGATCATGAGCGAGGTGCGATTAGCGCCGGGGTAGACGCGCGGCTCGCGGCTGATGACGACAAAGCGCGTGTAGTTGTTGTCCGAGTCTTGGATATTGGGCTCCAGCACCTCGAGGCCATAGAGTGCCGCGCAGCTGCGCGAGGCGATGGCGGCGACGTCGGTGCGCTCGGAGTTGGCGACCATCTCGGCCGACATGGCCGTGTTTGGGTACTTGGTGGCGTGCAGGTCGTGGGACTCGATAAAGCCGGCACACTGGGCAATGGCTTGGCCGTGGCTGTAGACCTCGCGCACGTCGGCGAGCTTAGTGCCGGGCTTGACGAGCAGGTTGTGATCGATCTTAAGGCGCAGTGAACGCACGATGTGGAAATCGAACTGGGCGAGCAGGTCGTAGACGGCGTTGACCGATCCGGCAGTTGAGTTTTCGATGGGCAGCACGCCAAATTCGCAAAAGCCGTCGCGTACGGCGCGCATAACGCCCTCGAAGGTCTCAAAGAAGGCGATATCGGGCACGTCAAAGAGCTTGCACGCGGCAATCTGGCTGTAGGCGCCCTCGACGCCCTGGCAGGCGACGGTGGCCGTCTGGGGGAAGGGCGTGTCAAAGGCTGCGGCCGTGGCATGGGCTTTTTGCGACACCGTGATGCCCTTGAGCTCGTTGATGTAGCGCTGCTGCTCGGCCTTGCTCATGCTCATGAGGAGACGGAACAGGGTGATGGTCTGCGCCTCGTAGCGCTCGGGCGCGCGGCTGGCGAGGTTATTGAGCTTGGAGCGCTCGCGGGCGGGGTCGAAGACGGCCTTGCCCATCTCGATTTTTGACTTGGCGACCTCGGTGGCAATGTCCATACGCTCGACAAAGCTGTTGAGGAGCGTGGTATCGATGCCGTCGATGGCCCGGCGGATGTCAGCAAGGTCCATGGGGACCCCTTTCGCGTAATGGCAGAGTTGACGGGCAACTCAGGTGAGTCGGGTTAGAGCTGGCCTGCGTCCTCGAGGAGAGCGTCCCAAATCGCGAGGGCGGCGGCTGCTTCGGCTACGGGGACGGCTCGGGGGACGATGCAGGGATCGTGGCGGCCGTGGACCGAGAGCTCGGCATTTTCCATGGCGTCCATGTCTACAGTCTGTTGCTCGCGGCCAATTGAGGGCGTCGGCTTTACGGCCATGCGCCACATGACGGGCGCGCCGGTCGAAATACCGCCCAGGATGCCGCCGGCGTTGTTGGATTCAACCTCGATCTCGCCCGACTCTGCATCGATGCGATACGGATCGTTGTTCTCGCTGCCGCGCATGGCGGCGACGGCAAAGCCCATGCCAAACTCCACGCCCTTTACGGCGGGGATGCCAAAGGCGATCTGTGCGATGCGGTTCTCGATACCGTCGAACATGGGGTCGCCGATGCCCGCGGGAAGCCCGTAAATGCCGCACTCCACGATGCCGCCGATGCTGTCGAGTTCGTCGCGCGCGGCTAGGATCTCCTCGCGCATGCGGCCGGCTGCGGCGGCGTCAATGCACGGCAGATCGTTCGTAAGGATCGCCTTGCGGTCGGCCTCGCGATAGACCATATCGTCCATCGGCAGGTCGGAGATGCCGCCGATTTGCGCGACGTGCGCCATGACCTGAATGCCGTGGGCCTCAAGTGCCTGCAGCGCAATGCCGCCGGCGATGCACAAGGGAGCCGTCAGACGACCGGAGAAGTGTCCGCCGCCGGCGACGTCGTGCATGTTGTGATACTTCACGCGCGCAGGGAAATCTGCGTGCCCGGGGCGGGGTTTGCGGCGCAGCTCGGAGTAATCCTTGGAGCGCGTGTTGGTGTTCTCGATAATCGCGGCGATGGGCGCGCCGGTGGTATGTCCATCGACAACACCGGCGATGATGTGGGCTGCGTCAGCCTCGCGTCGTTTGGTCGCGGTCTCGTCGCGTCCGGGGGCGCGACGGTCGAGGAAGGCCTGCAGCTCCTCCTGGTCCACGGCGATGCCCGCCGGGATGCCATCGAGCGAGCAGCCGATAGCGGGGGAGTGCGATTGGCCGAAGATGCTTAAGTGCAAGACGTTGCCAAAGGTCGAGGACATGCTATTCCTCCTCGAGTGTGATTTTGCCGCCCAGCAGGCGGTAGTGGTCGAAGAAATCGGGATAGGACTTGTTGACGGCCTCGGCGCCGTGGATCACGACCTCGCCGGTGGCACGGCTCGCAGCGATGGCGGCCATCATGGCGATGCGGTGGTCGTTGTGCGAATCGACCTCGCCGCCGGTGAAGGCATCGACACCCTTGATGATGAGGTCGTCACCGGCGATGCGCACCTGTGCGCCCAGCGCGGAGAGCTCGCGGGTGGTGGTGACCAGACGGTCAGATTCCTTGATGCGCAGGCGCGCACAGTCACGGATGAACGTGCGGCCCTGAGCCAGCGAGGCCACGGCCGAGATAACGGGTACCAGGTCGGGAATGTCGTGGGCGCTCATCTCAAAGCCGGCGAGCTTGTCGGACTGCACGGTGGCGGCGTTGGTGGAGCGCACGATGCGGGCACCAAAGCGCGAAAGCGCGGCAAGCACGTTGCGGTCGCCCTGTGCGGAGCTCAGCGACACGCCCTCGACGGTGATGGGGTCGGTGCCGATGGCGCCGGCGCACAGCCAAAAGGCGGCGTTGGACCAGTCGCCCTCGACGGCTACGCTGCCGGGCGTGCGGTACGAGCCGCTGCTCACGCGGAAGTTCGTGACCTCGGGCTGGCCGTCCTTGGCCGGAATACGCTCGACGTTGACCTCGACGCCAAAGGCCTTCATGGCCTGGATCGTCAGGTTGATGTAGGGGCGGCTCTCAATGAGGCCGGTCACCTGCACGCAGGAGGGCTGGGCGAGCAACGGGGCTGCCAGCAGCAGGCCCGAGATGTACTGCGAGCTTACGTTGCCCGGCAGCACAAAGGTGCCCGGGCGCATGCGGCCGCTCGTCTTGAGCGGAAAACCGCCCAGACCCTGCAGGTCGCAGCCGGCGGCAATGATCTCATCGGAGAGCGGGGAGAGCGGGCGGGCGCCCAGGCGTCCCTGGCCCACAAAAGTTGCTTCTGCGCCCAGCGCGCAGGCGACGGGCAACATAAAGCGGAGCGTGGAGCCGCTTTCGCCGCAGTCAAGCGTTCCGCCGGCAAGTGCCTTGAGCAGGCCAAACTCAATACTCTTCATAGTGGGATGGACCTGGAAGCCATCCTCGACGGTCTCGATGCGAGCGCCCAGTGCCGTAAGGCAACGCACCGTAGCCTCGATGTCGGCGCAGGTGGTGTTGCAGGTAACGTGCGTCTCGCCGTTGGCAAGCGCGGCGCAGATGATCAGGCGATGCGCCATCGACTTGGACGCGATGGCGGGAACGGTGCCCTTAAGCGGGGACGGGGTGATGCGGGCTAGCATGCGAATGCGTCTCCCTTCTGGCCGAGGCCCTCGGCAATGAGTTCGTGGAAAGTGGAAAGCGGCGTGCGGTCGATGCTGCAGCGGCCGATGCCGTGCGGAATCACCAGGTCGATGGTGTCGCCCGCGCGCTTCTTGTCGTGGAGCGCCTCGGCAAAAACGGCATCGGCATCTAGGTCGCAGCGGGTCTTGAGGCCATGGCGGGCGCAGAGCTCCTCGATACGACCGGGCAGTGCAGCATCGCAAATGCCGTGCAGAGCCGCGGCGCGCGTGATGATGCCCATGCCGATCGACACGCAGTTGCCGTGTCCGAGCTCAAAGTGCTCGCAGGCCTCGACGGCGTGTCCGGCGCTGTGTCCAAAGTTGAGGAGCTTGCGCTGGTTGGTCTCGCGCTCGTCGGCAACGACCACGGCGCGCTTGATGTCGATATTGCGGGCGATGATGAGCGCTACGCGGGCCACATCGCGGTTGAGCAGCTCCAGCGTGAGCGGGGTCTTCTCCAGCTCGGCGAAAAGCTCCGGGTCGGCGATCACGGCGTGCTTGATGACCTCGCCGCAGCCGTCGGCGAACTGCTCGGGCGTGAGGGTGGCTAGGCACCCCACGTCGGCGATAACCACGCTCGGCTGCCAAAAGGCGCCGGCCAAGTTCTTGCCGGCAGCCAGGTCGATGGCGGTCTTGCCGCCCACCGACGAATCCACCATAGCGAGCAGGCTCGTCGGGATCTGCGCAAACTTGCAGCCGCGCATGTAGGTGGCGGCCACAAAGCCCGCCACGTCGCCCACGACGCCGCCGCCGAGTGCCACGATCACATCGGAGCGCGAAAGCTCGTGTTCGGCCACAAACTCCAAAATGGCAACATAGGTTTCGGCGCGCTTATGGGCCTCGCCGGCCTCGAAGGTGCAGATGCTCACTTCGTAGCCTGACGCCTCCAGGCTCTGCTTAACGGGCATCTGGTAGAGCGGGCCCACGTTGGTGTCCGTCACGATGACGGCCTTGGTGCCGCCGGCAGTGGCGCGCACGAGCGGTCCCGCCTGCTCCAGCAAAAACGTGCCAACATGCACCCGGTAGGGGCGTGCAGTGTCGATATCGATGGTAATCGCCATAAGCTTCGGTCCTTTCGACCTGGCGTGATAGGTGGTCTAGTGGGAGGCCTCGTCGTCGAGTGCGCGCTTAATGCGGTCGCCCTCGGCAAGGAGATTCTCCAGATAGCGCTGGTCGCGGTCCTTAAGGGCGCGGCTGTAGGTGCCAAGCGAGTCGATCAGATGGTCGATCTCGAAGGCAAGCGCGTCGGCGTCGTCGATCATGAGCTCGGACCACATTTGCGGGTTGAGGTGCGCCACGCGGGTGAGATCGCGGTAGCTACCGGCCGAAAAGCCGTGGTGGACCTGGGCGGTGGGGCTTTTGACGTAGGCGTTGGACACCACGTGCGCAAGCTGGCTCGTGAAGGCGATGACGCGGTCGTGCTCGGCGGCGCTGGTCACGCTGAACTTGCCAAAGCCCAAGGGGCGCACCATCTCGCGCACCTGGCCCAAAAGCTCCAGTTTGAGCGCATCGTCCACCGCGGGCGGCACGAGCACGAGTGGCGCGCCCTGGAACAGGTCGGCGCGGGAGTGTACGTAGCCCGAGTACTGCGTGCCCGCCATGGGGTGTGCGCCCACAAAGTAAAAGCCGTGCTCACGGGCAAGCTCAAAGGCGCGTTCGCACACGATGCCCTTGACGCCCACCGTGTCGATTACCACGGGGCCCATGATGGCGTCGGTGTCGGTGGCGTCGGCGAGCGCCTTGGCGTGCGTCTCGAGCCACTCGATGCATGCCTCGGGGTAGCAAGCCAGGACGATGATGTCGCATTCGCCGAGTGTCTTGTCGTTGAGCTCTCCGGCGACAGTGCCCATGCTGGCGGCCGTCATGACATCGTCATCGGGGTCCCAGGCCAGCACGCGGACGCCCGCCTGTGCATAGCCGCGGGCAAAGCTACCGCCGATGAGGCCAAGGCCGACGATGCCGGCGCACTTGGGGCCGCCCTGGTTAACGCGCGCGTTTCTCACCGTACCCATGGGCTACTCCATGGTCTCTTGGCAGACAACCTCGCGGATGGCTCGGATGCGGCGCATGGTGTCGTCGAACTGATCGGGGGTGAGGGCCTGGGCGCCGTCGGACCAGGCGCGGCTCGGCTCGTCGTGGACCTCGATCTCCAGGCCGTTGGCACCGCAGGCGGTCGCGGCGAGCGCCATGGGTTCGACGTAGCGGGTGTAGCCGGTGGCGTGGCTGGGGTCGGCGACGACGGGCAGGTGCGACAGGTGGTGCAGCACCGGCACGGCGTTGAGGTCGAAGGTGTTACGGGTGCGGGTCTCGAAGGTGCGGATGCCGCGCTCGCACAGGATGACGTTGTCGTTGCCCTCGCTCATGATGTACTCGGCTGCCATAAGCAGCTCGTCGATCGTGCCGGACATACCGCGCTTGAGCAGAATCGGGGTCTGGGTCTTGCCGACCTCCTTGAGCAGGGGGAAGTTCTGGGCGTTGCGGGCGCCGATCTGCATGACGTCAATCTTCTTGTCCAAGAAGACCTGCACGTCGCGTGGATCCATGATCTCGGTGACGATCGGCATGTCGAGCTCGGCAGACGCCTCGCACAGCAGGTCGAGGCCGGCGGGGCCCATGCCCTGGTAGGCGTAGGGGGAGGTGCGGGGCTTGTAGGCACCGCCGCGCAGCATCGTGGCACCGGCGGCCTTCACGCGGCGGGCGATGCGGATGAGGTTCTCGCCCTCGACGGAGCACGGGCCGGCGATGACCTGGAACTGGTCGCCGCCGATCTTGACGCCGTGGCCGCAGTCGATGACGGAGTCCCCGGGGTGGAACTTGCGGTTTGCGCGCTTGAACGGCTCGGAGACGCGCTGCACGCGCTCGACGACATCCATGGACTCGAGCAGGAACGGGTCGATCTTGGTCGTATCGCCCACCAGGCCGATGATCGTCTCGTTCTCGCCGCGCGAGACATCGGTCTTCAGGCCCTTTTTCTCAATCCAGCTGACGATATGGCCGACGGCCTCGTCGCTGGCGCTCTGCTTTAAAATTGCAATCATGGTGTGCCTCTCACCTCGATGGATAACTTTTGCAAAAACGGCCCGCATCGCGAGCCGTGTATATATGGTGCATGAGAGTTTATACTATCTGACTCGCTTTTGCCTTCTAAAGTGGGCCGTTGCGCCGCGTCTTCCTCGGAATTGCAAAGCTTTTTCTTTTATTTTGATAGCCCGTGGCGCACTTGGGTATAATGCCAGTCGTTCGCCCTATTAGCTCAGGGGATTAGAGCGTCTGCCTCCGGAGCAGAAGGCCGTTGGTTCGAATCCAACATGGGGCACCATCGAACGTAAGACCGTCCGAACCTCGCATGGTCCGGGCGGTTTTTCTTATACCGACGCGACGTGATGGGACGTGGTATGGCAGCAACGGATATCGAGCGCGGACTCTCGACCGCCGAGGTCGAGGAGCGCATCGCCGCCGGTAAGATCAACCGCAACATGGAGCTCAAGACCAAGTCGGTCAAAGAGCTCATCATCGAGAACCTCTGCACGTTGTTCAATTTGATCAACGTGATCTTGGCGTTCCTGGTCATTTTGACCGGTTCGTTTAAGAATCTGACGTTCCTGTTCGTGGTGTTCCTTAATACCGCTATTGGCGTCATCCAGTCCATGCGTTCCAAGAAGATGGTCGATAAGCTCACACTGCTGACCTCCAAGAAGGCCATCGCGGTGCGCGACGGCGCCGAGGTGGAGCTCGACCTGGACCAGATCGTGCTCGACGACATCATCCGCCTGGGGCGCGGCGACCAGATTCCGGCCGACGCCGTGGTGGTATCGGGCGAGGCGCTCGTGAACGAGAGCCTGCTGACGGGCGAGAGCGACCTTATTAAGAAACAGCCCGGTTCCGAGCTCATGAGCGGCAGCTTTATCGACTCGGGCCTGCTGCGCGCCCGCGTGATCCATGTCGGCGCCGACAACTACGTGGCCAAAATTAATAACGAGGCCAAGTACGTCAAAAAGGTCAATTCCGAGATCATGAACGCGCTTAACGCCATCGTGCGCTTTGCGAGCATCATCATGATCCCGCTCGGTTTGGCGTTGTTTGCCTCGAGTGTGAGCGAGCTGTGGGATGCCGCGGGAACCCCGGGTGATAGCGCGCTTTCGTGGTGCTTCTCCGAGTTGTTGGCTGGTCATGTGCCTTCGTCGGCGCTGCTGTCCACGGTGGGCGCCCTGCTGGGCATGATCCCCCAAGGCCTGGTACTGCTGACCTCTTCGGTGCTCGCCATCGCCACGGTGCGTCTGGCCCGCCGCAAGGTGCTGGCACAGCAGCTCTACTGCATCGAGACGCTCGCTCGCGTCGACGTGCTGTGCCTGGACAAGACGGGCACCATCACGTCGGGCCGCATGGAGGTCGAGGGCACGTATCCGCTGCCGGTTGAGGGCGTGAGCCTAGGCGCCGGCCCGGACGAGGCGGCTGTTCCCGTCGATACCACGGTGCTCGATTTTGCGCTGGCTAACGTGGCACGTGCGACTTCGGCCGATGCCAACGAGACCTGCCAGGCGCTGCTCAACTATTACGCCGATCGCCCGGTCGAGGTGTCTGAGCCGCTGTCGGTCATTCCGTTCTCGTCGTCTAAAAAATGGAGTGGCGCTTCGTTTGCGCAGGGCTCCTATGTGATGGGCGCCGCGCAGTTTGTGCTTTCGGAGCGTGTGTTTTCGCAGGTCGAGAACCGTGTCGCCGAGCTTGCCGATACCTGCCGCGTGCTCGTGGTGGCGCGCGTGGAAGGCTTTACGCTCGATGGCGATATGGTGGGCGAGGCCGAGCCCGTGGGCTTTGTGACCATCCGCGACGAGATTCGTACCTCGGCGGCCGAGACCATCGGCTACTTTAACGAGCAGGGCGTGACCCTCAACGTGATCAGTGGCGACGACCCGCGTACGGTGTCGTCGATCGCGCGCGTGGTGGGCGTGCCGGGGGCGGACGCTTATGTGGACGCCACGACGCTCGATACGCCGGCCAAGCTCGATGCCGCAGTGGACCGCTACCATGTATTTGGTCGTGTGACCCCGCAGCAGAAGCGCGAGCTCGTGCAGGCGCTCAAGCGCCGCGAGCACACCGTGGCCATGACGGGCGACGGCGTCAACGACGTGCTGGCGCTTAAGGAGGCCGACTGCTCCGTGGCCATGGCGGCCGGCTCCGATGCCGCGCGCAACGTGGCCGAGATCGTACTCGTCGACAATGATTTTGCCTCGATGCCCGCCGTGGTGGCCGAGGGCCGTCGCTCCATCAACAACCTGCAGCGTTCGGCGTCGCTGTTCCTGACCAAGACGCTGTTCTCGATGGGCCTGGCGGCGCTGTGCATCGCGCTGCCGCCGTACCCCTTCGAGCCCATCCAGATGACGCTCATCAACTTCTTCTGCATCGGCGCGCCGGGCTTTGTGTTGGGCCTGGAGCCCAACAATGCTCGCGTGAAGGGTGCGTTTTTGACCAACGTGCTCAAGCGTGCACTGCCGGCGTCGATTGCGGTCATTTTGGCTGCGGCGCTTGATATCTTTGTGGCGCGCGTGTTTGGCTTTAGCCAGCTCACGCTGTCTACGATGTGCCTGCTTACGTCGTGCGCGGCGAGCGTCAGCCTGATCTGGCGGATCTCGCAGCCGCTCACGCCCTTACGTGTGGTGCTCTTTGTGTTTGTAGTCGCCGGCATCTTGGTGGGCGTTATCGGATTCCCGGAGCTGCTGTCTATTGCCAACCTGTCGATGGGCCAGATGGTTATCTTGGCTGTCATCGTGGTCTTTACCTGCTCGGTGTTCTTTAAGCTCGCCACGATGATGGATTCGCTCAAGCCGCGTCGTCGTCATGCCGCAACTGGTTTTGGCCGCGGTGTGCGCGTCCGCCTGGGTCGCGGTGGCGGCAAGGTGAGCTCGACGGGTTCGACGGCCGAGCGTTTTGCCAAGCGCTTCGCCGCCGACATGGCGCAGCGCCGCGAAGATCGCACCGTTCGCGAGGCCGAGGCCCGCGCGCTCGAGGGCGTGGCCCAGGCCCAGCCCAAGAAAAAGAGGAGTGCCGGAGCCAAGCGCTCCCGCGTGACGAAGTCCGCCCAAGGCATCAAAGTCTCGATGCCAAGCAAAAAGAAGAAGTAGCTACGCGCCCTGGCGATGTTGAATTGGTGCCTTGTTCCTGTGGGGCCGTGGCGATGTTATGCTCTAACCTCGATTGTTTGAATTGCTTCGAAAAGAGGATGCCGTGATCTGCCCGCATTGCCTTAAGACTATCGAGGACGGCGCCTCGTTCTGCCCCTATTGCAACGCCTATGTGGGTCCGGGCGATGGTCCCGAGCACACCGAGTTCGTGTTCTGTGAGGGTTGCGGTGCCCGTCTTTCTCCGCATGATCGTACGTGCCCCAAATGCGGACGCCCCGCTCCGGGTATCCTCTCTGAGGACGCGGCCGCATCCGACCTGGCAGCGGGCCGCACGGCGGGCTTTCCGCGCCTAACGCAAGAGCAGATCGATACCGAGGTGCCTCATGCGCCGGCCTCTGCCGCTGCGGTGCTTTCGGACGCCGCCGATCCTAACGAGACCTGCGTGCTGCCGGCTTTCGATAAGGATTTCGGTATTCCCAAGGTCGATATTCCCACGCCGGTTTCCCTGCACGACGATCCTCAAAAACCCAAGCGCAAGGTGCACCCCGACGAGGACGCCTATCACAAGCACAAGCGTCATATCCCCAAGCCGCTCATCGTCATCGCGGTTCTTGCCGTCGTTTGCGGCGGTGCCTATTGGTTCGTGACGGCCGATCCCATGGGTGTTATGCCCGACTTCTATGACCAGTTTGGCCAGGCCGCGCAGACGACCTTCCCTACGCGCCAAAAGGGCGAGGCGACTGAGGACGATACCAAGCAAGACGATTCTGCCGAGGTGGTCCAGGAAGAAACCGTGCTCACCGATGATCAGCTCTATACCAGGCTCGACGGTCTGTATCAGGCCATCGTGTCCTACGGTGACGAGGACCAGATCGGCGAGGTCATCGATTCCTTTAACAACGGCTATCTCCGAACGCCGCTGTCCACCCGCCAGGAGCTGTCGCAGAGTGCCTACGCCCTGCGCGACCAGATCAAAAAGACGCAAGATGAGCTTAACAACCTTAAGTATCAGGACGATACGGTCTATGCGGACGACATCGCCCACTTAAAGCAGCTTGCCGAGTGGATGTACGAGCGTGTCGACGTGATCTGCCAGAGCTGGGATATCTCGCTGGCCATTCCCGATGGCGAGTCGATGAGTTCCCACCAAAGCGAGATCCTGGCGCCCATCGCACAGGGCGGCAACAGCGCGCTGAACCAGTACGACGCCAATGTGGGCTCCTGGAAGCCGCAGCAGCGTTCCCAAAATTAGTTCGCCATAGTCGGCATAACCTACGTGCGCAATTGATGTAAGCGCATGCTTATTGCTACAATTCGTACAAATATGCTTTAAACGCACGAGGAAGGAACCACATGTTTGGTTTTAAGAAAGAGCTCTACACGCCCGAGTATCAGCTTGCCGGCGACGAGTGCGCCGTTATCGAGACGTCGAAGGGTACCATCAAGGTCAAGTTTGACGGCGAGGGCGCTCCCATTCATGTCGCGAACTTCTGCGAGCTTTCCACGATGGGTTTCTATGATGGCCTTAAGTTCCATCGCTATGTGCCCGGTTTTGTCATCCAGGGCGGCGACCCCAATACCCGCGACATGTCCGGCGCCGACGTTGCTGCCGGTCTTGAGGGCCCCGACGGCATGCCCGGTACCGGTGGCCCCGGCTACTGCATCAAGGGCGAGTTTGCCACCAATCCGCGCAACAGCCATGTCGACGGTGCCCTTGCCATGGCACGCTCCATGGACCCCGATTCCGCGGGTTCGCAGTTCTACTTCTGCCTGGGCGCCCAGCATAACCTCGATTCCGGTTACACCGTCTTTGGTACCACGGTCGAGGGTCTCGATGTGATTTCGCAGCTGCGTGCCGGCGACGAGATCGTCCATGTCGAGATCGTTCACGAGTAAAGGGGATTTCCTTGAATAGCCAGCTGATCCAACAGGGCCGCGCCGCTTACCGCGCGGGTGATTTTTCCGCTGCAGCCCAGATGCTTGGGGCGGCAAAGACTCCCGATGAGATTATGGGCGAGGCCGATCACCTTCGTGGTAACGCCTTGATGCACCTGGGCATGTATGCCGAGGCCGCCGAGGCCTACGCCGCCGCCCTCAACGACGGCACCTATGGCAAGCGCGGCGCGCTGCTCACCAACCGCGGCAAGGCGCTCGCCGCCGTGGGCGACTACACGACGGCCGCTCAGGCGTTCTCTGCTGCTACGCAGGACGCTTCTTATGCCACGCCGTTCAAGGCCTATCTGGGCCTGGGTAACGCGCTGTTCCAGTCGGGCGACTATGCCAACGCGGGTACTGCCTTCCGTCAGGCTGCCATCGATGGCGCCAATCCGGCTCCTGCCGCCGCGCTCGGCGAGCTCGGTCGTTGCTTCATCAAGCTCGGCCGTCCGGCGGATGCCGTGGAGACCTACCGCACGGCTATCGACTTTGCCGGCCCCCGCGACGACACGCGTGCGCTCAACGCCGGCATGGGTCAGGCGCTTTCTGCCGCCGGCCGTCCCTCCGACGCACTCGACGCCTTTAACGCCGCTACTGCCGATGGCATCTACCAGCTCACCTCCGAGCAGGCCGATGAGCTTGCCCGCGTGCACGATTCGCTTGCCGCGCTGTCTGCCCAGACGGCTATGGCCACGGCTCCGGCGCCCGCGATGGACGCTCCTGCCGTCGATCCGCTCGATCCTACGGGCGCGACCGGTCAGTTTATGCCCGATCCCTCGGACACCGGCTTCTTTACGCTGTCCGAGTCCGAGATGGTCCAGCAGGACCGTCAGGATCGTAAGCAGGCCAAGGTCCGTCGTCGCCATCGCCACACGGGTCTCAAAGTCTTCATCGTGCTGCTTCTGCTCATTTTGATCGCCGCGGGCGGTCTGGGCTTTGCCTACACGCGCGGCTTTGGCTTCCCGTCCCAGGAGTCTGTCGTTACCGATCTGTTCCAGGCTGCCGGCGACGGTGACACCGCAAAGGCCGAGTCTTGCCTGGCATCGAGCCTGTCCGAGGACGCTAAGTCGATGATCATCTCCTCGATTCCGCAGGGTGCCACCGTGTCCGTCGAGGGCATGGATCAGTCCATGACCGAGACGACCGCTAAGGTGAAGGCATCGCTGTCCAAGGGCGGCGAGCAGGAGTACACCGTCAAATTCGTGCGCTCCGACAACCATATCGGCTGGGCCGTTTCCTCGCTCGATATGGATTTCTCGGCTGCTGACAACCAGTAGTGACCTTATGGGATTTAGCTTTGCCCGGCGCTTCACCGCAAGTGAGGTGCCGGGCTTGCGCTAGTATGATGATCTAGTAGTTTTCCAGCAATCATCCAACACATCAGGAGTTGCGTTGTTTTCTTTGATGGATATGTTCTTCGGTAGCTATGCGGGCGATCTTGCCATCGACCTCGGCACCGCAAATACGCTTGTCTCCGTGCGCGGCAAGGGCATCGTCATTCGCGAGCCCTCTGTTGTCGCCATCGACAAGAACGACGAGCGCATCCTGGCGGTCGGTATCGAGGCAAAGCGCATGCTCGGCCGTACGCCCGGCAACATCGTGGCCGTTCGTCCCCTGAAGGACGGCGTCATCGCCGACTTCGATGTTACCGAGGCCATGCTTCGCTACTTTATCGATAAGGCGTCCGAGAAGCGCTATCCGTGGACCCCGCGTCCGCGCGTTGTCGTCTGCGTTCCCTCCGGCGTCACGTCGGTCGAGAAGCGTGCTGTCTTTGAGGCCACGATCCAGGCTGGCGCTCGCCAGGCCTATCTGATCGAGGAGCCCATGGCTGCCGCTATCGGCGCCGACCTGCCCGTCGAGGAGCCCACCGGCTCCATGGTCATCGACATCGGTGGCGGTACCACCGAGGTTGCCGTTATCGCTATGGGCGGCATCGTCGTCTCGCAGTCCATCCGTATTGCAGGCGACGAGTTCGATCAGGCCATCCTCACGCACGTTCGTGATGCCTACAACCTTGCCATCGGCGAGCGTACGGCAGAGGACATCAAGATCAAGGTCGGCTCCGCTGTGCCGCTCAAGGACGAGCTCGACGTCGAGGTCAACGGTCGCGACGTGATCACCGGTCTGCCCAAGACCGTGCGCATCGAGAGCGAGGAGATTCGTCGCGCGCTCAACAAGCCGCTCGACGAGATGGCCAAGGCCGTCAAGGACGCCCTCGATGCCACGCCGCCCGATCTTGCCTCTGACCTTATGTACTACGGCATTTTGCTGACCGGTGGTGGCGCTCTGCTACGCGGACTCGACGTGCGTCTGCGCGATGAGACCGGCGTTTCGGTCAACGTCAGCCCCACGGCGCTCGATAACGTCGTTAACGGCTGTGCCCGCGTGCTCGAGGCCAATGCGTTTGATGGCGGCTTCGTCCAGACCAATGCTTAATTTCCAAAAGGTGGATTCCATTTGGCACGATCTTCGGGTTTCTCCACAAATCTGAATACCAAGCGACAATCAACGGGTATGCGCCCGTTGATTGTTTTCAGCCTGATTTCGGTGTTGCTGCTCACGTTTTACATCCGCGAGGGCGAGGCAGGGCCGATTCATGCCGTGCGTTCGGGCGTAACGACGATTACCTCGCCGGTGCGTTTTGTGGGCTCGGCCGTGGCGGCTCCCTTCAATGCGATCGGCAACGTGTTCTCTAACCTTACGGCGTCGCAGGACACGCTTGACGAGCTTAAGAAGCAAAACGAGGAGCTGACCTCTAAGGTTGCTGAGCTCTCCGAGGCTCAAAAGACCGCCGAGCGTCTGGAGGGGCTGGTCGGGCTGCAGTCGACCTACAACCTCAAATCGACCGCTGCTCGTATCGTTGGTGCCTCGGGCGATGCCTGGACCTCGACCGTAACCATCGACAAAGGCTCTGCCGACGGCCTTACCATCAACATGCCTGTGACGAGTTCGGCCGGTGTTATCGGCCAGATCATCGAAGTCTCGGCCAAGACGTCCACCGTGCGCCTGATTGGCGACGAGAACTCGGGTGTGTCCGCCATGGTACAGGACACGCGCGCCCAGGGCATGCTGCAGGGTCAGGCTGACGGCACGCTGCGTCTTGAGTATGTGAGCGTCGACTCCGACGTTAAAGTCGGCGACATCATCGTGACCTCGGGCATCGGCGGTGTGTTCCCCAAGGGTCTACCGCTCGGCACCGTCTCGTCGGTTGAGAAATCGGCAAACGACGTGTACTACACCATTGTGGTGCGCGCTCAGACCACGGCCGAGAACAACGAGGAAGTGCTGGTCATTACCTCGCTGACCGACGAACAGTCGGCCTCGGATGAGGACGTGAGCACGGCCAACAGCACGCCGCAGGGAACGTCGCGCGATGCTGCAACCAAGACGAAGGACGAGAGCTCGGATGACAGTTCCGACACGTCCGAGACGACCGATTCCGGCTCGAACGAATAGGGGGCATGTCCATGGATCTACACGAGCAGGGGATGAGCTCCCGCACGTTTGTAATCGCCGCCATCGTATGCGTGCTGCTGCAGGCAGGCCTGGCACCGCAGATCTCCATTGCGGGCGGTCGCGTCAACTTCATGATTATCCTGGTGTGCCTAAGCGTGTTCTCGGGCGACCCGACCCGTGCCGTCGTGTGCGGTTTTTGCAGCGGCTTGTTTTATGACCTGTCCGCTGCCGTGCCGGTGGGCGTTATGTCGCTCCTGCTGACCGTGGGTTCTTTTGCCCTGGTGCACAGCGCCGTCGGTCAGACGGGCGGTACCCCGAGTGCGCGCGGCGTCACTGTGGGCGCCTTCGCGCTCGTCATTAATGTTATCTACAGCATCATCTTGCTGTTTATGGGTTTGGAGACGAGCTTTGTCGTGGCGATCTTCGGCCATGCGCTGCCGTCCTCGATCCTGACGGGTCTGGTTGCCATTCCGTTTTTGATGTCCGGCGTCGTGCCGCAGTCCGGCTATGGATTCTCCGCACGTGGCGGACGCCAGACGGGTATGCGCTTTAAGCCCAAGACCCGCAAGCTCAAATAGGGGAGGCCCGTAGATGTCTTCCCAGATGACGGTTATTATCGCCGGTATCGTGCTGGTTGTGGCCATCGTGGTCGCGCTGGTCATCATGCGTCGAGGCGATTCCCGTTTTACCTACGATACACAGCATGGAACGGCTCCGCGCGCCACCGAGGGCGAGGGCAATACCGCGGCGACCGCCTTTAAGGGCCGCTTTTCCATCCTCACCACGGGTGTGGGCGCGATGTTTGCGGCACTTGCCGTCAAGCTGTGGGGCATGCAGATGGTCTCGTCGGACTATTACGAGAAGCAGGCCAATAGTAATCAGACTCGCACCGTTACCACACCCGCTGTGCGCGGCCGCATCCTCGACCGCAATGGCGTGGCGCTTGTCCAGAACCGTCCCTCACTTGCTGTCGTGGCCTACCGCGACCTTGCCGAGGATGAGGTTCTGGTTCGCCATCTTGCCAACGTGCTTGGAATGCCTTATGTGGCGGTCCTTCGCAATATTCAGGACAATACAGAGGGCGCTCAGAGCCTGCATACCATCGCGACGGACGTCCGTCGCTCCACGGTTGCCTATATCAAGGAACACGCCGGCGAGTTCCCGGGCGTCAAGATTGCCGAGCGTACCGAGCGCCAGTATCCATACGGCGAGACGGCATGCCATATCTTGGGCTATACCGGCACCATTACCTCCGAGCAGCTCGAGGCCCAGAATAAGAAAACCTCTGGCGATGATGATGCTTCTGCTGGCAAGATTACGTACCAGTCGGGCGATATCGTGGGTCAGGCGGGCGTTGAGAGCTACTACGAAAACCTGCTGCAGGGTATTCGTGGCGAGCAGACCGTCAAGGTCGATGCCTCGGGCAACGTGACCGGTCAGGCCGGCGCCGTTCCCGCGAAGGCCGGCTCCGACATTAAGCTCACGCTCGACCTTAAGATCCAACAGGCCTGTGAGACGGCACTGGCGAGCGCTATCGAGCTTGCCAAGACCACTGGCTACAGCAATGCCGGCAACGGCGCCGTGGTGTGTCTCGATCCCAACAATGGCGAGATCCTGGGCATGGCGAGCGAGCCCAAGTTCGATCCGTCCGTCTTTATCGGCGGCGTCTCAAATGACGTGTGGACCGAGCTCAATGATGACAAGGGTTCGCACCCGCTGCTCAACCGCGCCATTAGCGGACAGTACATGTCGGCATCGACCATCAAGCCGCTCTCGGCACTGGCCGGTCTTGAGTTTGGAACCTACACGTCGGGGCAGACGACCAACTGCACGGGCTATTGGACGGGTCTGGGCAAGTCGTGGGGCAAGTACTGCTGGCTGCATTCCGGCCACGGCACCATGACACTGCAGTCGGGTATCGCCAACTCGTGCGACCCCGTCTTCTACGACATGGGCAAGGCGTTCTTTTATGATGAGAAACATTCCGAGGGCCTGCAGGAGGTCTTTCGTCGCTGGGGCCTAGGCAAGACCTGCGGTATCGATCTGCCGAGTGAGGGCGCGGGCCGTATTCCCGATGCCGAGTGGAAAGAGTCGTACTTCACCGACGCATCTGCCGAGGACCGCAAGTGGAATGCCGGCGATATGACCAACATTGCTATCGGCCAGGGCGACATCCTGGTGACGCCCCTGCAGATGGCGTGCGCCTATATGGGTCTTGCCAACGGCGGTAAACAGTACGTGCCTCACGTGTTTTTATCTGCCGTGTCGCGCGATGGCGACGGCGATGCCTATAAGTACAATGGCAAGGGCAAGAAGAAGCGCCTGGAGGCCAAGATCAACAGCGATTCGGATTTGGCTCTAGTTCGCAACGGCATGCACGACGTGATTTACACGGCATCGACGTCCCTGGCGGCGCACTTTGGCACCCTGACGCCGCAGGTATACGGCAAGTCGGGCACGGGCGAGAAAAGTGGCGAGGACGAATACGCGTGGTTCTGCGCCTATGCACCGGCCGATGATCCCAAGTATGTCATCGCTACTGTCCTGGAGCAGGGCGGCGGCGGCTCAGATACCGCGATGCATGTCGTGCGCGACGTGCTCGGCGTGATTTATGACGAGCCCGATACCTCTTCGGCCTCGGGCGATTCTTCGGTTCGATAGGAGGTTGCGATGGATTTTTCTCCGGCGGATCTGTTCCGTTCAACCAAGACCGGCTCTCGCAGCAGCCTGGACCGTGTCAACAAGCAACTTTCGGCCTCGCGCGGCACGTTTCGCCAAAAGGTGCATATCGGTGTGCTCGTGGCTACTGTGGCGCTCGTCGCCTACGGTGCCATCATTATCTGGTCGGCTTCGCAGTTTAAGGCCGATGCCTCGTTTTCACGCCATCTGCTGGGAATTGGCATCGGAGCGGTGCTGGCGGTGCTGGTCTGGCGTACCGACCTGCGCGGTATTTCCAATTTCTCGACGGCGTTGCTCGTCATCGACCTGATCGTGATCTTCTCGCCCAAGATTCCGGGTCTGTCCTATACGGGCGGTCTGGGCATGACGGGCTGGATCAAGATTCCCGGTATCGGCTTGACATTTCAGCCGGTTGAGCTTGCCAAGCTCATCACCATCTTCTTTATTGCTACGCTTGGCTCGCAGTATAACGGTCGCATCGATACCGTTCGCGACTACGTCAAGCTCTGCGGCATGCTGTCCATTCCGTTTTTGGCCGTCGTTGCCATGGGCGACCTGGGCTCGGGCCTGGTCGTGCTTGTTTCGGGCGCCATCGTCATTTGTATGAGCGGTGCACGCCGCGAATGGGTGCTGTCGACCCTGGCCCTGCTCGTGGGCCTGGTGGCCCTCGTCCTGGCGCTCGATTCGGTCTTTGATTCGTTGCTCGGCCACGATGTGCTCATCAAGCAGTATCAGATGAACCGTCTGACGGTCTTTATCGACCCCGATAATGCCGATTCGGACGATGCCTACAACCTGCAGCAGTCACTTATCGCCGTTGGCTCGGGCGGCTTCTTTGGTAAGGGTTTGGGCCATGCGACGCAGTCAGCCGGCGGCTTTCTGCCTGAGTTCCACACCGACTTCGTCTTCGCCTTTCTGTCCGAGACCTTTGGCTTTTGTGGTTCCTTTTTGCTCCTGTGCCTCTACGTGCTGCTGATCTTTTCGACGATTCGCGTCGCCTTTAAGTGTGAGTCGCTGTTTTTGCGTCTTTCGTGTGTGGGCATCGTTGGCATGTGGGCGTTCCAGACCTTCGAAAACATCGGCATGTGCATCGGCATGATGCCGATTACCGGTATTCCGCTACCGTTTATTAGCTTCGGTTCGTCTTCGATGATGATTCAGCTGCTGACGGTGGGTATCGTACAATCCATATGGCGGCATCGTTCGGGCGCCGCGTAACCGCTGGAGGGGTTTGCTATGAAAATTCCCGTAGATAAGCTGACCCGCGCTTTTAAGATGGGCGCGTCCGTTAAGAAGGATTCCGATACGCCGGTGCGCGTCTCGGTCTATCTGGATTCGTCCGCCTCGCGCTTTCTGGCCGAGACGGTGCGTGACGCCTTTGTGCCGCAGACGACCTCGGGCATTGTGCGCGTCGAGCGTCTGGGGGAGGAGCGAATTGCTCCAAAGTCCGATACCGATGTGGTGCTGGTGCTCTCGTGTGGTTCCGACCGCTTGGAGAGTGCCGTGCAGGAGCTCGTGATCGCCGGCGCGCCCGTGTGCGTGCTTGCCGAGTCTGCTGTGGAGGTGCCGTTTATCGAGGAGTCCACGCCCATGCTCGGCGTGGTAGCGGCAACCGATAAGACGTATCTGCTCGAGACGCTTGCCCGCTGGATTCTCGACCGCACCGACAAGGAAACGGCTTTTGCGGCGAACTTTGCCTTCATGCGCATCGCGGCGGCCAATCGTATCATCACCTCGTGCGCGCTCACCAATATGGCGACCGGTGCACTGGTGTTTTTGCCAGGCGCCGATTATCCCGTTATGGCGCTGGCGCAGGTGGGCATGCTCTTTGAGCTCGCTGCCGTCTTTGGACGCGGCATTAAGCCTGAGCGCGGCTACGAGGTCGTGGGCGTGCTTGCCGGCGGTCTTGTGATCCGCGCGGTCACCCGCGCGCTCGTCAAACAGACGCCGCATATTGGGTTTGCCGTCAAGGCGCTCACTGCTGCCGCGGGCACCTACGGCATGGGCCGTGCGCTTGTTTCGCTCTACGAGCGCGATGTCGACTACAGCCGTGCCAACGAGGCGGTCACTGCCACGTTCTCCCGCGTTCGCGATCTGGTGACCACGGTCGCGGGCGCTACCCGTCCTATGGCGTCCTACCAAGACGCATCCGATCTCGCTGCTTAGGGGTTTTCCGTTGCGCGTTGCATACCAAGACTGTTTTCATTTAATTGAGCCGCTGCTCGCCAAGGTCGAGAAACCGAGCCGCTATATCGATCACGAGTGGGGCACGCTTTCCAAGGCCGATGCCGATTACCGTTGTTGTCTGATCTATCCGGACGTATACGAGGTCGGTCTGCCCAACCAGGGTATCGCCATCCTCTACAACATTCTTAACCAGGCCGAGGGCATCTCCTGCGAGCGCGGCTATGTGCCGTGGCCCGACATGGGCGACGCCATGCGCGAGGCAGGCATTCCGCTGCTCTCGCTCGAGGGTGCTGCGCCCGTCGCTTCGTTTGATATCGTCGGCCTGCATGTGCCGCACGAGATGGCGGTGACGAACTTCCTCGAGGCACTCGACCTCGCTGGCATTCCGCTGTTAGCGGCCGACCGAGGCGAAGACGACCCCATCATCATCGCTGGCGGTCCCTCGGTGTACAACCCCGAGCCGTACGCGGCCTTCTTCGATGCCATCCTCATCGGCGAGGGCGAGGAGTCGCTGCTCGAGACCTGCCAGCTGCATCGCCGCCTGCGCGATGAAGGAGTCCCGCGCGTACAGATTGTTGAGCAGCTTGCATCCATTGCCGGCAACTACGTGCCGTCGCTCTATGAGGTCCGTCATGACGAGCCCTGCTCGCCGCATGGCTACACCGTGCCACGTGAGGGCAAGGATGCGCCGACCGTGGTCTACAAGCGCGTCGTCGAGGATTTCGGCGCCACGAATCCGCTGTCACAGTCATGCGTGCCCTACGCGCAGCTGGTTCACGATCGCCTGTCTATCGAGATCCTGCGCGGCTGCGCCCGCGGCTGTCGTTTTTGTCAGGCCGGCATGACGTATCGCCCGGTGCGCGAGCGCTCGGCCGACCAGATCGTCTCGTCGGTGATTCAGGGTCTGGAAAAGACCGGCTATGACGAGGTGTCTCTGACCTCGCTCTCCACGACCGACCACTCCTGCATTCGCGACGTGCTCGGCAGGCTCAACCGTCGCCTGGAGGATACGGGTATTCGCGTGTCTATTCCGTCGCAGCGCCTGGATTCGTTTGGCGTGGATATGGCCGAGTCGGTCGCCGGCGAAAAGAAGGGCGGCCTGACGTTCGCGCCCGAGGCCGGCAGCCAGCGCATGCGCGACATCATTAACAAGAACGTGACCGAGGAGGACCTGGACCGTGCGGCCAAGGCGGCCTTCGAGGCCGGCTGGAACCGAATGAAGCTCTACTTTATGATGGGCCTTCCCGGCGAGCGCGACGAGGACATCGTGGCCATCGCCAATCTGGCCGATCACGTGCTGGAGCTCGGTCGTTCCGTGGTACCCAAGGCTCGTCGCGGCTCGATCTCGGTGTCCATTTCGGTTTCGGTCTTTATCCCCAAGGCTGCCACGCCGTTCCAGTGGTGCCCGCAGCTCGACTACGACGACGTCAAGCGTCGCCAGAAGCTGCTTGTCACGAGCGTTCGCAACCGTGCCGTCCGCGTGCATTACCACGATGCCGAGACCTCGCTCATCGAGGCCGCGCTGTCCCGCGCCGGTCGTGACATGACGCCCGTCATCATCGATGCTTGGCGCTCGGGCTCTCGCTTTGACGCCTGGGTAGAGCATTTCTCGCTCGATAACTGGAAGGAGGCTGCTGCCAAAAACGGCATCGACCTCAATGAGCTCGTGCACCTGCCCTACGAGTTGGACTGGCGCCTGCCGTGGGAGCACGTGAGCCCCGGCTGCACGCGCGGCTTCCTCGAGCGCGAGTACCGTCGCTCGCTCGAGGGCGTCACGACTCCCGACTGCACCCGCACGTCGTGCACCGGCTGCGGGATCTGCCCCACGCTCCACGCCAAGAATGTATTGATGGGTGATCGCGCATGAGTGAGCGCCTGACCGACAACCCCTCGCTCTTTAGACTTCGTGTTCGCTATGGCAAGCGCGATCGCCTTAAGTACCTGGGCCATCTCGAAGTAATCCATACCATTGAGCGCATCGTGCGCCGTGCGGGACTTCCCTATGCCGTCACTCAGGGCTTCTCTCCGCACATGCGCGTGGGCTTCTCTTCGGCGCTACCGGTGGGTACGTCGTCGACCTGCGAGTGGTATGACCTGTTTATGACCGAGTTCGTGGCGCTCGACGAGGCGTTTGGGCGCCTGGCTGCGGCGTCTCCGGCCGATCTGGCGCCCATTGAGGCGGCGTACATCGACGTGCGCACGCCGGCGTTGACGGCGCAGCTCACGCGCCTGTCGTATCGCATCGACCTGCACTTAGATCCCGAGGCGCCCGTAAGCGCCGAGGAGGTGCGTCGTGCGATCGACACGCTGCGCGCGGACCATGGCATCGACTACGCGCGCGGAAAAAAGAGCAAGCGATTGGATTTGGATCACACGCTCGTGGGCTATGAGCTCACGGCGGGGGAGCGCCCGGACCATTTGGTGCTCATGCTCGACACCCATGCCGACAACGAGGGCTCCATGCGTCCGGAAATTTTGCTTTCCGCTGCTGATGTTTTGTTGCAGGGCTTGACCCCGGGCGTGGATGCACCTATTGTTTCCACCGGTATGCAAGACCTCGTGACCATCTGCTCCTACGATGTCGAGCGTCAGAATCAAGCATGCGAGGACGACGAGGGCCGACTCGTCAGCCCCATACCTGTGCGAACTTGTGGATTTGCTCCACATACTCGTTGACGGGGGTATTTTCGCCTGCTACTATATTCGGCTGTTGCACTAACTGATGCATGAAGGGCAAGTAAACATGTACGCAATCGTTAACACGGGCGGCAAGCAGTACAAGGTCGCCACCGACGATGTCATCACCGTCGAGAAGATCGAGGGCAATGAGGGCGACAAGGTCACCCTGCCGGTTATCTTCCTCAACGATGGTAAGAAGATCGTCACTGATCCCGACAAGCTGGCCAAGGCCAAGGTTACCGCTCAGATCGTTGAGCAGTTCAAGGGCGAGAAGCAGCTGGTCTTCAAGTTCCACAAGCGTAAGCGTTATCGTCGTCTGAAGGGTCACCGTCAGCAGCTCACCAAGCTGAAGATCGTGAAGGTCCAGGCTACGTCCCGCGCCAAGAAGGCTGTCAAGGCAGAGGCCGAGGCTGTTGCCGAGGCTCCCGTCGCCGAGTAGATTACACTCGTAACGAAAGAGTAGGTATACACAATGGCACACAAAAAAGGACTCGGTTCCTCCCGTAATGGCCGTGACTCCCGCGGTCAGCGCCTTGGCACGAAGCGCTATGCCGGCCAGACGGTAACCACGGGCACGATTCTCGTCCGTCAGCACGGCACGCACATCCACCCGGGTGAGAACGTTGGCCGTGGCAAGGACGACACGCTGTTCGCGCTGGTCGACGGTACCGTTGAGTTCCACAAGGGTATCAAGCACAGGGTCAGCGTACGCCCGCTCGCGAACGCGTAATTCACCCTTCATAGAGCACATATGTGGGAGGCACTTGAGTTTTAGGATTCAAGGGTCTCCCTCTTTTTTGTAGGAGGCGATTCTGTTGTCACAGTTCACCGATATCAGCCGCATTAACGTTTGCGGCGGCGACGGCGGAGCCGGATGCATGTCGTTTAGGCGCGAGGCATTTGTCCCCAAGGGCGGCCCCGATGGCGGCGACGGCGGTCGTGGCGGCAATGTCGTCATCCAGGCCGATGCTCAGCTGTCTTCGCTGATCGATTACCGCTTTAAGCATCACTTCCGCGCCGAGCGTGGCACGCACGGGCAGGGTGCCCGTCGTAACGGTAAGAGCGGCGAGGACCTGATTCTCAAGGTCCCTATGGGTACCGTGGTGCGCGAGCTCGACCCCGAGACACAGACCCCGATGTTTGAGATTGCCGACCTTGTGCACGACGGCGAGCGCGTCGTCGTGGCGCCCGGCGGTGCCGGCGGTCTGGGCAACACGCACTTTGTGACGTCGGTGCGCCGCGCTCCGGCCTTTGCCCAGCTAGGCGAGCCGGCCGAGGAGCACTGGATCGAGCTCGAGATGAAACTTATGGCCGATGCCGCGCTCGTGGGCTTTCCCTCGGTGGGTAAGTCATCGCTCATTGCGCGCATGAGTGCCGCCCGCCCCAAGATTGCCGACTACCCGTTTACCACGCTCGTGCCGAACCTCGGCATGGTGCGTGCCGGCGAATATTCTTACGTCGTTGCCGACGTCCCCGGTCTTATCGAGGGCGCGAGCGAGGGCAAGGGCCTGGGTCATCAGTTCCTGCGCCACATTGAGCGTACGGCCCTGATCATGCACGTCGTCGACATGACGGGTGGTTTTGAGGATCGCGATCCGGTCGAGGATTATCGAATCATCAACCGCGAGCTCGAGCAGTATGGTGCCGAGCTTTCGGAGCGTCCGCAGATCGTCGTCGCCAACAAGTGCGATGCGCCGGGTACGGCCGACAAGATTGCCGACCTTAAGCGCGCAGCGCTCGACGATGGACATATGTTCTTTGCCGTGTCTGCCGTGACGGGCGCCGGTCTCAATACGTTGATGCTTGCCGTAGGTGAGCAGGTGGCCAAGCTCCGCGCCGAGCTGGCGGTCTCCGATGAACCGGTCGACCTGCGCGACGATGAGTGGGAGCGCCGCCGCCTGCAGCGTGAGAAGCGTTTCCGCATTGTCCAGGAAGAGCCCGGTGCCTTCCGCGTGGTCGGTCGTGCCATCGAGCGCATGGTCATCCAGACCGACTGGGAAAACGAGGAAGCCGTCATTTACCTGCAGCATAAGTTTGCGCGTATGGGTGTTGACGACGCGCTCGAGAAGGCCGGTTGCCGTGCGGGCGACGAGGTCCGCATTTGCCAGCGCGCCTTTGACTTTGAGGGCGCTGAGGACTTCTCGGAGTACGAGGAGCTCGAGGATGCTGGCGAGGACGTTGCCGTTGAAGTCATTGACGTGGCCGATGCTGCGGATGAAGGCGTCGAGGTTGTCGATGCGGCGGATGCCGCGGGCGATGCCGAGACCTCGGAGGGCGAGTAAGCCATGTCGCTGCGCGGTGGAATCGGTCTGCCCGAGCTTCCTCTAGAGGACGGGCAGGAGTTTAGGCTCGGCATTATGGGTGGCACCTTTGATCCCATCCATTACGGGCATCTGGTGACTGCCGAGCAGGCGCGCGAGTCGCTCGACTTGGACGCTGTGCTCTTTATGCCGGCAGGGTCTCCCGCCTTTAAGCTTGACAAGCCGGTGACGCCTGCCGAGGACCGTTATGCCATGACGGTCCTCGCCACCGCCGCGAACCCGGCCTTTTTGGCGAGCCGGTTCGAGATCGACCGCCCGGGCGTAACCTATACGGCCGATACGCTTCATGCCCTTCGCGACTTTTACCCGCCGCAGGTAAAGCTCTACTTTATTACGGGCGCCGACGCGATTATCGATATCGTGACCTGGCATGATGCCGAACGAATCGCTGAGCTTGCTACCTTTATTGCGGCGACGCGACCGGGCTTTGATATCGATACGGCGCGTGCCCGAATTAAAGAGTCGGGGCTGCCGTTCGACGTGCGCTATATTCAGATTCCGGCGCTGGCGATCAGCTCGACGAACATTCGTAAGCGAGTTGCCCGCGGCATGAGTGTGCGCTACCTTACGAGCGAGTCCGTGCTCGGCTACATTCGCAAACGCAGGCTATATGCCGAATTGGGCCAAGAAGATTTTGAGTGATGGGGGTCTACGTTGTCGGTAGAGGATCAGTTTGAGGGCGATGAGCGCGCGCTGCTCAAGCGCATTCAAGAGCTGCTCGATGTTCGCATGAAGGATAAGCGCAAGCGCTATGTGCATTCGCTGGGTGTTGCCGAGACCGCACTTCATCTGGCCGAGGTCTACGGCGTTGACCGCTTTGATGCCGCTGCTGCCGGTCTGATCCACGACTGGGACAAAGTGCTCTCCGACGACGAGCTGGTTACGCGCGCTCTGCATTACGGCATTAAGATTGCCGGCTCTCCTTCCGCCGCGACGCCGCTTTTGCATGGTCCTGTTGCCGCCTATGAGCTTCCGCAGCTTTTCCCCGAGTTGTCGCCGGCCGTTTTCCAGGCTGTCGACCGTCACACCGTGGGTGCCTGCGACATGACGCCGCTCGATATGGTGGTCTTTGTGGCCGATGCCATCGAGCCCAACCGCCACGGCGACTATGCGCATGCCCTGCGCGAGATGGTGGGGGAGTCGACGCTCGATGAGTTGTTCTTCTCCTGTTTTGCGCAGGGTCTGGTCTATGTGATCCAGTCCGGGCGCTATCTTTATCCCACGGCTATTACGATTTACAACCATTACGCCCAGCTGCGCTAGCTCGGGCTGTCTAGAAAGAGGTATTCCATGGCCGACGAGACCATGACCGACGAGCAGATTCTTGAAGGTGTGGAGCACAAGAGCTTCGTCGCCACGTCCGACCGCACTGCCGCCTCGCTGTCCGCGAGCGGTGTCGCCGCCGAGGATGTCGCCCGCGCCGCCGCGCAGGCCGCCTACGACAAGAAGGGCGAGGACGTGCAGGTGCTCGACCTGACCGAGCTTTCCGATGTGTGCGACTACTTTGTGCTCGCCACCGGTACCAACAACCGCCAGGTCGATTCGATCGTCGACGAGATCGAGGAGAAGGTCGCCGAGGCTTGCGGCGAGCATCCGTTCTCCATCGAGGGCCGCGAGCAGAAGACCTGGATGCTCATGGACTACGGTTCGGTTGTCGTCCACGTCTTCACTCCCGAAGCCCGCGACTTCTACCGCCTCGAGAAACTCTGGGGAGACGCCCCCCAGCTCCCCCTCAACCTCCTCTAGTAGCTCATTTGAGACGGGGTTTAGCTACCCTCACGCATATCGCCGGGCAGGTGCGGTTTTCCGCACCTGCCCGGCTTTCTTTTTGCCCAAAGGCGGTTAATCGTTGAAGCGGGATTGGCGGCCGAAGGAAAGGGCGGTGTCGCCGAATTTGTCTCGGACGGCGTCGATAGCGACCGAGAGGTCGCGACGGTCGCTCGATTGGGCTCCGCGGTCGTCGACTTCGCAGAACAGGTCAGTCTGGATGCCGCCCTGATGGTCAAAGTCGCTCATGCCGATGCCTGCTAAGCGAACGTGCATTCCTTCCTGCCAGATGTTGTCGAGCAGTTCGAGTGCAACCGCCACGAAGATGTTCTCATCGTCGGTCGGATGAGGCAGCCGGCGCTGTGCCGAGCGACCGTTTCCATACGAATACTTGAGCTTGAGCGTCACCGTGGCGCCCGTTAGTCCCTGACGGCGCAGGCGGCGTCCCACTGACTCGCCCAGCAGCGCAATCGCCGCCTCAATATCCCCACGCTCAGTCAAATCTTTAGCAAAGGTGCGTTCATTGCTGACCGATTTGACCTCGCGCTCTTCATCGAGACTCGTGACTTCGGAGATTTCGAGTCCTTGCGCACGCTGGCGCATGCGTTCGCCGTTGACGCCAAAAATAGAGGCCAAGGTGGATTCCGGTGCACGTGATAGCTCGCCGAGGGTGTAGATGCGCATGCGGCGCAGTCGCTCCTCGGCCGAGCGCCCGATGCCGCTCATGGCAGATACCGGCAGCGCGGCCAAAAAGCGCTGCTCGGTTCCGGGGCGCACGATGGTCAGCCCAAACGGCTTATCCCGCTCGCTTGCGATTTTTGCGACCGTCTTGTTGCAGCCCACGCCAATGGAGCACGTCACTCCCAGCTCTGCCACGCGATCGCTTATACGCCGCGCAACCAGCAGCGGGTCTTCGGGCGCAAAGCGACCCGGTGTGATATCGATGAAGGCTTCGTCGATGGATACGCGCTCAACGCGCGGGGTCTCGTCGGCGAGAATTGCCATGACCTGCGCGCTCACCTCGCGGTATCGGTCAAAGTGCCCATGCGTCCAAATGGCTTGCGGGCACAAGCGTCGCGCTTCGGCCGAGGCCATGGCAGAGTGCACACCAAAGCGACGCGCCTCATACGAACACGTGGACACGACGCCACGCGAATCGGCGTCTCCGCCCACGATGAGCGGCTTGCCGCGCCACTCGGGATGATCGAGCATCTCCACGCTCGCAAAAAACGCATCAAGGTCCATCAGACCCACCGCCGGGCCCGTCCAGGGAGGCGGTGTGACGCCCATGGCATCCTCATAACCGTATGTATGTTCGCGTCTTTCCATGTCATGAGTATACCGCGCAGCTCATGTGGGGTGCGTGTATGTGCTTGCAAATCCCGAATTCTTGTCTAAGATATGGATTTGCCCTCGACTACACCGAAGAAGTTGGTCTCACGGACTTCACCTGCCCGCGTCGATGGCGTATTATGTTCAACTGTTTGTTTGTAGTTGCAGCCTAAAGCTGCTTGGTTGGAGGAGTTTCCTTTGGCAGTCAAGATTCGCCTTGCTCGTCACGGCGCTAAGAAGCGTCCGTACTACCGTGTCGTCGTCGCCGATTCCCGCGCCCCGCGTGACGGTCGTATCATCGAGGAGGTCGGCCGCTACAACCCGATGACCGCCCCCAAGACCATCAACCTCGATCTCGAGAAGATCGCTGACTGGCAGTCCAAGGGCGCTCAGCTCACCGACGCTGTCGCTGCTCTGGTCAAGGCCGCCAACGAGGGCGAGAAGACCGAGACCGTCGTCAAGAAGTCCAAGAAGCAGCTCGCCAAAGAGGCCGAGGCCGCTAAGGCTGCCGCTGAGGCCGCTGAGGGCGCCGAGGAGTAAATCGTGCCTGAGGTTGACGCTGCACAGCTCGAGGGTGAGGCAATGCTCTCAGATCGCATCGCCGATCTCGTCGAATATCTCGTTGTTCAGATCGTCGACGACCCGGATTCCGTGAGCCTTGAGGTCATCGATGGTGACGACGCCTCCACGATTGAGGTTTCGGTCGCCGAGGATGACGTCGCTAAGGTCATCGGCCGTCGTGGCCGTACCATCAAGGCCATTCGCACGCTCGCCCGTGCACTGGCCGCTCGCCTCGACACTGCTGTCGAGGTAGAGGTTCTGGGCTAGGACCTTGAGGTCCCAGTACAAAAACATCGCCCGTGTGGTCAAGCCGCACGGAAGGAAGGGGGAGGTCCTCGCGCAGCCGCTGCGGGGGCTTCCTTCTGTATTAGAGCCGGGCATGCGCGTCGCCCTGACGCCGCCGGCGCTCAAGCGCGACCGCTTTTGCACGGTCGTGTCCGTCACCGATACGGGCGATGGCGATCTGGTCTCGTTTGAGGGCATTGACGACTTGACGGCCGCCGAGGGCATCACGGGATGCTATGTGCTGGCAAATCGCGACGACTTTGAGCTCGATTCGCTCGACGCTGCCTATACCGACCTGATGGGTCGCGAGGTGGTCGACGAGCGCTTCGGTTCGCTCGGCACGATCGTCGAGATCATGTCGACGCCCGCTAACGATGTTTGGGTTGTCGAGGGTGATCGGTACGGCGAGGTACTGATTCCCGTGATCGAGCAGGTCGTGCTCGATCTTCCCGATGCAGGAACAATTTCCGTCCACGTGATGGACGGCCTTATCGATATGGACAAGTAGGGAGGAAAACATGCTGATTGAGACCCTTTCGGTCTTTCCCGAGATGTTTGAGCCTGTCATGTCCACGTCGATTTTGGGCCGCGCCCGCAAGGCCGGCCTTTTTGATTTTAAGGCGTATAACCTGCGCGACTGGACGCACGACCGCCATCGTACCGTCGATGACGAGCCGTACGGCGGCGGGCAGGGCATGCTCATGAAGGTCGAGCCTATCGCAGAGGCCATCGAGGCCATTAGCGCAGAGGGTCCTAAGCCCACTGTGGTGTTCTTTACCCCCTGTGGCGAGCCTTTTACGCAGCATGTGGCCGAGCGCCTGCTCAAAAGTGAGCGCCTGCTGTTTGTGTGCAGCCGTTACGAGGGCGTCGACGAGCGCGCGTATGCGTATGCCGATGAACGTCTGTCGATCGGCGACTATGTGCTCACGGGCGGCGAGCTGCCCGCGATGGTCGTTGCCGATGCCGTCGTACGCCTCATTCCCGGCGCCCTGGGCGACGAGATGAGCAACGTGGACGAGTCGTTCTCGACCGCCGAGGACGGAGGCCTGCTCGAGTACGCGCAGTACACCCGCCCCGCCGAGTTCAACGGCGAGGGCGTTCCTCCGGTGCTCGTGAGCGGCGATCACGCCAAGGTCGATGCCTGGCGCCGCAAGAATGCCATCGAGCGCACCTGTCGCTGGCGTCCCGACCTGATCGAGACTGCGCGGCTCACGCCCGAGGAGCGCGCTTACGCGCAGGAGATCCTTGACGCTTCGTATTCGCAGAGCGAGGAGTGAGTATGGTTCCTACGCAACATTCCGCGTTGAGGGGCGCTTTTGAGTGGATCGCGGTCATCGCGATCGCGCTTGTGGCCACCTTCCTGATCCGCACCTTTGTGGTCGAGCCCTTTGTGGTGCCCACCGGCTCTATGGAGGACACAATCGAGATTGGCGACCAGATCCTGGCGCAAAAGGTGAGCCTCGAGCTCGGTCAGCCCGTCAAGCAGGGCGATATCGTGGTGTTTCACAACCCCGATGGCACCTCCGAGCATGATGTTCTTGTCAAGCGCGTTATTGCCACGGCCGGCCAGACGGTCGACCTGCAGGATGGCAAGGTGGTCGTTGACGGCCAAGCGCTCGACGAGGACTATACGACGGGCATGAGCTGGCCACTTTCGGTCCAAGCGCCCGGCGCTCAGGTAAGCTATCCCTACACCGTTCCCGACGGGTGCGTGTGGGTGATGGGCGACAACCGCGAAAACTCTGCCGACTCACGCTACTTTGGTCCCGTCGATCGCTCTGATTTGATCGCTGTGGCGCTTGTGCGCTACTGGCCGCTCAACCGCATCGGCGCTATCGACTAAAAACCGCTATAGTACAGTACCTAACCGTGTAATCGTTTCGACGAGGGGATATTAGAGGCATGAACGCTTCATCGCTTTCCTTCCAAGACATCATCCTGCGCCTCCAGCAGTACTGGGGCGAGCAGGGCTGCGTCATTATGCAGCCCTATGACTCCGAGGTCGGTGCCGGTACCTTCCATACCGCGACCACGCTGCGCTCGCTCGGTCCCGCCGAGTGGCGCACCTGCTATGCGCAGCCCTGCCGCCGTCCCGCCGACGGCCGCTACGGCGAGAACCCCAACCGCATGCAGCACTACTATCAGTTCCAGGTGCTCATCAAGCCCTCGCCGGTCAACGCTCAGGAGCTCTACCTGGGTTCGCTGGCCGCCATTGGCCTGGACCCCAACGACCATGACGTCCGCTTTGTCGAGGACGACTGGGAGAGCCCGACGCTCGGCGCCTGGGGCCTTGGCTGGGAGGTCTGGCTCAACGGCATGGAGGTCACGCAGTTTACGTACTTCCAGCAGGTGGGCGGCATCGAGGTCGACCCCGTGCCTGTCGAGATCACCTACGGCCTGGAGCGTATCGCCATGTATGCCCAGGGCGTCAACTCCGTCTACGACCTGGTGTGGAGCTACCTGCCCGACGGCACGCCCATGACCTACGGCGACGTGTTCTTGGAGAATGAGCGCGAGTTCAGTGCTTATAACTTTGAGGTCGCCAATGTCGAGATGATGCGTCAGAAGTTTGACGACTACGAGGCCGAGTGCCATTCCTGCCTGGAGCGCAAGCTTCCGCTGCCGGCGTACGACTGCGTCATGAAGTGCAGCCACGCCTTCAACCTGCTCGATGCCCGTGGCGCCCTGTCCGCGGTCGAGCGCGCCAACTACATCCTGCGCGTCCGCGCCGTCGCCAAGGCGTGCTGCGAGGCCTATATGGCCGAGGTCGCCGGAGTCAACGAGAATGCCGACCAGGAAGGCGAGGTGGCGTAAGCCATGGCAGACGCTAAGGATTTCCTGTTTGAGATCGGTACGGAGGAAATGCCCTCCGCACCGCTGAACAATGCCGTCAAGCAGCTTGGCACCATGATCGCCAAGGGCCTCGACGAGGCCGGTCTGGCCCACGGCGAGGTCCGCGTGATCTCGAGCCCACGTCGTCTGGCTGCGCTCGTGGCCGACGTCGCCACCGCGACCGATGAGGTTCACGAGGTCAAGCGTGGCCCCGCGGCCAACATTGCCTTCGACGCTGACGGTAACGCCACCAAGGCCGCCCAGGGCTTTGCCCGCAAGTGCGGTGTGGCTGCCGAGGACCTGGTCCGTCGCGAGGACACTGACGGTCGCGAGTATGTGTTCGCCGAGAAGAATATTCCCTCCGCACCGGCAACCCCGATTCTGACCGCTCTGTGCGAGAAGACTATTGCCGGCCTGCAGTGGCCCAACTACCGCAGCCAGCGCTGGGGCCACGAGCACGCGACCTTTGTTCGTCCGGTCCGTTGGATCTGCTGCCTTTTGGGCGAGGATGTTGTGCCTGTGTCGTTTGCCGACGTGACGAGCGGCAACACCACGCGTGGTCATCGCGTACTTGGCCCTGGTGACCATGTGGTTGCCAGCCCCGCCGTCTACGAGCAGGTGCTCGAGGACGCCGGCGTGCTTTCTGCCGAGCGTCGTCGTGAGGCCATCCTCGCCGGTATCGCCGAGGTCGAGGCTGCCCGCCCCGGCTGCCATGTCGATACGCCCAAGAAGGTCTTCGAGGAGGTTATCAACCTCTGCGAGTGGCCGACGGTGCTCGTCGGTACCTTCGATGAGGAGTTCCTCAAGGTCCCGCACGAGATCATCTGCGAGTCCATGCTCACCAACCAGCGCTACTTCCCGATCTATGACGGCGAGGGCAAGCTCACGCGTGAGTTCGTGGTCGTCTCCAACAGCAAGCCCGAGAACGCCGAGCGCGTGATCGACGGCAACGAGCGCGTCGTGCGCGCCCGTCTGGACGACGCAAAGTTCTTCTACGAGGAGGACCTGAAGATCTCCCTCGACGAATTCCGTGAGCGTCTGGCCAAGGTTGCCTTCCAGGAGAAGCTCGGTAGCGTGCTCGCCAAGTCCGAGCGCATCGAGCAGCTCGCGCTCGCTATCGCCCGCGAGGCTCATCTGGGCGCCCATCTTGCCGCCGACGCTGCTCGCGCCGCGCACCTGTGCAAGGCAGACCTGGTGTCCAACGCCGTCGTCGAGTTCACGAGCCAGCAGGGCGTGATGGGCGGTTATTACGCGACCGCGATGGGGGAGAACGACGAGGTTGCCCACGCCATTCGCGATCATTATCGTCCCCGCTTTGCCGGTGACGAGCTGCCCGAGGGCACCGCTGGCTGCATCGTGGCCTGCGCCGACAAGCTCGATACCATCGCCGGTATCTTTGCCATCGGCGAGCCCCCGACCGGCTCCTCCGACCCCTACGCGCTGCGTCGTGCCGCTATCGGCATCATCAACATCCTGCGCGACCGTCTGCCGATCGACCCCACGTCGCTCATCGACTTCGCCCTCGAGCTTTACAGTGAGCGGGGCATTGAGTTCGACGCCGCCGAGGTCGCCCAGCAGGTTCGCGACTTCTTCCATGGCCGCCTTGTGAGCATGGCCCGCGACGAAAAGATCCCGGCCGATACCGTTGCCGCCGTCTCCGCGGTGCACATCATCGCCCCGTCCGTCTTCTTCGCCCGCTGCGCCGCGCTCGACGAGGCCCGCAAGAACGATGCCGAGACCTTCGACAACCTGGCTACCGCCTATGCCCGCGCCGCGCACATCTCCAAGCCCGAGCTGGGTGCGGAGTACGACCGCAGCCTGATGGGCGAGGCCGAGCTCGCGCTCGCCGACGCCTCCGAGGCCGCTCAGACCGCTGTTGATGCCGCCCTTGCTGCCGAGGATTACCCGGCCGCATTTGCCGCCCTTGCAGCTCTGCGTGCCCCCATCGACCGCTTCTTCGACGAGGTTATGGTCATGGACAAGGACGAGCAGCTCCGCGATAATCGCCTTAAGCTGCTCAACCGCTTCGAGGCCGTTTTCTCCGGCATCGCCAACATCGGTGAGTTTGCCCGCAAAAAGTAAGCCAGCCTGCGCGTAAGCGCAAAAGGAGCCCCGCATGGATTGCCCGGTCGCCGTTCGTCCCACCGTTATCGTTATCTCCGACTCTCTCGGCGATACCGCTTGTGAGGTGGTGCTTGCGGCGTCCGGGCAATTTGATGAAGGGGCTTTTCGCGTTTTGCGCCTGCCCAAGGTGGCCTCCGTGGAGCAGGTCAAGTCATTTGTGGGGCCGCGCGTCGATGCCGACCATCGCGATATCGCCGTGTTCCACACCATTGTCGATCCGGCGCTTCGCGCCCGCGTGCTCGATTACCTGGGCATGCTGCATATCCGTTCGGTCGACCTGATCGGCCCGACGCTCGCCGTGCTGTCGTCGCTCGTCGGCGTGCCGCCCAAGGGCGTTGCGGGCGTGATTCACAAGACCGATGACCGCTATTTCCATCGTATCGAGGCCATGGAGTATTTCGTTGAGCACGATGACGGGCGCGGTTGCGACGATCTGTCGGGTGCCGATATCGTGCTACTGGGCGTATCGCGCACGTCCAAGACGCCGCTGTCGATGTATTTGGCCTATCAAGGTTACAAGGTTGCCAATGTTCCGTTGGCCCATGGCATGGAGCCGCCGAAGTCGATTTACGAGGTCGACCCGATGCGCCTGTTCGGCCTGATTTCGACCGTCGATGTGATTTCCGAAATTCGCGATAGCCGCTTGGGCGATGACTACGCCCGTGCCGTTGCCGGCTCCTATGCCGAGCCCGAGAGCGTGCGCAGCGAGCTCGAGGAAGCTCGTGCCCTCATGAAGCGCCTAGGCTGCTTTGTGGTGCGTACCGACGGCAAGGCCATCGAGGAAAGCGCTGCCGAGATCATTAGCCACTTGGAGGAAATCCAAGAAGCTCGCGCCCGCCGCGCCGCCCGCCGAGCCCAACAGCAGTAGTCCTTTCTCCGATGAGTTTTCTGGGACGGGGATTAAAAAATCATTAGGTACTCAATGATTTTTTAATCCCCGTCCCAGAAAACTCATCGGAGCGGCTAAAAAGCCTGATATTGGTAAAGCGATTTAGCAGTTTCTACCGCCTCTGACCTGCAATTACACTCTAGTGGTATCTTCATAAGGTAACCAACTTTACCTACCGTTTACCGCCAGTTTTAGCACGTTTACCAAACCGCGTATCCTCTGCTCAAGCCCGTTCAAATCCGGCCGTATAGTTCCCTCACGGCCCGCATCCGGCGGGTCGATTCGTTACCACGGTCGTGCGCGTAAGCGCATGGAAGGGGAAGTATCGTGAGCGATTGCAAGAGGGTTTACCGTTTTGGAACCGACGCCCAGGGCACCTGTGTCACTGAGGGCGACAAGTCCATGAACTTCGTGCTTGGCGGCAAGGGCGCAAACCTTGCCGAGATGAGCCGCATCGGCCTGCCGGTTCCCGGTGGCTTTACCATTACCTGCCAGACTTGCGTCGAGTACTCCGGTGCCGGCAACGTCTGGCCCGAAGGCGCACTCGATGAGATCGTTGCCGCCGAGGCCGACCTCGAGGCCCGCTGTGGCAAGAAGCTCGGTGACGACAATGATCCGCTGCTCGTGTCGGTTCGCTCGGGCGCTCCATTTTCCATGCCCGGTATGATGGACACGGTCCTCAACTTGGGCCTCAACGACGACTCCGTTCAGGGGCTCATCGCCCAGACGCAAAATCCGCGTTTTGCCTGGGATAGCTACCGCCGCTTTATCCAGATGTTCTCCAACGTCGTTATGGGTGTTGATGCCGACCTGTTCGAGAACGCCCTGACCCAGGCCCGCCTGGTCGCCGGTGTTCGCGTCGATTCCGAGCTTTCGGCCGAGGACCTTCAGGAGCTTGTCGAGACCTTCAAGGGCATCTTCTCTGATAACGTCGAGGCCGCCCTGTATCCCGAGCTCGAGGTCACCGGCGGCAAGCCCGTCTTCCCGCATGATCCGGAGCTCCAGTTGCGCCTTGCCATCCAGGCCGTCTTTGGCAGCTGGATGAACGAGCGCGCCTGCATCTACCGCAAACAGCACGGCATCTCCGACGAGCTCGGTACTGCCGTCAACGTTCAGGCTATGGCTTTTGGCAACAAGGGTGAGACCTCCGCGACCGGCGTCGCCTTTACGCGCAACCCGGCCGACGGCACTAAGGAGTTCTACGGCGACTTTCTGGTCAACGCCCAGGGCGAGGATGTCGTCGCCGGCATCCGCAATACCGAGCCCATCGCCGACCTCAAGACCACCCCGGGCCTCGAGTCCGCAGGCGAGGAGCTCGAGCGCGTGTTCCTGACGCTCGAGGATCACTATCGCGACATGTGCGACATCGAGTTCACCATCGAGCAGGGTAAGCTCTGGATGCTCCAGACTCGCGTGGGCAAGCGCACTGCCACCGCCGCCCTGCGCATCGCCATCGAAATGGTCGAGGAGGGCCTGATCACTCGCGAGGAGGCCGTGAGCCGCATCGATCCCGCGCAGCTCGACCAGCTTCTGCACCCGCAGTTTGACGCCTCCAAGAAGTACGAGGCGCTGGCCAGCGGTCTTAACGCCAGCCCCGGTGCCGCCGTGGGCGAGGTCGTGTTCTCGAGCGATGACGCCGTCGCGCGCGCCAACGAGGGTCACAAGGTCATTCTGGTTCGTTGGGAGACCAACCCCGATGACCTGAAGGGCATGGTCGCCGCCGAGGGCATCCTGACCAGTCACGGTGGCAAGACGAGCCATGCCGCCGTTATCGCCCGCGGCATGGGTACGCCCTGCGTCTGCGGCGTTGAACGCTTCCACATCGACGCCGCCGAGAAGGTCGTGCACATCGAGGGCAGTGACCGCGTGCTGCATGAGGGCGACATCATCTCCATCGACGGTACTCAGGGCATCGTCGTCGACGGCGCCGTTGATCTGGTTTCGGCTGAGCTCACCGGCGACCTGGACACCATCCTGTCCTGGGCCGACGAGATTCGTCTGGACGAGACCGATGGCCACGCCAACCACGTGCGCGTCAACGCCGACAACCCTGAGGACGCTGAGCTCGCCCTCGAGTTTGGTGCCGAGGCCATCGGCCTGTGCCGCACCGAGCACATGTTCCTGGGCGACCGTAAGAACATCATCCAGAGCTTTATCCTGTCTGACGATGAGACCGTGCAGCAGCAGGCCCTGGCCGACCTGCTCAAGGTTCAGACCGAGGACTTCCTGGCGATGTTCAAGACTATGTCCGGTCGCGACGTGGTCGTTCGCCTGCTCGATCCGCCGCTTCATGAGTTCCTGGATAATCCTCGCGAGCTCGAGGTCGCCATCACCAAGAAGGAAGCCGCTGGCGCCAGCGAGGAAGAGCTTGCCGTCCTGCGCACCCGCCTGCGTCGTATCGACGGCATGGTCGAGTCGAACCCCATGCTCGGCCTACGCGGCGTGCGCCTGTCCGTCGTCTTTAGCGATCTGCCGCTCATGCAGGTCCGTGCCGTGGCAACGGCTGCTGCCCGCCTTATCAAGGAAGGCGTCGACCCGCGTCCCGAGATTATGGTCCCGCTCGTCTCCATCACGGCGGAGCATGTCCAGACCCGCGAGGTCATCGAGCGCGTGATCGCCGAGGTTTCCGCCGAGGAAGGCGTCGAGCTCAATATTCCCGTGGGCACGATGCTCGAGCTGCCGCGTGCCTGCATGGTCGCCGACGAGATCGCCCATCATGCCGACTTCTTCTGCTTTGGCACCAACGACCTCACGCAGACGACCTTCGGCTTCTCCCGCGACGATGCCGAGGCCAAGTTCATCCCGCTGTACATGCACAAGAAGATCTTGAAGGATAACCCCTTCGAGACCATCGACTCTGCGGTACTCGAGCTGGTGCGCATGGCCGTCGAGAAGGGTCGCGCCACCAACCCCGGCATGCACTTTGGCGTGTGTGGCGAGCACGGCGGCGACCCCAAGTCCATCAAGGGCCTGTTTAACGTGGCCGATGTGGACTATGTGTCCTGCTCGCCCTACCGCGTGCCCCTCGCACGCCTGGCTGCCGCCCAGGCCAAGCTCGAGGCGAAGCGCTCCGCCTAACGTTTTGGGTATAGACGCCTAGCGTAGCCCCCTTCATGCCGCCCGCCTCATTCGTGAGGCGGGCGATTATCATGTGCGGGTTTTGTCTTTTTGTCTGCGTAAAAAATTGTTCTTGCAGCAGAAACCCGCGCGTGTATACTCGAATACGTTTGTTCAACTACGTGCCGGCCAAGGTGGTACGGCACCTCTAGAAGAGTAAGGAATTGCACATGGATTACATCCGCGCAATCGAGCGTCAGCAGATCCGCGAGGACATTCCTCAGGTTCGCGTCGCCGACAACGTCAAGGTTCACTACCGCATTAAGGAAGGCGACCGCGAGCGCATCCAGGTCTTCCAGGGCGACGTCATCCGCATGGCCGGCGCCGGTGCCCGCGAGACCTTCACCGTCCGCAAGATGTCCTTCGGTGTCGGTGTTGAGCGTACCTTCCCGCTTCACAGCCCCAAGATCGCCAAGCTCGAGGTCGTTCGTCATGGTCGCGTCCGTCGCGCCAAGCTGTACTACCTCCGCGACAAGGTGGGCAAGGCTGCTCGCATCCCCGAGAAGCGCTAAGAAGATCGCAGCGTCTGTCCACTCGTTTGGACACAAGGGTCACCTTCGGGTGGCCCTTCTTTTTATCTGATTTGCATGCAAGGAGGGCCTGGTATGGCCAACATGACGAGCTCGGTTTCGGCATCGCAGGTTGCCGGTGAGTTGGCGAGCGCTACGTTTGAGGAGACTCCCGCCCTCGTGGAGCATTATCGCGAGGACCCGCGCCAGCAGGTGATCAAGGCTTGTGAACGCGCCCTCAAACGCCATGCCAAAGAGGTTGCCGAGCGCGAGCGCGTTAATGGCATGTACGAGCTTATGCATGAGCTTGGCGGCGATGGGGTGATCGTTGGTGTCGACGAGGTGGGTCGCGGATCGGTGGCCGGTCCCCTGACGGTGTGCGCCGTGTGCCTTCCCATGAAGCCGCGCGTCTGGGGCATCAACGATTCCAAAAAGCTCACGCCGGCGCGCCGCGAGCTGCTCTCGGTGAAGATTGCCGAGGTGGCGACGGCGATCGGTTTTTGCCATATCGCGCCTAAGGATATCGATGAGATGGGCATGGCGCGTGCCATTCGTGCCGCCGTCGCGGGCGCCGTGGCCGATACGGGACTTGAACCCGACTGTGTCCTCATGGATGGTAACCCCTTGGGCGCCGTTCCCAACGAGCGCGACGTGGTGAAGGGCGATGCCAAAATCGCCTGTATCGCCGCGGCGTCCATCATGGCCAAGGTGACGCGTGACGAGATGATGGTCGAGTACGACGCCGAGTATCCCGAGTACCATCTGGCCGAGTCGAAGGGCTATGCGAGCCCCGAGCATATCGAGGCCATTCGCAAACATGGACTTTGTCCTCTGCACCGCGTGAGCTTTTGCGGAAACTTTCTGCAGACTGAGCGGCTTTTCTAGGTCAATTGTGGAGACAGGGACCCCTGGCGTTTTGTAAACCAGCTGGTAGCGGGCCGTATGCAACACCATTGTTGCGTACGGCCCGTTTTTTGTTGGCATTTGGTCAGCTTTTGGTTTGCTTCCGGTACTTACCCGCATGAAAGGTGCCCTCATCATCGGGGCAATGCAGTGTGCGGGAAAGGAGACCCCATGAGTGCCGCAAGCAAAAAGAGCAAGACGCAGCGGCTCAAGGAGCGTTGGGAAAACGGCGAGCTCGACTGCGGGGCGATGACGCCCGAGTTTATCAAGGGACTCAGTCCCCGCGAGCTGGGCATGCTGGGCGAGCTGATCACCATCGACTACTTTAACGAGCGCGGCTACACCTTGCTGGAACAGGGTTATCGTTGCACCGAGGGCGAGGCCGATCTGGTGCTGCTTGATGAGCTCGACGATGTCGTGGTGATGGCCGAGGTCAAGACCAGACGCGTCGCCCTGGATTGCACCACGCGGGTCTTTCCCGAGGAAGCCGTGGACGCCCAAAAGCAACGCCGCTACCGCCGCATCGCAAGTTGCTATCTCATGGAGCATTATCCGCTCAAGGCGATTCGCTTCGATGCCGTGGGTGTCACCATTCGCGGCGGGCATATCGCCGAGATCGAGCATCAGTACAACGCGTTCGATTGGCAGGTGTCGTGATGGCGTTCGAGACGTTTGCCGTTCACGCGGCCTGCATCCGCGGCGTCGAGGCGATTCACGTCACGGTCGAGGTCTCGCTTGCCGGCGGCGTTCCGGGCATTCAGATGCTCGGCATCCCGAGTATGGAGGTGATGGAGTCGCGTGGTCGCATTCGCTGTGCGATGCGCTCCGCCGGGTTCGAGATCCCACGCTCGGGCATTACGGTCAATCTGGCACCTGGCGATATTCGCAAGACCGGTAGCGGCTTTGATCTTCCCATCGCCATCGCGGTATTGGCGGCCGATGGTCAGATTCCCCGCGACAACCTCGATCGTTGTCTTATCGCCGGTGAGCTTGGCTTGGACGGTACGGTGCTTCCCGTCAAGGGCGAGGTGGCGTTTCAGTTATTGGCGCGTGATTTGGGGCTGTCTTTTATCGCCGGCAGATCAGACCAGCATGTGCCACTCGCGGGCGTGGATTGCGGATTCATAGATCATTTGTCTCAGCTTGCCCATGGCATGGGCGATGCCGCGCGGCATTATCTGGATTCCGAGGGTGTGGAGGCTACTTTTGAGCCCGAACTCGACTATGCCGACGTGCTGGGGCAGGAGGTTGCCAAACGCGGCATGGCACTGGCGGCAGCGGGTGAGCTCGGTTTGCTTATGATCGGGTCCCCGGGATCGGGCAAGACGATGCTTGCGCGCCGTATGACCGGCATCCTGCCTGAGCTTTCCGTTGAGGATCAGCAGGAGGCACTGTGCATCCATTCGGTCTTGGGCGAGAACATCGATGGCTTATTGGCAGGTCATCGGCCGTTTCGAAGCCCCCATCACAGTATTTCGACCGCAGGCCTTATCGGCGGCGGGCGCCCGGTGCACCCGGGTGAGATTAGCCTTGCTCATGGCGGCGTGCTCTTTTTGGACGAGCTTGCCGAGTTTCCCACGGGTGTGCTGCAGACGCTGCGTCAGCCCATCGAACGCGGCTATGTGAGGATCGTACGCGTCGACGGGGCCTTTACCTTCCCGTCGCGCTTTCAGCTGCTCGCTGCGAGCAATCCCTGCCCCTGCGGCTTTTTGGGCGACCGCGAGGTGCCGTGCCGCTGCTCGGCATCGATGGTCGAGCGCTATCGGGCAAAGCTGCGCGGTCCTTTGGCCGACCGTATCGACATGATGATCGATGTGACCCGTCCCGATCCCCAGGTGATTATCGAGGGCGCGGAGGGTATGTCGTCGGCCGAGTTACGTGACTACGTTGTGCGCGGTCGCGCTTTTCGCACCTGGCGCGAGTCTCGTATGGACGATGCGGATGCCGAGGCCGAGGATGACGAGACGCGGTCCATTGACGGCGTCGTTTCGACCTTTGAGCTCGATGATGCTGCCGAGAAATGCGTACTCGGTCTGTCCAAACGCACGCATCTCACAGGGCGTGGCATCGTGCGCCTGGTTCGCATTGCGCGCACGATCGCAGATGTCGCCGAGAGCGAGCAAGTGACGCAGGACCACGTGCTCGAGGCGGCGATGTACCAGGGAAGGAGGGACCAATGATGGCCGAGGGGACCTTCGAGCTGCATCCAGGTGACGCGTTGTATCCCGAGACCGTTTTGGAGCTTTCTGATGTACCTCAGACGCTCTATGTGCACGGCAACCCCGAGGCGCTTTCGACGCCCGCGCTCTCCATCATCGGCGCGCGAAAGGCCTCGCCGTATGGTCTTGCCGTGGCAGAGCTTGCGGCAAAGGTGGCGGTCGAGGCGGGAGTGACGGTTGTTTCGGGCGGCGCGGTCGGTTGTGACCAGGCCTCGGGTTGGGCTGCGGTCAACGCCGGCGGCAAACACGTCGTGGTGCTGGGGACGGGCGCCGACGTGGTCTACCCGCGTTCGAGCGCGGGGCTTATTACTCGCACGCTCGATACGGGTGGCGCGGTCGTGTCGATCTCTCCGTGGGGCATGGGTCCGCGCAAGTTTGCCTTTCCGCGCCGGAATCGCGTGATCGCGGCCCTGTCGCAAGCCCTCTTTGTATCCGAGGCGGGTATGCCTTCCGGGACGTTTTCTACAGCCGAGGCTGCTATGGATTTGGGGCGCGAACTTCTTGCCGTGCCGGGGTCGATCCTATCGCCCGAGTCGCGTGGCACGAATTACCTCATTGCGAACGGTGCCTGCTGCATCATCGACGAGGAATCTATCGAGATGGCTATCTCACGTATCTACGGCACCCTGCGCTACTCGCGCCCTGATGCTCCCGGCATTGCCGACCTGGATCCAACACAGCAGACCGTGATGCATGCGCTCATCGCCTCTCCGCTCAAGGTCGACGACATCGCGGCGCTCGTCTCGCTCGATGCCGTCGGCGTACTCAAACTTTTGGGTTCGCTTGAACTCGAGGGCCTTATCGAGCGCATGATGGATGGAAGGTATGCGCCCTCCAAGTTTGCCCTTCACGCCCAGACGCCCTTCGGTCACAATGGAAAACGTGTCAATTAGAAAGGTGTTTGCAGATGCAGTTCGATCAGGTGACGGTTATCGGTGGCGGTCTGGCGGGTTCGGAATGCGCGATCCAGCTGGCAGACCGCGGGTTTGCCGTAAAGCTGTGCGAGATGCGCCCCCAGGTGAGCTCCCCGGCTCACCATACTGATCACCTGGCAGAGCTCGTCTGCTCCAATTCGTTTAAGTCGACCCGTCCAGATTCCGCTGCTGGCCTACTAAAAGCCGAGCTCCAGCGCATGGGTTCAGTCCTGCTCGATTGCGCCCATCGCGCCGCTGTTCCCGCCGGTGGTGCCTTGGCGGTCGACCGCGTCAAGTTTTCCGAGCTTGTCGAGGCCGAGGTTGCCGCCCGTCCCAATATCGAGATCATTCACGGCGAGGTCACGCAGATTCCCGAGGGTCACGTGGTCATTGCCGCCGGCCCCTTGTGCTCGCCGGCGCTGAGCGAAGAGGTCATGAAGCTCGTCGGTGGCGACGCCCTTGCGTTCTTCGATGCCGCGGCGCCGATCGTCGATGCCTCCACGCTCGATATGGACGTGCTGTTCTCGCAGTCGCGCTACGAGGAGCAGGGGAGTGGCGACTATCTCAACGCTCCGCTCAACAAGGAGGAGTACGAGGCCTTTATCGAGGCGCTTACCACGGCCGACCGCGTGGTGCTCAAGGATTTTGAGGGCGGCGATCTGTTCCAGGCCTGCCAGCCTGCCGAGGAGGTTGCACGCACCGGCAAGGACGCCATTCGCTTTGGCGCCATGAAGCCCGTCGGCCTCACCGACCCGCGTACCGGACGTCGCCCCTGGGCGGCGATTCAGCTGCGTGCCGAGAACAAGGAGAAGACCGCTTATAATCTGGTGGGCTTCCAGACCAACCTGACCTTTGGCGAGCAGAAGCGCGTCTTCCATATGGTGCCGGGCCTGGAGAACGCTGAGTTCTTCCGCTACGGTGTCATGCACCGTAATACCTTTGTCGACGCCCCGCACGTCCTCGATGGCACCTTTGCCGTGCCCGGTACCGGCGTGCGCCTGGCCGGTCAGATCACCGGCACCGAGGGGTATATGGAAGCCGTGGCGACCGGTCTGCTCGCGGCGCTCAACACCTATGCCGAGGCTATCGGTGCCGCGGGCGTCGAGTTGCCCCGCGTGGGCGCCCTGGGCGCGCTCGTGGGCTATGCGACCGATCCTGCCACCGTGGGCTACCAGCCCATGCATGTCAACTTTGGCCTGGTGCCGCCGCTCGAGGACGGTAAGCGTCGCAGCAAGCGCGACCGCTACCAGGCCTATGCGGACCGTGCGCTTGAGGCCCTTGATGCCTATCTGGCCACTCGCCCCGATCTGTTTGGAGGCGACCGGTCATAGCCTGTGACCTGTACGACACCGTCGACTCGTTTATCGCCTACATCGCACGTGTCGAGGGTCTTTCTCCCAACACGGTGACGGCCTATGGCTCGCGGTTGGAGCGCTTTGCTGCCTGGTGCGAGCGCGAGGATATCGATGCTTTCGCTGCCGACGTGCGCACCATTCGTCGCTATCTTGCCGAGCTTTCGCGTGAGCAGGTGGCTCCTCGAACGCTTGCGGCGCACCTGTCGGCTATCCGATCTCTCTATCGCTGGATGGCTGCCGAGGGGATTGTCGAGGGCGATGTGGCCTCGGCGATCGCATCGCCCAAGCTGCCGCGTGACCTGCCGGGCGTCCTTACGACCCAGCAGGTCGAGGCACTGCTCAAGACGCCTGATACCTCGACGCCCGCGGGACTGCGCGATGCGGCGATGCTCGAGTTGCTCTATGCCTCGGGTGCCCGTATCTCAGAGCTTGCGGCGCTCAATGTGGAATCCATCTCATGGTCCGAGCGCACGCTGCGGCTATGGGGCAAGGGGAGCAAGGAACGCATTGTTCCTCTGTATCGTCGCGCACTCGAGGCGACGCGTCTCTATATTGAGGAGGGGAGGCCGGAGTTGCTCGCTCAGGCAAAGCGCCGTGACCTCGCTACCGGGCCGCATCCGCTGCTTATATCGGCGCGCGGCAATCGCATGAGCGCCGCCATACTCAGGCGGCGGTTCCATACGCTGGCGACGCTCGCCGGCATTCCGGCCGACATCGCGCCGCATGCGATGCGCCATACCTTTGCGACCGACTTGCTCGAGGGCGGTGCGGACCTACGCTCGGTTCAAGAGCTGCTGGGTCATGCGAGCCTGTCCACGACGCAGATCTACACGCATCTCACACCCGATCGGCTTAAGCGAGCTGTGGCTCAAGCCCATCCCCGCGGCGAATAGTGGCTGGGACGTCCCGCGCCGCACTCAGGTGTGTGGTTTTGATTGCGGGTTGGCAGGAAGAAGCATTCCTGCTATCATTCATCGGGTTGCTTCACGGCAACATGTTTTTATCACGCACGCGCGGCTACTTCATACCGTGGTGCCCGGGCTTTGGTAGCACATGTCCGGGTTGGTTTTGGAGGATGACCCCGCGCGGAGGCAAACCACAGGAGGTTTAACATGGCTACCAAGATTAATATCCGCACCCTGCTCGAGGCCGGCTGCCACTTCGGTCACCAGACCCGTCGCTGGAACCCCAAGATGAAGCCGTTCATCTTCGGTGAGCGCAACGGCATCTACATCCTCGACCTCAAGCAGACCATCCTCGACGCCGACCAGGCTTACACCTTCGTCAAGAACGTCGCCAAGGGCGGCAACGTGCTGTTCGTCGGCACCAAGAAGCAGGCTCAGGAGGCCGTCAAGAACGCTGCTGAGCGCGCCAACATGCCTTACATCAACCAGCGTTGGCTCGGCGGTATGCTGACCAACTTCGTTACCATCCGCTCCCGCATCAACCGCATGGAGGAGCTCGAGGCCATGGTCGAGGACGGCCGCATGGCTGTTCTGCCCAAGAAGGAGCAGGCCGTGCTCGGCAAGGAGCTTACCAAGCTCCAGACCAACCTCGGTGGCGCCCGCGACATGAAGGGTCTGCCCCAGGCTCTCTTCGTCATCGACACCAAGCGCGAGGAGAACGCCATCAAGGAGGCTCAGCGCCTGAACATCCCCGTCGTCGCCCTGATCGACACCAACTCCGATCCCGACGAGGTCGAGTACGGCATCCCCTGCAACGATGACGCTATCTCCGCTGTAACCCTTATGTGCGAGCTCATGGCTGACGCCTGCCTCGCTGGCTCCGGCAAGGAGCAGGTCTCCGAGGCCGAGATGGCCGCTGAGCCCAAGGCCGAGTAAATCAGTCTTAGTTAATTCTTTTTCATCTCTTTGAAAGGAACCACAATGGCCCAGATTACCGCCGCTATGGTCAAGCAGCTCCGCGAGATGACCGACTCCCCGATGATGGAGTGCAAGAAGGCTCTCGTCGAGGCTGACGGCGACATGGACGCCGCTGTCGACGTTCTGCGTAAGAACGGCCTTGCCAAGGCTGCCAAGAAGGCTGGCCGTGAGACCAACGAGGGCGCTGTTGCCGCGTTCGTCTCCGAGGATGGCAAGACCGGCGCTCTGCTCGAGCTCTCCTGCGAGACCGACTTCGTTGGCTCCAACGCCAAGTTCACCGGCTTTGCTTCCAAGGTCGCTGAGGTTGTCGCTACCACCGAGCCTGCTGACGTCGACGCTCTGCTCGAGAAGCCGATGGGCGAGGAGACTGTTTCCTCCGAGCTCACCGAGATGATTCACATCATGGGCGAGAACATGAAGATTTCCCGCTTCGCTGCCCGCAAGGCTGAGAACGGCGCGCTCGCTTCTTACATCCACATGGGTGGTAAGATCGGCGTCCTCGTCGAGTTCGCCTTCGAGAAGGCTGAGACCGCTCAGGCTGAATCCTTCAAGACCTTCGCTCACGACGTTGCCCTTCAGGTTGCCGCCGTCGCCCCGATCTGCGCTACCCGCGATCAGGTTCCGGCCGAGACCGTCGAGCACGAGAAGCAGATCTACATGGCCCAGGCTGCCGAGTCCGGCAAGCCCGAGGCTATCCAGGAGAAGATGGCTGTCGGCCGTCTGGAGAAGTTCTACAAGCAGTCCGTGCTCACCGAGCAGGAGTTCATCAAGGACAGCTCCCTCACCATCAAGAAGTACGCTGAGCAGGTCTCCAAGGAGCTCGGCGACACCATTACCGTCGTTGCCTTTGACCGTCTGGTCCGTGGCGAGTAAATAAGCTCTTGTAGCTGGTAATGAGCAGGCTGTGGGTTTTACTCACAGCCTGCTTTTTCATGGCTCTTCTTAGAGCCTTTGATAGAATGTTGAGAGTTCAATCTAAAGGAGGATCGCTTTGTCCGACATCCGATATAAACGCGTGCTTCTTAAGCTTTCCGGCGAAGCGCTGATGGGCGACGGCCAATATGGCATCGACCCCAAGGTTACCGACCATCTTGCTAAGCAGGTCAAGGAGCTGCTCGCCGTTGGCCATGAGGTCGGCGTCGTTGTCGGCGGCGGCAATATTTTCCGCGGCATGGCAGGCGCTGCCGGTGGCATGGAGCGTGCTCAGGCCGACTACATGGGCATGCTGGCAACCGTTATGAACGCGCTCGCCCTGCAGGATGCCTTCGAGCATAACGATGTTCCCTGCCGCGTGATGAGCGCTATCCAGATGAACGAGATCTGCGAGCCCTATATTCGCCGTCGCGCCATCAACCACCTTTCCAAGGGCAACGTCGTTATTTTTGCCGCCGGTTCGGGCAATCCGTACTTTACGACCGACACCGCCGCGGCTCTTCGTGCGTGTGAGATCGGCGCCGAGATTCTGATTAAAGCCACCAAGGTTGACGGCATCTACGATAAGGATCCCGTCAAGTGCGCTGATGCCGTCCGTTTTGACAAGATTACCTATCACGAGGTTCTCGTCCGCGGTCTGCAGGTTATGGATTCCACGGCTACGGCACTGTGCCAGGACAACCGTATGCCGATTTTGGTCCTCAACATCGATGGCGAGGACACCGTCAAGCGCGCGCTTTCGGGTGAGCCCGTCGGCACGCTCGTCTATCAGGAGGATTAAGCATGGCAGAGAACATCACCGCCCATATGGACAAGTCGCTCGAGTCCCTCAAGCATAACTTCTCCAAGGTCCGTACCGGCCGCGCCAATGCCAACATTCTGTCCGACATCACCGTCGATTATTACGGTGTTCCCACGCCGGTCACGCAGGTTGCCGCCGTCAAGACCCCCGAGGCCCACATGCTGCTCATCGAGCCGTGGGACAAGGCACTCATCAATGCTATCGTCAAGGCCATCGGCGCTTCCGATCTGGGTATTACCCCCAACTCCGATGGCACCGTCGTTCGTCTTCCGTTCCCGGCTCCCACTGAGGAGCGCCGTCGCGAGCTCGTCAAGGAGTGCCGCGAGTACGCCGAGCAGGCCAAGGTGTCTATCCGTAACATCCGTCGCGACTTCAACAACAAGCTCGAGCGCGATGAGGAGCTCACCGAGGACGATGTCCGTCGCGAGCAGGCCAAGGTCCAGAAGCACACTGATGAGTATGTCGCCAAGGTCGAGGAGCTTCTGAAGGAAAAAGAAGCCGAGGTCATGGAGATCTAAGGTGCAATACGACGAGCATAAACTGGTCGAGTACTTTGCCGACGCCCCTGCGGGCGTCGGTTTTTCCGACCTTGACCTCAATAACATTCCGCACCATATCTCGTGCATCATGGACGGCAACGGTCGTTGGGCCACGTCGCGCGGTCTTGCACGCACTGAGGGCCACAAGGCGGGTATCGTCTCGCTGCGCGAGATCATTACCGCCTGCGTGCGCCTGGGCGTCGACGTGCTTTCTGCCTATGCGTTTTCTACCGAAAACTGGAACCGCCCGCAGCATGAGGTCAACGTCTTGATGCACTTGTTTGCCAAGACGTTCATCGACGAGTTGCCGCTTCTGAAGCGCGAAAACGTGCGCGTTGTCTTTTTGGGTGATATTTCCGCGCTGCCCAAGAAGACCCGCGACGTTTTTGAACGCGGTCTTGCCGAGTGCGCCGATCACACCGGTATGACGCTGGCGCTTGCCGTCAACTACGGCGCGCGTGCCGAGATTACCCGCGCTGTCCGTCAGATCGCGCTCGACGTTGCCGCCGGTAAGATTGATCCTGCCGCAATTGATGACGACATGGTGGCTTCCCACCTCTATACCGCCGGCCTTCCCGATCCTGAGCTTGTGATTCGCACCTCTGGTGAGCTGCGCCTTTCGAACTATCTGCTGTGGCAGGTGGCTTATTCCGAGTTCTATGTCACCGATACCTATTGGCCCGACTTTGATCGTTGGGGCCTTGTCGACGCCATTTTGGCCTATCAGGGCCGTGACCGTAGGTTTGGTGGACTGAGCAAGACCGAGGAGGCTTAATCGTGTCCGATCGTCCCAAGGCATCTGCTCCCAAGACGCCTGCGCGCAAAGCTACCGCTGCGGGAGCGCCTACAGCGAAGAGCGGCACCGGTTCGTGGCTGGCGGGCTTTATTACCCGTGCCGCCGCGGGTATCGTCTACGCTGTTGTCTTTATCCTGTGTCTGGTTTTGGGTATCGTGCCCACTGCCATCTTTGTTTCTGTCATGAGCGGCCTGTGCTGCTATGAGTTTTTCCGTATGACGAGGCTCGATGGCAAGATGGCTAACGAGCGCATGGGTATCGCTGCCGCCGTACTCTTTCCGCTGTCGGCGTTGGGCGATTCGATGTTGCTGAATGCCCTGCTTTTTGCCCTGATGCTCGCTGTGGGCATTTGGTATGTTTGGTCGCCGCGTACCCGCATCTCTGATGTGGCCGTGACGCTCATGGGTCCCATCTACACTGGCTTTATGCTGTCGGCTATCGTGCTGCTGCGCGATGCCGTGCCCGGTTTTGCCGGCGCCCTGCTTTCGGTGGGCGTTTGCGCGTCCCTTTGGGTCTCCGATTCGTTTGCCTACATCGTGGGTAGCCGTATCGGCAAGCACAAGATGGTTCCCAAGATCTCTCCCAAAAAGAGCTGGGAGGGGTTTGTCGGCGGCATCCTGGGCTCGGTTTTGATTTGGCTCATCCTGTGGGCGACGCACTTCTACAAGCTCAGCCTGCCCTATGCGCTGCTGTGCGGCTTGGTCGTGTCCGTCCTGGGCGTTATCGGAGACCTCATCGAGTCGCGCATCAAGCGCGGTGTGGGCGTTAAGGATTCCGGTAACCTTATCCCGGGCCACGGCGGCATGCTCGATCGTAGCGATTCGCTTATCTTTGGCTGCATTACCGCGCAGCTGCTTTTGATGATCGGAGGCGTGCTGTAATGTCCTTCCAGACGACGTATGGCCCCGATGGACGTCTCCGTGTTGCCATCCTGGGTTGTACGGGCTCTATCGGCACCCAGGCGCTCGATGTGTGCCGCCAGCATGCCGATCGCCTGCAGGTGACGGCGCTGTCCGTTAACTCCAGTACCTCCGAGCTCGTTGCCGCTGCCCGCGAGTTCTCGGTTCCGGCGGTTGCCGTGGCCGATGTCGCTCATGGCGATGACGCCGTGCTGCAGGAGTTGTCCGAGGGAACGAAGCTCGGCGTTGGCGCGCAGGCGGTTTGCGAGCTCGCGCGTCGCGACGATGTCGACTGCGTGCTCGTCGCTATTGTGGGCGCCGCCGGTCTCGAGGCGAGCCATGCGGCCTTGACCTCGAATAAGCGTCTTGCCCTTGCCAACAAGGAGTCCCTCGTCGTCGGCGGCGACTTGCTTATGCCGTTGGCGCAACCGGGCCAGCTTATTCCAGTCGACTCTGAGCACTCCGCCATCTACCAGTGCTATCTGGGGGAGGACCCGCGCGAGGCTCATTGTATTTGGCTCACCTGCTCGGGCGGTCCGTTCTTTGGCCGCACGCGCGACGAGCTCAATCGCGTGACGCGTGCCGATGCCCTCGCACATCCCACGTGGGCCATGGGCGCCAAGATCACCATCGACTCCGCCACCCTCATGAACAAGGGCCTGGAGCGCATTGAGGCCATGCATCTGTTTAACTGCGACCTCGATTTCATTAACGTGGTCGTGCAGCGTCAGTCCAAGATTCACTCTATGGTCGAGTTTGCCGACGGCTCCGTGATGGCGCATCTCGGTGCTTCCGACATGCGTATTCCCATCCAGTTCGCGTTCTCGTATCCCGAGCGTTGGGATACCCCGGCGCCTCGTATCGATTTCCGCGAGCTGGGGCAGCTCACGTTTGATGCTGCCGACATGGATACCTTCCGCTGTCTGGCACTGGCCGAACGTGCCGGCAAGACGGGTGGCACCATGCCGTGCGTGCTCAATGCCGCCAACGAGGTCGCCGTCGATGCCTTCCTGCACGATGGCTGCAGCTTTACCGATATCGATCGCATTGTGGAATCCTGCATGGATGCCCACGATATGCAGGCGGTCGATTCGTTTGAGCAGCTTCGCGACATCGATGCGTGGGCGCGTGAAAAGGCTGCGCAGGTGCTCGCCGCAACCCGTTCCTAACCCATAAGGATTGCTTTTTCGTTTTATGGATACTGTTCTGAGCGTTCTCTCATCGGTCTTTTGGGGCCTGCTGATGCTTTCCGTCCTCGTGTTTTTGCACGAGGGCGGCCACTTTTTGGCGGCGCGTGCCTGCGGCGTCCGTGTGACCGAGTTCTTTTTGGGCCTGCCGTGCCGCTTTGACATACATTACACGTCGCGTCGCATTGGAACCAAGTTTGGCGTGACCCCGCTGCTGCTGGGTGGCTACGCTGCCATCTGCGGTATGGATCCGACCGACGTCTCGTGTGCCGATCGCGTGCTCGCGGCTATCTATCGTCATGGTCGCGTGACCGTGGCCGACCTTGCTGTCGAGCTCGAGCTATCCGAGGAGGTTGTGCTCGAGGCATGCGCCTTGCTCTTGGGTTGGGGCTCTATCGCGCCTTGGTATGAGGAAGGGGAGAAGCCCTCGCCGAGCTACTATCCCACCAAGTATCAGACGCTGCCACGAGATGCGGCGGGTTACACCACCTTTGACGGCCGCCGTTTCGATCGAGAGCATGCGACTACCGAGGGCGATGTGTGGGAGCTGCCGTGCGGCGAAGCCGAGTTCCTTGCGCAAGAGCGTTCGCATACCTATCTGGGCCAGGGTTTTCTCAAGCGCGCCTTTATGCTGCTCGCGGGCATTCTCGTCAATATCCTGACGGGCTTTTTGCTGCTTATGAGCATCTACTCTATTGCGGGTGTCACCGTGCCGATGGATACCAACGTGATCGGTCAGGTTGACGAGGGTTCTATTGCCGCCAAGGCGGGTATCGAGGGCGGCGACGCGATCCTTTCGGTTGACGGAGTATCGTGCTCTACCTGGATGGACGTTTACGATGCCATCGGCAAGGCCGCCGGTAAGGACGATATCGCCATCGAGTACGAGCGTGACGGCAAGCAGCATTCGACCACGGTTGCACTCAAGGAGGAGGAGCGCCTAGGTGTGTATGCCTCTACGCAGGTGGTCCGTTTAGACCCCATCACGTCGGCTCGCCTGTCTTTCTCCTATGTCGTGCAGACAGCGGAGGGCGTGATGCGCCTGCTCCAGCCGCAGCATACGATGGAGATTCTCGATCAGTCTTCTTCGATCGTGGGTATTAGCGTTATGTCCTCACAGGCTGCTGCTGCCGGCCCTGCCACGTTCCTTTCGTTTGCCGCTCTCATTTCGTTCTCGCTTGGCTTTATGAACCTGCTGCCCATCCCACCACTCGATGGCGGCAAGCTGGTCATCGAGATCATTCAAAAGATTGCGGGCCGCGAGCTACCTCTCAAGGTCCAGACGATTGTGAGCTATGTGGGCATCGCGCTCTTTGCGCTGCTGTTTGTCTATATGCTTCGTTCCGACATCCTTCGATTTATTCTGTAGGGGAGTGTTTGGATTGTCTTTATCCCATCCTTTGCCTCGCGAGTTGACGCGCCCCGTGCATGTGGGCGGTGTGCAGATCGGTGGCGGCGCGCCGGTGGTGGTCCAATCCATGACCTGCACCGATACCGCTGATGCCCAGGCAACGCTTGCGCAAGTGTGCGCGTTGGCGCAGGCTGGCTGCGATATCGTGCGTGTGAGCGTGCCCACCGAGGCCGCGCTTGAGGGTTTCCGCACCATCTGTGCCGAGTCTCCGGTGCCAATCGTTGCCGATATCCACTTTAACCACAAGCTGGCCATTGGCGCTGTGGAGGCCGGTGCCGCCAAGCTCCGCATCAATCCCGGTAATATCGGCGATTGGGCCAAGGTCGATGCCGTGATCGATGCCGCGGGCGCCGCTGGGTGCGCGATTCGCATTGGCGTGAACGCCGGCTCACTCGAGCAGGATATCGCCGAGCGCGACGAGCTTACGCAGCCCGAGAAGCTCGTGATGTCGAGCGAGCGCTTCGTCAAGCACTTTGAGGACCGCGGCTTTACGAACATTGTGCTTTCTGCCAAGGCCCATAGCGTGCAAACGACGCTTGATACCTATCGAGCCCTGTCGCGTGAGATTTCCCACGTTCCGCTTCACCTGGGCGTGACGGAGGCGGGGACCAAGCTCCAGGGCACTATCAAGAGCTCTGTAGGCTTGGGTATCTTGCTTTCCGAAGGCATTGGCGACACCATGCGTGTGTCGCTCACAGCCGATCCGGTTGAGGAGCCGCCGGTCGCCTGGGGAATTTTGCAGTCGCTGGGCCTGCGCCGCCGTGGTCCCGAGATTGTCTCGTGCCCCACGTGCGCCCGCTGCCAGGTTAACCTGATTCCCATCGCCGAGGAGGTCACCGAGCGGCTTAAGAACTATGCCGCGCCGCTTTCGATTGCCGTCATGGGATGTGCCGTTAATGGCCCCGGTGAGGCTTCTGATGCCGACCTGGGCGTTGCCTGCGGACGTGGTCAGGCTCTGCTCTTTTCGCATGGCCAGATCATTGGTAAAGTAGCTGAGGACCAAATTGTCGACGCGCTTATGGCAGAGGTCGACAAGCTTATTGAGGAGAAATAAATGACCCGAGCAATGTATATGTCTAAGCTCTATGCGCCGACGCTTAAAGAGGATCCGGCGGACGCTGAGCTCGCCAGTCACCGCCTGCTGCTCCGTGCCGGCATGATCCGCAAGGAGGCCGCCGGCCTGTATTCCTACCTGCCGCTTGCTTGGCGCTCGATCCGTAAGATCGAGAATATCGTGCGCGACGAGATGGACGCTGCCGGCGCCCAGGAGCTTATGATGCCTATCATGGTCGACGCCGAGTTGTGGCGCGAGTCCGGCCGCATCGACGCCTATGGCAAGGAGCTTGTGCGCTTTGACGACCGTCATGGTCGCGAGTTCGTCCTGGGCCCCACGCACGAGGAGACCGTCACGGCCCTGGTGCGCAACGAGCTGCGCTCCTACAAGCAGCTGCCCGTCAACCTGTACCACATTCAGGACAAGTTCCGCGACGAGTTCCGCCCCCGCTTTGGCCTGATGCGCGGTCGCGAGTTCATCATGAAGGACGCCTACAGCTTCTCCGCCACGCAGGAGAGCCTGCAGGAGGAGTATGACAAGATGAAGCAGGCCTACGCTAACATCTGCGAGCGCTGCTATATCAAGGCCCTGCCCGTTGTTGCCGACTCCGGTGAGATCGGTGGCGATACCTCCGTCGAGTACATGGCGCTGGCCGATGCTGGCGAGGCTTCGCTCGTCTATTGCGATGACTGCGGTTTTGCCGCCGATGACGAGGCTGCAAGCACCAAGGTCGTCGTGACCGAGGGTCCTGGCGACGGTACGCTTACCAAGGTCGAGACTCCGGGCATGGGCACCATTGAGGCAGTTGCTAAGTTCTTTGGGTTCCCCGAGAACGGCACGCGCAAGTCGCTGGCACTCATCGACGCCGAGGGCAAGCCGGTCGTGGCCATTGTTCCGGGCGACCACGAGCTCAACGATTGCAAAGCCGAGCATGTCTTTGGCAAGGGCTATCGCATGATGACCGACGAGGAGCTCCAGACTTATGGTCTGCATAAGGGCTTTATCGGACCGGTTAACCTGCCCGAGGGCATTCGTCTGGTGTGCGACGAGAGCCTGCGTGAGTCCAAGCAGTGGGCCTGCGGCGCCAACGAGGTCGACTATCACTTTACCGGTGCCTGCCCCGAGCGCGACTTTACCGTCGACGAGTGGGCCGACCTGGTCACCGTCGTTGCCGGCGATCCCTGCCCGCACTGCGGCAAGCCGCTCTCCGCAGCCCGCGGCATCGAGGTCTCCCAGGTCTTCCAGCTGGGCACCAAGTATTCCGAGGCCATGGGTGCCACCTTTATGGACGAGGACGGCAAGGAGAAGCCGCTCATCATGGGCTGCTACGGCGTTGGTGTGTCCCGCTCGCTCGCTGCCATCGTGGAGCAGCACAACGACGAGCACGGTATCGTCTGGCCGGTCTCCGTTGCCCCGTACGAGGTCGCGGTGATTCCGCTCGATCCCAAGAAGGAGGAGTGCGCTACCGTCTGCGAGCAGATCGTTGATGGCCTGTGCGCCGAGGGTATCGAGGTTGTCGTCGACGACCGCGACGAGCGTCCTGGCTTTAAGTTTGCCGACAACGACCTTATGGGCTTCCCGTATCAGGTCGTTCTGGGTAAGCGTGGCCTTAAGAATGGCACCGTTGAGCTCAAGGACCGTGCCACGGGTGAGCGCGAGGATGTGGCGATCGACGAGGTCGTCGCCAAGGTCGCCGAGCTTGTGAAGGCAGCACGCCGTTAATCGACGATTTCGCTTGTAGTTCGATATACGGGACGGCCCCGCATTTCTCCAGATCGGGGAGATGCGGGGCCGTCCTTTTATCTTGTGGCATCCTCGATATCTAAAAGGAAAACCCCACAGCCCATGCGAGCTGCGGGGTTTTCCTTGTGCCTCCGATGCGAAATAAATCGCTCAGATATTACTGATAATCGACGACGTCGATCCAGTTCTTCAGGAACTCATCGTTCACGTTGCGCTTACGAGCGAGCTCGGAAGCGGCGACGATGCTCGTCCACTGACGCACGACCTGCATGGGCATGTCGGCGCGGTCGCAGTAGAGCTCCAGGTAGGCCTCGGCCTGGTCCTTGCTGTTGAGAGCAAAGAGCAGGTAGGTGGTGGCAACGTCGGCAGCAGGGGAGCCCTGGGTGGCGTGTGCCCAGTCGCACACATAGAGCTGGCCGTCGTCGCCGACGATGACGTTGGAGGGGTTGAAGTCGCCGTGGCAGACCTTGAACTCCTTGGTCATGCCGTCCAGACGCTCCTGAAGGTTGTAGCGCGTGGTGGCATTGAGCTGATCAAGGCTGTCGATCATGCGGGCGTACTTGTCGCGCTGACGGTTGAGCAGCGGGGAGGTGTAGCCGTGGATCTCGATCTGGAGGTCGACGAACATCTCGAGGTACTCACCAAAGCGCTGGGGCTCGGCAGTCATCTTCTCGGCAAGGGTGGTGCCCGGAACCTTCTCGGTCACGAGCGCCCAGCCGTTGGCGTTCTCGAGCTGGGAAACCTCGAGCGCCTTGGGGCTGCGGATGCCGCACTCATTGATGCGGGCAAGATTCAAAGCCTCGTTGAACACGTCGGAGACAGGCTTGGTCTCGTTAAAGACCTTGACAATCTTGTCGCCCAGGTCGTAAACGACCTTGTTGCCACGGCGGACGAGCTCGGTCTTGGAATCGGGTAGCAGCATGGTTGCATCCTTTCAACGATGCGATAGAAGCGACGGCGGGGGTGTGTGAAACACCCGTGCACCCCCGCCGTTAAAAACCGTGCTAAAACTAGCAGACGGCGTAATCCTGGGGCTCGCGGCCGTAGTAGGCGTCCAGGTAGAGCTCCTTGATCTCGCTCATGAGCGGGTAGCGCGGGTTGGCGCCGGTGCACTGGTCGTTGAATGCCTGCTCGGTCATCTCGTCGAGGGTGTCGAGGAAGTACTTCTCGTCGACACCGTAGTCGGCAATGGTCTTCTTGACGCCGATGAAGTCGCAGAGCTCGGTGAGCTTGGTGATGAAGTTCTCGAAGACCTCACGGTCGTCCTTGCCGTCGATACCGCAGTAACGAGCCATCTCGGCGTAGTTGTGCAGCGCGTTGGGGTAAGGATACTGAGAGAAGGTTCCCATCTTGACAGGAGCCTCGGCGGCGTTGTAACGCATGACGCGGGTCAGGATGACTGCGTTTGCGAGGCCGTGGGGCAGATGGTGGAAAGCGCCGAGCTTGTGGGCCATGGAGTGGTTGAGGCCCAGGAAGGCGTTACCGAATGCCATACCGGCCATGCAGGATGCGTTGTGCATCTCCTCGCGAGCGTGCGGATCCTTGGCACCGTTGGTGAAGGAGCTCGGGAGGTTCTCGAAGACGAGCTTTGCGGCGCGCTCGGAGAGGCCCTTGGTGTAATCGGAAGCCATGATGGAGACGTAGGACTCGATGGCGTGGGTCATGACGTCAATACCGGAAGCTGCGGTGAGGCCCTTCGGGGCGGTCATGCAGTTGTCAGCGTCGACGATTGCCATCTTCGGGAGCAGCGCGTAGTCGGCGAGCGGCCACTTGATGCCGGTCTCCTTGTCGGTGATGATGGCGAACGGCGTGCACTCGGAGCCAGTGCCCGAAGAGGTCGGGACGGCGACGAAGTAAGCCTTCTTGCCCATCTCGGGGAAGGTGAAGATACGCTTGCGGATGTCCATGAAGTCCATGGCCATGTCCTCGAAGTTCGCCTCGGGGTGCTCGTACATCATCCACATGATCTTGCCGGCGTCCATTGCGGAGCCGCCGCCGACGGCGATGATGACATCCGGCTCAAAGAGAGCCATCTGCTTGGCGCCGCGACGTGCGCACTGCAGGGAGGGATCGGGCTCAACGTCGTAGAAGCAGTCGTGAGCGATGCCCATCTCATCGAGCTTGGCCTCGATGGCACGCGTGTTGCCATTCTTGAAGAGGAACTGGTCGGTAACGATGAAGGCGCGCTTCTTGCCCATTACGGTGCCGAGCTCGTCGAGTGCGACGGGCGTGCAGCCCTTCTTGAAGTAGACCTTCTCGGGTGCGCGGAACCACAGCATGTTCTCGCGGCGCTCTGCCACGGTCTTGACGTTGATCAAGTGCTTCACCCCAACGTTCTCGGAGACGGAGTTGCCACCCCAGGAGCCGCAGCCCAGGGTTAGAGACGGCTTCATGCCGAAGTTGTAGAGGTCACCGATGCCGCCGTGCGAGGACGGGGTGTTGATGACGATGCGGCAGGCCTTCATGACGTGCTGGAACTTAGCGATCTTCTCGCTCTGTGCCGGGTGCACGTAGAGAGAGGCGGTGTGGCCCGGGCCACCTGCGAGGACGAGGTGCTCTGCCTTGTCAACGGCCTCCTGGAAGTCCTTGGCGTGGTACATGGCCAGGACCGGGGAGAGCTTCTCGTGGGAGAACTCTTCCTTCTCGGGATCGGTGGAGGTGACCTCGGCGATCAGGATCTTGGTCTTGGCGGGAACCTCGATGCCGGCGAGCTCGGCGATCTTGGCGGCAGCCATGCCGGGGATGCGGTGATCGAGAGCGCCGTTCTTGAACATGGCGGCACGCAGGGCCTCCATCTCGGCACCCTGCTTGACGAAGTAGCAGCCGCGCTTCTGGAACTCGGCCTTAACCTGGTCATAGATGGTGTCGATGACGGTCACGGACTGCTCGGAAGCGCAGATCATGCCGTTGTCGAACGTCTTGGAGTGGATGATGGAGTTGACGGCGAGCTTGATGTCCGCGGTATCGTCGATGATGACCGGGGTGTTGCCGGCGCCGACGCCGAGTGCGGGCTTACCGGAGGAGTAAGCAGCCTTGACCATGCCCGGGCCACCGGTTGCGAGAATGATGTCGACGTCGCGCATGACCATGTTGGTCAGCTCGATGGACGGCTTGTCGACCCAGCCGATGATGCCCTCAGGAGCACCGGCCTTGACAGCTGCGTCGAGAACGAGCTTGGCGGCGGCGATGGTGCACTTGGCGGCTGCCGGGTGCGGGGAGATGATGATGGCGTTACGGGTCTTCAGGCAGATGAGCGTCTTGAAGATGGCCGTGGAGGTCGGGTTGGTGGTCGGGATGACAGCGCCAACGATACCGATCGGCTCGGCGACCTTGGTGATGCCGTAAGCGTCGTCGCGCTCGATGACACCGCAGGTCTTGGTGTTCTTGTAAGCGTTGTAGATGTACTCAGCGGCGTAGTGGTTCTTGATGACCTTGTCCTCAAGAACGCCGCGGCCGGTCTCCTCGATGGCGAGCTTGGCCAAAGGAATACGAGCCTTGTTGGCGGCCATAGCAGCCTCGTAGAAGATCTTGTCTACCTGCTCCTGAGTGTACTCAGCGAATTTAGCCTGGGCCTCACGCATAGATTTGAGTTTGGCCTCAAGCGCCTCCACGTTGTCCACGATGGCGGGAGTAGTGTTTTCCGGTGACTTTTTCACCATTTGTGTCTCCTTGCGATCGGAGATTTACCCTACGCCTTGCATGATAGCAAGAAATTATTCGGCGAACGGTAAGATTCCCGTAAAAGGCACACTAAAACGCTTCAATAAAATGAACCGCTTTAACTAAAACTATCTGTCTGCTGCATCGCCCCGCTCATTGGGGACAGACGTACATGAGTGCTTTCACTCATGTTGGGACAGACATCGATTTGCCATTTTGCCGTTCTGGGCCTGTTTTTGCCGCTCATTGGATATAAATAGGTCACAGGCTCAGCATTTCGCGTTCCTTCTCTCCTTTTAGGTGTTGCCTGTTCAGTTTTTGAAAGGAGAGATTATGCCCCGATGCGTCCGCGCCGTTTCGCTCACTGGCTATTACCACGTCTTTGACCGTGGTAACTCTAAACAGATTATTTTTGAAGATGACTCTGACCGATATCGTTTCTTATTGGACATCTCGGACAGGTTCGCGCGCCATAATGTGGCGGTGTTGGCTTGGTGCCTTATGGACAATCACTTCCATTTGATGGTTGATGACCCATTTGACAATCTTTCAAAGGCAATGCAGTGTGCGCTGACGGCGTATGCCAAGTATTTCAATGGGAAAACGGGGAGAACGGGGCATCTCTTTGATAATCGCTATTCGCGGATCGCTGTTGAGTCGGACACGCAAGCGGTGCAACTGCTCGACTATATCCATCTCAATCCCGTGAAAGGTGCGCTCGACTCACTCGAGGCGTACCGCTGGTCAAGCTACAAGGCATATGAGCTGGGCTATGATCCCTTTGACATCTGTGATGCGGCCCCTATGCTCGATATTGTCGGAGGCTCCCGTTGCTATTGCGAGCATCTCAAGGAAGTTGCCGGGCGCATCTGGTCAGTGGAGGTTCTTCCACGCCGGCGGATCCCCGATGAGGAGGTCCTTTCCATTGCGCGCGAAGTGCTTCCGAGCATAGATCCTGCGATGCTCAAGGCCCTGCCACGCCCCGATCGCGATGCCTGTCTGCTGAGGCTCAGGCGGGCGCATCTCACGGTCAAGCAAATTGCCCGTATCACCGGCATCGGCGCCACAAGCGTGACCAAGGCCACTGTAGGCTAGAGGGAGGCTGCGTGAGGCTGGGCAGGACCTGATCATGGCGCCGCATGCGTACGTCATGTCTGTCCCCAATGCGTGAAAGCACTCATGTAAGTCTGTCCCCGATGAGTGTAAGTCTGTCCCAAATGAGTGCAAAAAGGCGCCCTCCGTAGGGGAGAGCGCCTTTGGTAAGTTCTATATGAACGCGAGGTCTTTGACCCGGAGAGTCCGAGGTACTTGTTGGTAAGACCTTATTTAGGAGCGCGCAACCTTGCCGGACTTGAGGCAGGTGGAGCAAACGTTCATCTTGCGACGGTGACCATCGACGACGACGTAGACGCGCTGGATGTTGGGGCGGAACTTACGGTTGGTGACGCGGTGAGAGTGGCTGATGGAGCGACCGGCAACGGGGTGCTTACCGCAAACTTCGCAAACTTTGGACATAACTGACCCTCCTTGGGCGACAAACGAACATGTCGCGTTAACAAACAAGCCTGAACTATAGCACAGAAGCAGCTCCCTGTGCGTAATCTACACAGAGATATTCCTCTTTTGGCGATAGTGCTCACGCCACGGCCCTGGACGTAGATCCGATTTGCGTGCAGCAGAGGGGATTATGCCAGCTCGTGCGCGCGTTTTCAAGCTCGTCCCACAAATATATATAGGTTTATGGAGCATTGGGCTCCGTTTACGGATTGCTCTGTATTTATGCTCGCAATTAAGCTCGAGGTTGGCTACACTATCCCTTGACCATTAAAGGGGTACGAGATACCCACATGGAATTACATTGCTGCCAAAGAGCAGCCCTTCCTGTGGGTGTCTGGTCCGCTTTGAGCGGTCGGGCATCTATTTTTTTGACTGTGTCAGCAGTCAAGACATGTGAGGAAGGAGATCGATGGGCACGACTTCCCCCAAGGCGGTCATCATGGACGAGACCGCCGTCAACCGAGCGATGACCCGCATCGCGCACGAGATTCTCGAGCGCAACGAGGGCTGTGAAGACCTCGCTCTGGTCGGCATCGTCACGCGCGGCGACCTTCTGGCAAAGAAGCTCGCCGAGGAGATCAAGGAGATCGAGGGCGTCGACGTTCCGCTCGGCAGCCTGGACATCAGCTTCTACCGCGATGACTATGCGACCAATTTCGCTCCCGCGATCCACGCTACCAACATTCCCTTCAGCGTCGACGGCAAGCGCGTCGTGCTGGTGGACGACATCCTGTATACGGGCCGTACCATCCGCGCCGCTCTCGACGCCGTTATGGACCTGGGCCGTCCGAGCCGCATTGAGCTGGCAGTCCTCGTTGACCGCGGCCACCGCGAGCTCCCCATCTCGCCGGACTTTGTCGGCAAGAACGTTCCCTCGTCGCATGAGGAGAACGTGCACCTATATATGAAGGAAGTCGACGGCCACACCGCCGTCGAGATTAACGACGTCGCGCCGGGTTCCCACGTGGGCTCCGCGCCGCTGGGAGGTGAGTAGTACCGTGGCGTTCAACCATAAGCACCTGATCGACATTACCGAGTACTCCGAAGAGGATATCAAGCTCATCCTCGAGACCGCCAAGGCGTTCTCCGAGGTCAACGAGCGTGCCATCAAGAAGGTCCCCACGCTCAAGGGCAAGACCATCGTCAACATGTTCAACGAGCCCTCGACGCGCACCCGCAGCTCCTTCGAGCTCGCCGAGAAGCGTCTTTCGGCCGACAGCCTCAACTTTGGCGGCTCTTCGACCTCTACGGTCAAGGGCGAGAGCCTCGTCGACACCGTCGAGACCCTCAACGCCTATAAGATCGACTGCATCGTCGTGCGTGATAAGCACGCCGGCGCGCCCTACATCGTCACGCAGAACTCGCCCGCGAGCGTCATCTGCGCCGGTGACGGCAAGCACAACCACCCCACGCAGGCTCTGCTCGACCTGTATACCATCTGGGAGCACAAGGGTGACTTCCACGGTCTGAAGGTCGCCGTCGTCGGCGACATCTCCCACTCCCGCGTTTGCGGCTCGCTGATCCCCGCGTTGAAGATCATGGGCTGCGAGACCTACGCCGTCGCCCCCGGCACGCTGCTGCCGCCGGCGCCCGAGGTTCTGGGCTGCGACCACGTGACGAGCGACCTCGATTCCGTCCTGCCCGAGCTGGACGTCGTCTACATGCTGCGCGTGCAGCAGGAGCGCCTCGAGGGTGCCCCGTTCCCGACCATTCGTGAGTACCACAAGCTCTTCGGTCTGACCAAGGACCGCGAGAAGCTCATGAAGCCCGATGCGATTATCTGCCACCCGGGCCCCATCAACCGCGGCGTCGAGTTCGACTCCTATATGGCCGACCACCCGCAACGCTCCGTCATCCTGGAGCAGGTCTACGCCGGTATCTGCGTGCGTATGGCTATCCTGTATCTGCTGCTTGGAGGTGCCGATAATGGCCTTGCTTCTTAAGAATGCCCACGTCGTCGACCCGTCCGTCGAGCTTGACGGTGTCGTTGACGTCCTGATTGACGGCGACAAGATCGCCGAGGTCGGCGAGAATCTCGCCGTCGAGGGAGCCGAGGTTCGCGACCTTTCCGGCAAGTACCTCGTCCCCGGCCTGGTGGATATGCACGTTCACCTTCGCGAGCCCGGCTACGAGGTCAAAGAGGACATCGAGAGCGGCACCCGCGCAGCTGCAAAGGGCGGCTTTACTGGCGTGTGCTCCATGCCCAACACCGATCCCGTTACCGATAACGGTACCGTCGTGGAGTTCGTTAAGTCCCGTGCTGCCGAGGTCGGTCACTGCCGCGTCTATCCGTCGGGCGCTATGACCCGCGGTCTTAAGGGCGAGGCCATGTCCGAGATGGGCGATATGGTCGCCCACGGCGCCGTCGCCTTCACCGACGACGGTCGCGGCGTGCAGGGCGCGGGTATGCTCCGTCGTTGCATGGACTACGGCAAGATGTTCGGCAAGGTCTTTATGAGCCACTGCCAGGACGAGGACCTGGTCGGCCATGGCCAGATCAACGAGGGCAAGGTCTCGACCCGTCTGGCTCTCGAGGGCTGGCCGGCTGCCGGCGAGGAGCTCCAGATCGCTCGCGACATCGAGATCGCCAAGCTGACCGGTGCCAAGCTGCACATCCAGCACATCTCCACCGCCCATGGCCTGGAGATCGTGCGTGCCGGTAAGGCCGCTGGCGTTCAGGTTACCTGCGAGGCCACCCCGCACCACATGTTCCTGACCGAGAACGACCTGGACGAGACCTACAACACTTCGCTCAAGGTCAACCCGCCGCTGCGTACCGAGGAGGATGCCGAGGCCATCCGTCAGGGCGTCATCGACGGCACCGTCGACGTTATCGTCACCGATCACGCTCCCCACACCCCGTGGGAGAAGGCCCGCGAGTTCGAGCTTGCGCCCTTTGGCATGATCGGCCTCGAGACCTCGCTGTCGCTCGTACTCACCGAGCTGGTCAACACGGGCAAGATGAGCATGGGCCGTATGGTCGAGCTCATGGCCATCAAGCCGCGTGAGATCCTGGGCCTCGACCAGGTTCAGGTCAAGGCGGGCTCCGTTGCCGACCTGACCGTGTTCGACGCGTCCGCCACCTGGACGGTTGGCGAGGACGGTTACGAGTCGCGCGCCGAGAACTCCGGTTTCGCCGGCCGAACGCTTACCGGTCGTGCCACCGATGTGTTTGTCGGCGGTAAGCAGACGCTCGCCGGCGGCTGCATCTGCTAGCATAGCCTTATCGCTTTTGTGCGCGGTGCCCTTGCGGTGCCGCGCTTTCTGTTCGTTTTGACCATGCAACCGCATGGGGGATTGGAGCGTCTATGCCCACACCTTCCACTGCACGCATGCACGACTTCGAGGTCGTCTCGAACCAGGAGATCGCCGATGGCATCTTCTCGCTCGTCATCTCGGCCCCCAAGCTTGCAAGTGCGCTCAAGCCCGGTCAGTTTGTGAACATCGCCGTACCCGGCGATGCGTCCTCGCTGCTTCGCGTGCCCCTGAGCTACTACCGCGCCGACGCCGAGGCCGGCACCGTCGAGCTGTGGTACGCCGTCGTGGGCGACGATACCCGTCGTTTGTCCCAGATGGGCCCTGGCTCCACCTCTAACCTGCTGGGCCCCGGTGGCCGTGGCTGGATGGTACCCGAGGGCACCAGGAAGGCCCTGCTCGTCGCCGGTGGCATCGGTGTTCCGCCCGTGCTGTGCCTTGCCGACAAGCTTGCCGAGCAGGGTGTGGCCGTCGACGTGTGCCTGGGCTTTGGCACCGCGTCCAAGGCCGTGGGTGTCGATGAGTTCCGCGCGCTGGGCGCCACGGTCAACGTTTGCACCGACGACGGCTCGCTCGGCACGCACGGTTTTTGCACCGACCCGGCAGCCGAGCTGCTCGGCGAGGGCGGCTACGACTACGTAGCCAGCTGCGGTCCCGCCGTCATGATGAAGAAAGTCGCCGCCGCTGCCGCTGAGGCCAGTGTGTACTGTGAGGTGTCGCTCGAGCGCATGATGAGCTGTGGCTTTGGCGCCTGCAACACCTGCAATGTCGAGACGGTTGACGGTATGAAGGGCGCCTGCATGTGCGGCCCCGTGTTCGATGCTTCCAAGGTGGTGGTCTTCTAGTGGGTACCGTGAACATGGCCGTCGATTTCGGCGGCGTCAAGATGCAGAACCCCATCAACACCGCAGCCGGTACCTTTGGCTACGGTTGGCAGTTCCAGAACTTCTTTGATGTTTCCCAGCTGGGCGCCATCACCACCAAGGGTTGCGCAGCCGAGCCCTGGCCCGGCAATCCCGCGCCCCGCATGGCCGAGATCCCCGGCGGTATGATCAACTCCGTGGGCCTTCAGAACCCCGGCGTGGCCGCCTTTGCCCGCGAGTCCGGCCCGTGGCTCGAGCAACTGTCCAAGGACGGTTGCCAGGTCATCTGTCAGGTTGCCGGCCACTCCGTTGACGAGTTTGTGCGCGCGCTCGAGATGTATGTCGAGCTATGCCCCTGGGCTGCCGGCTACGAGATCAACGTGAGCTGCCCCAACATCGCCGCCGGCGGTGCCGCCATGGGCTCTACGCCCGAGGGCGCCTCTTCCGTTATGGCTGCCTGCCGCAAGGTGACCGATAAGCCGCTGTTCGTGAAGATGGCGCCGGTCAACGTCGCCGAGATCGCCAAGGCCCTCGAAGCCGCCGGCGCCGACGGCCTTTCGGTCATTAACTCCATCCAGGGCATGGCCATCGACGTCCATACCCGCAAGTCCCGCGTGGCAAAGCCCAAGGGCGGCCTTTCGGGCCCGCTGTGCCACCACATCGCCGTGCGCATGGTCTGGGAGGTCGCCCAGGCCGTCGATATCCCCATCAACGGTGTCGGCGGTGTCATGACCGGCGAGGATGCGGCCGAGTTTATCCTGGCCGGTGCCACCTGCGTGTCGGTTGGCATGGCCAACTTCGTCGATCCGTGCGCTTCGCTCAAGATCGCGCATGAGCTCGAGGCCTGGGCCGAGTCCCAGGGCGTAAAGGACATCAACGAGCTGGTAGGTGCTTTCGAATGCTAGAGACCGATGCCCGCGACCGCGTAATCGTCGCCCTCGACTGCGATCGTGAGCGTGCGCTCGAGCTCGCCCACGAGCTTTCGGGCCATGCCGCCTGGCTTAAGGTTGGTATGACGCTCTATTACGCTGAGGGCCCCGAGATCGTCAAGACCTTTAAGGACCTGGGCTTTAAGGTCTTCCTTGACCTTAAGTTCCATGATATTCCGCATCAGGTTCGCGGTGCCGCCCGTTCGGCCTCGCTTGCCGGTGCCGACCTGCTCTCGGTTCACGGCTTGGGTTCGGGCGCCATGCTCGCTGCCTGCCGCGAGGGTGCCGAGGAGGCGCGCGAGGACCGCGCCAAGCTCGTCGCCATCACCGTGCTCACGAGCATGAATCAGGATGCCTTGAGCGAGATCGGCGTCGAGTCGCCCGTGGCCGAGGAGGCCGCCCGCCTGGCAAAGCTCGCTCAGGCCAACGGCATCGATGGCATTGTGTGCTCGCCGATGGAAGCTCACGACATGCGTGAGCTGCTGGGCCCTGATGCCCTGATCGTGACTCCGGGTGTGCGTCCGGTGGGTGCCGCCCTTGGTGACCAGTCCCGCGTGGCGACGCCTTCCCAGGCTATCGAGCGCGGTGCGAGCCACATTGTGGTGGGCCGTCCCATCACCGGCGCCGACGATCCGGTTGCCGCCTTTGACGCCATCGTCGCCGAGCTGGTCGAAAACGTCGCCTAAAAGATTCCCCTAAGTCACCACTTTTGGGTCTCATTAGCACAAAATAGCCCCTGTGCCTGCGTAAACTTTCCCATCCTTTGTGTGGAATCGCAGGTCAGGGGCTTAACTTTGGGCGCAGTATATTGCACTTTTTGCGGGTATCGTCTAACCTATGGAGCCGCGATTGGGCATTTTGTACGTTCTACGTGCTAAAATGCCAATTATTGAATCAGATATAACCCAACTATTTGGAGGTACGAATGGCACTCCCTCAGCTTACCGATGAGCAGCGTAAGCAGGCTCTTGAGAAGGCTGCTGCCGCACGTCACGCCCGCGCTGAGCTTCGCGAGCAGATCAAGAAGGGCGAGAAGTCCCTCGAGTCCGTGCTCAACTCCGATGACCCCATCGCTTCCCGCATGAAGGTTTCCACCCTCATCGAGTCTCTTCCTGGTTATGGCAAGGCCAAGGCCGCCAAGATCATGGAGGAGCTTGGTATCTCCGCTACCCGTCGCGTCCAGGGCCTCGGCGTCCGTCAGCGCGAGCAGCTCCTCGAGCAGCTGACCAAATAAGTGAGCGCTCAGGATTCCAAGCTCTTTGTGATTTCTGGACCGTCAGGCGCAGGGAAGGGTACGCTCGTCACTCGTGTGCGCGAGCGCCGCTCGAACCTGGGCCTGACGGTTTCGGCTACCACGCGAGCACCACGCAAAGGTGAGGTCGACGGCGTCAACTACTTTTTTCTGACGCGCGAGGAGTTCGACCGCCGCGTGGCAAACGGTGAGTTTGTTGAGTGGGCCGAGGTCCACGGTAACTGCTACGGCACGTTGGTGAGCGAGGTCACATCCAAGCTCGCCTCTGGCGCATCTCTGATTTTGGAGATCGATGTCCAGGGCGCCCTGCAGGTGAAGGAGCGTTTCCCCGAGGCCGTGTTGATCTTTATCAAGCCGCCTTCGCTTGAGGTACTCCGCGAGCGCCTGGTCGGTCGCGGTACCGAGACGCCCGAGACGATTGAGCTGCGTATGGCAAACGCCGCCGATGAGCTTGCCCTTGCCGACCGCTACGACGACGTCGTGGTTAATGACGATCTCGACCGCGCGACCGATGAGCTCGTTCGCGTTCTCGATATGCATGAAAGGATCTGAGGTCCGTGTCCGTTGTAAAGCCTTGCATTGACGATCTTCTGGAGAAGACCGATCACAACCGCTTCCTGCTCGCTTCGCTTGCCTCCAAGCGCGCCTGCGACATCAATAGCATGCTGCGTGGCCAGCACAACCGCGTGCTTGCCGTCCAGGATGTCGATGACATCACCATCGGGCTTTCCGGTGCCGACACCATCTCGATGGCTATGGACGAGATTGTCGACGGCGACATCTCTTACGACGAGGCCCGTTACGAGAAGGCGCTCGGCCACAAGGTTGCTGAAGCCTAAATGGCGGCTCGCGTCTGCCTGGTCCACTATCACGAGGTTGGACTGAAGGGTAAGAACCGCGCACATTTTGAGCATATCCTCATGGACAACATCAAGGCGGCCTTGGCCGCCTTTTCCGTGAATGCCGTGTCTCGAATTTCCGGTTATATCCTCGTGACCTTTAACGAGCATCAGGCCGACGAGGCGGCGCGTGTCATTCGCACCGTTCCCGGCGTTGCTCGCGTGTCTTTGGCGTATCATACCAATCGCGACCCTCAGGAGTACTGTGCCGCCGCCGTGAAGGCGCTGCGCGAGTTTGGTTCCTTCGATTCGTTTAAGGTGCACGCCAAGCGCTCCAATACCGACTATGAGCTCACCTCGATTGACATCAACCGTCAGGTGGGCGAGGTGTTGTGTGGGGCCTTCCCCGATAAAAAGGTTCAAATGCACGACCCCGATGCGATGGTGCACGTACTGGTGGTCCAGGGTAGCGTTTATGTGTACGCGCGCTCCGAGCGCGGCGTGGGCGGTCTGCCGGTGGGATCTGCCGGCAAGGTCGTGACGCTGCTGTCGTCGGGCATCGATTCTCCGGTAGCGACCTGGATGCTCGCGCGTCGCGGCGCGGTGTGCGTGCCGGTACATTTCTCCGGTCGTCCGCAGACGCCCGACACGAGCGAGTATTTGGTGCAGGACATCATCCGTGCGCTTGAGCCGGGTGTCCAGATCGGCCGCCTGTACGTGGTGCCGTTTGGCGACTGCCAGCGTGAGATTTCGGTCACCTGTCCCAGCAACCTGCGCGTGATCATGTATCGCCGCATTATGTATTCGGTTGCCGAGCGCATTGCACACATCGAGGGCGCCAAGGCCATCGTGACGGGCGAATCGCTTGGACAGGTTGCCTCCCAAACGCTTGAGAATATCATGGCCGTCAACGAGGCCGTGAAGATCCCCGTGTTCCGTCCTCTCATCGGTTCGGACAAGCAGGAGATCATTGCGCGTGCCGAGGAGATCGGTACGTTCGATATCTCGACTGAGGCCGCTCCCGACTGCTGCACGCTGTTTATGCCGCGTCGTCCCGAGACGCACGCTAAACTCGATGCCGTGCATGAGGCCTGGGAGTTGTTCGATCACGAGGAGATGATCGAGCGCCTACTCAAGCAGACCGAGTACATCGACTTCGAAAGCAACACGTATAAGGCCCCTAAGACCTTAAAACGCAAACATTCGGAGCTTGCTCCGCGTGAGATTTACCAAGATCACGAGTAAATTTGTGCATAGACCGACGATGCGCCTGCATCGTCGGTCTTTTGCTATCTGGGCTTTTTGCGGCTAAGTGTTCATTTGCTGACGTGTGCCTGAATAAATGGACAGATTTGTGCAAGGTTTTGGTCGGTATTTGGTTTGACCGCTAAAACCGGTTTTGGAGCGTGGCTGTTGCAGGGCTCCTTTCCTGACACGATGTTGTTGGGAGGTTTTGCTATGGCGCAGCGCGAACAACACGAACGGGTCAAACGGATGGACCGCTTGGCGGACAAGCTGCTCGGTCATAAGGCAGTGGTGATGGCGATACTGGTCGTCATTGCGATGGCGAGTGGACTGGCGATGGCGAACCTTAGCGGCGGTGCCGGCGGCGTGTCGTTTGAGCACACTGATGGTTTGGGCTCGTTGGTGGAGCCGGGATCCGGCGATGCCTCGAGCGGAAAGATATCCGAAGGCTCTTCGCCTAAGGCGTCTGCCGCGGCAGAGGTCTATGTCGATGTTGATGGCGCCGTTGTGTCGCCCGGTGTATATCGCCTCAAGGACGGCGCGCGGGTGGCTCAGGCGATTGATGCCGCCGGCGGGCTGGCGCCCGAGGCGGACGTTACGGTGCTCAATCGGGCATCCAAGGTCGTCGATGGACAGAAGATTCACGTTCCAACGGTAGGGGAGCAGCAGGCGTCCATTGCGGAAGCCGATGTTGATGGTGGGGCTTCCGCGTCATCGGGCGTGAGTGGCGCAACAGGTCTAGTAAACATCAATACGGCAAGCGCGGCAGAGTTGCAGACGCTCTCGGGCATCGGTCCCTCCATGGCCCAGTCGATTATCGATGAACGGACAAAGAACGGTGCTTTTGCCTCGGTTGACGATCTGATGCGTGTGTCGGGAATCGGCGAGAAGAAGCTTGCCAAAATCAAAGATTGCATCTGCGTATGAGTGCGACCGAGCGCGAGCGTGTGATGCCTCCGCGGCCCCTGCTTCCGTGGACGATGGCCTTGTGTGCCGGCATGTGCATGAGCTGCGCCTTGGTGCTTAACGTGGCCGCTGATGCGCTGCTGAGGGAGCGGGCGCCGGCGGTCGGGCTGCTATGGGCCATTCCCGTTGCGGCGGCGGTATTCGTTGTGCTGGCTCAATCTTGTGCGCGGCTTGCCCCTTTGAAGCGGTGGTTGTATGCCGCGTCCGTCGGTCTCGTGGCGGGAGCGGTCGTCTCGGCGTGGTGGGCTGTGGGTGCGCTCAGCGCCTCGAAGGCGCTCGACGGTCGAGCGGCAAGCGGCCTCGAGTTTATCGTGCAGGGCGATCCATCCATAAACGACGACGTGTATTCCTATACCTGCGAGGCACGCGCGGACGGTAAGAACTTGGCAACGGTTCGCCTATCGTGCGACCGCGAGCTCAAGGTCGGGGCGCACGTGCGTGTTATCGGTCGCGTTTCACGTTTTGAGAACGATGCGTATGGACGATCGCGCGTGCTCCGAGGCGAGATGCGCAAGGTTAAAGTCGTTCGGATTGTGTCGGCCGATGAGGGCTCTCCGGGACCGCTGCTTCGGCTGCGATATGGGCTGCTTGCGTCCATCGCGCCTGCGACCGACCCGGCGCGTGCACTCATAGCCGGTGTCGTCTGCGGTCGTTCGGCCGAACTGCGCGCCCAGCCGGCGGGCGACTGGTTTTCGGTGACGGGAACGGCGCATCTTATAGCCGTCTCCGGCAGCCATTTGGCTATCGTGGGATTTGTAATCGAGGGTGTATTGCAAAAGACTCGCTGCTCACGTGGTGTTCAGCGGGCGATATTGGCGATGGCGCTTGTGGGCTACACTGCCTTTACGGGCGCGTCTCCCTCGGCCGTGCGCGCGTGCTGCATGGTGTTCGCGACGCTTGTCGTAAACGGCGCGGGGCGTCGCCGGCACGGCGCATCGGCACTCTTCGTAACCATGTCCATCTTTGTGCTACTGCGGCCGACGGTGCTGTTCGAGATGGGCTTTCAGCTCTCGTGTGCCAGCGTCTTTGCCATTCTGTGCTTTTGCCCCTATGCGACCTACACTTTGGGTGAGCTGAGTGTGCCATCGGGCGTTGCAAGCATGCTTTCCGTCACGCTGTGCTCGCAACTGGCGACTCTTCCCATTACCATTCCCGCCTTCGGTACGTTCTCGCTCATTGCTCCGTTGGCAAATGCGGTCATCGGTCCGGTGGTGAGCGTACTGCTTGCTGTGTCCATCGTGCTGGTTCCCTTTTCGCTCGTGGCACCGTTGCGGACTTGGGCGCTCGTTGTGCCCATGATTGCCGCCCGTTGCGCGCTGTTTTTCGAGCAGCTGTTTGCCGCCGTGCCGGGTGCATCCGTGAGTGTGCCGCCCGATAGCATGTGGATTTACCTAGTGCCGTGTTTGCTGGCGGTTCTGCTGGTCTGGTGGCCGCGTCCCCGTGCACGTCCTATGGCGGTGGGGCTTGCATGCCTGGTGCTCTTGGCTGCGATTCCGTACGCCTACTGGGATCGATTCGCTCCGCCTTCGGTGACGGTGCTCGATGTGGGCCAGGCGGATGCGATTCTTATCCGCCAGGGCGACGCAGTAGCACTCGTCGACTGCGGGCTCGACGAGCGCGTGGTAGCGGCGTTGGTTCGCAATAACGTGCACCATATCGATGCCGTCTTTGTGACGCATTGGGATGAGGACCACTGGGGTGGTCTGCCTGCCGTGCTCGAGCAGTTTTCGGTCGGAACGATTGCCGTGGCGGCGGATGCGCTGGAGGATGCTCCTGCCGAGGTATTGAACCGACCTGGCGTGGAGTATCGGCAGGTGCGCCGTGGGGATACGGTCGATATCGGCTCATTTTGCGCCCGCGTGATGTGGCCATTCGAGTCCGTGGATGGCGAGGGAAATGAGGACTCGCTTGTCCTGCTGCTCTTTTATGTTCAGGAAGACAAGGGCCTGCGTATGCTCCTCACCGGTGATGCCGAGCTCGACCAAGAACGGGAATTCGTGCAGGAGGTGGGGGATATCGATGTACTTAAACTTGGGCATCACGGCTCCAAGGTTTCAGTTGATGGTGAGTTGCTGGACGTCCTGAGACCCGAGCTTTCCCTTGCGAGCGCGGGCGAGGGCAACCGCTATGGCCATCCGTCCGACGAGTGTATCGATGCCGTGAAGCAGTCTGGTGGTGCGTTCGCATGCACTATCGAACGCGGTGATATCACCATCACGCCGACCGCGAAGGGCTTTACGATGCGTTGCCAACGGTCGTGATGACATCGTTGGCGCGAGGTGGGACCCTGGGCTAAAATGACACGGTACGAATATGGGAGCTTGCGAGAGGGGAGCGCGATGTCCGAAACCGGGCTGTTGCCGGCATATCTGATCGTCGGTACCGATGGAGTCAAGCGCGATCACGCCGTCTCGCGCATGAAGGCACGTCTGGAAAAGTCGGGCATGGTCGAGTTCAACCTCGACGAGCGCGATATGACCAAAGACCCCGATATCGAGTCGATTATCGGATCGCTCAACACCTTTCCCATGGGCAGCGAGTTTCGCCTGGTAATCCTTGACGGCTGCTCAAAACTCGCCAAAGCGATCTCCGAGCCGCTTGTTGACTATCTGGCGAGTCCCAGCCCCACAACGGTCTGCCTCATCATTGCTGACTCGCTTGCCAAGAACACACGCCTGTATAAGGCGATCGCCAAGATCGACAAGAAGGCCGTGATCGATTGCTCCGGCACCAAGCGCTGGGAGCTTCCGCGCCGCGTGCAGCAGATGGCGACGCAGCACGGCAAGTCGATCTCGACGGCGGCCGCCGAGGAGCTCGTCTCGCGTTCGGGTGAAAACACTCGCATGCTCGATAACGACTTGGCTAAGCTTGCCCAGATGGTCGAGGCGCCCCAAATTGAGCTTGCCGATGTGGAGCGCTGGATCGTGCGCACGGCCGAGGTCCAGCCCTGGGACTTTCTCAATGCGGTCTCGGCCCGTGACATGCGACGCTCGCTTGAGCTTTTCAATCTATTGCCCGCCAAGAGCTACGTGTGGACTTACACGTTGCTGTGCGGCCGCATCCGCGAGCTTATCGTCGCCAAGGCGCTCGATGCGCGCGGACAGGGTCGTGAGCTGGCCGCAACGCTCAAGCTCCAGTCCTGGCAGGTCAAGAATCACCTGACCTGGGCACGTCGCTTTTCGATGGCAGAGCTCGTCGCAGCGCTCGAGGGTGCCGTTGATGTGGAGCTCGCGCTCAAGGGTTCGGCCGATTCTGAGACCGCGCTTTTGCTCTGGATTACGAACATCTTGAGAAAATCGTGATGATACCTGCTTATTTGACAAATTCGTTCTATCCCTTTGAGGGGGAGCGTGCTATAGTAGGCGCTTGCATGACCTCACCGTGTCTCAGAGGTGTCATACATTTTTTGCAAGGAACTCGAAAGGAACTCCAGAAGTGGCAAACATCAAGTCTCAGAAGAAGCGTATCCGCACCAATGAGGCAGCTCGCATGCGTAACAAGGCTGTCAAGTCCGAGCTCAAGACGCTGACCAAGCACGTCCAGTCCGCCGTCGCCGAGGGCGACGCCGAGAAGGCCCAGGCTGCCCTCAAGACCGTCACCAAGCGTCTCGACATGGCTGCCGCCAAGCATGTTATCCACAAGAACCAGGCTTCCAACCGCAAGTCCGGTCTTGCCAAGCTCGTGAACAGCATCAACGCTTAAGTTGTAAATTTCACACCACACAGATTACGCGCATAAATGGAGCCTGTTTTATGGAACAGGCTCCATTTTTTGTACCGCTCGGGTAAGATAGTCCGCATGAATACTTCAATTGACATTTCCCACATCCGCAACTTCTCGATTGTTGCGCACATCGACCATGGCAAGTCCACGATCAGTGACCGCATTCTCGAGCTCACCCATACCGTCGACGAGCGCGACATGGAGTCGCAGCTGCTCGACACCATGGATATCGAGCGCGAGCGCGGCATCACGATCAAGTCCAATGCCGTTCGCGTGTCTTATGACGCCGACGATGGCGAGACGTATCAGTTCAATTTGATCGATACGCCGGGCCACGTGGACTTTACCTATGAGGTCTCGCGCTCGCTGGCAGCCTGTGAGGGCGCGGTGCTCGTTGTCGACGCCACGCAGGGCGTCGAGGCGCAGACCGTCTCTAACGCGACGCTCGCCATGAACGCCAATCTGGACATTGTGCCGGCCATCAACAAGATCGACCTGCCCTCGGCCCATCCCGATGAGGTTAAGACCGAGATCGAGGATGACCTGGCGATCCCTGCCGATGATGCCGTGTGTGTCTCGGGCAAGACCGGCGAGGGCATCCACGATCTGCTGGAGTCCATTGTCTTTCTGATCTCTCCGCCCAAGGGCGATGCGAACGCGCCGCTCAAGGCACTCATTCTGGATTCATACTTCGACGAGTATCGTGGCGTCGTCGCCACGGTGCGCATCTTTGACGGCTCCATCAAAAAGGGCGATACCTTGCGCATGATGCAGGCAAAGGGCGACTTTTTGGTCGATGGCGTGGGCGTCAAGCGTCCCGCCGAGACCCCGGTTGACGCGCTGACGGTCGGCGAGGTCGGATACGTGGTCACGGGCCTGAAGGACCCCGAGGCCGTTCGCGTGGGCGATACCCTCACGTGGGCGTCGAATCCCTGCCCCGAGCCGCTTCCCGGCTACCGCGAGGCCAAGCCCATGGTCTATACGGGCCTGTTCCCGATCGATAACAAGGACTACGAGAACCTGCGTGACGCGCTCGATAAGCTGCACGTCAACGACCCGTCGTTGGTGTGGGAGCCCGAGACCTCGGTGGCGCTCGGTTTTGGCTTCCGCGTGGGCTTCCTGGGCCTGCTGCACATGGAAGTCGTCAAGGAACGCCTGGAGCGCGAGTTCAATCTTGACCTCATTGCCACGAGTCCATCGGTCGACTATCACGTCTACAAGACTGACGGCGAGATGATTGATGTCCGCAGCCCGCAGGATCTGCCCGAGGCTACGCGCATCGAGCGCATTGAGGAGCCCTACCTCAAGGCCAAGATTATCTGCCCGCCCGAGTATACGGGTGCCGTTATGCAGCTCGCTATCGAGCACCGCGGCATTACTACCGACATGATCCATCTCACGAGCAAGTCGGTCGAGATGCGCTTCGATATGCCGCTCGCCGAGCTCATTTTGGACTTCTTTGACCAGCTCAAGAGCCGCACCAAGGGTTACGCTTCGTTGGACTACGAGTTCAACGAGTACCGTCCCTCCGAGCTCGTTAAGCTCGATATCTTGCTTTCGGGCGACGAGGTGGACGCGCTGTCGTTTATCGTCCACAAGGACAAGGCCTACGGTCTTGCCCGCGGCCTATGCGACAAGCTCAAGGAGATTATTCCGCGTCAGCTGTTTGAGGTGCCCATCCAGGGCGCTATCGGCAACAAGATCATCGCCCGTTCTACCGTCAAAGCGCGTCGCAAGGACGTGCTTGCTAAGTGCTACGGCGGCGATATCTCGCGTAAGCGCAAGCTGCTCGAGAAGCAGAAAGAGGGCAAGAAGCGCATGAAGGCCATCGGCTCGGTCGAGGTCCCTCAGGAGGCCTTTATGGCGATCCTCAAGGTGGACGATTAGGTCCATGGCGCTTTCTGAATACAGCAAGCGGCTGCTGGGTGCCTATGCCGAGCAGCCGTTCCTTATGGCTCCCATGGCGGGCGTGACCGACCCTGCCTACCGCATCATGTGTCGTCGCCGCGGTGCCAACCTTGCCTACAGCGAGATGGTGAGCGTGGCGGGCCTTGCCTATGCCAGCAACAAGACCTGGCGCCTGGTGCTACCGGCCGACGAGGAGCAGCAGATTTGCGTGCAGCTCTTTGGCTCCAAGCCCGATCAGTTTGCGAGTGCAGTCGCCGCCGTCGAGGAGCGTGTGGGCGATCGCCTGTCGCTCATCGATATCAACATGGCCTGTCCTGCCCGCAAGGTTGTCACCAAGGGCGAGGGCTCGGCGCTCATGCGCACGCCCGACCTGGCGGAGAAGATCGTCGAGGCCACGGTGGGCGCGGCGCACGTGCCCGTGACCGTAAAGATCCGCAAGGGCTTTTACGCCGAGGACCGTAATGCCGCGACGTTTGCCCAGATGCTCGAAGGTGCCGGTGCCGCCGCGGTGGCGGTGCATGGTCGTTGCGCCACGCAGCTCTACACGGGCCAGGCGGATTGGTCGGTCGTCGATGAGGTCGCAGATGCCGTCGAGATTCCCGTGATCGGTTCGGGCGATGTGTTCTCGGCCGAGGACGCTGCTGAGCATCTGCAAGGCTCGGGTGCCAGCGCGGTGTTTATCGCGCGCGGCATCTACGGCAATCCGTGGGTGTTTGGCGATGCTCGTGCCCTTGCGCTCGATGGCACGCCGGTGCCGGCGCGCAGTTCCGTCGAGCGCCTGGACGCCCTGCGTGAGCACCTAACGCTGACGCATGAGCTCCTGCCGCTCATGTCGCGTGCCCGTACGTACGCAAGCTGGTACTTAAAAGGCATGCCCCATGCCGCCGCTTGGCGTGCCCATGTGGTGCGCTGTTCCACTTACGAGGAGTTTATGGCGCTGGTCGATGAGATCGAGCGCGATGTGGTGGCCTGCGAGGCTGCCCTTGCCGCCGGCGAATCGGTGCCCCCTCATCCGCTGGAGGCTTAAGGGTGGCCGTTACCGCGCTGTACGTGCATGTGCCGTTTTGCGCTCAAAAGTGCCGGTACTGCGACTTTGACTCGCGCAGTTTTGCTCCGTGCGACCTGAGCGCTGCGCTCGATGTCTATTTTGAGCAGTTGTACGCGCGCCTCGATGCTTTTGGCAAGGCTGGGGCCCTCGACCAGATCCGCACCGTCTATGTTGGCGGCGGTACGCCGTCGCTGGCGGGGGAGCGCCTGGTGGAGCTGGCGCGGCGTATTCGTGCGTGGTGCGCCCCCGTTGAGTTTACCTGCGAGGCCAATCCCGAGTCGCTGACCGCCGAGCTTGCCGCTGCGCTTGCCAAGGTTGGTGTCACACGCGTCTCTCTGGGCGTGCAAACGCTCGATAACACCGAACTTACCGCCATCGGCCGTATTCACGATGCCGATCGGGCGCTCGCCGCCATCGCGACGGTCAAGAACGCTGGGCTTGACGTGTCGTGCGACCTTATGTGCGGACTTCCCGGGCAGACCGCAGCGAGTTGGAAGCGCACGCTCGATGGCGTGCTGGCGGCGGCTCCGCATCATGTTTCGGTCTACCCGCTCACGCTTGAGGAGGGGACGCCCCTTTATCGCATGGCGTGCCGCAACGAGTCGCTCGAGCCTGATGAGGATTTTCAGGCCGCCTGCATGGATGTGGCGCGTGAGCATCTGGGTGCGGCCGGTTATCACCCCTATGAGGTGGCAAGCTACGCGCTCGACGGCCATGAGTGTGCCCATAACATTGCCTACTGGACCGGACGGGGCTACCTGGGCCTGGGTCGTTCTGCCGCGGGCATGCTCGACGCCGAGGATTTCGACCGTCTTGCAGGTTTGTTCCCCGGCGTGTCTTCTCGAGGCGATTCGTGTCGCGTGCGTCTGGTGCAACGTAACGATGACGCGACGGCGTTCGAGGCCGAATATCTGTCGCAGCGTGAGGCTGCGGCTGAAGACCTGATGCTCGCTTGTCGCATGACGCGTGGTATTGCGTCCGATCTGTTGGTTCGTACGGCTTGTGTCATCCCAACGGGCGAGCTGACAGCTGCTTGCGATCGCGCGCTCGAGTTGGGCCTTGTCACTTGGGTGCCCGAGACGCTCGGGGTCCATGAGGGACCTTTCACTTCGGCAGATGTCGTCGCGGGCTATGTTCGAGCTCGTCTGGCGCCGACACACTTGGGCTGGCTCGATGGAAATGTTCTGTTCGAGCTGTTTTGGGATCTAGCTTAGGCCGCTCGGGTAGAATTACCGGAATATATACGCTGCTGTGAGCAGGAGGTTGCCGCGCATGGCGACGATGAACGAAAAAGATTATTACGAGATTCTGGGTGTCTCCAAGGACGCCACCTCGCGTGATATTCAAAAGGCCTTTCAGCAAAAGGCCCGCAAGCTCCATCCGGACGTCAACAAAGAGCCGGATGCCGAGGAAAAGTTTAAAGAGGTTTCCGAGGCCTACGCCGTGCTTTCGGATGAACAAAAACGTGCGCGCTACGACGCCATGCGTTCCGGCAATCCCTTTGCCGGTGCTCCTACGGCTTCGCCCTATGGTGGCGGCTACGCCGGCAGCACGGGCTATGGCAATCCCTTTGAGGGCGGCTTTCCCTTTGGTGGCGCCTGGGGCCAGCAGCGTCGTGGGCAGGCTGCCTACAATCCCGAGAACGGCGCCAATGTGGTCGTCGATATCAAACTCGACGCCAAGGAGGCCAAGGGCGGTACCCGCAAGACCGTCCGCTACACGCGATTCGATACTTGTGGTCACTGCGGCGGCTCGGGCTCCGTTTCGTCTGAGCATGCCCATACCTGCCCAAGCTGTGGCGGCCGCGGCCACATCGACGTTGACCTGTCCTTCCTGTTTGGTGCGGGCACGTTCCAGTCGGTCTGCCCCGAGTGCGGCGGTTCCGGTAAGGTCGTGGCCGACCCCTGCCCTGATTGCGGTGGCAGCGGTCGTACTCGCGTAACCTCCGAGCAGACGATTGAGTTTCCTGCCGGCACGCACGATGGCGACGAGGTCCGCATTAGCGGCATGGGTCATGCTGGCACCAACGGTGCCGCGGGCGGCGACCTGGTCGGCCGCGCCCATGTTGAGGCCGAGCGCTTGGAAGGCAAAGCTCGTACCGGTTTTTACCTGATGGGCATCGTGGCGCCGTTTTTGGTACTCTCGGCCATCTCGGGCGTGTTCTCGGCCTTTGCCGTGATGTGCTTTATTCCGTTTACCATGGGCCTGTTCATGGTGCTTTCGGACGGTGTGCTTCATCGCAGTCTGCTGTGGTGGAAGCGCGGCGCGATGCAGTTTGCCAACGGTTTTGCCAACGGCTTCATGTTCGCGCTCGTGTCGGTTTGGTTCGCGAGCTGCTCGCAACGGGCCATGCTTTCGCCGTATCAAATGCAATAACATCAAACCCTCTGTTTGCGGTCGGCCCAGCTTGGGTATAGGACGCACTGTGACAATAATGAAAGTCGGAAGGATTCGGTCGTGTCGGAAAATAGGGATTACTACGAGGTACTTGGCGTCGACAAGGATGCCGACGCGCGGACGATCAAGCGCGCGTTTCTAAAGAAGGCCCGTACCGTACACCCGGATGTTTCGGACGACCCCGAGGCCGAGGCCAAGTTCAAGGAACTCAACGAGGCCTATTCCGTTCTTTCCGATGAGCAGAAGCGTGCCAATTACGATCGCTTTGGTACCGCCGATGGCCCTGGTGGCTCCGGCTATGTCGATATCAACGATATCTTTGGCGGTATGGGCATGGATGACCTGTTCTCGTCATTCTTTGGCGGCGGCGCCGGCGGTGGTGCCCGCAGCCGGCGCGAGCGCCGTCGCGGTCGCGATATGGCCATCTCGCTTTCGGTGACGCTCGAGGAAGCTGCGCTTGGCTGTAAAAAGACGATCAGCTATGACCGCCTTGCTCCCTGCGAGGATTGCAACGGTACGGGCAAGGCTGACGGTGCGACCGAAAAGCAGTGCAGCCGCTGCCACGGCACGGGCTATGTCACCACGGTCCAGCGCTCTTTTTTGGGCCAGGTCCAGTCCTCTTCGCCTTGCCCCGACTGCCACGGCGAGGGCACAGTCATCGATCATCCCTGCGAGACCTGTGACGGCCAGGGCCGCACGCCTTCGCACGAAAAGATCGATATCGATATTCCCGCCGGCGTCTCGACCGGTCGCCAACTGCGCGTGAGCGGCTTTGGCGAGGCCGGCCTTCGCGGTGAGCCCTCGGGCGACCTGATCGTCAACGTGCGTGTCGCCGACCACGAGCGCTTTAAGCGCAATGGCGACGATCTGTACCTGGTGAGCGATATCTCCATTGCGCAGGCCGCGCTCGGCTGCGAGATCGAGGTCGAGGGCATTATGCCCGACGAGGTCGTCAAGGTGTGCGTCCCCGCTGGCACGCAGTATGGCGACACCGTCAGCGTCAACAATTTCGGCATGCCGCGCATCGGCGGTGGCGGCTCACGCGGTCGACTGGTCGTGCAGCTGCGCGTGGTCGTTCCCACGAACCTTTCCAACAAGCAGCGCGAGCTGCTCCGCGCTTTTGCCGACGAGATGGGCGATGACGTCGCTTCCGGCAAGAAGTCGGTAACCGATCGTATCAAGAGCGCCCTCGACGATATCCTCGATTAAGGAGCCCGCTTGCTCGCACCCCATATTTCCGTCGTCAACCTTGGCTGTCGCGTCAACCGGGTTGAGTCCGACCGTATCACTGCCGATCTTATGCGCCAGGGCTTTGCGATGGTGGAGCCCCAGGATGCCGACCTGATCGTAATCAATACCTGCGCCGTGACGGGCGAGGCCGAGGCCAAGACCCGCAAGGCCGTCCGTCATGCGCTGTCATATCCAGGCGAGCCCTACGTGGTCGTGACCGGCTGCGTCGTCAACCTGCATCCCGAAGAGCTATTAGAGCTTTCGGACCGTGTGATTGCCGAGCCGTCGAAAATCGACGTCGCCGAGCGTGTCTGCGAGGTACTGGGTGTCGAATCCGATAGTGTGGCTGCCTGCAGCGACAGCGATGTGGTCGATGCTCTGGGGCGCTCGCGTCTGGGCGTGAAGATCCAAGACGGCTGCAATCACCGCTGCACGTATTGTATTGTGTGGAAGGCACGCGGCCCCGAGCGCTCCGTGCCTGTCGAGTCCGTGCTCGAGCAGGTGCGCGAGGCCCAGGAGGCCGGTGTGCCCGAGGTGGTGCTGACTGGCGTGAACCTGGGCGCCTATGACGGCAAGAGCGCGACTGACGAACACGTGGAGATCGATGAGCTGCTCGAGGCCATTATGGAGCGCACTACGATTGCCCACGTGCGCATTTCTTCAGTGGAGCCCATGGACATTTCCGAGCGCCTGCTCAAGGTGATGGCGCGCTATCCGCAGCGAATCGCGCCGTTCTTGCATCTTCCCGTGCAGTCCGGCTGTACGGCAACCCTGCATCGCATGGGTCGTCCCTATAGCGCGGAGGCCTTTGAGGACACGGTACGCATGATTCGTACCAATCTGCCCCAGGCGTCACTTTCTTGCGACGTCATCGTCGGCTTTCCCGGCGAGACGGACGAGGAGTTCGAGGAGTCGCTGGCGTTGTGCCGTCGCGTGGGCTTTTCGCGCATGCATGTCTTCCGCTATAGCAAGCGTCCGGGCACGCTTGCGGCCGATATGCCCGATCAGGTACCGCCCGAGATTATGGCCGAACGCAGCCGCCGCATGCGTGCCGCCGCTCAGGAGCTTGCGATTGCCGATGCTCGCCGCCGCGTGGGCACGGTCGAGCGTGCGGTGCTCGAGTATGGCGACAACCTGACGCTCGGCTCCTTCCATCATGCCCGTCTTGACGATGTCTGCGGGCTCAAGGCCCCGTGCCTGCTCGATGTTGCTATCATCGGAGTCGATGATTCCGGCTTAGTCCATGCTCGCAGGGAGGTCCATGGAAGCCTCGAAGATTAGACTTACCGTTCCCGAGGGGATTGACCCTTCGCGCGTCTTGGGCGCCGGCGACGCTGTCCTTCGCGCGGTTGAAGACTTGGTTCGCGCCCATGTGGTTGCGCGCGGTGACCAGATTGCCGTGAGCGGCGACCCGGACGAGGTCGAACTCGTGGCGCGTTTTTTCGAACACGCTTTTCGCGAGGCGGCTGCCGGTCGCACGCTGTCTGCCGACGACGTCTCGCGTTGCTTGGCTGTCCTGCGCGATGGCGAGCACGACGTCTCGTCGCTGCGCGATGACGTGCTGCTGTCGTATCGCGGCCGCGTCATTCGTCCCAAGACGCTCGGCCAAAAGCGCTATGTTGATGCCATCCGCTCGCATACCATCACGTTTGGCCTGGGCCCCGCCGGTACCGGTAAGACCTATCTAGCCATGGCGCTCGCCGTCGCCGCGCTCAAGCGCCACGAGGTGGGTCGCCTGGTCCTTACGCGGCCCGTTGTCGAGGCGGGGGAGAATTTGGGCTTTTTGCCCGGCACCCTCGAGGAAAAAATCGACCCTTACATGCGTCCGCTCTACGATGCCCTGTTTGACATGATGGATCGTGAGCGTACCGACGAGCTCATGGAGCGTGGTGTGATCGAGATTGCCCCGCTTGCCTACATGCGCGGCCGCACGCTGAGTGATGCCTTCGTGGTGCTCGACGAGGCGCAAAATACCACGCCCGAGCAGATGAAGATGTTCCTGACGCGCCTGGGCTTCAACTCCAAGTTCGTGATTACCGGCGACCTGAGCCAGCGTGACCTGGTGGGTCGTCGTGGTGGCTTGGCGGATGTCGAGAAGATTTTGGGCCGTGTCGATGATGTCGCATTTTCGCACCTCGAGCGTGCCGACGTGGTGCGCCATGCCTTGGTGGGACGTATCGTCGAGGCATACGATACTTATGATGATGTGCGCGAGAAGCGCGTACGTGACCGAAAGGAGTCCCGTTGAGTGTATTGATCAGCAACGATGCCGAGCTCGATACGCTGCTCGACGCGCATGAGGTGGAGCACATCTGCGAGGTTGTGCTTGCCGCCGAGGGCGCTGAGCGTGAAGTCGAGATTTCCCTTTCGTATGTCGACGAGGACGATATGCACGAGCTCAACCACGAGTGGCGCGGTATCGACCGTACCACCGATGTGCTCTCGTTTGAGTGCGACTCTGCCTTTGATGAGGACATTCCCGCTGACGAGACGATTGAGCTCGGCGATATTATCTTGGCGCCGCAGGTTATTGCTCGCCAGGCTCCCGGTTTTGGTAACAGTCCCGCCGACGAGTGCCGGCTAATGCTTGTGCACGGTATGCTGCACCTGCTGGGCTATGACCACATCGAGGACGACGAGGCCGAGGTCATGGAGGCCCGCGAGGATGCCATCCTGCGCGATCTGGCGCTCGAGCGCGGCGAGGACCCCAAGTTGGTCCATGTCGGTCCCATCACCAACCATGCCCACGACTAGGAGCCGTCTATGATTCCCGGATCGAACAAGGACCATCCGTCTTTTTTAAAGTCGTTCTCCTACGCCATGGAGGGCTTTGTCACCGCCGTTAAAACCGAACGTAATATCAAGGTCATGCTCGCGGCGGGCGTGTGTACCGTCATTGCCGGCTGCATCGTCGGCCTCGACATTGCCGAGTGGGCCACGGTTATCATCTGCTGTGGCCTGGTGATTCACGGCGAGCTGTGCAATACCGCCATGGAGGCGATCGTCGACCTGGCGACTCAGGAACTTCATCCGCTGGCGAAGCGCGCCAAGGATATCGCCGCCGCTTCCGTGTACGTTCTTTCCATCACCGCCGCAATCGTGGGCCTGCTGGTCTTTGCTCACGCGCTTGGCTTTATTTAGAAAGGGATTCCCATGTCCGACAATATGCAGCCTACCGATGAGGTTCTGGACGACGAGGTTCTGGATGAGGTCGTGGATGCCGATTCGCTTGACGAGGTAGAAGAATTCGACCCGTTTGAGGGCATGAGCGACGAGGAGCTTGACGCCCTATGTGACGAGGACGAGACGTCTCTGGGCTTTGGCGATGTGGAGCCCGGTTTCCGCAGCGGCTTTGTGGCCCTGGTCGGTCGTCCCAACGCCGGTAAGTCCACGCTGCTCAACGCCTGCTATGGCAAAAAGGTCGCCATCACCTCGCCGGTGGCCCAGACGACTCGCCGCCGCATGCGCGCCGTGGTTAACCGTCCCGGCTACCAGCTGGTCTTTGTCGATACCCCGGGTATCCATAAGCCCAAGGACGGTCTGGGCTCCGAGCTCAACAAAAGCGCCCTGTTCGAGCTCAATGACGTTGACGTCGTCGCGTTTTTGATTGATGCCGCCAAGCCCATCGGCAGGGGAGACGCCTGGGTTGCCGAGCGCGTCAGAGGCACCCGCTGCAAGAAGGTCCTGGTGCTCACCAAGGCCGACGAGGCCGACCCCGCACAGGTCATGGAGCAGCTCAAGGCAGCGCATGAGCTTATGGAATACGACGACGAGATCGTGACCTCGTCGGTGAAGAACTTCAACGTCGACGCCTTCATTGAGACCGTTGCGCAGTTTTTGCCCGAGGGTCCGCGTTGGTTCCCCGAAGATATGGGTACCGATGCTTCCGACGAGACGCTTGTCGCCGAGTTTGTGCGCGAGAAAGTCTTGCGCCGCACCCGTGACGAGATCCCGCACTCCGTGGGCGTGATCTGCGATGCGCTCGAGCAGACCAAGAAGGTGCTGCGCGTGCATGCCACCATTTACGTCGAGCGCGAGGGCCAAAAGGGCATCATCATCGGCAAGGGCGGCGAGATGATCAAACATATCGGTATCGACGCCCGTCGCGATCTTGAGCGTATCTTTGGCACGCAGGTCTTTTTGGAGCTGGACGTGAAGGTCAAGGCCGGCTGGCGCGACGATGAGGCCCAAATCCGCCGCTTTGGGTATAACGCCGAAGATTAACCTTTCGAACGCATATGGCAGGTTCTCGCACATATCGCACGAAAGTGCTCGTCCTCGACAAGACCAAGCTCAAGGAAACCGATTTGATCTTGACGATGCTTGACGAGCTAGGCCGCCAGGTGCGTGCCGTGGCAAAGGGCGCGCGCAAGCCTGGCGGTCGCTTGGCGGCGCGCTGCGAGCTGTTCTGCACGGTTGATATGCTGCTCGCGCACGGACGCTCGCTTGACATCGTGTCGCAGGCCGAGTTGTTGGAGGCTCCCCTTGGCGCCGCCCCCGATTACGAGGCGACCTGTGCGGCGAGCGCGATTGCCGAGGTCGCGCGTGTATGTTCGTTTGAGGATGCCGAGGATCCATTTACCTTTGCCATTTCCTCGCGCGCCTTAGAACTTGTGGGCGGCGGCCTCGATACGGCGCACATGGACCTCCTGGTAGCCGCCTTTGTCTTTAAACTGCTGTCGCATATCGGGTATCGACCCGATTTTTCTGCCTGTGTTTCGTGCGGCGACCCTATGCTGTCGTATTTTTCGTCTCAGGCGGGTGGCTTGCTATGCGGGTCGTGCGCGTCGAGCGTTCCGGGTGCCGAGCTTGTGTCGACCGGTGAGGTCGCCTGGTTACGAGCCCTTATGGGCATGACCTTCGACGAGCTTATGGATCAAAAGATCGACCCGCATACTGCGGCGTTTTTGCTCGGGCTTTCGCATGTCTGGGCGGCAACACATACCGATCAACGGCTCCGTGCGATGGAATTCATGTTGGGTCGGTGATGATGCGCAGGCGTAGGCTGCTTGTGGTAACATACCGACCTGTTGGTACCTCGACCTTGGTTGCTCGCTCCACCGGCGGCTTCCCAGTCCGAGGCGAATCGAGTCGCCCGCGGGCGACGTAAAACGAAAGGTGAAACAATGACTGTTTCCAAAGAGCGCAAGGCGGAGCTGACTGCCCAGTTCGGTAACACCCCGGTCGACACCGGTAACCCTAAGGTTCAGGTTGCCATCCTGTCCGAGCGCATCAAGGAGCTGACCGAGCACATGAAGTCCCACCAGAAGGACTTCCACACCCGTCGTGGCCTGCTCATGCTCGTCGGCCGTCGTCGTCGTCTTCTCTCCTACATCAAGAAGAGCGACATCGTCGAGTACCGTGAGCTCATCAAGGCTCTGGGCATCCGCGACAACATCCAGTAAGGATTTGTACATGCTAAGAGCGTCCTGCGCAGCGGGGCGCTCTTTTTGTGTAAGGGCGTGAACAATCACGCTCTGAAGCGTGGCGGGGGCAGGGGGCCCGCGTCACATGAGAAGCCCGCAGGCAAGGGGTCTGCGGGGTAAAGGAGAACAATGACACTCGTATCCAAGACCTTTGAGCTGTACGGCAAGACCTACACCTTTGAGTCGGGCGAGCTTGCCAAGCAGGCCACCGGCGCGTGCCTGGTCAAGCAGGGCGACACCACGATGCTCGACACCGTGGTCGTCTCCAAGGAGCGCAAGAACTACGACTTCTTCCCGCTGACCGTCGACTTCAACGAGAAGATGTACGCCGCCGGCCGCATCCCGGGTGGTTACCTCAAGCGCGAGGGCCGTCCCAGCGAGAAGGCCACGCTCACCGCGCGCATGATCGACCGTCCGATTCGCCCGAGCTTCCCGGACGGCTTCCGTAACGAGGTGCACATCGTCGCTACTTCACTCGTCGCTGACCAGGTCAACCCCTTCGACGTCATCAACGTCATGGGCGCCTCCTTGGCCATGACGCTCGGCGGCGTGCCCTTCGAGGGCCCGCTTGCCTGCGTGCGCATCGGCCGCAACGTGGAGACCGGCGAGTTTATCGTCAACCCCACCTATGAGGAGCGCGAGAACTCCGATCTGGACCTGGAGCTGGGCGGCTCTGCCGACTTCATCTCGATGGTCGAGGCCGGCGCCGAGGAGATCTCCGAGGACGACATGCTCGCCGCTATGAAGTTTGGCCAGGAGGCCCTTGCTGCCTTCTGTCAGGCTCAGGACGAGTTCGTCGCCGAGTGGGAGCAGGTCAACGGCGCCATCGTCAAGAAGGAGTACCCGCTCGACCAGCCCGTCGAGGAGGTCCAGGAGCGCATCTTCGCCCACTACGACGAGATGGCTGCCGCCCTTCGCGACGCCGACAAGCTCTCCCGTATCGGTAAGGTCGAGGCTCTGAAGGAGTCCATCCGCGCCGAGTTCACCGAGGAGGAGCAGGCCGCTTGGGAGCGCGAGATCCCCGTGGCGCTCAAAAAGCTCGAGAAGAAGGCCATGCGCACCATGGTCGTCGAGACCGGCGAGCGCGTCGACGGCCGTGCCGCCGACGAGATTCGTCCCATCATGGTGAAGGACAACTACCTGCCGCTCGTTCACGGCTCCGGTCTGTTCCAGCGTGGCCAGACCCAGGTGCTTTCCGTCCTGTCGCTCGGCATGCTCAACGAGGGCCAGCGTCTGGATACCATCGAGCCCACCGAGGGCAAGCGCTACATGCACCACTACAACTTCCCGCCGTTCTGCACCGGCGAGACCGGCCGCATGGGCAGCCCCAAGCGCCGCGAGATCGGCCATGGCAATCTGGCCGAGCGCGCTCTGCTTCCGGTGCTCCCCGACGAGAACGAGTTCCCCTACGCCATCCGCGTCGTCTCCGAGGTCATGGAGTCCAACGGCTCCTCTTCGATGGCTTCGACCTGCGGTTCTACGCTCGCCCTTATGGACGGCGGCGTGCCCATTAAGCGCCCGGTCTCCGGTATCGCCATGGGCCTGATCCAGGAGGAGGGCAAGACCGTGGTCCTGTCCGACATCCAGGGTCTCGAGGACTTCCTGGGCGACATGGACTTTAAGGTCACCGGCACCACCGAGGGCATCACCGCTCTGCAGATGGACAACAAGGCCACCGGCCTCACCTTTGACATCCTGGCCCGCGCTCTGCAGCAGGCCAAGGAGGGTCGCGCCTTCATCCTGCAGAAGATGCTCGATGTGATCCCCGAGCCGCGCCACACCACGCGCAGCACCGCTCCGCGCATCGTTTCCATCCAGGTTCCGACCGACAAAATCCGCGACGTCATCGGTTCCGGCGGTAAGGTCATCCGCGGTATCCAGGACGAGACCGGCGCCTCGGTCGACATCCAGGAGGACGGCACCGTCTTTGTTGGCGGCACCGGCGAGTCCGTCGACCAGGCCGTCGAGCGTATCAAGCTCATCATCAAGGTTCCCGAGCCGGGCGAGGAGTACACCGGTCGTGTGGTCTCCATCCAGCCCTTCGGCGCCTTCGTCAACCTGCTGCCCGGTAAGGACGGCCTGCTGCACATCTCCCGCGTCGCCAAGGGCCGCGTGGAGAAGGTCGAGGACGTCCTCAACGTGGGCGACGAGGTCAAGGTCGTCGTCATCGAGGTCGACGATCGCGGCAAGATCTCGCTCGATCGTCTTGATAAGCCCGAGGCCCCGGCTCGCGCCGAGGGTGCCTCCGAGGGCGACGGCGAGCACTTCCAGCGCCGTGAGCGTCCGCGTCGCGAGCGCTCCGAGCGCAGCGACCGTCCGCGCCGTCCCGGCGACAACGGAGGCCGCAAGCCCCGCCGTCACCACGACGCCGAGTAACAGCTACACATAAGCAGCTCAACAAGGGCGACTCCGGACAGGGGTCGCCCTTTTGCTATTCCCGGCGGGGTCCGCGGGCAAAGTTTCCTGCTCTACAGTCCTGCTCACGACGGAGGCCACATTAAGTGGCCTCCTGTTCGTGCGGAACTCGCGATAAACTTTACCCGCGGACCCCGCCGGGAATAGCAAAAGGGCTGGTTGGTGCGGGTTGCGATTTTGTCAGATAGTCTATTCAGTTTCTTTTTTTCTGAACCGTCGATACCTGCACTCTCGGCATATCCCCAGATAAAACCTACCAAAATAAACCTGTCCCTAATTGTCAGGTCTGGTCTCAGCGGGCCCTGCACGGGTTAAGTTTATCGCGAGTTCCGCACGCAAAGGAAAGCACTTAATGTGCTTTCCGTCTTGCGCAGGACTGTAGAGCAGGAAACTTAGCCCGTGCCGGGCCCGCTGAGACCAGACCGGCGGGATTGACCAGTTCAGATGGGGCTTTGATGCATGGGTGGTCTGTATTGGTACAAATGGGTATCATACTGAGGTTACTGCATCGACTCTGCGATGCATGTTTGTACGTTCCCGGCGGTCGGTTTGCCAGAAGCGCCCCGTCGGTTGTTCCAGACCCGTTTCGAAGAAAGGAAACAACACTCACCTATGGCAGCTAAAAAATCATCTCCCTTGAAGATCATCCCGCTCGGCGGCCTTGACGGCATCGGCAAGAATATGACGGTCTTCGAGTGCGGCGACGACATGGTGCTCGTCGACGCCGGCCTCATGTTCCCCGACGATTCCCAGCCCGGTATCGACCTGGTGCTTCCCGACTACACCTATGTCCTGGAGAACGAGGAGAAGCTCCGCGGCATCGTCGTCACCCACGGTCACGAGGACCACACCGGTTCGCTTCCGTACCTGCTGCAGGACCTCAACAACAAGGTGCCCATCTTCTCGAGCAAGCTGACGCTCGGTTTTATCGAGGGCAAGCTCTCCGAGTTCCGCATTCGTGCGCCCAAGTTCCGCGAGGTCAAGGGCGGCAGCCACGTCAATCTCGGTGGCATCTCGCTCGATTTCTTCTCCATGACGCACTCCATTCCGGGTGCTTTGGGCGTGTTTATTCGCACCAATCAGGGCACCGTTATGCACACGGGCGACTTTAAGCTCGACCAGACGCCCATCGACGGCGTCACGCCCGACTATGCCGCCATCAGCCGCTTTGCCAAGCAGGGCATCGACCTGCTGCTTTCCGACTCCACCAACGCCACGGTTCCCGGCTTTACTAAGTCCGAGGCCGAAGTTGGCCCCAACCTGTTGCACGCCATCAAAAACGCCCCGGGCCGCGTGTTCGTCGCTTCGTTCTCGAGCCACATCCATCGCCTGCAGCAGATCTGCGACGCCGCTCGCAAGTGCGGCCGCAAGGTCGTCGTGACTGGACGTTCCATGCTCACCAACACCCGCGTGGCGCGCGAGCTGGGCTACCTCAATATCGAAGATGCCGATATCATCGATGCCTTCGATATCGATAACCTGCCCGACGACAAGATCGTCGTCATGTGCACCGGTTCGCAAGGCGAGCCGCTGTCGGCCTTGTCCCGCATGGCCAACGGCGAGCACAAGACGCTTTCCATCCACGAGGGCGATACCGTCATTCTCTCGGCAACTCCTGTTCCCGGCAACGAGAAGGCCGTCCAGCAGGTCGTCAACAGCCTGGCCAAGCTTGGCTGCGACGTCTGGGATAAGTCCCGTGCCCTCGTCCACGTCTCGGGCCACGGCAGCCAGGAGGAGCTCAAGCTCCTGATGGCCATGGCCAAGCCCACCTACTTTATGCCGGTTCACGGCGAGGCCGTGCACCTGCGCGCCCATGCCCAGCTCGCCCGCAAGATGGGCCTTAAGGACGATCACATCTTTATCCTCGATAACGGTGATACGCTCGAGATGCGCGGCGGTATCGTCAAGCGCGGTGCGCCCGTCGAGTCCGGCGTCGTCTATGTCGACGGTCTGCGCATCGGCGACACCGATCCCATCGTCCTGCGCGATCGCCAAAAGCTTGCCAACGACGGCATGGTCACGGCCGTTGCCATCGTCTCGCTCAAGCACAAGAAGATCGAGGCTATCGAGTTCTCGGGCCGCGGTGTTTCGTTTGCCATCGACGATCAGTTCTCCGAGGATGCCTCCGCAGCCATCATGAAGACGATCGAGAAGGGCAAGTTTAGCTTTACCAGCAGCGGATCCGATGCTATTCGCAAGGCCGTGCGCGATTCGCTCTCCAACTTCATCTGGAGCCGTACGCGCACCCGTCCGATGATCATCCCGGTCGTCATGGAGGTTTAGTTTGGCGCGCGGATCTGCACAAAACGCCAAAGGCAACAAAGCCAACAACCAGCCGGCATCTGCTAAGGGTGCCGGTTCCCATCTGCGTGCCAATAAGGACCACGAGGCCGAGTTCGGTGAGTTCGAGCCCCTGGTCGAGCCTTCGGCCAATCGCGATATCGCCGGCGTGGTCATTGCCGTTTTGGCGATTGCATCCTTCATTGCCGTGATTTCCCCGGCAACGGCTCCCGTGACAGCTGCGGTTGCCGGTTTCTACCACCTTGGCTTTGGCCTGGGCGCCTACGTGCTGCCGATCGTCATCTTGCTGTTTGCCGCCACGCTCTTTTTGGGTGAGGACTCGCCGCTCAACATTCGCTCGGTCGCGGGTGGCGCCGTGGTCTTTGTGGCCATTGTCTCTATCCTGTCGCTGATGGTGCCGGGTACGAGCGATTCGTGCGATCTCATGTTTGCGCAGCAGAACCTTTCTGCCTCGGGCGGCTACATTGGTGCCTTTATCGCAAGTGCCTTGCAAAACGCCCTGGGTAAACCTATCGCTATGGTTGTCTTGCTGGGGCTTGTCGTCGTTGGTTTGGTCATTATCGGCTTTTCGGTGGGCGGCGTTTTGCGCTCCGCACGCGATCGCGCTGCCGATTTTGCCGAGCGCCATCGTGCCGATGTCAACGCGAGCCCGTGGGGCGACGAAGAGGCCCTGTCGGTTCCCGGCGTCGCCCGTCCGCACCTGAGCATTCTGCGTCAAAAGGGCTCCGATGCGGCCGTGACCACGGTCATGGGCAATGATGTGGACCCGGTTTTGGACGATGACGACGAGGATCCGTTTGTCGACGTGTCCGATGCCGTGGAGGCTGAGCGCGCTAAGACGACGCTGCTGCCGCGCCGTCATGCCAAGAAGAGCAAGGCCACACCCAAGTTGAATACAAGTGAGCCCGATCCGTCTTGGTCCGATAGCGAGATTGAGCTCACCGAGGGCGATGACGAGGACGACGAGGGTCTGATTGAGACCGCAAAGACAACTTTGCTGCCGCGTCGCCATGCAAAGCGCGACCAGGTAACCGGTCAGCTTTCGATGGAAGACGACCCCGATAAGATCGACGAGTCCGAGCCGCCGTTTGCCGTGAATCCTGTCTCGGCAGCACCTCAGATCCCCGACTTCTTGAAGCATCCCAAGGTTGCCGATGCGCCTGCCTTGAGTGCTGTCGAATCGGCTGCGGCTAGCGATGGGGGAGCGGACGGCGGCGCCGCAGATAACGAGGGCGAAGAAGAGGACGGCCTCAAACTTCCGCCACTTGAGATTCTGCATGCCAACCCGCAGTCGGCTTCCTCTGCGTCTTCTGACAAGGAGCTGGAACAGACTGCCGAGTCGCTTCAGTCCACCTTGCTGGAGTTTGGTCGTAGTGCCCGCGTGGTCGGCTGGATCGCCGGCCCCACGGTGACGACCTTTAAGCTGCAACCTGGCGAGGGCGAGCGCGTGAGCAAGATTTCGAGCCTCGAGGACGATATCGCGCTATCGCTTGCTGCCCAGTCCGTGCGTATCTTTGCCCCGATCCCCGGCACCTCGCTTGTGGGTATCGAGATCCCCAATCGCAAGCGCCAGAACGTCAACCTGGGCGACGTGCTTCCCTATGTGAAGGGCGGTCCGCTCGAGCTCGCCATCGGTCGAGATGCCGAGGGTACGCCGGTCGTCGCCGACCTTGCCAAGATGCCCCACCTGCTGATCGCCGGTACCACGGGTTCCGGTAAGTCGGTCATGATCAACTCCATCATCACGACCTTGCTCATGCGCGCCCTTCCCGAGGACGTTCGCCTGATCATGGTCGACCCCAAGCGCGTCGAGCTTGCGGGCTATAACGGTCTGCCGCATCTTTACGTGCCTGTAGTGACCGAGCCCAAGCAGGCCGCGAGCGCTCTGCAATGGGCCGTGTCCGAGATGGAGCGTCGCCTGAAGGTCTTCGAGCGTCTCAACGTGCGTAAGATCTCGACCTACAACGAAAAGCAGGCCGCCGGCGAGTTTGAGCATTACGATAACCCGCCGCAAAAGATGCCCTACCTGGTCATCATCATCGACGAGCTCTCGGACCTGATGATGGTCGCCGGTAAGGATGTCGAGGCCTCGATCGTGCGTATTGCTCAGCTGGGCCGTGCTGCCGGTATTCACCTCATCGTGGCTACGCAGCGTCCGAGCTCCAACGTTGTGACGGGCCTCATCAAGGCCAACATCACCAACCGCATCGCCTTTAACGTCGCCACGGGCATCGACTCGCGCGTCATCATCGACCAGATGGGTGCCGAAAAGCTCACCGGTTTGGGCGACATGCTGTTCTCTAAGGTCGACTGGGGCAAGCCCCGCCGTATCCAGGGCTGCTTTGTCTCGGATGATGAAATCAACGAGATCGTCGAGTTCGTCAAGTCGCAGAGCGAGCCCGACTACCACGAGGAGATCCTGTCTGCCGTGGCGCCCGCTTCCATGTCCATGGCGGGTGGCGGCGGCATTGTCCGTACCGGAGTCGCCGAGCCGCAAGACGATGATCCGCTCATTTGGGAAGCCGCCCATATTGTGGTGGAATCGCAGCTTGGCTCCACATCTGGCCTGCAGCGTCGTCTGAAGGTTGGCTATGCGCGTGCCGGGCGTATTATGGATATGCTGGAAGAAAAGGGTGTCGTCGGCCCGCCCGACGGTTCTAAGCCGCGCGAGGTCCTGTTGGACGAGGAGGGGCTTGCCGCGCTGGAGTCTGTCGATGCCGAGATGGCACGTGAAGATCGTGAGTTTGGAGGATTCTGATGGCTGCACGCTTTGGTGACATGCTGCTTGAGCAGCGTCGCCGAATGGGCCTTTCCATTCAGCAAGTCGCCAACACCATCAAAATCAGGCCGCAGATCATCGAGTTTTTCGAGACCGGTAACTTTGCTTCGATGCCGCCGCGCGGCTATGCGCAGGGCATGATTTCGAGTTATGCTCGCTTTTTGGGCCTCAATCCGCGCGAGGTCGTCAATGCCTACTTTGACGATCTGATGGCATACGAACGCGAGACGTCGCAGCAGGGCGGTCGTTTTCAGGACGCCGCCGGCTACGTTAATTCGCGTTCCTCGGTCGATAACGGGCGCTTCCTGATGGTTCAGGGCGGTCGTTCGACCCGCTATGGACAGCGTCCTCAGCAGGCCGGTTATATTACCGAGACGGGTTCGGGCGAGGAGATTCGCTCGCAGCGTGACCGGTTCCGCAGTACGCCGATGCCCGAGGACCGCGCACTCCCCGCTGCTCGCGGCGTGGCGCGTGACCCTCGTGCCGGCTACGGCGACGGCGGCTATTCCGATCGCGGTTACCGTGGTGTCTCCACCGGACGCTCTCGCGGTGGCTATGCGGATGCCGATACCACACAGGTGACGCCGCGTCTTCGCTCTCAATCGCAGCCGTATGGCCAGCGCTCTTCGGCTCCGCGTGCGGGACAGCGTGGCTATCAAGGCCGCGGTGAACTTGCGCCCCGCTCGGGTCAGCGCAGCCTTCAGGGCCAGGGTGGCTATCGTGGCCGTTCCGATAGCAATCGTGGTCGTATGCCTCAGGGAGGCGGCCGCAGCAGTTCCAGTCGTGGACGCGGCGGATCACGTACTCCTCAAAACAACGGGCTCGATCCGCGTATCGTCTACGCCGGCATCGGTGCCGTTGCGCTGCTGTTGATTGTGCTCATCGTGGTGCTTCTGCGCGGCTGCGCATCTTCGGCGCCCGAGACCACGCCCGAGACGCCCACTGCTACCAAGACGACGACCAAGAAGTCTTCTAAGAAGACCGAAACGGTCGACGAGGACGAAGACACCGATGAGGCGACGGATGAGTCGACTGACTCGGACGCTACCAAGACGACGGCCAAGAAGGAAGAGAACGAGGTCACGAAGGTCAAAGTCTCCGTTGCCAAGGGAAAGACCGCGTGGATTGAGGTCAAGGTCGACGGCAAGTCGGTCTATGGCGCCCAAGCGACTGGCCCCTTTGAGCAGGAGTACACGCCCGAGTCCTCGATCGAGATCACCACGTCCAAGCCTTCCGATGTCACCGTTACCAAGAACGGTGAAAAGGTCCGTTACGACACCAAGACCTCGGGCGTGGCGCGTGTGACGATCACCGTTCCCAAGAAGGAGACGACTGATTCCGAGAATGGTGAAAGTTCTGATGGTACCGACACCACCGATGGTGCCGATACCACCGACGTTACCGATGCCCAGTCCGCGGATGGCGCCGATACCGCAACTGACGGTCAGACGCCCACCGATTCTACCGACTATTCGTACGATAGCTACTAAGCCGCTCGTACGCGAAAGGAAACATCATGGCTAAAGATTCCAGCTTCGACGTCGTGTCCGAGGTCAACATGCAAGAGGTCGACAACGCCTTTCAGCAGACCACGCGCGAGATTTCCCAGCGCTATGACCTTAAGGATTCCGGCGCCACGATCGAGCTTTCGAAGGGCGACAAGCTCTTTACGATCAACGCCCCGGCCGACTTTGTCTCCAAGCAGATTATCGACGTGCTGAGCTCCAAGCTCATCAAGCGCGGCATCGACCTCAAGGCCGTGTCCTGGGATGCTCCGCAGGCGGCATCGGGCGGCACCGTGCGCGTGCTCGGCCATATCGTCGAGGGTATCGACCAGGCGACCGCCAAGAATATCAATAAGGACATCAAGGATCAAAAGCTCAAGGTCAAGGTGACCATCGAGGCCGATAAGCTGCGTGTTTCCTCTGCTTCGAAGGACGCGTTGCAGACCGTGATCCAGTTCCTGCGCGACCAGGACTACGGCCAGCCGCTACAGTTCACCAACTACCGCTAATATCATTCGAAAGGACCGCTCTCCAACATGGATACACCGTTGGGCTCTGTGCTCTACATCACCCTCGGGTGCGCTAAGAACGAGGTTGACACCGACCGCATGCGTTCTCTTTTGACCGCCGCAGGCTACGAGGAGGCATTCGACCCGCAGGATGCCGATATTGCCATCGTCAATACATGCTCGTTCCTCGCCTCCGCAACGTCCGAGAGCATCGAGACCACGCTCGAGCTCGCCAACGAGGTTCAGGACGGCGTTCGTTCTTGCCCCATCGTCATGTGCGGCTGTGTGCCGTCGCGCTATGGCGACGACCTGCCTGATGAGCTGCCCGAGGTCGCTGCCTTTGTGAAGGCCGACGAGGAGGACGGCATCGTGGCGGTCATCGATGGCGTGCTGGGTGTCGAGCGTGAAATCGCTGCCTATATTCCGCAAGTCAAGCGCACTGTCGAGGGCGCCGTTGCTTACGTCAAGATTTCCGATGGCTGCAACCGCTTCTGCAGCTTCTGCATGATTCCCTACATCCGCGGCCGCTATCACTCGCGTAATGCCGAGAGCATTATCTCCGAGGTGCGCGACCTGGTTGCCGGCGGTGTGCGCGAGATCGTGCTGATCGGCCAGGACACGGGCATCTGGGGTACCGACTTTGCTGACGAGGATGTCTCCGAGGGCTCGCCGCGCAATCTGGCGCAGCTGCTGCGTGCCGTCGCCGAGGCCGTGCGCCCGCACAACGTCTGGGTCCGCGTGCTCTACCTGCAGCCCGAGGGCATGACCGATGAGCTCATCGAGACGATTCGCGATACGCCCGAGGTGCTGCCCTATATCGATATTCCCGTGCAGCACTGCGACGCGCGCATCCTCAAGGCCATGCGTCGCTCCGGTTCGCGCCAGGAGCTCGAGGATCTGTTCCGCGATCTGCGTGAGCGTATCCCCGGCATCGTGATCCGTTCCACGGCCATGGTCGGCTTCCCGACCGAGACCGACGACGAGTTCCGCGACCTCATCGACTTTATGGACACCGTCGGCTTCGACTACACGAGTGTCTTTGCCTACTCGCGTGAGGAGGGCAGCCTGGCCGCCAAGATGGAGGGTCAGGTCGATGAGGAGGTTAAGCTCGAGCGCGCCCAGGAGGCCATGGACCTGGCCGAATCGCTCGGTTTTGCTGCAACTGCCGCGCATGTGGGCGAGCGCGCCCAGGTGATCGTCGACGGTATCGAAGAAACCGAGGACGGCGCCGAGCTGATCGGCCATGCCTGGTTCCAGGCGCCCGATTCCGATGGCGCGGTGCACTTGGATGCCAGCGAGGCATCTGTGGGCGATATTCTGACTGTCGAGTTTACCGATAGCTTCTGCTATGAGCTTATCGGCCATGTTGTGGAGTAGGAGAGCATCGTGGCAAACGAGAGCAATAAGGAACTGACGAGTGTTTGGACGCCCGCCAACATCGTGACGTGCGTTCGCATCGTTTTTATCCCGGTGTTCATGATCGTGTCGGCGCTTTCTCACACGAGTGTTGCCGGTACGGATTGGAGCACCTTCGACGGCCCGCTCGCCGCCGCTGCCTTCATTCTGTATGTGATCCTGTCGTGCACCGATAAGGTCGACGGTTATCTGGCGCGTTCGCGCAACGAGATCACCGACTTCGGTAAATTCTTGGACCCCATCGCCGATAAGCTGCTCGTGTTTTCGGCCCTGCTGCTGTTCTTGGATTTTGGCGCGGTGACCGTGTGGTCCGTGTTCATTATCCTGTTCCGTGAGCTTCTGGTGAGCGCCCTTCGCATGGTCGCGAGTGCGGCCGGTGTGGTCGTTGCGGCCGATAAGCTCGGCAAGTACAAGACGGCGACCACGATGGTCTCCATCTGCGGTTACCTGTGCGTTTTTGCTATGGCCGGCTTGCACCTTGGCCCGGTGGCGCTGACGCTCGGCATCTACTCGGTGTCGCGCTTCCTGTATGCCGTTGCCGTTGTCTTGACCGTTATCTCGGGCGCCCAGTACTTCTGGAACTGCCGCAAGATCGTCTTTTCGGTCTAGGTCCTGGTGGGTATGACGGACTCTTTTGAGCAGATTTCCGCACATAACGAGGAGCTGGCGCGCGATATCGTCGAGCGCGCGAGCGCTCGGGGTGTGACGGTTTCGACGGCTGAGTCGCTGACGGCGGGTATGATCGCCTCGACGATTGCGGATATCCCGGGCGCCTCGGCGGTGCTGCGTGGCGGTGCGGTGACCTACTGCGATGAGATTAAGCATCGCGTGCTGGGTGTTGAGCAGGAGACGCTCGACCGCTACACCGCGGTGTCGCATCAGACCGCGCGCGAGATGGCGTCGGGTTCGCTGGAGCTGTACCAGAGCGATATTGCAGTGAGCGCAACGGGTTATGCCGGCCCCGGCGGTGGTACTGAGGACGATCCTGCTGGCACTTTCTATATTGGCTGGGCACATCGTTCCGCCGATGGGGGAGTGCCGGTCGTGGACTCTGTGCGCTGCCACTATGAGGGCGACCGTTCGTGTGTTCGTGCCCATGCGGTCACGGAGGCATTGGGTCGCATTGTCTGCGTGCTCGATTCTATGGAATAGACGTGTTTTAAGGGGCCTCCGGGCCCCTTAATTGTGGAGATGGGGACCTCAGAAGAATTTAGCGTTTGTGCTGTTCATAGGTGTATTTTTGCCTGCCTTGTTCTTATTTGGCCCTTTATGGTCAAGCATTTGGTCAGTGTTTGGTCGGCTTTTGGTTGGGTTTTGGAAAGGTCGGCTGCATATGATTTATCTGAACGGTTGACCACGAACAGCCGTTCGTTTATTATCGATGCAGGTTGTTAAGAGGAGGGCTATTCATGGCCAAGAATTCAGGTCCCGTACGTACCGTTCATGCTCGCACGACGGGTAAAGAGCGCGATGAGATGATCGCCACCACCAAGGCTGAGATCGAGAAGAAATTCGGCCAGGGTTCCATCATGAGGTACGGCGACGGTGGCCCTGAGCTCGAGGTCGAGGCCATCCCTACGGGCGCTCTGGCACTCGATGCCGCGCTGGGTATCGGCGGCGTGCCGCGTGGCCGTATCGTCGAGATTTACGGTCCTGAGTCCTCCGGTAAGACGACGCTTTCGCTCGAGATCCTGGCCGAGGCCCAGGCAATGGGTGGCGTTGTGGCATTTATCGATGCCGAGCATGCGCTCGATCCCACTTATGCCGCGCGTATCGGCGTGGATATCGACGAGGTGCTCATTTCCCAGCCCGATACGGGCGAGCAGGCGCTCGAGATCGTTGACATGCTCGTGCGTTCCGGCGCCATCGATGCCATCGTTGTTGACTCCGTCGCCGCGCTGACCCCGCGTGCCGAGATCGAGGGAGAAATCGGCGACACTACGGTCGGTCTTCAGGCTCGCCTGATGAGCCAAGCGCTCCGCAAGCTCGCCGGCTCGCTGTCTAAGTCCAACACGACGTGCATCTTCATTAACCAGCTGCGTGAGAAGATCGGCGTCATGTTCGGCAACCCCGAGACCACGACGGGCGGCCGCGCCCTTAAATTCTTCTCTTCGGTGCGTATCGACATTCGCCGTATCGATAGCATTAAGCTTAAGGACGAGGTTATCGGTAACCGCGTGCGCGCTAAGGTCGTTAAGAACAAGGTGGCAGCTCCGTTCCGTTCTGCTGAGTTCGACATTATGTACGGTACGGGCATCTCTAAGGAGGGCTCGATTCTGGACATGGCTGTCGAGTGCGGCATCTGCAAGAAGATGGGCTCCTGGTTTGCCTATGGCGAGGACAAGCTCGGCAACGGTCGCGAGGCCGCCAAGGCGTTCCTGCGCGAACACCCCGATTGCGCCGACGAGATTGAGCATAAGGTCCGTCTTGCCTGCGGGCTTGAGTTTGATGACGATGCTCCGTCCGAGGTAGAGCTGACCGATCAGCCTGCGCCTGAGGAGTTTGACGAGCTTTACGCCATCGATGGTTCCGCCATGCTCGATGATGACGACGAGTAGCGGTTACGCTCATGTCGTATACGGTGACCGAGGCCACGGTCGTCTTTCCCGATAAGAAGGCGGCCTCCTCGTTCTCGAGCGGGTATGCGTCCAAAAAGCCTTGCGCACATATCGATTGTGAGCTTGAGGGCGGTTTTGAGCGGTCCATTTGGATTCCCGTGCGGGTCGCGCGCCTGTATGTCAAAAACCGCCCCGATCTTCCCTGTGATTGGGATAACTTTCGTGAGGCGGTGCAGCTCATCGAGCGTAAATGTGCACTTACCATGGTGACTGAGATGTTATCGCGCCGCGACCATGCGACGGGTGAGGTCCGTGACAAGCTGGCTCGCTACGGCTTTCATCAGCCCGCGATCGATTTCGCCGTCGAGCGCGCCACCGAGTATCGCTTTTTAGACGAGAATCGCTTTTGCTCGTACTTTATCGAGGAACGCAAGCGGCGCGGTTGGGGACAGCGCAAAATCGAGACCGAGCTCAAGCGACGTCATGTTGTGCTCGATGACATTCCCGGTTATCCCGAGGATTATTTTGCCGTCGAAGACGATTTGGCGCGTGCGTCAGCCCTGCTTGCCAAGCGGTGTGTTCCAGAGACGCGCGGATTCGAAAAACTGGTTCGGTTTTTGATGGGCAAGGGCTTCTCGTATCACATCGCCGCCGATGCCGTTAAGGCACGTCTCGATGCCGAATGCGAGGAATGTGCGCTTTAGGCGTATGCGTTTTGTGGCCCCGCCGCTCACCGCGTTTTAGCCGCCGTACTGGGGCCATTTATTTGACAGTTGTTGTGGTTCAACGTACGATAAACACTGTCATTTGCTTTGTGATATGTGCTCATCTGTGATGAGTTTGTTTATATGTTTATCTGTATCCGACCCGCATAAGCTGCGCCCATATTACTCAAATGTCGCGAGCCGTTCATAAGGACGGTTCGCTTTGTTGTGTAACGAATCCATAAAAAGGAGTGAGCATGCCTATCATTGCAGCGCTCGTTGGCATCGTTTTGGGTGCCATCGCCGCCATTGCCTACATGCGCACCGCCAAGCAGGGTAGTCTTCACGAGGCCGACGAAAAGATCCAGTCGGCACACGCACAGGCTGAGTCCCTGATCGGTGATGCAAAGCGTCAGGCCGAGACCCTCAAAAAAGAGGCTCTGCTCGAGGCTAAAGAGGAGATCATCAAGAACAAGCAGGCCGCCGAGGCCGAGGACAAGCAGCGCAAGAGCGAGATTCGTACGCTCGAGAACCGCGTGATGCAGCGCGAGGAATCCCTCGATCGCCGCAACGACGCTCTCGACAAGCGCGAGCATCAGCTGTCCAGTCAGGCCGGTCAGGTCGAGAAGCGCTCCCGTGAGCTCGAGGAGCTCTGCGCAAAGCAGACCTCCGAGCTCGAGCGTATCGCCGACCTTACCCGCGAGGATGCCCACAAGGAGCTCCTCGATAAGGTTCGCGGCGAGGTCACCCACGAGGCCGCCACGATTATTCGCGAGTCCGAGCAGCAGGTTCGCGCCGAGTGCCACAAGACCGCCCAGGAGATTCTGTCCCTGGCGATTCAGCGCTGCGCTGCCGACCACACTGCCGAGGTCACCGTTACCTCCGTGCACATTCCCTCTGATGACCTCAAGGGCCGTATCATCGGTCGCGAGGGTCGCAACATCCGGACCTTCGAGCAGGTTTCCGGCGTCAACCTCGTGATCGACGACACGCCCGAGACCGTCGTTCTTTCGAGCTTCGATCCGGTCCGTCGTGAGACCGCCCGTGTTGCTCTGGAGAACCTCATCGCCGACGGCCGCATTCACCCCGCCCGCATCGAGGAGATGTATCACAAGGCTGCCGACCTGGTTCAGCAGCGCGTGCGCGAGGCTGGCGAGCAAGCTGCATTCGATACCGGCATTCACGACCTGCACCCCGAGATCGTCAAGACCCTTGGTGCCCTGCGCTACCGTACCTCGTTTGGTCAGAACGTGCTTCAGCACTCCCTCGAGGTCTCTGACCTGTGCGGCGTAATGGCTTCCGAGCTTGGCCTGGACGTTGTTACCGCCAAGCGCGCCGGCCTGCTGCACGACCTGGGCAAGGCAATCGACCATGACGTCGAGGGCCCGCATGCCGTCATCGGCGCCGAGCTTGCCCGCCGTTATGGCGAGAAGCCCGTTATCGTCCACGCTATCGAGGCTCACCATGCCGACGTCGACCCCAACACGGTGCTCGATGTCCTGGTACAGGCCGCCGATGCTGTCTCTGCCTCTCGCCCCGGTGCCCGTCGCGAGTCTGCCGAGAACTACATCAAGCGTCTTGAGAAGCTCGAGGAGATCGCCAACTCCCATGACGGCGTCGAGCGTACCTATGCCATGCAGGCTGGTCGCGAGGTCCACGTCATGGTTCAGCCGGACAAGATTTCCGATGCCCAGTCCACGGTTCTGGCTCACGATATCGCCCATCAGATCGAGGAAGAGATGGAGTATCCCGGTCAGGTGCGCGTCGTCGTGATTCGCGAGAGCCGCGCTGTCGATATCGCTAAATAACATGAGCGACGCGAACGAGCTCATCTCATTTATCGCGTCGATGTCGGGGGAGGGCAACCTTCGCGTCGAGGAGAACCTTGGCGAGGGGTATGTCCGCCTCCGCGTTTCGGAGGCCGAGCGGCGCCAGGCAAAGCACGACATTCAGCATGTCGAGGATATCGTCATCGAAATGCTCCGTAATGCTCGCGATGCCGGCGCCGACAAGGTCTTTCTCGCTACGACCAAGGAAGATGGCGTCCGCACGCTTGTCTTTCTGGATAACGGCTCGGGTGTTCCGCAGGATATGCAAGAGCGAATCTTCGATGCTCGCGTTACCTCCAAGCTCGAGAGCATGAAGATGGACCGTTGGGGCGTTCACGGTCGTGGCATGGCATTGTTTTCGATCAAGCAGAACACCGACGAGGCCCGTGTGGTCACGTCCGGTGTCGATCTTGGTTCAGCCTTTAAGGTGAGCGTTGCGGCCGACCGCCTCAGTGAGCGCGCCGATCAGTCCAGCTGGCCCCAGGCCGTCAAGGATGAGGACGGACGTTATGTCTGTGCTCGCGGTCCGCATAATATTATTCGCGCTGCCTGTGAGTTTGCGCTCGAGGAGTTACGTGGTTGCGATGTCTATCTTGGTTCTCCGTCTGAGATTGCCGCGACCCTTTATGCTCAGGCGTCAAGTCGGCTCGATACGTCTCGTCTCCTGTTTATTGATGACGAGAGCGAGCTTCCGGTTGTCGATCGTTTAGGCCTTGCCTCTGATGCCGAGGACTTTATCCGCATCTGTTCGGGTTTGGGTCTTGAAATGTCCGAGCGCACGGCCCATCGCATTTTGGCAGGGCAGATTAAGCCCGTTCGCGGTGTGACTGCGCGTCTGCTGCGCGAGCGTGACTCATCCTCGCATGCGCCGGCTCCTGTCGATCTCGCGAAGGATCGTCGTGGGCTACGTATTGCCAAGGATGACATGGCACAGTTTTCGCGTGCTGTGGAGCGCGACTTTAATGACCTTGCCGCCCGGTACTATCTCAACCTTTGCGGCGACCCAAAGATTCGCGTTTCGCGTGATCGAATCACCGTGACATTCGATCTTGCCAAAGAGGAATAGTGCCTTTACCGAGTCCACTCGGTACGATACAGTTATTGCAGTTAAAACGTACTTTTAAACGCAGGAGTTTCTTCATGGATTGCCTGAAGGTATCAAGCAAATCATCGCCCGCGTCCGTTGCCGGCGCCATCGCCGGCATGGTCAAGGATGGTGTTCCCGTCAACATTCAGTGTGTCGGCGCCGGTGCGGTCAACCAGGCCATAAAGGCCGTGGCTATCGCGCGCGGTTTTTTGATTCCAACCGGGTTTGATATTTCCTGCGCGCCCGTGTTCTCCGACATCCTTATTAACGGGGAGTCGCGCACGGCCATCCGTCTTTCTATTTACGTTCACCAGATCAATCGAGCTGCTATGGATAACGTCGTCATGGATGATGTTAAGCCTGTGGCATAGCTTCTGCTTGCCTCGATTCGCCCCCCCTCCATCGTTAGGACTTATGCACATGGACCAGCGTTCCGTACGCGATATTCTTGCCGGTAAAACCTACTTTATCCGCACCTTTGGCTGCCAGATGAATCAGCACGACTCTGAGCGCGTGAGCGGTCTGCTCGATTCGTATGGTTGCCTCATGGCGCTCGATCCCGAGCATGCCGATATTGTTGTCTTCATGACATGCTGCGTGCGCGAGGCCGCCGATACTCGCCTGTACGGTCAGTGCAATTCCTGCAAAAGCCTGCCGCCTTCGCCTTCGGGCAAGCGCGTGGTTGCCGTGGGTGGCTGTATCGCGCAGCGTGATGGTGAGGGCCTGCTCACCAACGTCGATAACGTCAATGTCATCTTTGGCACGCATTCTATCGCACATGTGGCCGAGCTCATTGCCGAGGCATTCCTTGACGGCAAGCGTCATATCCGCACCAATGAGCATGAGGATACGGATGCCATGAGCATGCCGTGGCATCGCGAGACCCAGTATCACGCCTGGGTGCCCATCATGACGGGCTGCAATAATTTCTGCACCTATTGCATCGTGCCGTACGTGCGCGGTCGCGAAAAAAGCCGCCCCTTCGATGAGATTGTCGACGAGGTGACCGGTTTGGTGCGCCAGGGCGTGCGTGAGATTACGCTGCTGGGCCAAAACGTTAACTCATATGGTCGCGATCTGTTTGGCAAGCCGCGTTTTGCCGATCTGCTGCGTGCCGTGGGCGATACGGGTGTGGAGCGCATCTTCTTTACGTCTTCGCATCCCAAGGATCTGCTCCCCGAGACCATCGACGCCATGGCCGAGACGCCTGCCGTTATGCCGCAGCTGCACCTGGCCGTCCAGTCAGGTTCGACACGGATCCTCAAAGAGATGAATCGCCGTTATACACGCGAGGACTATCTGGGCCTTGTCGATCGCATTCGCAACCGCATGCCCGATATCGCGCTCTCGACCGACATTATCGTTGGCTTCCCGGGCGAGACTGAAGAAGACTTTGAGCAGACGCTCTCACTTGCCGAGACGGTCCGCTATGCTCAGGCCTATACCTTCATCTATTCCAAGCGCGCCGGTACCCCGGCCGCCGAGATTGACGATCCTACGCCGCATGAGGTTATTCTCGAGCGTTTCAACCGCCTGGTTAAGGTTATCGAGACCACGGCACACGAGTATAACCAGGGTGAGCTTCATACTGTGGTGCCGGCGCTCATTGAGGGAACGAGTAAAAAGAACGACGCGGTCCTGCTGGGCAAGAGTCCCAAGAATCAGACCGTGCATGCGCCTATCCCCGAGGGCTACAGTATTGATCAGCTTGTTGGCAAGATCGTTGATGTTGACGTTGACGTTGCCAAGACCTGGTATTTGTCTGGCTCCGTTGTGGGCGAGCCGCGCTAATGGTTTCTCCCGGGGCAGGTCTTTCCGCCGTTGCGATCGTCGGTCCGACGGCGGTTGGTAAGAGCGATGTTGCCGACCGTTTGTCAGCTCGTCTTTCGTCCGAAGTGCTGTCGTGCGATGCGATGCAAATCTATCGCGGCATGGACATCGGTACTGCAAAGATGGCGCCCGATGAGTGTACGGCGCCGCTGCGTCTCGTCGACATTGTAGAGCCGGGTGTGGCATATTCTGCTGCGCTTTATCAGGCTGACGCTCGTGTGCATGTTGAGCGTTTGCTTGGCGAGGGCCGCCTACCAGTGTTTTGCGGGGGCACAGGCTTGTATCTCAAGGCCGCTCTGGATGAGATGGATTTTCCCTCGGGCGAGCTTGAGGACGATCGTCGCGCGGGGTATCAGGAACTTGCCGAGCGCATAGGCGAGGAAGCGCTGCACGCGCTGCTTGCCGAGCGTGACCCCGAGTCCGCTGCGGTCATCCACCCCCATAATGTTCGTCGCGTGATTCGCGCGCTCGAAATGCACGATGATGGAGTGTCCTACGCGCAGCAAAAGTCTCAGTTTAGTGTTCCGCGCGAGCATTATCATGCCCTATGGTTTGGTCTGACGCGTAATCGCGAGGTGCTCTACGAGCGCATTAACCTGCGTGTCGATCTGATGTTTGAACAGGGTCTTGTTGATGAGGTTCGCGGTCTTATGGACCAGGGGCTGGGAGATGCCCTGACTTCGATGCAGGCAATTGGCTATAAAGAGATCATTGATGCTTTCAATGGCGTGATTTCTATGGACGAGGCTCGTGAACTCATCAAGATGCGTTCGCGTCGCTATGCCAAACGTCAGCTTTCGTGGTTTAAACGCGATGACCGCATCGTGTGGTTCGATATGGACGAGTTTACGATCGATGAGGTCGTTGAGGACATCCTACTTCGTATTGAGGCTGTCTAATGGCCCGTTTTCCCCTTGTTCCTACGGCACCCGAGCCCGAGCGTGCCATTTTGGTTGGTGTTGAATGGCGCGACAATGCATGGCCGCTCGATCGCTCGCTTGATGAACTGGAGCGTCTTGCCCACACGGCTGGCGCCCAGTGTGTGGCTCGCTTGTCTCAGCGTTTGGTAAAGCCGTATCCCAAATCATTTATCGGTTCCGGTAAGGTAGAGGAGCTGTGCGGTCTGGTACATCGCATGGATGCCGATGTCGTTATTTTTGACGACGACCTGACGCCCTCGCAGCAATCCTATTTGGAGAAAGCCGTGGGCGAGCCGGTAAAGATTATCGATCGTACGGCACTGATCTTGGATATCTTTGGCCTGCATGCTCAGACGCGTGAGGGACGCCTACAGGTACAGCTGGCACAGCTTCAATATCTGTTGCCTCGTCTGCGTGGCATGTGGAGCCACCTCGCCAAGGAACAGACGCGCGGCGGCATCGGCTCACGCTTTGGTCAGGGCGAAAGTCAGCTCGAGGTCGACCGTCGCCTCATTCGTAATAAGATCGCTGCGCTTCGTCGTGAGCTCAAGCAGGTTGAACAGCGTCGCGATGTTCAATCCAAGAGCCGCATTGAGTCACCGGCGTTTCGCGTCGCGTTAGCCGGTTATACCAATGCCGGTAAATCGACGTTGCTCAATCGTCTGACCGGCTCTACGGTACTTTCGCAGGACAAGTTGTTTGCTACGCTCGACCCGACGACGCGTTCGTATCGCCTGCCCGGCGGTCGCGGCATGACGATTACCGATACCGTTGGCTTTATTCAAAAGCTACCGCATGGTCTCGTTGATGCCTTTAAGTCCACGCTGTCTGAGGTTCTTGGTGCCGATCTGATCCTTAAAGTTGTGGATGCCTCTGACGAGGACTATGAGCGGCAGCTGGAGGCTGTCGACCGCGTGCTTGATGAGATCGGCGCTGGAGAGCGCCTAACGCTGACCGTATTCAATAAAATCGATCTTCTCGATAGCGTTGATCGATTGAGTTTCCGTCGTCGTTATCCGGAAGCCGTTCTGTTCTCGGCCCAGACGGGCGAGGGACTTGACGATCTCGTCGACCGTATTGCTCGTGAGGCGGCTGCCACCGATGTGTTGCTCTCCGCTGATATCCCGTATCGCGAGGGCGCCCTCATCACGCTGGTGCATGAACAGGGAACCCTTTTGCACGAGGAATATCTTGAGGGCGGCGTTCGTATTGTTGCGAAGCTGCCGGCCCGTATCGCGCCACGGCTCGAGCGTTATCGCACCGAGTAGACGAGCTCCAAAATGCCCAGAATGATGGGCTGATGCAGCAGATAAAAGGGGAGTGCATGACGTCCAAGGCTGGCGAGCGCCGGGATGGGATTGGCGTAGGCCCAGCTTGGGATGGTCTTATCGATTCCCTGCGCTATGTGTGCGGCGAAGTATCCTGCAAGATACATAAAGAAAAACGGGATGATGGGGTAGTAATCACCTGAAACAAACCGGGGGCCGGGAAATCCTAGCCACGCCAAATAGGGGAATGAATAGGTCGATTTCGGGATGCCCCATGTCGCCGCGAAGAGAGCGAGGCATATCGCAATGCCCCACGTGCTGGGCACTTTCTTAAGCATCGGTCGTGCTACGGCTGTCACAGCGGTACACGCCGCCATGCAATAAATGATGCCAAACTTCACTGAATCGTCGACCGATACGAGCGTTGTTGCGATCCAGACGACCAAAGCTGCGGCAGCGTACTTGGCCGCTCGTTTGGCATTGTTGCGTGAGAGCGTGCACATCCAACCCGCGATAAACAAAAATACCCAGCTGATGCTGGCGCGCCAGATGTCTTGAAAGACGGTCTGGGTAAACCAGGGCATATCCCAGTCGTACAGGTAGGCGAGATCGTAGCAAGCGTGAAAACCTGCCATTGAAATCATCGTAAACCCGCGGACGGTATCAAAGATGGTGATGCGTTTTTGCATTACGAGAACCGGCGCATCAAGCCGACGACTTTGCCCAAGATAACGGGATTCGTTGCATAGATAGGCTCCATGGTGTCATTCTCTGGCTGCAGGCGTACGCGTCCCTGCTCCTTGTAGAACGTCTTGACGGTCGCTGAACCATCAATCATGGCCACGATAATTTCGCCGTTCATGGCATTCTTTTGTTCACGGACGATGATGTAATCGCCATTGAAGATGCCGACATTGATCATTGAGCTCCCATGCACTTCAAGGATAAAGGAACCCTGATCAGTGGCGATTTCGGTCGGGATCGTAAAAGTGTCTTCGATATTCTGCTCGGCCAGAATGGGAATCCCAGCCGCGACGCGACCAACGAGCGGTAGCGAGACCGTTCCGCGAGGTGCGGTGGGCTCGTCAGATTTAGAAATTGAGACAGAGGAACCGTCCTCGTTAAAGAGTTCCAGGGCGCGCGGTTTGGTGGCATCGCGCTTGAGTAGCCCGCGCGCCTCCAGGGCAGATAGATGGGCGTGCACGGTGCTGGGGGAGGAAAGGCCCACGGCAGAAGCCATCTCGCGCACGCTGGGCGGATAACCCTTCTCCTGCTGATATTCCTTGATGAAGTCGTAAATTTGCTGCTGACGCTTGGTAATTTTGCGAGCCATCAGGGCATCCTCTCTACCCATGTCAAACAAATGTTCGAATTTTGCTTGACAGGAACAACTGTTCGAAGATAATAATAACCGAACATTCGTTCTCGCGCTAGACTTTTTTGTCCGCGCGGCTTGATAAAACTGTTCTCAGCAAAACACGCGAGAGGAGAACATGATGAACGCAACGAATATGGTCCAGGGAAACCTCGCCCTTAAGCTCGAGACGCCTGCGGAACCCATTTTTACGGTTGTTCAGGGTGGCCGCTCCGGCTTTCAGCCTTTGACCGTAAAGCCTACTCGCAATCAGCAGGCTGCAGTCGCGCCGGCCCGCGTTGCCCTGAAGGTCCCGACGATTGCCGCTGTTGCCGTTGCGCTTACGCTCTTCTTTGTCCTCGCTACGTCGGTCTTTAGTGCTCGTCACGCCGCGTATGCCGAGTCCGTTTCCAACGTTACCTATGAGACCATTCGCGTTCAGCCTGGTGATTCTCTTTGGTCGCTTGCTGAGGAATATCCAATCGAAGGCCTTTCCACGCAAGAGACTTCCGACATGATCCGTAACGTCAATCATCTGGAGCATGGTTCGCTCGCCGCCGGTGCGCATCTTAAGGTTCCTGCTCGTTCGTAATCATTATCGCGCTGCGCATGGTACCCTTGTTATCGTTTAAGAGGAGGTACCATGCGCTGTCCCAAATGCGGCAAGGCACATACCCGCGTCGTTGATTCCCGTATGCAGGAGTCAAATAACACCATTAAGCGCCGTCGCGAATGTTGCTCGTGTAACTACCGCTTTACAACGTTCGAGCGATGCGAAGACCCAATCGAGGTCATTAAGTCGGACGGAACCAAGCAGCGGTTCGATCGCAATAAGCTGCTCGTCGGCTTGATGCGCGCCACCATCAAGCGTGATATCGACACTAAGAAGCTCAATGAGATTATCGACGATATCGAGGTCGAGCTGCGTTCTCGTACGCTGACGGCCGTCACGTCCCATGAGTTGGGTGACATGGTGCTCAAGCGCTTGGCCAAGATCGACAAGGTGGCGTACATCCGCTTTGCCTCGGTCTACCGCGATTTCAAAGACGTCGATGAGTTTCTGCAAGAGCTCGACAAGCTAAGGTGATTCCATGTCCAACATTACCGTCAACATAAAGCGTCTCGACCCCACCGTCGAGCTTCCCAAATACGCCCATCCCTCCGATGCCGGCTTGGATCTGCGCTCCAACGAGGACTGTGTTCTGAAGCCCTTCGAACGCCGTCTGGTCTCTACTGGGTTGGCCATCGCCCTGCCCGACGGCTACGCCGGCTTTGTCCAGCCCCGCAGCGGCTTGGCCATCAAGCAGGGCCTGTCTATAGTCAATACGCCGGGCCTCATCGACGCCCACTACCGAGGAGAACTCAAAGTCATCCTCATTAACCTAGACCCCACGAACAACATCCAAATCAACAAAGGCGACCGCATAGCCCAACTCGTCATCCAAGAAGTCCCCACGGTTAACTTCATAGAGGTAGACGAACTGGATAAAACCGACCGAGGAGTCGGCGGTTTCGGTTCTAGCGGCGTATTGTAATGTCCGCTCACCCGTGGGAGGCCCCTATATATCATTCCATGCTCAAACATTCTCGCTGCGCTGCGAAACTGCGCGTGGAACGATATATAGGGCCCTCCCACGGGTGAGCTGCGTTTGCATGCTTGCAACTACCGTGTATCTTCGCTGGTAACCGTTAGCATTAATCAATTGGTAAGCCGGTGCGACAAGGGGATTTCTCCTTTGTCGCACCGGCTTACTAGTTGGATTTCAATTTGTTTTCAAGCAAGAAGCCTCCCGTCCGGGGCTCACCCAAATCGTTCCACGCGCAGTTTCGCAGCGAGCGTAGCGAAGCGAGAATGTTTGAGCATGGAATGATATGGGTGAGTCCCGGACGGGGGGGATTAGTGCGCCCTGCGAAGCGAGAATGTTTGAGCATGGAATGATATATGGGCGGCTCCCGCCGAGCAGCGGCCGTTAAGACGCTAGCGGATATGCGCTGGCTTATCGCCCCAGTAGAAGCGGCAGAATGCGCGTTTTCTTTTCTGGGGTTTGCCTACGAGCTCCATGGTTGCGATGGCGATATCTTCGGCTGCGTGAGGGCGGCGTAGTACTTCGCCGTTGATGAGTAGGGCTTTGAGTGATTCGGGATGATCGTGCAGATGGCGCAACGTCACGATTAGTTCTCGTGCGGTGGTGACATGCATGCTGGCGCCCATGCCGGTGAGCATCGTTGTGTTGGCCTTTTCCTGACCGTATGATTTGCCCAGCAGGATCATCGGCAGATGTGCGCATAGGCACTCGGTGACCGTGAGTCCGCCCGATTTGAGGATTGCCAGGTCGCAGCCGTGCATGAGGGCTGCCATATCGTCCACGTAGTCCAGAACCGTGACGTTTTCGAGCTTCATGGCGTCGAAGAGCGTCTTGAGGCGGGTGGCGTATTCCTCATCCTTGCCCGGCAAAAAGACAAAGTGCATGTCCTCGAAGCTGCGCAGGAAGGGGAGTGTGCGGTCCATCTCCGCGCGAAAGCGAACGTACGGTTGAGGCAAACTGGCACCGGCCATCACCAACACAACGGTCTTGTCAGCGGGGAGATTGAACTTATCGAGTTCTTCCTCGCGATTGTAGTTCGTATCAAACCCGGCGCGAATGGGGATGCCTGTAATGCGGATTTTGGTCTCGGGAACCTTGCGGGGGCGAAGTGTCTCGGCCATAAATTCGTTGGCTACGCAGAACAGGTCGGTGTCCTTGTGGGGCCAAAAGCCTTCGACTTCATAGTCTGTGGGTACGCAGATGACCGGGTAATCGATACCCGTGATGACGCGGGCGCCCACAGCAACATTGGCTGCCGTAATGTGTGTTGCAACCACGGCCATGGGCCTGCGGGTGCGGACATAATCGTTGAAGGCGGGGAACATAATTCGCGACCATGCCGTGCCTCCGCCCCAGAGTAGATGTCCCGTAAGCGTATATCGCCAGGTCAGGTCGTAAATGGGGCGCGTGGCTCCCGTAAAAGAAGCCGCGGTCTTATTGCCGTCGAATTTAATGCGTCCAAAATCAAGGATATCGAGCACTTCAATTTCAATATCCTCAGGGATTCCCTTGGTGCCGCGGATAAGATCAAATGCTTGTGCAATCGCGTTGGCGGCGGCTTTGTGGCCCGATCCAACCGATGCGTGCACAATGGTTACTAGGGGTTTTTGTGCAGGTGAAACGGTCATTTGCTCCGGTTGGGGAGTGCTTTGCGTGGGCAGGGGAGCGTCGTTGCTCGTCTGCGTTTGATCCATCGATAACTCCCCTTCATCTTTGTTTCGCAATGAATCATTGTAGTGCATGAGTGTCACGTTCGCCTAAATTTGGGTATGAGCGCAAAGAACGCCAATCTTTCGACAGGAGGTCTCTTCATGACTACCGATCAGCCGATCGATGTTGCGATTATCGGTGGCGGCCCTGCGGGCTATGCCGCAGCCGTTTATGCGGCGCGCTCCAACCTAACGACGACCGTGATTGAACAGGGCATGTCGGGAGGGCAGATCGCCACAACCAATGAGGTCGAGAACTATCCGGGCATTCCGCTGCTGAGCGGTGCTGAACTTGGTGAGCGGTTTCAACAACATGCTGAAGGCTTGGGGGCTCAGGTTGAATGGAGTATGGTGACGGGCGTCGACTACGATGCCGATGCAGCGCTGTTTACGGTGCATCACGATATGGGCGATACGCTGGCCCCGAGCGTTATCGCTTGCATGGGTGCCACGCCGCGTCCGGCAGGTTTCGCTGGCGAGGATACGTATCGCGGTCGTGGCGTTTCGTATTGCGCGACGTGCGACGGTATGTTCTTTCGCGGCAAGCAGGTCTTTGTCATCGGCGGCGGCAATGCTGCCTGCGAGGAAGCTCTGTTCTTGTCAGAAATCGCCAGCAGCGTGACCATCGTGCTGCGTCGCGACCAGTTTCGTGCGCCTGATGGTGTTGTTCAGAAGGTGCTCGAAAAGGACAATATTACAGTTAGGTACCAAACTAGTATTGTGGAGCTCTCGGGCGCAGCCATGCCAACGACGATCGCCTTTAAGGACAATGCATCTGGTGAGACTCATACCGAGTCATTTGAGCCCGGCTCGTTTGGCATCTTTGTCTTTACCGGGACGCAACCCCATACCGAGCTTGTTGAGCATCTAGTCGATCTGGCGCCGGACGGCGGTATTGTTACTGATGATTCCATGGCGACCCGCACGCCAGGTCTATTTGCCGCTGGCGACATCCGTTCCAAGCGTTTACGCCAGGTTGTGACCGCCGTTTCTGACGGAGCCATAGCAGCAACGAGCGCATACGCGTTTCTTCGTGGATAAGTACGATAATATATCTTATGTAAGGTTGTTGTCTTTTAACAAAGTGGTTGGACGGTGTATCAATGTGCTGTCCAACCACTTTTACTTTCCGGTTATATAGTATGCAAAACTAGATAACCTAGAATACAATATAGCTAATGAACGGAGGATCCTTATGAACCACGCCAAACGCGTTATCCCGATGTCCGATTCGTCGGTCAGCATTAAGCCTGAGGATATTCAGCCCACTGTGCTGCCCGATGCATTTATTCAGTCCGATATCGTGCGCAAACTCAATACGTTGAGTCTGCCGCGCTATGACCAGTTGCCCAATGTGACACTCTACCGCGACCAGGTTATTGAGTATGTTGCGCTTTGGATGGAGCCGCTGTCCATTTGCGTTGAGCAGCCTATCATTACGCCATCGATGATCAATAACTACGTAAAGGTCGGCCTAGTGCCTGCTCCGGTCAAAAAGCAATATGGCCGCGAGCAGATTGCCCGCCTGATCGCTATCTGCATCTTTAAGCAGGTGCTACCTATTGCTGCGGTGCAGGCACTCTTTAACATTCAGCGTTTGAGCTACGATGCCCCGACGGCCTTTGATTATGTGGTCGATCAGCTCGAGGCATCGATTCGTGCGGCGTTTTCCGTCGAGCAGACTCCCGTGCCCGATACGGCGCATCAGGTAACGCGTGAGTCGCTGCTTGTGCGTAGCGCGGTATCGTCCTTCGTTTCGAAGGCTTACTTGATGAGCTATCTCAAGTTCAACGGGTTTAATAGCTAGCCGACGTATAAAACGGGCGGGACAAAGAGCCATCTGTCGCTTTGTCCCGCCCGTATTTTTGCTTGGTTGGACTTTATTTGCCCGAAGCTACGCCCATGCCGTAGCCGATGATGAGGCCGTGCATCTCGGCGTAATAGGAATCCAGGCCGTTGCAGGGCATGATGATGGTCTTGGAGCCGGGCCAATGCTCGACTATGCGGTCAGTGAGCGCCTGGGCTCCAGCTTCGTTCTCAACGTGATCTATGACGACCTCACCGCCCGTAAAGCCCTCGGCTTCCATAGTGTCGATGATCTTGTTGAGCATCTTCTTTTCGCCACGCGTGTGCCCGACGAGTTCGATTTTACCGGCCTCACTCGCTGTGCCCAAAATACGGATATTGAGCTTGTTGGCAATGACGCCGGCTGCCTTAGGGATACGTCCGGCTTTGGCGAGGTTTTCGTAATTGCACAAACTGAAGAGGATTTTGCTGTTCTGTTCAAGGCTATCGAAGTATGCGCAAGCATCCTCGAATGAGACATTCAGATTGCTTGCAAGATAGCGGTCGAACAGCAAGAAAATGAGGTCCATTTTGCCGCCAGCTGCGCGTGAATTGACTAGATGAATCTGTCGGTCGGGCTCCTCGGCAAGAACCATATCGCGAGCCGTGGCTGCCGCGTTGTAGCTGCCCGACACGCCCTCAGAGATCGGCATGCAGATGGTCTTGTCTGCCAATTTGAAGAGCTCGGCCCACTCCCCTACGCTGGGACAAGCGCTCGAAGAAGCGTTCGTCTCCGCCTGAACAGCGCAGTTGAGCTCATGAACATCGAGCGAAAGGTCATCGACGAATTCATGCTCCCCCACTCGAATTTTGAGGGGCGCAAATGCAAAGGTGGTATGGGGCGCGGTCGGTTGCCAATCGCGGAGGTTGCAGCTTGAATCGGAGATAAGTGCCCAGCTCATAGAGGGTCCTTTCTAATCGTTCCCATTCAATTATAGCCATCTTGCAGACCGATTGGGCCGCTATCTAGTATTCAAAACTAGATAGCGGACTGCACTAAAGGCAAAAGAATGGACCCCATGACTCAAAGCCACGAGGTCCATATCCGTTTGCTTTATCTGAATACTTAGTAGCGCACGAAAATGTAGTTGTTGTTCATGCCGGCGGCAACGGAGCTGATGATAACACCCGTGTTGTAGTCAGAAGCATGAATCATCTGACCACCACCGATGTAAATGCCGGTGTGGTACGAGTTGACTACAACGTCACCGGGCTGCGGATCGGACACACGCGTCCAGCCCATAAAGGTGCCCGTGGTGCCCAGGCGGCAATAGCGACCAGTAAGGCAATAGCTTACAAAACCAGAGCAGTCGAAGCTGTTCGGGCCAATTCCGCCCCAGGAATAGGCGCAACCAAGCTTGCTGTATGCACGCGAGACAACAGAACCGCCGTCGACGGACTGGCTCGGAGCAGAAGGCGTCGGAGCCGGAGCAGGCGTGGAGGGCTGCGGCGTCGGAGCAGGTGCCGGCGTAGGAGCCGGAGTGTTGCCGCCCTGGTTGTTGTTATTGCTGGTCTGGCCACCGTTGTTGGTGTTCTCGGTCGTACCGGCAGTCTCGTTGCTCACCGTGGCCTTCTCGGCGGTGCTGGCGTTGATGCCGGCCTGCAGCGCGGCGTTGGCCTCGGCCTCGGCGGCAAGCTCGGCCTGCAGCTGCGAATCCAGGGAGTTTACGACGTTCTGGGCTTCAGCCTGCTGGGCGTTAAGCTCGTCGACCTTCTTTTGCGTGGCGGCGACGTTCTTCTCCTGCTCGGCCTGCTTATCGGTGAGCTGCTGCTTAAGCTCCTTGACCTCTTGAATGGTCTGAGCTTGCTTATCGGAAACTTTGCCGTAGTAGAACAGACGGTTGAGCATATCGCTCAGGTCATCGACACCCGTCAGAACCTGAAGCAGGCTCAGACCGCCGGTTTTGTACTCGCCGGCGACATAGGTTGAGAGCTTAGCCTGACCATCGGCGATCTCCTGCTGCTTTTGCGTGATCTCGCCGGCAGTCTGATCGAGCGCCTGCGTCTGCGTGGCGAGCTCATCGTAAATCTGCTGAGTTTGGGTACCGATCTGCTCGAGCTTCGTACGAGCAGCGGCAAGGTCGGATGCGGTATCGGCGTAGGCAGGAGCCGCGAGGCCCAAGCCCAAAACACAAGCGAGGGTTGCCGTAGCAGCGCAGCGTGCCATGTTTTTGTGCGTGTTTGCTGTGCGCATGTAGCTTCCTTTCCAGTAACTAAGGGTAACGGCTAGTCCACCGTCACCAGGCTAAAGAGCTCCACATCGTCATCAGACGGCGTGAGCTTCTCGCGCGGGTTGAGAAACGCAAGCTCAAGGATACAACCGTAACCGATAAGCTTTGCGCCCATATCTCGCACCAGTTTACCTGTTGCCTCGACGGTTCCGCCCGTCGCGACCAAGTCGTCCAGAATCAACACGGTATCTTTAGAGCTGATAGCGTCGGCATGGATCTCAATGGAATCCGTTCCGTACTCGAGCTCGTAGCTCTGGCTCACAGTCTTGCGCGGTAGCTTGCCCGGTTTACGTGCGGGAACAAAGCCGGCGCCAAGGGCTACAGCTACCGGTACGCCAACCATAAAGCCGCGAGCCTCGGGACCCACGACCTTGGTGATTCCCATGCCGGCAAAGTGCTCGGCGAGGGCATCGGTCATGGCTTTGAGCGCCTCGGGATTGCCAAAGAGCGGCGTGATGTCTTTAAAGATGACTCCGGGCTCGGGATAGTCGGGGATGTCGACGATTTGAGATTCGAAGTCGTACATTGCATGACCTTTCAATGGGTTCCCGAAATTTCAGCAGCGGTTATTTGCCCGCGGTGGCGGTGCCGGATTGCGAAGGGGGGACGACCTTGAGCGGCTTGACGAGAGAATCCTTGTGCGAAGCCGGCGCGGCTATCTCTTCGTTTTTGGCCTTGGTGGACTCGGAGCGAGTGATTTCCTCATCGAGTGCATCGATGTCGGCGTCCTCGACCACGGCGTTGAGCGACTCAAAAACGCGGTTCTTGAGCAGCGCGGTGTGCACGCCCTCCGTCAGGTCGTGAAGCTTCTTAAACGCACGCTCGAGCTTGGCGTCGCGCTCGTCATCGGAGGTATCCATGCCGAGCATGCTCACAAGCACCTGCTCAAACATCGAGGACTCGCGGTTGGCGGAAGACACGTACTGACGCAGGTTGCGCGGCTCGATATGGAAGCGCGACAGCTCGGAGCAGTAGCGGATGATCGGAAAATCGCGACCATCGACAAGCTCGCGATTCTGCGGACTCTTGATGATGCGAATGAGGTCGTTCTCGGCGAGCGAGCGGATAAACGAAATTTCGACGCCCAACATATCGGGAATGGTCTCGATGGGATGCAGCTTTTGCTTAGTCTCCTTGGGCTCCGTCTTGAGCGGAACATCGGATAGCAAGCCCACCTCGTAGGCGAGCGTTGACAGGTCCGTGGCGTTTTCCAAGCGCTGCTTAATCACGTTGAGCGGCATGTAGCGGGTCTTCTGCAAGTGCAGGATGACCTCCAGACGATCAACGTCCTCCTTAGAGTACTGACGGTATCCCTTAGGCGTACGATGAGGGGTAATGAGCCCCTCATCCTCTAGAAATCTAATTTTTGAGTTCGAAAGATCGGGGTATGCGCCTCGAAGTAGGTTGACGACTTGGCCGATACTCAGATAGTTGCGTTCGGCCATGCCCTACTCACCGGTTTCGATGCGCTCCGGCGTGCTCTCGTGGTAGATGAGCGTAAACGTACCGATCTGAACGGAAGAACCGTCGTGCAGCGGGGCTGCATTGACAATGGCACCGTCGACCCAGGTACCATTGAGCGAGCCCAGGTCCTCGATGCGAGCGCCGAGGCCCTCGCGAATAATGCGCGCGTGGCTGCGCGAAACGGTCATGTCATTAAGGAAGATGCCGTTCGCGGGATCGCGGCCGATGGTGGTCACGTCGTCCTCGAGCTCAAAGGCGGCACCAGTCTGCGGACCCTTGACGATGGACAGGACGGGGGCGGTGATGCGCACGTTGGCCATGAGGTCGGGAACGGTGACGTCGCTTGAAGGCACGCGGAATACGCAGGTAGCGTCAGCAGTCTTATCATTCTGAGGCATATTGTTAACCATGTTGTCCATGACAACCCCTAACTTATCGCGGACGTGCCGCAAATAATGAACCGTACGTAATCATACCCCAACGAATCAGTCTTCGATTTCAGGGTTCAGAAAGTCGATGTCCTCGTCCTCGGGATGCGCGAGAGCCTGTTTAATGGCCACTCCGCCCTTAATGGAGTAGATGACAGCCGTGAGCATGGAGAAGATCACGCCGCCGTACACAAAGTAGATGCCGAGGGGCACCGAGCTTCCGTTGAGGCCCGGGAAGGCCGTAAGGGTTGAAGATAAAAGGTGCAGGCCGTCAATAACGGGGAAACCGAGCAGCATGAGTGAGAAGCCGGTCATGAGCAGCGCCGTGGCAATCTTTCCGGGAAAGACCACATCGATGGGGCGACGGTGATAATGACGCACGATAAGCGTGCCGATGCCCAGATAGATGTCGCGGCCAATAATGAGTACGCAGACCCAGATGGGCAGCTCTCCGCGGACCACCAGTCCAAGTACGCCGGTGAACAGCAGCGCACGGTCGCAAATGGGATCCATGACCTTGCCGAGCCACGAGACCGTCTTAGTCATGCGGGCGATCTGACCGTCCATCCAGTCGGTGGAGGCGGCAACGGCGTAGATAACGATGGCGATGACACGGTTGTTATCCGTCACAAACAGGTACAGAAATACCAGGGTGAGGATCAGGCGCGTAAAGGTGATGAAATTGGAGATCGTAAAGATCTTATTCGACGGGTAATCGGAAGTGCCGATAAGCTCCTTTTTGATCTTCTTTTTGATGCCCACAGGACTCCCCCGCTGGTTAACGACAAAACTTTCGATACTATACCCGTTCCAGCGATGTCTATCCAGCGCAGCCATAGAGAGTCCAGACATGTGGAGGGCGCCTCTGGGCTGCGCTGGATTCTGCATTTGTGTACATCAGCCTCCAAAAGCGACATTTTTCGGCATCTTTGGTGGCTGGTGTACACGTTTTGATTCGGTGATTACATCGATCGGGAAAGTTGTTGCTTTAAGCAAATGCGTACGGGTCGAGAAGGGCTGGCACCAAAAGAGCCCAACGGCCGTTACGGCTTCGTTAGAAACGCGCCCCATCATGGATGGTGAACCCGAAAGGTAAGGCGCGCGGGCACGGCGACTCGGCCCGCGCGCCCGGAAGAGAAAGGATAAGCCCATGGATTACATGCTCGAGACGCGCGGGCTCACCAAGCGCTTCGGCCGCGGCGACCAGGCGCAGGACGCCGTGGCCGACGTGAGCCTTCATATCCGCGAGGGCGAGGTGTACGGGCTGCTCGGCCCCAACGGCGCCGGCAAGTCGACAACGCTCAAGATGATCTGCGGGATGCTGCGGCCGACGGCCGGGGAGATCCTCTTTGCCGGGCACGCCTGGCGCCGCGAGGACCTCTACGCAATCGGCAGCCTCATCGAGGAGGCGCCGCTCTACCCCAACCTCACCGCGCGCGAGAACCTGCGCGTGCGCACCACGCTGCTGGGCCTTCCCGAGAGCCGCATAGATGAGGTGCTCGCCGCCGTGGACCTCGCAGACACTGGGAAGAAGCGCGCCGGGCGCTTCTCGATGGGCATGCGGCAGCGCCTGGGGCTCGCGCTGGCGCTGATCGCCCGGCCACGCCTGCTCGTGCTCGACGAGCCCACCAACGGCCTCGACCCCATCGGCATCGAGGAGCTGCGCGACCAGATCCGCGGCTTCGCGGCGGCGGGCACGACGGTGATCGTCTCGAGCCACATCCTCTCCGAGGTGCAGCAGATGGCGGACACCATCGGCATCATCTGCGGAGGGCGCCTCGCCTACGAGGATGCGCTTCGGCCCGGGCAGGACCTCGAGGAACTCTTCATGAGTTTCTGCCGGGAAGGGCGACGAGCACGCGGGGAGGTGGCGGCATGACGGGCGAGAAAGGCGGCCTGCTCGCGGGCCTGCGCGCCGAGGCCCTGAAGTCGCGCCACGCGGCACCGGTTCGCCTGGCCGTGCTCATGGCGCTGCCGATGCCGCTGCTCGGCGCGATGCCCTACCGGGGCGTGCAGATCTTCAGCGCGTGGAACTACTGGTACGCGCTCTTCCTGCCCGTGTCTCTCTCGCTCGTGGTGGCGTGCGTCGCGCGGGCGGACGCTCGCACGCGGATGCGGGGGCTTCTGGGCCTGGGCTTCCCGCTCGGGCGCGCCTGGTGGGCCAAGGCGCTCTGGTGCCTCGCTCTCTGCACGCTCTCGAACCTCGTGGTCTTCGGCATCTACCTCGCGGGATCGGCGTTCTCCTCGCAGGGCCTCACGGCCGCGGGCACCCTCACGATGCTCCTCTGCGCGCTCGCCAACACGGTGACCGCGGCGTGGATGATCCCCGCAGGGCTCTTCCTCACGGCGCGGCTCGGAATGCTCGCGGGCATCTTCTGCCCGCTCGCCGCGCAGCTCGTGGGCGGGTTCGCCTGGTCGCTGGTGCCGCTGCCGCAGCTCTTTCCGCCGTCGGCGAGCATGGTCATACCCACGAGCTTCATCCCCGTGCTGCCGAGCGGCGAGCCACTCGCGGCGGACATGGCGCTCGGCGGGGCGCTCGCGGCGGACGGCATGCTCACGCTAGCGGGCCTTGCGGTCAGCGCGCTCGCGTTCGCCGCGCTCACGGCGGCGGGCGCGGCCTGGTTCGCGCGCTCCGAGGAGAGGTGATGGCCATGGCACGACTCTCCGACCCGACGCCGCGCATGACTCTCCCGCGGGCCCTGCTCTCCGAGGCCCTGCGCCTGGCGCGCTCCCCGCTCACGGCGGTGCACCTCGTCTGCGGCCTGGCAGCCGGTCTTGCCTGCGGCGAGTACTTCTCCGTAACCCGATGGGACCCGGCGCTGGGCGCGGACGCCTACGCCCAGTTCCTCGGCGCCCTCATGCCGCTCATGTCCGCCATCGTCTGTGGGCTCACCGTGGACGACGAGCGCGCTGCCGGGCGTCTCGCCAACCTCACGGCGGTCCCCTCGCGCGGGCGCGCCGTCGCGGCGAAGCTGCTCGCCCTTGCGGCGCTCGGCGCGGGCGCGCTGGCCGTGGCGCTCGGCGTGTTCGGGGCCGTGCTCGCCGTTGCCGGGCGCCTGCCGCTTGGGCCCGCTCCGCTTGCGGCCGCCTGGGCGGGCATCGTGCTGGGCAGCCTGCCCCTCTACGCGCTGGGGCTCGGCGTGGCCCTGCGCCTCGGCCGCAACGCCGCCATCGGCGCCGGCGCGGCGGGTATGCTCCTCGCGTTCTTCTCAGTGGGCGGACTTGCGCACGGCCTCATGACCGGCGAGCTCACCGGTGCCCTGGCGACGCCCCTGAGCTGGGTGCCGCTCGCCTGGCCCGCGCGCCTGGGGTCGCTCGGGGTGGAGGCCTTCATCGACGCAGCACGCGCGGCGGGCCCTCTCCTCACGACTGCGCTCGCTGGCCTCGTGCTCACCCTGTTAGCCGACGCCGTCCTTCTCGCCTGGTTCTGCCGCTTCGAGGACGGGAGGGCGGATGCGTAGGAGGCCGCTCGCCGCCATGCTCGTCCTCCTCTCCGCAGCGCTCGTCCTGGGCGGGAATGACTTGCTCGACGCCGGCTGGGGGTCGGCGCTGCGCGCAGGGCTCTGGACCGCTGAGCGCGGCGCTAGTACAATTTCGACGGAAGTTTCAGGAGGTCGAACATGGCGAGGATACTGGCAGTGGATGATGAACGGGCGATCCTCGACGCGCTCGCGCGCGTCCTCGGCCGCGACGGCCATGAGGTCGTCAGGGCGGCGGACCCGACGGCGGTCCCGGGGATGGACCTCTCGCGCTTCGACCTCGTGCTCTGCGACGTCATGATGCCGGGGCTCGACGGTTTCGAGCTCGTGCGGCAGATCCGCCCGGACTTCGACGGGCCCATCGTCTTCCTGACCGCGCGCGTGGCCGAGGAGGACGCCGTGGCCGCCTACGGCCTGGGCGCCGACGACTACGTCCGCAAGCCCTTCGGGGCCGCGGAGCTGCGCGCCAAGGTCGCGGCCCATCTGCGCCGTGAGCGCCGGCCGCGCTCGCACGCCCTCTCCTTCGGGGAGGTGCGGATCGACCTCGGCGCGCGCGGCCTCGCGGTGGGCGGCGAGGCCGTGCCGCTCACGCCTACCGAGTACGCCATCTGCGAGTACCTCGCCCGCCACCCCGGGCAGGTCATGAGCCGCGCGCAGATACGCGAGGCGGTGCTCGGCTGGGAGAGCGACGCCGACGACGCGGCCATATCCATGCAGGTCAGCCGCGCCCGGAGGAAACTCTCCGAGGCCGGCGCCGATCCGATCGCGACCGTCTGGGGGATGGGGTACAAGTGGCAGCTCTGAGGACCGGGGCGCGAGGTCGCGGGGGCATGCCGCTCTCCTTCGTCATCGCGCGCTACTTCGCCTACGCGTTCGCGGCGGTCGCCACGGCGTGGCTCGCCTCGTTCATGGCGCTCTCCGCGGCGATCAACGCGGGCTTCGTCTACGAGGCAAGCTGGGGGCCGGCCAATGCGCGCGAGGTCGCGGAGGGCCTGGCACGCGACGGCGTCTGCGGGCAGCAGGACGTGCCGACGGCGTACCGCTACCTCATCCTGAACAAGGACGGACACGTGCTGATGACAGACCTCGAGGGCACGCGGCTCGAGGACGCGACGGAAATGGCCCGTGCGGCACTCGCCGCGGATCCGGGCACAGTGGAGATCGAGGGCGGGGGCTCGGGCCTCACCTACGCCGCGTTCCCGCTCAAGGGCGGCGGGGCCTGCGCACTCGTCAGCGAGTACCTGCCGCAGTGGGTCTCGCGCGACCTCGCCGGCCTGCTTCCCAACCCGCAGAACCTCATGCTCGTCGGCGCCGCTGCGGGAAGCGCGCTCGCGCTCGCGCTCGTGGCGCGCCGCGCGAGCCGCGTGATCTCGCGCAAGATGGCGCCGCTCGCGGAGGCGGCGGGGCGCGTCGGCGCGGGGGAGCTCGACTTCGCGGTCGGCAGCACCAACGTGCGCGAGGTGAACGACGTCCTTGCCGCGATGGACGCCATGCGGACCTCCCTCGCCGAGTCGCTCGAGGCCCGCTGGGCCGCGGAGCGGGGGCAGCGCGAGCAGGTGGCGTCGCTCGCCCACGACCTCAAGACGCCGCTCACCGTGCTGCGCGCCAACGCCGACTTCGTGGCGGAGGAGCTGGAAGACGAGAAAGACGCCGACCTCGCGGCCGCCGCGCGCGACATAGCCGGCGGTGTCGAAAGGCTCGACGGCTACGTGCGCCTGCTCATCGAGGCCTCGCGCGGGTCCGGCGGGGCGGAGAGGGCCCCCATGCGGCCGGCCGAGCTCTGCGAGCAGGTCCTCGCCGAGGCCGCCCAGATCGCCCGGTCGCGAGGCGTGACGCTCGACGCGGCCACGGGCCCCGCTGTCGCGGGCGCGCCCGAGGCCCCGCTCGACCGAACCGCCCTGGCGCGAGCCGCCGCGAACCTCGTGGCCAACGCCGCCGAGCACGCGCGCTCGCGCGTGGCGGTCTCCTGCGACGTCGCGGGCGGGCGCCTCGTCATCGAGGTGTCCGACGACGGACCGGGCTTCTCTCCCGCCGCCCTCGAACGCGGCTGCGAGCGCCTCTTCACAGACGACTCCTCCCGCTCCTCGCGCGACGGAGGCCGCCATTACGGGCTCGGCCTCCACGTCGCCTCCGAGGCCGCGAGCGCCCACGGGGGCTCCGTCTCGCTCGCCAACAGCCCCTCGGGCGGCGCGGTGGCCACCATCGCGGTCCCCCTGTGCGGGGCCTGACGACTCAGGCCCCTCACACCGGCGTGGCTCGCAACCAAACGCTTCCCGGATAATTCATGAGGCCGTACTCGTATTCGAGCCTGCCTATCTCTGCGGCAAGCGCCTCCGCCATGTAGAAGTTTTTCGTGCGGCCCGTCGACTTCGCCAGGCGGTCGTACCTGTTCGCAAGGTCCTCGGGGATTCTCAGGGCTGCGGTGGCGGTTGCCATGACGCACCTCTTGGTTAGATGTAATACGTATATTTCTTTCTATCACATCACCCGAACCCCGCACCGGCGTACGGCCGCATCTGCTTTTTACCTTACATTGTGTCAACCGGTCCATGCCCGGCATATTCTGCCGGATTGAATCAACCGTTAAATCAATCCGAGCCTTTAAGGGGCGGTTGAAATCCTTCGAGGACTGAGGGCGCCGTCCCTAGGTCGGCTCCTCGATGGCCTCGGCTGAATTCCCCTGCAATCGACCGCATGGGTTCCGGCACGGGGTTCTGGCGCTGCCCGAACGGGGCGCAAGACTCGGCCGTCGGTCGTGCCGGACGGCATACGTTTTGGGACGAATTGGCAAACCACCGGCCGGGCGGCTAGATGGGATGGCGCGCGGTTTCTGCGTGTCCAGGCGTCTACTACACCATCGGCACCGTGCCGTATGCGTCCAGCAGAAAGACGCGCATAGCGCAACGGATGGTGTAGCAACTTTTAACTTCGCAGGGCAGAAGGTCGAGCGTCAGGCGAGCGTTCATTTGCATTAGATGAGTGATTACCTTCTGACCCGTTACCGTGAAGACATAGCGGCCGCTCAGGCTGCTGGTCGTTGCTGGAGGAAGCTGGGCCAGCTTGCAGAATTCCTCGATCGGGCACATAACTTGATCAAAATCGATCCTCTTCTTGGCGGCTGCGGCTATTGTCATCTGATCGTCCAACTTGTCTAAGGCATATGCGAGCACCGTGCTCGGCGTTGGGGCGGGCTTGCCTGTTTCTGCAATCACGCGAGACGTTGCTTCAGACAGGAGCCACGCGTTCTCGTTCGCAGTGCGGATTGCTTTGCGCATGGGGGGAGTCTGGTTCGCCATGTTGTTATCTCCTTTAATAGGTAGCATGCGTTTTGCTGTTCGAAGTATAGTTCTTGTTCGCAGTGACTGCAACATGTATAGTGAGAACAGTTGAGATTTATGTCCGAAGGAGGTCGTCTATGGAGGCCATAAATGGCGGGCAGTGTTCGAATGAAGACCTGCTGAGGCAGATCGTCCGTGACCAGGCAAGCGCCGACGGCAGGTACAGGCCCGCACACGGCCCCGGCATCGTCATGCACGGCAACGTCGTGGAGCTCAGGGCAGACGCCGCCCACTTCATCGTGAGCTCGGTCCCCTCGATCCAGATATCGATCAACATGGAGAGTAGCGGGATCGTTGCCACGACATTCCTCTCGCCGCGCAGGATAGCACCCTCGACCCGGCCCCGCTTCGTCGCGCTCGTCAACGAGATGAACGCCAGGAACAGGGTCCCCGGCCGCTTCGCGGTACTCGATCGGGACATGTTCTACGAGGCCGTTATCCCGGCTGCGTTCCTTCCGTCCCTCCGCAACAACCAGGCCGCGAGGGACGAGGCGCTGAAGATCCTGTTCAGGAATGGTGTCGGAATCTTCGAGAGCATCGCCATCGCGATAGAAGGCCTGGCCCAGAAGGACTGGTCCGCGCACGACGCGCTGCGCTTCGTCGATGAGCTGTATACGAGGGGGTTCGTCTATAATGACGACTGGCTCTAGCGTACCTGATGAACTTATAGGGCAATCGATCAACCGCTCGTGGCTCAGGGCCACCGAAGAACTCGAGGACGAGGTCGCAGCGGCCGCGGAGGAGGTTCACGCATCGCCCGAGGCCGCAGCGCTCGCCCTGTGGCTCCTGGCATCTCCTGCGGCCGGACGGCAGCCGGGGCCGGCCCTGCCCGTCCTGCGCTTCTGCGCATGGTTCCTGTCGGACAGGAGATCGCGTGCATAGCGGACGTCAGACATCCGCCGACCCGACATGGGCATATTGAGCCCATACGTTTTGGAACGGGATGTCACTCCGAACGCCTTACCTTCTTAGTGTGATTGCCGCAGCGGCATATCAGTTCCACGCAGAACGGCACGGCCTTCGCGATTTACAGTGAGGACGACCACAGCCTCATGTTCTACAAGAGGCGTGGAGTTCCGCAAGTGGGAGATATGTTCAACTGCCGCAGGGTGACCGATGTTTATACGGGGTTCGAGTCAGAGAAGGACGTGAACCTTAATTGGGATAAACGGGGTGAGTGGCTCGCGCATGAGCCAAATATTCCTTGGTGGTCGGTTCGAACTGCGGTCCGCACGGTAAAGGTCGCCGATAGCGGCATAGCTCCGACTTCAATCGACTACTGGTTTTACAGAATGGAGAACCTTTCGAGCATCGATGTCCAAAAGCTCGATACGTCCAGATGTTCAGATTTCTTCTTGACCTTTGGGGATTGCAGTAGCCTGACTTCTATCGACGCGTCGAACTGGTCCACTCAGTCGCTCATAAGGCTTAACGGTACCTTTCTCGGCTGCAAACGGATGAAATCGCCCTATCTGGGCGGATGGGAAACATCCAATGTGCTGTCGTTCCACTGTCTGTTTCACAATTGCCGCGCAATGAGCGACGGCGCAATGCAAGCCGCTGTCGATCAGCTCGAAATTACCGAAAAGGCAACAGATTTCGGTCTCATGTTCGAGTGCTGTGACAAGCTCAATCTCGATTGCTCGAATTGGAATGTCCGCGCTGATGCTTATCATTTTGGATTCAATAGCAAGGCCCCGGAGTAATTCTCCCCAAGGCCTGGCGGTAACCGGAACCGAACTCACTGCGAGAAGCCGACCCCAAGCGCATCGAGGTCGGCTTTTCGTTTCAGCCGTTTTGAGAGCCGGCTTCTAATTCAATTTGACCCAGATGGCGGGACGGACTCCGATTACGTCGTCCTGTTCACTCCCTTCATCGCCCGATTTGATAATGCCTTCGGGTCCTCGGTTTTCTCCCTTGCTTGGCATTTGGAGTTCAGGGCGTATGCGGTGGGTGGATAATGGATTCACTTCGATGACGGCGTTGACGGGAGCAACCATGGCGATGTGCGAGATCGCGGTCAAGTTCGACGAGGACGAAAGGGCCTTGATTCAGAGCCTTGCGGACACCGCCGGCATGTCCTTTCCTGAGTTCGTGAAAAGGGCCGCCCTCGAGAAGGCTGAGGACATGGCGGACACCGAGGCCTACGACGAGGCCTTGGACGCGGATGATGGAATACGTTACCCAATGGAAGAGGTCGTGCGCATGGCAGCGGAGGCCGAGTGATACACGTAGTGTCTTCCCCGACTCTAAATGTTTCTCTTGGGCGGGGTTCGGCTTGTAGCCGGACCCCGCTTTTCTATGGCTTTCATTCGTCTATCTAAAGGTGTGAAACGGTTGCCTCGATAGGAATGCGGGCAACGCCCGAAGCGAGCGTCATAGCCGCTCTGAGGGCGCCTGACTCCTTCCCCGCCGCACTTGTTGCCGCATCGGCACGTTACGGGCTGATTGGTTCGCTCTAACGTACGCTCTGCATGCAATATCAATCCCCATACGAAGGGAGTGTCGCATATGTATGCAGCGGCGCGGAACCTTCGGGGGGGGGGTATCTCCTAGGAATACCCGCCTCCGAGGTCAAAGTATCATCGAGTACGTCCTGATCATCGCGATCATCGGCCTGGTCATAGTGTTCGCCGGACCCGGCGTGGCGGGTGCCATCCGAAACCAGTTCAACCTGGTCGGCAACACGGTGAACAGCGGGGCGACCGGCGGCACCGAGGGAGGCGCGTCCGGCGACAGCTCCACTGGGGCCGACTCCGCGACTGTCCAAGCGGCGGTAGCCAAGGATGCGAAGGATTGGACGCTCGATGAGCAGGAGGCGGTTGCCAGAGACATTGCCAAGAACGGTACATCGTCTATCGCCTACGCCAAGGCGAAGGCCGCCATGGATGCCGCCACCAAGTTCTCGATAAAGCTGACAGATGGGCAGACGCTCGAGTACCGCATCATCGGCATCAACCACGACGACCTCACGGACGGTTCGGGCAAGGCGGGACTGACGTTCCTCACCACCTCGACGGGTATCAGATCCTGCATGAACGCCACGAAAACGAATGCCGGCGGCTGGGAGCAGTCGGACTTGCGCCGGAAAATGAATTCCGGCGAGATCTGGAACCTGATGCCCTCCGATTTCCAGTCCAAGGTGAAACCGGTCAGGAAGCTCTCGCACAACGTCAGCGGGTACACGGAAAAGGATGACACCGTGACGGCGACAACGGACAAGCTGTTCCTACTCAGCGATTCCGAGATCGTCCCCATTTCCTATTGGGTCTCCAGTTTCCCGTGGACTTCCTCCGAGGGCGCCCAGTACGAGGGCTTCAGGGGTAAGGTGAAATCGAACTATTCGAGCAACTCCGCCATCTCCATTGGCAGCGTTTGGTGGGAGCGTTCGGTGAGTCCGGGCTACCCTGCGAACTTCCTCCGTGTCAACGTCAGCGGCGGTCCGTTGGACGGCGACTTTGCGACGACCTCGATTTGCGTCTGCCCTGCTTGGTGCTTCTAGTTCTGTGTGCTCATACCGAAAGCCCGCACAGGCTGTGCGGGCTTTTCTTTTGGCGATTATTCGAACAATTTGAGGTTCGTGGCACAGGTGGCTAGTTTGAGGAAAAAAAATGGGGCCATACAGCGGCTCTCAGAGCGTCTGCTGCACTCCCCCGCCATTACGAGCCCATCCTGGTTGGCGTTTCGAGCTCAGGGAGTATGCGGTGGGTGGATAATGGACTCACCTCGATGACGGAGTTGACGGGAGCGACCATGGCGATGTGCGAAATCGCAGTCAAGTCCGACTCCCCGGAAAGCGATTCGTGGGACTGGAAGAATACAAGGAATGCCTACCTCTTCGATTCCGTCGAGCGCAACGTGCTAAGCTGTCGGTTTCTCCTCGGCATCCTGCTCGAACTCGACAAGGGCATCGGATATCTGTCTGCTGGTGGGAAGCGCGAAGCGCTCTCTGCGCGACACAGTCTCATCGAACATCGGAACAAGGAACGCCCGGACCTTCGCCTCTTGGTCCCGCGATGAGAGTGTTTCCTCCATCAGCGTCCTGAACTCTTCCGGCTTTACGCAGTTTAGGACGGCAAGCAGCTCATCCATCTCTCGTCCGTCGAGCAGGTACTCGACCGCCATGCACGACACCATGGCGTTGAAGTACCGCCCAAAAGACGCGCTGTCGCCCTCGAACAGTATCCCGCCGACTACTCCCGCAGCCACTGTGCCGACCGTTCCGCCGACCATGCCGCCCGCGAGACCGACGATGGTCCCCTCGCCGGGCGACACCGCCGTGCCGGCCACGGCGCCGACCTTCGCCGCCGCGACACCTGCCGCGGCGGCGCCGGCGATTCCCCCGGCGATCGAGGTGGCGAGGCATGCCATGTTCTGGGCGTACTGGGCGCCACTTGCCTTGCCCTGGAAGAGCTTGTAGGTCTCGGGGACCGAGAACACGGCGAGAGTCACCGCTGCCGAGACGGCGTTGCCCCTTAGCATCTTCGCAAGCTGCTTGGAGGCGGCCGCACCGCTGATGGCGGTCTTGCCCGTAAGGGCGCGCAGGCCGTTGACGATTGTGGCGGACGTCTTGAATCCGAGCTCGCCGACCACCGCCTGGCTGGGTGCCATCAACGCGTTGGAAAGCCCCGTTCTGGAGAGCTGCGAGACGACCATGTGCTGGGCGAAGGACAGGCCGAACACCTGGACGCCGGCGGCGATGCCCGCCTGGACGGCACCGGTGATGTCCCTGGTCTCCCTGTACGCCATGAACGTCGTCGCTAGAAACGACAGGCCGAATGCGCAGGAGCATGTGACCGCGCCGGTTGCAGCATCATACTTCAGCGATTCCGCCGTTCCCGGCTTGGCGAGGTTCACCGCCTGGTCGTATGTGAGCTTGCCTTTGCGGACGATCTTCTCGGCGTCCTTGGGGTCGCTGACGCCGGGGACCTTGCCTTGGCTAATCTTCTTCTCGAAACTGCGGAGCACCTGCTGGTACTGGTCTTTCGGGACTTCGAGCTGCATCGGCGTGCGGTCTTCTGTGAGGTAGCGATACTGATGGCTGCTCGGATCGAAGCATGCTTCGAGGGAGCCGCGTGCCGTCTTGTAGTACTTGGTCTGGATCAGAACGCCATCGACGCTTCGGTCGGGGCCGTTCTTCGCGTTGTCCCTCCCCAGAATCTCGGCCTGGTGGCCCTGGAGCCTGTCGATGATGTTGTTGGCCTCCTCGGCAAGCTCTCCGTGGCCCGCAGGTTTGTTGACCGCGGCCCGCTGCTCGACGAAGACCTCCCCGTTGCTGTTGATGGTCGCCGCCGCCGCGACTGCCGCGGCTTTGACCGCCGTATCGTCCACCGTGGCAAGCTCGCTGTCGATGCCGGCGGCTCGGTCATCCTCAAGGCCGCGGATTGCCCGGCAGCGGGATACGAATTGGCCCCGGCACGCTTCGTCGACGGTGAGCGCAAGGTTGCTTTCACTGTCGGAGGCGAAGGGGCCGGGCTCGAAGTACGCCTACTCGAAGTAGAAGAGCCGAGACTGCCTCTTTTCCTTCCCCAGGACGGCGAACGCGTCGGCATCTGCCTTGATGTAGACGCCCTTTTCGGTCATGGCGATGCCGCTGGGCCTGAGGTCGAACTCAGCGTCGGCCCAGACGACGGTCTGTTCCCTCGGTATCGGAAAGGCTGACTTCACCTTGGCTGCATTGGCTTCCGTCAACGGAAGCGGAGACTCCTGGAATGAGCCGAGTAGCTCCTGTGCGCGGGAGCCCTCAATCGCTCTCAGGGCTTCCTGTACCTTGGGCGCGTACTCCGCCTTCTCCGCATCGAGTCTTTCGGCCTCTTTTTCGTCGAGGGAGGCCTTCGCGCCGCTCGCCGCTTCTGCAATCGCTGCACCCGCCGTAGTCGCCGTGCCCACGACCGCAGCGCTTGCCGCAACCGCCATCCCAGATGCCCCCTCGGCAATCTTGGTCGCCGTCTCGCCGGCAGTCTTAGTGGCCCTCTGAATCTCCTGCAGCGGGTCGAAGCCTTTGTCGAATATGCTCATGGACGATTCTTTCTCGTGGGCGAACAGACAGTTCGAATCGCGTTGTTTCTCATGCGAACGTCAGTATACTCTGCGCTTTATGCCTTTGGTTCAGCTGCCAGACCCGGCGCAGGGAACTCGAGCAAGATTGACAAACATTGGGCGGTACAAGGGGGGCACCCACAATCGCCTCTATATCGACGAGGTGCAGCCGTGCGAGGGCTTCGGGAGGGCAATTGACTGCATCCAAGACACTCGGTTTTCTCCCCTACCGTCATCGTTGCCGCTGCGGCAAGACCGGAGCAGAATTATGGAATAGCCCTACGCTCGGCTCGTATTGCAAACCCTGAGCGAAGGGAGTGTCGCATATGCATGCAGCGGCAATTAACCTTCGGGGGGGGGTATCTCCTAGAGGTGCCCGCCTCCGAGGCCAATCGATTATCGAGTACGTCCTGATCATCGCGGTCATCGGTCTGGTTATCGTGTTCGCGGGACCCGGCGTGGCCGGTGCCATCCGAAACCAGTTCAACCTGGTCGGCAACACGGTGAACAGCGGGACTTGCGGCGGCGTCGAGGGCGGCGGCGCGTCCGGTGGCGGCTCCACAGGAGCCGATTCCGCGACCGTCCAGGCGGCTATCGCCAAGGACGCCAAGGACTGGACTCTCGAGGAGCAGAAGGCCGTGGCCGAGGACATCGCCGCGAAAGGCGAGACCTCGCCGGCATATTCCAAGGCCAAGGCCGCCATGGATGCGGGGACGACCTGGTCGGTCAAGCTGACGAACGGCGAAACCATGACCTACCGTATCATCGGCATCAACCACGAGGATTTGGCCGATGGTTCCGGCAAGGCGGGCCTGACGTTCCTCACCACCTCGACAGAGCTTTCGTCCAACATGAACGCCGGCCACACCAATGCAGGCGGCTGGGAGAAATCCGACTTGCGCCAGAAGATGAATTCCGGCGAGATCTGGAAACTCATGCCGTCCGATTTCCAAACCAAGGTGAAATCGGTCAGGAAGCTCACGAACAACGTCGACGGCGAGCGGGCGAACAAGGATGCCGCCGTGACGGCTACCACCGACAAGCTGTTCCTGCTCAGCTACTCCGAGATTGTTGAGACCCCATATAGCGGTTGGTCTGAATACTCTTGGATTGGCAAGGAAGGTGTCCAGTACGAGGCATTCGAGGGCAAAGTGACGGAGAACTATTCGTACAACTCCGCCATTGCCATTGGCCGCCTTTGGTGGGAGCGTTCGATGCTACCGGACAACTCTGCGTACTTCCTCTTAGTCGATCATCGCGGCAGTCCGTCCTGCGCCAATGGTGCCGCGTACTCGGATTGCGTCTGTCCCGCCTGGTGCTTCTAGTTTACTGGATGAAAAGCCTGCGCCATACCGCGCGGGCTTTTCTATTGGCTATCGCACGAACGATTTGAAGTTCGTGGCATAGGTAGTCGGTTTGAGAAAAAAAATGGGGCCATAAAGCGGCTCTCAGAGCGTCTGCCGCACTCCCCCACAATTACCTCTGCTGCGCCCTCGTATAGAGTTCATCCCGCTTGCCGTTTGGTTGCAACAGCCCACTTGTCCACCGATCAAGTGAACTACTGGAATAGATACAGCGACACGCTTGTCCGTTACAGTCGCTATATCTGTGTTAATCGCCGCGATAAATACAGCCTGTACTCGGCTGCATACCAGCTACGCGTATGTAGATTCATATCGCGTTAATAAAACGGCTCAAGCGTGTGCTAAACGCGCAAGTAGCCGTAAAAGGCGATTATCGCGCAGGTAGATTTTTGGCACCCCGTTGCTTAATCAAAATTAAGCAATTGCTTAAAACAAAAAAGGTCAGGCACTATGTGCCTGACCTGCAAACTTCTGGTCGGGACGACTGGATTCGAACCAGCGACCCCTTGACCCCCAGTCAAGTGCGCTACCAAGCTGCGCCACGTCCCGAAGCTTTTGTTTGTTGCTCTGCTCTCGCTCGCAACAGGGAGTATATTAACCCGAAACTTTAGACTTGTGCAAGAACTTTTTTACAATTTTTGAAGCAAGTCCAAAATTGTATCTGCGAGCTGGGGTTTTGTTAGTACGGGAAGTTCTTGCGTACCCGTTGTGCTCACAATCCAGGCCTTGTTGGTGTCGGTCCCAAAGCCCGAATCGGTGCGTGAGACATCGTTGGCGATTATTACATCGCACCCCTTGCGGGCCAATTTGCGCTCTGCGTACTCGACAACGTTATCGGTCTCGGCCGCAAATCCGATCACGCATCGCTCGCCCTTCTGGCGCGAGAGCTCGGCCAAAATATCGACCGTCTCGACCAGTTCGATGCGATCCAGGCGCTCGTTGGCCTTTTTGAGCTTATGGTCCGCAGGGGCCGCGGGGGTGTAGTCGGCGACGGCGGCCGCACAAATTGCCGCATCGGCCGTCTGGAAGGCGCTCAGGGCCGCCTGGAGCATCTCTGCGGCGGTCTGCACGCGCACGCACTCCACGCCGCAGGGCACATCGAGTGATGTCGGTCCCAACACGAGCGTGAGCGCAGCGCCGCGGCGTGCGGCCTCCCCCGCCAGGGCGATGCCCATCTTGCCCGAAGAACGGTTGCCAATGAATCGCACGGGGTCGATCGGCTCGTGCGTGGGACCGGCGGTAATTACGATGCGCTTACCCGCCAGGTCCTGTGGCGCGGGGTTGAGCACCTCACAGACAGCCTCTACGATGTCCTCGGGCTCGCTCATGCGTCCCGTGTCCACGTCGCCGCAGGCAAGGTAGCCGCTGCCCGGACCCACCACATGGACACCGCGCTCGCGCAGCGTGGCCATGTTGGCCTGCGTCGCCGGCGCCTTCCACATGCCGTTGTTCATAGCGGGTGCGATCACGATGGGTCGCGGCGTCGCAAGCAGCGTGGTGGAGATGAGGTCATCGGCGACGCCGTTGGCCATCTTGGCGATGATATTGGCCGTCGCGGGCGCCACGACCACCAGATCGGGCTCCTGCGCCAGCGAAATGTGGTGGATGGGGTCGGAGGGATCGTCGAATAGGCCCACCGCGACCGGCTCATTGGTGAGTGCGCGGAAGGTAAGCGGCCCCACAAACTCGGTGGCATGCTCGCTCATAACGACCTTGACGCGCGCGCCGCGCTTTTGCAGCAGGCGCACGATATTGCACGACTTATAGGCGGCGATCCCGCCGGTAATGCCCAGCAGGATCGTATTTCCCTCAAGTTGCATTGAATTGTTGGGTGCCGCCATCGTTTAAGCTTCCTTGCTCGGGAGCACCAGGAGGCGGTGGCAGTACGGGCAGTGCGTAATTGACCTACCGTCGTGGTTGAGGTCGCTCATGGACGATGCCTGCAGCGCGGTGTGGCAGACCGTGGGGATGTTGCCCTGGATGGTCTCGACGGCCAGGCCACGGAACTGCTTGAGCAGACGCTCGTAGTCGGTGAGAACGTCGGCCGGCAGCGTGGCAGCAAGCGCGGTGCGCTCCTTAGCGGCGGCGTCAATCTGAGCCTGCAGGTCGGCAGCCTTGGCGCGGGCGGCCTTGGTATCGGCCTTCACGCCCTCCTCGAACTTGGCGATGATTGCCTGCGCGCGGGCCTCGCGGTCGAGCGCCTCCTTATGGGCGACAACGACGTCCTTGCGGGTGTGTTCAATCTTGTCCAGACGCTTGGCCAGGGTGGCGAGCTCGTTTTCCAGGTCCTGAACCTCGCGGTAGTCGGAGCCGTCGACGTGGCGCTTCTTGGCAGCCTCGATGGCGTTGTTGGTCTGAATCTCGGTGGTATTGAGATCGTCGAGCTCAATGTCCAGATCCTTGCGCTGGGCGTAGAGCTTGGTCATCTCGGACTTGAGCTTCACATAGGTCTTGCGCTTGGAAGCGAGCTCCTTGAGCTCCGGCATATTGGCAAGTTCACTCTTGTTGCGGGTGAGCTCCAAATCGATCTGTTGCAGCTTGAGTAGCGTAGCGCCGGCGCTCATAAGTTCTCTCCTTTTGTCACAGTCCACCATTGGCAAGGGTTCAGTATTTTAATCGCATGACGGGGGTCGACCCCGGCGTCAACTGCAGAGTTCATCAATATATCAACGAACGGCTCCTCGGAGCGGTCGTGGCCGAGCAAGATCACCGGTAGCCCACGCAAGGCAAGGTCCTGCGCCACGTGATAGCCTGCCTCGCCCGTCAGGACAACATCCGCACCGGCGGCGATGGCAAGTTCGCCAAAGTCACCGAGGGAGCCGCCCAGAATGGCGACGGTGCGGCACGAGCGCTCGGCATCGCCCCATACACGCGGGTCGCTTCCGAAGGCCGTGGCAGCACGGGCGGCAAGATCGCGCAGCGTGCACGGGTCGTTGAGCGTCGCAAGCGCGCCAAGGCCGGTCGACTCGGGGTCGTCTACGTGCTCCAGCGAGCTCACGGGCACGGCGTCCAGCAGCTCACTTAGGCAGGCACGCGCCTCGTGCGAGCGGTCCAGATTGGTGTGGAGCGAAATAATGCTCACGCCGCAGCGGGCAGCCTCGTAGAGGGCCGCGCTGCACTGGGGTCGTGTGGCATCCGCCGGACAAAAGGCCTCGGGTGCCTTGATGTATATGGGATGATGCGTCAGCAGCACGTTGGCGCCGGCTTCTTGGGCGCGGCGAACGTTAGCCACGGTCGCATCGAGTGCGCAGGCAACGCCGGTGATCTCCGCGGCCGGATCGCCAACGGAGAGTCCTACGTGATCCCAGCCCTCGGCGTCCGCCTTGGGATAGCGTGCCAGCAGCGCGCGCTCAAGCTCGGCGACGATCATGCGGCACCCACGATCGAGAGCAGCGTCCGGGCGAACTCGTCCAGATCGCTCGGATTCACGCGGTCATCAAAGGAAATGCGCAGTGCTCCCAATGCCTGCTCGCGACCGATGCCCATCGCGCTCAAAACGTGGCTCGGGTCCATGCTGCCGCTCGAGCAGGCAGAGCCGGCCGAAACCTCAAAGCCGGCGGCGTCGAGCTTGACGATGAGCTCCTCGGAGTCCATGCCGTCGACGTAGATCGAAACCATACCCGGCAGACGGTCGACCTGCTCGTAGTCGCCCATGGTGGCATGAATGCGTGGATGGGCCGTAAGCGTGGCGTAGAGTTTGTCGGAAAGGGCTTGCAGCTTTTCGCGCTCCTGAGCCACTTGGGGCACCAGCGTGCGGGCAGCAGCGGCAAAGGCTAGCTGCGTGCGCAGGTCCTGCGTGCCGGCGCGACGTCCGGCTTCCTGTCCGCCGCCAAAGATGCGGGGGCGCAGTGGCGTGCGGGTCTTAACGTAGAGCGCGCCGGATGCCACAGGACCGCCAATTTTGTGGGCCGCGACGGACATAGCATCGACGCCCAGCTCGGTGACATCGAGTGGAATGTGCAGATAGCCCTGGATAGCATCGGTGTGGAACACTGCGCCCACGGTATGAGCGGCCGAGGCAAGCTCGCGGATGGGCTGCACCACGCCGGTCTCGTTGTTGGCGACCATAATGCTCACGAGCGACACGTCGTCGCTCAGCAAGTCGCTCAGCGTGGCAGGCTCAATGTAGCCCGCGCGGCAGGGCTGCACCAGGTCGACGGTAAAGCCGGCGGCACGCAGCAGCGGCAGGTTGTCCAGAATCGAATCGTGCTCGATGGCCGAAACGATTACACGATCGCGCTTGCGATCGCGCTGACGAGCGCCCTCGGCAAGACCGAGCAGCGCCAGCTGGTTGGCTTCGGTGCCGCCGTTGGTCAGAACAATCTCGGACGGGCGGACGCGTGCGCCAAAGCTATGGGCGATCTCGCGACGGGCAACCTCCAGGCGCGCGGCGGCCTTGCGGCCGAGCGAGTGCAGCGAGTTGGGGTTGACGCCGGCAAGCTCGCTGTCGTCATATTCGCGCTGCGCAAGGAGCGCCTCGGCGCGCATGGGCGTCGAGGCGGCGTAGTCAAGATTCACGGGTATGCGGTTTTGACCTGCGGTCATAAGGGTTTATGCCTCCTGTGCGGCCTCATTGCCCAGCTTCTGCAGCAGCGCAACCTCGGCGGCGGGATCTTCGGACTTAAATACGGCGGAGCCGGCCACGAGAACGTTGGCACCAGCCTTGACGACCTCGGCAATGTTCTTGGAAGAAATGCCGCCGTCGACCTCGATCATGGGCGACACGCCGTGGCGCTCGCACATGGCCTTGAGCTCGTGCAGTTTGGCGATAGTGCCCGGGATAAAGCTCTGGCCGCCAAAGCCCGGGTTCACGCTCATGAGCAGCACCATATCGACGACGTCGATGATGCTCTCGAGCACGCACACGGGGGTGGCGGGGTTGAGCACAACGCCTGCCTTGACGCCGCGCTGCTGCAGATGGGTGAGCGTGCGGTGCAGGTGCGTGGAAGCCTCGTAGTGGACGGTGATCATATCGGCACCGGCGTCGGTGTACCAATCGACCGTCTCGTCGGGGTTCGACACCATCAGGTGCGCGTCGACCGGTACATCGGTGGAGCGCTTGACGGCCTTGAGGATGTCGACGCCAAAGGTGAGGTTGCCGGTAAAGTGACCGTCCATAACGTCGAAGTGCACGTAGTCGGCACCGGCGATCTTGTCGAGCTCGCCCTTGAGGTTGGCCATATCGGCCGAAAGGACGGACGGAGCGATTTTGATGGAACCCATGGTAGAAGCCTTTCTGCGCTAGTCGGTGAGTCCGTAGAACTCTTGAGAAGGGACGCGATCGGTAAGAATCTCGAGCGCCCTATCCAAAGTAACACCGTTGTAGAGCGTTTGCTCCACGGCAAAGGTGAGCGGAATGTCTACGCCCAGTGAACGGGCAAGTTCGCTGACGCTGCGGGCCGCGACGGCGCCCTCGACAACCATATGCGTGCGCTCCTGATACTCGTCGAGCGACACGCCGTGGGCAAACTCGTAGCCAAAGGTGCGGTTGCGCGAATGCTCCGAGGTGCAGGTGGCGATGAGGTCACCCATGCCGGCAAGTCCCATGCAGGTCATAGCTTGCCCGCCGCGGGCATGCACCAGACGGCTGATCTCGGCCAGGCCGCGCGTCATGATAAGGGCGAGCGTGTTGTCGCCCGAACCGGTACCGGCGGAGATGCCACACACGATCGCGATGACATTTTTCATGGCGCCGCAAACCTCGACGCCGGTCATGTCCTGTGACAGGTAGATGCGGAAGGCCGTGGACAGGAGCAGGTCCTTAAAGGTCTCCCCTATCTGCGGATCTTCGCTGGCGATGACGGCGGCAGAAAGTCCACCGCGGCAGATTTCCTCAGCATGGTTGGGGCCCGAGAGCGCCGCCACGCGCGACTCGTTGCCGATCTCGCTGGCGATGACCTCGCTCATGAGCAGGCCAGACTCGGGCTCAATGCCCTTGGTGAGGCAGAGCACCGGGGTGCCGGCAGCGATGAAGGGTGCTGCCTGATGACATACGCTGCGCAGGTGTGTGGAGGGCACGGCAAAGATAATGGAGTCGGCGCCGTCGAGCGCCTGCGACAGGTCCGTGGTGGCGACAACGTTGCCGGGCAGCTCGTAGTCCACCAGATACCGGGGATTGCGGTGCTCGCCGTTAATGCCGACGGCGGTCTGCTCGCTATGGGCCCACATGGTCACGTGCTCGGCTCGCGCGGCGGCAAGGCCGGCGACGGCGGTTCCCCAGGAGCCGGAGCCAATCAGCGCAACATTCATGACTCTCTCCTACTTATCGTCGGGCTCGGTGACGCGCTTGGTAAACGAGAGCTTGGACTCCTTACCCGTCATGAGCTTCTTGATGTTCGCGCGATGAGCCCACACCACGGTGATACCGATCATCGCCATGCAAAACTTAAGTCCTAGACTGCTGTACGGAAAGACCGCACAGGCGGCGATGGGAAGGCCGACGGCGGCGGCAAGCGAGCCCACCGACACGTACTTGGTAATGGCGACGGCCACGATGAACATGCCCAGCAGCGACAGGCCAATGGGCCAGTACCAGGCGAGGATGACGCCCAGACCGACCGCGATACCCTTGCCACCGTGGAAGTTGAGGTACGGCGAGAATATGTGGCCCCATACGGCCGCCAGGCAGATGACACCGAGCATCCAGTCGCCGGCAGCGCCGGGGGCCATAATGCTCACGGGGAAGCCATAGCCCATGTCGGCGATAAGCGGACGCGCGATAAGGACGCAGATAGCGCCCTTAAGGCAGTCGAGCAGCAGCGTGAGCGCGGCCACCTTGGGGCCGGCCACACGCAGGGCGTTGGTGGTGCCGATGTTGCCGGAGCCCGCCTTGCGAATGTCGGTATGGTTGAACACGCGGCCCAGGATCAGGCCAAACGGAATCGCTCCGATAAAGAACGAGACCACGGCGCAGATGGCGGTCAGCAGAATCGGATTATGCATCCTTTTGCTCCTTCTTCCTAAAGAAGAGTCGAATGGGCGTGCCGGCAAAATCGAAGGTCGAGCGCATGCGGTTCTCCACGTAGCGCTGGTAGGTGTCGTTGACCAGGTCGCTGTGGTTGACGAAGAACGTGAACGTCGGCGGGTTGACGCCCGTCTGGGTCACGTAGTGCATGCGCAGGCGGCGCTTGCCGTCCACCACGGTGTGGCCGAACTCGCGCAGGTCGGTGAGGAACGTGTTGAGGCGCGAGGTGCTGATCTTTTGCGAGCGCGTCTTTTCGGCGGCGTCGACCATCGCCCAGATCTTCTCGACGCTGCGGCCGGTCAGGGCAGAGATGCGCAGGTACTGTGCCCAGGGAGCCATAACGCCCAGACGGCGGTCGACGGTCTCCATGCAGGCCTCGCGCTTACGGTCGTCGTCGAGCAGGTCCCACTTGTTGAGCAGCACCACGATGGCGCAGCCGCGCTCGATGGCCAAGCCCATGACCTTCTGGTCCTGCTCGGTGACGCCCACGGAGGCGTCGACGACGAGCAGCGCCACGTCGGCGCGGTCGATGGCGCGCAGGCCGCGGACCATCGAGTAGTACTCGATGTTCTCGTACACGGTGCTCTTCTTGCGGATGCCCGCGGTATCGACCATGCGGTAGTGTTTGCCATCGCGCTCTACGACGGTATCGATGGCATCGCGCGTGGTGCCGGCGATGTTGGACACGATGGAGCGATCGGCACCCAGGATGCGGTTGAACAGCGACGACTTACCGGCGTTGGGGCGGCCGATGATGGCGACGTTGAGCGCGTCGGGGAACTCGTCGGCGACCTCGTCCTCTTCCTCCGGCAGCAGCGCCACGATGTCGTCGAGCAGGTCGCCCGTGCCGTGGCCGTGCAGGGCCGAAAGCGGCGTGGGCTCACCGATGCCGAGCGAATAGAACTCCCAGATGCTGTCGTTCTCGCGATCGGGGTTGTCGAGCTTGTTCACCAGCAGAAAGACCGGCTTGTCGCAGCGCTTGAGCATGCGAGCGACCGACTCGTCCTCCTCGGTGACGCCGGTGCGGCCGTCGACCACAAACAGGATGACGGCGGCTTCCTCGGCGGCGGCGAGGGCCTGGTCGCGAATGGACGTGGCGAAGACGTCATCGCTCTTGAGCGGCTCGATGCCGCCCGTGTCTACGATGGTGAACTCGCGGCCGTTCCAATCGGCCGTGTGGTATGAGCGGTCGCGCGTGACGCCGCGGGACTCGTGGACGATGGCGTCCGAGGTCTGGGCCAGGCGGTTAACGAGCGTGGACTTGCCCACGTTAGGGCGTCCGACGACGGCGACGATAGGTTTCATCTGCTCTCCTTTAATGGGTAGGGTCAGCGGGAATAGTTGAATTGGCGGGCGCTATGCCAAGGATGTGCTCCAGGGTATCGAGCAACTCATGCGGCATGGTCGACACCACATGAACCTCGGCGCCGCGACTGGTAAGGCTTGCGAGTAAATCGTCACGATGATACTCGTCAAGCGTCATGCCGTCAGCGTTGAACATGAGCTTAGGCACAAAGAGCATAACCCCCGACAGGTCTTGCGGCAGCTGCTCCAGGATGTCGCTCGCGACGATGAGGCCGGTCACGTCCACGTTGCCGCCAAAGTAGCGGTTCTTGATGGCCGTGACGGTGCCGGCGAGGCCGTGCGGCGATTCCACAAAGCGCGCGACCGTATCGCGCGCGCTGGCGCCCGAGAGGCACAGCAGGCGCTGGCTGCGGGCGGCGATTCCCTCGCGAACGCGGGTCAGGCGTTCGGCATCGGTAGCCAGCACGTCGTCGGTCTCGTCCAGATAGGAGCGGATCATGCCGATGCCGTCGTAGTACTGCGGGTAACCGTCGTAAAAGTCCGCCTCGGGAGGATCGATGCCGGCGTCCAGATAGAACTCGTCGCTCATCTGGAAGGTGTGGCGGCCAAAGCGCTCGTAGGCGCGGTCCTGGAAGGGCCGGATCATGGCAATGGTCTCGCGCGCTAGTTCGGGCTTGTCGCTGTATGACCAGCTAAAGCGGTTTTGGTGCTTGGTAAAACCGAGCGGCACAATGCCCAGGCTTGTGATCTGCTCGTGCTCCTCGCAAAAGCGCAGGGTCTTTTCCAGCTCCTCGCCGTCGTTCATGCCGGGGCACAACACGATCTGCGCGTGAATCTCGATGCCGGCGGCCATGATGGTCTCGAGTACGTCCATGCCTCGCTGAGCGTTACGGCCCATCATACGACGGCGGACGTCGGGGCTCACAGCGTGGACCGACACGTTCATGGGACTCATGTTGCGCTGGATGACGTTTTGCACGTCCTCGTCGGTGAGGTTCGTGAGCGTGACAAAGTTGCCCTGCAAAAAGCTCAGACGATAGTCGTCGTCGCGGATGTAGAGCGTGGAGCGGCCGCCCTTGGGAAGCATGGTCATAAAGCAGAATACGCATGCGTTAACGCAGGTACGCATGCCATCGAAGATGGGGCCGTCGAACTCCAGGCCCCAGTCCTCGCCCGGGAAGCGGTCGAGCTCCACGGGCGAGACGGTGTTGTCGCGCGGGTCGAATACCTCCAGCTCGACGGTGTCGTCGTCGGCCTCCCAGAGCCACACGATCATGTCGGTGAGTCGCTCGCCATTGACCGTGAGCACGCGCATGCCCGGCTCGATACCCACATCCCACGCGGGCGATTCGGGACGCACGTTCTTTACGAGCGCGCCCTCACCCGGCTCGGGGTCGCGGCTGCGCCCGTAATCGGCCACCTCGGCGGCGTATGCGGGTACGGTCTGGTCCATAACTAGCGGCAAAGCTCCTTAATGCGCGCAACGGCGCGTTCGATGTGTTCTTGCGGGGTGGAGGCTCCGGCGGTGATGCCGATGTGGCGCGCGTTGACAAACCATGCGGCTTCGAGCTCGGAAGCTTCCTCGATATGATGTGTGAGCTCGCAGGCATTGGCACAAATCTGCGCCAGGCGGCGGGTGTTGCCCGAATTTTTGCCGCCCACGACGACCATGCAATCACAGCGGTTGGCGAGGGTTGCGGCTGCCTGCTGGCGCTCGCTCGTGGCGGCGCAGATCGTGTTGATCACACGCAGCTCCTGCACGCGCGGGGTGATGGAGGCCACAACCTCGGCCAGGTTCTGCGCGGTCTGGGTGGTCTGCACAACCAGGCCCACCTTGCCCTTGAGCGGCAGCGCGTCCGCATCGGCGGCACAGCTTACGACCTGCGCGTTATCGCCGGCGTGGCCCAGAATGCCCTCGACCTCGGGGTGGCCCGGCTCGCCCACGACGATTACGCGGTAGCCCTCGCGCACCAGGCGCTCGGCCGCCACATGGACCTTCTTCACGTATGGGCAGGTGGCGTCGACCACAGTAAGGTCACGCTCGCGAGCGGCCTCGATCACCTGCGGCACCACGCCGTGGGCGCGGATGATCACGGTGCCCGACGTGGCGTCGTCCAAGGTGTCGGCCAGGCCAACGCCTGCCTCGGCAAGCTCGCGCACCACGATGGGGTTATGAATGAGCGGGCCCAGAGTGTGGACCTGAGCGTTCTTCTCCGCCTGCGGGGCGGCCGCCAATGCCATATCGAGCGCACGCTGCACGCCGTAGCAGGTGCCGGCGTGGGCGGCGATCTCGATGGTAGGCGCGCCGTTCCGGTCGGACGTAGTCGCGTTGGTGTCCATAATGTTCTCGCTCATGGCTAGAACCTGCCCGGATGCTCAGCGCACAGGTCGTCGCGCATCTTATAGACACGGTCCATAGCCTCGGACTCAAACCAGGCCAAGCGCTCCGTGCGCTTAAGTCCGGCCGGCGCGTCCGAAAGCGAGACGGCCTTGCCGGCACGAATCCAGCATTTCTTGGGACGCATGAGCTTTTTGCCCGCGGGCGTGATGTCGGACCAGCCGCAGATGGCGAGCGGGTTAACGGGCGCCTTGCCCATCTGAGCGATGAGCGCAAAACCGCCGTGGACCTCGGGCTTGATCTCGCGCGAGCGGATGCGCGTTCCCTCGGGAAAGATCAGGACGTCCTCGCCGCGCTGCAGCGCATGCTGGGCGGCGCGCAGGCACTTCATATCGGCAGTACCACGCTCCACGGGGATGCCGCCAACGCGGCTAAAGGCCCAGCGCACAATCTTACTCTTGGCGAACTCGGACTTAAAGATGGGACGAATGCGGCGGCCCCCAAAGAACAGCGCCGTCTCCACGGCCAAGAGCTCGGCCATCGAGGTGTGGTTGCAGATGACCACGCTGCCGCGGCCGTCCTGGCGCTCAAACAGCAGATCGGCATCTTCGACCTTCCAACGCCACATGAGCTTGGAGAAGGCCCAAAGGATGGCCATGACTACGACGACGGTGCCGCGGATGAGCGCTGGGAACTCTGCGTAGGGGGCGTTGTAATAGTCCTCGGGCGTCTGCTTAAACAGGCGCATGGGCTACCTCCTTTGGTTGATAAGGTCCTCGATTATCGAGACGACCTCGTCGATGGTGTGGGCGGTGGAGTCGACGTGCACGGCGTCCTCGGCGGGTACGAGCGGGGCGACCTCGCGGCTGCTGTCGAGCTTGTCGCGCTGCTTAAGGGCGTCGAGGGTCTCGTCGACCTCGGCTTCGAGCTGCTCGGACGTGAGCGGCTGGGCGTCGTTTTGGTGACGCTGCAGCACGCGGCGGCGGGCGCGCTCACGCGGGTCGGCAGTCAGGAAGATCTTGACCTGCGCGTTGGGGAACACGACGGTGCCGATGTCGCGACCCTCGGCCACGATATCGCGGTCCTCGGCGGCGCGGCGCTGGTGGATGAGCATGGCGGTGCGCACGCCCGGATAGGCCGAGACCTTGGACACGTTGGCGTCGACCTGCGGGGTACGAATGGCGGCCGATGCGTCCTGTCCGTCAATGGTCAGGCGCGTATCCTCGCCGGTTCCGTTGGTAAAGCGGATTTCGATCTGCTCGGCGAGGGCGTCGATGGCCGCCTCGTCGTCCAGGTCGATGCCGCGGTCGAGCGCGGCGAACGTGACGGCGCGATACATGGCGCCCGTGTCGAGCTTGTTAAAGCCCAGCTGGCGGGCGATCTCCTTGGCGATGGTGGATTTGCCGGAACCGGCGGGGCCGTCGATGGCGACGATCATGCAATGCTTCCTTTCGATGGTTGACGTGCTGGTATGGTTCGGGGCGCTGGGGCGCGGCGGGTTGCCTAGCCTGTGTAGCGCTCGCGGTAGGTGTTGCGCTTGGGTGCGGAGCCGTGGCTGCCGTGGTGACGCGTGCGGCTGGCGGGCGTATCTTGGGGCTTGCCGCCGTTGCGCTTGGCGCTCGCCTGCTTGGGCGGGATGCCGCCGGCCTTGAGGATCTGCACCTCGCGGTCGGTGAGCTCGCGCCATGAGCCCTTGGCCACGCCCTCGAGCTCAAGGCCGGCAAAGTTGCAGCGGTGCAGGCGGATTACCGGATGGTGGATCTTGCTCAGCATGCGCTTGACCTGGTTCTTGCGACCCTCGCGGATGATGACCTCCACGGCGGTGGTACCGGGCTTGACGCCTTGCGGTGCCACAGCCTCGGCCTCGCGCGCGTTGATGACGCGGCAGAACGCCGGCTGGCACAGGCCGTCGTCGAGCTCGATGCCGCTGCGGAGTGGTTCCAAGTCGCGGTCGGACAGCCGTCCGTCCACGAGCGCCTGGTAGGTCTTGTAGACGTGCTTGCTGGGGTGCAGCAGATCCTGCGACAGGTCGCCGTCGGTGGTAAAGAGCAAAAGGCCCGTGGTGTCGCGGTCCAGGCGGCCCACTGGAAACAGGCCCGGAAAGCGGTCGCGCGGGACCAGGTCGGCCACGCAAGGGCGCTCCTGCGGGTCGCTCATGGTGGTGAGGTAGCCGGTCGGCTTGTAGAGCATCAAGTACACGGCGCCCTGGTTGAGCTTGACGGGCATGCCGTCGACCTCGATGTGATCGTGGTCGACATCGACCTTGGTGCCCAGCTCGGTCGCGACCTCGCCGTTGACGGTCACGCGGCCGGCGGTCATTAGGTCCTCCGAGCCACGGCGGCTCGCCACGCCCGCGCGCGCCAAAAAGCGCTGCAGGCGCATGGTGTGCGGATAGACGGGCTGGGCGTCGGTGGCGGGTACTGCGTTACCCATGGCGTGCGTCTCCCCTACTTCGTTAGTCCTCGTCATGCAAATCCTCCGAGGTCTTGTCGACGACCAGGGTTTCCAAGTCCTCGACTGCCTCAACATCTTCAACATCGGTATCGAGCAGTTCGCGCTCTTCGTCCAGGTCATCGGCCTGCTCCTCGAGCGTGGACTGAATGCTGCGGCCGCTCAGGCGCTCGCGGATAAACTGACGCGATTGCTCGTCGGGGGCAAACTGCTCCAGGTCGGGCAGGTCGCGGGTGGAGCGCAGACCGAACTTTTCCAAGAAGGCGTTGGTCGTGCCGTAAATGATGGCCTGACCGCGCTGGGGATCGCGGCCGAGCTCGCGCACCAGGCCCTTGTCCACGAGCGACGCGATGACGCCGTCGGAGTTGACGCCGCGGATGCCCTTGACCACCTCGCGCGTCACAGGCTGGTGGTATGCGATGACGGCCAGGGTTTCGAGCGCCGCCTGCGACAGCTTTTGCGTGTCCCAGCTCAGCACGTAGGCCTCGACCACGTCGTGGTAGGCGGGATGCGTAAACAGGCGCCAGCCGCCGGCGACCTCGCGCAGCTGAAAGCCGCGGTTGGCCTCCTCGTACTCAACCTTGAGCTCGGCGAGCAGCGATGCGCACTCGCCCGGGGCGATATCCAGCGCACCTGCCAGCGCGGGTGCGCTCACGGGGTCGCTCGACACCAGCAGCAGCGCCTCAAGGGCGCCTTTGAGGCTGTTTGCCTCCAGCGTGGAAAGGGTTGACATGGTTGCGGCTCCTATTCGGTGAGCTCGGGGCCCTCGCCGGGCACGTATGCCTCGGCGCCCTCGACGCGGTTGATGCAGATGGTTCCGAAGATCTCGTCCTGGCTCAGCGTGAGCGAGCCGCGCTTGGCAAGCTCAAGCATGGCCAGGAAGGTGACGACGAGCTGCTCGGTGGTGGCGTCGCCGTCCAACAGCTCGCGGAAGGTGCAAGTTTGGTGCGCCATGGTAAAGCGGTCGACCGAGGCTACGGTCAGATCGAGCGGCACGCGATGCGGCGCCACGTGCTCGGCCTCCAGCAGGAAGGTCTGGCGCTTGCCGTCCAGGTCGGCACAGATGACGGCGAGGCCGCGCAGGGTGATGCCGGCCAGGTAGTCGGGCATAAGGCCCAAAAACTCGGGGTCGGGGCCGGCCACACGCGGGTGCATGCGGCTTTCGGCCTGCATGCGGGCACCGAGGGCCGCAGCCGCACCCTTAAACTGCTTGTAGGCAATCAGACGCTGAATCAGGACCTCGCGCAGGGCGTCGCCGTCGAGCGCGCTGAGTTCCTCGAGGTCTTCGTCGAACTCGCCATCGTCGTCATCAATTTTACGCGGGTCCTCCTGCGGGACCAGAGAGGCGGCCTTGATGTCCAGAAGGGTTGCCGCGACCAGCAGAAAGTCGCTCGCCACGTCCAGGTCCAGCGCCTCGATGCGCTCAGCCTCGGCAAGGTACTGCTCGGCCACCTCGCTGATGGAGATAGCGCCGATATCTACTTTTTGTCGGGTTACCAGCTGCAGCAGCAGGTCGAACGGTCCGCTGTAGACCTGCGTCGACACGCGATACGACATCTTCGACCTCCTTTGACGGCGCCTTCGCGGCGCGGTTTGGGTGCATGTTACGACCGTTTTGCACGGTCGACCTGTAAGTTTACCTTAGATGCCGGCGATTGCGAAGTTGAGCAGCCACTCGGCCAGCGGATACACGGTAACGTCGAAAAAGCGGCCGATAACGTCGATGCCGGTCCACATGGGCAGCAGGTACAGCACAATGATGAGGATGGGCATGGCGTATTGCTGCAGGTGGTAGTAGTTGTTGAGCGCCTTGCCTTTGAGGAACGGCACGATGATCGACGAGCCATCGAGCGGCGGGATCGGGATGAGGTTGAAGAATGCGAGTGACAGGTTAACCACGATAAACGTGGCGCCGAAGTTCATGATCTGTGACGCCAGGGCAAAGGAGATGCCGGTGTAGAGGTTGCCGTACGCCACGTGCATGAGTGCCGCGGCAAGGCACGCGAGTGCGATGTTCGACGCGGGGCCGGCCGCGCTCACCAGGACCTCGTCACGCTTGGGGTGCTTGAGGTTGTTAAGGTAGACGGGCACGGGCTTGGCGAAGGCGAACACCGGGCCGCCGGCCGCGAGCATGAGCAGCGGCAGGATGATGGTGCCAAACGGGTCGATATGGTTGAGCGGGTTGAGCGAGACGCGCCCGCGCGAACGGGCCGTCTTGTCGCCGAGCGCCCAGGCCGCGGCGGCGTGTGCGCTCTCGTGGATCACGATGCCCACGATGACGGCAACGGCGCTGGCGAGCAGGTTCATGAGGTAGCTGCTGGACATAGCGCTCCCCTAGCGGACGTGGCGCGAGGCGCGCGTGAGCAGGTAGTCGATCACAAACAGGATCACGGCGACGATGGCGTAATCCAGGCGGAACACGCCGCCAAAGGGCGACGTGATGACGCCATAGCCGGCGATGGCGCTCGGCAGTGCGCGCGAAAGCTCAACGACAAAGCCTACGATCTGCAGCTTGGCGGTGAGGCCGCTAAAACACAGCAGCACGGTCATCGCGCTCATAAAGATGCCGCAGATGCGACAGGCGATGGCGATGATGCTCATCGCCACGGCAGCGGCTTTACGAGAGTTCACGCGCGGTCTCCTCTTCGATCTGGGTGGAAAGCTCCAGCCATTCGTCCTCGAGCTTGGGCAGCTCTTGCTTAAGGCCGTTATATTCCCCCAGCGCGGCGTTGAACTTGTCTTGATCGGCATAAAGCTCTTCGCTTGCCATCAATTCCATAAGCTCGTCATAGCGGGCGCGCTTTTTGTCGAGCTCCGTCTCGATCTTCTTGAGCTGGTTACGCACGCCCTTGAGCTTTTTGTTGAGCGCAGCGCGGGCTTGGGCCTCGGCGCGCTTTTGCTCCTTGGTCTTTTTGCCCTCGGCAGGCTTGGGGGCGGCGACGGGGGTGTCGGCCTGGGCGGCGCTGGCCTTGGTGGACTTGGTCGTGGCCGGCGCGCTCTCCGTGGACGCCTCGGCGGCGGCGCGGGCTGCGAGGTCCTCGCGCTTGTAGAGGTAGTAGTCGTAGTCGCCGTCGTAGACCGTGACTTGGCCGTCGCGGATGTCGATGACGCGGTTGGCCACGGCGCGCACCAGGTGTTCGTCGTGGCTGATCAGCACGATGGTGCCGGGGAAGTTTTGCAGGGCGTTCTCGAGCATGTCCACCGAGTCGATGTCTAGGTGGTTGGTGGGCTCGTCCAGGCACAGGAGCGCCTCGGGGGCCACGAGCATCTTGGCCAGGGCCAGACGCGCTTTTTCGCCGCCGGAGAGGACGCGAACCTGCTTCTCGATGGAATCGTTGTCGCTAAACAGGAAGGCGCCCAGTAGGCTGCGCTGCTGTGGCACGGTCCACTTGGGCGTGACGGTGTCGATCTCTTGCAGGACGGTGTTGGACTCGGTCATGCCCTCGAGTGCGTGCTGGGCGTAGTAGGCCACGCCCACGTTGGTGCCCAGGTCCCGGGTGCCGGTGGTGGGCGGCTCCAGGCCGGCGAGGATCTTCATGAGCGTGGACTTGCCAGCGCCGTTGGGGCCGACGAGCGCCACGTGCTCGCCGCGGTAGAGCTTGAGGTCGATGTCGCTGTAGATGTGCTTGTTGCCGTAGGACTTGGAGACGCCCTCCAGGCCCACGACCATGTCGCCGGAGCGCGGCGGGTCGGGGAACTTAAAGTCGATGTGCTTGTGGCCCTCGGGTAGGATGACAAGCTCCTTTTTGATCTGCTCGATCTTGCGGATGCGCTCCTGGGCCTGGGCTGCCTTGGTGGGCTTGTAGCGGAACTTGTCGACGAAAACCTGCATGTGGGCGATGTCGCGCTCCTGGGCGGCGCGCTTGGCGCGCATCTGCTCCAGGTTGTCCTCGCGCTGCTTGAGGTAGCTGCTGTAGTTGCCGGTGTAGGTGGTCACGCGGCGGTTCTCGAGGGCGGCGACGTGGTCGACGCAGGCGTCCATGAAGGCGCGGTCGTGGCTGACGATGAGGACGGCGCCGTCGTAGTTGGCGATAAAGCCGCGCAGCCACTGGACGCTTTCGAGGTCCAGGTGGTTGGTGGGCTCGTCCAACAGCAGCAGGTCGGGGTGGCGCAGGAAGAGCTTGGCGAGCGCGATGCGCATCTGCCAGCCGCCCGAGAACTCGGAGCATGGGCGCTCAAAGTCGGTGACCTTAAAGCCCAGGCCGGAAAGGATTTTGCGGGCGTTGCTCTCGAGCTCGTAGCCGCCCAGGTGCTCAAAGCGGTCCTGGACCTGGCCGTACTCGTTAAGGAGTGCGTCGACGTCCTTGCCCTGCTCGGAGAGCTCGGTGATCTGGGCCTGCAGCTCGTTAGCGCGCTCGCCCATGCGGCGGATTTCCTTGGCGGCGGCCATGACCTCGGCAAGGATGGTGGTGTCCTTGTGCTCCAGATTAGTTTCCTGCTCTAGGTAGCCCACCTGGCAGTCCTTGGCGTACTGGACCTGGCCGGCGTCGGGGCTGTCGATGCCCATGATGATTTTGAGCATGGTGGTTTTGCCGGCGCCGTTAGGGCCCACGAGCGCGAAGCGCTCGCCGGGGTTGATCTGGAAGGACGCGCCGCTAAAGAGGACGCGCGCGCCGAAGCTTTTTTCGATCTTGTCGACCAGGAGGATCATGGTGCCGCCTTTGACCTTGTGTGCCTATATGAAAAAAGGCCCCAACTTGCGTTGGAGCCTCATTCAATGCTCGGGTGGAGACGAGGGGGATCGAACCCCTGACCTCTTGACTGCCAGTCAAGCGCTCTCCCAGCTGAGCTACGCCCCCGTGCGAAGAAGTACTATACGGGAACTCGGACGGCGATGCAAGGACATTTTTGGAAAACTTTCCGGGGGGCGCGGGCGCCGGAGTCCCGCGGGGCCGCGACGGCGGAGACCAGCGCCCGCGGGGCCGATGCGGGCGGCGCTGCCGCCGCCCGCCTATCAGGCTCCACTCCGGCCGCCCCCGGGACCCCCGCCACGAAACCGGCCCATCTACTACGTTTGGGCGACATCCCCCGACCATGGCGTCTCGGGCAGAAATAAAACCGCAGGTAGACGGCCTGCGGTTTTCGCGAAATACGGGGTATGGTCGAGGGGTCGGGGTTAAACGTAGTAGATGGGCCGGTTTCGTGGCGGCGGCATCGCAGGCAGCCGACCGAGGGCGCCCGGAAATGAGCAAGCAGGCTATTTGCAAGTGAAAACTAATGCCATGAAAAAGAAAACAGGCCAGACATATTGCCTGACCTGTTGAAAAACCTGGTGGGCCCTCCGGGATTCGAACCCAGAACCCAGGGATTATGAGTCCCCTGCGCTAACCGTTGCGCCAAGAGCCCTTATAAAGTGGCGCTTGCAGTTGGGGTGGCAGAACAGCCTCCAACGCTTTGAACCACGATGTGAAATACTACCATGCGCGCGGAACCCGTTCAACGCACGATCTTGTCGACCAGGAGGATCATGGTGCCGCCTTTGACCTTGTGTTCCTATATGAAAAAAGGCCCCAACTTGCGTTGGAGCCTCATTCAATGCTCGGGTGGAGACGAGGGGGATCGAACCCCTGACCTCTTGACTGCCAGTCAAGCGCTCTCCCAGCTGAGCTACGCCCCCGTGCGAAGAAGTACTATACGGGAACTCGGACGGCGATGCAAGGACATTTTTGGAAAAATTTTCCGGCGGCATCGCGGGCAGCCGACCGAGGGCGCCCGGAAGTGAGCAAGGCACCCGTCTAACGACCGATTTCCAGGCAGTTGCATAGTACGTTGGCTCGCAACTCCATTTCTGTCGTCTTTTGCGCCTTATTTTTGCACCTATAGCGCAATTCCAAGCGCGAGCAAAGACTTCGCACGATCGCATCAAGTTGCTCGGCATCGTTAAGCATGTCGTGCGTAACCAGGAAGACGTCGTACCCCATACTTTGCAGCGCCGTCATTCGTTTGGCATCGTGGTCGAGCACGGCGCCTGATCCGTGGATGACCTCTCCCTGAATCTCCACGATGCCTGCCTTCATTATGGTTGGATTCACGATCACGATATCCCCGTAGCAGACTTTTTGCCCTGCAATGCTCTGCGCCGATGCGGTAAGCGGCGTAAGGTCGTTAACATAAACGTTACGAAAGCCGGCACCGCCGCGAGAGCGAGGAAGCGATAGTAATAAAATTCCTGCAACTTCAAGCGGAGAAGCTGCTATACCTGTCACCAGCTGCGCGGCGTTGTAAAACTTTGTACCCCACTTTCGTCTTTTCATCTTACTGGCGTACTCATGAAGCTCGTGTAATTCGATGAGTGGCTTCCTCATCCAGAGCGAAATGCCCTTTAGCCTTGTGACCCCCTTCGTCTTCTTTTGTCCGTTGGGCCCCTTCGTATTTACCTGTTCTTTGGCATTTATGCACGCATAAACGCGTTTCCATTGTGGTTCGTCTTGGCTTTCATCGAGGTCAAAGAGGGATTCGGTGGTTGCATTCTCGGCAGCCTCATTGGCTTTGTCTAGTTCCGCTTCTACTGCTACCGTGGGCTCAAAGACTGAGAACCATCCGCAGAATTCGTACATGGCAAGGACAAGATCGGTTGGAGAAACAAAGCGCGCCATGGTAAATAGCGTCGCAAGTGGATTGGTAACCCTAAAGCCCATCGCGGTTTCCAGCGTGCTATCTACCTCCGAAGCATCATCACAGTGGATTGTTGTCCGTAATCCCGAATGGTAATTAATGCCACCGGGCACTGTTGCGGTAATAATCGGGGTCTTGAGGATGTCGACTACAAAGGGCGATTGAGATAGGGCTCGCCAGCCGTTTTCTGGGGCTGGCAGTCTCGGGTAGAGGTCGCGGACCTGTGGCGGGCAGCGCCAGTAACGGAATGCGGTGTTTGCGCAGACGATTTCTTCCATTTGCGTCTTCCCTGGTATCGGCTATAGACCGTGCGGATTGTGGGCATCGCCGATTATCTACTGGGGCATCATGCCGGTAAGTACCAGAAGCTGACCAAATGCTTGACGAGTTCTGGTGAAAAACCGTCGTGTGATAGAAATCCGCTGGAAGGCGCTCTGGGCATGCGGTCCCTGTCTCCACATTTTCGTTCGAATCACATGGGGAGTTCAATGAAAATACAGATGTGTTTTATGCAAAACATGCAATGGCGTCAGCAAAAAGGGCGCGATAAAAAACGACGCCTTATACGACTTCGATTCGATTTTGGTGTCACTTTTGGTGTCACCCTTGGTGTCAAAAAGAAAAAGGCCAGAGGCTTAACACCTCTGACCTGCTCTTTTGATGGTGGGCGATACAAGATTCGAACTTGTGACCCCATCCGTGTGAAGGATATGCTCTACCCCTGAGCCAATCGCCCGTCGCCTTTCGGCAAAAGAGATACTAACATAGCCGTGCGCGGTTTACCAAGAACTTTTTGCCCTCGATTATAAATTCGTGAGAGCAAACCGCGCTGTTTCAACCCAGTCAACCAACAAAACCGCAGCTTAACCACCCCTTATCGCTTAATCCACGAGGTCTCGGGGCGGCAGATAAGTCGCGCGTTGTTGTAAGCCATGTCGAGCGTGAGGCAGGTGCGCGCTGCGTAGAAACCGTCCTCGCGCTGGATGGTCAGCGCCAGCTCGGGCTTGTCGCCGGTCAGGCACAGCGGCAAGAGCAGCTGGATCCGGCCGCCGTAGAACTGCGGCACGGCGAGCGTGTAGTTGGCTGCGGCGCGGCGGGCGGCCTCGACGACGGCACCCTCAAAGGCGCGGCGCAGCAGCAGCGAGTTGTCCTCCCCCATCAGGCTGGCGGGGATGCGCGTAAGGTTCTCCTCGTCGCCCAGAATGTGGTCGATGTTGGAGCGGATGGGCAGTCGATAGTCAAAGACCAGCTCGGAGGGGTCCTCGGCAAAGCGCACGCGGCACGGCAGGTACTCAAACGAGACCAGCATGGGGTCGCTCTCCTTAAAGAAGCCCTTCAAAAACCAGCGCTGGCGCGCGTCGGGCTTGGTGTTGGGCTCAAACAGGCCGTAGATGGTCTCGTAGCGACGCGTGTACAGGCCGGTATTGAACAGGCAGCGGTCATCGTCGAACACCAGCGGCAGGTTGGACGGCCCGGTCTGGTCCAAGTCACGCTCGGTCAGGAACACCGCGCGGCTAAACGAAAACGACAGGTAGTTTTTGAGGATGCGGTTGCCGGGACCCCAGTCCTCTGGATCGGCGAGGTCGGCCAGGCGGTCGTAGCAGGGCTCGGGGCAAAACGCAAAGTCGTAGACATTGCTGCACAGGGTGCTAGGGAGTTCCATGTGGCGTCCAATCAATTCATTAACCGGCGTGCGGATGCTTAGATTCTATACGAGCGACAGATCGCCCGTGCCCGCAACGAATCCGCAGCGCAGCTCTTCGGCTAGCTCGCTGTTCGTGCGGCGACTGGAAACGAGGTCCTGGATCCAGGCGTAGTACTGGTTGTCTTTTGGTTCGGGGCTGTCAGACAGCACGATCGGAGTGCCTGCGAACCTTAAGACGGACAACGCAAAGACAAGGCTGGTTCGTTTGTTACCGTCTTCAAAGATGTGGTCCTTGACCATGTGCTCGACCACGTAGGTGACCTGGTCAAAGATGTCTGCGAAGCGATCGGCCGGCGATTGACCGAATATCGTACAGAATGCACCCGCAAGCACGGACTCGACACTTCCAAGCTCAAGCGCGGCCCGGTCGCCTGTGGCGTCGGTTGTATAGCAGCGCCCGACCTTTATCAGCGTGCTGTGCAGGCGCATCACGGCCGCGGCCATATCTTCGAGCGAACCGGCATCATCGAGCACGAGCGGCGCGAACGGATGCGCTCCCCGCTTCGTGTCCGCCATCATGAGTTCTCTAAGAGCCTGAGCGCGTTGGGCATGTTCGAAATGGTCAGCCGAATAGCTTCGTCGATTGACGTGGTACCGCCGAGCAAAATCGGTGATGCTGAATTTGCCACGTGCGCAGTTGAATGATCTTCTTGAGCAACGCAATCAGCGCCGTCATCTTGTTGAACATAGCTCCAAGGCATGTCTGACTCCTCTATAGCTTTACAGACGAAATAGCCTGCGAGTCGTACTCCAGAGCAATCGGTTGCCAGACGAGGTCTTCGATGGTGCAGTTTAGGGTGTCTGCAAGCGCCAATGCCGAGGAAACCGAGGCACGGCGTAGGTCGAGCTGGTTCTGCTCGTAGAGTTGTATGGCGCGAAGCTTAACCCCCGATTGGGCGGCGAGCTGTTTTTGCGTTAGTCCGGCAGCCTTTCGTGCCGCCTTGAGGCCCTTTTTGTCTGCCTGGGCGTTGTTCCATTTTTCGATGACAATCTGGGCGAATTTATCTTCGGAGGCCTCGTGGAGCGGATGGTACGAGCCGATAATCCAATCGAGTGGTGCCACTTCAAAAAGGTCGCTAAAACCTAGGCCGCACGTCCACTGCGTGTATGCCAAAACCCAACCTGCCCAGTATTGCGGGGAACGGTCGAACGGATAGGCCTCCCTGAATTCGACGGGCTTCAGACCCGCGTGAACAATGATCTCGTGCGCAAGCTCGTCGCCCGACATGCCGCAGACAACGCGTGGGATACCGCGCTCAAACTGTTTCATCTCAAGAGCGTTTGACAAGATCGCCGTCAGTTCGGTCGGATTCAGCCCTTGGTCGCAGAGGGCAAAATCGACTGCCTCGCCCAGCGTTCTCATAGCGTCCTCGAGATACACTTCACTGTATGCGCAGGTCATCTGCAGTCATCCCCTCTCGAATGATGTCGACGATGCGGATTCCCTCAAACGGGTTTTCGGCAAGCAGCTGCCGATACTGTTCTCTTGCTGCTTCGTCTCGTTCCCTGGCCAATGGGCCATACAGGGCTAGCGGTGCGCGCTCAAATCCAGCAAATCGAATATTCTTAAACGCATGCTCGCTTTTGAGCATGATCTGCTCCCCCAGGTTGCCAAGCCTCATAGATCGACCAAGTTGCTCAACGGTGATCGTATTGTTCACAAATGCCCTGGCATAGCTAAAGTACGAGTCGTCCGCACGCCATCCTCTAATCACATCATAGGCTTCAGTATCCGGTAAAAAGTGATCGTGGAGATATTCGCACGCCCCTACGGCAACGGCAGTATCTTTACGAAAAGAACGATGCTCTATGAGCAACGCTATCCAATGCATGACGCTATATTGCGGCGATAGCAGGTCGAGGATATTAAGATCGGTCATATCGAGTTCATATCTATTTGCAAAACCATCGACATCCCGAGAGCATGCCCATTCCTTTACAAGGTCGAGGCTCTCTGTGCAATAGAATCCCTGTCCATAGTCGTTATGGACTTTCCCCAGGCCAAGCTGGGGAGCCTTAATGATTTTCTGAGAACCATGCCACAGCTTCACACGAGTCTCCTAACAGGTATCGCCCTAACGATAGTTTATCAGAGTATCGTCAGGGCGATACCTGTTATCTGGCGTATTCGACCGACGCCCTTACTCCACGCTCCCCGGCAGAATAGATATTGCTTGATATTAGAGGCGCCTGCAATCAATGCGATTGAAGGCGCCTTCTCCGCGAGCATTGTTTTGATTCCGTTGGTCGCGCCTTACGACCAAAATATAAGTTAAGTATACAAATGAATGGGAAAAGCTGCAAGGCAAACCCAGAAGTCACACGGTCGGCTCGTCAGCCCTCGGGTATTTGACCAAGCGCTTCCTCGAGCTCCAGAACAAGCTCGTATATACTGTCCAAAAACAAGAATTCGAGGCATTATGCCACCGCCGGTCCAGCTTTTTGCCGTTCTGCAAGCTCGAAGATAAACGGAGCGTTTGATCTAACGAACTCGGTCAAAAAAACCAGATCGTCAGTAGTAAATCCTTCGACTTTGAATCAATTAACCCTAGGCAAGAAGCATTCCGCATGGTCAAAGCCAGGGCCAACCGGACCCTCAACGGCTACGCGAACGGTCCCGTCATCCCTAGCATAAGCAGAGTTCATTACTCCGCCCCGCTGTCCTAGATAAACTCTCCCGTCTCCAGGTCTACGAAGTCCGCGAGCTTTATCTTTCCGGAGAAGCCGCTCCCCTTGTACTTTCCTGCATAGGTCTCAGAGTCGAACTTGAACGAAATGTTATAAAGCTTTCCGGTCTTTGTCTTCCTGATCAGCCCGTTTTCCAGCATGTAGCTCAGTACCCTCTTATGGCTTTCTCTATCGTTACCGTTTAGGTAAAAGCAGCAGACACCTTGTTTCGAGCCCGCCACGATGAGCGTTTCGGGGTTCGAGTATTTGGCCTCTACGACGACGCCATCTAGAACTGCCGTTCCGACAATGTCGTCCATGAGGGCGGTTTTGAATGGAGAGAAGAAGAACATCCATTTGCCGCATTGAACGGGATCTATGTCGTGGATTCGCTCCTTATTGATAAACCAAATCCATGAGAACGATTTGACCCTGGCAATCGAGCCGGATTCGTTAAGAAGCGTTTCTTCGACGGACGGCGTTAATTCCTCGTTGTTGCCAGTGTTATTTGAGCTTGCCATTTCATTTAACCTAACATTCGCCTTTAATAGAGCACCTCATCAGCAGCCTCGAGCGCTTGTATCGCTGCGCGTTTTTGCTCATTGAGACTTTCGTAGCCGCTTCCCGACAGCGGGATTATTCGCACGTTGAATGAGTCACCGTACTTGTAATCGGCATACACATCGCAATTGCCCCTACCGAGAAACTGTATGGCCGCCCGATCAATTGCCTTTGCGCTTTGGCCTACGTAGTACAGATCTTTGGTTGCATTATGGACAATGAAGATGCCAGTAATTTCACCTTGCTGTGTCAGGGCCTTTCGCTGAGCGATAAACTCTTCGGCGCTTGCGACGATTTGCGGATCATCTTCTAGGAGCGATTGGCGTATCCCCAGTAGTTTCTCTTGTTGCTTTGATGCCGTAATAACAAGAAGGAGCCCGTCCACAAAAAAGAACAAGCCAAAGAGCAAGAAAGGAAAAGAAAGCGAACCATATATGTTGGCACTCGATGACAGAGCGGAAAAGAGACTGACAATTACCAACACAAGACCAGAAGCGCTGATGACTTTTCCGATCGGGATGAGCCTCCTTGGAGGGGCCGATGCGACGGTTTTGATTTGATAGTAGTTCCTCATGGTATGACTCCAGTGATATAGGCAATTGGATCCAAATGGAGCTTTATAAACGGCAGTATTTGAATTGCAATTATCTTATCGCTCTGGCAGATGGGGTGTAAGGCTCAACATCGGTAATGGATCGAGAGGCAGTCGAGCTGAACAAAATAGTGCCGTCGCAGCGATGGCTGATACGGCACCAATCTCTAAGAAATTGATTTAGTGGAAGGCTAAAGGCTTCTGCAATAGCTGCATTCACTTCTCCCCTGGTCTCACTTAAACGAGGCCTTAGCAGCGATATGCGGCTGCCAGGAGCGCTGTTCCCAGAATGAAAAGCGTCACGGAAGCGGTGATCCAGTTGTTGTCGGCAGTCTTGGGGAGCGCCGCAGTGGTTGCGGTTGCGGTCTTGGGCCTTGACGGCGTGGACACCGTGGCCTTGGTTACTGTCGTTGTTGTCTTGGTTGTCGCGGCCGCGGGTTTCAGCGCGGGATTTGCCGTGGGCCCTGTGGTGGGCTCTCCGGCAGCGGGGCTAGCATCGGTGGGAGACTTTTCCACGCTATCGCCAGGAACATCGCGCCCGTCGGTCTCCCCCGCCGGGGGCGTGGCGACATCGGGCTCAACCACCACATGCGGAGCCATGCCCCCGGAGGCGTCCACCACGCCGC
>NZ_JAHPYF010000004.1 GCF_019041915.1 Collinsella sp. MSK.8.10 | reverse complement strand
CACCCGCTCCGGACCCTGCGCCTACGGCAACGACGCGCCCGCCGCCGCGCACGGCTATGTCGCCTGCGATCACGCCGGCGACCGCCTCGTCCGTAATATCGGCCCCGTCTGCCCGGGCATCGACGGTGCACCCGTCCACCACGAGCGCCTGCGAGGCGTGGATCCCGCACTGCGAGCCCGTGGCCGACAGGGCGCCGGTGCCGCGAAGCGCCAGGTTGCCCCACACCTCCATGCCGCACAGCGTGATGTCCGCATTGGGCGCATGCGACTCCGTCACGGAGTTTTGCCCGGCAAGCGTCAGCACCAGGTCGCCCTCGGCGCCGATGGCCTCGCCCGCGTAGCCGTTAAGCTCCAGGTGGTCGGCATCGGTCCAGGCCCAGCCGGGGCCCGACACGCCCGGCTCGTAGTACGTCGCGCCCGCGATGATGAGGCTCTCCGCGCCCGCGGCATAAGAAGGCCCGCCCAGCAGAACGCATAGGCAGGCCATGGTAACAATCGCAATGCGATGACGGCTGGTGTGGGACTTGGCAGCAAACATACCCGCTCCGATCTTCGCAGGAGCCAATAGAATGTGCACCAGAAAATGCCCTGGTAGCAGCAGTTATTAGTTTAGCGAGATCAGGCCTTAAATAAGGAAAATGCCTCTGAGCAGTAACGATAATTAGGTGTAAATCGTTTTGCCAGTCGGTGAATGGAAGGTCGGGTGATATCGAATGGGGTCCTTTAGATCCAAAATTGGGATTCATGGCATTGTCGATTTTGACAGCACGCGATTCTACTCTGGTAGCCGCATTTGATCTGACGATTCGGCAGCTTCAACTATTGTTAACCAATCTGCTACTTTTGGAGGACGAATGGTCCATAAGGCATCTCGGCCCTTCAACACCTCTTCATTTGGTGGAACCATTACGCGTACGGCTTTGTTTCCATATTGATCATCTGGACTTAAAACTAGCTTCCGCTCAGAATCATTCGTTTGGTCTGTTGAGCATTCGAAAGAACCGACAACTAAAGTAGTCTGTGCAAAACCGCAGAATACCCCTCTATCTCCAAGCCTAACAGTTAACGGCTTTATCCAGAGGGCTAAAGAGGGACATTCAAGGTTTTGAACTTTATCCCCATCCAGATTAAACCAATGCGATTCCCAGCTATATACAACCGATTCACCATCGAGTAGTCTTGCCGCGTCTCTAAGATTTGCAATTTCCCCTTTAGTAGTTTTATAAACGTCTGGAAATGGCATTTCACTGTCCGCAGCCCTGTTAACGGTTTCTAGCGCAACCGCCAGACCGTATATTTTATTGATTAAATCAATCAGATCATCCCTAATGTCGAGATTGAAAGAGAGGGCGCTCGTGCCATTGATTCGGAGATCCACCTTTTTATCAGTGGCTTCGCTTAAAAATCGATAGGTTCTTGCAACGTCTCGAGAACGCTTATTGGCTAAATTGCTAAATGAAAACTCGTAGTTAAGGGTGCCGCCGGGCTGACTTGCATCCCATTTAAAGTTCAACTTGAAGGTTTCTGTATCATCGTGGGCGGAAAAGAATACTCCTTTAGTTCCATGGGTGGTTTTGTCAACTATTAACTGTAGCTCACCGCATCCCTCCCAGAATAACGATGCCGACCTTATGCAATTTGATGTATTCAGGTCAAAGCTCTTAATGATCCCCCTTCGAAATCCTTCATAGGAACGACCAACAGGTAATTGGCAATCTTGGTCAATTACTTCCGCCGGCAACGAAGTGAAGGGCATGCCATATTCGATATAATTCTGGACCTGCTCTTTTTCTTCATCAGTCCCTGCAATAATTTTCACTGAAAACGTTAAGGGATGCAGCATTGAAGCTATTGGCGTCTTTTCAATTACGTCGATTGCGATTCGGCCTGCCCCGGGGGTTACTAGAATTTGGGACATAACAACACCAGGAGCACGCGTGCAGAAATCATCTCGTTTGTCGTATTCTGAGAGCACGTGAACTGAATATGCATAGTATGGATCGAGTTTATCTAGATTGGAACAAAGATCGCGCAGCCTATTCTCGAGAATGACTGGATCGCTGCAGTCTGGAAGATTGGCCATGGAGAGCAGTTTCGCAGCATACTCAGAGATCTCTTCTTTTCCATTAGAAAAGTAGTAATCAATTACTTCTGGATATTTGGACGCCCAGCCATCAACTCTTGAAAGGCCATCCCAGATGAATTTTGTACCGGAAGGTTCAACCAGTTCCTTAGCCCATCTTAGATTCTCGTTTGTGGGATCTAATGGCATCACAAGATGCCAACTATTTATTTTTACATGCAAAACGGCTGTAGTTGCCGATAATTCCTGCCACGAATTCTCAATCTGAGCCTTCTGACTGTTTTTTAGGTTTTCAGCAAATTTTTTAATTTGATATATATCGACCGTTTCAGCATCAAGGTAAACGATAAGGTCAATTCCTCCATCGCCCCTAGAAGGTCGAATTTTAATGGCGTTACGCTCTTCAAGAGAAATAAACGTCGCAAGAACAGACTCGACATCCTCACCTGAATATCGAGTCCAAGGGATACGTCCAGTCATGGCTGCACCTCAGCAGAAATTATTTATTTACGCTGAAATTCATTATAGTTACTCTAGCTTAATGAACTGTATCCCTTTCCTTGTAATGGCTTTCCTCTCATTGGGCGGTAACCGATCTTTTAAACGAATGTGGCATTAGCCCTTTAGATGGACCGCTCAATCAGCCAGGTCGATATTAAACCCATATGTGTCAGACTCGACGCTAGGCATCATCTTCTGCATTTCCGGTGCCCCAGCGCACTTCACGTCGAAGGTTCATTAGCCCAGGCTTTTGTAGGAACTCCGAAGGAATTGCCTCCATTGTTTTCCTCTTCGCATTATGGCGCCAGTCGGCAAGCGGAATATAGCAAACTTTTCGTGCTCGCGTAAGCCCGACATAATGCATATTCAGCGATTGTTGATATGCGTCATAGTCTTGTTTCTCGTAATTATAAGGAGGCATGAGGAACTTATAGCAATCAAGACAGAACACAACGTCGAACTCAAGTCCCTTCGCCTTATGGTATGTAAGCAGGTTCACCTCATCTTCGCGGGCAGGCCGAAAACCACCCCTAAGCTCATCGACATCAGAAAGGACCTCTCCGAGATCAAATCGCGCTTCCGGGTCGACATCGTTCTCAAGACACAGCTCTTCTAGGCTGCAAAAGGAATCATATAGCTCGATCCATGAATCATCTGGGGCATTCTTTAGAGCCCGCAGAAGGTCGTTAGCTGTAAACCTTGCGCGGGGCATTTGCTCTGCAGGAATATACCTGTCGAGAAAATCACCCACATAACCACTTGAGTACAGAAACGCCAGCAATTCCCTGAAAAATATGCGAGACCGGCTAAAGCCAACGTCCAGCTTCGTGGAAATAACAATCTTAGAAGGTATGCCGAGAAGTCCTGCGTACCGCTCGAGCATCATGTTGGATGTAGACAACAATGCGAACTCGTTGCGGCGCTCAACTTTGTATTGTTCGGTAATCACATCTAGATGCTCACAAATGGTGTCGGCTATGTTTCTTTCGTCGCCCGATACCTTAACCAGCACAACTCTCTTGTCTTGACAGGCGCGAGAAGGCGCTTGCGTACCTAGAAGCCTCAGTGAGTAATCAACGATGCTCCGATGACACCTGTGGTTTTCGGTAATCTCGAAAGTCTTGAAGTGTGGATCCGCAATCAGCTCATTTAGGAAGACTGAAGACCGGCCGTCATATGCGAAGATAGCTTGATCCATATCCCCGAAGGCCACGCCTCGAATTCCGATATTGACGAGTTCTCTGAACAGCATGTGCTGGGCAAGTCCACAGTCCTGATATTCGTCGATGAACACCGCCTTATAGCGGGCGTGCAGGAAACTCCTCACGGCGGGGACGTGTTTCACCATGCAGTAAGCGACCTCGCTCAAAGCCGAGACCGGAAGCACTCCCAAGGAAAGTGCTTCGCGGATAAGATCCCAGCGGTCCTCGTTGGGGCTTACCCAATGGTCTTTGATCCTCGACGCGGGAAGCGACTGGTCATCATCGACTACATCAATTTCGACCATTCGACCAACGACATGGGGGACGAACTGCTGGATAATCATAGCAAGGCAAAAAGCATCGATCGTTCCGAAAAACGAATTGCCAGCACGTACCCCTAACCCAGAGCACCTGTCCCTAAGCTCAGTACTAGCCTTTCTGGTGTATGAAATGGCCACAACGCCCTGATAGCTCAAAAGACGCTCAGATGCTTTGACTATCATCCTTGCCATCGTAAACGTTTTGCCGCTGCCCGGTCGTGCCGAAATGACGGCGGACTCTTCACAGGCGATAACCTTGGCCTGCTCCTCACTAGGCTTAATCATCGCCGTGACCCACAGAAGCCAGCAGTTGGAGTCTCCTCAACGGCTTGCAGAAGGTGCTTTCCGCAAGACATTCCAGCTCGCGTGGATGCTTAGAGATGAACGCATACATGCCCTCTGCCTTTCGCACGGTCATCGCGGCGTAAAGCTCTTCTTGGTTATCCACTTCATAATGCTCTTCCAAAACTCCGCGGAGACCGCTTGCAATGAGATCGTACTCGAGGTCGCGATCTGAAAGATATATGCCCTCAAACTCAAGGGCATCGCGCAGCTCATTCACCGCGGATGCAACTTCAACAGGGACAGCCGGTCCGCCATCCCATGTCAATGAATTCTTGATTCTCAGCCATAGCGCCTCAACGCAGGAACGTCCGAGCGATTCGACGATCCCGTATGCGCGAGCAACTCCGGCAAGCCTATATCGTTCCTTATTTGGGACCTTGAATACATCGTTATCAGTGCGTAATACCCAGGGAATCCCAAGCGCCTCGCAGCAAAGCACGTAAGGCATGAAACCGATGCCATCTACAGAGAGAACCGACAGGTTTTCTCTGTCAAGGTCTATGCCGACAGCTGCTGCAAGAGCACGGAAGAAGATGATTTCCGAAGGACCCTCCACCAAGAACACTCCGCGGCTGAAGAACACCTCCGCAACGATAGGGTTAAGACGATAGCCCAAGTCATCGACTTCCTTTCTGAGCTTGATGCCGGAGCACGTAGGTTTGCCCTCGCTGCCCATCTTTACGAGCGCATCGGAAACAAACCGCTCGACTATTTGAGGCGAATGAGTCGTTAGAAGAACCTGCCCGTCAATACAGCCAGAAAGATACTTAGCCAATGCCCGCTGCTGCTGCGGATGAAGGTGCGCCTCAGGCTCCTCTATGGCGACGATGCTCACCTTTTCAACAGGCTTCTTAATGTTCCTCTGAGAGAGCCAAGTAGAGAAGAACAGCTGGTTGTTCCGGCCTTCACCGCCAAAAGTCAAGGGAACATCATCGGACAGATAGGCGAGCTGAAGGTTGTCAAGAAGCTTGCCCGCGTCCGTGTTTCCAGCCACAAGACGGGCCTCGCGTCCCTCGTTCAAGGCTGACATACTGGCCATCTCATCGTTCACAGTTTTAAGAGCATTGGTTATGTAATGGAGCCCGCTAATTCCGTCGTTCAGCGATTCGAGGCTGCTTTGAATCGCTTTGATCGAAACGTCGTCGTCATGAGCATCGTCGTCGTTTCGCGAATTGCGTGCGGCCTCGAGCAGGGCAGTCTGGCTGCGCTTTAGGAAGCGGGCGGCGTCGCGGGTGCTGTTAACATACTCGAGCACCAGATGCTTGATATAGAAGCGTGACTGCACGGGCTCGATGCCGAGTTTTTCATTTCCGACCAGAAACTTGTAGTCACCTTCTCGGTTGCAGGAATAACCAATAACAGTTCTGCCTTCGGCTAAATTGCCGCCGAATGTGCTGATCAGGCAATCCTCACGGACGTCGCATAACGTCGCAGTTATCTCCACTCGATCAGGATTGGTTCTACAGTTGAAATCGGACGTGGTAAGCTCGAAATCCCTAGCGGAGAGGCTGGGATCGAAAAGAATCCTCAAAGCATGCAGGAAGTTTGTCTTCCCCGAATCGTTAGGCCCGAAAATAAGAGTCTTTTCTCCAAGCTCAACAACAACGTCGTCGAAGTTGCGGAAACCCTTGATATGAACTTTTTCGATTTTCATGATTAAACCACCGCCGCAATTATCCCTTTTAGTTTCAGGCAATTATTTATTCATTGCCGCCCACGCATCGCCGAAGTCTTTGCCCCACAAGCGCCATACATGCGTCATACTGAATTAAAAGTTCGTTCATTGCAGCATTCAGCTGTGATTCGCTATGCGACTCAAGCGTCACTCGGCGCGTTTTCTCTCGGTACAAAGTCATGGCGTCGTTCAGGTCATCTCCAGGTAAACGTGCGCTGAGTAGAAGGATATCCTCTAAATAATGCCGCTGAGCTTCAGAATCATTGTCGTCAATAATCGCCTCGATATAATTTCTTCCGGTCGCGGCATACTCCAGCATTTGGGAATAGCACTTAGCGCTTGCGCGCATACTGTGCTGAATCGTTTCTTGAAGACGTGTCAGGTTCTCCCTTTCGTATTGTCGCCAATCGTCCTCAAGCGTTAACCTTCTTTTCTTGTCTTCAAGCTCGTTTTGGTGCCTGATAGTCATACGCGTAGCGAGCAGTGTAACGCCGCCGCCAATTAGGGTGCCTACTAGGGAGGGAAGCATGGATGCAACTGAATCAAGAATCGAAACAAGAATAGATTCGTCCACCATCTTTGGCCCCCAATCAAATTAATAATCCGTAGTAAACCAGCTTGGTTTGTGATTTTACATCCTGAATAACCAACTATAGCCGTCGATACGAGCTCACTGCCAATTCTAGGTGCACCAACATCCCCTCCCCTCCCCAACTTTGTTCAAAAAGGTCGCTGTTGTTGACTGGTGTTACCGCAAAATAACCCCACAGACATATACACGGAGTGTTGGCCTGGCGCCGCCTCCGGGCCTTGGCGCCCATCTTATCGAGAGGCACCGCTATGAAACGAGTCTTTTACCGCTCGCTCTTCGCAGTTCTTTGCGTATCTATGCTTAGCGCAGCAATACCCGTAAGGGTTATAGCGGAAGAAGAACGGCGTCAAGAAAACACCCTAGAGCAGGTTGATGCTGGCGCAGTGGGCAATTCAGTCGACAGCGTAACAAGCGAAATCGGCAATAAGTCCATCAAAAATGATTCCGATCTCGCGAATCCAATTTCACATCAGGCGGAACCTCAGGTTTCCCTGGCTTCTGACGGGTCGCCTGATTCTGAACAAGCCACAAAGGCAGCAGCAAGTGGATATCAGCACAGCTGCACGCTCTCGCCGTCGGAATAGTATTTCCGCCGGAGCATCATGCAGATACATTGCAGCCCAGGTCGCCTTAAGATTCTCTATAGCTGAATCACGAAGACCGAGCGGATCGGAAATTGAAGAATAGTCATTTGGTGCCGGTAAAAGTATATGTGCAGTAATGGCCTCGTATTCCTGAACCGTGAATAAGAATAGCGATAACAACGAGGTATTGTCTTTTTCAGACTCTATTTTCATGGTGGCCCTTTAGTGGAAATTGTAGGACTCGAGTTATGAAAATGGACTTAGATATACCTAGCAAGGAATCATATATGGTTGAGGGGTTGGGGCTTACATCAAATGATGCCGTATCGGAACTATCCGATACGGCATCATCCTTGACATTACTATTATTAAGTATGGCTAGAGTTGCAGTAAAAACCCTCTCCCCTAGTCCCGCTTAAACAGATCTCTCGTGTACACCTTGCCGCCACGTCCGCGAGCTCGTCGCTCCAGCGGTTGGGGACGATTACGTCGCAGCCGGCCTTGAAGACCTCCAGGTCATGGGTCACCTCGGAGCCGAAGAGCTCCGGCGCGTACAGCGTGGGCTCGTAGACCACCACGGGCACGCCCTTGACATTCACGCGCTTCATGACGCCCTGGATGGAACTCGCGCGGAAGTCGTTAGAGTTCGACTTCATCGTCACGTTGTAGACGCCCGCGTCCACCAATTGCCATTTTTTTAATTAAGAGAATTTGCCGATAAAAAACTGCAGGCGAAAATAGGAATGATTGTTAAATAACCGATGAGTAGAATATTGCCAATTAAAGACGACGCAGGGAGAACAATAGATGACAACCGTCACAGAGCAAGGTGCGCAGAATTTTAGCTTGCCTGCCATTAATCAGAATATGAATATCCCAAATTTTAATCTTCCTGATTTTCGTCCAAATTGGCATCAGCTAATTATCATTGGTAACGGATTCGACTTAGAGTGTGGATTGCCGTCTGGGTTCAGCAGCTATATTAATGCCCGAAATATAGATTTAAGAGAATGCAAAGGTGACGAAGCTCGAAGTTACACCCTTACAATATGGGATACCATATTAGAGGGCATGCCAAATGCCAATTGGTGCGACATAGAGGGTGCCATCTCAAATTGGATGGCACCCGACGGCTTTGAGCCATTGTCAGAAGGCACGCTCTTTTCAAAGTGCCTTAACTTTCTGGTGAATCACGACCCAACTGAATTTGATTCAAAAAATGTTGAAGAGGTGGTTGCGTTTCAGCTGTTCCACCGCCTCCCAAATCACTGGTGTCATTGGACCATTAGTAGTCTACTGGATAGAACCATGAAGGACCTACATATTCTTGAAGAGGAGTTTTCGAAATACCTTCAGGAGGCAGTTTCGAAGTCGGATGACTATAAAGACCGCGCATCAAAACTCATGATTGAACTGATGGATTATGAGCGACCGTGTGAAGAAGAATATGACATTCAGGAAAGCATCCTTAGCTTTAATTACACTCGAGTCGCAGAGGATTTCCGTTCGAAAGAACATGCGATCAACTACGTTAATGTACACGGAAGACTTGGCGGTGAAATTGTATTTGGGATTGACGGTTCTCGCATAATGGGCAATGAGCTCGTTGTGCCCTTTACAAAGACATATCGAGTTATGGCATTAAATCCGCCAGATATTGAAAAAATTGTTGAAGTACCCACCAACGCAAGCACCTATGGACATGGTACGCGCGTTATAAAGTTCTACGGTCACTCTTTGGGAAAAGCTGACTATTCATATTTTCAGGCAATATTTGATGCGGTGAACCTGTATGAAGGAGAAACGAAATTGATCTTCTTTTTCAGGCCGCACGAGAAGAGATCTGGAGATTGCGGAACCGTTGAGGAGGCAAAGAAAGATGTAATGTCAAAAGCAATTGCGCTTTTGACTGCTTATGGGGCAACTCTTGATAACAAAGATCATGGAACAAATCTGATTCATAAGTTGCTAATTGAAGGCCGTTTAGTCGTTGCTTTACTACCCGATACTGTGCGTCATCCCAATTAGATTCGCTAAATCATCTTGGTGACAACAAGTATGTAGCTAAGTAGATGCGCAGGTTAATAGATCCACGTGGAACGACATATACAAACCTCGCACGCAACGGCGGGCTCACGCACCGCTTGCAGCTGCCCGTCGCATGCCGCTAGCGAATGCCCTCGCGAGCAACCTTGAGCACCTTGCGTTTGATCGCTCCGAGTTTGCCGCGGACGCGCTGCTTAAGAGACGACTTGAAGTCGTACTTAGCCATCAGTCCCTCGATACCCATCCTTGAAGCAAAATCTGCCATAAACTCATCGCACTTCGCATACGGGGCAACCGATTTGACCAGGCTAGGATTGCCAGCAAGAACCTGTTCGATGGTCGCTTCGCCACAGTCAATGGAGTTCGCAATTCCTTGAAAAGCTGCGATACCCTTATCGGTATTACAGATAACCGCAGAGACACCCTTAGAGTAGTCGACCTCAGGATGGATGCCCTGGAAACCCCAGAAGTCGCCGAGGGTGATGTCGGAGCCGCAACTTCTCTTGGCAGGACACATGAAACAAGAGGGCCTCAGCGACGCATTGGCCAGAAACGCTTTCATGTACCAGTCTTGATTGAAAATGGTGGACTCGCAAGACGAGAATGGGTCTTTCTCCGCTATGTACTCGTACATAGCGGAGTAAGACAGCCATCCGGTTGTCTTACTCCGCATATTAACGTCACAGACGTTCGAATCGCGGAGCACATTCTTGTAGTCAATCCACTCCGACCATAGGCGCGGCGCCGGGACACCGTGGCAGATAACGTCAACGGTGAGGAGAAGGGCGCTCCCCCCCGTCTTTCCCAGATAGCGCTTGAGGCCCGCGACCTGGCACGCGGTACCAGCGAAGAGCACACGACGACCCGAGCGGATTGCATCGCGAACCCCCGCGTAGACCTCCCTGCCTACGCGGCTCTGGACGTACTTGGAGCGCATGACACGATCGAGAGAGACAGCGTCCTCGATCAGCACATGCTCGACATGGCGGCAACCGTCGGCCCAGGCGGCTCCGCAGACAACACCGCCGCCCGCGATCACGCTTTCTGCTAGGAGGCCAAAGATGCCACCACTGGAGGAAGCCTCCAACAGCTCACTGGACTTGCCCTTGGCCCAGCGGATCCCGAGAGCTTCGTCGCACTTGCCCCCGCCAAGCGCGGGACATACCGAATCGCACGCATGGCACCCCACACAGGCGCCTGCATCGATAACGGGATGTAGGAAGCCAAACTTATCCTCATGCATGGAGATGCACGTCTTGGGGCACTTCGCGGCACATGCACCACAGCCACAACAGGCATCGCCGAGCTTGGATATCTTCATCTCGTCATAAGACACAGCGAACTCCTAACGAAGGAACGGCAGGCGAGCAGCGAGCATGTTCTTCTCGTCGGCATCGAGTACGAACGCCCACATAGCGGCCATGAACAGGACGGTGTAGACAGCACCCCAGCAGAGAAACAACGCCCATCCAGTGACGGGCACGAAGGCTGATCCCAGCAGGCATGCTGCGAGGACGCAAGCGGAGACCAACAGCACGGGAAGGTTGCGGCGCCAGTAGAAAACCATATCGAGCCCAATCCTCTTCTGGTAATACCAGTTCATAAAGAGGCCGTTGCCCAACGAAATGCTCAGAATGTAGGCGATGGCCGGAGCCCAATAACCCAGAACAGGTGACATAGCCCAAGTGAACACAACGTTGACGCCCGCCATGCAGAGATAAACGACGGAGCGAGCCTTGTGCTTGTTCTTGGCGCGCTGAATCTCGATTCCTGTGTTCTGACACAGGGGAATTCCCAGTGGCAGCGCCATGGCGCAGATAAGCCAGTACGCGTCCATGAAGCCCTCGCCCGCCCACTTGGCAATGAAGAAGCGCCCGAGAAGGACGAATCCACAGTACACCCAGCAGAATAGGAACATCTGGTAGCGTCCCACGCGCGTCATGAGTCGGGTGAGTTTAGTGTTGTCATCGCTTGTGGCTACGATACGATTGATCATTGGAACAAAGACATTCGACATCACCGTTGAAAGGGAAACGAAGACGCTACGAACTTGAATTGAAATTGCAAACACTGATACGGTGACGGCACTCGTAAGAGCGCCAAGTAACATATTTGGAACACTCTGGTTAACCAGTTCACAAATCTGATTACCAAATATCCACGCGCTGAACGCGGCAATCGAGAGGAAGAGAGACCCGTCAAAGTGGAAAACATCAAATCTCATGCCAAGCTTTAAGACTGCGAACCTGGCGTTCAGAACCAACAGTGTCAATGCAACTGCAAGCTGCGCCGTCGCAACGCCCGCCGCCCCCATCCCAAGATTGAGCAGCACGAAAGCCACGCCAGGAGTCGCCAAAGATGTGAACATCTGCCTCGACTGTTGAAACTTGAACTGTTCATGGGCAAGAATGTACGCATCGAAGACGGTTGAAAATAGCGTCACGGCGACGTTGAACGACATTATCACCATGAGCTTACCCGCGAGTCCCACCTGGTTGTCCGTGAAACTATCTGAGAAAAATGTCCCAACATTAGCAGAAAAGAGTAAGCCCAGCGCAAGGGCCACGACACAGACCGCAATGTAAAGCATGAGATACATGCCGTTGAGCCTGCGAATGTCGCCCTCGCTACCTTTCGCTCGTTCCTGCGTATAGAAGCGGATGTAGGCCTCGGAAAAGCCGAAGGTTAGAAGTGTAAGCGAGAATACGAACGAGTTGGACGTCTGGTATACGCCGTAGTCAGCCTGGCCCACGAATGCCAGCAGCATGGGCGTATAGACGAGGTTGACCAGGTTCTTGACTATGATGTTTGCATAGCCGAGTATCGCACCGGTCTTACGTTGGCTAAGCATGATAGACAATTTCTTTTCTCGATTTGCTGAACAGGGATCGATTAAGGAACGAATCGAATTTTGCGCGCTCAATTCGAAGCTTATCCTCAACATCAAAGGATTTTGGCTCCCCGCTTTCGAGGTAATTCCAATTTGCTTCACGCCAATTACCTAGGCCAAGCTTCTCAGCCAAGGTATCGAACCGATCGCTCATGTCGAATTGCGAACCTGCGCGTTCAAACATCAGAAGCGGCTTACGATATAGGAGCGTAAAGATGCTTCCGTGGTAAGAATCAGTAGCAACAAGCGAGGAGTTCCTTATTAGGTAGATGAACTCAGAAGGTCCACAGGCAAAGAACCGAGGATCCCCCAGAAGATCTACGACCTCCAATCCCGCTCGTTTGCAATATTCGTCGAACATCGCAACCTTGGGAGAATCACTACCGAGAAAGTACTTCAGGGCATAGCGCCTAGGAAGTAAAGCCGCAGGCGCTTCGGCGAGTTTATCCCAATCTGCAGCGTCAAGCATAAGGGTTGGATCGATCAAAACCTCCGCGTCCAACCCAGCGCATTCCCTAATCAATCTTGCGGCGTTCTTCTCCCTAACCGATATGAAATCAAACGCAGCGAGTCTTTCCCTGTATGCGCTTTTTTTCTCCATGGGCAGCTCAGGTGCAGAAATGCTAGCCGAGAGAGACACTTTCTTGACACTTTCGGCAAAGCAAAGAAACATAGCACCATTGCTATCAGGAATGTAAGGGGACCAAATCTGATCGCTTCCGGCTACAAAAGCGTCGAAACCATCAGATTTTCTCGGCGGGAAATCCGGCAAAGAATAATTCGGCTCATATTTAATATGTTCCTCATCGAATCGAAGAAACGCTGAATGCCTCGCTCGTTTGGCCCCCCTCTTACCAGCGAAGCTATCGACAAGAAAAACTTTAACCTGGTGCTTTAGGCTGCAACGTGGCTCGCTTTGGCGAATCGTGCTCGCATCCGCTCCCCTTCTTTGAAGCAGCTCCTGAACAGCATAATTCTGCAGACGCTGACCATAATTGTCCCCAAAGGTAAAAGTAACAATCCCGACCTTCATATTACCAGTCACTCCTTAGAAAGAACCGACGTACTCTGAGCAATGGACTTCCACCTTTCGACGAGCGCAAGCCCTATAAGCAAGAACAGCAAGGCATTATTTGCCCTCGTAAAACACTGAGTGTAGATTGTCGCAGTTGCCGCAAGCGCAACAAGGGAAAGATAAAGAACGTATGGTCTGCGCCACCGACACCCGCAAGACACGCAGAAGACATAGAAAGCAAACAGGGCAATAAGGAACCAAACACCCAGAAGGATGACCAGCGATCCAAAATCAGCTTGGCCGAAATGAGTAAACCCGCAGAAGGCGCCCTCGTGGAATGTTGCTGCGCCCAAACCGATACCAAAAAGCCAGCTTGACGCCAAATTTAAGGCATAACCGATTATTGCAATTCTTTCTCCACTGCCCACCGCATCGGTTCCTATCGAACTAGAGCTTTCCACAAGGTCAAATAACGACAGGACATTGTCATCAAAAAAGTTTGCGAACGATGAATTGCATATGTACAGCAAGAAGACAATTCCCAGCAGGACAGCAAGAAACATCAGGCCCTTGGCGATTCTCATGAAATTGATCGATGACAAACCTTCGGCATAGAAAAGCAGAAGAACGATGGGCATCAAGGCGAACAAAGCCTTGTTGTCGTTCAAGGCGGCAATACCAAGTGAGCTAGCAAGAACCGCCGCCGCGCAACAAACGACGGGGATTCGCAACTCCCCGCTTCCATCCCGTATGCTGTTCAAATCAATGAGCAAAACGAAGCACGAGAACAACGCAACGGCATGGGTCGAAGCATACATGAAAAGACCTGAAATCAGGTCTTCATAGAAGGGAATTTGGCCCGTCATGGGGGCGGCCGCCATAAGAGAATATGGGTAATAGACCTGAATTAGGATAACTATACAGTTGACGGCATAGACAACGTTAAAGAAAACAATCCATCGCTGCTTGCCGAAATCCAGCAAATCTGACCCGTTGGTCTTCAGCATCACGATGAAGAGCGCATAGAAAAAGAAGGTCTGTATGGCTTTAAGGTTGTATGAGGTCTTACCGGGAACTATGCTCCCAGCAGAGTAACTCAAAACAAGGAGCATCGTAATTAGGCAGACGAGGAAAAGCAGCTTCTTCGGAATCTTCCAGCCACTGAAGATAAGGCGAACTCCAATGAGAAGAAAGATAACGTTATTTACGATTCCGGCCATACCAAGGTATTCAAGCAGAAAAACCTTAGCCATAATCAGACTGATTATCAGTGCATCTATCCCCGACCCTATTTTTTTCTCAAGAATACTCATATGGCGAACTCTTGTTTTCGTTTCCGTGAATTTGCAGCCTCGATTTTTTTTCGCTCCCGACATGAATAGAAAATACGCAGCGGCAAAGAGAAGCAATTGTCTAGCCGGAATCTGTAGGTTCGGCATTGCCTCTCATTTTCGACGGCATTTTGCGCAGTCGGCATGCTCGGTTTCGCCAAAGCAATGAATGCGTCATTGGTCGCGAGGGCCATCGCGCCCCCATCGTGATTAGCGCGGAACCCGTTCAACAACTCCAGCAACTTATCAGGCTCGTCGAGCAGCTGGCACAGCTCCTGCTCCGAAGAAAGAACCTGGCCGCAATGCGTCATACTCACAAACTCAGCTATGTTACCGCTTGATGAACAAGTGATGATAAAAGCATTTGAGGCATATGCCTCCATGCAGGTGTACGAATACGTCTCTAGGCATTGAGACCAAAGTAAAGCAGCATCCACATTCTCGCGTCGCAGCTCGTCAATCATAGCATTGGGTTTTCCTGGTGAAAATTCGACGAAGACCCGTCTCATTCCGCTAGGTAAAGGCTTCGTCTCGTTATTGAACACAACGAATTCATATTTTCCCTGGCCACGAAACGCGTCAACAAGGCGACACCAACAGTCCCAGCCTTTTATAGACTGTTGTTTCCCAAGATATGCAACTTTGATCGCATGATTGGGAGGAAGCATCTCCTTGTTGTCAAGATAAATCCCGACGTATCTTTGATGTGGAATTACCGTGCAATGCCCCCTTGCTTCCGGATGGAAAGATTGCACCATTCTTTCGACAACGCTTGAAGGGCAAGCAAATACTATGCGATGAAGCTCGTTGTGCAGAAGCCTCCAGATGCAATCTTCACGAATAATGCTGTCAGCGTAATAGGCACATCCCGCGCATTGTGCGTCGCCCAATCTAGCAGATCCGCATAATTGTGTACTATCCTGTATCAAATTATAGTTTGTGCAGCACAGGTAGTAGTCATGCGCATATACGACCAGCTGGACCTTAGGATACGAAGATACTATGCCAGCAATCGATTCAAGGTTCCATCCCATGAAGTGATGGATGTAAATGCATCCCAGTTCATACTCGCCATCGAGCAAACGTCCTATCCTAGCCAAGAAAGCTTCAAGGCTGAAAACTCCTGCGAACTTACCATCGCATATCACACCGAACGAGTTGCTGAAAAGCCTCTTTGCAAATTTAGAAGAACCGCCAATGGGAAATAAGGCAACATACTTGATGCCAGCGTCATTGGCAGCAACCTGATGACTCATAACGACCTTCGGCGTACCCGTACGGTCAATAAGATAGTTCGAAAGCGTTATGGCAATGAACAGTTTCTTCTTTTTCATTCGTTCGGCCCATCCTGCATGATGGCCCGCAATGTCGCATCAAGATATGCATACCCCCACAGTGAATCAGGTTCCAGGTAGGCACCTTCTCCCCACTCGTTCCAAGCGTTTAGAAAGACCATCTTCTTGTCTAAGTCGCGCCTACGGCGCACCTCGTCAATCGTGTCCGCAAGCCATCGTCCATATAGCTCAGGCGTGCTCCCGTGAAAAATCGTTCCTCTGTGATTCCTTCGGGCCGTGTTGTCCCACATGGGCATAACGGCGGGATAGACCTTCTTATCGCGGCTCCAAGTCGCATATCGCTTATTCTCGACCAAATCCGCATAGTCGTAGACGGTGCCGCCGAAATCTTCGCGCAACGGACGCACCTGTTTGGTTATGTTGCGACAGTTGTGCTGCACCTGCTTGGGTTGGAACTCGCTCTCGGCATCAAAGCCAACTGCCGACCAATCAATGTTGGTATCACGCTCTTGCACGGCAATAAGATAGGGTTCTGAGCCGCATTCGTCCTTACAAATGCGGCGCCACTCAGAAATCACATGCTCCGGATCTCGAATAAGCGATGGGCGATACACGGATAGGACGGGCTTGCCGTCTATTCGGAGATATCGCTCATCGCTGAAATCATGGACAACATCCCTCATGAAGGCGGTGTAGTTCTCGGAACTCTGGGTGATCTCCATCAAGACATCGTTGCTCGTACCGCTGAATCGCTTTGTCCAGTTTTCATTCGCCCAGCAATAAAAGAAAGGCATGTCAAGGTTTGAGTCATCCAGAAACATATCTAAAGGTCCTTCGAGAAGTCTCTGACCACCATCGAACCAGTAGTAGTAAAAACAGAAAGCTCCTACGCCATAATTCTTCGCAAGCTCAATCTGCCTTTGCATATTGCATTTCAAGCGCAAATCGTAATAGCCGAGCTCGCCGGGCTTCCTTGGCTGATAATGCCCCGTGAACTGAGGGACGGCCTTGCAAACATTGTTCCACTCAGTGGTTCCTCGTCCCCACCAGGAGTCATTTTGAGCATTGGGGTGGAATTGCGTCAAATAATATGCCACCAACAGCACGTCCGACTTAGCCTCATCATGCCTTCGATAGCCGACGTAGCCCTCGGCACGCGCATCATAACTTTCTAGGACATGCTCGGCGTAAGAGCTCAAAAGGTCATTATCAGCCACAATACGCAAGGAGCCCGCATCGGCTGCCGCTTCGCGTTCGAGAATACGCTCATAACGCCTGACTCTGAGGTTTTCTTTAAATTCAGCGCTCAACGGGAGTTTCCAAAACAAACCTTTAAGCTTCTCGTTGATTTGTCCGCAATTAAAAAGATTCATCGACATTCACCATCACGTATTCCAGCCTCGAGAGAAGAACGACCCAAAGCTTCCGCGATCCGCTCGCTCGCATGTCCGTCGCCGTAGGGATTGGAGGCGCGGGACATGGCGACGTACTCCTCGTCGTCGCAAAGAAGCCTACTGAACTCGCGGTAGATGGCCTCCTCCTCGGTGCCGACGAGCTTCAGCGTGCCTGCTGCCACGCCCTCGGGACGCTCGGTGGTGTCGCGCATGACGAGCACGGGCTTGCCCAGGCTCGGGGCCTCCTCCTGGATGCCGCCCGAGTCGGTGAGGATGATGTGGCTGACGGCCATGAAGTTGTGGAAGTCGAGAACCTCGAGCGGGTCGATGATATGCAGCCGGTCGAAGCCGTCAAGCTCCTCGTGCGCCGCCTTGCGGACGAGCGGGTTCATGTGGATGGGGTAGATCGCCTTGGTGTCGGGGTGCTCCTCCATCACGCGGCGGATGGCGCGAAACATGCGGTGCATGGGCTCGCCCAGGTTCTCGCGACGGTGCGCCGTGATGAGGATGAGGCGGGAGCCCTCCGCCCACTCGAGCTCGGGGTGGGTATAGCCATCGCGAACGGTGGTGCGAAGGGCGTCGATTCCCGTGTTGCCGGTGACCCAGATCTTCGACTCCGGCTTGCCCTCGTCCAGAAGGTTCTTCTTGCTGGCCTCAGTGGGGGCGAAATAGTACTCGCTCACGATGTCGACCGCCTGACGGTTGAACTCCTCCGGCCAGGGGCTGAAGATGTCGTGCGTGCGCAGGCCCGCCTCAACGTGGCCCACAGGGATCTGCAGGTAGAAGCACGCGAGCGTAGCGGCGAAGCTGGTCGTGGTATCGCCGTGTACGAGCACGACATCGGGCTTCTCGTCCTCGAGGACCGCCTTGAGCTTGAGCAGCACGTCGCACGTAACGTCGAACAGAGTCTGTCCCGGCTTCATGACGGCCAGGTCGTAGGCGGGTTTGACGTCGAACACGCGAAGCACCTGGTCCAGCATCTCACGGTGCTGACCGGTGACCGTCACAACCGTGTCGAACTCGTCGGGGCGCGCCCTCAGCTCGTTCACGAGCGGGCACATCTTAATGGCCTCCGGGCGAGTGCCGAAGACGAGCATAACTTTTTTCATATCAGCCTTTCAAAGCAAGTTGATAGCCGTCGAGAGTTTTCTCAGCAGCCTTCTCCCACGTGTATTCCGTAATTACCTTTCGGCCGAAAACCTCGTCGTAATTGACGGCGTAAGCCTCATCCAGCGCAGCCCTGATGGAGGAAGGGCTGCTGACATCGCAATAAAACGCGCTGTCACCGAAATAATCCCGCGTCGTTCCTTTGGGAGATACCACGATATTGCACCCCATAGCGGCTGCCTCCAGACTCACGAGGCCCGGCGTCTCGAACCAACTAGGCAACACGCTCACACGGCACTCGCGGCACAGCTTGTAGATGTCTTCGTTGGGAATTTGCTCGATCCATTCCATGTTCGGATTGGCTTCTATCTCCGACACAACCTTGTTCGCATACTCGATATGCCCGGGAGACTTCTTTCCCACAAAGACGACCTTGTAATCCGACCCCTCCACCGCCTTGATTAGGTTGAGCTGGTTCTTGCGAATGTCGATGCGGCCGATGCAAACAATCCATCCACTGAATCGCTCGTATCCTGTTGATTCAACCTCTTTCGCGGCCTTAATGCTCGCGACGTCGACGGCGTTGGGGACGACCACATAGTTGTCGGTGCGAAAACCGAGATGAGCCGCTATCTGGTCCATCTCGGTCTTTGCATTCGGCAGGAACACATCGCAGTTGTCCAATATCTCGAGCTGCATCTTTTGGAAGCTATGTGTCATAAGGTAGCGTGCACCCTCGCTGCGCTCCCCGCGCAAGACGTACTTTCCGAAGGCCTTGAGGCGCTCCATTCCATCGACGCTAAGATGTTTTCCCAAAAAACCTCTCAGGCCGTTTGCTGCGCTTTTTTCGAAGCTGTCAGTCGGCCAGTAAATCGTGGAGAGCACGACAGGCTTTCCGGCCTCCTTGGCGTTTTTCGACTGGATGAAAGTTTCCTGGACCCGCGTGAGGTTGAACAAGTGGACCACATCGTATCCAGAAACATCGGGTCGCAAGTCCAAGGACAGGTCGACATCAATACCCTTTGATTCAAGGGCCTCCTTCGTCTTTACAAGTTGTGTCGTGTCACCGCCCGCTAGATCAAAAACGTTTTGGCGGGTCTGCATCAGTACTTTCACAGCTGCTCCATATTTGCTTTTTCAGAAGAGCCAAACAGGTATTCTTCGAGCTCTTCCTCCCAGTCGGGCATGTGGAAGCCGACCGACTGGAGCTTGGACAGGTCGAGCGCGGAGTGGACCGGGCGCGGGGCGACGGGGCCGGCAGCATTCGCGTAGTAGTCGGCGGTCGACACCGGCACGACCCTGTCCCCGTTGCCGTTGGCGGCCTCGAAGACGGCGCGTGCGATGTCCGCCCAGGACTTCACGGCGCCCGCGCCGGTGCAGCCGTAGGTGCCGTAGGGGGCCTTCGCCCCCAGCACGTGGAAGATGGCCTCGGCCATGTCGCGCGTGAAGGTCAGGCGGCCCAGCTGGTCGTCGACGACCGTGACCTGCTCCAGCTTGTCGTCCGGGTCGGCGACGCGGTCGGACAGCCCCCTCATGGTCTTGACGAAGTTGTGCCCCTCGCCGATGACCCAGGAGCTGCGCATGATGTAGTGGCGCGGGCAGCCGGCCACGGCGATGTCGCCGGCGGCCTTGGTCTGGCCGTAGACGGACAGCGGGCTGAACGGCTCGTCCTCGTCGTGGACCTCGGCCGTGCCGTCGAAGACGTAGTCGGAGGACACGTGGACGAGCGTGATCCCGTGCCCGGCGCAGGTGCGGGCGAGAAGCGCCGGGCCGGTCGCGTTGGCCTTCCAGGCGACAACGCGGCCCTCGGGGGTCTCGGCTTTATCCACGGCCGTGTAGGCGCCGCAGTTGATGACGGCGCCGTAGAGCGACCAGTCGTACTGCGAATAGGCCTCCGGGTCGGACATGTCGAAGGTGTCGATGTCGCAGAAGTCGAAGTCCTTCGCCACGCCGCGCTCCTCGGCGAGTGCGCGCACCGCGCGGCCCAGCTGGCCGTTGCAGCCGGTGACGAGGGTGCGCTTCGGCGCCATGGGGACGACGTCCCTGAGCATCGGGTGGTTGAGGTCGGCCTCGGAGACGGTGGCCTGATCCAGCGGGATCGGCCACTGGATGTTGAGCTCCGGGTCGGCGAGGTTCACGAAGGTGTAGGTCCTCTTCAGCTCGAGCGACCAGTGGGCGTCAACCAGGTACGTGTAGGCGGTGCCGTCCTCGAGCGCCTGGAAGCTGTTGCCCACGCCGCGCGGGACGTAGATGGCCTTGCTCGGGTCGAGCACGGTCGTGTAGACCTTCCCGTAGGTGGCGCTGCCCTCGCGCAGGTCGACCCATGCGCCGAAGACCGAGCCGCGGGCCACGGAGATGAACTTGTCCCAGGGCTCGGCGTGGATGCCGCGCGTGACGCCGCGGCTGTCGTTGTAGGAGACGTTGTTCTGGACGACGCGGAGGTCCGGGATGCCCAGGGCGCACATCTTGGCGCGCTGCCAGTTCTCCTTGAACCAGCCGCGCGAGTCGCCGTGGACGGCGAGGTCGACGACCTTGAGGCCCTCGATGCCGGTCTCGGCGACGGAGAGGTCCTTCTCGAATGCGATGTCTGCCATGTGGGAAAAGCTCCTATCGATGAGGTTGGATAACCGGGGGCGCCCGCGCGGGGACGCAGGATCATCCCCATGCCCTGCGGCCCCGCGCGGGCGCCCCGCGGTGCGGTTCGCCGGGATGCGGCCTTACTGGCCCTGTGCGCGGTAGCGCGCCTCGGTGGCCTCCTTGGCCGGGCGCCACCAGGACTCGTTGGCGACGTACCAGTCGATGGTGGCCTTCAGGCCCTCGGCGAAGTCGGTGTGCGCCGGCCTCCAGCCGAGCTCGCGCTGCAGCTTGGTGCTGTCGATGGCGTAGCGGCGGTCGTGGCCGGGGCGGTCGGCGACCCAGTCGAAGTCCTCGGGGTCGCGGCCCATGGCCGTGAGGATCATGCGCAGGACCGTGATGTTGTTCTTCTCGCCGTCGGCGCCGATGAGGTAGGTCTCCCCCATGCGGCCCTTGGTGAGGATGTCCCAGACGGCCGAGGAGTGGTCCTCGGTGTGGATCCAGTCGCGGACGTTCTCGCCCTTCCCGTAGAGCTTGGGGCGCACGCCGTCGATGATGTTGGTGATCTGCCTGGGGATGAACTTCTCCACGTGCTGGTAGGGGCCGTAGTTGTTGGAGCAGTTGGAGATCGTTGTCCGTAGGCCGTAGGTGCGGGTCCAGGCGCGCACGAGCATGTCGGAGCTGGCCTTGGTCGAGCTATAGGGAGAGGACGGCTTGTAGGGCGTCTCCTCGGTGAACTTGGCCGGGTCGTCGAGCGCCAGGTCGCCGTAGACCTCGTCGGTGGAGACGTGGTGGTAGCGGACGCCGTATTTCCTCACGGCCTCCAGCAGGCGGAAGGTGCCCTCGACGTTGGTGCGCAGGAAGGGCTCGGGGTCCGAGATGGAGTTGTCGTTGTGGGACTCCGCGGCGTAGTGCACGATGGCGTCGTGGCCCGGGACGATGCGGTCCAGCAGCGCGGCGTCGCAGATGTCGCCGACGACGAGCTCCACGCGGTCGGAGGGCAGCCCCGCGATGTTCTCGGGGTTGCCGGCGTAGGTCAGCTTGTCCAGGACGGTGACATGTACGCCCGGGTGGTTGTCCACCACGTAGTGCACGAAGTTGCTGCCGATGAAGCCGCAGCCGCCCGTGACGATGATGTTCCTGGGTTCAAAGATCTCAGACATGAGGGTTCCTCCTAGTACTCGCGCGGGCTGTTGACGATCTCGCCGGCGGCGACCTTCTTCAGGTGCCGGCCGTAGACCGACTTGCCGTAGGCCTTCGCGGCCTCCTCGAGCCCGGCGGTCGTGATCCAGCCGTTCTCCCAGGCGATCTCCTCGGGGACGGACACAGGAAGGTCCTGGGAGTGCTCCACGGCGCGGACGAACTCCGCGGCCTCGTGCAGGCTCTCCATGGTGCCGGTGTCCAGCCACGCGTAGCCGCGGCCCAGGGTGACGACGGACAGCGTCCCCTCCTCCAGGTACATCTGGTTGAGCGTGGTGATCTCGAGCTCGCCGCGCGCGGACGGCTTGACCTCGTGCGCCTTGGCGGCCACGTCGCCCGGGTAGAAGTACAGGCCGGTGACGGCGTAGGAGCTCTTGGGCTCGGCGGGCTTCTCCTCGATGGAGACGGCCCTCCCCTCGCGGTCGAACTCCACGACGCCGAAGCGCTCGGGGTCGTCCACGTGGTAGCCGAAGACCGTGGCGCGGCCCGACTCTGCGTTCTGCACGGCGCGCGTCAGGTGACGCGACAGGCCGTTGCCGTAGAAGATGTTGTCGCCGAGCACCAGGGCGCACGGCTCGCCGTCGATGAACTCCTCGCCGATGGTGAAGGCCTGCGCCAGGCCGTCCGGCGAGGGCTGCTCGGCGTAGGTGAGGTTCACGCCGTAGCGCGAGCCGTCCCCGAGCAGGCGCTCGAAGTTGGGCAGGTCCGTCGGGGTGGAGATGACCAGGATGTCCCGGATGCCCGCAAGCATGAGGGTGGACAGCGGGTAGTAGATCATGGGCTTGTCGTAGACCGGCAGCAGCTGCTTGGAGGTCACGAGCGTGAGCGGGTACAGGCGCGTGCCGGACCCGCCTGCGAGGATGATGCCTTTCACTGGTTATCTCCTTCCGAGGAAAAGGTCTTCGTAGCTGTCGGTGATGGACCGCCACGAATACCGGTCGCGGATAACGGAGGTCGATGCCGTATCGAGCTCCTCGATCGACTTCCAATCCATCACGTCGGCGCTATTGATAAGTTCAGCCAAGTCTCCGGATTCCTTGCTCCAATACAGGGCCGAGTCCTCAGCGACCTCGCGGTTGAAACCGACGTCGAGAAGGAGGTTGAGGCGCGTGGACGCCAGCGCCTCCAGGAGGCTCGGATTGGTACCCCCGACCTCATGGCCGTGGAAGTAGCCGTAAGCCTGTTCACGGATCTTCTTCAGGAGCTCCTGGTCGTAGACGGTCCCGACGAACTTGATGCGTGGGTCGGACTTGAAGTGCGTCTTCCGCTCGAGCTCCGCGAGGAAGGAGTCGTCCACTCCCGTCACGAGCGCGAAATCCCGCTTGGAGCCGGAAGCCATGAACTCCCGGATCATGGTCTCGTAGTTGTTCTCGGGCACGAAGCGTCCCACGACCAGGTAGTAGCCGAAGGGCTCGAGGCCCTTCTCGGAGAGCCATCCAGTGAACTTGGGGTCGTCGTCCGCGAGCGCTGAGTGCCTGATGTCGGCCCCGTAGGCGATGAAGGTCGTCTCGGGGTGCAGGTCGGCATACTCCCCTCGAATGTACTTCTCGATGTTCTTGGAGTCGCACACCATCAGGTCGGCGTGCTTGACCATCCCGCGCTCCGAGACTTTCCAGTACCTGCGGACGGGCGCGCTCCACTTGGCGCGCTTCCACTCGTGGCCGTCGGGGTTCACGAAGACCTTGCCACCAAGGGCGTGGATCCTCTTTACGTACTTTCCGAAAAACGGTCCGATGCGACAGGCCAGCACGTAGACGATGGGGTGCTCGACACGGTTATTCTCGATATAGGCGGTGCACCACTTGAGGGCGTCTATATCGTAGAAGATCGCCCTAGCGGCTCCGACGGGCCTGCGTAGTACCTTGAAGCAATGCGCTCCGTTGTGCTCGAACTCGCCGACCTCCTCGGCGGAGTCCACAGCGCACGCCACGTGGTACTTGAGGTCAGGCGAAACCTGATTCTCGGTCAGTTTCTCCACGAACGTCTCGTAGCCGCCGTAGTTTGCCGGAATTCCCTTGGATCCGATGATGAAAACATGCTGCATTAGTACGCATCGCTCCCGTTGAAGACCTCCAGAACCGTGAGGAGGACGATCTTTAGGTCCATGACGATTCCGCGTTTTGCTATGTACTCGAGATCCCGGCGGACCATGCCGTCGAAACTGGCAGAATTGCGCTCTGTGACCTGCCAGAGCCCGGTGATGCCGGGCTTCACGGCCAAACGCTGCAGGTCGTACTCCGTGTACTCCGCCACCTCGTTCGGTAGCGGCGGGCGCGGACCCACGACGGACATCTGCCCCAGGAACACGTTCAGGAACTGCGGGAACTCGTCGATGGAGTGCTTGCGGATGAACTTGCCGATCCTGGTAACGCGCGGGTCCTCCTTCATCTTGAACATGGCACCGGCGATCTCGTTCTGCTCCTTGAGATCTGCCAGGCGCTCGTCGGCGTCCTTGTACATGGAGCGGAACTTCCACATGCGGAAGGTGGACAGGCTGCCATCGCGGTGGGTCTGGCCCACGCGGATCTGGCTGTAGAAGGGGTTGCCCTCGCTCTCAAGGCGGATGGCCGCGGCAAGCACAAGGCTGGGAACGGCGATGACGGCCAGCACGCAGCCGCTGAACACGACGTCAAAGGCGCGCTTCACGGCCCTATAGGCCAGGCGAGAGCGGTCCCAGTCCATGATGGATTGCATGGCCTTGTAGCGGCCGTCTCCCTCACGCCGGTCCATAGCCTGAGCAATCAACGCTGCACCCGCTGGCGCATCCATTGCATATTGAGTTTTATCCGACACGTTTTCTTCCAAGACTTCGTCCCCGGGTCGGGGATCCTCCCTGATCTGTGTAGCGATCGCCTTCAACTAGGCATCGCCTTTTTAAGGTTGCGCATGACGCGCTGCTCGGCCGAAAGCACGGCAAGGCCAACGCGCGTAGTTACGCGTCGACCGCAAAGGTCGAGCTCCAAATAAGCAGTGCTGTTGCGTCTGTTAATGGTTTTGATAAGGCCTTCGTGGCCCAACAGTGGACCTGCCGTCACTATGACCTGGTCACCGTCTTTTAGGGCCTCGCTCATGGGCACTACGCGGTCTCCCCTATGCGTAAAGCCGCCAATAAGCTGGACCTCTTCTTTTGCCAGCGGCACAAACTGACCGTCCTGGGAAAGCACCCGGGCAAAGTCGTCCATACGCAGCAGATACTGTTGCACGGTACGGGGATCTGCCGTATCGCAGATAAGATAACCGGGAAAGAGCGGCTTGGTCGTATTGACCCATTCGCCGTGTACTTTAATCTCGGTTTGAAATTGGGGATAAAAGAGCTCCTGCATGGCGCTCGCCGGCACCATGCGCTCGATGCGCTCGCGCATTACATCTTCGCGACCGTTAATGACCTGGATCACATACCACACGAGCACCACCCCCTTGTCGTCTTACGTGTGGCTCACGGGGTTTGGGTATGGCTTCGCCAGGGCGCTCATGCGCGAAGGCGCTCCATATTCAAACCCTGAGCCCAGTCAGACAAGCACGTGGCTCTGCCCCACCGTGAACGGTATGTATGAGTGCAGTTGCTAGAGTCGCGGACGTGTATCGCATAAAAGAACGCGACCCCAGCTGGCTGCGTGCAATCCAGTCAAGCGGGAACAAAACTGGACCGCACGCAAACAGCTGAAGACTGCTTAGGTTTGCCGTAGCAACTTGATGCACTACACGATGCGAACTTTTAAATGCCCGCAAAACCAAGTGCAAAATCGCGCATGGCAATCGATATTGGAGCTCGTGGTGTTTCTGGCACCGCCGTTACGGCCGGATGCTGATCGACCCTGCGCTTTGTGACTTGCTGGAGCCGCGAGCACAGTTGAACTCATGTAACGCTAGGTATCCTAGCACAAGATGTTAGTGAAACTGTTAGTGAAACTGATTTGGGCTGCGTTGGACAACATATCGTTCATTTGACGTGCTAAAGGGGGTTGTTTTGGGAAGTTGTTCACGTTGGCGCAGGTTATTGGGGTGCTGGCAATAATTGGGAGCGTTCCTGAAGCCCAGCTGGTGCAGCGAGCTGCACTGGTAATTGCGTTTGGATAACAAACTATGTACAGACATGGGAAATAAATTGTGCAACTTTTTGTTGATGTGGGTATGGGTTTGTGGCCCGTGGTGTTTTGGCATGAAAAAAAAGCCTCCGGAATACCGAAGGCCTTTGCATTCACGATGGTGGAGACGAGGGGAATCGAACCCCTGACCTCTTGACTGCCAGTCAAGCGCTCTCCCAGCTGAGCTACGCCCCCGTGACGAGAAGATACTATAGGGGAAGTTGACGCGACGTGCAAGGACTTTTTTTGGGTCAGACTCCAAATGCCTATTGATATAAGTAAGCGATGGCGGTGCCGGTGTGGACTTGGATCTTGGCCGTACTCCTGACGACATTGCTGATGCCCGTGTCGGCTAGCAGGCCCAAGGGACTGTGGTCTAGCCCCCATTCTAGGCCGTGTTCGCTTACCTCGGTGTTGGGGGCAACGGCGATGATGGAGAACGTCTTGCCTTCGGCGCCTTCAATAGTCCAGGATTCGCCTCCGTGCAGGATGCGGGCCGTTACTTCGTCCTCGGCAATCCAAACTGGGGCGTCCTCGTAGCCCGCGAGCAGGCCCAGTACGGAAAGCGCCATATCCGGACGGCCGCCGGTGGCGCAGGTCGCTACCACTTCAGCACCCGGCCAGCGACGACGGACGGAATCGAGGGCCAGTGCTAAATCGGTATAGTCCTTGTACGGGTCGTGGCGCTCTACCTCAAAGGCTTCGGCGGCATCGACCAACGCACGGCCTACGTCGCTCACCGTATCGGCATCCCCCACATACACGTCGCAGCCCAGGCCGGCGCCCAGCAGCGCGTCGAGACCGCGGTCCACGGCGACAACGTGGTCGCACTCCCCTACTAGCCTACGCAACAGATCCGCGCTCGCCACCAAGGGCGAGCCGCAAACCACTAATACCTTACAAGCCACAGCTCTCGCCTATCCCTCAAACGCAAGCAGGCGGGCCAGATCCAGCTCCTCGTAGCTGTCGATAAAGATATCGCAGTTGGCGCGCACATCGTCGCGCTTCATGCGGCCGTGCGGGTCATAAATACCTACACGCTTAAAGCCGGCGACCCCAGAACTCTTTAGGCCAAAGACGGCGTCCTCAAACACCCACGCGCGCTCAAACTTGTGCCCGTGGCGCTCTTCTAGGCGGCGCAGCGCCAGCTCGTATACGTCGGGGAACTGTTTGGAGCGTCCTGCCTCGCCCGTCGTGGTAACAAACTCCATGTACGCGTCGAGCCCGGCGCCCGCAAGCGCAGACTTAACCAGCTCGGCCGGCGTGGACGTGGCAACGCACAAGGCAATGCCCGCCGCCTTCGTCTGCTCCAAAAATGCCAGGAGCCCCTCACGCGGCGGCACCTTGGAGTACCCATCGATCAGGATGTCGCTCAGCTCGCGATACAGCTCCTCGCCATTCGCTCCAATGCCCCAGGTGTCGTGGTAGGCCTGGCACTCGTCCTCGAGCGACAAATGCTCAAACTGGGCAAAATCGTCGACCGTCACGTCAACTCCGTGGCGGTGCAATAACTCGGGCTGGGCATAGGCCCAAACGTGGGTGCTATTAACCAGCGTGCCGTCGCAATCGAAAATAAAAGCGACATTGGGAGCGGCGGTCTGGGACATAAATGTACCTTTCGATGTCAAATGGTAAACAACCTGCTAAAAACGTTTTACCAAACGTCAAACCAACAATCAAAAAACCCTTATTGGTAAAACTGTCAAGAGTTTTACCATCGCAATTCTGCCAGTGGTCTAAACATGGCGCTTACCGATTAAACGCCGCCCAAAAACCACTTTCCTTCATAAAAGTAACGTACAGGTGTTATCGTAGTTTCTGCCGAAAGTTCCACCGAGCACGCGAGGTGGAACGAATCATAGAACTATCGCCGTCCCTTCGATTCGTGCAGCCTTGGACCTTTCGCATCTAGTCACCAAGGCAACACGCTGCCGCGTCATGATGGGATCAAACGTGAGCGATACAAAGCTAAAGCCAACGGCTAAAAAGCCCGCAACCCGTAAAGCCGCCCCGCACGCACCGGAGCTCACCAAGGACGATGTCTATCTATTTGGCATCGGCACGTGGGAGCGCAGCTGGGAAAAGATGGGCGCGCACCCCGACACGCAGAACCGTACGCGCGGCTGGCGCTTTTGCGTTTGGGCGCCCGATGTAAAGAGCGTGCATGTCATTGGCGAATTTAACGACTGGGATGAAGAAGCCAACCCGCTGGTGCCCGTGCATACGAGTGCTATTTGGGAAGGCTTTATTCCTGGCGCAGAACAAGGCCAGCTCTATAAATATTTAATCGAGACCAACGAGGGCGAAAAACTGTACAAGGCCGATCCGTACGCCTTCAAGGCCGAGTGCCCTCCGGGTACCGCTAGCGTGCTGTGGACCCTCGATGGCTACAAATGGAACGACGCCGCATGGCTCAAGCGCCGCGCCGGCCACAACCACATGTCGCAGCCCCTTAACATCTACGAGGTGCATATTGGCTCGTGGAAGCGCCACGGCGACGCGCCGCAGGGCGAGCCGGACGAGTATGGCAACTATCCCGGCCCCATGGATCCCTTCCCCGCGCAGCGCGGCGAGTTTTACACCTACGACGACCTGTCGGTGGAGCTCGTGGACTACGTGCGCGACATGGGCTATACGCATATCGAGGTCATGCCGCTCATGGAGCATCCCTTCGATGGCTCCTGGGGCTACCAGACGACCGGCTATTATGCCGCCACTTCGCGCTATGGCGACCCGCAGCAACTCATGCACTTTATCGATGCATGCCACGAGGCAGGCATCGGCGTGATCATGGACTGGGTGCCCGGCGGTTTTTGCGCCGACTCCCACGGCCTTGCCACCTTTAACGGCCACATGCTGTTTGAGCACGAGATTCACCCCAACTGGGGCACGCACAAGTTTGACTTCGCCCGCGGCGAGGTCCGCTCCTTCCTGGTCTCCAACGTGCTGTACTGGCTCGAGAACTTCCACGTTGACGGCATCCGCATGGATGGCGTGTCCAGCATGCTGTACCTCAACTTTGGCATCGACGATCCCGGCCAAAAGAAGTTCAACAAGTACGGAACCGAGGAGGACCTGGATGCCAGCGCGTTTATCCGCCAGGTCAACTGCGCCGTGGAGGCCCACTTCCCTGACGTGATGATGATGGCCGAGGAGTCCACCGCGTGGCCGCTCGTGACCTACCCGCCGCAGGACGGCGGTCTGGGCTTCCACTACAAGTGGGACATGGGCTGGATGAACGATACCCTGCACTACATGCAGACCGATTTTCCGTGGCGCCCCGGCAACCACGGGCTGCTCACGTTCTCCATCATGTACGCCTTTACCGAGAACTTTATTTGCCCGCTGAGCCACGATGAGGTCGTGCACGGCAAGTGCTCGCTGATCGGCCGCATGCCGGGCGACTGGTGGCGCCAGTTTGCCGGCCTGCGCACGCTCGCCTTCTACCAGATGACGCACCCCGGCGCCAAGCTCAACTTTATGGGCAACGAGATCGGCCAGTTTATTGAGTGGCGCTACTACGAATCCCTACAGTGGTTCCTGACCGAGGAGTATGAGACCCACCGTCATCATCAGGCGTTTATCAAGGCGCTCAACCACCTGTACACCGCCGAGCCCGCCCTGTACGAGCGCGGCTACACCGACGACGGCTTTACCTGGATCGATGCGGACAACTCCAAGCAGTCCATCGTGAGCTTTGTGCGCCAGGGCGAGGACATCGACGACGATCTGGTGATTCTGATCAACTTTGACCCGGCGAGCTACGAGAGCTTCCGCGTGGGCGTGCCGCGCGAGGGCGACTGGGAGGTCATCTTCGATTCCGACCGTCCCGAGTTCGGTGGCAGCGGCTATGCCGGCGAGGAACCCTACACCTGCTCGAGCGAGCCCTATCCCTGGAACGGGCAGATGGACTCCATCGAGATCAAGGTTCCAGGCCTGGCAGGCGTGGTGCTTAAGCGCCGCGGTCCCAGCAGCTATAAGCCGCCCGTGGTCGAGGAGCCCAAGGCTGCGCCCAAAAAGCGCACGTCCTCGGTGAAGCCTAAGCCTGCGGCTGCCAAGAAGGCTCCGGCTAAGGCGAAGGCCACGACGACCAAGGCCAAGGCCAAGGCTGCCGCAAAGCCCGCTGCTAAGGCCGCAGCCAAGAAACCGGCTGCCAAAAAGGCCGCTACCAAGACCAAGTCTGCTTCTGTTAAGCCGTCTGCCAAGGATGCGTAACAAAACCGTTACAGCTGTAATTACCCGCCCCGACGAGGCGTAGGATACAAGTCATAACCGTTCCGGGAGAAACATCCCCGGGGGAAAGGAACGTATGAATAAGATCTTCGACAACAAGCAGGAGTTTACCGAGCTCTATCGCGATGCCGTCATGAGCATCAGCGGCAAGAGCGCCGAGGCCGCCAGCGACCTCGACCGCTTTAACGCCCTGGCCAAGCTCGTGGCCGAGAAGGCGCGCACCGTTGCCACCAAGAGTGACGCCCGTGTGACCGCCGAGAGCAAGAAGCGCGTGTACTACTTCTCGATCGAGTTTTTGATCGGCCGACTGCTCGACAACTACCTGCTCAACTTTGGCGTGCGCGACATGGTCGCCGAGGCGCTCGACGACATGGGCTTTGACCTGTCCGTCATCGAGAACCAGGAGCCCGATCCGGCCCTGGGCAACGGTGGCCTGGGTCGTCTGGCCGCGTGCTTCTTGGATTCCATGGCAGCCGAGGGCATTGCCGGCTACGGCAACGGCATGCGCTACCGCTACGGCCTGTTTAAGCAGGAGATCGTCAACGGCAGCCAGGTTGAGGCCACCGACGAGTGGCTCACCCACGGCTATCCCTGGGAGGTTCGTCGTCAGGACAAGGCCGTGACCATTAAGTTTGGTGGCCATGTTGAGGGCTTTGAGGAGAACGGCCGCACGTTCTACCGCACGGTGGACACGCAGGACATCCTGGCCGTCCCTTATGACATCCCCATTGTGGGTTATGCCGGCGAGACCGTCAACAAGCTGCGCGTCTGGGCCGCCGAGCCGGTCGAGGAACACTTCGATCTGGAGGCCTTCAACCGCGGGGACTATGCCCTGGCCGATGCCGAGCGCGCCGAGGCCGAGGCCATCAGCGCCATCCTCTACCCCAATGACGCCGGCGAACACGGCCGTCTGCTGCGCCTGAAGCAGGAGTACCTGTTTGTCTCGGCCGGCATCTACAGCCTGCTCGACACCTTTGAGAAGGAGCACGGCGCTAACTGGGAGCTGCTGCCGCAGTTTGTGGCCATCCACACCAACGATACCCACCCCGCCATGTGCGGCCCCGAGCTCATGCGCATCCTCATCGACGAGAAGAAGCTCGAGTGGGATGACGCCTGGAACATCGTGACGCAGGTCGTGAGCTACACCAACCACACCATCCTGCCCGAGGCTCTGGAGAAGTGGCCCATCGGCACGTTCTCCAAGCTCCTCCCCCGCGTGTACCAGATCATCGATGAGATCAGCCGTCGTTGGCACGAGTCGTTCGACACCACGCAGGAGGGCTGGCAGGAGCGTCTGCGTCAGACCGCCATCCTGTGGGACGGCGAGATTCGCATGGCCAACCTGTCCGTGATCTGCAGCCATAGCGTCAACGGCGTGGCCAAGATCCACTCCGACATCATCAAGAACATCGTGCTCAAGGATTTCTATGCCCTGACGCCCGAGAAGTTCAACAACAAGACCAACGGCATCTCGCACCGTCGCTTCTTTGCCGAGGCCAACCCCACCTATGCCAAGCTCGTGACCGAGGCCATTGGCGATGGCTGGCTCAAAGACGCCTTTGAGCTGGAGAAGCTCAAGGAGTTTAAGGACGACACCGAGTTCCTGAAGGCCGTGGGTGCCTCCAAGCGCGCTAACAAGGAGCGCCTGGCCGCCTACGTCAAGGCCGAGACCGGTCTGGTTATCGACCCCAACACCGTCTTCGATGTCCAGGTAAAGCGCTTCCACGCCTATAAGCGCCAGCTCATGAACATCATGAAGGTGATGGACATCTACAACCGCCGCATCGCCGATCCCAACTTCCACGTGACGCCGACGACCTTCATCTTTAGCGGCAAGGCTGCCTCGAGCTACACCTTTGCCAAGGAGACCATCCGCCTCATTAACTCCGTCGCCGACGTCATCAACAACGATGCCCGTGTGAACGAGGTCATGAAGGTCTGCTTTATACCCAACTTCCGCGTGAGCAACGCCCAGCTCATCTACCCCGCCGCCGAGATCTCGGAGCAGATTTCCACGGCCGGCAAGGAGGCCTCGGGCACGTCCAACATGAAGCTCATGATGAACGGCGCCATTACGCTGGGCACCCTCGACGGCGCCAACATCGAGATCGCCGACCTGGCCGGCCGTGAGAACGAGGCCATCTTTGGCCTGACCGCTCCCGAGGTCGAGCAGCTCTGGGCATCCAACAACTACTTTGCGTGGGATACCCTCAACGGCGACCGCGAGCGTCTGGGCCGCGTGATGGACGAGCTCAAGGACAACACGTTTGCGGGTCTTTCGGGCAACTTCGAGAGCATCTACAACGAGCTCATGAACAACAACGACCCCGACCTGGTCATGGCTGACTTCCGTAGCTACGTGGATGCATGGGAGAACCTCACGGGCAGCTACGGCGACCAGGAGACCTGGAACCGCAAGGCCCTGCTCAACACCGCCTCGAGTGGCTGGTTCTCGTCCGACCGCACCATTCGCGAGTATCGCGACGAGATCTGGCACGCATAAAGCGCGCGAGCTCCCTTTGCCGCACGGCATTACTCGACGGGCGTGACAGTGCGCCGCGCCCGTCGCTAATGGGTTAGGAACATCGATGACAGAAGGAGAAATCGATGAGTAAGAAAGAATGCATCGCGATGCTCCTCGCAGGAGGACAGGGCAGCCGATTGGGGGCACTCACCCAAAAGATCGCCAAGCCGGCGGTTAGCTTTGGTGGCAAGTTCCGCATTATCGACTTTTCGCTGTCCAACTGCTCCAACTCGGGCATCGACACGGTGGGCGTTCTGACGCAGTACCGTCCCTACCTGCTGCATGCCTACGTGGGCTCCGGCGAGGCGTGGGATCTGGACAGCCGCGACGGCGGTGTGTCGATCCTGCCGCCGTACGAGACGCAGACCGGCGGCGCCTGGTATGCGGGCACGGCCGACGCCATTACGCAGAACCTCGACTACATCAAGGCCAACGACCCCAAGTACGTCCTGATTCTTTCGGGCGATCACCTGTATCGCATGGACTACCGCAAGATGCTCAAGACGCACATTGAGAACAACGCCGACCTCACGGTGAGCGTTATGCCCGTGCCGTGGGAGGAGGCCAGCCGCTTTGGCATCCTGACCACCGACCCCGAAGACGGCCGCATCACCAAGTTCACCGAGAAGCCCGAGAAGCCCGATTCGAACCTCGCGTCCATGGGCATCTACATCTTCTCGGCCGACGTGCTGATCGAGGCGCTCGAGGAGGACGCTCTGGACCAGCGCTCGAGCCACGACTTTGGCAAGGACATCATCCCCAAGCTGCTCGGTGAGAACAAGCGCCTGTACAGCTACGAGTTCCACGGCTTCTGGAAGGACGTCGGCACCATCGCCAGCTTCCATGAGACCTCGATGGACCTGCTGGGTAACAACCCCGAGTTCGATCTGTTCGACAAGAACTTCCCCATCATGTCCAACATCACCACGCGTCCGCCGCACTACATTGGCCCGGACGGCCGTCTGGACGACTGCTTGGTCTCCAACGGCTGCAAGATCTACGGCACCGCTCGCCACTCGATCCTTTCGACCGATGTCATCATCGAGGAGCGCGCCGTGGTCGAGGACTCCGTGCTGCTGCCGGGTGCGCACGTTAAGAGCGGCGCGCACATCTGCCGCGCTATTTTGGGCGAGAACTCCACGGTCGAAGAGGGCGTGAAGCTCGGCTCTGTCGATACCACCAAGGATACGGCCGTCGTTGGAAATGACGTCGTTATCGGGAAGGGGGAATGATCCGATGATCAATCGCAAGGCCATCGGTTATATCACCGCTAACTACTCTTCGACCTACGGCAGCGTGCTGCTCAAGGATCGCCCCATCGCGTCCGTTCCGTTTTTGGGCCGCTACCGCCTGATCGACTTCCCGCTGTCCAACATGATGAATGCCGGCATTAAGACTGTCGGCGTCGTCATGCCGGGTAACTACCGCTCGCTGATCGACCACGTGGGCTCGGGCAAGGACTGGGGCCTGGACCGCAAGAAGGGCGGCCTGTTCATGGTGCCCGGCAACGCGTATGGCACCACCAAGGGCGGCATGCGCTTCCTGCTGCGCGACATCATCTCTAACAAGACGCTGTTCCAGCGCTCGGACATGCCCTATGTTGTGATGATGGGCACCAACATCATCTTTAACATGGACCTCAACACCATCATCGAGGCGCACGAGAACTCCGGCGCTCAGATGACCGTGGTGTACTGCAAGGCCACGCGCAACGTCGATGACGAGACCAAGCTCGAGATTAACGAGAACGGTCGTCTGACGGGCGTGAGCGCCGGCGTCGTGTACGGCGACAACGCGTCTATGGACTGCTGCATCGTCAACCGCGAGACGCTGCTCGAGATCATCGACCACTACCAGGCCGCCGACTATCTGGACCTGCTCGAGGCACTCCAGGGCGACTTTGGTAACATCGACGTGTGCAGCTACGAGTACAAGGGCGAGGTCGTGGGCGTGTTTAGTGAGAAGTCGCTGTATCGCCGCAGCATGGACCTGCTCGACCAGACCGTGGCCGACCAGCTCTTTGACCCCGAGCGCCCGATCCTGACCAAGGCTCACGACGTGCCGCCTTCGCGCTATGCGACCGGCAGCCACGCCTGCAACTCGATCATCTCGGCCGGCTGCATCATCAAGGGCACCGTGCGCAACTCGATCCTGTCGCGCGGCGTCGTGGTCGAGGAAGGCGCTTCGGTGACCAACTCGATCATCAACCAGAGCTGCATCATCAAGAGCGGCGCCCGCGTTGAGAACGCCATCCTGGACAAGAACAACGTGGTCCCCACCAACACCGAGCTTCGCGGCACGCCCGAGAACATCCTGGTGCTGGGCAAGGCTCCGTTAACTTCCGACACCACCATCGTACGTTAACGTTGGCACCGCAACATCGCTCGTAACATGTAGAATAGCCGCCCGGTTAGCGCCAGGCGGCTATTCTCGAATTGCAACATGGGAGACAATATGGCAGATTCCAGCAAAAAGATGCAGATCGTGTTTGCCTCGGCCGAGTGCGCACCGTTTGTAAAGACCGGTGGCCTGGGCGACGTGGCGGGCTCGCTGCCCGCGGCGCTTGTGCGCGCCGGCGCCGAGGTCATCGTCATGGTGCCCAAGTACGCCACCATCAAGGACGAGTACAAGGCGCAGATGGAGCACTTCTCCGACTTTTACGTGAGCCTGGGCTGGCGCAACGAGTACTGCGGTCTCGAGAAGCTCGAGCACGACGGCGTCACCTATATGTTCATCGACAACGAGCGCTACTTTGCGCGCGACTATCCGTACGGCTTCTTTGACGACGGCGAGCGCTTTGCGTTCTTCTCCAAGGCCATCACCGAGAGCCTGCAGCACCTGCCGGCCGGTTTTGAGTGCGACATCCTGCACTGCAACGACTGGCAGACGGCACTGGCGCCCGTGTTCTTGCGCGAGTTCTACCAGGGCCTGCCGCTGTACGACCGCGTCAAGACCGTGTTCTCTATCCACAACGTGGCGTTCCAGGGCCAGTTTAGCGACACCGTGATGGAGGACATCCTGGGCGTGGCGCACATTCCCGCGGCCGCCTCGCAGCTGCGTTGCGACGCCTGCAGCATCAACTACATGCTGGGCGCCCTGCGCTATGCCGACGCCATCACTACGGTGAGCCCCACCTATGCCAACGAGATCCAGACACCCGAGTTTGGCGAGGGCCTGGACGGCGTGCTGCGCGAGCGCTCCTATGCGCTGCAGGGCATCCTCAACGGCATTGACGTGGCGGCCTTTGACCCGGCAACCGACAAGCGCATTGCCGCCAACTACACGGTTGATGACCGTTCCGGCAAGGCCGTGTGCAAGGCCAAACTGCAGGAAGAGCTGGGGCTCGAGGTTCGCGACGACCGTCCGCTCATGGTGATGGTCACGCGCCTGACGCGTCAGAAGGGCCTGGACCTGGTCATGTACGCGCTCGACCGCATCCTGTCCGGCGGCGTACAGGTGGCCGTGCTGGGCACCGGCGACCGCGACTACGAGGACGGTCTGCGCTACTTCCAGGACAAGTACCCCGGCACCATGGCCGCGCGCATCGAGTTTGACCCCGCGCTGTCGCAGCGCATGTACGCTGCCGCCGATATATTCCTGATGCCTTCGAAATTTGAGCCCTGCGGCCTGTCGCAGATCATCGCCATGCGCTACGGCACCCTGCCCATCGTGCGCGAGACCGGTGGCCTGAAGGACACCGTGCAGCCGTACAACGAGTTTACCGGCGAGGGCACGGGCTTCTCGTTTACCAACTTTAACGGCGACGAGATGGGCGACGCGGTGTTCCGCGCAGCACGCCTGTTCTGGGACAACCGCGATGCCTGGAACCAGCTAGTCACGCAGGCCATGAGCCAGGACTTTAGCTGGACGCGTTCGGCCGACAAGTATCTGGACCTGTACTTCTTTATGCACCCGGAGATTGAGAGGCCGGCGACTGTTGTCGACGAGCCTGAGGCTGTTGCTGAGCCGGTGGCCGCTGAGGAGCCCAAGGCCGAGGAGAAGCCGGTTGAGGCTGAGCCCGCAAAGGCCAAGCCCGAGGTGAAGGCTGAGGTTGCTCCTGAGGCAGAGGCCGAGGTCAAGCCCGCTGCAAAGCCCGCAGCTAAGAAGACCACGGCCCGTAAGACGACCGCCAAGAAGGTTACGACGACCAAGGCCGCCGCGACTAAAACCACGGCTGCCAAGGCAACGACCACGCGCAAGCGCACGACCGCCGCTGCCAAGAAGGCCGCCGAAGCCGAGGTCGTTCCCGAGGTAAAGGCCGAGACCGCCACCGCCGAGGCTAAGCCCGCGGCAAAGGCTCCGGCCAAGACCGCTGCCAAGAAGACGACCACAACCGCCAAGAAGGCAACGGCAGCCAAGAAGACCACGGCAACGAAGTCGACGGCCGCTAAGGCTACTGCGACCAAGGCCGCTCCGAAGGCTGCCGCAAAGCCCGCCGTCAAGGTCGAGGAGGCAGCCGCCGAGCCCAAGGCGGAGACAACCGTCGAGGCCAAGCCCGCCGCCAAGAGCACCACGCGCAAGCGCACAACGACGACGGCCAAGAAGTCCACGACCAAGGCCGCTGCTCCCAAGGCAGAGGCCAAGGCCGAGGACAAGCCCGCAGTAAAGGCCAAGCCAGCACCGAAGGCATCCGAGGCAAAGCCCGCTGCCGCCAAAGAGGAGCCCAAGGCCGAGGTAAAGGCCAAGCCCGAGCCCGCCAAGGAGGCCCCAGTCTCCCCCGCCGCTCCCACTGAGGAAAAGGCTCCGACCAAGAAGACCTCTGTCCGCAAGGCAACGGCCACCCGAAAGCGCCACTAATCCGGACGATTAAAACTTAATCCTCAACGCAAAAGAGGGCGCCCCAATCAGGCGCCCTCTTCTTGGTTGAACTTCTATATTAAAAAGAGGGCCGGTTTACTACGACAAAATGGCTCCGGCCGACCACGACGAGCAATCTTCGAAATTGACAACGCTTCTACCTGCGGTTTTAATATCACCAAAATGGCTGTGGTTAGATCATTCAATTTGCCGTAGTAAACCGAAGCACTTTTGTTTGGCTACAAATAGTATCGGTATAGGCGGTTTTGAATATCGCGATAATTTGCATGGTAAAACGATTATCTAGGACAACCGTTCGCCGATGGTAAACGGATGTTGTTTATACAGCCTGTGTACAACAGATATACTTACATCTTGTGCGTAAAGCCCATGACCAGCAGGCCATGATTCTATTGAACTGGACCGTACTATGAGATTGATACACAACAGCCGTCTGCCGCAGTTTCGCACTCCGTTTGGCGCTGTGACCACAGGAACTACCCTTTCGCTCTCCGTGATTCTAGAGGATGCCGATCCCAACCAAGCAACGCTTACGCTGCGTACCTGGGTTGACGAGATCGGTGAGTCTCGGTATCCCATGACGCACGAGGGCGACGGCATATTTACTGTAGAGCTTAAGTGCACCGAGCCCTGTCTTATCTGGTACAGCTTTATCTGCAATATCGAGGGCCAGCCCGAGGTTCGTCTGGGAGCACCGCAGGGCCGTACCGGCGGCGAGGGCGTAACCTACGACTACGCCGAGGTCCCGTCCTTCCAGATTACCGTCTACAAGCACCGCGAGAACCGTCCCGCTTGGTACGAGCAGGGCATGGTCTACCAGATCTTCCCCGATCGCTACGCCCGCGACGAGCACTGGCGCGAGCGCACGCTGGCCGAGGTCGAAAAACCACGCAACGGAATCCAGCGCCGCATGGTCGAGGACTGGAACGAGCCGCCCGTGTACGAGCGCGCCGAAGACGGCTCCATCAAAACCTGGGACTTCTACGGCGGGTCGCTCAAGGGCATCCAGGAAGACCTGCCTCGCATCGCCGAGCTGGGCTTTACAGCCATCTACCTCAACCCCATTTTTGAAGCCGCGAGCAACCACCGCTACGACACGGCCGACTACACCAAGATCGACCCGATCCTGGGCACCGAGCAGGACTTTACCGAGCTGTGCCAGGCGGCCGAGAAGCTGGGCATCTCCATCATTCTGGATGGCGTCTTCAACCACACGGGCGATGACTCGATCTATTTCAACCGCTACGGCAACTACCCCGGCGTGGGCGCGTGGCAGAGCGAGGATTCTCCATGGCGCGATGCGTTTTATTTCCACGAGGACGGCTCATACGACTGCTGGTGGGGCGTGGGCAATATGCCCGCCATCAATGAGAGCTCTGAGCTGGTACGCGAGCGGCTCCTGGGCAAGGACGGCGTGATCCGTAAATGGCTACGTGCCGGCGCTCATGGCTGGCGCCTAGACGTGGCCGACGAGCTTTCCGATGACTTCCTGGCCGAGATCAAAAAGGCCGTGCTCGCCGAGAAGCCTGATGCACTGTTGCTCGGCGAAGTCTGGGAAGACGCCTCCAACAAGATCAGCTACGGCCATCTGCGCCGCTATCTGCAAGGCTCCGAGCTGGACTCGGCCATGGATTATCCCTTCCGCGACATGGTCATCGGCTTTTTGATGGGCTACAAGAACGCCTACCAGGCAGCCGAGGATATCGAAACCCTGCGCGAGAACTATCCCCGTGAGGCCCTGTCCTGCGCACTTAATCTGCTTTCGAGCCACGACCGTCCGCGCATTATCTCGGTGCTCGGCGGCGGCCCCGATGAGTCGCAGCTGCCCGAGTGCGAGCGCAGCAAATGGCGTCTGGACGAGAACTCGATGGGCCTGGCCAAGAGCCGTTTTTGGCTCGCAACGCTCATGCAGATGACGTTCCCCGGTGTGCCATCGATTTACTATGGCGACGAGTACGGCCTTGAGGGCCTTACCGATCCGGGTAACCGCCGCACCCTGCCGACCAAGGACCAACTGCACGACTTCGACACGCTGGCTATTGTCAAAAACGCCTCCGCCGTACGCCGCGCACTGCCGTTTATGATCGACGGCGAGATCAAGGCCTTCGCGCTCAACGACGAGGTGCTGGCATACAACCGCACGGGCAAGGATGGCGAGGCCGCTACGGTTATCATCAACCGGAGCCTGCGCAATTCACACCGCGTGACGATTCCGGCGCTCGACGAATGTGCGAGCGATGTGATTAGCGGTCACGAGTGCGAGATTCACAATGGCACCGTCACGCTCGACCTGTATCCGCTGGGATCGTCGATCATCTATCACCACGCCGAGCAGCGTCTGCAGGAGCCGCTCGATTACGGTGCGGGCGTTGTGTGCCATATCACATCGGTGCCGACCGACGACGGTAAGCCCGGCACGATCGGCGCGCCCACGCGTCGTTTTATCGACCATATGGCCGCTATGGGCATGCGCTACTGGCAGGTCCTGCCTGTCAACCCGACGGACTTCTTTCGCTCCCCTTACGCCGGTCCTTCGGCCTTTGCAGGCAATATCGACCTGCTGCCCGAAAGCCACAAGGAGCTAGCCGCCGACTTTGAGACCTGGAAGGCCCACGGCGGCGAGGATGCCGATCCGCTGTACACCGCGTTTAAACATCGCAATGCCGATTGGCTCGAGAAGTACTGCGTCTATATGGCCGTCAAAAAGTACTTTGAGGGCGAATCGCGCCACGATTGGCCGGCAGATGTTGCGCGCTACAACGAGCACTTGATTGACGACAAGCGTTTCCACGACGAGGCCGAGCTTCAGGCGTACATGCAGTACCGCTTTGACCTGGCTTGGTGCGAGCTTATGAACTATGCGCACAAGAAGGGCATCGAGGTCATCGGCGATATTCCTATGTACGTGTCCGACGATTCGGCAGATGCGTGGAGCGAACCCGAGAACTTCTGGCTGTCCGATACCGGTAAGGCAATCGAGATCTCCGGTGCGCCGCCCGACAACTTTGCGCCCGAGGGCCAGGTGTGGGGCAACCCGACGTTCCGCTGGGACCACATGAAGCAGAACGGCTACCGCTGGTGGATGGATCGCCTACGTCGTGCGTTCTCGCTCTACGACCGCGTGCGCCTGGATCACTTCCTGGGCTTCCACAGCTACTTTAGCATTCCCGCAGGTAAGGCCTGCGCCGACGGGCGTTGGCTGGCAGGCCCGGGCAAGGACCTTTTCCAGACCGCCTATGACGAGTTGGGGCCGCTCAACTTTATTGCCGAGGACCTGGGCTACCTGACGCCCGGCGTTCGCGCCATGGCTTCGACCTGCGGCTTTCCCGGCATGGACGTGCTGGAGTTTAGCGACTACGACGTCCGCAACGGCGTGCACCCCACGCCGGGCAAGATCCTGTACACCTCGACGCACGATACGTCGACATTGGCCGGTTGGAGCACGCGTTCCTTTGCGGGCGGCGATGAACCAAGCGGTGTTGAGGTGGCGGCCAAGCTGATGAGCGACGCGCTGGCAAGCGACGCTCCCCTGGTGATGATGCCGCTGCAGGATGTCCTGGGGCTGGGCGACGACGCGCGCATGAACGTACCGGGCGTGGCCACGGGCAACTGGACCTGGCAGGCTGACGAGGCCGACGTTGCGGCCGCTGAGGGCAAAACCGCACAGCTCCTGCGCAACACGCATAGATTCTGGGACGAAGCGTGATAAAACGCCCGATATAGGGTACAGTTACAGACGTTTGAATTTTTGCGGGCAGAGTAATCTGCCCGCTTTGTGCTGAAAAGGAAGTATTATGGCGCGCTACGATTACAAGTGCACGAGCTGCGGCAACGTGTTTGAGGTTGAGCATCCCATGTCCGAGACCCCCGAGGTCGTGTGCCCCAACTGCGGCGCTCCGGCCGCCAAGACGTTCTCGGCCAGCGGTATTAAATTTGAGGGCAGCGGCTTCTACAACACCGACCAGCGAAGCGGCGGCTCCAGCACAAGCGCCACGAGCGGTTGCTGCGCCAACTGCCCGCACAGCCACTAGAAACCAAACAGCCCCGCGACCGACACCAATCGCGGGGCTGATTCTTTAACTACCCAGGCATCTCTATGAGTTGCGGTGAAACAAGGACTGTTTGGTGGGTGGATGCCGCTATTCAATCCCTATTTCACCGCAACTTAGTAGTTACTTGCGGACTAGTCTGGCGCAGAAGTGGCCGTCGTAGGAGTCGGCGTTTACCGGCACGCTTTGGAAAAGTCCTCGGTCGTTTTGGCGGACGGAGACGAGCTTCTTGGCCTGATCGAACTCGGGGAGTTGCAGAATCTGTGCCTCGGAAAACGGCGCCACGGTAAAGCCGGCGCCCTCGGGAGAAGCCAGGAAGGCATCCACGACCTGCGTGTTCTCCTCGTCGAAAACCGAGCACGTCGCATAGATGAGCTCGCCGCCGGCAGCCACGCGCGCAGCAGCCTCTTTGAGCATCGTAAGCTGCAGTTTGGGCAGCTCAACCGTCACATCTTTTTCGGTCAGGCGCCACGGTATCTCAGGATGACGGCGCATGGTTCCGGTGCCAGAGCACGGCGCATCGATAAAGACCGTGTCGAACTTAACCGGCTCGCCAAGCATGGCATCAAACGATGTGAGCACCTCATTAAGCTCGCAGGCATCACCCGAAACCGTGCGAACGCCCTGAATACCGGCCTTATGCAGACGAGCGAGATTCAGATCGCACTTGCGATCATGCAGATCGAGCGCCGTATGCTGACGCTCATAGCCCGCACGCTTGGCCTGGCACATCATCACATAGGTCTTGGTGCCACGGCCGGCACCAATCTCAAGGCAGCTACCAGGGCGCGTGGCAGCTGTGGCGATAAGCTGGGCGTTAAGGTCCGAGGCCACGGCAGCAGCACGCTCAAATACGCCCGACGCAACCGTAACCTGAGCATCGACCGGAGCATGACAGCCAGGGAACACAGGCGCCACAAGCTGCGATAGGTACGGATCAGGTTTGGTTGCAAAGGCGTTCTCGTGCAAAGCGAGCGGCGCGGGCGCCAGATTGCCGGCGAAGCCGAGCGCACCCTCTGGAGTATCAAACGACGCCATAATGCGAGCGCATAGCCAGCGCGGAAGACCCATCAGGCGCGACAGACGAACCAAGCGTCGCTCAGACTCATCCACATCGGACGCAGTAGCAAAGTCCTCAACATTGTCCGCAACCTTGTGCAGCACCGCGTTTGCCAGGCCCGCAGCAGACTTAGCACCACTGCGCACCAGCTCAACACCCTGGCTCACGGCAACGCGGCCCGGCGTATGCAGGTAGAGCATCTCGAAGGCCGAGATACGAAGCGCCATGCGAACGCGCGGCGCAACCTTTTTGGGTTTATCGAGAAACTGATCGAGCAGCTCGTCCAAAATACCCTGCGTGGCGGCCACGCCCAGCGCCAAGCGGGCGGCAAAAGCGGAATCGCGCTGGTCAATAGCCTTGGCCGATGCGCGAGAGGACAGCACGTCGCGCGCATACATGCCGCGGCGATCGGCCTCCATCAGTACATCGAGCGCAAGCTTGCGCGCGGGAGACAGCTTGCTCATGATAAAACACCCCACGAAAGATCGGCGCACTGCAGGCCGGCGGCCCAGGCAGAAGCGGCCATAGCACGCTTGCCATCAGGCTTAACCTCGAGCAACTCAACCGAGCCATCGGAAAGGCCAAGGTAAACACGCTTAGCCTGAACGAGAACCTGACCCTCGCCAAGCGACACATCAGCCGCCGCAGCATCGAGCACACGCACAGTCTTGCCGGCAATCACGCAACGGGCAGGCGCGGTATCGGACGAAGCAAGCACATGGCGCACGCAATCAAGCGCCGCCATCTGCGGATCCAGACGCATCTCCTGCTTGGAGATCTTGGCAGCATGAGTGACGAGCGACTCATCCTGCTCAGTCCAAACAGCCGAGCCATCGGAAAGCGAGGGAAGCATATCGGCAAGCAATTTGCCGCCAAGTTCAGCAAGCTCCATGGTCAGCGCCTCAGCATGCTTACCGGCAACCGACGTGGAAGCCTGAGCACAATAAGCACCAGTATCCACGCCATGTCCAATGCGCATAATGGAAACGCCGGCAACCTCATCACCAGCGAGAATCGCACGCTGAATGGGAGCAGCGCCACGCCAACGAGGCAGTAGCGAAGCATGAACATTCACAATACCAAGCGGCGCCATATGCAGCACCTCATCGGGCAAAATGCAACCATAGGCTGCCACACAGAAAATATCAGCCTGGGCAGCCTGGAGCGCCTCAACAACCTCGGGCGTCATACGATTAGCCTCAATGACCGGCAACCCCAGCTCCAGTGCCTTAGCCTTAACAGGAGACGGCCCTAGCTTCTTACCACGACCACGAACAGCATCAGGACGAGTAACAACAAGCGCAATCTCATTCCCAGCCTCAACAAGCGAAGTCAGCGAAGGCACAGCAAAATCAGGCGTACCCATAAACACAATACGCATAAAAGTTAGTCTCCTCTCAATAACGAGCCGAGACGGCTACAAAAAAGCGTTCTTGGTCGCAAGCGCGCCCAGCCGCAAGAATAGTTCAACTGAAACAAATATACCCAAAAACAAAGAAAGAGCCGCATAAAAGCAGCCCTCCCAACAAAGCACCTATCAGCGAAGACGCCCCTCCCTGGCCAGACGGCACCCGGGCGAGACAAGCAGCGTCAACGTAGTCCCCGGGGCGCCCGCCTATATCGTCCCGCGCGCAGTTTCGCAGCGCAGCGAGAATGTTTGAGCACGGGATGATATAGGCGGGCACCCCGGGGACGGACAAAACTACTCCGTCTCGCCCGGTCGAGCGCCGCGGGCCAGGGCGTCCTGGTACTCCTTGACCGCCTTGAGCCTCTGCATCGGCTTCAGTCGCTCGAACATGGTGTTGCCGTGCAGGTGATCGATCTCGTGCTGCAGACACACGCAGAACAGGTCGCCCGAAGCCTCATAGCGAATCAGGTTTGCGTCCAAGTCGTACGCCTCGACGACGACATGGTCGGGACGCTCGATCTCGCAGCTAATGCCAGGGATGGACAGGCAGCCCTCGCTAAACGGCACCAGATGGTCGCTCTGCTCAACAATGACAGGGTTGATGAGCACGTACGGGTCGTAGTCGTTCTTGTCGCTGTAGTCGCAGTCGATGGTGACGAGCTGAATAAGCTCGCCGATCTGCGGAGCAGCCAGGCCGCAACCGCCGTTGTCGAACATCATCTTCTTCATCTTCTCGGCAAGCGCCTCGATCGCCGGGGTGATCTCCTCGATCACGGCGCACTCCTGACGCAGGCGGGGGTCGGGCGACAGTACGATTCCGTTGGCTTCCATGGCCATCCTTTCGGGTTGTTACATCAAATCATAGGCATCGACGTCAACGCTCACGCTCACGCCGCGCACAGAGCCCACCTCTTTGAGGCAGGCGTCGACATCATCAGAGACATGGTACCCCACAGGCGACTTCACAAGCAGATGGAAGCGGTAACGGTCCTTGGCTCTCTCGATTACACACGAAGCCGGGCCCAGCACCTGGGGCACGGCGCTCCCCGCCCGCAAAAAGTCGGGCGCGGCGGCATGCCAGCGGCGCTTAAGAAGCTTTGCAATGCGCCCAATGTAGTCCTGCGCGTCGTCTCGGTTTGCCGACCACACCAAGATGTTGACCAGGCGAACAAACGGCGGGTACAGCGCGTCGCGGCGCTGGTCCAGATCGTAGTCGGTAAAGATCGAACGGTCGTGCTCAGCGACGGCACGAATGACCGGATCCTCGGGCAGGTAGGTCTGGATGATCACCTCACCGGGAAGATCGCCGCGACCGGCACGGCCCGCCACCTGTTCCAGCAGATCGTAGGCACGCTCCCCTGCGCGGAAGTCCGGCAGCTTGAGGGCGAAGTCGGCATTGACCACGCCCACGAGCGTGACCTCGGGAAAGTCGAGACCCTTGGCGATCATTTGGGTGCCCAGCAACACGGCGCAATCGGCCGCATCGAACTGCTCTAGCAGCTTTTTGTGCGCATCCTTGCCGCGCGTGGAATCGGCATCCATGCGGATGATGGCGACGTCCTCGGGCAGCATCTGGTGCAGCGCGTCCTCGATCTGCTGCGTGCCCAGACCCATTTTTGCAAGGTAGCGACTACCACATTTGGGGCAACGACTCGTGGGCGCGGGATACGGCTGCACGCGCCAGGAGGATCCGCATGTGTGACATTGCAGCGTGTGCGTGCGCTCGTGATACGTAAGGGCGGTGGAGCAGTGGTTGCAGGTGGGGACGCAGCCGCACTCGCGGCACATCAGGAACGGCGCAAAGCCGCGGCGGTTATGCAGCAGCACGGCCTTCTCGCGCCGCTCTACAACGCGCTCCAGGCCTTCCATCAGCGGTTTAGAGAACATTGAGCGGCTGCCGTGCGAAAACTCGCGGCGCAGGTCGGCAATGCGAACCGTGGGCAGGACCGCGTGCCCCGGGCGTTCGGGCATCTCGACGCGCGTCCAGGTGGCGCCGCCGTACGTGCCGCGGCGGCAGCGGTCGAGGGCCTCGGCCGAGGGCGTTGCGGAGCCCAGCACGAGTGGGCAGCGATAGCGCCGCGCCATCTCGGCCGCCACCTCGCGCGCGTGGTAGCGCGGACTGGAGCCCTGCTTGTAACTGGTCTCGTGCTCCTCGTCGATGATGATGAGGCCCAAGTCGCTGAGCGGGCAAAAGAGCGCCGAGCGAGCGCCGACGACCACGCGGGCCGCACCGCTGGCAACCATATCCCACTGGTCCAGGCGCTCGCCGGCCGAAAGCCGCGAATGGAACACGGCGACCGTCTCGCCAAAGCGCGAGCGGAAGCGGCCGACGGTCTGGGCTGTCAGCGATATCTCGGGCACCAGTACGCAGGCTGAGCGGCCGGCCGCGAGCACGCGCTCGATAGCGGAAAGGTAGACCTCGGTTTTGCCGGATCCAGTGACGCCATCGACTAGGACCACGTCGCCGTGAGCGTCAAGGCGTGCGCGCTCAATCTGCGCGAGGGCCTGTCGCTGACCGTTGGTGAGTGCCATCGGGGCCTTGCCGCTCGCCGAGGACAGCGTGGTCTGCTCGCTGCAGCCACGCCAGGCACGGCGCTCCTCCACCACCACGACGCCGCGTTTTTCGAGAGCCTTGATGGTCGCCGACATACTGTTATAGAGAAGGTTGAGGTCGCGCGTCGTGACAGGACCACACTGGAGCGCCTCGATGAGTTGGCGCTGGCGGACCGCGGTCTTGGGCGGCGTATAGTCGAAGCCCTCGGGCGTGAGCATGACCCAGCGGTTTTGGATAGGCTTGACGGCGGGACGTTCAACCGTCCACACACCGTCGTCGCCCTTGACCACACGGGGGCCGCCACCCGGAGGCAAGAACAGGCGCAGGCACTCGGAAAGCGTCGCGACATACTCGCGGCTCATCCAACGTGCGATGCGGGCGGCTTCGGCGGTAAAGAGCGGTTTGCTGAGGATGGCCTCGATGGGCTTGATGCGCACGGGGTCGAGGGCGTTGTTGCCCGGCAGATCGCCCAAATCAGGCGCAATGTCAACGACATAGCCCGCGGCGGCACGGTTACCAAAGTGGACCAGGACCGTGGATCCGATCTGGACCTCGTTGGCAAGGGACTCGGGGATGCCGTAAGCAAACGGTTCCGACAGCGCACGGGTGGGGATGTCGAGGACCACGCTCGCGTAGGCGGCAGGGGGCTCGGGCGCAGGCTTAGACTGAGCCGAGGCAGCGGCAGGCTTGGGCTTCACCGGAGCTTCCTCCGGTTCCGGCGAACCAAACAGCGACAGTTGTTGAGCCATACACCACCTCTAACGAACGGACCTGAAAGGGGTGGGACAAACTCTACTGATTATTTTGTCCCAGCAACCCACTCATCGGTACAGAAACAAGAGCCCCGCTCGGGGGAACGGGGCTCGGATACATGCGTTTACGCGTCTACTATAGCGCCATCGTGCGGGCGCGGTCGATGCGTGCCAGGCAGTCGTCGCGGCCGACGAGCGCCATGGTCTCGCCCAGCGGGGGGCTCACCATGTTGCCGCAGACGGCGACGCGCACGGCCTGGAACACCACGCGCTTCTTGAGGTCCATCTGCTCGGGCAGCGGCTCAAGCGCAGCGTCGATGGCCTCGGCGGTCCACTCGTCCACGCCCTCGAGCGCGGCCTTGGCGACATCCAGAATGGCACCCATGCCTTCCTTGGCCAGGCCCTTGTTGACGGATTTCTCATCATACTCGAGCGTCTCGGCCGTAGCGAAGATGGGGGCGGCAACGGTCACGGCGTCGGCCGGCATCTTGGTGCGCGGCTTGACGATGGCGGCAAGCGCGTCAATCCAGTCCTCGCCGTACTCGACGTTGCCCTCGATGAGACCCGCCTCGTGCAGCTCGGGGACCATGATCTCGTCGGCAAACTGAGCATCGGACATGCCGTTGATGTACTCGGCGTTGACCCAATCGAGCTTCTTGGGGTCGAAGGTCGCCGGGTTCTTGGAGATGCGGTCGAGCGAGAACTTGCTGGCCAGGACATCGCGCGGGATGATCGTGGTCTCGCCGTCGAGCGACCAGCCGAGCAGCGCCAGATAGTTGACAAAGGCATCGGACAGGTAACCGGCGTCGCGGTATTCCTCCACCGAGGTTGCACCGTGGCGCTTGGAAAGCTTTTTGCCGTCGGCACCCAAGATCATGGAGATGTGGGCGAACGTGGGCACGGGCGCGCCGAGGGCCTCGTAGACCATGACCTGGCGCGGGGTGTTGGAGAGGTGGTCGTCGCCGCGGATGACGTGGGTGATCTTCATCATGGCGTCGTCGACGACGGTCGCGAAGTTGTACGTGGGCGTGCCGTCGGAGCGGAAGATGACAAAGTCATCGAGCTCCTTGGCGTCGAAGGTTACCTCGCCGTGGACAGCGTCGTGGATGACGACGTCACCGCGGTCCTCGGGCACCTTGATGCGCAGGACGTAGGGCTCGCCGGCCTCGATGCGGCGGCGGGCCTCCTCGGGATCAAGATCACGGCAACGGCGCTGATAGCCCTGGAAGGGGTCCTTGCGCTCCTGCGCGGCCTTGCGATCGGCGTCGAGCTGCTCCTTGGTGCAGAAGCAGGGATAGGCCTTGCCCTCGTCCCAAAGCTTCTGGGCGGCCTGCTTGTACAGGTCCAGGCGCTCGGTCTGGGCGTAGGGGCCAAAGTCGCCGCCCACCTCGGGACCCTCGTCCCAGTCCAGGCCCAGCCAACGCATGGCGCGCAGGATGATCTGCGTGTTCTCGTCGGTGGAGCGGGTGGGGTCGGTGTCGTCGATGCGCAGGATGAACGTGCCGCCGTTAGCACGGGCGAAAGCCCAGTTATAGATAGCGGTGCGGGCGCCGCCGATGTGCAGCTTGCCCGTCGGTGAGGGTGCAAAGCGGACGCGAACGTCTGATGCCATGGAAATCTCCTCGATTGCAGGATGGATGTCTAACCTCATCAGTATAAAGCATCAAAGCAACCTCCGCACAAAGGGCACCGACCCACTCATTTAAGTCTGTCCCCAATGAGTAGGTGCGGAAAGGGTGTGAATGTTTGATTTACGCGCTATGATGTGCCCTTGCATAGAGAGCCCGGCGGAATGGTAACGGTCGCCGGGACACGTTTTTTGAAAGGACAATCATGTCAGAAGAACTTCGTTCCATCCCACCCCAACACGGGTCCTTTGTTTTTACGTCGGAGTCGGTGACCGAAGGTCATCCCGATAAGATCGCTGACCAGATCAGTGACGCCGTCCTCGACGCAATCCTCGCCAAAGAAATAGAGCTCCAGGAGCAGGGCTACATCGCCCCCAACGGCGTGCCTGCCAACGTGGAGAACGTCCGCTGCGCCTGCGAGACCCTCGTGACCACCGGCACCGTCATCGTCGCCGGCGAGATTCGCACCCAGGCCTACGTCGACGTACAGGAAATCGCCCGCGGCGTTATCCGCCGCATTGGCTACAACCGCGCCAAGTTTGGCTTTGACTGCGACACCTGCGGCGTCATGAGCCTCATCCACGAGCAGTCGCCCGATATCGCCCAGGGCGTCGACGAGTCCTTCGAGACCCAGACCGGCGCTACCACCGACCCGATCGACCTGATCGGTGCCGGCGACCAGGGCATGATGTTCGGTTACGCCTCCAACGAGACCAAGACCCTCATGCCCATGCCGCACTACCTGGCAAGCCGCCTGGCCGAGCGCCTGTCCGCTGTGCGCCACGACGGCACCCTGGCCTACCTGCGCCCCGACGGCAAGACCCAGGTCACCGTGCGCTACGAGGAAGGCAAGCCCGTCGAGGTCACGACCATCGTCATCTCCACGCAGCACGCCGCCGAGATCGAAGACATGGGCAAGATCAAGGCTGACCTCATCGAGCACGTCATCACCCCGGTCATGGCCGCCGAGAACATGCCGTGGGACAACGCGGACATCTACGTGAACCCCACCGGTCGCTTTGTCGTGGGCGGCCCCATGGGCGACACGGGCCTCACCGGCCGCAAGATCATCGTCGACACCTACGGCGGCTACGGCCGTCACGGCGGTGGCGCCTTTAGCGGCAAGGACTGCACCAAGGTCGACCGTTCCGCCGCGTATGCCGCGCGCTGGGTCGCCAAGAACGTGGTCGCCGCCGGTCTGGCCGACCGCTGCGAAGTCGAGCTTGCCTACGCCATCGGCGTTTCCAAGCCCCTCTCAATCATGGTCGACACCTTCGGTACCGCACATGTTGCCGAGGACAAGATCGTTGAAGCCGTAGAGAAGACCTTCGACCTGCGCCCGGGCGCAATCATCCGCGACCTAGACCTGCGTCGCCCCATCTACGAAAAGACGGCAGCCTACGGTCACTTCGGCCGCGAAGACGCCGACTTCACCTGGGAAAAACCCGACCGAGTCGAAGAACTCAAAGCAGCCTGCGGCCTGTAATTGGGAACCACCAAGGTCACAACTCGCACGCGCTTTCAAAAGAAGTACCGCCCCCAAGCGGTACTTCTTTTTTTATTAATCCGGTAGTGAAGATGTTTCGATATGAGCCTACGCTGCGTCACTAGCTAATGAATTTTGCAGCACGGGCACTCCAACCATGTATCCTAAGTTCCGAGGGCTTTAGTATTTGGTCGATCGCGAGTTCCGCACGAGCCGGAGGCCACTTAATGTGGCCTCCGTGCGAGCAGGACTGTCCGAGCAGGCGACCAAATACTAAAGCCCTCGGAACGGCGGGACAAAGTATGCCCCGCCCCTCGGGACGACGAGACAAGGCAAAGGAGCAGCCATGGCAGGCAAGCCGCAAACACTAGCTACGACCTCGGCATTCGAGATCTTGGGCCCCGTCATGGTCGGCCCCAGTTCATCGCACACCGCCGGCGCCCTGCGCTGCGCCCAAGTTGCCGCCAGCCTGCTGGAAGGCCGCATCACCAAGGTTACCTTTGGTCTGTGGAACTCCTTCGCCCACACCTACCGCGGCCACGGCACCGACCGTGCGCTCGTCGCGGGCATTCTGGGCCTCGACACCGATGACGAGAACATCAAGCAGGCCTTCGACCTCGCACGCGAGCAGGGCCTCGACTATCACTTTGAAATTAAGGGCGACGACGCCTCCATCCACCCCAACACCGTCGACATCGACATGGTTGACGCCACGGGCGCCGCGGCGCAGGTCCGTGGCGAGAGCCTGGGCGGCGGCAAGATGCGCATCAGCCGCATCAACGGCGTCGGCGTCGACATCTCGGGCATGTATTCCACGCTCTTCGTGGCGCACCAGGACGTCCCCGGCGTGCTCGCAGCGCTCACCAACCTGCTCGCCTACGCCCATGTGAACATCGCCTTCTGCCGCACCTACCGCACCGAAGTGGGCGGCCAGGCCTACTCCGTCTTTGAGACCGACGGCGCGCCCGACGACACCGTTATCCCCATGCTACGCAAGCTCGACAATGTCGATTACGCGACCTTTATCGAGCTCCCCGGTTCGGCCTCGTCGCTCTCCCCAGGCGTCTCGGCCAAGGAGATCTTCGACGACGGCGAGCAGCTGCTCGATGCGTGCGAGGAACTGGGGCTCAACATCGGCGCCGTCATGGCCGTACGCGAGGCACGTCTGACCGGCGAGGCACACGCCATCGCCGCCATGCGCCGCGTACTCGACGTCATGCGCGAAGAGACCACAGCCACCATCGTCAATCCGCAGCGCTCGCTCGGCGGCCTCATCGGCGGCGAGGCAAAGCTCGTCGATGCCACCGGCCGAAACGATCTGAGCACAAGCCTGATGGGCGCCGTCCAGACCGACGCCGTGGCCCGCGCCATGGCCGTGCTCGAGCGCTCAGCCACGATGGGTGTGATCGTCGCTGCCCCCACGGCAGGCTCCGCAGGCGTCGTACCCGGCTGCGTGCTGGCGCTCGCCGACCACCTGCAGCTCGACGACGAGCAGGTCATGGACGCGCTCTACTGCGCCGCCGCCATCGGCCTCAACCTCACCACAAGCGCCTGCGTTGCCGGCGCCGAGGGCGGCTGCCAGGCCGAGGTCGGAAGTGCGGCCGCCATGGCTGCCGCCGCGCTGGTGCAGATGCTTGGCGGCACGCCCGAGCAGGCGCTCGACGCCAGTTCCATCGCGCTGAGCAATCTGCTGGGCCTCGTTTGCGACCCCGTCGGTGGCCTCGTGGAGGTGCCCTGCCAAAACCGCAACGCCATCGGCGTAGCAGCGGCCTTTAGCTCGGCACAACTCGCCCTCGCCGGCATTAAGAGCCTGGTGCCGTTTGACCAGATGGCACATGTCATGCTCTCGGTGGGCCACGCGTTGCCGGCCACACTGCGCGAGACGGCAAAGGGCGGCATCGCGCAGGCTCCGGCCGCACTTTCGGTCTGTGCAAAATGCGGCGTGTGCGGATAACGGCAAAGAATGACTCAAAGGTGGGACAAATGTCCCACCTCTTTTGAATGCCACCGTTTCCATACCACAAACAACTGGGTAATCGCTATAATGCAAGCCCAGTAAAAACACGATGAGCCACGAGGCGAAATTCGAAGGATATGCATACGATGTCGCAAAACGATCGAACTCAACTGATTCCCGATCCGCAGCAGCCGAGCAGGCACACCGGCGGCGTTCAGTCGCCGCGTCCTATCGCGCCGAGCCACGGTCAACAGCGTGGTGCGACAAACACATCGCAACGCCCGAACCAGCAACGTCAGCAGCGCCAGGCAAACGGCAATGCGCCCAAGCAGCCCCCCACGCACGCTCGAGGCGATCGCGGCCCCGCACGCAAACCCGTCGAGAACAATAAGTCGGGCAAAAAGACGACGCTCTTTGTCGTCCTGGGTCTTATCGTCATTGTCTATATCGTAGGCGTCGTAGCGTTTTCGCAGGTAGCCTACCCCAACACCACCATCGCCGGCGTCGACGTCTCGTTCTCCAACGCTTCGTCTGCCGCCACCAAGGTCAACTCGGCATGGAAGCACTATAAGCTCACCGTGACAGGCGATGACTTTAGCTGGACCTATCAGCCCGAGTCCGATGAGCCCATCGTCGACGGCGAAGCTGCCGCAAAAGATATTATCAGCCACAACGAAGCCTTTGTATGGCCGGTCCGCCTTGCGGAATCCTTAAGCGGCAAGACCAAAACAACCGCTAGCTCCAACGAAGTCGATCTTGAACAAGACGTCGACCTGTCCATGCTCTCCGACACCTTTGACCAAAAGCAGTTTGAGAAGGATTTGGGCGCCGCCATCGACGAGTTTAACGAGGGCCGTTCGGGCGCGTTCGAGGCCAATAGCTCCTATGACGAGCAGGCCGGCAAGTTTACCGTCGAGAAGGCGCGCTCCAACGAAAAACTCAACCGCGAGCATGTCATTAAGTATGCCGAGCTCGAGCTTGCCTCGCTGGCCGAGACCGTAGATCTTTCCAAGCTCGGCAACGATGCCTATGAGCCGCTCAATGGAACGCTGACCGATGATCAGATTCAGGCTGCATGCGATGCCGCCAACAACTTCCTGGGCGTCAACGTGACCCTCAAGCTCAACGGCGAGGATGCCGGCAAGGTTGATGGCAGCTCCGTGTTGCAGTGGATCAGCTTTGCCGATCCCGCCAACCCCACGCTCGATACGTCGCAGATCAGCAGCTGGGCAGCCGAGCTCGCCAACGGCTTCAATACCGTGGGCTCCACTCGCTGGTGGACGCGCGCCGATGGCAAGCAGTGCGCCGTCGAAGGCGGCGACTTTGGTTGGTCCATCGACAGCAGCTCGCTCGCAAAGCAGGTCGAGGATGCCATTAACAACAAGCAGACCGGCGAAATCGAGATCAAATACTCCCAGAAAGCCGACACCTTTACCGCAAAGGGAGAGCCCGACTGGAAGGCATACGTCGATGTCGATCTGTCCGAGCAGCACGCGCGCTACTATGACGAGAACGGTAATATCGTTTGGGAGGCCAACTTTATTTCTGGCAAGCCGGGAGAGGACGCCACCCCCGAGGGCGTATGGCAGATCAACAGCAACAATGGCGCCAGCAAGCTTATCGGTGCCAAGGACCCCGAGACCGGCAAGCCCAAATACGAGAGCCCGGTCAGCTATTGGATGCCGTTCGAGGGCAATATGGTCGGATTCCACGACGCCACCTGGCAAAACGATTCGAGTTTCGATAACGCCGAATCGTACAAGTGGTGCGGCAGCCACGGTTGCATCAACCTGCGCCTGGCCGATGCAAAGGCACTTCACGACTGCATCAAAGTCGGCCTGTGCGTGGTTGTCCACTCGTAGTGCAACGCGCGCATTCCCACAACGTGGAGCTGCTGCGACCAATCTAACAGTTCCGAAAGAATCCGCCATATGCGCCCGCCTTACGCGACGGGCGCATATACTTATTGAGGAACTTTCTATAAAGGAGACGCTATGCCGAATGTCCCCACCATCACCCCAGGCCCGGATGATGCCGAGTACACGCCCGAAGGTGCCACCGAAACGATTCCTCTGATTAAAAACGTACATGCCGACAAGCAGAGCGAACGCACGAACGATACGGCCGAGATTTCCGATGAAGAAGCCTATGCAAAGCTCAAGGCAAAGCGTGCCGAGCGTCGGCGCAAAAAGCTCATCCGACGCGGTATTGCCGCCGGCGTCGTGGGTGCCATCGCGCTCATTGCCATTGTCGCAACCCTGGTTATCAATGCGCGGCCACAGGGCGCTAGCGGGCCTGTGACCGACATGGTGACCGAGGGCACGTTTAGCACAACGGTCGAGGCGAAAGGCCAGCTCAAACCCATTTCATCCTCAGTGGTCTCCCCTTCTGTCGACGGCACGGTCGATTCGATCAACGTGCAGGCAGGCCAATCCGTCAGCGAGGGCGACGTGCTTATGACCATTAAAAACGACGAGCTCGATCGCAACGTTGCCGAGGCGCAGCGTGCAGTTGCAGCCGCCCAGGAAGACCTCACCAACGCGCAGAAAGCCGCCGCTGTCGCGCAGGCCACCCCAACGACGGACGTCGATGGAGCTTCCGCAGCGGCTGGCGTCTCCGCTGCATCAGTGGACACGAACGCCGTATCGGCCGCGCAGCGCAGCCTCGCTTCGGCCCAGGCAAACCTAGACCAGGCGAACGCCAAGGCCGCCAGTCGCACGGTCACGGCCCCGAGCTCGGGTAGCATCGTGGAGCTCAACGCCAAGGTGGGCGCCACGGTAACAGGCGGCATGATCATGGGCGAAAGCGATACGAGCGGCGGCAAGCAGTGCATGCAGATCGCCGACCTATCCAAGATGAAGGTGACCGTGCAGGTGGGCGAAAAGGACATCGCCAAGATCGCCGTTGGGCAGAGCGCCAACGTCACGTATCCCGCGTTTCCCGATATCGTGAGCCAGGGCACCGTCACGGCTATCGCGTCGGTGGCAAACTCCGACGCCGCCAACGGCGGCGGCAGCGTGACCTTTAACGTCGACATCCTCATCGAGGCGCCCGACGCGCGCCTGAAGCCGGGCATGACGGCCGAGGTATCGGTGGTGACCGAGCAGCTCGACGACGTGGTGATGGTGCCGACGATGGCGCTCATGACCGAAGACGGCGAACACTATTACGTCAACGTGGCAACCGATGACGAAGGCAAGGAAACGCGCCGCGTCAAGGTGACCGTCGTGACGCAAAACGACAACGAAGCCGTAGTCGGCAAGACACAGGTCAAGCGCGACGACCAGGGCAACGAGATCAACCCCAACGTAACGGTTACCAAGCTGCGCGATGGCGACACGCTCGTCATGGACACCGGAGCGGACGCAACGGCTGACGGCGGCTACAGCGCGGATTCGGGCAGTATGTCTGCCGATGAGGACATGTAATGCGTCCCGTTATCGACATCCGCAACGTGCACCGCATCTTTGAGAGCGAGGCGGGTTGCGCCCACATCCTGCACAACGTGAGCCTGGCGGTAAATCCCGGCGAATTCGTCGCTATCACTGGCCCCTCGGGCTCGGGCAAATCAACGCTCATGAACATCCTAGGCTGCCTGGATAAGCCGACGGCGGGCGACTACTACCTGCAAGGGCTCAACGTGGCCGAGCTTGACGATGACGAGCTCACCGAAGTCCGCGGCCTGAGCATTGGCTTTGTCTTTCAGAGCTTCAACCTGCTGCCGCGCCTGTCGGTTATCGAAAACGTCATGCTGCCGCTGGCCTACACCAATGTGCCCCGTAGCCAGCGCGAAATGCGCGCCGTGCACGCGCTGCAGGCCGTCACGCTGCCGGTCGACCACTGGGACCACCGCATATCAGAGCTCTCGGGCGGACAGATGCAGCGCGTCGCAATCGCGCGAGCCCTCGTCAATGACCCGCCCATCATTCTGGCCGACGAGCCGACGGGAAACCTGGACTCCGCAACCGGAGTGCTCGTCATGGAAACATTCCACAAGCTTCAGGAGCGCGGCAAGACCATCGTGCTCATCACACACGACCCCGGCATCACCGCCGAAGCCGACCGCGCCGTGACCATCCGCGACGGCCGCATCCATGACGGCGCGTATATTCCACATGCACCGAAGACCCTACGCAGCGCCGTAGATAGCCTGCCCATGATTTCCGCCTCCGCCAACCCGCCGAAAGGAGTGGTGGCATGAGCGCCCGCGATCTCATCCAGGAAGCCCTTCACTCGCTCGAGGCCAACAAGGGCCGCAGCCTGCTCACCATCCTGGGCATCGTCATTGGCATCGCCTCGGTTATCGCCATGACTTCGCTCATCGGCGGCATCCAAAACAGTTTGGTCAACAGCCTGGGCCTCAATGCGGCACGCATGGTGCAAATCTATTCGTCGCAAGAACTCACCGAGTCGGACATCGAGAAGCTTCAAAAACTGGTGCCGCAGATAGAGCAGATCGGCATTGTCGACAGCGCGTATACCGAGTACAAGACCGGCGATAAAAGCTATACCGTCATGGCACAGGGTGTCGATAGCGACATGCTCGACGCCGTGGGGGCCAGCAAGCTCGTTGCGGGGCGAACCTATTCCCAGGCCGAGTCCCAATCAGGCTCGCGCGTGGCGCTCATCAGCCGCGGCGGCGCCGATCAGCTTTACGGCAACGAACAGGATGCGCTGGGGAAAACCATCAAGGTGTCCAACGGCGAGGTGCAGATTGTAGGCGTGATTGATGGCGGCAGCGACTCCATGGGCTCGCTCACGCTGTATATGCCACGCGAAACCATCTCCGGGCTGTTTGGCGACGAGAACCCTTCATTCCCCAGCGTGACGGCACTTGCCGCCGAGGGCACGGACATGGATGAGCTCTGCAAGACTATCGAGTCCAAGGTGCGCGCGATGAAGGGCATCGCGGAGGATGATGAGTACGACAGTGTATCGGCGACCTCCATGAAAAGCGCCATCGATGCACTCAACTCCTTTATGGGCGCGTTCTCGCTTATCATGGGTGCTGTCGCCAGCATCTCGCTGCTTGTCGGCGGTATCGGCATTATGAATATGATGCTCACCAACGTGACCGAGCGCATCCGCGAGATCGGTATTCGCCGTGCCCTGGGCGCCAGTCGTCGCGATATCACCGCGCAGTTTTTGGCCGAGTCCTCGGCACTGTGCGTCACCGGTGGCCTGCTGGGTGTCCTGATTGGCTATCTGCTGGCCTGGGGCCTCGCGATGTTTGCCGCAGGATCAGGGGTTCTCAGCGAGCTCGGTGCCAGCGGGCAAATCACGCCGAGCTTTTCAATCGCCACGGTACTGCTGGCCTTCGGCGTCTCCGTCGGCATCGGCGTAATCTTTGGCTTCTACCCCGCTCGCCGCGCGGCAAAGCTCGACCCGGTGGAGTGCCTTCGCTACCAGTAAGCCACCACCAAAAAGTTGCGGTGAATTAGGGACTGGATATGCTATCTAGCAGCAAAAAAAGACACTATTTCACCGCAACTTATTGAAGGGCTGCTTACGCCAGTTCCGGGCGTCGTCCTCGAGCTTTTGGCGGATGACGGTCTTGTACGGTTCGAGCTTGCTCGAGGCGCTCCTCCTCGCGGGCGGGAGTGCGCGCAGGCGCGGCGAGCGCCTAGCGTGCGAACTCCCGTAAGAGCGCGTCTTCCACTTCCCGAAGCGAAAGAGCCCCGCCTCCCTCGGCGGGACGGGCGACCACAATACAGCGCGCTCCCACGTCGCGCGCGGAGGCGATCTTCTCGGCCGTGCCGCCTACGGTTCCCGAGTCCTTGGTCACAAGCCACTGGGCGCCCACCTGCCGAAGCATCGCCTCGTTGAGCTCGCGGGTGAAGGGCCCCTGCATGCCGATGACGTGCGACGGCGAAAACCCCGCGTCGATGCACTTCGTTATAGCACCGGGCAGCGGGAGCACACGCACGAAGAAGCGCTCCGCGAAATCGGCGACGCGCGTGTAGGGAGCAAGCTCCTTGCTCCCCGTCGTGAGAAGCGCGCGACCCGGGTTCTCGGAGAGAAAGCGCGCCGCGCAGGCGATCGACGCGACCGACACGACGCCTTTGGGCAGCGCCTCGACCGGGCGCGCAAGGCGCAGGCATCGTGCACCCACGGCGAGCGAAGCGGCTCGGATGTTGCCGCTTGCGAGCGTAGCGAAGGGGTGCGTGGCGTCGACGACGATGCGCGCGCCGGAAAGCTCGCGCTCCATGTCGGCCTCGTTGAGCCTGCCCGCATGTACCTCGATGCCCGGAAGCTCGCCCAAAAGCTCGCCTCCGTACTCGGTTGCCGCGTAGGCATGGGCGGGGATGCCCGCCCCGCTCGCCCATTCGCACAGAAGGCGGCCCTCGGTGGTGCCGGCGAAGATGCGCAGCGCCGGTGCGGATGCGGGCGCCGTCACTTCGGGCCGCCTGGGCGCGTGATCTGGTAGAGAAGCGCGTTCATAATAGCGGCCGCCACGGTCGATCCGCCCTTGCGACCCCTCGCGACGATGGCCGGCACGCGTCGCGCGAGTAGCTCCTCTTTCGCCTCGACCACGTTCACAAACCCGACCGGCACCCCAACGACGAGCGCGGGCGCGATCTTCCCCGCGTCCATGAGCTCGGCGAGGCGCAGAAGTGCTGTGGGAGCGTTACCGACGGCCACGATGAGCGGACCCTCGATGCCGCAAGCTTTGTCCATGCTCGCAACGGCGCGAGTCGTGCCCGCGGCGCGCGCAGCCGCGGCGACATCAGGGTCAGCCATGTAGCACACGGCCTTGCAGCCGAGCTTCGCAAGCGCGGGCTTGCTTATGCCCGCGAGCGCCATGTTCGTGTCGGTGAGCACCGTGGCCCCTGCGCGCAGTGCGTCGAGCGCACAGTGCGCGGCGTCATGGGTGAACACGAGGGAATCGGCGTACGAGAAGTCGGCAGTGGTGTGGATGACGCGCTTCACGACGGGCTCTTCGAGCGGCGGGAACGTGCGGCCGCCGAGCTCTTCGGTGATGATTTCAAAGCTGCGCCGCTCGATGTCGCCGGGCGCCATCTCCTTGGAATCCATCTAGTACTCCACTCCTTCCCGTGCACATATCCCCTGCTCGTAGGGGTGTTTCTCGCACCGCATCTCGGTTATGTAGTCGGCCTTCTCCACGATCTTGCGGGAAGGCGCGCGCCCGGTGAGCGCTACTTCGACGCCGCGCGCGGACATATCGAGCGCGCGGTCCACGAGCGCCTCGTCGACAAGCCCCTTCGAAAGCGCGTCGAGCGCCTCGTCGAGCACGAGCAGCCCCTCCTGCGCGCCCTCGAGCTCGGCGAGCGCAGAAGCGAGGTTCCCATCGTGCAACTCGCGCGTCGCGGCAAGTTCTTCCGACGTCATGGACCAGGTAAACTTGTCCGACGCCTTCCCCGCGAACACGGGCACGCCGAAATGCTCGGAGAGCAGGCGCGCCTCCCCGCTTTCGCCGTCTTTCAGGAACTGCACAACGACGACGCGGCGGCCTGCGGCGAGCATGCGAAGGGCGAGCCCCATCGCCGCCGTGGTCTTGCCTTTGCCGTCGCCATGATACACGTGGATCATACGCCCTCCTCGATAATGCGGTAGACATACTCCATGTCGAGCGCCCCGCGCACGGAGTCGGCCAGGCGGTCGAACTCGCGCGCACGGTGATCGGCCGCGGACACCGCGCCCTCAGCACCCACGACGCTCTCGGGCAGGCCGCGCATGCGCGCAAGCGAGCGCGCGAGGGCGAGTGCCACCCCCGGTTCGTCGAACAGGCCGTGGAGATAGGTTCCGAACACGTTTCCGCAGGCCGCGCCTTCTGGTTTGCCGCCAATCGTGCCCGCAGGGGCGCAGGAGACGGACGTTTCGCCGTCGTGAATCTCGTACCCGCGCGCCGTCATGCCGTTCCACACCGAGAACGCGCCTTGGGCGCCCGTAATGCGCAGCTCCGACTGGGCGAGGCGCTTTTCCTCCTTGAACACCGTACTTGCAGGGATGAGCCCGAGCCCGCGCGCGGTGCCAGCGCCTTCCCTGCCGTGCGGGTCGGAAAGCTCGTCTCCCAAAAGCTGGTAACCTCCGCATATGCCGAGCACCGGCGTGCCCGCGCCCGAAAGAGCGCGTACACAGGCTCCGATGCCGCTAGCCACAAGCCAGCGCGCGTCGTCGAGCGTGGTCTTCGAGCCGGGAAGCACCACCAGGTCGGGTCGGCCCAGATCGGTCGTCGAGGAAACGTAGCGCACGCCCACGCCGGGCACGCGCGAAAGCGGGTCGAAGTCGGTGAAGTTCGACAGATGCGGAAGGCGCACGACGGCGACGTCGATGACGCCGCGCGCCTCGCGGGCAGATAGGCGCGGCGCAAGCGAGTCCTCGTCGTCCAGGTCGAGCGTAAGATACGGCACGACCCCCACGACGGGAACCCCGCACATCTTCTCCAGCGGGGCCAAACCCGGGCGCAGGATTTCCACATCGCCGCGGAACTTGTTCACCACAAGCCCCCGCAAAAGCGCGCGATCCTCGGGCGCAAAGAGCGCGACCGTGCCGTAGAGCTGGGCAAACACCCCGCCTGGGTCGATGTCGCCCACGAGCAGCACGGGGGAGGACACGGCGCGCGCGAGCCCCATGTTGACGATGTCGTTTTCGGAAAGGTTGATTTCGGCGGGGCTGCCGGCGCCCTCGATGACGATGACGTCGTTTTCCTCCGCGAGCGAATCGAACGCCTCCAAAATCTGCGGCATGAGCGCCTTCTTTCGCGCGAAGTAGTCCCTCGCAGCGAAGGCTCCCTGCGCCTTGCCGGCCACGATGAGCTGGCTTCGGTGGTCGCTTTCGGGCTTGAGCAGGATGGGGTTCATGCGCACGTCGGGCGCGATGCCGCACGCCTCGGCCTGCATGATCTGGGCACGCCCCATCTCGAGCCCGTCGGCCGTGACACCGCTGTTGAGCGCCATGTTCTGGCTCTTGAAGGGAGCCACACGCAGGCCGTCCTGCGAAAGCACACGGCACAGCCCCGCCGCAAGCAGGCTCTTCCCCGCGTTCGACATGGTGCCCTGGATCATGATGGGCTTCGCCCTACCCACGGGTATCGACCTCCTTCGCTGAGCCTCGGCCATCCGCGCCCGCCATAGCGCCGCTGCAAGAAGCGCCGCCCCGTTCGTCGGGTTCGGCTTCGCCCGATGCACCTTCCACCCGAAGCGCGCGGCTGAAGGCCATCGCAAGCCGGGCATTCTCCTTGCGCGTGCGCACCGCGACGCGGCACCAGAAACGGGACAGTACCGAAAACGAGTCGCACGTGCGGACCAAAACCCCCTGTTTATACAGGCGCTCGGGGATGTCTTTCGCCGGCGTGCGGACTAAAAGGAAGTTCGCATCCGACGGCACGACGGAAAGCCCGAGCGAGGAGAGCTCGTGGGAAAGCCACGCTCGCTCGCCCGCCAATACATCGCGCGTGCGCGAGACGTATTCGACGTCTTCCAGGGCGGCGATGCCCGCGGCCTCGGCGACCGAGGAGACGGGCCACGCCTGCCCCGCCCGGCGAATCCCCTCGATGAGTTGGGCGTTTCCGCTGATCAGATATCCCAACCGCAACCCCGCCATTCCGTAGAGCTTGGTGAACGCGGAGAGCACGGCCACATGGCGCGAACACGCGGCGCATGCGGCCACGCTCCTTTCGCGGGCGTCGGGCGCAAATCCGAGGAAGCACTCGTCCACGACGAGCAGCGCGCCCACCTGCTCGCAGCGGCAAGCCGCGGCATCGATCACGCTGGGGTCGACGAGGCGCCCCGTCGGGTTGTTCGGATTGCAGAGGTACGCCACGTCTCCCGGCCCCTCGATCGCGCGGGCGAAGGAGGCGGGCACGTCGAAGTCGTCCGCTTCGGAGAGCGGGAACTCCTGCACGCATGCGCCGTAGTACGATGCCGCCTCCGCATATTCAGAGAACGTCGGCGCGCACACGACGATGCGTTTCGGGCGCATCGCCGCGGCGAGCCGCCAGATGATGTCGGACGCGCCCGCGCCGCAGACGATAGTATCTTCGGGAATGCCCTGGGCACGCGCTAGGGCGCGAACGAGGGCGAGGCTTTCCCTATCGGGGTAGGCGTCGATTCGAGAAAGCGCCTTGCAAGCTGCGGCGACGGCGCGCGGCGAGGGGCCTGCCGGATTCACGTTCACCGAGAAGTCAATGAGGTCGGAGGCGCCCCCTTCGCAAGCGATGCCGAGCGATTGCGAGCTGCCCCCATGCGCACGGGCGCGCAGGATTCCCCCCGCAGCCCGGGACGCGGCGTGGTCTTCCCTCATGCCATCGCCCCCACGGCGAGCACGACCGCCGCGCGCGCGGCGCCGAAGACGACGAGCGCGCATACGGACGCGGCGAGCATGAGCCTCGTCGCCCGGGCGATGTCGCCCCACTCGATTTCACGGGACGCGTCGCCTATCGTCGGTTTCTCAACGAGCTTGCCGAAATACACCGCGGGCCCTGCCAGGCGCAGCCCGAGCGCGCCCGCGCACGCTGACTCGGTCTGCGCCGCGTTCGGGCTCGCATGGCGACGCCTGTCGCGGCGCCAGATGCGCGCCGCCCCGCGCGCGTCAAGCCCGACGATCGGGCACATGGCGATCATGAACAGGGCCGATAAGCGCGAGGGAATCCAGTTCACCGCATCGTCGAGGCGCGCCGAGGCGCAGCCGAAGTCGATGTAGCGCTCGTTTTTGTAGCCCACCATGCTGTCGAGCGTGTTCACCGCCTTGTACGCCATGCCCAAGGGCGCACCCCCGATCATAAGGTAGAAAAGCGGCGCGATGACGCCGTCGCTCGCGTTCTCCGCCACCGTTTCCACGGCGGCGCGCGCGACGCCCTGCTCGTCGAGAACAGACGTGTCGCGTCCCACGATGAGCCCGACAGCTTCACGCGCCGCGACAAGGCCGCCCTTCGAGAACGCGCGGGCCACGGCCAGGCTCTGGCGGCGCAGCTCGCATGCTGCGAGAATCTGATAGCTCGCCCATGCCTCGGCCACGAAGCGCAAGCCGGAGTGAACCATTCCGCAAAGGTGTAGGATACCCCAGGTCAAAAGCCCACACGCAAGCGGAAGCGCCACGGCGAGCACAAGCCCTGCGGCACGCGTGCCCGCGGACGTTTGCGGGAATGCGCCCCGCAGGCGGCCTTCGGCCCACGTGATCGCGCGCCCCATGGCGACAACGGGATGGGGAAGCCAGCGCGGGTCGCCGAAGGCAAGGTCGGCCGCGAACCCGGCGGCGACGGCAAAAATCGTCATCACCGGGCATCGCCCCCCGAAGCGGGGCAAACGTCGCGAAGGCAGCGCCCATCCCAGGTGGCGGCCCATGCGCCGCCCGGCTCGGTATGAACGTCGAAGTATCCCATTTTCGGGACAGCTAGCTCGGAGAGTAGCGCTTTCACGGTACCCGCGTGAACGACGAAGACGGCGCGCCCACTCCCCTGGGCGCGTTCCGATTTGCACGCCTCCCGAAACGCCGCGACGACGCGGCGGGTGAAATCGCTCTTGCCCTCGCCATGCGGGCAGCGCGCCTCGCACCAGGAGTCTACCCAGGCGCGGTAGCGCGCATCCTCTTTAAGCTCGGCGGCGCTTCGCCCCTCGAAGTCGCCGAAATCCATCTCGCGCAGACCGGGGCACGCCATAAGCTCAGCGTTCGGGAAGAGGATGCGCGCCGTCTGGTCGGTGCGGGCCATGCCGCTTGTGATAACACGGAACACGTCACGATCGCACGCGAGATCGCGCAAAGCGCGCTCGCCCGCGCTCGACAGGGGCTCGTCGGTGCCCGCCCCGCTGTAGCGATGGTCTTCCGTGCCCGCCGTGGCACCATGGCGCACGAAGACGACTTCCAAAGGCGCGCCCGCGCCCTGCGTCCCTCGAGGCGCATCGGCAAGGTTTCCTTTGATGACCTGGGGAATCCCGCACGTCATGCGCACGACGACGTCGGCGCGCGCAGCGAGCGCGCATCCCAGGCGCCCCGCGCGCTCGCGCCATTGGGCGTCTTCCGCATGCATAGGGACGACCCCAGAGCCGACCAAGGACAGAATCACTGCGTCGAAGCCGATCAGCCGCTCGAGCGCCAGATCAATGTCGAGCGCGCGTACGAGTTCCTCAGCACGGTACGCGACGCGACCGGCAAAAGCCGCGGGCACGCCGCCCTCCGCAAGCTGCGCCGCGTCGACGAAATCGTCCGCCGCGAACCCGAGCTTTTCGCGCACGAAGGTCCTCTTCCCCGAATGCACGCCACCTACCACGAGCCTCATAGGAGCATGCCCCCCGCCACCAGCATGGCAAGCATCGCGAGCTCGGCCCATTGCAGAAACCATCCGGCCAAATCCCCCGTCACCCCGCCGAAGCGGGACAGGGCAACATGGCGGTACCACGCGAGCGCCAAAAGCCCCGCCACCGCCATAAGGGCGCCGACGGCCCGAGCGCACGCGACCATCCCTGCAGCCGAAGCCGCAGCGAAAGCGCAAAGCGGCACGACGATCGCCGCGCGCTTCTTCGAAGGCGAGAGCCCCGCGGCCATACCGTCCGCCCGCGCGGCAGGCCAGCATTCCACGGCGAGCCCCGAAAGCGCGCGGGAGAACACGAGCGAGCACAGAAGCGCGAGGAACGCCCCCGTCGTAAGCGGCAGCGCGGTGAACAGGGAAAACTGCAGAATAAGGTACACGACAACACCGATAACCCCGAAGGCGCCCGCCCGCGGGTCGTGCATGATCTCGAGCTTTCGCTCGCGCGGGGCCCAACTTGCAAGCGCATCGGAGGTGTCGCAGAGCCCGTCTAGGTGGATGCCTCCCGTCACCGCCACAGGCAACGCCACGAGCACGGCCGCGACGATGGTCGCGGGCACGCCGAGCAGGTTCGCCACGTGCCCCCACGACGTCATGAGGAAGCCTTCCGCAACGCCCACCAGGGGAAACGCGGCAAGCGCATGGGTTGATCCGAAATCGGTCCAGGCCGATTTCGGGACGGGGATGCGCGAGAACGTTCCGAACGCCGCGCAGATTGCCTCTGCTATCTTCACCTTGTAGGTCCTTCGCCTTTCATCCACACGGGAATCCCGCATACCACTTCGACTGCGCGGTCGGCCAGCGCCGCCACGCCCGCGTTCACGCGCGCGAGCGCGCGCCTCCATGCCTCGGTCCCCTCATCGTAGCGCATCCCATCGGCGAACACGTCGACGGAGACCACCACCGTATACGCAGCGGCCTGAGCGAGCCGTTCGATGCCTCCGAGCACCTCGAGCGCCGCAGCGCCGGGGTCACGTGGGGACAAGCCGCCTTCCGCGAAAAGCTCGTTCGCAACCAGGTTGCCCACGTCCTCCAAAAGAAGCGTGCAGCCGCGCGGAAGCCCGGGCACTGCAGTGCCCACGTCACGCGTGCGCTCGAGGGTGGAAAAACACTTGCCCTCGCGCATCGCCCGATGGCGCGCGATACGGCGGGTGCCCTCTTCCCCGAAGGGCTCCATCGTTGCCAGGTACACGCGGGGGCCGTCGTGTCCGAGGCACAGGGACTCGGCATAGGCGCTCTTGCCGCTCGCGGCGGCGCCGATAACGAACGTCACCGTCATTTCCCGGCCTCGAAATGCTCGTAAGCAGCCATGCCAGTCGCCGTGAACGTCTTCCCATCCCGGTACACGCGCAGCGCCGAATCAAGAAGGGGCAGATACGCCATGGCGCCCGCGCCCTCGCCCAAGTGCATGCCTGCGTCGAGGGGTGCCTTTATGCCGAGCTCGCGAAGGAGCTCCTGGCTTGCGGGTTCGCTTGATGCGTGGGTGCCCACGAGGTAGCCCAAGGCGTTGGGGCACAGGCGCGCCGCGCACAGGGCCGCCGTGCAGGATATGACCCCGTCGAGGAGCGCCGGCGCCTTCGAGGCCGCGGCCCCCAGGTAGAAGCCGCACATCGCCGCGATGTCGAAGCCGCCCACCTTCGAGAGCACGTCGATCGGGTCGGCAGGATCGGGCGAGTTCGCGTCGATAGCGCGCTCGACCACGTCGCGCTTGCGCGCGAGCGAGGCGTCCGAGAGCCCCGCGCCGCGCCCGACGAGGCTCCGCGCGTCCGCCCGGATGAGCACTGCGGCCACCGCCGCCGAGGTGGTCGTGTTGCCGATGCCCATCTCGCCCGCGGCGAGAAGGCGCACGCCGGCGCGGACAAGCCCGCACGCGACGGCGATTCCGACATCGATCGCGCGCACGGCCTCATCGCGAGACATAGCGGAGCCGCGCGCGATGTTGCCGCTCCCCCGCCGTACGTTCGCGCGCACCATGCGCGCGTCTTCTATGCCCCGGGCCATACCCACGTCGACGGGCACGACCTCGGCACCCGCGAACGCCGCCATGCGACAGGCGCTCGTGGCCCCCTCGCACATGTTGCGCGCGACGGCTCGCGTCACGTCTTGCCCGCTTTGCGACACGCCTTCGGCAACGACCCCGTTGTCGGAGAAGAATACCGCGAGCGCACGGGGAAACTCGGCAACCTCGGCGCTCCCCTGAGCTGCGGCGATACACGCGACGGCGTCTTCAAAGTCGCCCAATCCCCCCAAGGGGTGCGCGATGGAGTCCCACGCGGCGTACGCGGCGGCGCGGGCGCACTCGTCTGCGGGCGCGATCCGGGAGAGAGCGGCTTCGAGCACGGCGCCCGGCGCCGACGAGAACGCGCGCTCGACTTCCTCGCGGATGCAGGCAAGCGCGGTTTCGGTTGCTTCAGCCATGCCGTCTCCTCTCTGCAAACGACGCTGCGGCAGACGCGAACGCGCGTGCAACGTCGGGGTTCGCAGGATAGTACACATGCGGGAAGCCCTCAACCAGGGACGGGGTGGTCGTCATGCACGGCCAGCCCTTGTCGCGCCGGGGCTTCTGCGCCCAGAAGTCGCCGCCCGGGCAGGTGGACTGCCAGTAGTGGAACTCGTGCGCGCGGATGCGTGTGCCGCGCGGCCCGTAGAGCCCGTCGCGTTGGGAAGTGAGCTCCACGTACCCGAAATGGGACAGCCTTCCCCCGTTCTCGCTTGCGCCCTCAAGAGCGCCCGCAACAGGCCAGCGCCGCCCCTCGCTATCGGCGATTTCGCGCTGCAGATACAGAAACCCACCGCATTCGGCGACCGTCGGCATGCCGGATTCCACCGCGCGCCGCACCGCCTCGCGCATCGGTGCGTTCTCGGAGAGCTGCCGTACATGGAGCTCCGGGTAGCCGCCCCCCAGATAGAGGGCGCTTGTCCCCAGGGGCAACTCGCTATCACACAGGGGGCTGAAAAAGGCCAGCTCGCAACCCAGGTCCTCGAGCGCGCGCAGGTTTTCCTCGTAGTAGAACGAGAATGCCTCGTCACGCGCGACGGCGATGATGGGCCGCGCTCCCGCGATCGGCTCCAACCGGTAAGGATCCTCGCGGATATCGGGTGCCGTCGCCGCTATTTCGAGCAAGCGGTCGACGTCGACGCTCTTTTCCACCAGCTCGGCCATCTTGTCGATGCGCGCGGAGAGCTGCTTGACTTCGTCGGCGGTCACAAGCCCCAGATGCCGGCTTTCGAGCGAGAACGCCTCGTCGGCGGGGATATTACCCAAAACCGCGACGCCCGTGTGCTTCTCGATCGCAGGCTTCGCGTAGGCGCAGGCAGCGGCGCTCGTCTTGTTCAGCACGACGCCGCGCACGTTCGCACAAGGCAGGAACTCGGCGATGCCGCGGATTACGGCGGCGAGCGATAAAGACGCCCCGCGCCCGTTCACCACTAAAACGACCGGCGTTTCCGTGTCTCGCGCAACCTGGTAGCTGCTCGCATCGGCCACGCCGGGCGCCATGCCGTCGTAGAAGCCCATGACCCCCTCGAGCACCGCGACATCCGCGCCCGCAGCGCCGCGTGCGAGCAGGGCGCGCAGCGTCGGGGCGTCGGTGAAGAAGCCGTCTAAGTTGCCCGAGCGCGCACCCACGACGCGGCGATGAAAGAGCGGGTCAATGTAGTCGGGGCCGCATTTGAAGGCCGCGCATGCGAGGCCGCGGTGCGCGAGCGCGCGCAGGAGCGCGCACGTAACGACCGTCTTGCCGCTCCCGCTCGAGGGCGCAGCGACCATGAAGCGCGGGATGGTCGTGCTCACCGGACGCCGCCTTCCCCACCTGCACCACGCGCACTGACGAGGAACACGGGGTTTTGCGCCTTCATAAGATGGTGCGAGCCTACAGCCTCGGCGCGGGCGGCCGACACCTGGCACGCCTCGAACCCCTTAAAGCGCGAACCCGAGAGGAGCGTGCACGCCTCGGTGAGCGTCTCAACGGTGACGCATGGCACGCACAGGCGAACCTGCGAGTTCTTCTCGAGCGCCGCCTCCACGATGGAGGGAAGCTCGCCCGCGCTCCCGCCGACGAACACGGCGTCGGGGACGGGCAGTTTCGCAAGCGCTTCGGGTGCGACACCGGGGACCGCATGCACGTTACCGCACCCGAATGCATCCGCGTTCTCTCGGATGAGCCGAACGCCGGTCGCGTTGCGCTCGACCGCCCATACCGACCCCGCTCGCGCCACGAGCGCCGCCTCGATCGACACGCTCCCCGTGCCGGCGCCGACGTCCCACACGGTGTCGGTTGCGGTAAGGCGCAGCTTCGCGAGCGCGACGGCGCGCACCTCCTGCTTGGTCATGGGAACGTCGCCGCGGATGAAGAGCTCGTCGGGAATGCCCGAGGAAGCGTACGGCCAGCGGGAGCTCGCGGCGCCGCCTGCGAACTCGATAAGCATCACGTTCAAGTCGTCGAACGTCTGACCTGCAATTTCACTTGCGGTCGCGCAGGTGATGCGCTCGTCGGGGTACGACAGGCGCTCGGCCACCGTCACGCGCGCGTCCCCGAAGCCCGCCTGCACAAGCACGCCCGAAAGCCGCGAGGGGTCTTCCCCGCCCGACGTGACGAGGAAGAGCTCACCTGCGCGCTCGGCCTCGGCCGCGATGTCGCACGCCACGCCGTGAGCGCTCGCGAAGCGCCAATCCTGCCATGGACGCGCGAGGCGCGCGGCGAGATACGACGCTGAGCTTATGCCGGGAATGACGCGCACGTCCACCTGCGCGTCGCCGGAGAGCGCCTCCACCAGGCGGCGTGCGCCGCTGAACAGCCCCACATCGCCCGTCATCACGACCACGGCGCGCTGCCACGACGCCGCATCGGTGAGCTCGGCAACGATGTCCGCCGTCTTCACGAGCTCGCATCTCACCACGTCGGGCGGCACGTCGATGCCGGCAAGCGCGCGATGAGCGCCGATGACCACGTCGGCGATGTCGATCGCGTCGAGCGCCGCGCGCGAGAGCAAGTCGGGGTTTCCGGGGCCCGCCCCGATGATCGTTACCTTTCGCATGGAATCTCCCGATACCCGCGCGGCGTGACCATACGGCCGCCCACGCGCTTCGTGTCCGCGTTGCCGACGAACACGGTGGTGAACATGTCGGCGTCGAACTCCCCCAGCTCGGAGAGCCTGCACATGCCCGACTGCTGCCCCTCGCGCCCGATGTTGCGTACCCAGCCGCAGAGCGTGTCGGGGGCCTTCCATTCGAGCATAATCTTTGCCGCGCGCGAGAGCCTGTCGGCGCGCTTTCTGCTGCGCGGGTTGTACAAACAGATGCAGAAGTCGGCGCTCGCCACGGCGGCGAGCCTGCGCTCGATGACCTCCCACGGCGTGAGAAGGTCGGAGAGCGACACGACCGCGAAGTCGTGGGCAAGCGGGGCGCCGAGCACCGCCGACCCGCTCTGAGCCGCGGTGGCCCCGGCGATAACTTCCACGTCTACATCGGGGTAGTCCTCCGCAAGCTCCAGCACGGGGCTCGCCATGCCATACACGCCCGCGTCACCGCTGCACACGAGCGCCACGGCTTCTCCGCTCTGCGCGCGCGAAAGCGCCAGGCGGCACCGTTCGACCTCGTGCATCATCGGCGTCGCGAGATGCGCCGCGTCGGGCACGGCGGCGAGCGCGAGCTCCACGTATTTCGTGTACCCCACAACGATGTCGGCCGTCTCGAGCGCGCGCCGAGCCGCAATCGTCATGCCGTCGGGGCCGCCCGGGCCGATCCCCACCACGAAGAGCTTTCCCATCACCGCTCCTTAAACGAAAGTTCGATAGTTACCTTGGAAAACGCGACGGTCACGCCGCCGTGAGCGAGCTTCGGGAAGATAAGTTTGCCCCCGTCCGCGAGCGCCGCGCGCTCGCACACGTTGTCGACCCCCACCGTCGCGCGCACGAAATCAGATGGCGAAACGCTGCCTTCGACCTGCGACAACTCCTCTGCGGAATACGTCGCGAGCGGGATATTGCGCGCGCGGCAGAAGGCGAGCAGACCCTCCTCGTGCGCCTTCACGTCGATCGTCGCCGCCTCGCGCACGGCCGAAGGCGAGATACCCGCCTGCCCGCACGCGAGAAGAAACGCCTCCTCGATCGCTTCGGCGCACGCACCGCGACGGCACCCAATGCCCGCAACGATGCAGGGCACGACAAGGCGAAGCGGCTCGGGCGCAGGCGCCTGCGCCCGCACGCCCGCCGGCTTCCCCGTCTCACCGGCGGGCACGACCTTGCCCGTTGTCTCCGCCGCGCGAACGGACGCACCTGCATTCGCGCCAGCAAACGGCGACACGACGATATCGGCCCGAGCGCGGTCGGACGCAATGTCAACCCCCTCAGGCGGCTGTCCCGAAATCGGCATGTCGGAATAGAGCGCCACGCGCCCGCCCGAAAGCAGCCGCGCCGACACTCGCTTGATGGCCTCGGGATTCGAAACGGCGAGCCCCGCACAGCGCGCCCACGTATCCACCGCCCACACGCCGCGGACGTCGGTCGCCGTGGTGATGACGGGGATGGCTCCTGCCGCGCGTGCCACAGTTTGCGCAAGCTCGTTCGCACCGCCCAAATGCCCCGACAAAAGCGGGACAGCAAAGCGCCCCGCCTCATCGATCGCCACAACCGCGGGATCGTTTGTCTTCGAGGCGACATGCGGCGCGATCGCCCGCACGGCGATGCCCGCCGCGCCCACGAACAGAAGCGCGTCCGACGCTTCCCACGCGAGCGCCGTCCATGCGCGCAGGTCTGCCTTCCCCTCGCCGAACCCGCGCGAAACGGAAACGTCCCAGCCAGGGTCATCTTCACCTGTCTGCGCGCAATCGGAAAGCGCGCGTGCGGCGCGCTCCGCAAACGCATATCCCCTCTCGGTGAACGCTATGCAGGAAACCCTCATCTAGCGCACCACCATCGTCGAGAAGTAGCTGCCCCGATCGGGCACATCGTCGAGCGAGCGGTACACGCGCTCACCCGGAAGCCCACAATCCTCTACGAGCTCGGCGCCGTCGAAGGCGCCCTCCTCGCAAAGGATGCGCTTCGTGTCCGCAAGCGAGCGGCGCGCCTTCATGACCACCTTCGTCCCCGACCAGCCGATTGCGCGACGCACCCCGTACAGAACGCCTTTACTCATACGTCGCCCCCAATTCCCCGATAACTGCATCGGCGCCCGACGTGCGGAAAAGCTCGCGGCGCTCGGCGTCGAACACGACCGCGGCGATGTCGCATGCGCCCGCCGCGCGACGGCGCAACCTGTCCTCGATTGCCGCAGCGAGCGAGGCGCGTGCAGCGTCCCCCACGCCGGCGGCCTCGATTACCTCGAGCGCCGCCGTGGTCGTGACCGACGACATGATCTCGCGCACAGTCTTCGCGCCCGCGCCGGCCAAGGCCGCGTGGGCGGCCAGAATCTCCGCGCGGCAGTCGGCGGTACGCGAATGGGTGTCCATGATGCCGCCCGCGACCTTCACCAGCTTGCCGATGTGTCCCACAAGAAGGACATTGGTGAATCCCTCGCGAACGCAGCAATCAATCGCATCGCCCACAAAGTTGGAGATGAAGACCACCGGCGCACCGTTTAGGTGGAAATGCCCCGAGATGAACTGCCCGCCGTAGTTGCCGGGCGTGAGCACAACTCCGCGCCGCCCCATAGCCGCATGCTGCCGGATCTCGAGCTCGATGCTGTCGCGCAAGGCAGCGAGGCTGCGCGGCTCGACGATGCCCGTCGTGCCCAGGATGGAGATGCCGCCCTCTATCCCCAGGTGCGGATTGAAGGTCTTTTCGGCAAGGGAAACGCCCTCGGGTACCGAAATCGTCACAGCAATATTTCCAGAAAAGCCGTGCGCGGCGCACACCTCGCGCACCGCCGAAGTGATCATCGCGCGCGGCGTCGCGTTGATGGCGGCCGACCCCACCGGCTGCTCGAGCCCGGGCAACGTCACGCGCCCCACGCCCACGCCGCCATCGACGGAAACTTCCGATTCGCGCGTGGGCACGTCCTTGCTGCCCGCAGCGCCGGTGCCCGACCCCGCATGTTCCACGCGCGCGTACACGAGCACGCCGTCGGTCACATCGGCATCGTCGCCTGCGTCCTTTCGCACGGCACACTGGGCGCACCCCTCGCCGATAAATGCGTCGACCACGTCCGTCTCGACGGGCAGCCCGCCGGGCGTGACGATCGACACGCGGCCGGCGGGCTTTCGTGACAAGAGCATCTCGCAGGCGGCCTTCGCCGCGAGCGCGGCACAGCTCCCCGTCGTGTAGCCGCAGCGCAGGCGGGTCGTCCCGGTATATATGTAGTGCTCGAAGGCCACGCTAGCTGCTCGCCTTCCGATACCCCGTGGCAAACGAAGGGTCGTAAAGCTTGCTGCGCTCGTACGACTCCGCTTGCACGCCGTCGTGCGCAAGCCCGCCGCGAGCTCCGAGTACGCGGCCCACCACCACGAGCGCCGTGCGGTCGATGCCCTCTCGCGCGCCCGCATCGGCGAGCGTGCCCACTGTGCAGCGCACCACGCGCTCCTCAGGCCAGGTCGCCTTGTACACGAGCGCCGCCGGCTCGTCGGAGCTGCGGCCCGCGGCCAAAAGCTCGGCGGAAAGCTCGGCGAGCATACCCGAGCTCAGGAAGATGACCATAGTCGAGCCGCTTTCCGCCATGGTGCGCATGCCCTCGCCCGCGGGCATGGGGGTACGTCCGGAAAGCCGCGTGATCACGACCGACTGGCTGATTCCCGGCAGCGTGTATTCCTGGCGAAGCGCCGCCGCGGCACCGCAAAAGCTCGACACGCCGGGCACCACCTCGTAGTCCACGCCGCGCGCGTCGAGCGCGTCCATCTGCTCCTGGATGGCGCCGTACAGGCACGGGTCGCCCGTGTGCAGGCGCACCACTTCCTCGCCCCGCGCATCTGCCGCGCACATCACGTCGAGCACTTCCTCCAAGGTCATGTGCGCGCTGTCGTAGACGATGCAGGATTCCTTGCACTCAGCGAGCAGCTCGGGGTTCACAAGGCTTCCCGCCCAAACGACCACGTCGGCCGCGCGCAGAAGGCGCGCCCCGCGCAGCGTGATAAGGTCGGCGGCGCCCGAGCCTGCGCCAACGATATGAATCATCCGAGCCTTCCCTTCCCGTTTCTCATCGCAACCGTTTACGCCGCCATTCGCGCAGCGGGCAAAACACGGCGCCTGCGGCGGCAATCGGCGCAAATACGCAGGCAGGAGGCGCAATGCCGCCCGCCCTGGCTTTGACACGTTCACAAGTGCCCACTATCATAGTAAAAGATTCGGCAACGAGCATATGACAATCGGATAAAAGGAAATGACCGGCGCGGCGCCCGCACAGCCCGCGCTGGCTTGCGGAGGGAACCAGGTGGGAATCCTGGGCAAGGGACATTACTGTATAGGACGCACGGGCGAACCGCCTCGCGCCCCAAGCCAGACTGCTTCGCCTTTTCCTCACGGCATCGCCGTGGCGTTAGCTCCTTGTGAACCCCGAGGGGTGCGCTTTTCTTTCGCTTGTGCCGACAAGCAACTGTCGCCGGTGGACCGGCAAACCGAGGAAAGGAAAAACCATGTCCGACCAGATGTCACGCCGCGGCTTCATGGGCGCCGCAGCAACCGGAGCCGTCGCGCTCGCCGGAGTCGCGCTCGCGGGCTGCTCCAACACCTCCGCGAGTTCCGAGAAATCGAGTGAAAAGGAGAAGGCCGTGAAGCCGGTCATCCTCGTCACGAGCTTCGGCACGAGCTACAACGACTCGCGCCACATCACCATCGGCGCCATCGAAGACGCTATCCGCGAGAAGTACTGGCAGGACTACGACATCCGCCGCGCCTTCACCGCGCAGATCATCATCGACAAGCTGAAGAAGCGCGACGGCATCACGATCGACAACATGACCGAGGCGCTCGACCGCTGCGTGGAAGACGGCGTGAAGGAAATCGTCGTGCAGCCGACGCATCTCATGGGTGGCCTGGAATACACCGACGTGAAAGACGAGCTCGACAAGTACGCCGACAAGTTCGACAAAATCTCGCTCGGCGACCCGCTGCTCACCTCCGACGACGACTACAAGAAGGTGGCCGCAGCCATAAAGGAGAACATGGCGTCCTTCGACGACGGCAAGACGGCGCTGTGCCTCATGGGCCACGGCACCGAAGCCGATTCCAACGCCGACTATGCCAAGATGCAGGAAGTGTTTAAGAACGAGGGCTTGACGCAGTTCTTCGTCGGCACCGTCGAGGCTGAACCGACCTGCGAGGATGTTATCGCCGCCGCGAGCGCCGCAGGCTACAAGAAGGCCGTGCTCGCGCCGTTCATGGTGGTCGCGGGCGACCACGCGAACAACGACATGGCAGACGAGACCGACCCCGACAGCTGGGCTGCGAAGTTCGTGGCCGCCGGCTTCGAAGTGACGTGCCTGCTCCAGGGTCTGGGACAGAACGTCGCGGTCGACGACATCTACGTCTCGCACGTGGACGACGCCATCGCCAAGCTGTAAACTCGCCGCGCACGGGGGCGCCGGTCGCGTCCCCGTGCAACGGGCATGCGCCTTCCCCGACTGACGGCGCATGCCCGTTGCATTCGCATCCCGCCCGCCCACCGCACGGCGCGGGCGGTCGAAGCGATTGAAAGGAACCCCTCCATGTTGAAGAAAACCCTCGCCTTCGCCCTGTCGGCGGCGCTTTTCGCGTTCTCGCTCGCCGGCTGCGGCGGAAATTCAATCGACAGCGCAAAGGCAAGCGATGCCGATTCCCAGGAAAAGACCGAACAGGTGGCCGATGCGCCCGAGGGCGCAAGCGCTGCCCCCATCACCGCCGACAAGGTGGCCGACGGCACCTATCCGATCACCGTAGATTCCAGCTCGAGCATGTTCAGGATTGTGGACGCCCAGCTCATCGTGGAAAACGGCTCCATGCACTGCGTGATGACACTTTCCGGCACGGGCTACGGCAAGCTCTTCATGGGCACGGGCGACGAGGCTGCCGCCGCGAGCGAGGCCGACTTCATCCCCTATGCGGAAAACGCGGAAGGCAAGTACACCTACGACGTGCCCGTCGAAGCGCTCGACGAGGACACCGCCTGTGCCGCGTGGAGTATTAGAAAAGAGCGGTGGTACGACCGCACGCTCGTGTTCAAATCCGCCGGCGTCGATCTGCGCGCCGACGCACTGAAGTAACACCATGCGGTCGATTCTTCCCAAGGGGGAAAGCAGGAAGCGTCGCAGCATCGCGGTGCGCGTGATCGCCTGCATTCTCGTCGCCCTGCTCGCGCTTCCTTTCGCGGGGTGCAGTGCGAGCCCGAACGCGACCGGTGGCACGGCAGGCTCTCAGGAATACACTGTGAGCGTCTCGCTTTCCGGCGGGTCAGGGCGCGCAAGCATCGCCTCACCCACCACAATTGTGAAGGATGGCGACACCTACACCGCGACCATCACCTGGTCGAGTTCGAACTACGACAAGATGACCGTCAACGGCGTGGACTACGCGCCCGTAAACGACGACGGCAGCTCCACGTTCGAGATACCCGTCACGCTCGACGAGGACATGGCCGTGTCGGCCGAGACCGTCGCCATGTCGACGCCGCACACCATCGACTACACGATCCACTTCGACTCATCCACCATGAAGGAGAAATCGGGCGACGATGCAAGCGGCGGCTCCCCTGCGGGAACGGCTTCAAGCGCCGCGGCCGACTTCCACAACGCAGATTTGGGCTGCGGCTGGGAGCCGACGGGGACGCTTCAGCTAGAATACGCCAAGCACTTCACTGTCGACGAGTTCGAAGGCGGCCTGCGGCTTATTTGCATTTCGAACGGGGAGCGCTTCCTCGTGGTACCGCAAGATGCGAAGGTACCTGATGGGTTGAGCTCCGACATCGCGGTAATAAGGCGTCCCGCCAACAAGGTGTACCTCGTGTCGTCGGCGACGATGTGCCTGGTCGACGCGCTCGATGCGAACGACAACATCCTCATGTCGGGCACGAAGGCCGACGATTGCTCGGTCGCGGGCTTCAAAAGCGCGCTCGAAAGTGGGGCGATCGCCTACGGCGGCAAGTACAGCGCGCCCGACTACGAGCGAATATCGGCCTCGGGCTGCACGCTCGCCATCGAGAACACCATGATCAACCACACGCCCGATGTGAAGGAAAAGCTGCAGAAGCTCGGGCTCGTCGTGCTCACCGAACAGTCGTCGAGCGAGCCCGAAGCACTCGGGCGCGTCGAGTGGATTAAGCTTTTCGGCGTCCTGTTCGACAAGGAAGACGAGGCCGCACACCTGTTCAACGAGCAGAAGGCCCGCGTCGAGCAAACGTCGGGGCTCGCGTCGTCAGGTAAAACCGTGGCGTATTTCTACATTAACTCGAACGGGGCCGCCGTCACGCGGCGGGCGGGCGACTACGTGGCGCAGATGATCGAGCTTGCAGGCGGCAACTACGCGCTCGATGACGCGCAGACGGCGTCGACGTCAGGTTCGTCAGTAACGCTCGAAATGGAGCGCTTCTACGAGACGGCGAAGGATGCCGACATCATCGTCTACAACGGCACCATCGACGAATCGGTTGCCACCTTGAACGACTTCGTAAGCAAAAGCGCGCTATTGTCGCAGTTCAAAGCCGTGAAGAACGGCAACGTCTGGGTCACATGCGCCGACATGTACCAGCAGATGACTTCTACCGCCGACATTATCGACGAGCTGCACGGGGCGTTCACCGGCGATGACGCGAGCGACTTCCATTATCTGAGGAAGCTTGGCTAGCGTCATGAGAAGCCGGCTTTCCATGACATACGACGAATCGGGGCGTGCCGCGCGGTGTCGCGTCGTGACGGCGCTGCTCGCTGTTGCCCTCATCGTGCTCGTCGGGGCCAACCTGTGCATCGGGAGTGTGCTTGTGCCCGCAGACCACATCCCCGGCATCCTTTCGGGCGGCGAGGCCAATTCCATGGAAAGCCAAGTCATCTGGGAGATTCGCCTGCCGCGCGTGCTTTCAGCCGTGCTTCTCGGCGGGGCACTTTCGCTCTCCGGGTTCCTGCTGCAGACGTTTTTCAACAACCCCATCGCCGACCCGTTCATCTTGGGCGTCTCCTCGGGCGCAAAGTTCGTCGTCGCGCTTACGATGATCGTGCTTCTGGGCGCGAACCAGGCCATGTCCTCGCCGGCCATGGTGGCCGCAGCGTTTCTGGGATCGCTTATCACCATCGGCTTCGTGCTCCTCATCGCACGGCGCATAAGTTCCATGGCCATGCTCATCGTGGCGGGCGTCATGGTGGGATACATCTGCTCGGCGGCGACGAACTTTCTCATCGCCTTCGCCGACGACCAGTCCATCGTGAACCTGCACAACTGGTCTTTGGGTAGCTTCTCGGGTTCGAGCTGGGACGACATCGCGGTCATCGCGGTCGTGGTGATCACCGTGAGCGCATGCGTATTCGCGATATCGAAGCCCCTTTCCGCCTTCCAGCTGGGAGAAGCCTACGCGAAAAGCGTCGGCGTGAACGTCGCACGCTTCCGCGTGGTGCTCGTCCTTCTAGCGAGCATGCTCTCCGCCTGCGTGACCGCGTTCGCTGGTCCGGTGTCGTTCGTAGGCATCGCGGTTCCGCATCTCGTGAAGTCGGCGCTGAAGTCGTCGAAGCCCATCCGCGTGATTCCTGCGTGCTTCTTGGGAGGCGCCATCTTCTGCGCGGGTTGCGATTTGATCGCGCGCACGCTGTTCTCTCCCGTCGAGCTTTCCATCAGCGCCGTCACCGCCATCTTCGGTGCGCCGGTGGTTATCGCGCTCATGCTGAAGAAGCGGGTGAGGTAGATGGGGGAATTCGTGCCGCGGCCCAAAACGCTCGGAGGGGAGTCGAACCTCGAAACCCCGGTAAAAACGCAGGCTGACGGAGCGCCGCTTTTCCGCATAAGCGACCTGTCGGCGGGCTACGACAAGAAGGTCGTAGTCGAAGGCGTCGAGCTGGAGGTTCGCGCGGGCGACGTCGTGGCGCTCATCGGGCCGAACGGCTCGGGCAAGTCGACCATCTTGAAAACCATCACACGCCATCTGGTACCGCTTGCCGGCGCGGTCGAGCTCGACGGGCGGGAGATTTCCCGATGGAAGACGGCGGAGTTCGCAAGGAACCTTGCCGTTATGCTGACAGATCGACCCCGGACCGAGCTCCTCACCTGCCGCGATATCGTAGAGGCGGGAAGGCATCCCTACACCGGGCGAATGGGCACACTCTCGCCCGACGACCATAGTCGGGTCGACGAGGCCATGAAAACCGCACATGTGGAAGAGCTCGCCGAGCGCGACTTCATGCAGATAAGCGACGGGCAACGCCAGCGCGTCATGCTCGCACGAGCCATCGCGCAGGATCCGCGTGTGCTCGTGCTCGACGAGCCCACGTCGTATCTCGATATCCGCTACCAGATCGACCTGCTGCGAATACTTCGCCACCTTTCGAAATCGCGGAATGTGGCTGTCATCATGTCCATCCACGAACTCGAGCTCGCGCAGAAAAGCGCCGACAAGGTGATTTGCGTGAAGGACGGCCGGGTCTTCCGCGCCGGCGCACCCGAGGACATATTCACGCGCGAGACGATTGGCGAGCTCTACGGCCTTCAACATGGCACCTTCAACGAGAGCTTCGGCAGCGTGGAAATTGGGCGCCCACACGGCGATGCGCACACGTTCGTCATCGCCGGCGCAGGTACGGGGTCGGCTGTGTTTCGCCAGCTCATCCGGCAGGGCAAGGCGTTCTACGCGGGCGTTCTGCACGAAGGGGACATCGACTGCGAGCTCGCGCGCGACCTAGCGACGGAATGCGTGGCCGAGCGCGCCTTCGAGCCAATCGGGGATAAAACCATAGCCCGCGCCAAAGAGCTCCTCGTCCACTGCGCACGCCTTATCGTGTGCCCCGCCGCCTTCGGCACCATAAACGCCCGCAACGCAGAGCTCGTCGAGTTCGCACGCTCGCATGGTATCGAGGTCATGCGAGCGTGCGAAGGCGCATCGGAGGATTCCAATGGATACGCCTAGGCGCGGCCCAAGAAATCGTCCGCATCCCCATCTGACACTATTTCACCGCAACTTAGAAGGTGTCGGCGTATAACGCTTCACCCCAAATTAAATTGATTCGTTGAATAGACACATTACAAATCTTTAGACTTCGTTTAATCTACAAGTGGGTATTATCACACATTAAGCACACGTGAAAGGATATACCCATGTCGCTTACACAGTCAGCAGAGCGTGCAGCGCTTAACAAGCTCATCGATTATCTCGACGACAACCCGCAAGAAAACATCGACAAAATCATGGACCTCGTGAACAAGCTGGTCCCCAATCGCGTATTTCCTGTACAGCGAGAGGCATTCACCAATGTCATCAAGAGCCGCGGCAATTGGTATGATCTGATCATGCGTGTGTTCAGCCTTAATCCCCAGATGCGAACCAAGCTGCTTAAGACCCTCATTGTCGACGCCAACCTGCTTGCTTGGCCAGAGCAGGAAAAGAACCGCGAAAAGTACCAGTGCAACGTTCCGTGGGCCATCCTGCTCGATCCCACGAGCGCCTGCAACCTGCATTGCACGGGCTGCTGGGCCGCTGAGTACGGCTACAAGCAGAATCTCTCGTTCGAAGACATCGACTCTATCGTTACGCAGGGCAAAGAGCTCGGTACGCATATCTACATCTATACCGGCGGCGAGCCGCTCGTCCGCAAGCACGACCTGATCAGAATTTGCGAAAAACATCAGGACTGCGTGTTTCTCTGCTTTACCAACTCCACGCTGATCGACGAGGCCTTCTGCGACGATATGATTCGCGTAGGTAATTTTGTCCCCGCCATCAGCGCCGAGGGCAATGAGCACACCACCGACGCCCGTCGCGGCAAGGGTACCTACGCAAAGATCGAGCACGCAATGAAACTCCTGCGCGAGCGCGACTTGCCATTTGGTATCTCCACCTGTTGGACCAGCGCCAATGCCGATACGGTTGCTACCGAGGAGAACATGGACTGGATGATCGGCGAGGGAGCACTCTTCTGCTGGTACTTCCACTTTATGCCGGTTGGCCGCAATGCAACCTCCGAGCTCATGCCCACGCCCGAGCAGCGCGAGCACATGTATCACTTTATCCGCGAAATGCGTGAGAAGAAGCCGCTGTTTACGCTCGACTTCCAAAACGACGGCGAGTTTGTAGGCGGATGTATCGCCGGCGGCCGCCGCTACCTGCACATCAACGCCGCCGGAGACGTGGAGCCGTGCGTGTTCATCCACTACTCAAACGCCAACATCCACGATGTGAGCTTACTCGACGCGCTGCGCTCTCCCCTCTTTATGAAGTACTACGAGAACATGCCGTTCAACGACAACTACCTCAAGCCATGCCCCATGCTCGAGAATCCCGACGTGCTGCCCAAACTGATCGCCGAGAGTGGCGCAATGAGCACCGACCTAATCGAGAAGGAGTCACCCGAGCAACTGCGCGAAAAGACCCAGGCTGCCGCCGAGGCATGGTCACCTGTCGCCGACCGCATCTGGAACGACTCCGAAGATCCGTTATACGCCAAGCGTCACGAGGACAAGTCGCAGGGCATGGCCGATAGCGACATGCACAAGTTCGAAAAGCAGGGCCGCACGCTCAAAAACGGCGATTAATGCTGTTCTACACGGCAAACGCTCAGAAATGAAGCGGAGCAGTCTCGAGGCTCATCTTCGAGGCTGCTCCGCCTTACCATCAAAACAGTTTTACTAAGTTGCGGTGAAATAGGGACTAGATCGGCCTTCCAATAACCAAAACAATCCCTATTCCACCGCAACTTCTTTAAGTTGTTGAATTATCGATGCTATTCGAAGCGAGATTCCAGACTCGACAGGCCGTTGAGAGTCAGGTCGTTGGCGACCTCAGAGACGCGCTCAATAGGAACCGAGCCGTCAGACAGCGCCCACGTGCGATAGATACCGATAATACCTGACAGCAAAAACGCCAGATAGTAGTCGAACATCTCGTCCTTGAGACCTTGGGGCAGCAGATCGCGCTCGGCAATCTCGTGCTCGAGCGGTGCACGAAGACGAGCCATAAAATCATCGAGCGAAATGTTCTCGATCAACTGACGATTGAGCACGAGGTTGTTGCACAGCGCCTCGTTAACGGTTTTAAAGAAGGTCGCCGCCGCGCCAAGGGCGCGCTCGTTGGTGTCGCCGTCCATGGAAGCAAGCGTTTTCTCGACCGAGTCGACAATCATCTCCACAACATCGACGGCAATGGCATCGAGCAGGCCGTCAACCGTACCAAAGTGAACGTAAAAGGTCTTGCGGTCGACATTGGCCTCGCGCGCGATGGCACTCACCGTAATGTCTGCCAACGGCTTTTCCATGAGCAGGCGCTCGAAAGCGGAAAGGATGGCATTGCGGCTGCGAACGATGCGGCGGTCAAGACGCGGTTTGCTGGTTGCCATGGGCGTGTCCCTTCGATAAGAGGGCATTCATCAACAGATGAGAGATAATCTACGTAAGAGGATTATCCCCCATACAGCACAAATATGCCCCGCATCATGAAGAACGCACGACTACCCTACTTCGACTTAGGGTGCTTCTTCTTATTGAGTGCCGACGGAGATACGCGAATACCGTCGCCTGTCTGGCGCACATAGGTTTTATGAGCCGGCTTAGCGACCCCAGAAGCCTTCTGAGCGTGCTTCTTGGGGTCAACGGTAACAGCATTCGTGGGGTGCGGCTTAGTGGGCGCAGAGGGCGTCTGAGACGTGCGGCCGAGTTTGCGCATCACGCGATCCCAGCGCGCATGGATGCTCTCGTTGTGGGCGCTCTTAAGGCCCAGCAGGGGCGCAGCCAAAATGGTCGGCGCAATAAACGTAATGAGGCGCCACAGCAGATAGCCGGCGGTCGAAGCCGACCCAAAGAAATGACCCAAGAACAATGCAAAGCCGCCCTCAGCGCCACCAGTTCCACCGGGCAAGGGAACCGCAGAGCTCAGCAGCTGGACAAAGGCGCTCGCGGCCATGACCGAAAAAAAGTCGACCTCGTGGTGGCCAAAAGCAAGCATCAGGAAATACGGAACCAGATAGAAAAACGCAAGCTGCAGCATGGTGATAAACACGGTGAGCAGCATGGAAGAAAAATGTCCGGCCGAAAGCTTGAACTTCTCGGAGAAGGAGTAGATCTCGCCGTCGACAAACGTGCGCCATCCCTCGATCTTAGTGGCCGAGACACCTATGCGCTCGAGCCAATTGATGATGCAATGGGCGACGCGCGTGACGGTCTTAGGCATGAGCGCGACGGCGAAGATGCCCAGCAAGATGCAGCAGTGCCCGCCAAAGCTAAAGACGCACAGCAGCGTCATGTCGCCATAGCGCTCGGCAAAAAACGGCATGCGAGCAAGCAGTAGGATAGCGCCCCAGGCAACGAGGCCAAACTGGTACACGATAAAGCGCGTGAACTGCGTGGCGCCAGCCTCGCCGACATTTTGGCCCGCCTTGGTCAGGCGGTAGATCTGGGCAGGAGTCGAGCCCATCATCATGGGCGTCAGGTTGCCAAAGAAGATGCCACTCGCCTCGACCGAGATCAGGTCGCGGATGCCGACGGGTGAATTGGGGTCGAGCCAGACAGCGATCGCATAGGCCACAATGCCAAAGAACAGATACATGAACATGCAAAGACACGCGACAACGAGCCAAGACGCCTGGACGCTCGACATAGCGGCCCAAAACTGTCCCATCTGCCCGGTTACCACCAGATAGACGATATAACCAACCAGCACGACGCCGATAAAGATGGCGCCGCGGCGTGCACTCTTATTGTCATCTCCGCCCGAGGCCTCAACCTCGACCTGGGGCTTAGACGTATGCTGAGAGGACTCCGTCATGAGACTCCTTCTAACAATCAAAATATCTTGGATATTGTACCCGTAAGGGCCATAGACAGAACGCAAAGCTCTGGTTCAAACGGGAATTGCAGACGGTTGTTTGATAACAAAAAACCCGGACTTCCATGGGAAGTCCGGGTATCAGATGCGTGGTAGCCCGTACCAGATTCGAACTGGTGATCTCCGCCTTGAGAGGGCGGCGTCCTAAACCGCTAGACGAACGGGCCATAGAAATCAGCAGAAAAGAAGTGGTAGCCCGTACCAGATTCGAACTGGTGATCTCCGCCTTGAGAGGGCGGCGTCCTAAACCGCTAGACGAACGGGCCACATGACATCTGCACTGCCGTGCTGCGAGGAAATATATTACGGGACAAAAAACGTCAGCGCAAGAAGAAATTCCAAATTGCCGAAAAATTGTCGGCAGGTTATGGAACACGCAGGTAAACTGGGTAGCTAATTCAAGTTGAGATGGACCAAAAGAGCTTCGCGATCGTTGGGAATGTTGTCTTCGATCACGGCGTCGAGGGCGGAGTTGAGAAGCTGACCCAGTTCCGGCCCAGGCTTGACTCCGGCACGGATCAGGTCGCCGCCGTTGATGGCGAGCATCTTGAGCGTATAGGGCTCCCCTGCCTTCAGCAGCTCGTGCGCCATCGCGCGCATCTCCTCAATCGTCTCAACGTAATAGAAGCACGACGGGGCCTTGCCGAGCGTGTCAGCACGCTTAAGGTCCATGAGCTCGTCAATCAGACGGGCCGTGTCGACGCCCTCGCCAGAAAGCGCGCACATCATATTGAGCAGGCAGGATCGCTCGGGACGCAGCGGTTTGTCGTGATATTTGATGAGCAGGCACACGTCGCGCACCAGGTCGTGCGAGAGAGCCAGGCGATCCATAATGACGCGCGCTTTCTTGGCGCCGAGCTCGGGATGACCGTAGAAGTGTCCGCTGCCGGCGTGATCGACCGTAAAGCACTCGGGCTTGGAGACATCGTGCAAAAACGCCGCCCACATAAGGCTCGACGATGGCGCGACGCCGTCGCACAGCGCCAGCTCCCCTGCCACCGTCAGCACACGGGCGATATGCTCGTAGACGTTAAACGCATGGTAGACACTTCGCTGATCAAACCCGCGACCCGCTGCCAACTCGGGCACAGCGGCGCAGATGAGCTCAGGGTAGCGCAACATGGCGTCTCCCCCGTGACCGGTCGAAAGAATGCCCTCGAGCTCAATACCCACACGCTCGCGCGCTACGGCATCGAGCAGCGGCGCGCACTCGGCAAGCGCACGCTTGGTCTCGGGCTCAATCATAAAGTCCAGGCGGCAGGCAAAGCGCACCGCGCGCAGCATGCGCAGGGCGTCCTCGTTAAAGCGACGCTTGGGATCGCCGACAGCGCGAATCAGCTTGCACTCCAAGTCACCCTGGCCGTCGTAGCGGTCGACAAGCCCGCGCTCGGGATGCCAGGCCATGGCGTTGACGGTAAAGTCGCGGCGCGCCAGATCGTCCTCGAGCGAGGCGGCGCGCTCGACGCTCTGAGGATGGCGCCCATCGGTATAGAAGCCATCCAGACGGTACGTGGTGACCTCGATACGCTCGCCATCGGAAATAGCCGTGATTCCGCCAAATTTAATGCCCGACTCCACGACCGCAATATCAGCGGCCTCGAGCGCCGCCTTGGACTCTTGCCACAGGCCGCTACAGCACATATCAACATCGTGGCTGGAGCACCCCATCAGGGCGTCGCGCACCCAACCGCCCACGTACCAAGCCTCAAGACCAGCCGCCTCGAGCGCACGCAGCACTCGCAGGGAGGCATCGGTCGGGTGCGTACCGTTGAGCGAAACATTGCACATACCTGTGGCCTCCTGCGGCTATCAAATTGGTTGTCGATTGCATCTGCAAGAAGTCTAGCAAGAAACAGCCTCCCCTGCACACGCAAGTCCGATAAACAAAAACGCATCCGTCCTGTTGCCAAGACGGATGCGAACCACTCGAAATACTCAAGCTTTAGGCCGGAGTTAGCAGACCTCGCGGATAGCGATGCCCTTCTTATACTCCTCGACCTTGGCAAAGTCGCCCAGGCCCGGGCACTCGACCACGTTGGCGCCGGTAGCCATCGAAAGGCGCAGGGCATCCTCGACGCGCTCGGGGGCGTCGTGCCATACGGACAGGAAGGCAGCCAGCGAGGAATCGCCGGCGCACACCGTCGACAGCAGCTTGACGTCGAAGGTGCGTTTGGCAAACCAGATGTGCTCGCCGTTGGAGAAGTACGCACCGGCGCCACCAAGGGTCAGCAGCACGTTCTTGGCGCCCTTGGCGTGCAGCTCGGCCATCGCGCCCTTGACGGACTCGTCGTCGCCACCGCTCACCTTAATGCCAAAGATGTCGAGCAGCTCATCGTCATTGGGCTTGATCAGCAGCGGCTCCATGGCAATGAGGTCTGCCAGCTGATGGCTCGAGATATCGAGGACGAACTCGGCCCCCTTGGCCTTGACGCGACGCAGGACCTCGGCCAGGAATCCCTCGGAAGTGTTGGGAGGCAGCGAGCCGCTGATGACCAGACAGGTCATGTCATCGAGTGAATCGATGAGCTCAAACATCTCCTGCTCGTTGGCCTCGTTGATAGCGGCACCGGCGTTGACCATGTTGTACTCGGTGTCGGGGCCGGCATTGAGGAACACGTTGACGCGCGTGATGCCGTCGGTCCACACGGGCTTGACGGGCACGCCCAGGGCCTCGGCGCCCTTGACGATAAACTCGCCCGAGAAGCCGGCGAAGAAACCCAGGATCGTGGTGTCGACACCATAGTGGTCAAGCGTAAACGAGACGTTGAGGCCCTTGCCGTTGGGCGTGTAGACGGCATTGCGGGTACGCGTGACGGTATTGGCGTCAAGGCCGTCACAGGCGATGTTGTAATCAATGGCGGGATTTGCAGTGAGCGTGTAAATCATGAATGTTCCTTTCACGAAGCAACGTGTTAATGAAAGTATATTCCACGCATAGACAAATGGCTAGGACAACTCGGTGAACGGTGTGGAAGCGATGAAGTACGGCAGGACACCTCTCCCCCATGGCGGAACAAAAAAGGCGCCCCGGCCGAAACCGGGGCGCCGCATGCGCACGAATATGTCGCGTTCCGATTACTGACGATCGAGCTTGCGGACAGCAACGCGCTTGCTGTACTCGTCGACGTGACCAAAGTCGCCAATGCCGACGGACTCGGCAACGTTGGCGCCGGTGGCCATAGCGAGCTTCATGGCCTCCTCGACGTTGTCGCGATCCCTGTACCACTTGTGCAGGAACGCAGCGAGGGTGCAGTCGCCGGCGCAGACGGAAGAAACCAGCTTGATGTTGAACTCACGCTTGGCGTACCAGATGTCCTCGCCGTTGGAGAAGTAAGCGTCGCCGCGGCTACCGCGGGTGAGCAGCACGTTCTGAACGCCAGCGTCGTGAGCCATCTTCATGGCAACGCGAACCTCGTCGTCGGTATCGACCGGCACGCCGAAGATGGCCTTCATCTCGTGATGGTTCGGCTTGATGAGCAGCGGCTTCTTGTGAGCGAGCTCCTTGAGCTTGTCGGAGGACAGGTCCAGGACGACGTCAGCGCCACGAGCCTGAGCGTGCTCCATGACCTGAGCCAGGAAGTCGGGCGTAGCTTTGGGAGGCACGGAGCCGGAGACAATCAGGCACTCAAGATCGCCCGCGGTGTCCAGGATGTTGTAGAGCTCCTCCTGGTGCTGCGGCGTGATCGGGGCGCCGGGGTTCAGGATGCCGTACTCGTGCTGGCCATCGTTGACGTAGGTGTTGATGCGCGTGATACCGTCGGTCCAGACCGGGCGGCACAGGCAACCCAGGTTCATGACCTCCTCGACGATAAACTTGCCCGTGAAGCCGGCGAAGAAGCCGAGCGCGACGGTGTCGACGCCCATCTTCTTAAAGGCGAAGGACACGTCGAGGCCCTTGCCGTTAGCCGTGTAGCTGGCCGAGCCGGTGCGGACGTTCTCGTCGGGCTCGAGCGGAGAGCTCGAAACCGTCATGTCGACAGCCGGGTTAGCGGTTAGCGTGTAGAACATTTACAGTACCCCCTGTATATGTGAGGGCCGCGTGGCCGGCCCATTCCAACCACGCGGGTACCTCTGATACCAAATTAGCGAGCTGCGGACTCGAGCAGTGCCTTGACCTCGGCGGCGGTGTTGCAGGCGAGCGCCTTCTCGGCGAGCTCGTCGCACTCGGCCTTGGTCCACTGGCTGATGGTCTTGCGGGCGCGCAGGATCGACGGAGCGCTCATCGAGAACTCCTCCAGGCCCCAGCTGATCAGCAGCGGCTCGAGCAGCGGATCGGCAGCGGCCTCGCCGCACATACCGACCATGATGCCGGCCTTCACGCCGCTCTCGATGATGTTCTTGAGCGAGCGGAGCACGGCGGGATAGTAAACCTGGTACAGGTTGGAGATGGTGTCGTTGCCACGGTCGGCGCACATGGTGTAGCCGATCAGGTCGTTGGTGCCGATGGAGAAGAAGTCGGCGACCTCGGCCAGACGGTCTGCGAGCAGCGAAGCGGCGGGCGTCTCGACCATGATGCCGACCTCGATGTTCTCGTTGAACTTGCGACCCTCTTCGGTCAGCTCGGCCTTGCACTGCTCGACGAGCTCCTTGACAGCCAAGACCTCCTCGACGCAGGTGACGAGCGGGATCATGATCTTGACGTCACCGAAGGCGCTAGCGCGCAGCAGAGCGCGGAGCTGGACCTTGTACTGGTCGGGATTGGCCAGGCAGTAACGCACAGCGCGGAAGCCCATGAAGGGGTTGTCTTCCTTGACCATGTGCAGATACGGAATCTCCTTGTCGCCACCCACATCGAGCGTACGGATGATGACAGGAGCACCCTTGAGCGCGCTGGCGACCTTACGGTAGGCGTTGAACTGCTCCTCCTCGGAAGGAAGCTCAGCGGAGTCCATGAACAGGAACTCGGAGCGGAACAGACCGATAGCCTCGGCGTCGTGATCGAGCGCGTTGGGCACGTCATCGGGGTTACCGATGTTGCAGGCGATGATCTTCTTGATGCCATCGGCAGTCACGGACGGCTTGCCACGGAAGGCCTCGAGGGCTGCCTTCTCGGCAGCGAAGGCCTCGGCCTTGGCGGTGTAGGCAGCGAGCGTCTCCTCGTCGGGATCGGCCTCGACGATACCCTTGCCACCGTCGACGACAACGGTCATACCGTTGCGCAGCGCGGTGCAGCTGTTGGAAACCGAAAGGACAGCCGGGATCTCGAGGGCGCGCGCAATGATCGCGGAGTGCGACGTGCGGCCACCGGTCTCGGTGACGATACCGGCAACGTGGGCCTTATCGATCGTGGCGGTCATGGACGGCGTGAGGTCGTGCACGACAACGACGGTGTTCTCGGGCAGGACGGAGAGGTCAACGACCTCCTTGCCCAGCAGCTCGGCCAGAATACCGGTGCGGATGTCGGCGATGTCGGCCGCGCGCAGACGGAACATCTCGTCGTCCATGGACAGGAACATGTTCTCGAACATGGTCGAGGTGTCCATGAGCGCCTGCTCGGCGCAGGTACCGCCGTCAATGGCGGCGTTGATGGCGTCGGTCATGCCCGGGTCCTGAGCCAGGACAATGTGTCCGCTCATGATCTCGGCCTCGGCCTCGCCCACCGTCTCCTTCATGTGGTCGGCCTGAGCCTGGGTCTTCTCACAGAAGACCGAAAGAGCGGACTGATAGCGCTCCTTCTCTGCTGCCGAATCAGCAACCTCGTGCGGCTCAAACGTCAAGTCGGGATCGACGGCGACCATGACGGTGCCGATACCGATTCCCTCGGAAGCGTTGACTCCCTGATACATTCCCATTCCTCTCTCCGTGTCATGTGATAAAGCGTTTTGCCATATCCATGACAAAAGAGCGCAGTTACCTTACAACAGGTCACTGCGCCCCCAAATATGAACTTAGTTGTTCAACATGCGACCCGTTTGAGTTCTACTCGCCAAGACCGCTCTTGATGAGCTCGATGGCAGCAGCCAGAGCCTCGGCCTCGTCGGCGCCGTCGCACTTGACCTCGACCTCGGTACCGCAGGGGATACCAGCAGCCATGAGGGCCATCGGGGACTTGCCGTTAACCTCCTTCTCGGGGGTAACGACCGTCACGTCACAGGCATACTTGCCCATGGTGGAGGCGAACAGACCAGCCGGACGCATGTGCAGACCCTGAGGATTAACGAGAGTAGCCTTCTCAGAAACCATAGTTGACTCCTTTTTGTGTTTAACCCCTGTCAAGCATGTGGCAGGAGTCAGATTCACGACGTTGTTTATATTAACTCACATCAAACTGTTTTTCATTATGTTTCGCACGAATTGTTGGACAGATGTGTTTGTCGTCCGCTTGCTCGCCCACAGGGGGCCGGGCGTGGCCAGTGAGATTTCCTGCTCTACAGTCCTGCTCGCACGAAGAGCACATTAAGTGCTCTTCGGCTCGTGCGGAACTCGCGATAAATCTCGCAGGCCGCGCCCGGCCCCCTGTGGGCGAGCAAGCTGCGGAAACTCGGTCGATCCAGAGTAATATCGGCTGAAAAGAATTCTGGCTGATGAACTGTTCGCGACAAAGACTCGATAGGCAGCCCCCTCTATGCCCTTTTATAAGTTGCGGTGAAATAGGGACTGAATTTGGGGTTGAATCGTTTAAACAGTCCCTATTTCACCGCAACTTATGGGAGGGATAGAAAAAAGGCGGGGGCTCCTAGTGGAGTCCTCGCCTTTTGTGCAGAGGGCGATGGTATTCGCGTATTGCTGGATTAGACCAGGCGGGCGTTGATCGTCTTGGCGATCTCGGCGGCGTCGGTGGAACCCTTGACGGTGGCACGGAAGTCCTCGTCCATGAGCGCCTCGGCGACCTTGGACAGGATCTTGAGGTGCGTGGTGCCAGCCTGAGCGCCCGGGATGAGCAGGGCAATGGCAACGTTGACGGGAGCGCCGTCCATGGTGTCCCAACCGGTCACGCCAGAGTCGTCCTTGACGACGATGACGGCAGCCTCGGTGATGGCGTCGGACTTGGCATGCGGAATAGCGAAGCCCTCCATCATGCCCGTGGTGCCCTCGGCCTCGCGGGCCAGGAAGGCGTTCATAACGGCGTCGGCGTCGCCGGCGATACCGGCCTTGACGGCCTGGTTGGAAACAAAGCTCAAGGCCTCGTCACGAGAAGCGAAGTCCTCGGCGACAAAGACGTTCTCGACCTTCACGAAGTCGGAAGCCTCGGCCTTGGGGGCCTCGACGGCAGCGGCCTTGGGGGCCTCAACCGGCTTGGCTGCAGGAGCGGCCTTATGGTTCTTCTCGAAGTCGTACTTCTTGAAGGCCACGAACAGGATGCCACCGATCACGGCGCCGATGAGGATAGCGAGGACCCACAGCGGACCGTTCTCGACAACGGGCAGGACCAGGAAGCCACCGTGGGGCGCCGGATCGTGAACGTTGAACATAATGGTCAGGATCGAAGCGATAGAGGAACCGAGCATCATGATGGGCATGACGGGCCAGATGTTCTTGGTCATGAACGGAATGGCGCCCTCGGTGATGTGGGTGCAACCAAGGATGAGGTTGACGACACCGGCGTCGTGATCCTCCTGGCTGAAGTACTTCTTGCCGACAACGACGGCGAAGGTGGTGATCAACGGCGGAACGATGCAGGCGGCGGAGACGGCAGCCATGAAGTTGGTGCCGAAGTTGTAGGTATCGGTGCCAACACCGGCGGCCAGAGCCTCGGTGAGCATAGCGGTACCGGTGACATAAGCAGCCTTGTTGACCGGGCCACCCATGTCAAAGGCGCACATGCAGCCGATAGCAAGACCCAGGACAACGGCGCCAGAGGCGGACAGGCCCTTGAGGAAGTCCATCATGGCGGTGTTGATGGCAGCCATGGGGCCGGAAATGCCGAGCATGACCAGGCCGACGATAGCCGTCGAGAACAGCGGGTACAGGAAGATAGCCTTGAGGCCGTCCAGGTTCTTGGGCAGACCGGCAAAGACCTTCTCGAGCAGCAGGATGACATAACCGGCGAGGAAGCCACCGACGATGCCGCCCAGGAAGCCGAAGCCCACGCCGGCGCCACCGGCGTCGATCATGCCGGTCTCGGCGTTAACAGGCAGGCCCTGGATGGCGATCATGCCGGCAACAAAGCCGGGGACGAGCGCCGGGCGCTTGCCGATGGACTCGGCGATGTAGGCGGAAAGCACCGGAACCATGAGGTTCATGGCGATGCCGCCGATGATCTTGAGCATCGCAGCAAAGCTGTTGTAGTCAGACGCCGTCGAATCGAAGGACGTAATGCCCCACAGGAACGAAATGGCGGTCAGAACACCACCGGCAACGACGAAGACCAGCATGTGGCTGACGCCGTTCATGAGGTGCTTGTAGATGATGTGGCCGATGGACTCCTTCTCCTCGACCTCGTCCTCGACATCGGCAGCGGCTGCAACCGTGCTGTCGCCCTTGGCGGCGAGCGCGCGGTCAATCAGCTTACCGGCGGCCTCAACGGACAGGGCCTTGGAAACACCAACGGAAACCATGGGCTTACCGGCGAAACGCTCAGCCTGGACATCCTTGTCGGCTGCGACGACGACGGCCTTGGCACCAGCGATCTCACTCTTGGTGAGCTCGTTCTCGACACCGACCTGGCCATGAGTCTCGACCTTAATGGTCAGACCGCGCTCGGCAGCTGCCTTCTCCAGCGCCTCCTTCGCCATGAAGGTGTGCGCAATGCCGGTCGGGCAACCGGTCGCGGCGATGATGTCAAACTTAGCCATGTGTCCCTCCTTCTTGAGTACAGCGCCCGCGGGCGCTCCCCTACACGCGCTTCGATGCGCATTTTTCCACAACTGAAAGATACCAACCTACCGTCCGCGTGAGAAGAGACAAGGTGCAATTCTCCGGTGAAAGGTTCTTTCATAACCGTAAACGGTAAGTGAAAGTTTACCATCAACACTTGAAACGGCAAGGTGTATCTTGTAATTGAAAATGCCCGTATACTATGGCATTGCAAATCAAATTAGATTTTCATGCCAACCAGGAGCCATCCATGACCGATAGTAGCAAGAGCGCACTTTCCCTCATTAGCACCCACCAGGGATACAGCGAGTCCGAGCAGCGCATTGTCGACTATATATTGGAGCACCAGTCCGAGGCTCCACGCCTCACGGCGGCTCAGCTCTCACGCGCCGCTGCCACGTCCGAGGCGACCGTTTCGCGCTTCTGCCGCAAGCTTGGGTTTGGCAGCTTCCGCAGCTTTCAGTTTTCGTTGGCGAGGGATTTGGAAAGCCAGCGCAACGAGGGCCTGACCGACGAGGTCTCGCTCGACAATATGGAGCAGAGCCTCAAGAACATCCTGGCTGCCAAGGTGAGCGAGCTTAATGCGACCATCGACGGAATCGACCACGATACGCTGGCGGCTGTTGTGCATGCCCTTAAGCATGCAGGGGTTATTGAGTTTGCGGCTGTGGGCAATACGAACGCGGTCGCGCTCGATGCGACGTTTAAGTTTTCGCAGCTGGGCCTGCGCTGCATGGCGAGCACCATTAGCGAGACATCAATCGGCTTTGCGCTCACGTTACGCCCGGGTGACGTCATCGTGCTAATCTCAAACTCCGGCAAATCGCGCCGACTGAATCGCATGGCAAAAGCGGCTCGCAACTGCGGCGCAACCGTAGTCGTCATCAGCAGCGACAGCAAATCCCCGCTCGCGCGTCTGGCAGACTACACCTTTAATACCGTCAACCACGAAGCGCTGCTGACGACGGGCGACTTTGCGTTCTCTAAGATCAGCGCCACGATGATCATCGAAGTCATCTACAACTTCCTGCTGCCCGAGATTGAAGACGCGCGTGAGCATATCAGCTACTACGAGGAGCTCATCCAGCCGGATAAGGTCGTTGAGTAAAACGCGTAGTGGGACAAAAATTTCAGTCTATTTTGTCCCACCAACACCGCTGATACGACCTAACCTCGAGCTTCTTCGAGCATCTGCTTGGCATGCGCTAAGCTTGCCTCGGACTGATCGCCGCTCAACATGCGGGCGATCTCGGCGATACGCGCTTCGCCGGTTACCTCGTCCAAATGCGTCTGGGGAACATCGCCCGGTTCCTTGCTGACGACATAATGCTTGTCGGCCATGACGGCAACCTGCGCCAAGTGGGTTACGACAATCACCTGATGCGTAGCGGCGAGATCTGTCAGCACGCCCGCAAGTGCACGCGCCGTGGAGCCACCGACACCAGCATCGACCTCGTCAAACACCAACGTATCAACACCGTCCGCGTTACCGAGGACAACCTTGCTTGCCAGCATGACGCGGCTGAGCTCGCCGCCCGACGCAATGCGGCGAAGGGGACGTGGCGTCAAGCCGGCACCGCTGCGGTATAGCAGCTCGTAGCTCGAAGGACCAACGGGCGTCCACTCAGCACGGGGAAGATCGCGCGACTCCCAGACGAGCTCGGCACTACCCATCTCCAAGCGCGCCATCTGGCGGCCAACCTCGTGGCAGAAGCGCGGGGCCGCCGTATTGCGAGCGCGCTTAAGTGCCTTGGCAGCGGCAAACAACTCGCGCTCAGCGCTCCCGAGTGCCTCACGCGCCTTTTTGATCTGCTCATCGCCATCATCGACCAGGGACAGCAGCTCTTGCGAGCGATCGCGCATAGCAAAAACATCGTCCATGGTGGGACCCCACTGACGCAACAGGCCCTTGAGGTCGGAATACCGCTCACGCATGCGAGCGAGCTCGCGCGGGTCGAAGGCGACGCCATCGCGATAGGCACGAAGCTCGTTCGCGCAATCCTCAAGGGAGATGCAGGCATCCGAAAGCGCATCGGCAATGTCGCCCAGTTTGCGATCGACGGTAGCCATACGGGAAAGCTCTGCCACGGCGCTGTTCACGGCATCGAGCGCTCCCCCTTCGGAGGCAAGCGATGCATGGGCATCATTGGCCGTGGCAACCAGTACCTCGGCATGTTCGGAGCGCGGCAGCAGTTCCTCGAGTTCCTCATACTCGCCCGGCTTGGGGTCGACCTCGCCGATGCGCTCGAGGGCAAAGCGCGCCTCCTCGACGCGGCTCCCCTGCGCACGCGAGGCCTCTTCGACACGTCGAACCTCCTTGGCGGCAGCACGCGATGCCTTAAAGCAGGCGCGGTACGCATCCAGCGCCTCGAGCGCAGAGCGTCCCGCCCAGGCATCGACCATCGCAACGTGATGCGCCGGGTCGAGCAAGCGCTGATGCTCGTGTTGGCCGCACAGATCCATCATCACGCCAACGCGCTCCGAAAGCTCGCGCACACTGGCGATGCGACCGTCAATCTTCACGCGGCTGCGGCCCTCGGCAGAAAGGCTGCGCTGTACGGTGAACCCCTCCGTGTCGTGCGGCCCGTCGAAGAGTCGCGCCTCGACGCTCGCCAGTGCCTCGCCCTCGCGCACCGTCGACGAATCCGCACGCTCGCCCAAAATAAGCTTGAGGGCCGAGAGCAGCGCGGTCTTGCCGGCACCGGTCTCGCCAGTCAGGACAGTCAGGCCGGCACTCGGCACCAGCGTCGCCTCGCGAATGAGTGCAATGTTAGAAACCTGCAGCTCATCGATCATGACGGACTCCGTAGAATACGCGGCTCACCGAGTTATAGAAGCTCTCGGGGCCATAATCGAGCAGCAGCACATCTCCGGGCCCGCGACGCACAGCCACGCTCTCGACCGTGCCATCGCAGGTAATAAACTGTCCGTCGATGGCGATAGCCGGCACGCTCGGGCGATCATCGGACATAAAGATCTCAACGACATCACTCGGCGAAGTCAAGAAAGCGCGAGCCTGAATGGTATGTGGAGCGATGGGCACGCAGACCATGCCCGTGTAATCGGGGCTCACGATGGGGCCACCGGCGCTGAGCGCGTAACCCGTAGAACCAGTCGCCGTGGACACGACCACACCGTCGCCACGCAGTCGGTCGATATGGTGGCCCGACACCGTGATGTCGAACTCGACCATATCGGACAGCGGACCTCGGGTAAGCGCCATGTCGTTGAGGGCGAACGTGCGCACGACATCCTTCGTACCGTCTTCGCGCACGGACACGATATCCGCAGCGATGGTGGCGCGACGGCTCACATGAAGCTCGCCGGACAGGGCGTCGCTTACGACCTGCAGAATGTCGCGCTCCTCGGGACTCGCAGCAGTTAAAAAGCCCAGGTGACCATAGGAAAGACCGAGGATAGGAATCTCGCGATGGTTGAGGATGCGGGCAGCGCGCAGCAACGTACCGTCACCGCCGAGCGTAATGACCAGATCGGAGCCGTCAATATCAGGCGTGCTTTGAATCTTCGATCGCTGGTCGGCAGCCCATGCGACCTCATAGCCCTGGCGCGTCAGCCAAAGCTCGAGTATCAGGCCGCTCTCGACCGCCTCTTGCTTGTAGTAATTGGGAACCAGAAAGACCTTCATAGCGTTGCAGCTTTCTCGCTCAAAACCGATACCTGGGATTGCAGCTCATCGTCGGTACGTCCGCCGGGGGCACACCTCATGCCGTACAGGAAAAACTCAACGTTGCCCTTGGCACCATGAATGGGTGACACGCACACATCGACCGGGAACAGCCCCTTGGCAGCAAAGAGTTCAACTGCCGCAACGAGTGTATCGCGGCGCACGGTGGGATCGGTCACAATGCCGCCCTCGCCCACCAGCGCCGCCGGAGCTTCAAACTGCGGCTTTACGAGCGTGCAGAATGCACCCGTAGGCACCAGGCACGCCAGTACCGCATCGATAATGTTCGCGATGCTGGTAAACGAGACATCACACACAGCCAGGTCGATGGCGCCGGCATAGCCAAGCTCAGGCAGCTGCGTCACGTTTGTGCGCTCATGCAGCGTCACGCGATCGTCCTGACGCAACGACCAATCGAACTGGGCGCGACCCACGTCCACAGAGACAACGGTCGCAGCTCCGCGCTTGAGCAGGCAATCGGTAAAACCCCCGGTAGAGCAGCCCACATCCAAACAGGCAAGGCCCGTCGGATTGATACCAAACGCATCAAGCGCGCCTTCGAGCTTAAGACCGCCGCGGCCAACATAGGGAATGCGCCCCTTCACGTGCAGCGGCAGCCCAGGCATCACCTTAAGACCCGGCGAAGTCAAGCGCTCACCGCCACTCGAGACCAAGCCGGCCATAAGAGTGCGAAGGGCATCCGCGCGATCGGCGCAGATGCCCTGTGAAATCAGTTCGTCATCAAGACGCACGCGTTTCATGAATGCCATCAACCATTCGTATCCGGAGATGCGGCCTAGCTATCCTGGGATTCGTTTGCCGCATCCTCATCATATTCCTGCTCGAGCTTGTCGGCCTCACGCGGCGTAAGCTCAAACTTGTCGACCATATCGACCGCGCGGGAGCCCAGCTCTATCGCTTCGTCAAACAAATCGAGCGAACGTTCCAAGGAGGTATCCTTGGAACGAACGGTAGCGATGATCTGGTCCAAGCGGTCCGAGATCTCGTCGAAGTTGCGGACGGAACCCTCTGGCATAGCTACTCCTCGACGGAGTCGACAACAGCCTCGGCGGCGTCCGCATCCTCGGCCAGCACGCCGGCCTCAGCCTGGGCAACCGCAACCTTGGCGGCAGCCTCGGCAGCCTGGGCCTCCTCGCGAGCGCGATCTTCGGCCAGCAGCTCTTGGTACAGGTCCTCGCCCGGCAGCTCCTCGCTGCGAGCGATCTTGCCCAGCACGCCGTTGACGAACGACGCGGACTGGTCGGTGCCATAGGCCTTGGCAAGCTCGACGGCCTCGTTGATTACGATGGCGTCCGAGACCTCCTCGTCGGTGAGGAAACGCATCTCGTAAACGGCGATACGCAGCAGATTGCGGTCGGCGCCGGGCATGCGCATAAGATCCCAGTTCTTGGCAACGGAGCGCAGAGCGCAGTCGATGCGATCGATATGCTCATAGGCACCGCGGCACAGCTCCAGCGCATAGGGATCGAGGGGACTCTTCGAGATCAGGAAATCACCCTCGAGGACGCGCTCGAGCGGGCTGTCCGTGGCCTCGGCCTGGAACAGCAGCTGCAGCGCCTGACTGCGGGCAAGCGTACGCCCGCGATAAACCTTAAGGCTCAAAGGTTACTCCTTGGGGAAAACGAGACCGTCGATGCAAACGTCAACGCGCTCGACCTCGACGCCCACCTGAGCATCGATGGCGGCGACCACGGCGGCGCGAACGGCCTCGGCGAGTTTCTTGAACGGATAGCCAAAGAACACCACGACACGCACGGTGAGTGCGAGCTTGTCGCCAACGACCTCGGCCTCGACCGCCGGCTCGGAAGCCGGGGCCTTGGACGAAAGCATCATGGAGACAAGGTTGGTGGCAAGGTCCTTGACGCCAACGGAGGCGATGCCCTCGACATCCGACACGGCGCGCGAGACGATGGCGGTCAGAACATCGGGCGAAATGCCGATGCCGTCAATCTTGATTTCCTGGGGCATGAGTCCTCCTAGAAGAGTTGGTTGCTAGACGCGGGAGACGAACTTGCCGTCGCGGGTGTCAACCTTGATGACCTCGCCCTCGTTGAGGTACATGGGGACCTGGATGACAGCGCCGGTGTCGATCGTGGCCGGCTTGGTGGAACCCTGGACGGTGTCGCCCTTAAAGCCCGGGTCGGTCTGGACGATGGTGGTCTCGATGAACATCGGCGGAGTCACGCCCATGAGCTCATCGTCGGCGAAGAGCAGCTGGCAGATGTCGTTCTCGCGCAGCCACTTGGAGTTCTCGCCCACCATGTCCTCGGGAACGGGAACCTGCTCATAGGACTCGTTGTCCATGAAGATGTAGTCGGTGCCATCGTTGTAGAGGTACTGGAACTCACGGGTGGTGAGCATGACGCTCTCGAACTTGGTGCCGGCGTTGCAGGTGTTCTCGACGACGCGGCCGCTCTTGATGTCGCGGGTCTTGTAGCGCACAAACGCGCCGCCCTTGCCCGGCTTGACATGCTGGAACTCGACGATGGTGTAGACCTTGTCCTTAATGCGGAGACCGAGGCCGTTCTTGAAGTCGGCGGTAGAAATGGTAGGCATAGCGACCTTTCTTGTTATGGGCAGAACGCACAAGCGTCCAAATTACATACGACCGAAATTATACACTTGCAGACGGCGCCTGCAGCGAGCGCATAAAAAGAGAACGCGGGGCGTCCGAATTGCTCCGGACGCCCCGCCCCAAAAATCTATCGAAATGGGCTAGCAGTCGATGACGTGCAGGTCGTGCGGGGTCTTGGTGAAGGGCTCGTAGCCGTTCTCGGTGACCACGCCGTAGTCCTCCAGGCGCACGCCGCCCACACCGGGCAGGTAGACGCCGGGCTCCATGGTAATAACCGAGCCGACCTCAATGATGTTCTTGCTACGGTTGAAGTTGGGCAGCTCATGGATGTCGATGCCCACGCCGTGGCCCAGGCCATGGTTGTAGTAATCGCCATAGCCGGCATCGCCGATGATCTTCTTGGAAAGCTTGAAAATGTCGTTGCCCTCGACGCCCGGATGGATGGCGGCGACGCACTCCTCGTGCGTACGGCGCACGAGCGCGTACAGGTCGAGCTGCTCCTGGGTAGGCTCGCCCATCACGACGGTGCGCGTCATGTCGGAACGATAATCGCAGTAGCCCGCGCCGTAATCCATGAGAACGAAATCGCCCTTCTCGATGACACGGTCGCTCGGGACGGCATGCGGGTTGGCGGTGTTGGGACCGCTCGCCACGATGGAGCCGAAGGCAAGGCTGTCGGCGCCGTTGGCGAACATAAAGTTCTCGAGCTCGTTGCGAACCTGCTTCTCGGTCATACCGGGCTTAATATAGCCGAGCATGTGCTGGAAGGCGGCGTCGGTGATCGACTGTGCGTGGCGCATGAGCTCGATCTCCTCGGCATCCTTGATGGCGCGCATCTTGCGGATGTCGTCGTGCATCAACGGCAACATGCAGGCGACGGAGCGATCCTCCAGACCACGCTGGATACCCTGGTAGAAGTTAATCTGCATGTCGTCCTCGACGGCGCAGACACGGCACTTGTTAGCCGCGATCTTGCCGGCGACCCAACCGGGGATGGTGCCCTCGTCCATGTCGTAGACCCAGGGGCTGCCGGCGGGCGTGTTCTCCTCAAAGCTGTTGAGATAGCGCGAGTCGGTGTGGAACAGGCACTGATCGGCCGTAATAAACGCGGCGTGCGGGAACTCGAAGGTGTAGTCGAAGACGCCCTTCACGCCCGTGAGCCAACGGAGGTTGGCCTCGTCGCGCACGACGATGGCGTCGTAGCCGCGCTCGGCCATCAGGGCACGGACACGCTCGATACGACCGGCAGGACCGGCAGCAAACTCAGACATGCAGATTCCTTTCTTGTTGTCCTCATTAAAGCGGGACGGGCCTCGATCGAAAGGCGGATTCGCACGCGATCCGCAACCGATTGAAAACCCGTCCCTCAAAATGATACGAAAGACGATGGAAGTCAATAAATCTTAGAGAAGTTCTTTGCGAGAAGCCAAGTAGGCATGAGCATGGCGCTCAAGAACCTCGTCCTCGACGCTCGTTAGGCGAATGGCGCCGAGCGCCGCGGGCAGCGGCAACATGCTGCGGTTCGAGCGGACAAACTGCTGTCTGCGGAACTCCTCGATATATGCGGCAGGCTCCAGATCGAAGGCAAGCTCCTCGATACCAAAGTCCTCCAGGCAGTCATCGACCTCAAAAACGTAATCGATATCGAAGTCGCAGGCGTCGTGGGCAAGGCGCGCCTCAAAGCGCATGCCCTCGGACAACAGCTGGTAGGCAGGGACCTGCGAAGCGGCATCGCCCAAGCAGACGCGCAGGGTGCGCTCCCCCGTCTTGCCAAAATCGAGCGCATGGCGGGCGCTCGGGTTCGTGGCCATCAGTACGTCCTTACGGGCAGTCTGAGACCATTGAACGGCATTGACGAGCGCGACCTCCTCGCCCGCGAGAATCTCGGGGACGGTCTCGGTAAACTGATTCCAGCGGGACTTGCTGCTCGAAAGCATGGTGCCAACAAGTACCACATAGCCGAGCTTGAGGTCCTCGGGGTCCGCCTCGCGAACAAGGTCGAGGTCACACACGACCAAGCCCGGTTCGGGACGGAACGAGATGGCGGGAAGCGCATTGGCCGACGAGGCGACGAGCGGCTTCATGGCCGTCGCGACCGTGAGCATGGCATCGAAGGTCGTCGGAAGCAGCGCGCACTCGGTTCGGCCGCACCACTGGTTGGCGCACCAGCTAACAACCGAGCAGGTCGCTGTGTCGCCGACAGCGACAACGAGATCGTCGCAGGTAATGCCGTTAGCCGAAAGGGCGCCAAAGACGGTATCGGCATCGGCCAGCGTAGCACCGGCAGGCGAAACATCGAGGACGAGCAGCGACACAGCAAAGCCGGCGTCGACGAGCGCATGCTCAACAACCTCGCCAAAGCGCTCAGATGTGGCGTCGTTCCAAACCACCATCGCGCGCTTAGGCTTGCCCACAGCCGAGGAAAACATGCGCGACAGCTCATCGAACGCGCCCAATCCGACGCGGACATCGACACTGCGGTTTTGGAAATTGATCAGTTGACGGCGAATCATAGCAGCCCACGCTCCAAAAGCATCTCGGCACAAAGGTAGGAAACGTCCTCGAAGGACTTGTTGCGAATATCAAGGGTAAGGTCGGCGGCTTGGCGATACAGCGGACGGCGATGCTCAAACAGGCGCGCGGCATGCTCGGGCGAACGGAAATCGGGGCGCGTGTCGGACCGACGAATCTGGCGAATCGAATCCTCAAAGTCGACCTCGAGGTACACGCACGTACCCATTTCGTGCATCAGCTCAATATTCACCGGCGTCTCGACAATGCCGCCCCCGCACGAAACCAACAGGCTGCGCTCGCTTTGGAGCGAACGGAGCGCCGAGGTCTCGAGCTCACGAAAACGATCCTCGCCCTCGGTCTCAAAAATCTCGGTTACCGACTTACCGCAACGGCGCACGACCAGTCGGTCGGTATCGATAAAACGCCGCTTGAACATAGTGCCGACGTTGCGCGCGAGCGTCGATTTGCCCGCGCCCAAAAAGCCGATAAAGAAGATATGGTCGCAGCCGTGTTTGGTGTGCTGGGACATGACGAGACCTATTCCTCGCAGGGAAGGTCGCGCAGGGCCCGGCGCTCAAAGATACGGAAGATCTGCGTATACCACAGGTCCTGCGTCGCCTGCGGCTTTACCAGGATGGTATCGACGCCGGCGAAGTTGCCGCTCCACACGTCAGTGTAGAGCTGATCACCGATCAGCACCGCCTCGTCGGCCGTGGCGCCGAGGCGCTTAAGACCCGCCTTGAGGGCAAACGGCGCCGGCTTCATGGCGTGGCTAATGGCCTCGAGTCCCAGCTCGCGTGCAGAGCTCATGACCTGGTCGCGATGCCAGTTGTTGGACACCATGCACAGCTTAAAACCTTTGGCGCGGGCGGCGTCGAGCCAAGCGGAAACCGCGGCGGGAACCTGCTCGGTGTCGCGCGGCACCAAGGTGTTATCGCGATCGAGCAGAATGGCGCGTTTGCCGTCGGCCCACAGGGTATTAAGGTCGATGCGATCGACCGAGGCAACGTAACGTTTGGGGCTAAAAATCCTCATGCTAATTCCAAGACTGTTGATGCTCTTCGTAGGTTTGCGAGAAGTACTCCTCGTCCTGCGTAATGTAGAAATACAGGTCATCAGAGTCGGTCGGCTCAAGGGTGGCCTTGAGCGCCTCGAGCGACGGAGAGCAGATGGGCGTGGGCGGCAGGCCCTCATGCTTATAGGTGTTATACGGACTATCGCTCTGCAGGTCGTCGGCGGTAACCTCGCCACCGGTGACATACATCATGGTCGCATCGCTGTTGAGATAGCGCAGGCCATCGAGCTTGCCGGCAAGGCGGTTGTAGAAGACCGAGGCCACGTGCGCGCGCTGGTCGGCGTTGAGGCCCTCGCGCTCAACGATAGAGGCCAAGTTGACGATGTCGTAGTCGGACATCTCCACGCCATAGCGTTCCTTGATCTTGGCTTCGCAGCTCGCAAAGTCAAGCGACTTGTACTCGGTCTTAAACTGATCGAGCATAGCGCGAATCACGCCATCGGCCGTCGGCGAATCACCCAACGAATAGGTCTTGGGGAACAAGAAACCCTCGAGCGAGTCGTTAGCGGCGCCCTTAAGGAAGCTATAGTCGTCCACGTAGTTGGAGGCCTTGGCCTGGTTGAGGAAGTCTTCCTTAGAGATGCTGTCGTAGGCCTGGGCCACACGGTCGGCGACTTGATCGACCGTCAGGCCCTCAGGGATAGTCAGCGCATTGGAGCCCGCGTTGGGGCCTTCCATGAGCTGCTGAACGACCTTGGTCGCGTCCATGAGCGTGGTGAACGAGTAGGTGCCGGGCTTGAGCGACATATCCGCGTTGAGCTTTTTGACCGCCGCATAGTAATCCTTGGGATTTTCTACGATATGGTTCTCGGAGAGAATCGAAGCGATGCTGTCACCCGAGGCACCATCGGGAATCGTGATAGTAACCTGCTGGCCTGCAACGACTTTCGCACCCTCACCGCCAAAGAAGCCCTTGACGGCTGGCACGACAAAGAAAACGATCGCGACAAGCGCAAGCACGGCAACAACGCCACCGATAATCATAGGCACCGGGGAGCTTTTCTTTTGAGCACCGCGACGAGCATGCGTGTTGTAGCTCGAGCGGGTCGCCGGAGCAACGCCATGCGAACCACGAGCGTGATGCGAATGCGATTGGGGGGCCTGCGTTCGCTGGGTAGGTGCCTGCTGCTTAAAGCGGGTGCCGCCTGCAGGCTGGGCCGTACGAGCAGTGGGCTGCTGAGACGCGTGAGAAGCCGAATGCTGAACCGAACGAGCAGAAGGCTGCTGACCCGTCCGTTGAACAGGTTGGGCCGAACGAGAGAAGGACTGCGCCGGGCGCGCGGCAGGCTGAGCTGCGCGCTGCGTCGGCTGTGCCGGACGCTGGCCAGGCTGGGCAGGGCGCGACGCCGGCTGCTGTGTACGATTCGACTGGCGCGGATCGGAAGCACTAGGCATGCGAAACCTCCTCGTTTTTACGATCGAGCCACGTCTGCAAAAACAGGCTGGCGGCAATCATGTCGATCTTGCCCCTCATCTGCTTTTCGTTGAGTCCCTGCTCGCGCAGGATACGCTTGGCCTCTTGCGAGGACAGACGCTCGTCCTCAAACTCCAACGGAAGATCGAGCTCGTCGGCAATCTTTTGCGCCACAGCGGCAACGCGCTCGGCCTGAGGGCCGGGCTCACCGGCCATGGTCAGGGGACGTCCGCTTACCAGGATGTCGGGCTCATAGTCCTCAACCAGGTAGCGGAACGTCTTGGCCATACCGGTGACCTCGGCAGCCGGAAGCACCTTGACAGGCATCGCCATCTTGCCATCACGGCTCGAGACGGCGATGCCAATCCTGGTCTCCCCTATGTCCAGCGCGAGCGCAACCACAGCGACTTCTTAGATTCTTAGGCGCCGAGCGCGGTCTTAGCGGCCGCGAGGGCATCGGCGATGCCGGCAGCATACTTGCCACCGGCCTGGGCCATGTTGGGACGACCGCCACCGCGACCGTCGACCAGACCCGCGATCTGCTTGATCACGTTACCGGCGTGGAAACCGGCCTTGACGGCGTCATCGGAGCCGGCAGCGAGCAGGGCCGGAGTGCCCTTCTCAGTCACGCTGGCGACGACACAAGCAACAGGGCCGGCGACCTTCTGATGCACGGTATCCCATACGTTGCGCAGGTCGGCAGCCTCAAGGCCCTGGAGCTCAGCAACGACGAGCTTATAGCCGTCGAGCTCGACGGCGCCCTCGATGGCGCTGGAGATCGCATCGGAGGAGCCACCGGTCAGAGCCTTCTTGAGCTTATTGGACGTCTCGCGCAGCTCGGCCTGCAGGTTCTCCACGCGAGCGGGAACCTCATCCACGCGGCACTTGAGCGCAGTAGCAGCGGCGTCAACGAGTGCCAGGCGGTCGGCCATATAGTCGAGGGCACCCTTAGAGGTCACGGCCTCGATACGGCGGACATTGGAGCCCGTGGAGGACTCGGAAATGATCTTGAACAGGCCGATCTCGGCGGTGTTGGCAGCGTGTGTGCCACCGCAGAGTTCGCGGGAGAACGGCTGGTCCTCGGCGCCCACGGAGACAACGCGGACGACGTCGCCATACTTCTCGCCAAACAGGGCGACAGCGCCGGCAGCCTTAGCCTCGTCGATGCCCATGACACGGGTCACGACCGGCTTGGAAGCGAAGATCTGCTGGTTGACCAGGTCCTCGACAGCCTTGAGCTGCTCGGAGGACAGGGCCTCGAAGTGCGTAAAGTCAAAGCGCAGGTGCTCGGGCGTCACCAGCGAGCCGGCCTGGGAGACGTGCTCGCCCAGGACCTGCTTAAGGGCGGCGTCGAGCAGGTGCGTGGCGGTGTGGTTGCGGCGCAGGAAGCCACGGCGCTCGGCGTCGAGCGCGGCGGTCACGGTAGCACCGACGGCCAGCGTGCCCTCGGCAACGTGGGCGACGTGAGCATACAGGCCGTTGTGGTTCTTGGTATCGGAAACGGTCAGCGAAACGCCCTCGGCGGAAAGCTCGCCGGCATCGCCCTGCTGGCCACCCATCTCGGCATAGAACGGAGTGCGGTCGAGAACGACCTCGACGTCCTCGCCGGCGGCAGCGGACTCGACGGACTCACCGTTGCGCACGATGGCAACAACCTTGGCGCCCTCGATCACATCGTTGTCATAGCCGTCGAACTCAGTCGCGGCAACCTTGTCGGAAAGCTCGACCCAAACGTCGTTGAAGCTGCCCCAGGCGTCGCCTTTGGCATTGGCGCGGGCGCGGGCCTTCTGGTCCTCCATGCAGGCAGTGAAGCCGTCCATATCGACATCGTGGCCAGCGGTGCCGGCGATCTCGACGGTCAGGTCGATGGGGAAACCAAAGGTGTCGTGCAGCTTAAAGGCAACAACGCCCGGAAGCACAGCACCCTCGGCAAGCGCTGCCAGGGCCTCATCCAGGTAGACGCGACCGTTGTCGAGCGTCGTGGAGAAGCGCTCCTCCTCGGAGGCGACGATACCCTTGACGAGCGCGACGTTCTTGAGCAGCTCAGGATAGGCCTCGCCCATCTGAGCGTTGACCTCGTCGATAAACTTGGTCAGGAAGGCGCCCTCGATGCCCAGCAGGCGACCGTGGAACACGGCGCGGCGGAGCAGGCGGCGAAGGACGTACTCGCGACCCTCGTTACCGGGGAGGATGCCATCCGAAATCATAAAGTCGACGGCACGGGAGTGGTCGGCGATGATGCGAAGAGATCGGCTGGCACCGGAGTAATCGTCGGCGTCATAGGTCTTGCCGCTGATCTCCTCGCCCAGCTTGATGAGATGCTGCATCAAGTCGCCGTCGTAATTGGCGGTCTTGTGCTGCATGATGGCGGCCATGCGCTCAAGGCCCATGCCCGTATCGAGGTTGCGGTGCGGCAGCTCCGGCATGGAGCCGTCCTCCTGGCGGTCGTACTGGGTAAACACGAGGTTCCAGAACTCAAGGAAGCGGTCGCAGTCGCAGCCGGGCTTGCAGTCGGGGCTGCCGCAACCGACCTCCTCGCCCATGTCAAAGTAGATCTCGGAGCAGGGACCGCAGGGGCCGGTGGGGCCGGCGGCCCAGAAGTTGTCGTCCTCGCCCAGGCGGGAGATGTGGTCCTCGGCAACGCCCAGAGAACGCCACACGTCGTGGGTCTCGTCGTCCTCGGTAAAGACGGTAAAGTACAGGCGATCGAGCGGCAGCTTGAACTCCTTGGTGATGAGCTCGAAGGCCCAAGCGCAAGCCTGCTGCTTGGAGACGCCGCCAAAGGAGAAGTCACCGAGCATCTCGAAGAACGACAGGTGACGGCCGTCCTCGCCGATACAGTCGATGTCGTTGGTGCGGACGCACTTCTGGCAGGAGATCGCGCCGATCTCCTTCATGGTCTTCTTGCCCTGGTAGTACTCCTTAAACTGGTTCATGCCGGCGTTGGCAAGCAGCAGCGAGGGGTCGTCGGGAACAAGGGACGAAGAAGGATAGAGCTTAAGACCGCGCTCCTCAAAGAAGTTGAGGAACTTGGAGCGGATCTCGGCCGTAGTCATTGACGGGTAGTCAGCACTCATAGAGGGAATCTCCTCGGTTTCACATCGAAACAGTTCAAACGTAACGATATTACCATCCCGCCGCGCAAGTGCAAAAAAGAGGGCCGACATAAAGCCGACCCTACAGCGAAAGTGCACGTTATTTAGGAGTATGCGATGCTTTGAAAAAGGCTACTGTAGAATTACATATAAGATTCACCCGGAAGGAGCGATCGATGAAAAGCAAACGATTTGTCCTGAATGCACTTCTGGTTGTAGCACTTTTAGCGCTTTTGGCTTTCTCCTGCTGGTACGCAAACCAACCAGCATTTGGCTACGTATTGTATGCAGTAATGTCCGGCGATAAAGCTTATTACACTCTACGCGCAATTGACGTTCTCTTTTTCTATGTAGCCGGCCCCTTATCAATCGCTTTGCTCGCGTTTCTTGTCATTTACAACTTCAAGAAACGCTAGCGGTGCCTATTTGGAATCCGAATCGTCCATGGAGCCGTCGATGCCGGTTTTGGTTTCGTCGTTCATATTGAAATCGTCGTCTTTGGCGAAGGGATTCTTGAAAAAGCCCGTAGCATCGGGCTGAAGGCCCGAGAGCTTCATCCAGGGATTATCGAGCTCGGGTTTGGGCATGGCCTGGGCCTCGGGCGCGGTCTCGTTGCCGATGAGCTCGGACTCGTAGATGAAGGTGTCGTCGCCGAGCGCGTCGTAGGCGGCGACCGGGTTGCCATCGACATCGCGGTACGGTGTGCCCTTAAACACGGCGCCGTCATAGGCCACAAGCTGGCGGCCGGTCTCATTCTCGAAGTAGTACACGAAGATACCCTTGAGGGCCGCACATAGCGGGATGGCAATAATCATGCCGATGGGGCCCATGAGTGCCGAGCCAATAACGAGCGCCGTGAGGCTCATGATGGGATGCACCTGCACCGAGCTCTGCATAACCTTAGGCGAAATCACGTTATCGGTGACGTTTTGCGCGACCATCGTCACGATGAGCGTCCATAACGCCAACATGGGACTGAACATGAAGCCGAGTACCGTGGCGATTGCTGCGCTCACCCAGGGACCGACGACCGGAACCAAATGCATGATGCCGGTAAAGATAGCCATGAGCGCCGCATACGGATGACCGATGATCAAAAAACCGATAAAGGCGAGGAAACCACCGCAGATGGACGTCACGACCATACCGCGCATGTAGCCGCCGACAGAGCGAGAAAGGATGGCGACCATAAAGCGGTACGAGGTCTCCTTCTCCTGACCGATGATGGTGCAAATCTCGTGATGCATGCGAGGGTAGTCGCAGGCCATCCAGTAGGCAAGCACCAGACCAAGGAAGATCACGAACAACTGCGAGGCCGTATTGGTGATGAGCGGGAACACACCGCGACCAAGCTCGGCAGCAATCTGAGACACATACTTCGATGCCACGGTAACCAGGGACGAAAGATTATCGTCCAAATACTCCTTGAGCGGCGTGTTGTTGAGCGTCTTGGCATGCGAGATCATCTCATTGAGATCGCCACCCGCAACACGAAGCTGCTCGGGCAGGCGGCTCAGGACTTCCATGATCTGACCAAAGAGAATCGGCGACAAGATGCAAACGACACCGACGAGCACGGCAACAACAACAATAAGCGCGATAAGCGAACCGATGCCGCGATTCACGCCATGGTGCTCGAGCCAGTTGGTGATCGGGGACATCACAAAAGCAATGATGGAGCCGACGGCAAGAAACTCAATAACCGGTGCCAGGATGCCCATAAGGTTAAAGATGACAGCAGCAATAACAATGCAGCCGACAACAGCCCAAATGCGCAGCGTCAGAATGCGGGTGTCGCGCAGCACGCGATCGGTTTGCTGGGGGTGCTCACTCATGAACGAATCATCACTCCGTCGGGGTCGATCTTGTCCTGAATCTTCTTAAGCGTGCGGCGCAGCAGACGCGAAACCTGTACCTGAGAAATACCCAGCTTCTTGGCGATCTCGATCTGGGTCATGCCCTTCACAAAGCGCAGCTCAATCACCTCGCGCTCGCGCGGCGAGAAATCACGGATGGCTTCCTCGATCACTAGGCGGTCATCGGTAAAGTCGAGCTCGTTGTCGTCGTCGGCGTAACGGTCGAGAATCGAGGGGGCATCGTCCGAATCGGACGCACCAGGAGCCTCGATAGGCACCGAGGTATAGGCCGAAGACGATTCCATGGCCTCCAGCACCTCATCGACCGTCACGTCCAAGTACTCAGCGATTTCCTCAACCTTAGGCGAGCGCTGTAGCTCGTTGGTGAGCTTATCGGTAGCCTGGTTGACCTTGGCCGAGAGCTCCTGCAAGCGACGGGGCACGCGCACGCTCCAGCCCTTGTCGCGGAAGTGACGCTTGATCTCGCCCAAGATGGTAGGCGTGGCAAACGTGGTGAACTCGAGTCCGCGCTCAGGGTCAAAGCGATCGATAGCCTTGAGCAGGCCCAAATAACCAACCTGCATCAGGTCATCGAGCGGCTCGCCGCGGTTCTTAAACTTGTTGGCAAGAAACCTTACCAGGTTCATGTGGGACATGACGAGCTGCTCGCGTGCGTCCGGGTCACCGGTCTCTTTATAGCGACGAAACAGCTCGCGGGTTTTCTCCTTGTCCCAAGCGGTCTTACCGCTCCGGGAACGTTCGGTCATATTAGATATCCGCCTTGAGGTCGAGGGAAAGCGTCAGGGGCGCCGCAGTCTTTTCGTAGGAGTCGCACACGCTCGCCAAAATGAGCTCGGCATACACAGCGGCCTGGTCATCCTCGTCGACGGTGGCCTGGTCGCCAAAGGTAAAGGTCATGCCAACGTGAGATTCGTCGACATCGAATTTGATCGAGATGTCATCGGAATCAACAGCCGTGCAGCCGAAAATAAATGCTTCCTCGGCAGCCATACGAATGTCCTCGATGCGATCGACGGACATGGAGCAGAGCGCACCGACATTTGCCGCCGTCATGCGCACAAGGCGCGCCAGACGCGGGTCGCCGGCAACGGTCAGCGTAATGGGGCAAGTTGCTTCGCTACTCATCGCAGGACTCCTCAGAGGTCTCGGCGGGCGTGTAGGTGTAATACTGAGCCGGCTTGGATACAGACTTCTGACCATCATCGTCGCCCGCGGCAGCCTCGTCCTCGCCAATTAGGACGCGCTCGGTAGGCAGCTCGGCCTCCGCAGCGGCAGCGGCGAGCTTGCGATCGGCGTCGGCTGCAGGAGCCTTCACCTTATTGAAGAGCTTCTGCACGGCGCCGGCCGCAGAATCTGTCACGCTCGACACAGCGTTGCTTGCCTCGGCCACGCTGCCCGTAACCTCGGAAATATCGCGAACCACAGCTTCGACCTCTACGAGATTGGAGGTAAGGGCGTCGACGGCGGTCTTGCTCGACTTGAGGAGCGGCTCAACCTGAGCCAACGCGGGGGTGAGCTCATCGACAGCGCCATCGAGCTTTGCTACCACCGGCTGCGCCTCGGCGATGGTGTTGTTAAGGTCGCTCACGGTCTTATCGAGCGAATCAACGACGGTGCGGGTCTTTCGCAGCGTGAGCGCGAGCTCGATAACAGCCCACACACCGGCAACGGCGAGCAGCAGCAGGGCGATTTGAATGGGACTCATACAAGCCTCCCGAAGGAATCGAAATACAGACGGTTTCCATGGTACCCCAAAGGGGACCGAACATGCCATGAGCAGCAACGTGGGACAAAATTATCAGCAGCTACTTCGGTGCATTCCCGCTGCGGTCGCGTTCACTTTGCTCTACGCGCCATTCTTCCCAACCGCGGCCGGCAGGCTGCCAAAATGCACCGCGTTCCAAGCCTTCGGGCAAATAGCGCTGATCGACCCAGCCTTCGGGATAATCGTGCGGATACTTATACACACCGTATTCATCGCTGCCCGGGCGATGGCGATCGCGCAGGTAGCTGGGCACCTCGCGAAGACCACTGCTGTGGATATCGGCTAGCGCCGCATCGATCGAGGCCTCGCACGCATTGGACTTGGGCGCCAAGCACACATAGAGCGCAGCTTGTGCAAGGTTAATGCGACATTCAGGATAGCCAATAACTTCAGCAGATTTAAAGGCAGCATGCGCCACCAAAAGCGCCTGCGGGTCGGCGTTGCCAACATCCTCAGAAGCGTGAATCATAATGCGGCGAGCGATAAACTTAGGATCCTCCCCAGCATCGATCATGCGCGCGAGCCAATAGATCGTGGCATCGGGGTCGCTACCGCGCATAGACTTAATAAACGCACTGATGATGTCGTAGTGCATGTCGCCGTTTTTGTCATACGTAAAGCCGCGACGCGGGTTGGCGATCTTCACGTCATCCACGGTGATGGGATAGCGCTCCCCCGCCGCAGGCGCTGGCGTTCCCTCGGTATCGGGACGCGTGACGGCAATCTCGCTCGCAAGCTCAAGCGTCGTGAGCGCCGAGCGAGCGTCACCCGCTGCCAGCGTGCAAATGGTCTTGACCGTATCCTCATCGGCCGAGAACTTACCGTTCAAACCCTGCGGTGCCTCAAGCGCACGTTCAATAAGCGTGGCGATATCCTCATCCTTCAGATGCTCAAGCTCCACGACGCGACCACGTGAGAGCAGTGCCGAGTTGACCTCGAAGTACGGGTTCTCTGTCGTAGCGCCAATCATAATGACGGTACGGTTCTCAACTGCATGCAGCAAGGCATCCTGCTGCGACTTAGAGAAGCGGTGAATCTCATCGATGAATAGAATGGTGCGGCGGTCGTACGTATTCAGGCGCGTCTTGGCCTCATCAATTACACGACGCAGGTCCTTCACGGTACCCGTGACGGCGCTGACCTCGACAAACTCGCTCTTGGTATGGTTGGCGATAATGTGGGCCAGCGTCGTCTTGCCCGTACCGGCAGGCCCGTACAGAATCACGCTCGAAAGCACGTCGTGCTCGATCGCGGCACGCAGCCATGAACCCTTACCGACGGCCTTTTGCTGGCCCACGTACTCGTCGAGCGAATTGGGGCGCATGCGCACCGCAAGCGGCGCATTCTGAAAGGAACGCTCGCGCGTCGAAGCAGAAAAAAGGTCGTCCATAGCCATCCCGTGTATTAATCAAATACGTTTTCCACTAACAGTATACCGAATTAATACGAACTACCGTTCGTTAATATAGGTACGATGCGGAAACTTTAGACCCGGGAACAGCTTGCTCGTCAGTTCGCAGAAATAACCGTCCGTCATGCTCGCGATATAATCCACCACGGCTTGATCCTTGTCGTCCTGCCAGGCATAGGCGCGATCGTAGTAGGAAAGCTGCTGCTCGATGCGAGAAATGTGGTGTTTAAAGATATACGAGGACTCGTCACCTTCGTTTATATCCTGCAGGCAACGGTCGTAAAGCTTTTCGAAGGCTTCGCGCAGCTCCGCCTCGGAGTCGCCTTCGATACCGCCCTTGCTATAGATCTTCTCGTAGTTCTCGCGCTTGGCCCGGCGGATCTCCTCAAACAGGTCCTCGCTCATCTCGATGCGCGGCTTACCATAGCTATGCTCCACGATATCGATGGAAGCGTGCGTAAGGATCCAGCTGTTGTAGGCACCGCCCCGGCCATCATCAAAAGCGTCGGGTGACAGCAGGCCCGCCGCGATCGCATCCTGACGGTCACGACCGACGTAGGCAAGAATATCCGAGATGCGAACGACGCAGCCCTCGAGCGTCATGGGACGCAGATGCTCAATTGCGCTATAGCCCGTGGCAATGCAATCCTCAACCGTCTGGTCAAACTGGTCAAAGGAGCCCATGTCCGAGAGCTCAAACACACGCTGCTCGTACTCGCCGTTATGGCATAGCACGCCGTCGAGCGTCTGGAGCGACACGTTGCGGCCATACAACGCGTCGAGCACGCGAACCGACTGCACGTTATGGAAAAAATAACGCCCCGTACGCTCATGATAGATATCGTTGAGGAAGCGCTCGCCGGAATGGCCGAAAGGCGTGTGTCCCAAGTCGTGGCCCAGGCCAATCGCCTCGATCAGATCGCAATTGAGCCCCAGGGCGCGACCGATATCGCGCGCAATGCGCGAGACAAGCTGCACGTGCAAACCGCGGCGTGACAGATCGTCATTGCTACGAAAGCTAAAGACCTGCGTTTTGCCCGCATACCGGGTGTAAGCCGGAAGATGAAGTATCTTTTCGGTATCGCGCATAAACGCCGGACGCATAAGCGTGCCTTTGTCGGTAGTGCGATCAATACGACGAATGACCTGATCATCGTTGCAACGATACGGGTTGACATAGCCCGAAGCACGATCGGCGGCAATGCGCTCGACAAGCTCGGGCGACAACGCTGAGGGAATACGGTCCATGCGCGCCTTAATGACGGCCGTTTCTTGATTAGATTCCATGGCATGCTCCTTAAGAAGGATGCGCAATCGGTTACAAAGTGCAGCCCACGACCTCGATTATGGCAAAAATCGGCACTAAAAACGGGAGCAATGGCAGGGAGCGCGATTTTGTGAAGAGGCAGGAAAGGGCCAGAGCCAGGAGTGCGACGGCAAATGCCACGACGCCACCCATAGGGTCGAGCGTGCAAAGCGCGAAGAGCGCCTTGGCATCCCCCATGCCGATGCCCGGGATTTGGCGAAGACGACGCCAGAGGGACTCAGTCAGCACGAGAGCAAGATACACAATGACGGCAAGACCCGCGTGGTCAAGCGCTGTGTTAACGCCTTTGTCGAGCCAAACGCCCACTAACGCCGTCACCGCACACGCACCGGCAAGTTCATTGGGAAAACGTCGCTGACGGGCATCAATCGCCGCGCCGGCAAAGATGCAAATCCAAAACGGGATATAAAACATCGAGTACCTCCTCGAGCTGCATCGCAAAAGCAAAAACCACCACAAAGGTGCCTGTCCCCTTTGCGGTGGTTTTGGTGGTGGTTATTTGGCGCCTTGCATGACCTCGTCGAGGGTGACGTTTACGGCATGCTGGGTAGGAACCCAGTCGACCTTCAGGAACAGCGCGGCCACCGTGATGGGGATATAGCTGAACATAAAGATCGGGAAGGTAAACAGGTTAGTCACCAGACGCCACTTTTGCGCGCAGTGAATGTGCTTGTACTCAAAGATAGTCGTGAGCAGCGCCAGGATAAAGAAGGTCTGATACATCATGGCGAAGGTCATAATGAGCGAAGCGGCGCACGCCTGCATCTCGACTTCGGTAGCCAAGAAACCATGCGAAAGGCCACCCACAATCAAGAACGTCGCATTAGCGAGCATCGAGATCAGCGATAGCAGCATACCCGGGGCGATCGTCATGAACATGTCGTAGGCGGCAAAGCGATGATAGCGGAACGTCGACTTGACCAGATGCTTGCCGTAGGTAAAGAACACCTGGTAAAAGCCCTTGGTCCAGCGCATACGCTGCTTCCAGGATGCCTTGAACGTCACGGGTTGCTCGTCAAAGAACTCCGCCGGCGCATAGCCAATGCGAATACCGTGAATAGCGCAGAACGTAGTGAACTGAATGTCCTCGGTCAGCGTGTGGAACTGCCAGCCGTGCATGCCCTCAATAACACTGGCGGAGATGAGGTAGCCCGAACCCGAGACGGCGCAAGACGTCTTACAGATATTACGCGCGTTGTTGAGAAAGCGCGCCTCGCGCAGGTACCAAGTAGCATTAGCTGCCGAGATCCACGAGCTGCCAAAATTCTTGGAGTTGCGATAGCTCGTGACCACATGGAATCCCTGGTCAAAGGCATCGTTCATCTTGGACACGTAATCGCGGGAGATAACGTTATCGGCATCGAAGATAAAGTAGCCTTCAAACGTGTCGGGATACTCGTTAAGGATGCGGTCGAAGCCAAAGTCCATGACCCAGCTCTTACCCTTACGGGCAAGATCATTGCGCTCGTAAACAATGGCACCTGCCTCGCGCGCGAGCTGTGCGGTGTTGTCGGTGCAGGCGTCGGCAACCACGAAGACCTCGATAAGCTCGGACGGATAATCCTGGTCCTTGATGGAGCGAACAAGGTTGGCGATCACGGCCTCCTCGTTATGCGCCGCGATAAAGAAAGCATAACGATGGAGTTTTTTGGCCTTGGGAGGCGCGACCTCGCCACGAAGAGCGCCAATGACAAAGAAGACCACCTGGTACAGAAAGCAGACCGTGAGCAGCGTGACGACAATCTGGTTGAAGACCACGATGGGTGTGTTGGTTTGTAAAAAGGCGAGCATGCAGGCTCCCGAGAACGCGTTACGTAAACAACCGTATATCTTACCGCAGGCTTACCGAGTTCAAGAAACCACCTAATACTGGCTAGGCTTCGAGCAGACCGAGCTGAGAGACGATTTCGTCACCGGCGGCAGTGCGACCGAGCGAGCGCGGAGCCAAATCGTCAAGAACCGCAGCGAGATCCCAGGGCAACTCGTCGCGGCACTCAATGCGCTCCCCCGTCACGGGATGGTCGAACGCCACGCGCCAGGAATGAAGGAACTGCCTGGTCAGACCCTGATCGGCACGCGCATCGCACTTGCCGTAGAGCGGATCGCCCACGCAGGCGTGGTTGATATGGCGCATGTGCACACGAATCTGGTGCGTTCTGCCGGTAAACAGGTGGCACTCGACAAGCGTGTAGCCGTCGTCGAAACGCGTGGAATCAAAGCGCTCGAGCACCTTGAAGGTCGTAATGGCCTGACGGGCAAAGGGGTCGTCCGAAACCGCCATCTTGACGCGGTCGCGCGTGGAACGGGCAATACCGGTATTGATGGTGCCCTCGTCCATGGCGATGTGCCCGTGGACAAGCGTGATATAGCGACGATCGAGCGTGCGCGTGCGGATAAGATTTTGAAGCGCGCGCTGGGTGTCGTCGTCTTTTGCCGCGAGCATAAGGCCCGAGGTATCGCGATCCAGGCGATGCACGATGCCGGGTCGGTCCTCACCCTGCACGGTGCCCAGATGGTCGATACCGCAGTGATAGACCAGGGCATTCGCGAGCGTACCGCTCTCATGACCATGCGCAGGATGGCACACCAGGCCGCGCTGCTTGGAGAGCACAATGAGATAATCGTCCTCATAGCGAATGTCGAGCGGGATGGCCTCGGGAATCACATCGGTGGGATCGTGCGGCTCGGGCAAATCGACCGAAATACGGTCGCCGGCTCGCACGGCGTACTTTTTGGACAGGCAGGTCTCGCCATTGACAGCGACGGCGCCGCCCTCGATCAGATGCGCACAGGCAGAACGCGTAGGACAGCCGTCATTGGCGCCCAGATAAGCGTCAAGACGCTGACCGGCGGCATCGTCGGCAACAAGAATATGGATGTCGGCCATTAGCGCTCGTTCCTTTCGCGAATTTTGCGGGCACGCTCCCCGCGTTGCTGGGCCTTGCGCTTGGCGCGGGCCTCGTCACGGGCGTTAAGCTCAGCGGTCGCGTCGACCTCACGGGCCGCGGGGCTCAAGAACATGTATCCGAAGAGGGCGAGCACGACGCCCAAGGTAATGCCGATATCGGCCACATTGAAGACGGGGAAGTCGATGAAGGTGGTGGCAATAAAATCGGTCACGAAGCCAAAGGCCAAACGATCGATAGCGTTGCCAATAGCACCGCCCGCAACCATCGCCATGCCCACGACCTCAAGATGGGCGAGCTGGGATGCACGGAGCAAGTACACGGCAATGGCGACAATGACCGCAAGCGCCAACACAGCGAAAGTGACGCCATGACCCTCGCCCATGCTAAAGGCGGCTCCGATATTGCGGACAAACATAAAGTCGATAACACCGGGGATAACGGTCACATGCAAAGCGTCGCCCACGGCACGAACCGCAAGCTTGGTCAGCTGGTCAACAAGCAACACAGCCAGCGCCACCCCACCAGCAACACCCAACCGCCAACGCAAAGGCGGCGTCATATCCCCAGCACGACCCAAATCAATCCCCTACCCTCAAGAACATCGAATTACGTTTAATACAAAGAACTATCTTATATTGCCATACGCAGAACGCACGACATATCCACCAACGCAAGCGAAATAACCAGCTAAAAACGAAAGCGACATTCCGAATAACGGAATGTCGCTTAATAGCTTTCGACTAAAAACGCAAGTCGAAAGAAAGCCTCTAGCTCCAGCAATGGAAACGCCGCGTTATCGTCACCAACAGCGAAAACGTCCCTAAGCGAGCAAGGTGACGTGAAAGAGGAGGGAAGCGTACTTTGGTACGCGACCGACGATTGAACGTCAGATTGCCGCTTAGGGGCGTTTGCAGCGTCGGTAGGTTACGGCGTTCTACGAACGCCGTAACCTACAAAGCATCGGCGCAGCGCTTGCAGATATGCGCGTGGCCGTTGTACTCGCCGACGGTGGTGCGATAGTTCCAGCAACGGTCGCAGCACTCGCCCTCGGCAGCCTCAATGGCAACGGAGAGCTCCTCGCCCTGGGTCAGCTCAACATCGGAGACGATGTAGAACTCGGCCAGGTCGACGGCCTTGTCGCCGGTCAGCAGCGCATACATCTCGGCAGGAACGACCGCCTTGACGCGGACCTGCTGGCTCTTGGTGAAGGTGCCGGCAGAACGGGCATCCTCAAGGGCCTTGGTCACGGCGCTACGGAGCTCGAGCGAAGCCTCGAGCACGCCCTCAAACTCGTTGGCCTCGTCGACCGTGATGGGCGACTTGTACCAATCGAGCAGCGCGGCATACTTCTGGTGGTCGACGCAGCCGGCAGGCGCATAGGCCATGGCCTCGTCGACGGTGTAGGACAGGATCGGCTGCAGATCGCGCATGAGCATCGAGAAGAGCTCGGCCAGCACGGTCTGGGCGCTGCGGCGCTCGAGCGAGCCGGGCTTGTCACAGTACAGACGATCCTTTAGGGCGTCGAGATACACGTTGGAAAGCTCGGTAACCACAAAGTCGTAGAGCGCACGGTAGGCGCGCGGGAACTCGTAGCTGGCATAGGCGTCGTCGACCTCGGCCTGGACCTGGGTCAGACGGGCAACCATGAGCTTGTCGAGCGGCAACAAGTCGACAAAGGCGACGCCGTCGGTCTCGGGCTCAAACTGACCCTCGAGCTCGGAGAGCAGGAAGCGCAGCGTGTTGCGGAAACGACGGTAGGCATCGGACGTACGAGCAAGGATCTCGTGGTCGATGGACACGTCGGAGCTGGTATCGACGGATGCAACCCACAGACGAATGATGTCGGCGCCCATCTCGTCGCAGACCTTGTTGGGGTCGATGACGTTGCCGAGCGACTTGGACATCTTGCGGCCCTGGCCGTCGAGGGTGAAGCCCTGCGAGACGACCGCCTTGTACGGGGCATGGCCGTTGGCGCCCACCGAGGTGAGCAGCGAGCTCTGGAACCAACCACGGTGCTGGTCGGAGCCCTCAAGATACACGTCCGCCGGATACTCCAGCTCAGGGCGATACTCGCAGACGGCCTTCCAAGATACGCCGGAGTCCCACCACACGTCGAGGATGTCCTTATCGGCCTTGAGGTGATGGCCACCGCACTTGGGGCAGACGCAGGCCTCGCCCAGGTAGCTCTCGGGAGCGTCGGTGAACCAGGCGTCGGAGCCCTTCTCGTGGAAGAGCTTGATGACGGCGTCGAGCGTGGCGTCGTTCATGACCTTCTCGCCGCAGTCGGCGCAAGTGTAGCTAGGGATAGGCACGCCCCAGTTGCGCTGGCGGCTGATGCACCAGTCGGGACGCTGCTCGACCATGGCGCCAATGCGGTTGGCGGCATGGGCCGGATACCACTTGACGTTCTCGCGGACCTCCTTGCCAGCCTGCTCACGCAGACCCGTCTTGTCCATCGAGACGAACCACTGGTCGGTAGCACGGAAGAGCACCGGGTGCTTGCAGCGCCAGCAGTGCGGATAGCTGTGCGTGATCTTCTTCTCGAGGACCAGGGTGCCGCGCTCGCGCAGGAACTCGATGATATGCGGGTTGGCCTCGTCGGTATCCATGCCGCTGAAGGGGCCACCGGTGCCAAACTCCTCACCGGTGTAGAACTTGCCGTCGTCATCGACCGGCATGCAGATGTCGGTGATGCCCTCCTTGAGGCAGGCAAAGTAGTCGTCGACGCCGTGGCCGGGCGAGTTGTGGACAATACCGGTACCGTCATCGACACCGACGTAATCGGCCAGCAGCGCCACGCCCTCAACGCCGTCAAAGATCGGCTGCTTGTAGTGGATGTGGTGGAAGGTCTCGGCGGGAACCACATAGGGCTTGCCGTCGACCACAACCGGGGTGTACTCCCAGCCAAACTCCTCGCAGCACTTGGGAGCTAGGTCCTCGAGCATGACCTCGGCGCGGCCGTCGTGCTCAACGGCGACGTAGGCGGCACCGGGCTTGAGAGAAACTGCCTGGTCGGAGGGGATGGTCCACGGCGTGGTCGTCCAGATGATAAAGTCAACCGGGCCGTCGAAGTTCTCGAGGCCGGCGGGCTTGGAGGTCATCTCAAAGCGCACGAAGATGGACGGGCTCGTCTCGTCGGAGTACTCAATCTCGGCCTCAGCAAGTGCGGTATGGCAGTGCTTGCACCAGTGAACGGGCTTGTGACCGCGATAGATCATGCCCTTGTCGAACATGGCCTTGAAAACCTCGATGTCGGCGGCGTCATGCTGGTGATAGAGCGTCAGATAGGGGTTGTCCCAATCGCCGAGCACGCCCAGGCGACGGAAGCCGGCCTTCTGCAGCTCGATGTTCTCGACAGCGAACTTGTTGCAAAGCTCGCGGATCTTAGCCGTGGAGGTCTGGTTGAACTTCTCGGTGCCGAGCTTCTCCTCGACCTTATGCTCGATCGGCTGGCCATGGCAATCCCAACCGGGGACATATGGAACCTCATAGCCCTGCATCATCCAGTAACGGTTGATCATGTCCTTGGAGATCTTGTTCATGGCGTGGCCGATGTGGATCGGGCCGTTGGCGTACGGAGGGCCGTCGTGCAGCACGAACTTCTTGTGACCCTCGTTCTTCTTCAGAACCTGCTCGTAGACCTTGTTGTCCTGCCAGTCCTTGAGTCGCTTGGGCTCGGACTTGGAAAGACCGGCACGCATGGGAAAACCGGTCTTGGGCAGATTCATCGTCTGCTTGTACTCGTTTGCCACGGTACCCCTTTCATGTCATGGGCGCGCACGCCCGCTGGGCACCAAAAAAGCGCCCGTCCCTACAAGCTGGGACGAAGCGCCACAAAACGGACTGTACGCCCGCAAAAGCTCTTCGTTTAACCACCCAGCTTAGATGCCCTCGCCCGCGTATTCGCGCGCTCGCATCCGTTACTCGGCTGGCCTGTATCGACGACCATCTCGGCGATATCTACTAGGACGAGCCTGTGCGACGCGTCCGTTGGGACCGCAGCTCCGGGGTGATTTTCATCGGTCGCATGCACGGGTTCTCAGCGCTCCCCGCTCTCTGTAACATGCGGACGGCCGACTACTCGTCCCCATCAACGCTTATGCGGAGTATGCTAGCACGTTCCGCGCCGGCGAAAAACCCTCAACACTGGTTTTATACGTTCGAAATTTCTCGCGGCTGTGGACCTTCTCTAGGAGCAAAATACCTGAAAGCACTTTATCGAAAGAAAGAAGGTTGCCATGCGCACGATTGGAATGAGTGATTATACCGTTGGCGAGGATTGCTTTACCGAGCTGCCCGCCGCACTGGCCGAGTACGGAGCGACCAAGGTCGCCATCATTGGCGGCAAGCGAGCCCTGGCTGCGGCGCTGCCGGGAATCGAGGCGGCACTTGAAGGTACCGATGTCGAGGTCCTGGAGACGCGCGTCTATGGCACCAACAGTACGCGTGCCAATATCGCCAAGGTCGTGAACTCCCCTGCCTGCCAGGAAGCCGACGTGCTCATCGCATGTGGCGGCGGCAAGGCACTCGACACTGTGAAGACGGCGGCCATCGAGCTCAAGAAGATCGTCTTTACCGTACCGACGATTTGCTCCAACTGCTCGGCCGCGACCGCCATTGCCGTTGTCTACAATGACGATGGCTCGCTCGAGGGCTATTCGTACCCCAACCGACCGGCGCACATCTTCATCAACCCCAAGATCATCGCCGAGGCACCGGCAGAGTACTTCTGGGCCGGCGTGGGCGATGCCCTGTCTAAGCAGCCCGAGGTCGAATACGCCACGAGCGCCGGCAACCTGGAGCACACCGCCGGTCTTGGCCTGGCACTCGCCCACACTTGCTCCGAGCCGCTGTTTACCTATGGTGTGCAGGGTCTTGAGGATGTGCGCCAGAATCTGTCGAGCGAGGCCGTCAAGCAGATCGCGCTCGACATCGTTGTCAACACGGGCTATGTCTCGAACCTGACCAACCAGAACGATTATTACTACAACTCGAGCGTGGCGCACGCGTTCTACAACGCCACCTGCAGCATTCCGCGTGAGGGCACCTACCTGCATGGCGAGGTCGTGAGCCTGGGCGTGCTGGTACTGTTTGCCTATACGGGCGATACCGAGAACCTTGAGCGCTACGCCGCCTTTAACAAGCAGATGGGGCTGCCCGTAACGCTTGAGCAGGTTGGCCTTACCGAGGCAGATATCCCGGCCCTGTGCGAATACGCGCACGCCACCAACGAGTGGAAGCAGGGAAACCCCGAGCCCTTCACCGACGAAAAATTCGCCGCCGCCATCAAAGCTGCCAACGCCTACGGCCACACCCTCTAGCTCTAACCCAAAACCACCACAAGGGAGCAGTACCTTTGTGGTGGTTTTTTATTGCTCCAGCATGCTGGGGTCGAACTCGCTAGCCGGGATCACGCGATAACCGTGGCGGAGCAGTAAATCAACGAAGACGCCGTTGCCCGCCGTAGGGGCGCCGCTGAATGTTCCGTCGTAGATGCGACCCGCGCCGCACGAGGGACTACGGTCCTGCAGGATGCACGCGGCGATCTCTTCCGGCCCGCCCGCCTGCTCGCACATATCGAGCGCTCGTTGGGCACCCAGGCGAAATTCGCGATCGACCGATATGCCCTCGCAGGTACGAACCTCTCCGTTCACAATCTCGGACGGCTTGCGCGGTGTGGGCAGACCGCCAAAGACCTCAGGGCACACCAACAGGACCTCGGTCCCCGTACGTTCGCACGCTTCGACCAGTTCGCGATGGTAGTTATCGAGCCCGTTATATTTGCAGCTCTCGCCCATCAAGCAGGCACTCACCACGATCTTCATACATATCCCTCCCACAAACAAAACGCCCCATTTGAGATAGAAACTCAAATGGGGCGATTGACACTGCGCAACTAGTATTACTGCTGCTTCGGCATCAGCGGATTTTCGCGCGTGAGGAGATTCATGAACTCCTCGCCCGTGATCGTCTCCTTCTTGTACAGATAACGAGCCAGCTCGTGGAGCTTGAACTTGTTCTCCTTCAGGATCTGCAGGGCGCGGTCGTGCGCATCCTCGATCAGCTTGGCGACAATCGCGTCCACGCGCTCGGCCGTACCGGGGGCGCAGGTGAGCGACGTATCCTGGTTGAGGTACGCATTCTGGACGGTACCGAGCGCCATCATGCCAAACTCGTCGGACATACCAAAGCGCGTCACCATGTTGCGGGCGAGCTTGGTGGCCTGCTCGATATCGTTGGCGGCGCCAGTCGTCATCTCACCAAAGATGAGCTCCTCGGCCGCACGGCCACCGCAGTAGACGGCGAGCTTGTCCAGGACCTCCTGGCGTGTGGTCAGGAAGCGCTCATCCTCCTCGACCTGCATGGTGTAGCCCAGAGCACCGCTCGTGCGTGGCACGATGGTGATCTTCGTGACAGGCGCAGAGCCCTTCTGGCGAGCGGCAACAATGGCATGGCCGATCTCATGGTAGGAAACGACCTGCTTCTCGTGGTCGGAAAGCACCGTGGACTTACGCTGTTGACCGGCAATAACGACCTCCACCGACTCCTCGAAGTCGTCCTGGGTTGCACGCTTGCGACCTTCGCGAACGGCGCGCAGGGCGCCCTCGTTGATGATATTGGCCAGGTCGGCGCCCGAGGCACCGGGCGTGGCACGGGCAATCGCGGTCAGATCGATCGGCGGCTCGGTCTTCACACTCTTGGCGTGGAGCTCGAGGATGTTCTTACGGCCGGTCAGATCGGGCAACTCGACGGGGATGCGGCGGTCAAAACGACCGGGGCGCAGTAGAGCGGGATCGAGACTGTCGGGGCGGTTGGTTGCGGCAAGGACAACGATACCCTTGTGGTTATCGAAGCCATCCATCTCGGTCAGCAACTGATTGAGCGTCTGCTCGCGCTCGTCGTTGCCGCTAAAGCCGCCGCCATCGCGCTTCTTACCGATGGTATCGATCTCATCGATAAAGACGATACACGGGGCCTTTTCCTTGGCCTGCTTAAACAGGTCACGAACCTTTGCAGCGCCGCGACCAACAAACATCTCAACGAACTCAGAGCCCGAAATGCTAAAGAACGGAACACCGGCCTCGCCGGCAACAGCCTTGGCAAGCAGGGTCTTACCGGTACCCGGAGGGCCAACAAGGAGAGCACCGCGCGGCAGCTTGGCGCCGATCTCCTCGTAGCGCTGCGGCTTCTCCAGAAAGTCGACGACCTCCTTGAGAGACTCCTTGGCCTCTTCCTGGCCGGCGACGTCCTTAAAGGTCACGCCCACGTCCTTGGAGGCGATCACGCGCGCGCCGGACTTACCCAGTCCGCCGCCGCCAAAACCGCCGCCACCAAAGTTCATCGACGGGCCGTCATCGCCCATAGCCTTCTTCATGCGGCGGTTAAGCCACCAACCGATGAGGAAGAAAATCGCCATGGGAAGAATGAGAGTGAGCAGGTAGTAGGTCATCAAACCCGAGTTTTTATCGGGAACGACCGACTCCAGCGAAGCGCCAGACTCAAGCACGCGATCGGTAAAGCCCGCATCATTCGGCACACCGGTCGTCTTATAGGCGATGTTCTCGTCCTCGCCCTTCTTGGTGTAATAAATGGTGTAATCGTCCGTGTTGTACTCGACCTTGTCGACACTCTTCTTATCGAGCGCTTTGACAAACGTCGAGTAATCGGTCTTCGTAATCTGCTGCGTGTGACCGATGTTGGGGAACAGAACGGTCGAGAGCACGAGGTAGACGACGAAGGCGATGAGCACGTAGAGGATCATATTCCGTCTACGTTTGTTGTCATCCATCTCCATCTGCTTGAACTCCATCTACTGGGGTTGATAATGTTTTCTAGAATACCCAACCCGGACGGCGATAAACCGACGCCGGGCACGAAAGGACAGAGATGGCATCACTGGAAGTCGGCAAGGTTCAAATCTATACGGGCGACGGCAAGGGCAAGACGACGGCTGCGCTGGGACTCGCGCTGCGCGCCACGGGCTATGGACTTAACGTGCTCATGCTTCAGTTTGCCAAGAAGCTGCACTGCGCCGAACATGACGCAGCACCTCGATTGGGGCTACGCATCGTACAAGCCGACCGCGACACGCCCGAAGCCTGTGCCGCACAGATCATGGAGCTGGCGCGCGAGCAGATTAGCCAGGTCGACGTGCTGATCTTGGATGAGCTAGGAGAAGCCATGCGACGGAGCTTTGTGACGCGCGAAGATGTCGAAACGTTGATTGCGATGAAACCGACCACCACGGAGCTCGTGCTCACCGGCCGCGGCTTGCTGCCCCTCGCCGACCTTGCCGACCTAGTAACCGAAATGCGCCCCGTCAAACACTACTTCGACGAAGGCCTCCTAGCCCGCCAAGGCATCGAATACTAATTGATCCGAAGGTGACGGAGGCAAACAGATCATCGACATCAACACGGAGAGCAATGATCCGTTTTCCTCTGTCCCCAAGGGTTCATTTGGCGGTGGCGCGGCCTAGCCAGTTGCCGCTGTGATGGTAGACGGTGAACATCGTGGCGGTGATTACCCAGGTTACGGGGTAGACCAGCAGCAGATGCTCGAGCGAGGGGTCGAGCGGCATAATCGCGAACACCCACGCCACGCGGAGCACGACCGTGCCGAAGATCGTGAGCATCATAGGCTGGAAGCTCACGCCAGCGCCACGGATGGAGCCGGACGCGTTTTCGATAATCGAGAAAATCGCGTAAAACGGCGCGATGAAATGAAGAATCGTCGTGGTGTAGGTCGAAATCGCGGCATCGTCGATAAACAAACGCGAAAGCGGGCCCGAAAACACCAGCAGCACGGCAGACAGGCCGCCGATAAGTACAAATGAAAGCACGAGCGACGTATGGTAGCCCTTGCGCATGCGATCGTAATTGCGCGCACCAAAGTTCTGCGCCGAGAACGTGGTGATCGACACGCCGAGTGCCTCAGTCACCATCCAGATAATGCCGTCCAGGCGGCCGGAAAGGCCCCAAGCGGTCGTGACATCGGCTCCAAACGAGTTGACCGACACTTGAATCAAAACGTTGGAGATCGAATACGCCGCAGACTGAACGCCCAGCGGCAAACCGCACGAAAGCATGCTCTTGCAGATACCGGGGTCAATACCGAGCTTTGAGAGCGAAAGACGCCACGCTCCCGGAGCGCGCATCATGCGGATCACAATCATCGTGGCATTGGTGCAGATAGTCAGCGCCACCGCGATGCCGCAGCCCAGCGCTTCCATGTGCAGCACGGCGACAAAAAGAATGTCGAATGCCACATTGACGAAGCAGCCGGAGGCAATAATGACCGCCGGACCGCGCGTGTCGCCCACGGCGCGCAACAACGCCGTCCCCATATTGAGCAGCAGCGCTGCAAACATGGCGGCAAAGTAGCAACGGGCATACGCCACACCCTCGGCCAGCAGCTCATGCGGCGTATTCATCAACACAAGCATCGGCTCGACAAACACCATGCCCAGAATGGAAATGACAATGCCGCCCACCAGCGCGAGCGTCATGGCCGTATGGACCGATCGGCTCAGGCGGTCGTCATCGTGCTGGCCAAAAAACTGACCCGTAATGACCGCACAGCCAGCACCCACACCGACGCAAAAGCCGATGCAGAGCTCCGTAAGCACCATCGTGGCCTGAATGCCACCCAGCGCGAGCTTGCCGCCAAACTGGCCGACGATATAGGTACCGATAAGCGTGTAAGCCTGCTGAAAAAACGAGCTAAAGAAGATGGGAACGCACAGCGAAAGCAGCTGCTGCCAAATGACACCCTGCGTTACATCGATAGCCGTAGACTTCTTAGCCACACGCCCTCCCCACCAGCGTATATCAAACAACAAAACGGCAATTTAAGACCAAAACCAATACCAGCTTAGCACCGACCGGCATCGGCCGAAACACCCCGAACCAGAGCCCGGTGCGAAATATCTGTCTAGTGATACAAACCCGGCTGATAGTGGTATTCGTTGCTCACATGCGGGCACAGCTGCCAAAAGGCGACAGCACTTGCCGCGGCCACGTTGAGCGAATCGACCCCATGCGCCATTGGAATACGCACGGCGCGGTCGCAGCCCGCAATAGTCTTGGCGCCCAAGCCAGCACCCTCGGTGCCCATAAAGATTGCCAGACGGTCAATTTCCTGCAGTGCGGGATCGTCCAGCGACACCGAATCATCCGTCAACGCCATGGCGGCACACGAAAAGCCGGCATCGTGCAGCGCCGCCAGCCCATCATGCGGCCATACGCGCGCCTCGCTGCCAATGCGCGTCCAGGGCACCTGGAACACCGTGCCCATGCTCACGCGGGCCGAGCGACGGTACAGCGGGTCACAGCAAGTGGGGCTCACCAAAATACCATCGACGTTAAGCGCAGCCGCCGAGCGGAAAATCGCGCCGACGTTGGTATGGTCGACAATGCCCTCGAGCACGCACACGCGCACCGGGCGCTCCCCCGCTGCCTCGACGACGCCGCCCAAGAACTCATCAACCGGAATCTGGCGTGGACGACGGAATGCCGCGAGCGCACCGCGCGTCACGTTAAAGCCCGTCAGCCGCTCCATGAGCTCCATCGAGGCCACGAACACGGGAACCGGACCCGCGCCCTCGCGTACCGCCAGGCGCTCAAACAGCGGCATCATCTGGTCGAGCCAGCGCTCGCCCAAAAGAAAGCTCACCGGCTCGTATCCGGCGCGAACCGCACGTTCGATGACCTTGGCACTCTCGGCGATAAAAATGCCCTTCTGCGGCTCCAGCACGCAGCGCAGCTCACGCTCGGTCAGTCGCACGTAGGCATCAAGCCGCTCGTCCTCGAGCGAATCGATTCGCAGCACCTCAACGGCATCAGTCATAGCAGCCAGCCCGCACCTTTCTTTACAGCGCATCTATACCAAACGAGGCGACGCTAAGCGCCGCCCCATGCATTCAAATAATCCGATGATACCGTTCACGCCGGACGATTTACGCCTCAACGCGACGATACGTTACGAACTCATAATCGACACCCTCGTCGCCCTCGCCCGAGGCAATCGTGGCAACACCGCCACGCCGCGCAATCTCCCACGCGGGATCGGCATCCAGATCGGGAAAGTACGTATCCACGTCATGCACGCAATGGTCATGCGTAACCTCGGCCTCGGCGCAATACGGCAAAAACTGCCGATACACCTCGCCGCCACCGATCACCCACGCAACGGGCTCATCGGCTACCGCGGTGAGCGCTTCGTCGACGCTATGCACCACGTCGACGCCCTCGGCAGCAAAGTCCTCATCGCGCGTGAGCACGATATTACGACGGTTCTTGAGCGGACGCCCGCCGGGAAAACTCAGCAGCGTCTTGCGTCCCATAATGACCGGGCAGCCTTTGGTGCACGCCACAAAATGACGCATGTCGGCGCGATTGGACACGACCATGTCACCCTCGCACCCAATGCCCCAATCGTCACACACGGCGACAATGGCGGAAAGCTTACACGTCATGCGCGTCACCTACACCGCAATGGGGATGTTCTTGACCTGCGGGCCGTGCTCATAGCCCTCGACGATCAGATCATCGGTCGTAAACGCATAGAAGTCATGTACATCGGGGTTAAGCGTTACCTTAGGCGCGGCAAACTGCGGACGCTCGATAAGATCACGGACGATATCGACATGACGGTCGTAAATGTGAGCATCGGCAATCACATGCAGCAGCTCGCCAGCGATCATATCGACCGACTGCGCAACCATCATCAGCAAAATGGCATACTGGCACACATTCCAGTTGTTCGCAGCCAAAATATCCTGGCTGCGCTGGTTGAGAATCATGTTGAGCGTCGGTTTATCATCCTGCGGGCGCTGCGTCACGTTATACGTCACGCTGTAGGCGCACGGATACAGGTGCATCTCGGACAGGTCGCTAAACACGTAGGTATTCGTCATAATGCGGCGGCTGTACGGCGTGTGCTTAAGGTCGTACAGCACACGGTCCATCTGATCGAAGTCACCCTCGGCATAATGGCTCTTCTGCCCAATCTGATACCCGTAGGCCTTGCCGATGGAGCCGGTCTCGTCGGCCCACTCATCCCAAATGTGGCTGTTGAGATCATGCACGTTATTGGACTTCTTTTGATAAATCCATAGGATCTCATCCATGGCAGATTTGAGGGCCGTACGACGCAGGGTAAGCGCCGGAAACTCCTCACGCAGGTCGTAGCGTGCCGTGACACCAAAGTTTTTAATGGTATAGGCAGGGGTGCCGTCCTCCCACACCGGGCGGACCTTTTGGCCCTCGGTGGTGGTGCCATGGTCCAGAATATCGCGGCACATGGCTACAAACTGTTGATCAGCCTTGCTCATTGACCCTCCTGTCAGTTGCCTACAAGCGAGATTCATTGTAGCCCAGGCGCACGCGGCCCCACAGCCCAAACACAAGCCCTCATTTTCTGACATATGCCAGAAATTCCTTGCGCAAATCTGCACGTTCGCTATCCTATTGTTGACATATGACAGATAAGGAGCACGTATGGCAGGAAGACGCGAAAAACTGCGCCGTGTTGGGATCATCCCCGAATACCGCGGCTTTACCCCCGACGGCCTTGCCAGCGGAGACGCCATCGATATGACGGTCGACGAGCTCGAAGTCCTGCGGCTGTGTGACCTGGAGGGCCTCAATCAGGAGGCCGTCGCCCAGCACATGGGCATTGCCCGCGCCACGGTAGCGGCAATCTGCAGCCGCGCGCATCGTAAGGTGGCAAACGCGCTGGTCAACGGACGAGCGCTCGTCATCGAAGGCGGCAACATCGCGTACTCCCCCATTTCCACGACAACGGCCGCATGGCCAGCAAAGGAGGTCGGCACCATGAGGGTGGCAACCACGTACGACAACGGCAACATCTTTATGCACTTTGGCCGCAGCGAGCAGTTCAAGATCTACGACATTCAGGACGGCAAGGTGCTCAACGAGCAGGTCGTGGGCACCGGCGGCACCGGCCACGGTGCCCTTGCGGGCCTGCTCGCCAACGGCGGCGTGGACACGCTCATCTGCGGCGGTATCGGCGGTGGCGCCATCAACGCGCTTGCCCAAGCCGGCATCACGGTATACGCAGGTACCCAGGGCAGCTGCGACGCTTGCGTCGAGGCCCTTATCGCCGGCACGCTCGCACAGAACGGCGAGGCCACGTGCGGCTGCCACGGCCATGACCACGACCACGCCCACGAACATGGCGAGGCCTGCAGCTGTCACGGCCATCACGGGCACGAGGGCCACGAGGGCTGCGGCTGCCACTAACGGCACGGCACCGCGAGCTCAGGGCACGACGCTAAACGCAGCCCAACAATCATAGCCAACAACAAAGGCCACCCGGTAGCTTCCGAGTGGCCTTTGCCATATCAAGCTGGAATTACAGCCCTATTTCTTATTACGCATCTGCGCTTCCATCTGGCGCAGCAGCTCCATATCGGACTTGGGACCGCCCGTACCAAGGCCGCCCATGCCGCCCAGACCCATAGCGTCCAGGCCAGGGATATTGGGCATGCGCATCCTCTTGCCCTTCTTTCCCTTTTTGCCTTTTTTACCGCCGGCCTGTGCCTGATTGGCCATCGTGCGCATGCGGCCCATCATCTTATTCATCTCGCCCCACTGCTTCATAAGGCTGTTGACCTCGGTGGGGGTTACGCCGGCGCCCTTGGCGATACGCGCGCGGCGCTGACCGTTGATGATGGAGGGACGCAGGCGCTCCTCCTTGGTCATCGACATGATGATGGCCTCGTTCTTATCGAAGATGCCCTCGTCCAGGTTGCCGCCCATCTGGTTGAGTGCACGCTGGCCACCGGGGAGCATGCCCAGGATCCCCTTCATGCCGCCCATCTTCTTGACGGCTTTCATCTGATCGAGCATGTCGTTCATGGTGAAGCCCTCGCGCAGCATGCGCTCGGCAGCCTCGAGCTGCTCGGCGTCGGCCGCCTCCTGGGCCTTCTCGATAATGCCGACAACGTCGCCCATGCCAAGAATGCGCTTGGCCATACGATCGGGATAGAACGGCTCCAGCGAATCGGGCTTCTCGCCCATGCTCACGAACTTGATGGGCTTGCCGGTCACCTGGCGCACGGAAAGCGCGCCGCCGCCACGGGCATCGCCGTCGAGCTTGGAGATGATCACGCCGTCAAAGTCGGTGCGCTCGGCGAAGGTCGAGACGACGTTGACGATATCCTGACCGGTCATGGCATCGACAACCATCAGCACCTGATCGGGCTTGACGGCCTTCTTGATGTCCACGGCCTCCTGCATCATCTGCTCGTCGATCTGCAGGCGACCGGCGGTATCGACGATGACCACGTCGCGCAGGTGGTCAACGGCCTCCTGGATGGCGCCCTTGGCGATATCGACCGGGTGCGCGCCGTCACCGCGGAAGACCGGCACGCCGATCTCGCCACCGAGCGTGGCAAGCTGGTCGGCAGCGGCGGGACGATAGACGTCGCACGCGGCGAGCAGCGGCGAGCGACCCTGCTTCTTGAGCAGGTATGCCAGCTTTACGGCCGCCGTGGTCTTACCGGAGCCCTGCAGGCCCACGAGCATGATGACATTGGGGATGCGGTTGCTAAAGACGAGCTTGCTCTCGGTGGAACCGAGCATATCGGTGAGCTCATCGAGCACGATCTTGACGACGTTTTGCGCCGGCGACAGCGACTCCATGACCTCGGCGGTCATGCAGCGCTCCTTGGTCTTGGCGACGAACTCCTTGACGACCTTGAAGTTGACGTCGGCCTCGAGCAGCGCCATGCGAATGTCGCGCATGGCCGAGGTGATATCGGCCTCGGTCAGCTTGCCCTTGCCGCGCAGGCGGTCAAATGTGTCGTTGAGGCGATCGCTCAGGGAATCAAACACTAGTCACTCCTTAATTGGACTCGCCCACCAGGGCGCGGCAGAAATCTTTGGCATTAAACTCCTGCAGGTCATCGACCTGCTCGCCCACGCCGATGCGCAGGATGGGAAGCTTGAGCTTCTCGGCCACGGCCATGGCGATACCGCCCTTTGCCGTGCCGTCGAGCTTTGTCATGATAATACCGTCCAGGCCCAGCGCCTCGTTAAACTCGAGCGCCTGGTTCAGGCCGTTTTGGCCTGTTGCGGCATCGATTACGAGGACGACCGAGACGGGCATGGGGCCGGCGGCCATATTGGCGGCGCGCTTACGCGTCACGTTGACCACCTTGGCAAGCTCGCGCATGAGCTCGGGGCTCGTGTGCAGACGACCGGCGGTGTCGATAAGCACCAGGTCGCTGCCGCGCTTGTCGGCCTCGTCGAGCACGTCGTAGCAAACGCTCGCCGGGTCGGAGCCGCGGTCGCGCTTGATGACGGGAACGCCGGCGCGCTGGCCCCACACATCGAGCTGCTCAATGGCGGCGGCGCGGAAGGTGTCGGCTGAGCCGATCACGACGTTCTTGCCGCGGGCAGACATGGCGCTCGCGATCTTGCCGACCGTCGTGGTCTTGCCGGCACCGTTAATGCCCACAAACAGCACGCAACTCGGCGTGTCGGCGAACGGATCGCGCTCGACGGGCACAAAATGCTGCTCGAGCTGCTCGGCCAGGGCGCGACGGAGCTGCGGGGCGGTCTTAAGGTTCTTCTTGGCCGCGGCATCGCGCAGGTCATCGGACACCTGGATCGCGACCTCGGCACCCATGTCACCCATGACGAGGGTGTCCTCTAGGTCCTCCCAAAAATCCTCGTCGACCTCGCCGCCAAAGTAGAAGACCTCGTTGAGGGCCTCGCGGCTGCGCTCAAGTCCGCGCGAGAGAGCATCGAAGAATCCCATTATGCATTCACGACCTTTCCGGTTTCGCGATCGAGTTTTTGCGAGACGACGCGACTGACGCCGTCGGCTTGCATCGAGACGCCGTAGAGGACGTCAGCGTCCTCCATAGTACGGCGCTGATGCGAGATAACCAAGAGCTGCGTATCGGAACGCAACACGTCGAGTGCGCCGATGAGCTTGGACAGGTTGGCGTCATCGAGCGCCGCCTCGACCTCGTCCAGCACATAGAACGGCACCGTACGCGTGCGATAGACAGCAAAGAGCAAGGCGAGCGCCGTCAGGCTCTTCTCGCCGCCCGACATGAGCATCATCTTGGTGATGCGCTTGCCACGCGGCTGCGCCACGACCTCGATGCCCGTCTCGGCCGGATGCTCAGGGTCGGTCATCTCCAGATGTGCCTGGCCACCCGGAAACAGCATGGCGAAGATCTCGCGGAAGTTCGCATCGACCTTCTCGAAGGTCACCAGGAAGGCCTTGCGCATCTTACGGTCAATGGCCACGGTGATCTTGGTGAGCGCCTTGCGCGCGCTCTCCAGATCGGCCAGCTGCTCCTCGATGTAATCGGCGCGGCGCTTGAGCTGCTCGTACTCCTCCATGGCAACCTGGTTCACAGGGCCCAGGTTGTTGATCTGGCGCACGAGCTGGTTGAGCTCACGCTCGGCAGCGTCACGGTCGGTGGGCGCAGGAAGCATGAGCGCCTCCTCGAGCACCGTGGTGCCATCGGCGGTAATGGCCTTGATAGCCGCCTCTACCTGCACCTCAAGCTTGCCGCGAGCGACCTTGAACTCGTTTTGCGTCGCGGTGGCGGCATCGACCCGCTCCTTGGCGCGGGAGACCTCGGCCTTGGCGTCCTCAATGGTCTTCTTAAGCGAGGCCGAGTCAGCCTCCTCGAGCGAAGCCTGGTCACGCAGACGCGAGGCCCAATCCGACGCGCGCTCCAGCAGGGCCGAATAGCGTTCGTGCATGGGATCGACGCGCAGGCGCAGCAATTCGAGCGAGCGCGAGGCCTGGCGTGTTCCGCGGATACGACGGTCGATGCCCTCAAGACGATGCTCAAGGTCGGGCACGCGGCCCTTCAGCGAACGCAGGCGCTCGCTCGTCTGGGCCAGGCGCACCTTGGCATCGGCGAGCTTACCGGCGGCCTCGGAATCGTCACGGCGAACGCGGTCAAGTTCGTCGTTGGCCTCGGCAATCTGCAAGCCCAGATCGCTTGCCTGCGCGCGGGCCTCGTCACGCGAACGGGTGAGCTCATCAACCCGCGGGCGCGCAGCGCGAACGGCTTCGGCGGCCTGCTCGCGGCGCTTGGAGATGCGCACGCGCTCGACCTCGGCATTGTTGGCGCTTTGCTCCAAGCGGCCGATCTCGGAAAGCAGCGAGCGGCGCTCGCCCTCAAGACGGGCAATCTCACCGGCGACATCGCCCTCAGCGGCACGCGCTTCCTCAACGGCCGCATTGGCCTCGACGACCTGATCCGACACATGCTCAAACACAGCGGCCAAATCGGGCTCAAGCCCCTCCAGCTCGCGAATGCGACGCTTACGCTCCAGAGCACCCGACGCCTCGCCGGCATCGAGGCCCACACGCACCAGGCCGCCGCAGGCGACGCGGGCGCCATCGGGGGTCACGTAAGTCACGCCGTCAACGACCGGCGCCGAAAGCGCGGCAGAAAGATCGTCCACTACGTAATAGCCGCCGAGCAGCGCCTCGACGACGGGTCCGTAGCCTGCGCGCACGGACAGACGATCAACCAGGCGGGTACCGGCAGCGCCCTCAGCGGCGGTAGAGCCGCTCACGCCGCGCGCCACCAGCAATGCCTCGCCCGAGGCCTTCTTTTGGTCCAGAGCCGCACGACCGGCACGCTCAAGCGTGGCGGCGTCATCAAACAGCAGCGCATCGATATCGCCGGCGAGCAATTGCTCAACCAGGCCCTCAAGCTCGCGCGGGGCCTCCAGCACGTCGCCCAGACGACCCAAGACATCGTCGCCCAGCACACCCACCAGACGGCTCACGAGCGGCGAGCTGTCGGCCATGCGGGCATCGAGTTTCTTTTGGCTGGCAAGCTCCGAGCGCACCTCGGACAGCTTGTTGCGCGCCTCACTCTCACGATTACGCAAGTCCTTCAGGGCTGCACGGGCGACCTCGGTGGCCTCACGTGCATCGGCCTGGGCCTGGCGCGCTTCCTCAAGAGCGCCTTCAAGCTCCTCGGCGCGGTCACGACGGCTCTCGAGCGAGGCCATGACCTCCTCGAGCTGCTCGTCAATCTGCTCCAGGCGCGAGGCATAAATGTTGTCCTCGACCTCGGCATTGCTCAAGGAATCCTTCACCTTGGCGAGCTCGAGCGCGGCATTATCGGCTACGCGCTGCACATCGCGTTGCTCACGCGTAAGCTGCGAGATCTGATTGTCGAGCGCCACGCGCCGCTCGTGGAGCTCGGCAGCGGCAGGGCCAGCGGCGTCAACGTCCTCCTGGGCCTGCATGTGCGCACCGGTCACTTCCTCAAGCTGCGCACGCGCGTCCTCGAGCTCCTCGACCACGCGACGACGCTGATGCTCGGAGCTCGAAATCTGTCCGCGCATGTCAGACAGGCGCGACACCATGTTGTGGCCCTTTTCCTCGAGCAGGCGCATGTCGGAGTTAATGCGGCCGACCACATCTTGCATATGACGGCGCTGCTCGCCCAGGTCGCCCACAAACAGGCCCTTTTCCTCGAGCATGACCTGAAGCTTCTCGAGCTCGCGCTCCTTTTCGCCCAAGCGGTACTGCGCAAGCTCAAGTTCGGCGGCACCTTCCTTGGAACGGCTCTCCAGGTCGTTCCACTGCGACTGCAGCGAACGCAGCTCGTCGACGGCTAGCATCTGCGTAAGCTCGTTCGCGCGCGAGGACAGCTCTTTATACTTGCGCGCGCGATCGACCTGACGCTCCAACGGTCGCAGCTGACGGGCGATTTCCTTATTGATGTCGCGGGCACGTGTCAGGTGCTCGTCCATCGACTTAATCTTTTTGAGCGCGCGTTCCTTGCGGCGCTTGTGCTTGGAGATGCCGGCGGCCTCCTCGATGAGGGCGCGGCGCTCCTCCGGGCGGCTCTGCAAAATGGCGTCGAGCTTGCCCTGGCTGATGATGGAATGCGTATCCTTACCCAGGCCTGAATCGTGCAGGATGTCCTGAATGTCCATCAGGCGGCACGGACTCGAGTTGATGAGGTACTCGCTTTCACCCGAGCGATACATGCGACGGGTGATGGCGACCTCGTCAAAATCGACGGGCAGCATATGGTCCGAGTTATCGAGCACCAGCGTGACCTCGGCGATACCCACCGGCTTGCGCGCTGACGAGCCCGAGAAGATGACGTCCTCCATGGCCTGGCCGCGCAGCTGCTTGGCGCTCTGCTCGCCCAGGACCCACAGAATCGAGTCAGAGATGTTCGATTTTCCCGAGCCGTTGGGACCGACGATGACGGTCAGGCCCGGCTCAAACGTCATATGGGCGCGATCGGCAAACGACTTGAACCCTTTGAGCGTGAGGGACTTGAGATACACGGTTCCTCGCTTACACGTGCTTCTTGTTCAAAATCACGCCGTTGGTGGTGTAACCCATGCGGTCGAGCGCTTCGAGCGCGGCGGCTCCCTCGGCTTCCTTCTTTGAGGAGCCGGAGCCGCGACCCTGGCGAATACCATCGATCAAAACCACGGCGGTAAAGGTGGGCGCATGCGCCGGGCCCTCGGAGCCAACGAGCTTGTACGCCGGGGGCTCGTGACCGTCGGCTTGCACGCACTCCTGCAAAAACGACTTGGGGTTCGCAGGATGCTCGGCACGCTCGGAAGCCAAATGCGGCTTAAGCGTACGGTGAATGAACTCTGCCGCGGCATCCCAGCCAGCATCCAGGTACAGCGCGCCCACGAGCGACTCATAGACGTTCTCGAGCGCCGAATGCAGGCCGCGCGCACCGGTACCGGTCTCGGAGGCACCAAAGATGATGATGTCGTCGATGCCCAGCTCGTGAGAAACCTCGGACAGCGTAGCGCCCGAGACAAGCGACACCTTCAGGCGCGTGAGCTTGCCCTCGTCAAACTCCGGATAGGATTCAAACAGGGAGCGTGCGACCACAGCGCCCAAAATGGAATCGCCCAAGAACTCAAGGCGCTCATAGCTGGCAGAAACCGGCTGGCCCTCGACTGCCGAGGGATGCGTAAGGGCCGCGCGCAGCAGCACCTTATTATTGAACTCATGGCCCAGGATTTCCTGGGCGCGCGTAAGTCGTTCAGACAAAGCCAAGACTTAGGCCTCCCTGGCATTTTCGATCGCGTCGACGGCGTCGGCGACAGAGTTGAGCGAGAGCAGAGTCTCGTCATCGATCTCGAGGTTGAACTCGTCCTCGATAGCCGTAACCAGCTGCAGGCGCTCGAGCGAGTTGGCATCGAGGTCGTCAAAGGTGGTCTCATCGCTAATTTCGGCAACATCGACGCCCAGAACGTCAGCAGCGACCTCGGCGATCTTGTCGAAGATTTCGGAGCGGTCCATAGCGCTTCCTCTCATAGTGCATGAATACCAAAAGAATGGTACCGCCCGGGCGGTACCAAGACACGGTTCTGATTCTACCCCACGACGCACGCCCCGAGACGCATAACGCCGCTGTTATAAAACGATGCCGTCCATGGAGTTGGCGACATTCTCGACCAGCCCGGCGCGCACGGCTTCGGCCGCCGCGAGCGTACCGTTTTTAACAGCCTCGACCGAAGTGGCGCCATGGCCGATCAGGACCACGCCGCGCAGGCCCAAAAGAATCGCGCCACCCTTGGCGTCGCCCGAAAGCTTGGCCTTTATCTCGCGCATCTGCTTTTTAATGAGCAGCGCGGCGATCTTGGTGCCAAGCGAAGACATAAAGGCACCCTTGAGTTCCTGCAGCAAAAACTTGGCAGCGCCCTCGGTGGCCTTGAGCGCAATATTGCCCGACATGCCATCGGCAACGACGACATCGAAGTTACCGGAGGTGATGTCCGTTCCCTCGCAGTTACCAAAAAAGCCGGGAACGGCGGCTTTCATGGCCGGGAAGCAGGCCTTGGTAAAGTTGGAGCCCTTCTCGTCCTCGGTGCCGTTAGCAAGCAGGCCCACGCGGGGATGCTCGATGCCCAGGACGACGCGAGCATAGGCGCTACCCATCTGAGCAAAACGCACCATGTCATCGACCTCGACATCGGGGTTGGCGCCCATGTCGCACAGGACCGTCAGGCCGCCGGAACGATTGGGCAGCGCATTGGTGAGGCACGGACGCACCGGCTGCTTCTTGCCCTCGGCCTGATACCTAAATGGCGTCACGTAAGCGGTGGCCGCGGCGGTCATAGCACCAGTAGAACCAGCAGAGAAGAACGCGTCCGCGTTGCCCTTCTTAATGGCGCGGCAGGAAAGCACAATCGAAGACTTGCGCTTGGTCATCACGGCGCGAATGGGATCGTCATCCATGGCGATAACGTCGGGTGCCTCAAGGGCCTCAACACGTGCGTGGGAAGCAGCAAAGGGATTGACGATTTCGGCGGGGCCAGCTGCCAAGACCTCGATATCGGGATCGGCGGCAAGTGCAGCCTCGATACCATCGAGAACGACCTGAGGTTTCTCGTCTCCACCCACAACGTCTACACAAACGCGAACGTTACTCATATACATGCTCCTTATACAAAAATGGCCGACTCATTGAGCCGGCCATTGTGGTTCCATTTGGAACGGCATCGCATCCAGAGTATACCGTTACTCGGTAACGATAACCTCGCGGTCCTTGTAGAAACCGCAGCTGGGGCACACGTGGTGCGGAAGCTTGACAGCGCCGCAACGGGGGCACGTGGACTGAGCCGCAGCCGAGATCTTCATGTTGGCGGAACGACGGGTGTGAGTGCGGATACGACCCTGCTTTTGTTTAGGTACGGGCATAGTGACCTTCCTTATGAACTATCCAGTGTGGCGATTACGCGCAAGTAGCGATACTACCACAGTTTTACTCATCGAGCTTGAGATTCTTCAATGCTGCAAATGGATTTTCCGTGGCAGCGGCCCATTCCGCCTCTGCCTGGGCGGCGCAATCGCATTGCTCGACGTTGAGATTGCAACCGCATGTGGGGCACAGACCACGGCAATCGGGCTTGCAGAGCACTACAAACGGCGTGTCCATAACGACCGCGTCATTGATGGGCTCACCCAGATCGACTAGACGGTCCTCACCCAGGAGCTCGTAGCCGTCCTCGTAGGCCTCGGGATCCTCGGGCTCCTCAAAGAGGTAGAACTCCTCGATCTCGCCGGCGATATCAAACGAGGCGGGCTCCAGGCAACGGTCGCACTCGCCGGTGGCGTGCGCGCGGACCATACCCGTGAGCAAGACGCCGGTACCGGCATTGGTAAAGACAACGTCGTAGTCGATGCCGTCCTGCAGCTGGTAGTCCTTCTCGCCCACCGTGTAGGTGGGGACATCGACCTTACCGGTCAGCGGATACGAATCTCCAGGAAACTCGAGCTGCTCAGAAAGATCGACGGTAACGCTCGGGAACTCAGCCATTACCACTGACCATTCTGTTGGGCGGCACCCTCGTTGAGCTGCTGACGGCAACGGGTAACGGTGCCGGTCAGACTCTTGAGGTTTTCCTCAAGGTGCGTAAAGACCTGCTCTGCGTAGTCCTCGGCAGCATAACGCGTCTCGCGCTCGTACTGCTGGGCACGATCGCGGATGTCGTCGGCCTGCTGCTGCGCAAGGCGGACGATCTCCTGCTCACCGGCAATGGTGAGGGCCTGCTGCTGAGCGTCGGCGATGATGGAATCGGCCTGAGCGGCGGCGGAAGCCATAAGCTCCTCGCGCTCCTTAAGGATACGGCGGGACTTCTGCCACTCCTCGGGATAGCTCATGCGGATCTCGTCGAGGATGTTGAAGAACACGTCGGCGTCGATGACCTTGAACTGAGCGTTCTTGCCGAAAGGCGGCTTGGCTTCCTCGATCAGCCCTTCGAGCTCATCGACCAAGCTGACGATCCTATCGCCAGGAAAATTCTCGCCCGGCATCCGGTCTCCTTTCATAGGTAACATATCATCGTGCTAGTTTACCACATGCCACCAGGCAATAAGAAACGTCACGAAAAGCGATGTTTGAGCGCTTCGACCACGTTGGGCGGGACAAACGTCGATACGTCACTACCGAGCGAGGCGATCTGGCGAACAACCGAGCTTGAGATATAGCCGTACTGCGGCGCGCTCATGACAAAGATGGACTCCAGCTCGTTATCCAAGCGATAGTTGAGGTCGGCCTGCTGCAGCTCGTACTCAAAGTCGGTCATGGCGCGCAGGCCCTTGACCACGGCCCCCGCCCCCTGCTCACGAGCGAAGTCGACCAGCAGGCCGGTAAAGGGCAGGACCTCAACGCCGTCGATATCACCGAGCGCCTCGCGGGCCAGCGCCACGCGCTCATCGAGCGTAAACGTGGTGCCCACACCGTTTTTACCCTGCGACTCGGCAACAGCGACGATCACGCTGGGAAAGATGCGGCGGGCGCGGCGGATCACATCGATATGGCCAAACGTGATGGGATCGAAGGTACCCGGGACGATCACGCGATTGATGGTGTCACTCATGAGCATCCTCCTGAAACGTCGTGGCATCGTTGTTGTCAGCATCGGTGCCGGCGCTATCGCCCTCACCATCGTCATCGCCGACCCAACGAAGCAGGTCGACCGAGGTAATGCCGTAGCGCTTCTCACGTACAGTCTCAAAGTCTGCCGGATGCGCGCCCGCATCGGCGGCGGCATGCTCAAACAGGGCATAAGCGCCAGGTGCAAGCAGACCCTGCTGAGCCAAGTTCTGTAGCAGTTCCTCGACCGGCTCGGCACCAAAAGCATAGGGCGGGTCGAGTAGGACCAGATCAAAGGGGCCGCCCGGTACACGACCGCGCGAGGCACTCGCCAGCATGTCGCCCGTGACCACGCGCCAACGCGCACGGTCGCGGCAGAGCGACTCGATATTCTTGGTAATGAGCCGCGCGGCGTTGCGATCGATCTCAAACGTCGTGAGCGAGCGGGCCCCACGAGAGAGCATCTCTAACCCTAAGGCACCGGAGCCGCCAAAGGCGTCCAGCACACGAACTTCGTCCAAATCGAAATCGAATGCCGACATGACCATAGATGCGCACGCCTCGCGCACGCGATCAGTCGTGGGGCGGGTGACATCGCGACCACGGGGCTCCTCGATCTTACGACCGCGCCATTCGCCGCCGATGATTCTCATCCTCCGCTGACCTCCTTAAAGATATGTCGATAACGCATGGCGACCGCGTCGCGCAAGGGACGCGTCGCCACAGAGTCAAGGTTGCAAGCATACCTCAAGAGCTCGACCGCGTCCAAATGGGCCCATTCGATAAGGTCCTCATCGGCGTCCAGGTCCACAAAGCGCAAGGTCACACCGCCGTGCTGGCGGTACCCCAGGATTTCGCCCTCGTGGCGCAGGCGCAGGTCCATCTGGGCGAGCGTAAAGCCATCCGAGGTTTTTTCGAGCGATTGCAGACGATCTTGCGCCGCCGACGCGCCGCCGTTGCCCTTGGAGTGCGTCATGACCAGGCACGTGCCCGACACGCTGCCGCGGCCCACGCGACCGCGCAGCTGGTGCAGGGCCGCCAAGCCAAAGCGCTCACCGTTCTCGATGACCATGACGGTGGCGTTGGGCACGTCGACACCCACCTCGACCACCGTGGTCGATACGAGCACGTCGATCTCGCCGCGCTTGAAGGCATCGATCACGCGGTCCTTCTCCCCCGCCGGCATGCGGCCGTGAAGGCGCTCGATGACAAGACCCGGCAACGCCAGGCGCAGGCGGTCGAGCTCGGTTGCCGTATCGTGCAGCGGCACGGGGACGGTTACGCGGCCCTCATCGTCGCGGGCAATACCGGGCACGTCTTCCAGCTCATCGGCCGAGTCACTCGGCTCCACGAGGGGGCAGATCACATAGGCCTGCTGGCCCTTTTCATGCGCCTCGCGGATGGCGCCGTAGGCCAAGTCACGGCTCGACTCGGTGAGCACGCGTGTCGTAACGCCTGCCCCCGGAACAGGCCGATGGCGAATGATGCTCGTGTCCAGGTCGCCATAGACAGAGAGCGCCAACGTACGCGGGATCGGCGTCGCCGTCATAACGAGCAGGTCCGCACCGGGGCCCTTGGCGCGCAGGGCATTGCGCTGGCCCACACCAAACCGGTGCTGTTCATCGATGACCACGAGCGACAGATGCTTGAACGCAACGTTATCTGAAAGCACCGCGTGGGTGCCAAAGAGCACGTCGAGCTCGCCCGATTCCAGCTGGGCATGAATGCGCTCGCGCTCTGCGGCCGGCGTGGCACCCGTCAGAAGCGCCCAGGACATGCCGGCCTGAGAGAGCAGAGGGCCGGTCTTATCGGCATATTGGCGCGCCAGCACGCCCGTGGGCGCCATAACACAGGCCTGCGTGCCGCTATCGGCAGCCACAGCCAGCGCGCAGGCGGCAACGGCGGTCTTGCCGGTACCGACATCGCCCAGCAGCAGGCGGTTCATCACGCGCCCGCCATCGCACATATCGCGCAGGATATCTTGGAACGCGGCCTCCTGCTCGTCGCTCAGCGAAAACGGCAGGGCTTGCTTGAGTGCGGCCAGGTGCTCGCCCGCGGTGTGGGCATAGGGCACCACATCGACTAGGCCGCCATCGTTGCGCAGGCGCAGCGCCAGCTGAAGGTAAAGGCACTCCTCATAAGCAAGGCGACGTCGCGCGATATCCCGCTCAGCCATACTCGATGGAAAGTGGATCGATCGAAGCGCGCGGGCATTGCTCATCAGGCGTCGCTTGACGCGCAAGCGTGCGGGAATCGGGTCGAAGGGATTGCCGACGACCTCGAGCGCGCCGCTTACGATGCGGCGCATCCACGCCTGGCTCACGCCGTCACTCACATAATGGACCGGCAGGATGGTGCCTGCGGCACGCCCATCCTCGAGCTTTTCAAAGTGCGGCGAGGCCATCTGCTTAAAACCGTAGGCAAATTCAACCTTGCCCATCACGGCCAGGCGGTCGCCCTGCTTAAGCTGTTGGGCAATCCAGGGCTGGCGGAAAAAGGCGACCTGCAGCACGCCCGTCTCGTCAACGAGTGAGACCTCGGTCACCTGCATGCGCGGACGCGGCTGCTTTTGGACGATACGATCGACCGTGGCGATGATGGTGCACACGGTACCGATGGGCGCCATCTCGATGGACCACGAACGGGTAAAGTCGAGGTATCGATGAGGAATATGGAGAAGGAGGTCCCCCACTGTCCGAATTCCCAGACGGCGAAGGGCCTCCTCACGTTTACCCGAAACATATTTGAGTCGCGCGATATCTTCGTCGAGCGCATTGCTCTGGGCAAAGCGCTCCGAGACGCGCGGCACGGAGCACAGCTCGGACATGGGCAGTTGCCTACTCGATCGAGAAGATCACGGGATAGAGCGGCTGCTCGCCACGATGGGCGTCGATCTCCAGGTCGGGCTGAGCCTCCTCGATAGCGTCGACGATCTCCTGGAAGGCCTCATCGGACAGCTCCTCGCCGGCCAGAATCGTCAGCGCGTCACCCTCCTCTTCCTCCTGCATGCGGTTGATGCAGTCGAGCGTGACCTGCTTCACGTCGGAGCCGACCACGTCGATGGAGCCGGCAATGATGCCCATGACGTCGCCGGAGTGAATCGGCGAGCCGTCCGAGGCGCTGGAATCGCGCACGGCGCGGGTGACCTCGCCATCGCGGACCTCGCTGATGGCGTCGACCATGGCGGCGACGGCGTCCTCAAGCTCGGAATCGGGCAGGACCGCGAACAGCGCGGAGAAGGCCTGCGGGACGGTCTTCGTGGGAACGACGGCGACCTTCTTATCGGCGCAGGCAGAGGCAGCGGCCTCGGCAGCCATGCGGATGTTACCGTTGTTGGGCAAAATGATGACCGAGGTCGCGTTGACCTGGTCGACGGCGCCCAGCAGGTCGGCGGTCGAGGGGTTCATGGTCTGGCCACCCGAGACGATCACGTCAACGCCGAGGGACTTGAGGATGTCTGCCTCGCCGGAACCGGCGGCAACGGCGACAAAGCCCAAGGCCTTGGCGGGCTCGGCGGCCTTCTCCTGGTCCTCGTGAATCTTAGCGGTACGGTCGTGGGCCTCCATCTCCATGTTGTGGATAAAGACCTCATAGATCTGACCAAGCTGCAGCATGTGCTCGAGCACCAGGTTGGGGGTGTTGGAGTGCACATGGATCTTGTAGTCGGGGTAGGCACCCACGAGCAGCTCGCAGTCGCCCATGGAGCCCAGGAACTTAAGGCACTCGTCCTCGTCAAACGGGGCGTCGGCCTTAAAGAGGAACTCGTTGCAGTAGCGGAACTCCGAGCCCTCCCAATCGTCATTGGCCTCGATCTCAACGCGACCAAGGGCCGCATCGCGGGCAGAGCCAGCGGAATCAAACGTGGCGGAGAAATCCTCGACAACGGTGCTGCGGCCAAGCGCGGCGGCAACAAAGTTCTCCAGGAAGATGGCAAAGCCAAAGGCGCCGGAGTCGACCACGCCGTTCTCTTTGAGGACGGGCAGCAAGTCGGGCGTGCGAGCGACGGACTGATACGCCTCAACGACGATGGCATCGAGCGAATCCTCAGCCGAGAACTTCTTCTTCTCGCACTCGTCGGCCTTAGTCGAGACATCGCGCAGCACCGTGAGGATCGTGCCCTCGATGGGCTTACGGACGGCCTGGAAGGCGACCTTGACGGCACGACGGAACGCATAGGCGATGTTGGCGGACGTAATGGGATCGTCGGCAGAGACGAGACCCTCGGCCACACCGCGCAGGATCTGCGAGGTGATGACACCGGAGTTGCCGCGGGCGCCCATGAGGGAGCCGTGGGTGATGGCGCCGGCGATGGCTTCCATATCGGCATCGGCAGGAAGGGCGGAGAGCTCCTTGGTCACCGAAGCGAGCGTGAGCGACATGTTGGTACCGGTGTCGCCGTCGGGTACGGGGAAGACGTTGAGCTTGTTGATCTCCTCGGCCTTGTCGGAAACAGCAGCCGCAGCGATCGGAAAACAGGTGCGAATGGTCTTTGCAATCATGGGTATTTGAATCTCCGTTTTCGGATGCTAGTTCAGACGGCTCTTGAGCGCGTCGATATGGATGCCGATCTTAAGGCTGGCGGGATCGATCTGGGCGATCTCCTGCAGGGTGAAGGCAACGGAGCTCGAAAGATTGTGGCAGACGGACTTCATGTTGACGCCGTTCTCGAGCACGACGTGAAGATCGACCGTAAGGCCGTTCTCGTCGGCGGAGACAAGCACGCCCTTGCGGAGGCGCTGACCGGCAAGCAGGCGCACGCTCTCGGCGCCCTGGAGCTGCTCAGCCATACCGACGACGCCATAGCACGTCATCGCGGCATAACCGGCAATATCGGCAATAACGTCGTTCGAGACGCTCAGGCTGCCGTTAATGGTCTCAGACACAAGAATCTCCTTATCTGGTGCTCGCGGCACCATCTCGTGGGAGCAATCATTGCAATATTCTACAACGACCGCGCCATGTTGAGGTGGCGAGCCTCGGGATTACATCCTCGACACGAAATGTTGATACGGTAACGTTCGCGAACAGCGATCGCGGCATGAAAAAACCCGCCGCATAAGCGACGGGTTTTACAACCTGGCTCCCCGGGTAGGACTCGAACCTACAACAGCGCGGTTAACAGCCGCGTGCTCTACCATTGAGCTACCGAGGAATTTAAAGCCCAACGGAAAGGGCTGGAAAATTCTGGCTCCCCGGGTAGGACTCGAACCTACAACAGCGCGGTTAACAGCCGCGTGCTCTACCATTGAGCTACCGAGGAATAGGTGCGTGCTCTCAAGCAACGAAGTTTATTATACGGACGAATCAGCTTAGGGCAAGAACTTTTTTAAGAAATTTTCCGACCCAGTCATTGGGGACGTTCTTGAACGACTAGTCATTCAAGAACGTCCCCAACGACTACATGAAAGCGCCCCCAAGCAGATGTGCTTGAGGGCGCTTCTTGCTTGACTAGCTCTCGATATAGTCTTTGAGCTTGCTGCTACGGCTGGGATGGCGGAGCTTGGCCAGGGTCTTGGACTCGATCTGGCGGATGCGCTCGCGCGTGACGCCAAACTCGCGGCCGACCTCCTCGAGCGTACGGGGATGTCCGTCGACAAGACCAAAGCGCAGCTCGATAACCTTGCGCTCACGATCGGCAAGCGAGTCGAGCACCTGGGTGAGCTGCTCCTGCAGCATGGAGAAGCTGGCCGCATCGGGCGGAACGATAGCCTGGGAGTCCTCGATGAAATCGCCCAGCTGGGAATCCTCTTCCTCGCCGATGGGGGTCTCGAGCGACACGGGCTCCTGCGAGATCTTCTGGATCTCGCGGACACGGTCGGCGCTCATGTCCATCTCGGCACCGATCTCCTCGGGGGTCGGGTCGCGACCCAGGTCCTGAAGGAGCTGGCGCTGCACACGGACGAGCTTGTTGATGGTCTCGACCATGTGCACGGGAATACGGATGGTACGGGCCTGGTCGGCGATCGCGCGCGTGATGGCCTGACGGATCCACCACGTGGCGTACGTGGAGAACTTAAAGCCCTTCTGGTAGTCGAACTTCTCGACGGCGCGAATCAGACCGAGGTTGCCCTCCTGGATCAGGTCCAGGAAAAGCATGCCGCGACCGACATAGCGCTTGGCGATGGAGACGACCAGACGAAGGTTTGCGCTGATGAGCGCCTGCTTGGCTTCGAGGCCCACGTTCTCAATGCGCGTAAGACGACGCATCTCGGCACGCGTGAGTTCGAGCTCACCAGCATCGGCAGCCTCGAGCTTCTCGGTGGCCTCAAGACCGGCCTCGATCTTCATAGCCAGATCGACCTCTTCGGAGGCGGTCAGCAGGTCGACCTTGCCGATCTCCTTGAGGTACATACGGACCGGGTCGCCGGTCAGCATCACCGTGGAGGCGTCGATGCCGCGCACGCGCGAACGCGAACGGGACGTGCGCACGGCGCGCTTCTTCTTGCTCTTGGAAGAACCCATCTCGGCGTCGGCTTGACGGGCCATCTTGAGCTCGTGATCGTCGAGCGAGCCGGAATCGTGCTCGTCGTCGTCATCGAAATCGTCGGTATCGGTATCGTTATCGTCATCGTCGACGTCCATGGGGGCGTCGTCGTTACCGCTCGCGGAGATAATCTGGATGCCGCTGTTGCGCAGCGCGGAATACACCGCGGTGAGCTGCTCATCAGTTACATCGATATCCTTCAGGGCGACCTGAATCTCGTCCTCGGTTACCGAAGTCCTGTTTGAGCCGTTGCCCATAAGCTTTGCAACGTAGGATTCCAGCCCAGTACCCGTGCTCTCAGTCTTTTTTGGCACAGATTCTCCCTTCATAGTCCACAGGACTCAATACTTTAGCACACACAGTGACGTCTATACCCAAAAAGAGGACTGGATATAGGCGAGAATACGCTGGTTGACCACAACATCTAGGCTTGTTCGGTGCCTGCGGCCTCCAGGCCGATCAAACGAAACGGGTCTGCCACGCCGCCGATCGACTTTTGCAGTTCGCGCTGACGCTGCGAATCCTGCGCGGCCTGCACGGTCAGCGCGCGACGGGCCTCATCATCGAGCGAACGGTCCTGGCGCAGCTTGGCCTGTGCGGCACGCATGCGACGCTTGATGGTGTAGAGCTCGAGCGTATCGAGCATAAACACGATGTTCGTCTCGGTGGGGTGCTTGCTCGTCGCCGAGATGCGCCCGGCACTCACAAGCGTTGCCGCATCGGGACACACTGAGCGCGCCGCATCCATGCAGGCTGCAGGATCGGTTCCCGGCGGCGTTGCCAGAACGGCCCATGCGATGGACTCGTGACGTGGGTCAACCCACTCGATGGAGCAGATGCGGTCGGCATACGTGCGGAACAGGTCGGGGTAGCTCGTGAGCATCGTCAACAGTTCGCGCTCCCCTGCCAAGGACTTGCGTTCAAGATCGGTAAGAACCATCGGCGCCGCCGCAGCCGGTGCGCCCGAACCGTCAGCCGCAGGCACAGCGCCCATACCATCAGGCACATCGATCGGCGGAAGATCTTCGACGACCTCCACGGGCGCGGCACCGTAGGCATCAAGCGGGACGTAGTCGTACGGCTCTTCTTCGACCGGCGCGGACACCGGCGGCTTCGCGCCCGATGCCCAAGCACCGCGACCGGCATCGCGAGAACCCGACGTCCGACCGCCCGCGCTACCGGACCGCTCAGCCTGTGCCCGCTGGCGCTCATAGTTCTGCTCACGACGTCGTTCCACATCCTCGCGCTTGGCGACATCGCGAAACACACGGCCCGAGCTCGCGCGCACGGTCTCCAGATCCAAACCCAACAGGTCGGCAATCTGGATAAAGTACGTGTCGATCATATAGCTGTCGCGCAACGGATAGATAAGCGTCAGCGCATCCTCCAGCGCCTTGGCGCGACCGCCCGGCGTGGTGATGTCACTCGACTCCTGCAGCGAACGGTACACAAAGTCCATGAGAGGCTCGGCGGCGTCAATGCGTTTCTGCAGCTCCTCTCCGCCGTGCGCCGTGATGAACTCCATGGGATCGTTACCGTCGGGCAGCACCACACAGCGCAGGTCCATCGAATCCTGCTCAATAAACTGAATCGCACGGCGAGCGGCCTTTTGGCCGGCGGCGTCACCATCGAACATGTACACGATGCGCTTGGCAAAGCGGATGAGCGTCTTGACATGATGCTCCGTGAGCGCGGTGCCCAGCGTGGCGACAACGTTTTTAATCCCCGCCTCCCAGCAGGCGATGCAATCGGTATAGCCCTCCACCACGACGGCGGTATCCTGCGCGACGATAAACTCCTTGGCCCAATTAAAACCGTAGAGGTTTCGCTTTTTATGGAACACGCTCGTCTCGGCGGTGTTGAGATACTTAGGCTGACCGTCGCCCATAATGCGACCGCCAAAGGCAATGTTGTGACCCTGCTCGTCAAAGATGGGGAACATCACGCGGTCGTAAAAGCGGTCGGCAAGCTGCCCGCGCCCGCGGCTCACGGCAACGTTGGCGTCGATCATCTCCTGCGGGGTAAAACCCGCCTGGGACAGGTGCGACACCAGCGCGTTACGGCCCGGTGCAAAGCCCAGGCAGTAGCGGCGGCAGACGTCGCCGCCCATGCCGCGGCTGGCAAAGTACTCGCGCGGACGGCCGTCCTTACCGCGCATGAGCATGGTGTGGTAGAACTGGGCGGTCTCGGCGCACAGATCGTAGATGCGGGCACGCTTGGTGCCGCGCTCGCGGCGATCTCCGGTGTCATGCAGCTCAATACCCGCGCGATCGGCCAAATAACGGATTGACTCGGGAAAGCTCAAGTTCTCGCGCTTCATGATATACGTGAAAACGTCGCCACCCTCGCCGCAGCCAAAGCAATGCCACACCTGCGTGGCGGGGATAATGTGGAAGGACGGCGTCTTTTCGCCATGGAAGGGGCAGCATCCCCAAAACTCATGGCCGCGGGGCTTGAGCTCGACCGTTTCCTGCACGATGGCAACCAGGTCAGACGCAGCGCGTACCTGGTCTTTTTCCTCATCGCTAATCACGGATGCTCACCCCCTGCTTGCCCAAGTTGTGACGAATATCTTCGATATTACCCTCGACGGTCGCAATCAACTCATCCAGCGAATCGAACACACGCGACGGACGCAGCCAACGCGTAAACGCTAGCGAAACAGAAGAGCCGTACAGGTCGCCCGTATAACCAATTAAATTAGCCTCGAGATGCGCCGAAGCGACATCGTCGGCATACGTCGGCGGCAGTCCGACGTTCACGGCAGCGGGCCACGCGGTGTCATCGACCAGCACCAGACCCTCATACACGCCATCGGCAGGCACCTGAATACCGTCGGGAACCTGCAGGTTTGCCGTGGGAAAGCCCATGCCAGAACCCTCGTGACGGCCGCGAATAACACCGCCACGCACCATATACGGACGGCCGAGTAACTCAGCAGCAAGCTCCACATGGCCCTGTCCCAGCTCATGACGAATGCGGGTGGCGCAAATGGCCTCACCGCCCTCGCAAAGCAAGTCGTGCCCGTATACGTCAACGCCGCGCTCGGCACCCCAGGCGCGCATCTCGTCAACACCAGAAGCACCGCCACGACCCAGCCTAAAGTCGCTGCCAACGCGAATCGATCGAATGTCGACCAGACGCGACACCAGCGAGAGAAAAGCAACATGGTCAAGCGCCGCAACCTCAGGCGTAAAGGGAACGGCCACCACCGCATCGACCCCAGTTTGAGCCAGGGCATGCAGACGGTCGGCCGTCGTCATCAATTTTTGAGCGGGCGAAGGGCTCACCACGACGTCCGGGTCGGGATCGAAGGTAACTACGACCGCCTTGCAGCCATGGGCACGGGCATCACGGACAAGCGCCGCAATGAGCTCCCGGTGTCCACGGTGAACGCCGTCGAACACGCCGATGGCAATCGATGCGGCACCCAGGTGCTCACACTTATCAAACACATCGGCAGTAACGATGCGAGCCTCGTCCGACTCGCCCGCGAAAAAGATACGCGCGAGCTCGCGAACGGACAACATCATCGAACACCGCCGATTGCCTGCGGAAACACGTGCTCCATGACAAAGCGGCCACCCTCAATGCGGGCGAGCGCCTTGAGTCCCCCATCGAGCACCAACGCAAACGGCGCCTTCGAGGCATCGAAATCGGCAAGCGCACGCTCAACGGGAATGCGTCGGCCGCAGAGAAGGTCGTCGGCAAGATTGCCCGGCAAGTCAACACGTGTGGCGCCCAGGGCCGCAATGGGATCCAGGGCAAAGCCAGCCGCGGACTCGGGAGAAAGCTCCTCGACCGCATGACAAGCGCCAATGGAAACAACACCGGAGGCCGTGCGGCGCAGCGCGGAAATGTGCGCGGCGCTCTCGCAGGCGCGGCCCAGGTCGCGAGCGAGCGCTCGGATATAGGTTCCCTTGCTCACCGAGAACGCCACGGTCCACACGCACGTATCACCTTCGCCGCCCACGGCGATCAGGTCGGCGGCATAGACCTCGACGGGACGCGGAGGTAGGTCCACCGCATTGCCCTCGCGAGCAGACTTGTAGGCACGAACGCCATTGACCGAGATAGCCGAAAACGCCGGCGGCACCTGCATCTGCGGACCCAGCATGGAGGCCAATTGCTCACGCGCATAGGCAGGATCGCGGAGCTCGTTGGCAACAGCCACCGTGCGGACCGCCTCGCCCTCCGCATCATCGGTATTCGTCTCGGCGCCAAACGAAATATCGGCGACGTAGCTTTTGGTATCGAGCGTGAGCATGCCCAGCAGACGGGTGGCCTGGCCCACACCCACCACCATGACGCCAGATGCCATGGGGTCGAGCGTGCCGGCATGGCCGACGCGCCGCTCATGGAGGGCGCGTCGGCATTGCGAGACCACATCGTGGGACGTACAGCCCACCGGCTTATCGACGGCGAGCAGCATATTCAGTTGTGAAGGCGTACGACGAGCCATGTACCATCCAAAAAGTTAAAGCTCGACGGTCACCGAAGCGGGATCCTCCCCTACCAGCTCGGCCAGCATGGGAAGTGCCACGGTGAGCGTCTCGAGAATCGTTCCGTTGTTGGAGAAACCGGCGGCAGCATGATGCCCGCCACCGCCAAAGTTGGCAGCAATCTCGGACACATCGAGGTCCCCCTTGGAGCGCAGGTTGCCACGCACCTTGGTATCGCCCTCAATGCCCTTTAAGAACATGCAGACCTCGACGCCCATCACTGAGCGCACCACGTCAACCAGGCCGTCGCACTCATCCGAGGTGACACCGCAAGCCTCAAGGTCACTCTGGTACGCGTAGCTATACGCGACGCGCCCGTGGGCCACTGTCTTGATGCGGCCCATAACGATGGACTTGAGGTGCAAAAACTCAACGCGCATGCTCTGATATACCTCGAGTGCCACACGCGCCGGATCGGCACCGTGGGCAACCAGTCGCGAAGCCGCATGGAACGCAGCGGCATCGGCGTTTTGGTACTGAAAACGGCCGGTATCGGTAACCAAGCCGCACAGCAGGCAGGTCGCAACGCCATCACGGGCGACAATGCCACAGTTGTCCAAGAAGCGGTCGATGATCATAGCGCAGGCTGCAGCTTCAACACGCCTCAGGCTCAGTTCGGCAAACTCCTCGCGAGCCGGATGGTGATCGAAGCACACCACATGCTTGGAGCGACGAAGCACCTCAGCAGAGTCGTTGAGGCGCTCGACGACCGGTACGTCCACCGAGATGAACAGGTCCGGATTGCCAGTGTACGCAGATGCCGGCACCAGGCGATCGGAGCCTTCCATAAAGCGGTAGATACGCGGAACCGGGTCATCGTCTGCCAGCAGCAGGGCAATGTCCTTGTTGGGGAAAAACTTCATGAGCGAGAGGCCCAGACCCAGCACGGAGCCCAAGGCATCGCCATCGGGAGAAGTATGTCCCGAAATCGCAATGGAGGACGCACCCTCGATGAGCTCGAGGATGCGTCGCTGAATATCTGCAGACTCGCACGAGGCGAGGTCGGCGGAATTAGTCATCTAAAGCTGCCTCCTGGGCGGCATCCGCTATCGGATAGCCGTCCTCGTCCTTTTCGATCGCAAGCGTGGCGGGAACGTTTTCCAGCGCACGCGTGATGCGCTCGGCCTCATCGGTCGAGCGATCGATGCGAAAATCGAGCTCGGGCGTAACACGCCAATCGAGCGAGCGAGCCAACAGGCTGCGAATACGGCCCTTGGCGCTTGCGAGCGCCTCCATGACCTCATCGTAGCGGCTCGCATCGCACGACACGTACACACGCGCGAACGAACGGTCCACCGCGACCTCGACCGCGGTCAAAGTAACTAGGTCGAGACGCGGATCGGAAACCTCAAAGAGCAGGATATAACCAAGCTTCTCGCGAAGCTGCTCGCCCAGACGGCGGGTTGCCTGCGTTTGCTTCATAGCGCTACCCCCTACTCGGTACGGGCAACCTGGTCGATGCGGTAACCCTCGATCTGGTCGCCGGGCTTGATGTCCTGGAAGTTCTCCAGGCCAATGCCGCCCTCGGAACCGCTCTTGAGGCTCTTGGCCTCGTCCTTGTAGTGGCGCATCGAGGCGATCTTGCCGTTGAAGACCACGATACCGTCGCGCACCAGGCGCACGGAATCGGTCGCGGCGATCTCGCCCTCCTCGACGCGGACACCGGCGGCGATACCGACTTTGGGCACCTTGAAGGTGTCAAGGACGGTCGCGGTACCCGTGGCGACCTCGACCTCGGTGGGCTTGAGCATGCCGATACGGGCGGCGTCGAGCTCCTCGAGGCACTTGTAGATGACGTCGTAGCAACGGATCTCGACGCCCTCGCGCTCGGCGGCGGAGCGGGCCTTACCGTCGGGACGGACGCCAAAGCCGATGATGATGGCGTTGGAGGCGTCGGCCAGGACCACGTCGGTCTCGTTGATGGCGCCAACGGCGGAGTGAATCGTGTTGATGCGAACCTCGGACTGATCCATCTTGTCGAGCGAGTCCTGAAGGGCCTCGATGGAACCCTGGACGTCGGCCTTGATGATCAGGTTGAGCTCCTTGACCTCGGCGTCGGCGATGGTCTCGAAGAGGTTCTCGAGCGTGACGTGCTTGACGCGGCTCTGCTCCTCGATACGGGCCTTGAGCGAACGCTCGTCGGCAAGGGCGCGAGCCTCGCGCTCGTCCTCAAACACGCGGAACTCGTCGCCGGCGTTGGGCACGGACTGCAGGCCCAAAATCTCGACGGCGTCGGAGGGACCGGCCTCGGTGACGGCGCGACCCTTGGGGTCGAGCATGGCGCGGACGCGGCCGTAGGTAAGGCCGGCGACCAGCGTATCGCCCACGTGCAGGGTACCGCGGGTCACGAGCACGGTAGCGACCGAGCCGCGGCCCTTGTCGAGCTTGGCCTCGAGGACGTTGCCGGAGGCAAAGGTGTCCGGGTTAGCCTTGAGCTCGAGAACGTCGGCCTGAAGCAGCACGGTCTCCAGAAGGTCGTCGATACCGATCTTCTGCTTGGCCGAGATGTTGACGAACATGTTCTGTCCGCCCCACTCCTCGGGGATGACGCCGTACTCGGTGAGCTCCTGGCGCACGCGGTCGGGGTTGGCGCCCGGCTTATCGATCTTGTTGACGGCGACGACGATGGGAACGCCGGCGGCCTTGGCATGGTTGATCGACTCGACCGTCTGGGGCATGACGCCGTCGTCGGCGGCCACGATCAGAATGACGATGTCGGTCACCTTAGCACCACGGGCACGCATAGCCGTAAAGGTGGCGTGACCCGGGGTATCGATAAAGGTGATCTTGCGGTCGTTGATCATGACCTGCGAAGCGCCGATGGCCTGCGTAATGCCGCCCGCCTCGCCGGCAGCAACGCCGGTATGACGGATGGCGTCGAGCAGCGACGTCTTACCGTGGTCGACGTGGCCCATGACGGTGACGACCGGGGCGCGCGGCTTAAGGTCGGCGGGATCGTCGTAGAACGAGAAGGTGTTCTCCTCCTCGGGGGTGATGATCTTAATCTGACGGCCCAGGTCGTCGGCGACGAGCTCGACGAGGTCGTCGGACATGGACTGCGTCATGGTGAGCGGCGTACCCAGCAGGAACAGGCGCTTGATGATGTCGTTGGCCGGAACGTCAAGCGCCTCGGCAAGCTCCTGGACGGTAACGCCCTGGGAGACCTTGATGGCGTCGAGGTCCTCGGGGTTCACGCCCTGGGCCAGCGCCTCCTCTATCTTGCGCTCCTCCTGAGCCTTGGCAGCCTCGCGTTCGCGCTTCTCCTTGCGCTTCTTGCGGCGACCGGTGGACTCGCGAGAGGCCTCCTCGACGGCAGCACGAGCCTCCTCGAGCACCTTCTCGCGGCTGTACTCCTCGGCCTCGCGAGCCATGCGGCTGTAGTGGTCCTCTTCGTTGTTGTGACCGCCCTTGCGCTTCTTGCCCTTGCCCTGCTTATCGGGGTTGGGGAAGTCCATGCCGGCAGCGACGTTGTTGCTGGCGTTGGTGCGATGGCTGTGCGGACGGCTCTCGGAGGCATTGCGCTCGGAGTTGTTGTCGGAAGCGTTGCGATCGTTACGACGGCCACCGCGGCGGTCGTTATTGCCGCCACGACGGTTACCGCGCTCTGCGGCGCGCTCGGCCTTGGCCTTGTCCTCGGCGTCCTTCTTCTCCTTGAGCACGGTCTCCTGTGCGGCGATCTGGTCGAGCAGCGAACGGAAGCGCGAACCGGAGTCGGAAGCGGGAACGGCGCGGCGCTGGGCCTCGCGGGCAGCCTCCTCCTTCTCGCGGGCAAGACGCTCCTGCTCGGCCTTCTTCTTAGCCTCGGCCTCGGCGCGGGCGGCCTCCTCGGCAGCCTGGGCTGCGGCAAACTGGCGACGCTCCTCCTCGCGGGCCTTCTCGGCGGCGATGCGCTCGCGCTCGGCCTCGGCGGCGCGAGCGGCCTCCTCGGCGGCAGCTGCCTGCTCCTCGGCCTGCTTGGCGGCCTCGACTTCCTGGGCGCGGGCCTCGATCACCGAGGCGAGCTGCTTGCGGACCATGGCGACATAGGCGTCCTCCAAGGTGGAGGAAGCGGACTTAGCGGGAATCTTCATATCGGCGAGATGACCCATCAGTTCCTTAGAGGTCATGCCGAACTCTTTGGCCAGGGTGGACACACGGACTTTTGCCATATGACTTCACCTACCCTTTCTGGCACCTTGGGTGCCTAGAGACTGAACGAGCGTGGGAGACGCGCCGGGACCCGCCCGGCGCAACCGCGCGCTAGATCAGGTCCTCCGCATCATCGAAGGCGTCGGTGTCGTGGACACCGCAGAAACGGGAGCCGGGACGAGCCTGGTTGCGGCACTGGATGCCGTCCTCGGACACGTACTCGCAGCGGCGGACGTCCTCGTCCTCCTCGTCACCGATCAGGTCGGCGGCGGGCTCCTCGTGAACGGGAACGTTCTTGAGGATGTCGGCGGCAAGCGTCTCGGACTTGATGTCGATGTGCCAGCCGGTAAGGCGCGCGGCGAGGCGGGCGTTCTGGCCCTCCTTGCCGATGGCGAGGGACAGCTGGTCGTCGGGCACGATGACGCCGGCGTAGGCCTTCTCCTCGTCGATGAGGACGCGGGTGACCTTAGCGGGCGACAGGGCGTTGGCGACATAGACGGCAGGATCGGCATCCCACAGGATGACGTCGACGCGCTCGCCACGGAGCTCGCCCACAACAGCGCGAACACGGCTGCCCTTGGGGCCGACGCAGGCGCCCACGGGATCCAGACGATCGTCGAGCGAATGGACGGCGACCTTGGAGCGCTGACCGGGCTCGCGGGCGATCGACTTGATCTGGACGGTGCCCTCATAGATCTCGGGCACCTCCTGCTCAAACAGACGACGCATGAGCTCGGGGTGGGTGCGGGAGATGACAATCGGCGGACGGCTGTGCTCGCCACGAACCGGCTGCAGGTTGGAGTTGGGGTCGCGAACGTCGATGATCACGGCCTTGATGTGCTGGTTGTGCAGGTAGCGCTCGCCCATCGGACGCTCGTTGCGCTCGTTCTCGTAACGGCGCTGATCGAAGTGCGGCAGCTCGGCCTCGACGCCTTCGCGAATCTTGACGATCGTGAAGTCGGGCGTGGACTGCAGCACGGTGCCGCTGATGAGGTCACCGATGCGGCCGGAGAACTCCTCGTAGATCTGCTCGCGGGCGGAGTTACGCACGATGGCGTTGATCTCGGCCTTGGCGTGCTGGGCAGCGATGCGGCTCGTGTTCTTGGGGGTGACGTCGATCTCCTCGAACTCGGTGAAGTTGCCCTCCTCGTCCATGGAATCGTCGATCGGCTCCAGGCGGTAGACGTAGATCTTGCCGGTGGTGCGGTCGATGGTCACCTTGGCGCCCCACTCAAGATGCAGGATCTCGGCATAGCTCTTGGCGAGCGACTGCTCCAGGCGGTCGATCAGGTAGAGCTGGTCGATGTGCTTCTCCTGGCAAAGCTCCATCAGGGCGGACATCATGTCGGATGCTGCCATCTTACTTTCCTTCCTTCGCGGGCTTGAAGTCGTAGGTGGGCTTCAACTTGCACTTTTTAACATCAGAGAAATCGAGGGTGACGGACTCGCCGTCCTCGAGCTCGAGGGTCACGTCGGTCTCGGTCGCAGCGACAATCTTGCCGGCGTACTTGCGACGGCCCTCGGTGGCGGTGGAGGTGAGCTCACAGTTCTCGCCAACAAAGCGGGCAAAGTCGCACGGGCGGCGCAGCGGGCGCGCCATGCCCGGGCTCGACACCTCAAGCGTATAGCTCGAAGAGATAGGGTCGAGCTCCTCAATCACATCGCCGACCCACTTGGTGTTGGCCGTGACGTCGTTGAGAGACAGGCTCTGACCCTCGGCACCCTCGATACGCACGCGCACGCAGGGGGCCTTGGTGGCGCCCACGAGCTCGACGTCGACGATGTCGACATCGTGCTGGGGAGCGACGGCCTCGAGCGCGTCGATGATCGCCTGCTCGGTCTTGGTCTTGACCATTGCGGCACCTCCATCCATACAAAAAAGAAGCGGGGCCGAAACCCCACTTCTTTCAATTACAACTACATTTGCAAGCAAACTATACCAATAGCTGCGGAAACGTGCAAGCACAGTACGAATCTGCAGGTCAGCGTGCGCACAGCTTCTCCACAAGAATAGGACAATTGGCCGAAGGCACCTAGGCAGGTACATGCAAAACGAGGGACGACCCAATCGGATCGCCCCTCGTTCATTGCATGTCAGCTATGCGCGCAGTGCTTACTTGACCACCAGGTTGACCAGCTTGCCGGGCACGCAGATGGCCTTGACGACAGTCTTGCCCTCGGTCCACTTAGCGACAGCGGCCTCGGCGGCAGCCTGCATTTCCTCGTTGGAGGCATCGCGGGCCACGTCGACGCGGCCGCGGACCTTGCCGAGCACCTGGACCACGATCTGCACCGTGTCCTCAACGGACTCGGCCAGGTCGAACTCGGGCCAGGCGGCGGTGTAGGCGTTGCCCTCGCAGCCGAGCGCCTCGTGCCACAGCTCGTCGGCCCAGAACGGGCAGATGGGGGCAAGGACGCTCACGATATCCTTGGCCACGCCGTAGCACAGCGCCTTGTCGCGGGCGGTACCCTCGGTGGCGTTGAGGTAGGCGCTCGCCGCGTTGACGAGCTCCATGACGGCCGAGATGGCGGTGTTGAACTGGCCGCGATCGAAGTCCTCGGTGCACTTGGCGATGGTGCGGTGACGCTCGCGATAGAGCTTCATCGCGACCTCGTCGAGCGCGGACTTGTCGAAGGCCACGTTGGCGTCGCCGGACTGGACGAGCTGCCAAACGATACGCCAGGCGCGCTTGATGAAGCGGTTGGCGCCCTCGACGGCCTTGGGATCCCAGTCGAAGTCCTTCTCGGGCGGGGCGATAAACAGGATCGCCAAACGCATGGTGTCGGCACCGTAGGGCTCGATAACCGAGCTCGGGGGCACGACGTTGCCCTTGGACTTGGACATGGTGTCGCCGTTCTCGTCCTTGACCATGCCCTGGCACAGCAGGTTGGTGAAGGGCTCGTCCACACTCAGCAGACCCAGGTCGCGCAGTGCCTTGGTAAAGAAACGGCTGTAGAGCAGGTGCAGAATGGCGTGCTCGATGCCGCCGATGTAGTTATCGACGGGCATCCAACGGTCGGCGGCTCCCTTGGAGAAGGGCAGCTCGGTGTTGTGCGGGTCGGTATAGCGCAGGTAGTACCAGCTGGAGCAGGTAAAGGTGTCCATGGTATCGGTCTCGCGCTTGGCCGGGCGACCGCAGACCGGGCAGGTGGTCTCGTAGAACTCCTTGCACTCGGCGAGGGTTTCGCCGGCGCCCAGGTCCAGGTTCTCGGGCAGCGTCACCGGCAGCTGATCCTCGGGCACGGGCACGATGCCGCAGTGCTCGCAGTGGATAGCCGGGATGGGGTTGCCCCAATAGCGCTGGCGACTGATGAGCCAGTCGCGCAAGCGGAACTCGACCTTGCGACGGCCGCAGCCCATGGCCTCGAGATCGGCCACGATGGCAGCCTCACCCTCGGAGTGCTTACCGCCGCGCATGCCAGTGTACTTGCCGGACTGGACGAGCGTGCCCTCGGCAGCGTGAGCGCAATCCCAGTCGACGGTCTCGGCATGGAAGGTATCGATGCTCTCGCCGCTGGCCTCGACGGCAGCGCGATCGTCATCGTCCAGGATGATCGGCACGATCGGCAGGTCGTACTTACGGGCAAACTCAAAGTCGCGCTGGTCGCCGCAGGGAACGGCCATGACGGCACCGGTACCGTAGTCGGCAACGACATAATCGGCAACCCAAACGGGGACCTTCTCGCCGTTGACGGGGTTTACCACATAGCGGCCCGTGAAGGCACCGTGCTTCTCGAGGGTGCCCTGGGCACGCTCGACGGCAGAGATATGCTTGGAGTCCTCGACGATCTTGGTGACGGCCTCCTCGTACTCCGTGCCCTCGACGAGCTCGTGCAAGCCGGCGTACTCGGGAGCCAGGACAAAGAAGGAAACGCCAAAGAGCGTATCGGCACGCGTGGTGAAAACGGTGATCTTGCCCTCGTCGCCCTCGATGGGTTCGCCATCCTGGTCGCACAGGGTAAAGTCGACCTCGGCGCCCTCAGAGCGACCGATCCAGTTGGCCTGCATCTGCTTGACGCGCTCAGGCCAGCCGGGGAGCTTCTCCAGATCGTCGAGCAGCTCCTGGGAGTACTCGGTAATCTTGTAGTACCACTGCTCCAGGTCGCGCTTCTCGGGCTCGGTGCCGCAGCGCCAGCACTTACCCTCGGTAACCTGCTCGTTAGCCAGAACGGTCTTGCAGGTGGGGCACCAGTTGACCGGGTTCTTCTTACGGTAGACCAGGCCCTTTTCCCACATCTTCTCAAAGATCCACTGGCCCCAGCGGTAGTAGTCGGGGCTGCAGGTCTTGACCATGCGATCCAGATCGTAGGAGAAGCCCATGCGCTTCATCGTGGCGAGCGCCTGGTCCATGTTCTTATACGTCCAGGCGGCAGCCTGCGTGTTGTGCTTGATGGCGGCGTTCTCGGCGGGCAGGCCAAAAGCGTCAAAGCCGATGGGATGCAGCACGTCGTAGCCACGCATGCGGGCCTGACGGGCCATGGCATCGCCGATAGTGTAGTTGCGCGCGTGGCCCATGTGCAGGTCGCCCGACGGATACGGGAACATCTCGAGCACGTACTTCTTGGGCTTGCTGTCGTCGGTGTCGACGGCAAAGAGGTTGGAGTCCTCCCAGGCCTTCATCCACCTGGACTCAATGGCCTGCGCGTCGTAGACAGGAATCTCGTCCTTATGATCTGTGCAATCGCACATATCAGCTCCTTTAATCTTAGCTGGGGTCGGTCGGCTTAGCTTTATTCGCTACTGCGGACAGTCCTGCGCAAGACGAAGAGCACATTAAGTGCTCTTCTTTGCGTGCGAAACTTGTAGCGAACAAAGCCAAGCCGACCGACCCTAAGGTTAACTTGACTGATGATAGCAAATACGACAAGCGAGATGCCTGCGACTTGCGGGCATCTCGCTTTATCTAAATAACGTGGTTGTGAATCAACCGCTAATTGTTACCCGCCCAAGCATGATCGAGTTTTCCAAGTGCCGCAGATTGCCGTGAAAGAGGAGCGACGCGTACTTTGGTACGCGAGCGACGGTTTGAACGGCAAGGTGCGGTGCTTGGGAAAGCCGCTTAGCGATAGCTGACGCTTTGCTGGGAGTCCTTGACGACTACGTCGTGGGCGCCGCCTTCGACGATCGAGGTCGAGCTGACCAGCGTTAGGCGTGCCTTTTCCTGGAGCTCGGGGATCGAGAGGGCGCCGCAGTTGCACATCGTTGACTTGACCTTGTAGAGCGTGCCGCCCACGCCGTCCTTGAGGGAACCGGCGTAGGGAACGTAGGAGTCGACGCCCTCGACGAAGCTGAGCTTCGCGGCGCCGCCCAGGTCGTAGCGCTGCCAGTTGCGGGCACGCGCAGAACCCTCGCCCCAGTACTCCTTCATGTACTGACCGTTCACGTTGACGCGCTCGGTCGGGCTCTCGTCAAAGCGGGCGAAGTAACGACCCAGCATCATAAAGTCTGCACCCATGGCCAGGGCGAGCGTCATGTGGTAGTCGTAGACGATACCGCCGTCGGAGCACACGGGCACGTAGACGCCGGTCTCCTCGTAGTACTCGTCGCGAGCGCGGCAGACATCGATCAGCGCGGTGGCCTGGCCACGGCCGATGCCCTTGGTCTCGCGGGTGATGCAGATGGAACCGCCGCCGATACCGACCTTGATGAAGTCGGCACCGCAGTCGGCAAGGAAGCGGAAGCCCTCGGCGTCGACGACGTTGCCGGCACCGACCTTGACGTCCTCGCCGTAGTTGGCGCGGATCCACTCGATGGTGCGCTTCTGCCACTCGCTGAAGCCCTCGGAAGAGTCGATGCACAGGACATCGGCACCGGCCTCGATGAGCAGCGGCACGCGCTCGGCATAGTCGCGGGTGTTGATACCGGCACCAACCATGTAGCGCTTGTCGTTATCGAGCAGCTCGTTGGGGTTGGTCTTGTGGCTGTCGTAGTCCTTGCGGAAGACAATGCCCATGAGGTGATCGTTGTCGTCAACGATGGGCAGGGCGTTGAGCTTGTTGTCCCAGATGACGTCGTTGGCAACCTTGAGGCTGATGTTCTTGTCACCCACGATGAGCTGCTCACGCGGGGTCATGAACTCGGAGACCTTCGTCTGGTGGTCATCGCGACTGGGGCGATAGTCACGGCTGGTGACGATACCCAGGAGCTTACCCTTGGGAGTGCCGTCGTCAGTGACCGGCATGGTGGAATGACCGGTCTTCTCCTTGAGCTCGATGACCTGCTCCATGGTCATGTCGGGGGTCAGCGTGGAATCGGACTGAACGAAGCCGGCCTTGTGATCCTTGACGGCCTTGACCATAGCGGCCTCGGACTCGGCGCTCTGGGAACCGTAAATGAAGGACAGGCCACCCTCGGTAGCGAGCGCGACACCCATGTCGACGCCCGAAACGGACTGCATGATGGCGGAAACCATGGGGATGTTCAGGGTGATTGCCGGCTTCTCACCGCGCTTAAAGCGGGTCAGCGGCGTCTTAAGAGAGACGTTGTTGGGGATGCACTGCGAGGACGAGTAACCAGGGACCAGCAGATACTCCGAAAACGTGTGGGACTCACCGGGAAAGAACGTAGCCATGTTTCTCCTTTTTCCATGCGACCGGTCGGCTGCAGGCCTCGTAGGACCCAGCCCAACCTTGGGCGCCCAATACTGGGGAAGTATCTTAACGCACTTTGACTGCTACAATGCATGATTTAAGAAGAGCACACGAGGGTTTGACGCAGGCTTTGCGTTTGCCCAGCAAACACTTTAGCGGGAAGACGTGGAGCACATGGAGTACAAGACGACGGCAAAGTTGGTCATTCAAGCGTTCGACAAAGATCTGCCGGGCGTGTTTGGACACGGCTGTGTCTTGCTGCTGCAGGGTATCGCCCGCGAGCACTCGCTCAACCGCGCCGCCAAGAGCATGGGCATGGCGTATTCCAAGGCCTGGCGCATTGTAAACGAGGCCGAAGGCCAGCTGGGCTGCAAGCTCATCGAGCGCGACGGCGCCCGCGGATCCACGCTCACCCCCGCCGGCGAGCGAGCCATAGCGGTCTACGAGGAACTGCAGGCCGACATCAACAACGTCATTGCCACCAAAGCCAACGACCTCATCGCCAGCATCAAAGAGTAGCCTATTTGAGACGGGGCTTTTTAGCCGGTCGCCACCATAGATGATTTTTCTGGGACGGGGATTAAAAAATCATTGTGTACCTAATGATTTTTTAATCCCCGTCCCAGAAAAATCATCGGAGGGCGTTGTCCAGGGTGGCGGCCACGATCAAGGGGTCGTCGGTGCCGGCGAAGAGGCGGACGGTGCTCCCCTGCTTGCCGCGTGGAGCCGAAAGGCGCGTCGTTGCGCCGCCGGCGGGCGATGTGCGAAACTCCCCGGACAAAGCATCGAACAGCTCGCCCGCACTACGCTCGATAAGATCAAATTCAACTGCCGGGCCAAAGCCGTGCTCGAGGATTCCCGTTGCAACAGCATGGTCGGGATGCGAGCTCAGCCCGGGATAGCGTACGTTGCGCACCATCTCGTTGGCGGCCAGATACTCGGCCAGCGCACGGGCGCGATCGAAATGCGCCTGCATGCGGACATCGAGCGAGTCCAGCCCGCGCTCCAGCACACCGGCCTCGTCAGCAGGCATATCAAGCTTGGCCAAGCCACAGCCCTCAAGCAGGGCATGCGCGCACTCGGCAGCAGCATCCACACGATGGCGCTTGAGCTGCGAGCGCGCGACCGATACTGCAACCAACTTGCGCGGAGCCTTGCCGGCGCACACGCGGTCGAGCGCCTCGAGCGACAGCACGGCACCCAGCCGCAGCGGATCGCAGCCAAAAGCCGACGCCACGGTGTTGTCAACAACCAGCAGCGCATGGGCCTCACGCGCCGCCCGACCCAGCGCACGCAGATCGGGCACACGCAGACCAAACCCGCCGATGGAGTTGACGAACCACCACAGGTGCGGCCCCTCGGCATCAAACGAAGCATCAAAGCCCTCGGACGCAGCGGCAAACGCCTCGGCGGACGACGAGCCCACCAGCGCGACATCGCAGCAATCAAAGCCGCTCGCAAACGCATCGACAAAGTCGTCCGCAAAGGCCACCAGGCGGTCACCGGGACGCACAATCCCCAGCTGCGACAGCCCTGCCGGCACATGCAGGGCCGCAACAAGACGCGCCTCACGCGCGCCGGCCCTTGCAGCCCAGGCCTCTTCTAGCTGTTGCACATCCACGTGGCACCGTCCCTTCATAAGCAAAAACCCACGATGCGGATGTTTCCCGCATCGTGGGCAACGGCTGCAGTATAGCGCCGATATGCGACGAATCGCCTAGATGTTGAGCGCGTGGTAGGTCACATTCGCGCCCGGAGCGTCAACGGTCACGCCATAGGCCTCGGGATAGATGCGCGTCGAAAACACGAGAGAGCCATCGTTCACAAACACCTCGACCGACGAGACATCACCAACAATGCGCACGTTACAAACCTCGTCGACGGGCTCCCAACGCACGGTACGACCGCAGCCGGCAGAAGCGCGACCCTCATCGATAAATCGCATCTCAAAGCGTGAGGGCAGGTTGCCCTCGGCGGGCACAAACGCCAGCTTCAGCCCGCCATCAACGGTCGCGGTAAATGCGCCGTCGACGTCGCCAACAACAACGTCAAAGCAGGTATCGCCGTCAACCTCCAACGAGCCCGCCCCCACACGCACCGAGGCATAATGGTGCTCAATCTCGCGCGCCGGCTGCTGCAGCACTACGCCGCCGGCACCGGCTGTAAGCTCACGCGGCACCGTCATGCAGTGCTGCCAGCCGCACGCCACGGTAGGCGCGTTGCCATAGGTCGGCTCATCGGGCATGCCCATCCAGCCGATTAGAATATGGCGACCGTCCTCGGCCGTGAACTCCTGCGGAGCATAGAAGTCAAAACCGGCGTCCCACAGACGGAAATCGCCCAGCTCATAGGCACCGTCACCACCAGTGATGTCGCCCGTTACAGGCATGTAGCCAGCGGCATACACATTGCCGCGGTCCCAACGACCGCCCTCGAGCCCCTGAGGCGAGAAGGACAGCCACTTCGCCGGTACACCGCCATCCGTCTCAATCTCCAGATACCCCGGGCACTCCCACATAAAGCCAAAACGCTCGGGCGTAGACACGCGGCTCTCGAGCTCCCAGCTCAGCATATCGGCCGAGCCATACACCAGGATCTCGCCCACATCGCGCCCGGCACCCTCGCCATGCATGGCGCAAAAACGGCTCTCGACGTGCGGCCCGTCAACTCGACGACGCGCGCCCAGCACCATGTGATAACGCCCATCATCATCGCGCCACACCTTGGGGTCACGCACGTGGCAGGTCAAATCCTCGGGATAATCCTCGGACGCCAGCACCACGCGCTTTTGGCTGAACTCCCGACCGGCAAGGCCATCAACGCTCTCGACATAAACAGTATCGGCGCGGCGGCCGGTATTGACGTAGTCGTACGTGCCGTCTGCATCGGAGAGTTTAACGTTGCCTGTGTACAGTACGCGAATGCGGCCGTCCTCGGCAAGCGCGGAGCCCGAATACACGCCGTGGCAATCGAACGGCTCGTCGGGCAGCAGTGGAGCGCCAACATATTCCCAGTTCATAAGGTCGCGGCTTGTGGCATGGCCCCACATCTTTACGCCACCGTTCACATCAAACGGGGCATACTGGAAGTACGCGTGAAACACGCCACCCACCTGGCAGAGACCGTTGGGGTCGTTGAGCCAACCCGCCGGCGGCATAATATGAAAGTGCTGGCCATACGCGCCATGACCGCACTCAGAGGCGGCGGCGTCTACTGCGGCAACCAGCTTTGCAAGGTCGCGACCAAGTGCATTAGACATATCAAAGTCCTAACGGATCGAAAGTTACAAGGCACCAGAGATCGGCACCAGATACGGGAAATGCCCGCGAGCATACAACCCGCGGGCACCCCTCAATCAAAAGCTCTTAGGCCTGCTCGGAAGCCTTGGGCTCGTCCTTGTACAGGACAAACGAGACGCCAAAGGAAACCAGCGCGGCGACCGCAAACATGATCGCGTACTGCACGGGCTGGGCCAGGCACAGCAGGATACCGAAGATACCGGTAACGCCGGTGCCGGAAGCAGCAAGCGAGGTGAGCGCGCAGACCAGGGCACCGCAGCCGCCGCCGATGCAGCCGGCGATGAAGGGCTTAAAGAAGCGAAGGTTCACACCAAAGATGGCAGGCTCGGTAATGCCCATGAAGGCGGACAGGGCCGAAGGGAGCGCCAGGCCCTTGATCTTGGCATCGCGGGTCTTAAAGGCAACAGCGAGCGCGGCGCCACCCTGGGCGATATTGGCAGCGCTGGCGATGGGCAACCAATAGGTCACGCCGTACTGGGCGAGCTGGCCCAGGTCGATGGCGGTGTACATCTGGTGGATACCGGTAACGACCGTGGGGGCATAGAACAGGCCGACGATAAAGGAACCGATGCCGAAGGGCAGGGTCAGCAGGGCCTGGATCAGACCGAGGATGGCGTTCTCGGCCCAGACAAAGATGGGGCCGACGGCAACGAGCGTCACGAGCACGGTCACGAACACCGAGACGAGCGGGGTCACAAAGAGGTCGAACATCTCGGGAACGATCTTGTGCAGGCGCTTCTCGAGGAAGGCCAGAATGGCGCAGGCGATAACGATGGGGATAACGTGGCCCTGATAACCGACCCACTCAAAGCTGTAGACGCCGGGAATGACGGTGACCATGGTCTGCACGCCCTCGGAGGCAACCGTGTAGGCGCTCTGCAGCGAGGAGTTGATGAACGCACCGCCTACGACGGCACCAAGATACGGGTTGGCGCCAAAGGCCTTAGCGGCGGAGTAACCGATCAGGATCTGCAGAATGCCAAAGGACGTTCCCGAGACCAGGTCGGCGATCTTATAGATAAAGTTATTGGTGTCGAGCGCGATAAAGCCGTTGGAGGCCATAAAGTTGAGGGCGCTCATAATGCCCAGCAGCAGGCCCGAAGCCACGATGGCGGGGATGATGGGGACAAAGACGTCGCCGAGCACCTTAATGGCACGCATAAAGATGTTCTGCTGCTGCGCCGCGGCCTCCTTGACCTCGGCCTTGGTAGCAGCTTCGACGCCACTGAGCGCGATGAACTCCTCGTAGACCTTGTTGACGGTGCCGGTGCCAAAAATAATCTGCAGCTGGCCCTGGGCCTCAAAGACGCCCTTGGCGCCGTCGACGTTCTCGAGGGCTTCCTTGTCGACCTTGGCGTTATCGGCAATCACCAGGCGCAGACGCGTGGCGCAGTGTGCGGCCGAAACAACGTTGCCGGCGCCACCGATGTTGTCGAGCACCTCTTGGGCTGATTTGCGGTAGTCCATGACTTCCCTTTCCTCCAACGGGCGCATCTGCACCCGGCCATCTTTGACACTTACACTGTAATCGTTTTCAGTTTCATATGTCTGTAATCGTTTTCACAGTAGGGTGAACGGTAGGAAAAAGCCGGCGAATGGTAGTTTTGAGACAAAAACTGGGGACTCAAAGGCAGGCAGACGCGTCCAAGGACTAGACATTCATGAGCTGATGTCCAAGTTTGAGCGTCCGCAGGCCGCTCTCCCCCTCCTCGCCATCGAGCGCGTCGAGCAGCATATTGGTCGCCTCGACGCCACTGGTCAGGTAGCCATAATGCACGGTGGGAATGCCGCCCGTCAGCGCGCGCAAAAACGCGTTGTCGCCAAAACCGCTCACGCGACGCACGCCCTCGCCCACGCCGCGCAGCTCGTCAAAAGCGCGCAGGGCGCCGGCCGCCATAGTGTCGGTCGCGCACGCGATAAACGAAACATCGGGATCGACGGAGAGCAGTTCGCGCGCAGCGCGATAGCCCGAGTCGAGCGTAAATGACCCCTGGCGAATCAGGCTCGGATCAAGCACCGCGCCCGCGGCGCGCAAGCCGGCCTCAAAACCGCGACGACGGTCGAAACCGGCCGCGCGGTCCTCTTCGGAAACTCCAATGTAGGCGATCTTGCCGTCCACGCGACCCGCAAGCGCACGGCCCAGCTCAAAGGCAGCCTCGTAATCGTCGTGATAGACACACGCCGCGCCCTCGACATGCTGACCGATCAGCACAATGGGCACGCGGCACGAGTCAATCGCCCGACGGTGCTCGTCGGTGATCATGGTTGCCACCAGCACAATGCCATCAACCGGATGGTTTTGGAATAAATCGAGGTATTCGAGCTCGCGATCGGGCGCATTGTCGGTGTTGGCAAGCAGCATCTGGTAGCCACGGCGACCGAGCACCTGGCCAATGCCAGCGGTAATGCGGCTCACGGATTCCGAGTTGATCTTAGGCACGATGACGCCGATGAGCTTGGTGGAACCGGTGCGCAGCGCGCGAGCCTGGCTGGATCGCACGTATCCGGTCAACTCGATTGCCTGCTTAATGCGCTCGGCCTTGTCCGCCGAGATATATCCACCGTTGAGGTAGCGCGAGACGGCGGCGCTCGAAACGCCCGCAAGCTCGGCCACATCTTTCATCTTTACCACGAGCACCCCTGTCATTGAAATCGCTTTCACCATGATACCCGTGAAGACGGCATACGAACCAAATCGGCCCACCCAGGTCGAGCATACGCCAGCGAGCGGGCAGCTGCCGTGGCGAGGTGCCGCGAAAGAGGAGCGAAGCGTACTTTATGTACGCGAGCGACGGTTTGAGCGGCAGATCGCCCGGCAGATGCCCGCGCAGCGTCGAGCGGTCCGGCGTTTGTTAAAACGCGGGACAAAGTTAGCCGTGGTACTCGCCGTTGTACTGGATGAGCGTCAGGTCCTCCACGCCATCGAGCGCGCGAATGGCGTCCGCATAGGGCATGTCAACGCCGTCCGAGAACACCTCCACGGCCATCTCGACCTTGTCGCCGCGCATGGTCTTGGACTTGACGGTAAACTTGGTGCGCCCAAACGCGCGAACGATATCGTCGCCGGTGGTCTGGCCCGTGTAGTGAATGACCATCATGTACACGCGCGCCTTGTCCTGGTGGCTCGCAAAGCCGGCAATCATCACCACAATCACCACTGCCGTAAGCCCCACGAGCGCGTACATGCCGGCGCCTGCCGTAATGCCTGTGGTAATGGCCCAAAAAAGATACAGCAGGTCGAGCGGGTCCTTAACCGCCGTACGATAGCGGACGATTGACAGAGCACCGACCATACCGAGCGAGATGACCACGTTGGTCGAAATCGCGAGCGTGACCATGCAGGTAAGCACGCACATGCCCACGAGTGTCACGGCAAAGCTGCGCGAATACACCACACCGGTAAAAAAGCGCTTGTACACGTAATAGATCAGGATGCCCATGGCGAGCGCCACGAGCAGCGAAAGGCCAATCTTGGCAGGGTCGACCTGGCCAAACGCCTCCAAGACGGAGTTCTTAAAAAAGTCCCTGGTGCTCATGGTCTAAATATCCCCTCGGTTCTCAAAATCCGATTCCCAATAGTTAAAACCGCGCAGGTAGGCGGTCTTTTCGTAACACAGGCAGTACTTGGAGACCGCCGTAAGCTCGGCCGCTCCCGGCGGCACCATATCGCGCACCAGCTGCGGGCAAAACTCCGTAAACTTGACCTCCATCACCAGCTTGCCGGGCTCCAGGACCGGCAGCGCGGGCAGCGTCGCGTCAAAGATATCGAAGCTTCCCACCGCGGCACGCACGTTCATGTCAAACGTAACGCGCACGGTGCCCTCGTCCATCACCCACGGCTCGCGCTCGTAGTCCACGATGGTCCGCGGGCGCATCATGTTGCAGATGCACTCGATGTAGAACTCGCGGCAGAGCGGATAGGGGCTCCTCAGCAAAAAGCCGTAGTCGCCGGCCAGAATCTGCTCAAACTCGCAGCGCGTGAGCGGCGCGTCCTCCTTGTAGATCCAGCTGCCGTACTTCTTTTTGCGCTCGAGCTTAATCACCTTGTCGCTGCCGTTATAGATGCGCACGCGATACTTTTTGCGCATGAGAATACCGGCGCCTTTTTCCTCGTAGGCCGAGTTGCAGTAGTCGTCAAAGTACAGGCTGCGAATGGTGTAACCGCCTGCCCGCGCATGCTTGTCCAGCTTAAACACCGGCGCCATGCGACAGGCAAGCGCGGCGTGCTCGCCCTCGTTAACGAGATATTTGAGCTCGTGGCGGCAACGCTCCTGCGTGACACGCATAGGCGGGGCCGCCAAGCGCTCAAGCAGCGCGCTAGCCCTCCTCATACGTGTCCTCCACGACCTTACCGCCGCCTTGCACGTAAAAACACTTCATGCCGTAGTGCTTGCCGTCGTCGGTTACATAGTAGTCAAACGCATCTTGCGTATGGCCGTCGGAGTTGGTGGCACGCACGCGCACAAAATACTGGCCGGTATCAGGCGCATCGCAGGTCACCTCGGGAAGCAGCACGTCCTCGGCCTTAAAAAGCACGTCCTTGATAGCATAATCTCGCGCCAGCTCGACGGTATAACGAATGTCGCGCGCCTTAAAGTCGTAGGACGCATCCCAGTTCATGCGCAGCTTACCGTTATCGATCTGCGGCACGCCAATGTAGAACGGCATGGGCTTTTTATAGCTCTCACAATAGCTCTTATAGTTCTCCTCGATCTCGGAGGGGATCGCCGCGGCGATCTGCTCGTATTGGTCCTTGGTGACAGGCAGATTGTCGATATCGGGCGAGGCAAAAACCAGGGATTCAGTAACCTCGCGGTAGTGCTTGATCATCTTGCTCAGGCGCGCCTCGGTCAAATACGAGCGCAAGTCCTTGACGGCACGGTCGAGTTCGCTGCGGAACGCCTTGCTGCGCAACGCACGGTTGAACAGCACGTTGCCCCAGTAGTTGCTTACGCCGCGCTCCCAGCTCGCATAGTCCGAGAAACCCTTTAGGCTCAGCTCCAGCTTACGCAGCATGCCGTCGTTGTCCCAATCTAAAAAGTACCAGGTATTTGAGTTGAGCGGGCTGTACAGATAGCAGTTGCGGTTCTGCGTATCGCAGTTGCCCGTCAGAATCTGAAACGCCAACCAATAGACCAGGTTCTCGGTATCAAAGTAGGTGTCGAGCACGTCATCGATCTTTTGCGATTCGTCGTTGAGCGTATCGAGCATCTCGATGAGCTTGGTGTGGTCCGAGTCGCCCTTAATCTCGAGCATGCCCTCAAATTTTTCCTGGTTGTAGTCGGGATCGTCGGCAAGCTTAATGGTGTCCTCGTAGCGATAGAAATCGAAGCTGTTCACCTTGTACAGATGCCCGTTCTTATCCAAGCCGTGCGCCTTAAGCGCCGTCTTGTTGAGCTGCTCCACCTGCGTAAACAGGCCGTAATCCTCAAAGGTATCGTTGGACTTTTCAGTCTGGTCGCACACCCACAGATGCACAAACTGCGTGCGCAGGCCCATCATCTGGGGAATCCCACGGATAAGGTCATAGGCCATCTTGTTGCGAAAACGCATACCCTCGCCCATATGCTTGTTAAGAGCAATCGCGCGCTGGTGGCGCCAGGTACCCTTGCCCTTTTTGAGCTCTACCTTGTAATTCTTTTGCGAGTTCATGCTCGATGTCTGGCCGCGCACCTGCACGGTGGCATTGGGCGCTTCCTCGCCATAGCCAACCTCGCCGGCCACCGGACCGTCTTCGTCGCCCGCCTGCAGCAGGCCCATTACCTTATAGCGCGCCACACCCATGTCGGCGTAGTCATACACCGAGTACGTATTGATATCGGCCCAGCTATGATCAGTGTTCTCGGAGCTGTTGCCGCGCGAGACCGTCAGGTACATGGTCACAATGCCCGAGTCATCGTAGACCTCGTAGAGCTCGTCCTTGTCGCGCAGGTGCTTGACCTTGTCCGAGGTCTCGGCCTTTTTAATCTTGTCCTGCTTTTTGACCTTTTTGGTCGAGGAGTCTTCCTGCACCGAGCAGCCCGAAAGCAGCAGCGCGCCGGCAGCCGCTTCAATCAGGCGACGGCGAGACATCATCCTATCGGTCATCAGAACCTCCCCAATGGTTGCGATACACACGGACCACCGTGCGCTCAAACCAACCATGCGGCTCACCCTTATGGCGGCCTTCCTCATAGCGCTGCTCGGCACGGTCGAGCAAGCGGCCCAGTTGTGTAAAGCGACCCGTCTTGTCGGTCGCCACCATGGGCTGTTGACTCAGGATACGATACGGCAAGTTGGCGGTATAGGTATCGAGCCGGAGCAGCGCCACGATAAAAAACACCGCCGCACCCAGCAAAAAACCAAAGCCGTAAAACTGCTGCGGCAAAAGCAACGACACGGCGGTTGCCAGCCCTGCCACACCGGCAAACAGGCCCGAGGCCAGCACGGCTCCCTTGTAGTCGGTAAAGTACAGCAAGATGAGCATCACCGTATTGCCCACGGCATACAGGCCATAGCCCACGCACAGCGTGCGAAAATACCCGTGCATAAGGCTGTTAAAGCCCAGCGGCAGGGCCGAGAGCACCGTGGTCTCGAGCGAGATGACCGCCGCAGTCACAAACAGCTGCTTGAGCGCGCAAAACCACAGCTCCCGGTTGAGTGTGGCGAGCACCTCCTCCTCGGCCACCACAATATCGCCCACTACGCCGCCGTCGTTAAACAGGCTGTAGTAGTCGCGGTAGCGCGGATAAAAGTTGACCTCGACCGAGACCACAAAGTTGACGGTCGTGACCAGAATGGTCAAAAACGCGATGAGCGCCGGCACATCGTGGTAGGGCGCGCCATAAAATAAGCCCTTGACCTGCACGCCAATGGGACCGGCCCAAATTATCACCAAGTGCGCAAAGAGCCCCAGGTTGGTAAACAAGCCCGTGAGCGCCAGCGGCATAAACTGATCGAGCCACTGCAAAAAGAACCAGGGGCTGCGGTCGCTCTGAGGAAAATACCGGTACAGCAGCACCACATCCCAGGCGAGCATGACGCCGTAGCCCAGGGCGATTGATGCCAACAGGCCCTCGACCGGCGGCAGCCCCAGCGCCAGCGCGGCCAGAGCGAACAGGCACGCCACGCCAATGGCGGCCGCAAAGCTGCACAGGATACCACGGTAATCCTTGATGGCCGTGAGATAGCTCATGCCGTTCCAGTTGACGATCATAATGTTGAACAGCCACAGGCACAGCAGCCCCTGCAGCAGCGTGGCGCCCGAGAACAGCAAAAAGACGCCGTAGAGCACCGTGCCCGCAACGAGCATGATGGCATTAGATCCCCAAAACGAAGGCAGGATCTCATCCTCGCGCTCGGTAAAGAGCATGTCGGCCAAAAAGCGCGTGACCGGCATGGAGAAAAAGCTTGTGAGCGTGAGCGATGCCAGCAGCGTATAGGTCACCATGCACACCAGCAGATCTTGGTTGGCGCGGCCCACACCCCACAGACCGCACAGCACCAAAATACCCACCTGGAGCAGCACGCCAAGCAGCATGGGGCCCGTGCACACAATGCCGGCGTAGCCATAGGCGCGCATCGTGGCAAACAGACCCTTGCGCCTAAACAGGCGTTTGAGCTCAAAACCGATTCCGGCCACCGGCTACTCCCCCTCTCTGGGCAGGTCAAACGCACGCGCTGTCTCGTCGTACAGCGCGCGATAGTTGGCGAGCATCTGCTCGTGCAAAAAGTACGTGGCGACGCGACGCTGGCCGCGCTCCCCCATCTCAATGCGGCGGGCGCGGCTTGTGCACATGCGCTCCATGGCATCGGCCAAGCCCTTGCGATACATGGGCGGCGTCACAAAACCTGCCACGCCAAAGTCATCGCCCGGAGCGCCTTCGAGCAGCTCGCGGCAGCAGCCCACCTCGGTCGTCACGCAGGGACGGCGCGCTGCAAGCGACTCCAGCACGCTGAGCGGCTGGCCCTCGGAGATGCTCGTCAGAATGGTAAAGTCGAGCTTTTCCATGTACTCGACCACGTTGACGCGGCCGGTAAAGATCAAGTCACGCACGCCCAATGTCTCCACCAGCGCATGACACTCGGCGCCGTACTCCTCATCGTCCACGCCGCCCATAATATGCAGGCGCACCTTAGGCAGGCGCTCGTGCAGTTCAAAGAAGGCATAGATCATGGTCTTGACGTCCTTGATGGGCGCCAGACGCACCACCGCGCCAATGTCCACCCAGCCGTCATCGGGCTTTAAGGGAATGTCCTTAAAGCGGTCGAACTGAATGCCGTTGGGGATGACCAGGCATTTGTCCGCATCGCAGCCCATATCGATCTGCGTCTTGCGGGCGTTATGAAACAAGCTCGTCACGCGGAAGGCGCGGCGGTAGATCTCCTCCGAAAGCAGGTAGAAAAAGCGAATCCAGCGGTCCTTAAACGACGGCACGACCCAGTCGGCGCGAATGATCTCTTCCTCGCGCTCGCGGGTATAAATGCCGTGCTCGGTCAGCAGCACCGGAGCCTGGTGAACGCTTGAGCCCAGGCAGGCGAGCAGGCCGCCGTAGCCGGTCGAGATGGCGTGGTACACATCGGCCACCGGCACCTCGCTGCCCAGAAGGTAGAGCACGGGCAGCAACATGGAGCGCATAGTGTGGAATGCGTCGGCAAAAGGCGTGTAGGGGTACTCGGCCAGGCACACGTCGCGAAAGATATCCATAAACGTGCGGCTCTGCAAAAACGAGAGCGGATGCACGCGACGGCGCTGGAAGATATCGAACAACACGTCCCAGTCCGGATTGGAGAGCGACACCAGGCGACGCAGCGCCTCGCGCTCGCGGGCGTTAAAGTCGGCCTCTTCTTGCTCGCCCGAAAGCCGCAGGGCATCGTCCAGAAATACCTCGTGCACCTCGACCACGTTGCCGGGCAGCTCGTAGACAAACTTGCCGCGGTCGGCAGCATGCGCGCCAATCACCCACAGCACAAACTCGTGCTCGGGCATGGCCTGGATATAGCCATGCATCCAGGTAGATACGCCGCCGTGCGCATAAGGGTAGCAACCCTCGAGTACCAAACAGATTCTCATTTGTCGCCACCCTCCTTGCGTGCAATGGTCACCGTCTTGTCCGTGGCTTTAACCAGGTACAGATCGCCCGTCAGATGCGTAATCTCGCCACCCGTGACTGCACCCGGCTCGCCGTAGTTGGAGCGGAACATGAGCCACGCCTCGTCGTGGAAATTGCCCAGGCTGAGCGTCCAGGAATCCGCGCTGGTATCCACGCTCACCGTCACGGACGAAAAGCGCTGGATAGCGCCCGAGCATTCCGAACCGGTCTGGCGTCGCAAGTCGGGCGCAAACTTGGTAAGCCAATCCAGGTAGTCGGTCAAGCCGCCCTTGTAGACCTCCCAGCCCTCCTTAGCGCCGCGATCGGGATCCAGTAGGTCGTCCGGATGCATAAAGTGCGTGCTTACGTAGTGCATGTTGAGCTCGGACACGGCAGCCAGGCGCATGTAGGAATCGTCGACCATGCCGCCCGAGACAATGCGCGGCTGCTCCACAATGCCATCGCTCGCCACGTCAAACTCCTGCACGTATGGCAGGGCGGTGCCATCCTCAAAATACGTACTGGCGATGGTCTTAATGCGCGGAACGTCGGTGCCGATAAGCTGGCGCGCACGGGCCGAAAGGATATTCGACGGTGGCACATAGACCGAGCCGTGCGCGTTGGGCAGCACCTCATCCTGGAAGGCTATAAGCTCGTTGAGCGATGCGACGAGCGTCTCCTTGTTCTTCCACGTCTTGTAGTCGTACAGCGTGCCATAGTCGGTGTCCCAGAGCGCCAGCGGCTGATGGTTGTAGCCGTGGAAACCCAGCTCTCCGCCCATCTGCAGCAGCATGCCGCCAAAGTAGCGGAACTGCGTGGTATCGGCCTGGCGCGCGGGCTCGGTCTGGTTGACCGTGTCCTCGTAGTTTTCGATCATCACGCCGGTATAGCGAATGCCGTATTTTTGCGCGAGCTTTTGCAGATCGGGCCACCAGACCTTGGTATAAAAGTCGGCAATGGAAAGCCCGTAGTCGCGCTTGATGTAGGTGCCGTCGCCCGAGGGCACGGGGCTGGGAAAGTCGTCCAGATAGAAGACAGCGCTGTTGATGACCGGATAGGCCGTGGCATCGCCCAGCAGGCTGATCGCCGCGGCGTAAAAGCCGCGCATGACCTTGTCATAGATACCGATATTGCATACCACGGTGCGCCCGCTACCGCAGTCATTCGACCAAATGAGCGGGGCGCCCGCATCGCCGGTCTTAGCCCACACACAAGCCGTCTCGCGCAGCGATACCGAAAGCGACGAATCAAAGGGGTCCGAGAGCTCATAACGCTGGCCACCGCCAATCATAAAGTCCTCGCTCGGCACGATGCTCTCTGCCGTCGCATATTCATAGCCGGCAGAATCGATGCCCAGCTTGGGACCGATTGCCTGCAGGTAGCTGGAATTATCCGGCGTCATGGCGAGCATCAGCGAACCGCCGGCGCTCACCCAGCTCATGATGTCGGAGAGGTGCGTACCGAGCCCGTCGAGCGACGGCATCAGTAAAATCACGCGGTCGAAGGATGTGAGGGAAGGAATCGCATCAACACCATCGGTGGCAATATCCACATCGCGGTGAGCGATCTTCATGTCAAGCAAGATCTGGTCGAACTGCTCTTTGACGTCCTCGACGCCATCTTGGTCCGAGTCGGTAATAACCAAGCACGTGGGCTTTTGGCCAAACATCGCCGAGCTTGCCGGCACCGCGTCGTTGGCAGCGAGCATGCCCAGCTTATGCTGCCCGGCGCTGTACTGCACGCCGGCACGCTCGATCAACAGCACGGCGGCCATGGCGATAAAGACCGCCCATACCACGAGCAGCCCCATCCAGCGAAAGTGGCCCGCACGCTCGCGGATATGTTGCACCACGCTCATCGGGCCTCCTCTCCTTCGCGCCAAAATGCCAGCCTCTCACGATTTTCGGCATTCAAATACACATGCTGCTTGTCGATCGCGTCGATTACGCGCTGTACCGCCTGCCCATCGCGACGAATCACAGCCAAGCGCAGGCAGAGCATCCACACGTCCTGCTCGTCTGACGCATCGATCACCAACTGGCTCGCGACGTCCTCTGCCTTATCGATCTCGCCGGCATCGGCCAGCGCCGTGGCATAGCGGATGCGCAACGCCGGCCCGTCCTCGCGTTCGCAACGACGCGCGAGCAAGCGTGCATACTGCTGACGCTGAATCTGTGCCACACGGCCCTCCGCCAAACCCGAGTCCAGATAGGTGCCCAAAAAGTCGCAATACGCATCCAGGTTATGCGAGCTGGAATCGGTCTTAAACGCGCGCTCCAGCTGTTGCAGTTTAAGGTCGGACTCCTTGGAGATCTGCGCCACCGCCGTCGCGGCATAGTGCGCGACCTCAACATCGTCGTTGAGTTTTGCTGCCTGCAACTGTGCGAGGTACGCATCCGGATCCTCGGTAAGCATGGAGAGCATCAGACGGCGGCGGTCGCCCGGGTCGTTGACGATCAGCGCTTCCTCGAGCGGCACCACGCCATCATCGCCCTCGCGCACCTGCACGAGCAAACTGCGATGCATGTCTTCGTTAATGCGCAGCATCTCAAGCGTGGCGTCCTTAAGGTCGTCGCCGAACACCGCGCTACGTACCGAGAGTAGTGCCACGAGCAACGGGCCCCACAGCGGTACGAGCACCATCACGGCAAGCATGTGCCCGCGCACCGGCAGCAGGCCCAGTTTCATAAGCGTCCACAGCACCAGACACACCAGCGCATGAATTAATAGCAGTGCGGTAGCAACGACAAGCGAGATCAAGCGGCCTCCCCTTCACCGCTTCCGGTGGGCGCGATGCGTTGCATCAGGGCCACAACGTCCTCGCTGCCGACAGGTTCCACTGTAATGTGCTTGGCCGCCAAGCGCGCACAAATAACGGGCAGGTCGGCCTCGGTTGCCTGACGCATAAGCAAGTAAAGTGTGTCTCCATCGACTAGGCCCGCAGCGTCACTCTCGCGAATCGCCGACCCGATGGCGCCAACCAGCTCGCCAACAGGCTCCATGCCCGGCACCACGCGCAAGAGCAAGAAACTCCCCATCTTATTGTCAGCAAGCGCCTGCTCGGCGGCGAGTTCCTGGCCAAAGGCGTCGTGGTTGAGCACGCACGTGCCGGCAACGCAGCGCTTATCCTGCGCCACTGCCTCGTAATCGAAGGCGCGTCCCAGCGCGCTTTCCACCAGGCCGCACAGGATGCGGAACAGATTTTGGTAGTACAGGGTCATTTGGCTTTCGGCCACGTGACGCACAAAGATCAATACGGCTGGGGCTCCATCGCGCTCGATCGCATAGCCAAACATCGGAAGCCCCGACGTCAGTGCGCGGTTCACCCACAAACCCGAGATCGCACCTTGGAGCACGGGCGCAAGGTCATCGAGCGAGAGCGAGCGCGGCACATCGTTGGAAATCGCCGGGCTCGCCGCTACCAGGCGCGCAAATGCCCCACCCGAAACATGGTAGATCGTCACCGAATCGTTCTCGAGAATCTCGCCCAGCAGCTCACAGCACTTGCGGTATATATCACGCGGGTTGAGTACGTCGAGCTCCTGTGTCACAGCAAAGATTTTGCCAAAGCTGTCGTGGCGCCCCACAATCTGTCGCTTATAGGCACGCTTGTCCTCAATCGCGTCGTGATAGAGCCGCGTTAGGAACGTGTTGCGGTTTCGCACAAGCTCGTTCTCGTCACGCTCCGCCTTAATGGCCTCGCTGTTGCGAAGCTGCACATAGCCGCACACGGCGCCCACCACAAAGTACGCAATAAACGGCAGCCAGTTAGACGGCTCGTAAAAGAGACCCTGGAAGGTATAACCGTACTGAGTAAAGTAGCTCGCGGCCAAACCCACCGACGCCAGCAGCGCCGCAACCAGGCCAAAATCGAGCCCATACAGCGTGCCGATCAGTACCACGTACAGCAGGCGGTAGTCGAGCACGTTAAGCTGAGCAGACTGCGAAAACACCAGCTCCAGGCCCTCAAAGAGCACCCAGGCCAGCGCGGTCTCCAGGCATTTGATGGGCAGTGTCCGCCCGCGCATGCGGTCGATGGCGGCACGCAGCGGATGGCGCTTGCCCGCGAGGGTCTGCTCCCAGCGGGCGTGTATGGTCGAAAGATCGCGCAGCACGTCATAGCGCTGGAACCACCCGTAGCGCGTGCGGACGGTATCGCTCGGAGCAATGGAGACGACGGCGTCCCCGTCGTAGGTAATGTCGAGCCCCGGGAACAAGCCCTTGAGCGCCTCGCCCAGGTCTCCCACGGTGTGGGCAAAGCTATCCGGAACCTCGAGTTCCTCGAATGTGGCATCCCAGCTGTCGAAGATGCGACGCACCAGAACGGCCAGCTCCTCGGCGCAGAGGGCACCGAGCGGTGAGTCCGCCCCAGCCCTCATGACAGCAGAGCCTTGCGAGCACGCCTCGAACAGCGGGGTCAAAATCGGGTCTTCCAGCGTGGGCGAGGCGGTGTACAGATACGGCACGCGCAAGATCTTGGCCTGAATGCCGTCGCGGACCGCATAGTAGCGGCACAGGTCGTTGGCCGCACGGGCAATGATGCCCTTGCCGTTTTGCCCCGCAACGTCCACCGCACCGTCCGCTCCCATGGGACCAGTCACAAACAGCAGCTGAATCTGGCGACCCATGCAAGCTCGAAAGACGGAGCGCAGCAGCTCGATGTCGCCAACGGCCTCGGTATGCGGCGTGAGATAGGTAGAGAGGTAGACCACACGGTCGAATTCGTAAGCCTGGTCCAGGTGCTGCAGCAGCTCTTTCCAAGACGCATGGAGCGACGACCCGTCGCGGCGCGCCTCGTTGGCCGCCACGACCTGAACATGGTCACCGGGAAACGCCTTGGCACAAAAGTCGTCATCGACATACGCGGTATTGCCAACAACCAGCACTTCCACCGTGCGCTCCCCCTCCCCAAATTTAGCTTTTGCCATGGTAAACATGCGTATTGTACGCTGTCAATGTAGGCCAAAGGCAACTTTAAAGCTGTTTTAAGAACTTTTTCAGACGGGAAGCGACTCGCGCCTGAGCCAGAGAGCCCTACACGTGCCGCTGCACGGCGGAGAAAGGCGAATCCACTACCCCTCAGGCATAATTCCTGAGCAAAATCAAGCAGAGCACACGGCTTTTTGCGCCACTTTAAGACGTAATCGGGATGTGGCGAGAGGCCAAATTCGGAAGTGCGGGGAAAACCAAAGGAATGCTGACCAGACCCCCGTTTTAGGCTTCCGCGACCTGCGGTTTTGATACAAAAAAACCGCGTTGTGCTCGAAGGTTTTCGATTTTTCCCCGCACTTCTGTAATTACATCTCTGGATCGAGGGCGCAGGCAATGGTGACGACATCCACGATAGCGCCCCCCTATGCCTGATACCAAAATCGTTCCATAGGGACCCGTTTCCCAATGGGATGATTCTTCACAAAGGGCATTAAGGCGCATGAGAACATGGTAGAGGCAAGCAAGCGCGCTTCCACGTTTTCGCCCATGGTGACCACGGTATAATCCAACGAGACAAGCAACGAACGGGAAAGGCAGCGCGGATGAACCTGGGCAGCGAGAGCGAGACCGTCGAGTTCAAGAAGTCCACTGGCGAGCATAAAGAAGCACTGCAAGCCATCAGCGCCATGCTGAACAAGCACGGCCGCGGCGAGCTCTACTTCGGCGTGAAGGACAACGGCGATGTCATCGGCCAGGATGTCAGCGACGCAACGCTGCGCCAGGTGACGTCGTGGGTGTCCGACAAGATCGAGCCCGCGGTGTTCCCGACGGTCGAGTGCCTCGACGCCGATGATGGGCTGCGATACATCAAAATTGCCTTCTCAGGTGCCGACGCCCCCTACTCCGCCGACGGACGCTACTTCACCCGCGTGGGGACTTCGAACAAAGCGCTGTCGGCCTCGGAGCTGAGCGCCATGGTCGTCAAGCGTGAGCGCGCCCGTAGCCCGTGGGACTCGCTGCCGTCCGGCAGGCCCGTCTCCGACGCCGACGAGCAGGCGGTGCGTGACTTCGTCGCGCGCGGCGGCAGGGCCGGACGCGTGGGCGGCGGGTTCGCCGGCGTGGAGGACACCTTGGCAAGGCTCGACCTCGTCGCGCCCGACGGCAGCCTAAGAAACGCCGCGGTGGAGCTGTTCTGCGAGGGATCCGACACCTACCCCAGGATGAAGCTGGGGCTTCTGGGCGGCAACACCAAGGCCAAGATCCTCGACCTGCGCCGCGAGTGCGGCACCATGCTCAAGCTGCTCGACTTCGCCGAGTACTTCGTGACGTCGAACATCAGGCGCGAGTTCGTCATCGGCGAGACGGGCATGTACCGCAAGGAGATCCCCGAGATCCCGGCCGAGGCCATCCGCGAGGCGGTTGCCAACGCGCTGTGCCACCGCGACTACACCACCGGCACCGCCGTCGAGGTCAACGTGTTCATGGACACCGTCCAGATCGTGAGCCCGGGCCTGTTCCCCGAGGGCGACTCGCCGCAAGAGCACCTAGACGGTACCGCGAGCGAGTTCGGCCTCCGAAACCCCGCGATCGCGCGCACCCTGTTCCGCGCCGGCGTCATCGAGCAGTACGGCACGGGCATACCGCGCATCAAGGAGGCCTGCGAGGCAGCCGGCGTGAGGTTCCGCTTCGAGCAGACCGTCAACAGCACCGTCGTCGTCTTCGAGCGTCCTGGGTTACAGAAAGCGGCCTTCAGGAGAACCGCGGCCGACAACCGACCGCTCCTCAGCGAGCGCGAACGAGCAGCGATGGCAATTGCCGCCGCTCAGGGGAAAATCACGACCTCCGACCTCGCGCGGGAGTCCAATGTCGGTAGGAAAACGGCCTCGAAGACTCTGAAAGACCTTGCCGGGCGAGGCCTGTTGGAATGGGTAGGGAAAAGCCCGAAAGACCCGCACCAGTTCTACAGGATGCCAAGCGAAGTTTGAGGCTGCAGGTCCTAGCCGGGAAACAGGCCCATTGCGTTTGCTGCCCTCCCCCTGCTGGGCACTACTGAGTAATCTACTGGGCACTGCTGAGTAATCTACTGAGTAGTGCCCAAGCGCGAGTTGGCAAGTCCGCCGAAGCCCAGAGAAACGGCTCCGAAGAATATACTGACCGCTACTGACCGCTACTGACCGCTACTGACCGCTACTGACCGCGGCATTCGGCAGGCCCGCCGAATGCCGCGGTCTCCCGAGACTAGCAGAGCCGCCCTTATTGTTAGCGCTGCCGAAGCAAGCCCTACTTCAGAAGCAACTTGAATTTTCGTGCGATGAGCCTCCCCGGAGCCAAGAGCCTTTTGCCCTAATCACAACACCGCAATTCAAGCACCGCAGAAAACTCCATTAGCGATGAACCAGCCACTTGAAGACGTGATCAAGGTGCGGCAAGGGGTCAAATTCGGAAGTGCGGGGAAAATCGAAGAAATGCTAACCAGGCCCCAGTTTTCGCTTCCGCGAACTGCGGTTTTGGTGCTAAAAATCGCGTTGTGCTCGAAGGTTCTCGATTTTCCCCGCACTTCCGTAATTACATCCTTGGATCGAGAGTGCAGGCAACAATGACGTCATCCGCGATAGCACCCAACATTCACGGACGTACAAAAGGCCGTTGCCGGAAGCCTCCATACAACGACTCTTCTTTGCGCGCGCCACGCTCGCAATGCTCCATTAAATGTAACTAATTGATTTGCTATATACCATTCATAATGGCACATAGCAAATCAATTAGTTACATGTGGAGGCAGAACATGAGGGAGTACGTCGAGAAGCAGCTGCACACTAGAGTCGATTGCGAGCCCAACGACGCCTCGGAAATAACGACGCAAAACTCTTTCCGAAAGTGTAGGTGAGCGAAATGGCGACTCATGCATACGATGACCTTTATTCTTATCTAGCCGCATTCAAGAACAGCTCTCTTGCCGAAATAATTGCGTACCTAGAAGAACTGGGGCAAAGGAGGTTCGACGCCTTTATTAGGGGCCTTGCACCCCTTATCCCAATCGAAAAAATCGAAAATCAATCCCTGTTCAATTTTTCTGTTGACTCCACCCTTGAAGGAGGCAAATTCCCCTGCACTGACTATGCCTGTCGAGAGCAAAACATTTACCATTTGGCAAAGTTCTCAGCATTGTATGCAGATAAAACACTGATTCATTGCCCTATAGAATCGGCATTCGAAATGGGGCACGATGATTATGTCTCAGTCGATGAACTTGCATTCGGGATCTATTTGACCATGCGAGTCGAAGACATAGTCAAAGCTGGAATACTCGGATTTTCGAGCAATTACATTCCTCTTTGCAAAGATTGCCTAGCACGACAAATCGAAAGAGAATCAAAAGCAAAAGGATTGATATCGAGTTATTGGGATGAACTCGTACGACAATTCTGTTCCTCTACCTCGTGCACTTTAAAACAAGCACCAGATGGGAATCTGTATGTAGCGATTGAGGGAATGGATGCATATGGGTCCCATGATGAGATGGATGTCGATTTCCTGGTAATCCCGTCTGAATACGAATCGCTCTATGCAAGCCAAGGCGAAACGCGATTGGATAGAGACATGCTGGAGAAAGGCGGCATCTTGACTATCCTACTGCCATTGTTGGACGATTGCTTTCAAGCCCTCGTCAATCCCTATTTTTCGAATAGCTCGTATTTAACCACTCGTCCAGCTCAGATTGAGTTCCTCGAGTCCGCAACTTCCACCCTTTATCCTCGAAAAGATCAGACCATACCCATTCGCCGGTTATCTTGCCCCCTCCCCATTGCTGAAAATGCAACGTTGCGTAGCATCCTTGATTGCCGCATTAGAAACGAAGAGTCGTTTCTTGTGTTTAGGGATACCTTGTCCAAAGGCCTGAGCGAAAGGCCCATCGACACCTCGACATTAGCTGACCTGAAGAACGACCTAATTGAGCCCGAGCTTCACAAGATATCTTTAGTGATGAAAAACGAGCGATCCCGATTAGTCACCTCCGCAGGCATTGAAGCCGCTATCGGAATTGCGAGCTTTACATTGGGGCAATACGGAATCGCATCACCTTCTGATGCCATGGCCTTCCTCGGGGCTGCCGGCATAGGGGCCGTTGCATCTCAATCCGCAGATTTCTTGCGAGAAGCCAAGGCAAAAGAGAACCCCATGTATTTCCTCTGGAAGCTCAATAGAAACAACCGTCTGTAACCTAAGGGGCAGAACACCGCAGTCGCCGAGCATATCTCGATCATTAAATAAAGGCAGCACTAGAAAGGATGCGAATCGTGAAGAACCGATTCCCTTTACGAATGCCTAATGCAGTAAAAATCACTGGTAGATCCGAGCAGTTTAACCAAGACGACAAGAGCGCGCTCAGATTGCTGTCTGCAGTAGCTAGCCAAGTATAGATACCATCCTGTTTCCAAATTCGGTCCTACGATAAACCCTTTCTTCTTTCTCAATTTCGTCGGGATCGTCGAAGATGAGCGTCGTATCTACTACGTCCCACTGCTGCCGATGGATATCCTCAATCAGCAATCCCAGTCCGGTTAATCGAAGAAGAACTTCTGCATCTCTGCCTCTGAGCGTCTGAAAAGTTTCCTTTTCTCGAAGCATTTCGTAGTCTCCAGGTAGAAATCTGTCCAAAGTCTCTGCAAACAAACGAAGATCGTCCCAGCTAATTTCTTTATCTAGGTAGGCCTCATAAATCTTTGCTAGTCGCCGCGCTTTGTCCTCCTCAATGTATCTTTCGAGCAGGATAAGCAGGTACTCAATATCGCGCTTCCTATTTGACTCTTCAAAGTATTGCTTGTACTTGTTCCATGAGCCATTTTCAAAAGAGTCGCGGTTGAACTCATCGAGGAAACACGCATACTTCTTCAGCAGATGCGCATTGTGGATATTGTTTCCGATTTTGTAGATGCTCACTAGGCTTGAGATGACGGGGATGTCCTTCAAGAACTCGTTTTGGAGAATTTCGTCCAGGCCAACCTCTGCGATATTCGAAATAAGTTCGAGAGAGTCGCTGCAAATAGTCGGCCTTGCGTCGTCTTGCAAGCGCGATAGACCGGCCTTAGTTGATTCCTCTGCGTTTGCCATAAGATTACCTTTCATAATAATTTGCCAGTTTTGGCATGCGTTTGCAGCGCCGCTTTTCTGAAAGTGGCTCCGATTTAAATGCCATCCCCCGAATAAGCGCTCAGGTTCGATTCAACAAGTGCATTGGTTGAAAAGAGCTTTAGACCCCCTTCGAGGTAAAAGTCGCTTGTGCAGAGCAACCAAATCATCTTGTCGAGCTTGTAGGCAGTGGCCTCGGGGTCCACGCCGCCCTTCCGCGCCGCGCGCGCGGCTTCGAAATAGCAACGAGCCACTTCGACCTCGCCGTCAGTGGTAGCGTAAAACTGAACAGTATTCAGTAGGCCGTTGACACAAACATCGACGAGCGGCTGCTGAACAAGCCCGAGGACCTGTTCAGGGCGATGCAGCTCGAGCTCATGGAGCTGCACCACGGTTCGCCCTCGACCGTCTTCTGCACGCAGTGCAGGTCGAAGGGCTAGGCAGGAGCCCCGAGGCTTGTCCTAATTCTAGGTGTCAAAGTCGATTACTGCCTGTCGTGGAATAGCCCCCACTTTTCGTCTTCGATGTCTCCTTCAATTGATGACTTCACTTTTGACAGCCATTCTCTGTGTTTTAAATATGCAACACCTGCGGGCAGCTGAGCAGCAATCGAGTCAATCGCCTCAATCTCCTTGAGCTTTGCTGGAATAAAGCCTTTTTCAGGGGACCCGCTCATTGAAGATCGACGGAGATCCAAATGGTTGATCGATATCCCGTCTTTATCGAGCGTCAGAATGAGGGTGATAGCCCTAACCCTCGCCTCGTCATTGCAATCGGACAAGGCCCAGCTTATTCTATCGAGACTATTTGCGTCGGCGATCCTTTCGCGGATGGTATATTCCAGGCGCTCCCAAAAAATATCGCTCGAGAGCGCATTTGCATCATGAACGGGAAACAAAAAGGCTATTTCATACCTGCCGAGTGGTTTGCTCAGCGCTTCATCGATCATTGCTTTCAGCAGATTCCAAGCGTGATCGTCCTGGACGGTCCAAAACGAGCTGATTCTTCGCAGGAGATCGTGCCTTTGTCGGTAGTCGAGGTTGGCAGCGTATTCCAAAAAACGGTCAATCATTGAACTGTCAAGGCGTAAAAGGCAGCGTAGGAAAGCGAGGTTATAGTCGAAAGAAGGGCGTCCTTCAAGTGCGAGAAAATACAGGTTGACAGCCGGTGAGGGATTGGATCCGAAGTACGAATCTAGAGCGGAGACGCGCTTTTCGTCTCCGCAGTTGCCGAAAAACCGCCAAACCTCATCATTGTGTGTATGTTCGGAAAACCTAAAAGCATATTTGAGCATATAGCCAGGATGCTTTGGCTCGACTATCTCCAAATCTTCCAAGCAGAGATGCGTTCTGCCGTCATCGAGTCTTGCGAGGATCTCGTCGAGCTCCTCCTTGTCGGGCCCGCTCTTTATTGCTAGCAAATCAAGATAGTCAAACAGGGCCGGATGGTCACTCACGTCGAGCACCGCGCCCAGCTCGTTTCTAAGGACCCTCCTGCCGATGGCTTCAGCAAGGTAATCAAGTGCTTCATACGGAACGGGGATCGTCGAGGGCAACGATGCGATATTGCGTGCGATTATGCTTGAAGCGGTATCTGGGGTCCTTTTGGCAATTTCCAGAAGGACTTTTCCGATAGCCCTGCCCGACTCCCACTCTTTACCGGAAATCTCATAATCTTCGGCCAGCTTTCCCAGGGCTTCGGTCAGTCGTTCTAGCGGTAACTCTTCCGCGGATATTCTAGGTTCTTTCTCTTCGAGAGACCAAGAGTTCTCCAAGCCAAGCGCGTCGAATGTGCTCTGGCGGAACCCATCGAGGCTCAGAGGGGAGTTCTGCGCGCATGTTTCGTAAATCTGGTTGATGCTTAAGCCGCATGAAAGATCGGTTGTCGAGTCTTCGCTTATATATTTGGGGAATAGCTCTTCGATCCTCGAGAGCACCGAATGCATGTTTTCTGCGTGCTCCGCTTCAGGTTCTTTGCCATAGAACGAGAAGTGCTGCCGAAAGGTGGATTTAACTTGCCTGCTGAATTCGGTTTCGACTAGAACGGAGAGCGCCCGGAAGCAATGGGCGTGGAGCTCGGCCAACTCTGATGTGAAACTGAAGGTCAGGGTGTTGTATGTGTACGTTATGCCATTTTGCCAAACGCGCTGGGCCCTTGAAGAGAGGTATGAACTCGTCAAGACGATCAGACATGCTGCAACATTACGGGAATGCGATTGTTGATATTTTTGAGCGAGGGCATCGAGTTTGCTGTTTTCCAAATCGAATCCCGTACGATCGAGATCATAAGCGAAAGCACCGTCTGGTCCGCATGCCCAGTTGTACTCGGCCGCTCGCTCGGTGCCTCTTTCTACACACGTCACGAACAACTCTAAGGCTGTTTGCGAATACTCGCTCGAGCTCATCAGGGATACGGAAATATGCAGGGGCATAGATCCGTCGGATGTCGAATTCATGCCGAGAATATCTTCCGATACGTCAGCGCAAGCAGCGCTTTCGATGCGGTTTGAGGCAAAGGCGAGCGCCTGTATGGGAAGGAGTTGATTGAATGTGATTATGAACTGATCGGCAATTCGCGCATCCCGATTCTTAATTTCATCCCAAGCTTTCCCGCATTCCCTTCGAAGGTAGTCGTACACGCTCGCACTTCCGCACACTTCAGCCATTGACTTGGCGGCTTTGAGATACGGCGCGTTCGGCATTTCTGCGGTATGCAGAATGAAATCCGCAAAACTGCCGTTCCCTTCTTTTGCGAAGTGGCGGCATATCAAGAAGTCACGAAGATTCTGCTCTTCCATTCTTATGGCTAGCACGCCACCAGCGGAGGTAAGGATCGTGACGATTTCCTGGTCGTTCAATCTGGATGCAAAATCCCGAATCTCGGCATCGTCGTACTCCAGGCCCAAGAGTTCCTCGTAACAAGGGTCTCCTTCAATAAGATCGCAGCAATCGTAGATTGCAAGGACCTCTGCGAGACGCTGCTCCCTGCTGGAGTACCCAGCTAAGGCGGAATTCATATAGATGTTCAGAAGATCGTATGGCTCTTGGATGGCTTCGAAATTGCCGTCTGCTATGGGGCTTGCTGCCATGATAGCCAAGCGCAGGTTTCCGTTTGCGATTGCCGATACTCTCTCCCTCAGTGCTAGGTTTTTTATGTTGTATTCGGTCTCGAGTATCGCTTCAATGTTTTCCGCGGTTAGAGGCTCCAGCTCTATTTCTTTGAAATTTAGATAGCTGCCGATTTTCGCGGTCAACTCGCTTCGGTGCATCTTCCTGCAGGTGAGGACAATCTTTAGCTTTTTGTTTTCCAAGCAGATTCCCAGCAAGTGCTCAAGTGACAGGTTGCCGTTTGCATCATCGACCAGAAGGATAATGTTTTCCGACTCCGACAAAATCAGCTCAATATCATCGTCGAGATGCGACGAATACCTAGAGTCCAAGATCAGAAGATCCCAGTGATGCCGATTGCTGAATGAGAGGCATGCGTCGAGGGCGATCTTGGTTTTCCCCGATCCAGACTGCCCCTGAATCACTACTGCCCTACTTTGCTCTATCGATTCGATGATGCCTGAAAACTCGGAATCCCTGTGCATGAGGGGCTTCGACAGGTCGGTTGTGAAACGGCCGTTCAGGCTTCGCTCGATGAAGCGGTCTGGGGCGATGAATGACCCCTTTCCGAGCGGAATGCCCAAAACCGTATGCGCTAGCGCAGGGAATTTTCTATCAAGGTCGCTCGCAATTGTCTCTGGCCCGATTATTTCTATCCGTGGATCGATGGCGCGGACTTCCTCGAGTACCAGAGGTGAAAGGCGAAAGTATGTGTGGCACAGGATGATTCGATCTATGAGTTGCGGATCGATGCCGGTTTTGCTCCTGTCGAGGCAGTCTATAGCATCATTTAGCAGCTTATTGCGGATGTCGGATTTAGAGGTTGTGTATGCCGCGAAGATGTAGTGTCCATTCTCTCCTACGGAGTACATATCGGGCACTCCGGTCGTAGTTTTATCCGTGCCGCATTGGGATCCCAATTCAATGATGTTGTTAAGCGAATATCTCCTATATAGATACTGATTTGCTAGTGTTTGAAAACGCCCGCCTTCGATCTGCCTTAGCTCTTCTTGGATCTGATTTATATGGGACATTTTGCTCCTCGCGGTAAATTCGCCTTTTGATTTCTCTTTTCTTACTCTAGTCCACCTAGCTCAGCAAGTCTTGCACGCTCGAGGGCCGAGTCGACGACGTCCTCGAAGTCGAGCCCCGCCGCATAGGGAGATCCGGCGACAATGACTGGGATAAAAAACTCTAATCAAGGCCAGAATCTTTAATAGCATGCTGTTTTACCACAGACGGCAGAATCTGGCTTGAACGGTTAATTATAGCCCCCGATAGAAAGAGCGGTGCTTCCTCGCTATCGTCTCCGCGCTCGAGAAGCAGAATCGCAAGGCAATCGAGGTGGTCGAGGAGTGCGGTGGGTTGTTACCGTCAATGGGAATTCGGTCAACGCCAACCATCAATCATGCCGTATTATTCAGAGTTAGAATATTCGCCCCACGATACTAAGCCGGTGACCATCCAATGATATTTGGCATCGATATAGACACCGCCAATCTGATTGTCCAAGCATTCATCGGAGCCGCTACCTTGGGGACCTTGATTGCCGCATTCTGTCAAAACAACCAGACCAAAAGAAACAGGGAGGACGATATCAAGCGGCATCAGCCATCCCGCATATCGGCATGGTACGAAGAAGGTCGAAACCGAATCGATCAGCCCGATGACAACCGATTCTTCTGGCAGTTCGTCGTGCTTCGAAACGAAAGCGAGTCCCCCGTCTACGACGCAATCGTCACCTGCGTCGGGATTAGCGGAGCCGGCCCTTCTTTCAAAGGAGAGGACAACGGTCCCGCTTTTCCCGACCGCGTCTGCGTCGGCACGCTTCCTCCTGGAGCATGGTACATATGGCTCCCAACGGGAGGGCACGGAATGGGAGTGCGCACGGCGCCCGAAACGGCTTTCGTCGACGCGAATGGGATTCCATGGGTTCGGCGAGGCAACGGAAGGCTCGAGGAGATCTCTATGGAGCCGACCTCGTTCTACAGGCTGCCCCTCCCCTTGTCCTGGCACGGATGCAAGAAGCTGACCGAGTAGAAGTCGTCGACGCCGTACGCGTAGCCCTCGAAGGGCGCCTCGTCCAGGCCGCGCCAGCCGGCGGCGGCGCGATAGTCCGCGATCTCGTCGGCAATGGCCCTCGCCATAAGCACGACGTGCTCGACCGCAAACCCGTTATTCGACTTCTCTGGGTGCTTCTTGACGTGGTCGCTGGAAAAGTAGCCCAACGAGATTTCGCTCACGGGTCCGTCGCCGTTGGCGAACGCGGCCACATTGACCGTCTTGCGCCTGAAGAGGGTATCGAGTGCCTTGGTGAGGGGCTCGGCGGTGGACAGCATGGCGGGGCCTCCCTACGTACGAGGGAGATTGAATTGAGGGTTTGATGCTACTGTCCGCTACTGCCCGCGGCACTCAGCAAGCCAGCCGAATGCCGCGGTCTCCCGAGACTAGCGGAGCCGCCCTTATTGCTAACACTGCCAAAGCAAGCCCCACTTCGTCAGTAACTTGGACGGGTGTCCCAGCAGCAGCGCGTGGCACCTAGAAGCGCTGTTCCCAGCAGGAATAGCGCTAAGGAGGCGGCGATCCAGTTGCTGTCGGCGGTCTTGGGGAGCGTGGCGGCGGCGCTAGCAGTCTTGGCCCTGGATGGCGTGGACGCCGTGGTCTTGGTAACTGTCGTCTTGCTTGTCGTGGTCGTCTTGGGCGTCGCAGTCGCGGGCCTAGGGACGGGATCCGTCGCGGACCCGGCGCCGGGCCGCTCAACGGTTGGGCCGGCGCCACCGGCCGGCTCGCCCGCGCCACCGGGCACCTCGCACCCGTCGGCCTCCCCCGCCGGCGCCGCGGCGCCCTCGGACTCGATCACCACATGCGGCGCCATGGCCCCTGGGGCATCCACCACCCCGCCGGCGCCGAAGGCCCCGCCCACTGGCGTCACAAATCGCGCGGACATAAGCGACCCGCCCGTGCATGCGACGCCGCCATCGGCACCGGCCGCATCGAGCCGCGAGGCGTCGACGGACAGCCCGCGCCCGGCCGGGCCGACGCGCTTCGATCGCGCCGCCAAGAAGGCGATACGGGAGTCGGGTCGGGTGGCCGGTAACGCCTATCGTTAGATGCTGCGCGACCGGTTCCTCTGCCGCGTGTTCGCCGGCGTCGGGGAGCGGTTCGTGCTCAAAGGCGGCAGCGGCCCTCTGGCCCGCATACCCGACGCGAGAAAGACGCGCGACCTTTTGACCAGGGAGCAAATTGCGATTCACTTGTCGTCTTCCGGTCTAGGAACACCGAGGTCAGAGTTGTAGAGCACCTCGCCCAGCCTTTGGCTCTCGGCGGCGTAGCCCCCGACAAGGGACGCGAGCTCGGACTTGAAGGAGCTGATCGTCTCGGAGTCGAGGATGAGAGCCAGCTTGGCCACCATTGTCGAGAAGTCCTCGTCCCTCACGGGCCCGACCCTGGCGCACCAAAGCCGCTCGTCGCGGGCGCAGATGTTGCGGAAGTCCACGAGGGTGCGCAGGGCGATGAGCCCGGCCAGGTCCTCGTCGTAATGGATCGGCCCCACCATGTAGTCCTTGGCATCGGTGTAGTTGGCGATTTTCAGGTAGGCATCGAGCTCCCGATAGGCCTCCGAAAAGGTGTAGGCGGCGACCGAGCGCACGCGGGCCTCCGCCTTGAGGAGGTACTTGAAGGTAAGGTTGCGCAGGTCGCGGTCGAAGAGGAAAAGGCCGTAGAGGTCTCCGAATCCCGTTCCCTCGGCGTAGACATCGTGACCCGCCTCGGCGCTGGCCTCCTTGTCGAGGAACGGCTCCTTGTACCCGTTGACAACGCAATAGTAGTCCTCGCCGAGGAGGGCGTAGGCGGCGTACTCCGGCATGGAGAGCCCCCTGGACTCGAGGATGGCCACCTGCTCTTCGAGGGTCTTGAACGGCTTGCGGGCCATGCCGGCTCCTCTCTGAAATGAGAGAAGGCCGCCCGCCTCGTGGCGAACGACCTTCCTCAGTCTTGGGCTCCGTAGAGTACCCAAGCCGTATCAGTGTATTCGTGCAAGTACCACATGCTCGGCCGTCCGTCAAGCTTGCCGGGGCTTTCTCGCCTTTCTTGTGCGCCGCGTGCGCCCCTACTTTGCGGCATACACGTCGCAATTGCCCCTACCTAGAAAGTGCATGGCAGCTCGGTCAATCGCCCTTGCGCTTTGGCCTACCTAGAATCGCTGTTCCCAGCAGGAATAGCGCTAATGAGGCGGCGGGCCAGTTGCTGTCGGCGGTCTTGGGGAGCGTGGCGGTGGCGGCGCTAGCAGTCTTGGCCTTGGATGGCGTGGGCGCCGTGGCCTTGGTCACGGTCGTCTTGCTTGTCGTGGTCGTCTTGGGCGTTGTGGTCGCGGGCTTCGGGACGGGGCCCGTCGCGGGCCCGGCACCGGGCTGCTCAACGGTGGGGCCGGCACCACCAGCCGGCTCGCCCGCGCCACCAGCCGGCTCGCCCGCGCCGTCGGTCTCCCCCGCCGGCGCCGTGGCGCCCTCGGGCTCAACCACCACATGCGGAGCCATGCCCCCGGAGGCGTCCACCACGCCGC
>NZ_JAHPYF010000003.1 GCF_019041915.1 Collinsella sp. MSK.8.10 | reverse complement strand
CACCCGCTCCGGACCCTGCGCCTACGGCAACGACGCGCCCGCCGCCGCGCACGGCCATGCCGCCGGCGATCACGCCGGCCACGGCCTCGTCCGTGACATCGGCCCCGTCCGCCCGGGCATCGACGGCGCAGCCGTCAACCGCGAGCGCCCGCGAGACGTGGATCGCGCACTGCGAGCCCGAAGCCGCCAGGGACCCGGTGCCGCGAAGCGTCAGGTTGCCCCACACCTCCATGCCGCACTGCGTGATGTCCGCGTCGGGCGTATGAGACTGCGTCACCGAGTTGCGCCCCACAAGCGTCACGACCAGGTCGCCGTCGGCGCCGATGGCGTCGCCCGCGTAGCCGTCAAGCTCCAGATGGCCGGCATCGGTCCAGGCCCAGCCGGGGCCCGACACGCCCGGCTCGAAGTACGTCGCGCCCGCGATGAACAGGCTCTCCGCGCCCGCGGCATAAGAAGGCCCGCCCAGCAAAACGCATAGGCAGGCCATGGCAGCGATCGCGATGTGATGACGGCTGGTGTGGGACTCGGCGGCAAACATACCCGCTCCGATCTTCGCAGGAGCCAATAGAATGTGCACCAGAAAATGCCCTGGTAGCAGCAGTTATTATTTTAGCGAGATCAATGCAGGAGAAATGAAAACCGTGTGGGCAATGTCCACAATTAGGTGTAAATCGTTTTGCCAGTCGGTGAAAGGAGGAATTGACTTGCGAATGCTCGGCCGCTTGAATGCGCCGAGGGCTTCTGCTTCCACGAGCTTCGCCATTCCTATCTTACCGCACTCGCGAGGGCAGACGTGCATTCCAAGGTCATGCAGGTTCTCGCCGGGCACGCCACATGCGCCACCATCATGGACATCTACATCCACGTGAACATGGACTCCAAGCGCAAGGCCGCCGAGGCGCTGGCGAAGGCTGTAGTCGCCGCGCAGCCGTAGCCTGAGTAGGCGAAGGCACGGCGTCAGAGCCCCAAAACGCAACGGGGCCCGGGCAGCGAACAGTATCGCCGCCCGGGCCCGTAGTCTGACCTGACAACCTGACGCCGGGGCCGATAGGGCGAACGCGCGCAGGGAGGGGCGATTTCCCGCCGTCCCAGCCTGAAGGGAAAAACGGAATAGGCGGACCGGCCGTCCAGCTGAGTCTGGGAAGAGGTGCCGGGCGGAGGGTGGGGCATGGCCACCGGACTCATCGAAACACATCTCCACCGTTCCTTCAACTGGAAAATGCCGCCCCCGGGGCCCGGGAGGGGCCTCGGGGGCGTTCGGCCGACCGCGGGAACGGCCTATCCGCTCAATGTGTTCGGCTGAAATCGGAAATCAACCATGAAAGAATCTCTGGCATCTTCACCTTGGTGGCAATCAATCACTTAAAGCGATTCTTTAGGGTTCTGACGCATTCAATCCAATCATGCGGCAGACAGTCCTTTAAAAGGCCTTTGATGCCGCGTTGACGGAGGAATTTGCCAAAGATGAGGTCGGAGTCTCCAGATGCGACGGCCCTGTAAAGCTCAGCAGCAGCAGCCTCATCCTCCGGAGCCCGACGCGAGGGATGCAACAGGTTGACGTTTTCGGCGGACGCCCTTTCAAGGTCCGATTCCACCCATGTGCAACCATCGGCGCATTCTTCCTCAAAATAGCGCAGTCCCACAGGTGTGTTTAGCATCGCCAGTGAGACTCCCCTCGCATCATAGAAATCGGGGTGTGCTTTCTCGATGCCCCAATAGTCTCCAATGGTTATATCGCCTACGCGCTCGGGCTGCGCAAAACGGCATGAATAACAGGACTTGCGATAGTACTTTCCACTCAAGAAAGCGCGGTAATACGGGTCATCGCTGTATGGCCCAATAGCCTCCTTGCGCTTGAGGTCAATGGCGGAGGTGTAGTAGTAGTAGTAGTAGAGACCCCAAGGTCTATTCTTGGAGCGAAAAGTGTATCGAAGGCTTCCCGGAACGGCCTTGAGCTTGCTCTCAAGCCAAGCAACGTAAAGCCTGAATAGCTCGGGGCTTGTGACGCCATGGCAGACCAAATCAACAGTGACCAGCTTACCGCTGCAGGCTCTGAGTCCCTTGCGCGCCAGATAGCTCTTGAGGGCGTAGACCAGACAGGGGGTGCCGCTAAATAGAACGTCACGGCCCGACTCAAGAAGCTCCCGGCAATGGTCGAAACTTCCGTTTGGCGAGCACTGCACGTATTTAGAGCCCTGAAGGCGCCACAACTCAGAGACGTCCTCCACGCAGGTGATTCTCACAATATTGTCTTCACACAGCTCGGCGCCGAAGACGGCGCCTCCCCTTGCAAGCATGGCGCGCGCCAATACAGCAAACGCGCCTCCCGAGGCAGAGCGCGACAACGATTCATAGTCCTTGTCGCGGAGCGCCAAGACGCGGACAGGCAAGCAGGGCTTAGGTGAATCAGGGTGGTGCTGCATCGCTTAACCCAACCTTTCTTTAACAATTCGGAGCAGGCCGCAAAAGAGCGTTCCCATCTCTCTCCTGAAAATGGCAATCACGGCAAGCAGCTCAGCTAGCATTAGAAGCTCGCCAGCCGCGCCGTCCATAAAGAGGGTGCCACCAGCAAGGAAGAGCACGACGTAGGCGGCGGCATAACTGGCCTTCATAGTGTTAATGTTGACGTACCGTTTCGTATCGAAAACCCTGTAAGCGTAGACCGTGATGTAGCTGAAGCAAGTCGCCAAGGCAGAACCGGTGATGCCGAGAAAAGGTATGAGGGCAAGGTTCAGTAAGACATTTACAATCGCACCGAATGTCGCAGAGAACAGATAGCCCTTGCTGTCCTTGTTCACCGTATACCAAGAGCCCAAAAAGGTTCCGGTGGTCATAAATACGTTGCCTATGATAAGAAAGGGGGTGTAACGCCAGGCTTCATAATAACTAGCCTCGACATAAATGCCCATTATCGGCTTCATAAACAGGAGAAGCGCCACTCCCGTAACGACAGAGACGCCTACCAAACCTCCGTAGACCCTGTCACAGTATTCGTCACGGTCTTCGCTTCCGTCCTCATGTATGGCTGTATAGCTCCATGCTTGATTGAATATCCCCGCAACGACGGAGACAACCGAGGGAATTTTATAGGATACGGCGTATATTCCATTTGCAGCCGTTCCAAGCAGAGCAGTCACGAGCACCCTATCAGAAGAGTTGATAATCCACCACATGAACGTATTGGGAATGAGCACTGCCGAATACCGCGACATCTCTTTCGCCAAATCAAAATCGATCTTAAAGTTTCTGAAGACGTCGACAACGTTGCCAGCAAGAAACGCGTAGACCATAGCCACAGCTGAAGACAATATGTAGGCCATGAAGTATCCAGGCAAGCCGAGGTCGAGAACGAGAAGGAACAAGATATTGAGCACGGCGACGGCGATTGTTTGGAGGATATTGCCGACGGCATATCTGACGAGCAGTTCCTTACCGCGTAAATAGCACAGGAAGAGCTGGCTCCCGGCAAGCGTGACTGTATAGAAATAGATATAAATCGTGTAGCCGGCTACAGCGCCGAAAAGGCCCGCGATGGGAATGATTACAAGGCCAATAGCGAAAGACAGCGCCAACAGAGCGAGGCCGACGCTCATAATCTTGTTATAATCCGCCCCGTCGTCAAGTGAGAACCTCATCACGCCCTCGCCGATGTTGAGAATAAGCACAGGGGCGAGCACCGCGCAAAGGGTGGTAACAAGGTCTGCAGTTCCATACTGATCGGTGGCAAGGGCGTTCGTATATAGCGGCACCAAGAAGAACGTGATCAGCTTGGTCGCAATGTTGCCGATGGCGAAGATTGCGGTGTTCTTAATTAGGTATTTGGCACGGCTTGATTCTTGAACCATTAACTGGGCCTCCACAAATAATTAAAACAGGCAAATTCGGATCCCATGCTCATGACGCAGGCGAAAAGGCGCTATCGAGGAATTCCCTCGCCTTCGTTCGCTCAAGCTTGAGCCCCTCATTCACGACACGCCATTCAATCGGATTGCGGTGAACGCACCGATTAAAGGCGTCCTGAGAGTTCAGAACGCGTCTGTCCAAAAGGTCGAAGTCGCTCAGGACGTCATGGAGCCTTACTGAGTATTTAGCCGGGTCAAAGACGACCATGGGGCGGTTGAAGAGGAGGGAGAAGCACGTTCCGTGGAACGAGTCGGTGACGACAAGGCCAGCATTGCGGAACAGATTCAACCATTCCCCCGGCGTGGGAAGACAGGCTGCGCGGAGACCATGGGGAGGGAGCCGAAGCGGATTGAAGGTAACAACGCAGGCGCGCACGCCAAGCTCCTTGCTAACCCTGACGGTATAGGAGATCATATCCGGATTCGGATTAAGCATGTACAGAAGGACGTAGCCAGAATCAAAAGGAAGCCGGGAGCAATCGCTGAGGCGATACCATAGATTCTCATCGCAGAGCAGGACCGGGTCCTTCAGGGCGACGGATCCGGGAATGCCCATCTTGTCGAGGATGTCAATACTAGAGCGTTCTCGGACGGAGATCGCGTCAAAGCCACTCAGGAGAGGTCTGGTCAGATTCGCCTCCTCGTCATCGAGCTTAGGCCGCCCAAAGCTCGCAGCAAATGCGACCTTACGCCTGTCGTCGGGAATCCGCTCGAGAAAGTACACGGGATCAATACCGTCATTGCATTCGATGTTCCAAGTCTGGTCGCTGCCCACACAGAAAAGGGCGTCGCGGTCAAGGGCATCAAGCCCAACGCCCGTCAGAAAAGGGCCTGCATCGCAAAGTGAAAGCTGGCCCTCTATAAAGGGGCGAAAAACCCGCTCTGATCGCAACCTGGCGCCCAGGCCAGCAGCAAGCTTGAGAAAGCCGTTGACGCGGCCGCCGGACATCTTCTGATGCGCCCAACCGGATCGCGTCCACTGGGGGCGACAGTAGTCAACGAAGACGGGACGGCCATAACGCCCCAATATGTCCCGGGTAGCAACGGCCTGCAGGACCGTTCCGTAATTGTGCGAGTCAATGATTGTCGAAACGTATATTGTGCGGTTGTTTGAATCGGCCATCGCTAGATCCTCCATGTCATAGGCCATTATCAGTTGAATATGGTCGCAATTCGGCCGACCGGAGCCGGGTAACCAAAATCGCGAGCTAGGGCTTCCTCGGCAGAAAGGGCAGCATACAGCGCAATATATGCGAAGAATTGAACATTGATTGTTATCTCCGCCATCCCGAGGACTGTTAGGACATATAGGCCAACCAGGGACACGTATCGCCCCCAGTCATCCCCCTCTGCAATGTGACGGGCTCCCCTAGAAAGGACGAAGCAGATATAGCAATAGAGTAAGGCAACGCCCACGAGGCCGAAATAGAGGCAGTATTCCAAAATGGCGTTTTGGGCGTCGAGGGCATTCCCAGTAGCGCTGAACATCATAACGCCCTCGAAGAGAGCGTAAACGCTATTGTACCCGTAGCCAAAAAGAGGACTATTCACCAGGAACGGGAATACGTGCTCGTAGACGTAGGTTCGCCCAGAGAGGTCAGAGCTCCTTCCGAAGACGTTTGTGATGACATCCGAAACAAAACCAACGTGCAGAACGATCTCGCCAAAAGCAAACAGGATAAAGGTAACGAATATGGACGTGACAAGATATGTTATGGGCTTATGCAAAGGGTGCTCCAGTACAGGTTTAAACGCTATCGCGAGCATGAAGAGCACGATGCCGATCGCTCCGGTATTACAGTCAATCCTGAGGGCAAGAAGAAGCGCAAGGACGCAAAGCGCGGCGAATAGCACGGCTCGTGGAATGGTTTTTATTGACCTCCCGGCGGCAATAACGTACATGATGAGCCCGAACAAGGCGAGATAGGACACCGAGAACTTGGTTCCGACCAAATAGTTGAGCTCATTCCGCCAAGCCATAAGAGGGTCCGAAACAATGTAGTAATACGTAATCAGAAGATAGACCACACAGCAAAGGAAGAATACCGTGGCAGTGCTGCGAATTCTACCCTCAGAACATTGGATCTCTAAGAACCAAGTCAGTAGGTTCAGCCTTGCGATAAACAGCAACGTTCCATTCATGTTGTATGAGTTCAAAAGCGAGGAGACGACCATTACGGCGGACATGGCGAACAAAAGAAGGTTGACCTTCAAATAAGGCTCAGAAAAAATTTTTTTGACTCTCAGGAGCATGACGCAGAGAATAATCGCGCACAAAACCGAAGCGATAGTGTTGTAGCCGGGAATGTACACGACACGCACTACGCAGGCATGAAAGACCGCAATGGAGAGCAGCGGATTCAGGCTCAGCTTCCTATCGATTAACCTCATCCTAGTCCCTCCGTCTTTCGACGCCAAGAGCGTACAGCCGGCCGTACACTCTTGGTGAAATACACGCAAAGAGATATTGGAGCCGTTTCCAGCGTGGCAGGCCGGGGCATCTTAGCACCGCAGGGCACCGGTCCCTCATTTTATTGCGTATCAGGACGGCGTCGTCGAGCGTACATCTGTCAATGCAGAAGTTCAGATAAGTTAGATAAGCGAAGCCGAGGGCGCTTTCGCCAACACAAGATATTTCAGGGTGATTGCGCTCCAAAAAAGCAAGCTGGTCCTCAGCCGCATTAATAAAGTCCATGTTGAAAGACGTACCTTTGGTGATGCTTCCGCTCCGCTGCCTATAGTGATAGAACGGATTCGGAAGAAGGACAATCCGATTAGCGAGATCGAAAATCCTAGGCATAACATAAAAATCCTCGCATAGCTTCCCTTTCGGAAACCTCACGTTGTCGAAAAGGGTACGGCGGTAGACCTTATTGCAAGCGCTCACGTCAAACCCATTGAACGTATTCAGGGCTACGATGCCCTCCGTGCCCGAGTAGACACGCCTCTCGTGCGCAGCCTTGTCCACATGGCTGCCGTCTTCAAAGTCGAGCACGATACCGAAAGCAACGAGGTCGGCACCGCCGGCGAGCTCTTTCGCGACAGTTTCGAAAGCGTTGCCATCGAGATAGTCATCACCGTCTATAAAGGACACATACTCCCCGATGGCTCGTTCCACTCCATAGTTCCTAGCATCCGAGAGACCGCCGTTCTCCTTATGCAAGGCGCGGACTCTGCCGTCGCGCGATTGGAGCATTTCGCAGATCTCAGGCGAAGAGTCTGTTGACCCATCATCGATGAGCAAAATCTCAAGGTTTGCGTACGTCTGGCCGATGAGGCTCTCTACGCATTCCAAGAGATAGTCTTCAACGTTATAGACGGGAACGATGACACTAATGAGTGGGCTATCCATTGCTCACCACCGATCGATTGAATCCCACGCTCCTCACAAGACCATGCACGTCAGTAACATTGCGTCTGTAAACCAGGTCCTCATTCGGATAAATTATCTGATCCACTAGCTCCACTCCAAAATTTGCTTCTTGGCAACTGCGGGAACGCCCGCAGCAACTGAGTTCTGGGGCAAGTTCGAGCATACGACCGCATTGGCAGCCACAATCGATCGGTCTCCAACAGAGGTGTCGCGAGTGACAATCGACCCTGCACAAAGCCAGACGTCGTCACCGATAGAAACATGTCCGAGTTTGTAAGTCACGGCAGGTTTTGCAGATGAATAATCATGGTCATGGTCGAACACCATGGCGTTCGGGCCAAACAGGACACGGTCTCCGATGGCCGTTTCTCCAAGCACGGTTATGCTGGATCCGCTATTCATGAACAGATTGTTCCCGATGCTAAGGGCACCACCCTCAACAACGCATATGTGTGCACCGGGCTTAATGACAACATCGTCACCAATCTTCACATGGCAGCCTTTCCCCAATCGAAGGCCCCAGAGAAGCCTAGGGGATGGACGCCGGCCGAGTTCGAGCCTCTTCCCGTACCTGAACAAAAGAATCCTCCTGATAATCGAGCAGGCGATGCGTTTTACCCTCATCGAAACTCGCCCCGCTCAAAGTCAATCGAATAGAGGTCGAGGCAGAGAGGGCAGCAAAGCCCGTGCGAATAGGGCCAGCTAACCGAGTCCGTAGATCTCCGGGGGCCTGCAGAGCCATTCTTCCAAGTCGATGTACCGCGAGTAATAGTCCGTATCATTGAGGACCCCCCCCCCGCTCGCTATAGCCGGGGAAGTGCACGGCGCACGCGAGCTCGGGCCTCGGCGACGCCGTGAAGCAGACCTTGTTGCCGAAGGGAATGGCATCGAAGGCCCTGAGGTCCTCCTCTGTGCAGCAGTTCATCTGGCTGAACTTGATGAAGACGTCGCCCCAGTTGATCCGCTCGCAGCGGCGGGCCCACTTCTCTGCGGCTTCCTCCGGGGAGGGATAGTGCAGGAACACGACCTCGATATCATCGAGACGAGCGACGGGCTTGTCGAGCTCGCCCTTCTCGCGAAGCTGATCGGCATAACGGGAGTCTCGTGCGTCGATGAACTCTAACGGCGTCGCAGTGTAGTGCCTGAGCCTCGAGGCGAACTTCACGTAGTCGCTCGCGAAGAAGTAGAGGCCGGCGGTTGGACTGCTATAGGGAAGTCCGTAACGCCGATACACCGAGCCGGCCCAACAGTTGTTCGAGAAGATGCTGAAGTCAGTGCGGGTGAGCTTCTTCCTTCTGCCCTTGGCGAGCAATGGATTCGCCATATCACCAATCTTTCTTGAGATCCTGCTTACGTAGCTCATCGGCTCAACAGCCTTTCGTAGTACTCCATAAGCCGCGCGGCGTTTGCCTCGGCTGAGTAGCCCGCAGCCTCTAGTTTGTTAGGGGCCTCCAGGTGCCTGCCGCCCTCGATCGCCACATTGAGCGCCCTCGCCCAGTTGGCCAGCGGCGCGTCGAGTGCCGTGAACGAACCAGTCCCGGCGATGTCCGTCTCGGCGGGCACACCAGTCGAGTAAACACACGGCAGTCCCGCCGCCTGTGCCTCCACGGCCGAGACGGGAAGGCCCTCATAAAGCGACGGCATAAAGAAGACATCGAAGAGCGAGTAGAGACGATAGGCGTCGCTCCTCAAGCCAAGCAGCATCACGGAGTTTTCCAGACCCATTTCGTCGACGAGCTCCTGGAGTTCCCGGCGTTCATCGGCGCTGTTGCTCTCCCCGATGATTACAAGCCTGGCAGGGCCGTGAGCAGCCACATACTCACCGAAAGCCCTGACCGCGAAGGAGAAGTTCTTCTGCAAGGAAATCCGGCCCACGCATCCCACCACGGGCTCCTCGGGACCTATTCCGAGTTCCACCCTGCAGGCCGTCCGGACCTCAGGGTTGAAGGCGAAGCGGTCGATATCGATGCCGTTCCTCATCACCAGGAAGTCCTTCCCCCTGAAGAGGTAGCGGCCGGCGTCTTCGGAGCACGCGACCCCGTCGGTCGCCCAGCGCCGCCCGAACCAGATGAGCGGCGCGTTGCGCACACGATGGCTGAACCTATCCGAGCTGCTGTTGAGATGACTGTGTAGCACGCGATGGGCAACCCCGGCTTCGGCCGCGTAACGAAGCGTCCAGAATGCCGAGTTGGGCATGTGGCAGTGCACGACGTCGTATTCAGAACCATGCTCTTGAAAGAACCCTTTGACCTCTCTAATGAAGGCCGAGAGATCAGTTCCCGCATGCGTGACCGTAAAGACCTTGGCACCGCGCCCTTTGAATTCGTCATCGTAGTTGAGCGGATGTCGCAGCTCGCCATTAACAACGTCATGATGCAGGTAGTCGTACGAGACGCGCGAACTGTCACGAAACAAGAACATGTTCCGAACAAACGAAGTAACGCCTGCATCCATAGCGAGCGACGGGACGATGTTTAACACTTTGATGGGGGTTTCACCCGCCATATTATCTCACCCCTTGTGTTTGATAAATATTGGCCATGATTTCAGAAGTATCTGCAACGTCGTAGCCCGCCTTGCGAATCTGATCCGCATAGATAGCGCGATTGCGTGGCTCCCGAGCCATAGCCAGGATCTCTTCTCCCCAAAGAGAAGCCGGACGGTCAAGCCCCTCGGACCGAGTCAAATCAGTAACGGCAGTCTCGTCAGATACGTTCACAGACATGAGGACCGGAAGACCCGAAGCCTGTGCCTCGACCGGGACGAGAGGCTGCCCCTCGTGCAGCGAAGGAAACAGCAACACGTCCATCGCGTTGTAGAGTGGCGCCACGTCCGCTCTCGGCTCGAACCAGATAACGTGCGCAGCCACACCAAGCGAATCTGCGTGTTCTCGTACCTGTTCCCTCATCTCGCCGTCCCCTTGCATGAGGTAGTAGGCAGAAGGCTCAGCCCTCAGCACCTCGGAAAACACATCCAATTGGAAGAGGGGATTCTTGGCGGGCGCGAGACGCGAAGGGTTACCCAACAGCAGTGCATCGGCGGGCACCCCCAGCTCGCTGCGGCAAGCACCACGAACGGCAGAATCGAACGCGAAGCGAACCGTGTCAAAGCCATTACGCACGACCGTAAACGGCTTCCTCCCGAAGAGATACCGCCCCGCTTCCTCGGAACATGCGAGCCTCGAAGTCTCAGCGCCCGATAGCACTGAGCGAGCGACTGAGTGCACGAACCTTTTAACTATCCTGCCGCCCGCGCCAACATCAGAGTTGTGCGAGTGCACGATGCACACCGGCACTCCACGACTCGCAGCAACCTGGGCATAGGCGAACCCCATTCCATTCATCGTATTGATATGCACAGCATCGAAGCTGTTTTCATCGAGAAGTCTCTTGAACGCACTAAGCCCGTCCTTGAGGCGTCTCACCTGTCCGGGCTTGTAGCCATTGAAAACCGCACGACGCTCAACACCGAGCGAGGCCAGCACATCGTCGTAAGAGCAATTCCAATCCCAGGTAGTGATCAACGTGAACGAGAAACCCTTTGGGGCTAGCTCACGAAAGAGCCCCAGAAGGTATGTTTCTATCCCACCGACACCCCATGCCTCAGCGTATACAAGGATATTAGTCATGATGCAGTCCCGTTGATAGGAGAGAATTACCAAGTCTCGGTGCCCGAAGCAAGGCGCGACGGCGCGCGAGCATGCACGAGATGGAATCGCAAGCGAGCGACTTGGCACCCGGCAGCCCCAAGATAGGGATCTTCTTGGAAAGCTGTCCATTGAGGGCGCGCTCGGTCTCCTTCTCCGAGATAGCGTCGTGCCGGTAGTAGTCGACCACCGTGGCTGCGACTCCCAGCGACTCGAAAACGCGCTGCGTCGCATAGCTCTGCAGACAAGAGCCATAATTCGGCGAGTTGCAGAGGGTAATGATTGCTGCGGTCGCGGTCACTCCGCATTTCCCCCTTTCCGGAGAATCCTTGTGTACACGAGCCCGCGAAGGGCGTTGGGCATGAGGCAGACAACTGCCTGGGGAACAAACGAGATGAAGTAGTCGGCAGCGCTGAAGTACCCGCATGCCAGCTGCGCCCGCTTGAAGCGCCTCGCGTGCGACAGATAGGCGCGGCCTCCTCTGCGAGCGTAGAAGTCTGGACTCACGCGCATTGCCACAAGGGTCTCGCGCACGTTGGCCGCACGGCAGCCCGAGGCGAGCATCCGGTTGAAGAGGTCCCAGTCTTCGAAGTAGTGGAAGTCGTCGTTGTAACTCCCAGCGGCGAGCACCTTCGAGCGCCGGAAGGTCATAGGCGGGTGCCGGAAGGGATTGCGGCGCTTGGAGTAAGCGACGATCTCGTCGTGGGTTATGGGCAGGTCCGTCGTCGCCACGGGCCTGTCCCAGGCCTCGACGAACTCCGTTACGTTGCTACCCACCATGTCGAGGCCTTGCTCGGCCATGAGGGCAAGCTGACACTCCATGCGCCCCGACAGAGCGTGGTCATCGGTGTCCATGCGGGCTACGATCTCGTTTGAGCACGCCTCAATGCCCCGGGCAAGCGCGTAGCCGAGGCCTCTGTTCTCGGGGTAGGAGACGAAACTGAACAGGCCGGGGTTGGCCGCGTCGTACTCGGAGAGGACGTCCTCGAGCTCGTCAGTCAGCGGGCTGTCCTTCACGATGACGACTTCCGCCGGGGGCACCGTCTGGGCGAGCATCGAATTCAGCGCCTCGCGTAAGTACTCGGCGCGCTCCTTGGCGTAAAGGCTCATAAGCACGCTGTAGGGAGGGAAAGTCTGGGAATCCATGCCTACCTCCCTGTCTTGTTCTTGCCGAACATCACCGAGAAGGTCTTGAAGAAGACCCGCAAGTCGGCCTTAAGGTTCGCGCCGCGCGCGTAGGCGAGCTCGAACTCCTGGCGCAGGCCGTTCTCGAATGTCGCGAGGTTGCGAGGCCCTGACTGCCAAGCGCCGGTGATGCCCTGGGGGACGGCAAGCACCTGCACCTGCTGCTCGTGCGTGAAGTTCCCCAGTTCTTCGTAGGTGATGGCCCGGGGCCCGATCACGGAGAGCTGGCCCGCGAGCACGTTGATAAATTGAGGTATCTCGTCGAGCGAGGTCTTGCGCAGGACGCGGCCCAGCTTGGTGATGCGCGGGTCATTGGTGACCTTGCGCTCACGGTGCCACTCCTCGATCTGCTCGTGGCTGAGGTACTTCTCCACATCGTTGGCGTCGGCGACCATGGAGCGGAACTTGAGCACGTGGATGGGGCGACCGAAGCGCCCAGCCCGCTCGTGCGCATAGATGGGAGCACCCTTGGTGTCGGCCGCAATGAACGCACAAAGCACCGCGCCAGGGATGAGAGCCACGACGCAGACGCACGCACTGAACGCGATGTCGAACGTGCGCTTCACGAAGCGGTAGCCAAGCGATCGCGTGTCGAGCGCACGGGACTCTGCAGCGAACTCGGGCGAGCCCGGGAGGCTCACCGCACCCGTGTTTGCAGCGGAGCCGACCCCAGCACCCGCCGTGCCCTCGCGCCGGTCCATGGCCCGAGCAATGAGCGTCGCCCCCACGGGCGTATTACTTTCTGTTACTTCTTTAGCAGCCACAATAAAACTTACGTTCCTGTCCCCAGGAACCCCCCCCCATCCACGGATTCAAAAACCAAATAAATTGCCGGTGCAACGGCTCCCCTACGTTTTGCTAGGCACGTCTAACGGAAGCAGCTCCCTAAATGCGGAGTCGCCTTCGCCTATATCCACCAGGCACCAGCGCTTATGACGGTCGATCTTTTTAACGCGGGCCTCTTGCCCCACAAGTGGGCCCTGCTCTATGTACAGCACGCCATCTTCTATGCGCGCAACGCTGTTGCGCACCACGCCGTCTTCGTCCATCACGCTGCGGTACCAGTCCTGTGCATCGTCCGGCATGGGCATGTACGCCCGCTCCCTACTGCCGGCGATTCGGCAGCCAAAGCTCAGTTGGGCCAAAGCCCTATCGAGCGCTGCGGCATCGTGCGTGGCGACGAAGAAATAATCCTTGTACATGGGTTTGGTTTGGAGCGACCAGGCGCCGTCCCGCTTAAACCAGAACTCCTTTTGCATCACAAAAGCGTCCTGCATCAGCTCGTGCGGGATAATGCGGCGGACCTTTTCGCAGGTCTCGCGCTCTTTACCGTTGGGGGTGTGAACCAGATACCAGCGGACGCGGCCGTGCTGGCTGTTGCTAGTTGCGCCGTTGAATGCGCCCGGCAGCTGCTCCTGCCGCCGCGCCGTCTGCTCCATGTTCTCGCCCCCTTTTTTGGCTTTGCGACACACGCAAATGCCGGGGCGTTTAGAACAGCTTCTCGCTCGCAGCTAGGCGCAGTCGCAAAAGTACAGGTTTTTGTATCTTTCGACGCGAGCCATTATACAAGCAATTAGTTTGCGTTTGGGCAGATTACGCAAAATGTACTGCCCGCAGCCACATCTCCATAGCCCTCTACAAAAACCTGTACCTTTTTGTGCAACAAAAAAGCCGCTCAACCAGCGGCTTTTGTTCGTTTTGGCATAAAAAAAGGCGACCGCCCTTTGTGGACGATCGCCTTTCGTTGTTTCTGTTGGGTTACCTTAGGCGCGCGTACGAATCTCCTCGAGCACCTTGGCAACAAACTCGTCAACGCTCATCTGAACGGTCTCGTTGGAACGATCGCGGACGGAAATGTTGCCGGCCTCGACCTCCTTCTCGCCCAGGATGAGCATGTAGGGCACGCGGTCGATGCTGCGAGCCTCGCGGATCTTGTAGCCAATCTTCTCGTCGCGGTCGTCGCAGACCACGCGGATGCCGGCCTCCTCCAGCTTGGCGCACACCTCGTGGGCGTAGTCGCGGCTCTTCTCGGAGACGGGAAGCGCCTTGACCTGCACGGGAGCCAGCCAGGTGGGGAACTTACCCGCAAAGTGCTCAATCAGAATGCCGATGAAGCGCTCGATGGAACCAAAGCACACGCGATGCAGCATGATGGGGCGCTTCTTGGTGCCGTCGGCGTCCACGTACTCCAGGTCAAAGTTAAGCGGCATCTGGAAGTCGAGCTGGACGGTACCGCACTGCCAGGTTCGGCCGAGCGAGTCCTCCAGGTGGAAGTCGATCTTAGGGCCGTAGAAGGCGCCGTCGCCCTCGTTGACCTCGTAGTCCATGTGCAGCTGTTCAAGAGCGGTGCGCAGGCCTTCCTCGGCGCGAGCCCAGTCCTCGTCCGAACCCATGGAGTCCTCGGGGCGAGTGGAAAGCTCAACGTGGTACTTAAAGCCAAACTTCTGGTACACGGAGTCGATGAGGTTGACCACGCCCACGATCTCGTCGGTCAGCTGGTCGGGACGCACAAACAGGTGGGCGTCGTCCTGGTTAAAGCAGCGCACGCGGAACAGACCGTGCAGGGCGCCGCGCAGCTCGTGGCGGTGAACCAGGCCAATCTCGCCGGCGCGAATGGGCAGCTCGCGGTAGGAGTGCGGCTTGGAGGCGTACACCAGCACGCCGCCCGGGCAGTTCATGGGCTTAATGCAGTACTCTTCGTCGTCGATGACGGTGGAGTACATGTTGTCCTTGTAGTGGTCCCAGTGGCCCGAGGTCTTCCACAGCTGCTTGTTCATAATGAGCGGCGTGGAGATCTCCACGTAGCCGGCCTTGTGGTGGATCTCGCGCCAGTAGTCCAGCAGCGTGTTCTTAAGGATCATGCCGTTGGGCAGGAAGAACGGGAAGCCGGGGGCCTCGTCGCGCATCATAAAGAGGTCCATCTCACGGCCGATCTTGCGGTGGTCGCGCTTCTTGGCCTCCTCCAGCATGTGCATGTGCTCGTCGAGCTCTTCCTTGGTGGCAAAGGCGACGCCGTTGATGCGGGTGAGCATCTTGTTGTCCTTGTCGCCCTTCCAATATGCGCCCGAGACGCCGGTGAGCTTAAAGGCCTTGAGGGCCTTGGTGTAGCAGATGTGGGGGCCGACGCACATGTCGATGTAGTCGCCCTGCTGGTAGAAGGTGATGCGGGCGTCGTCGTCCAGGTCGCCGATGTGCTCGACCTTGTACTTCTCGCCGCGCTCCTCCATAAGGGCGATGGCCTCGGCGCGAGGCTTTTCGTACACGGAGAACTTGAGGTTCTCCTTGACGATCTTCTTCATCTCGGCCTCGATCGCGGGGAAGTCGTCCTCGCTGATCTTGACGCCCTCGGGCAGGTCGACGTCGTAGTAGAAGCCGTTGTCGGTCGCGGGGCCGTAGGCAAAGTCGGCCTCGGGGTACAGGCGCTTGATGGCCTGCGCCATGATGTGCGCGGCGGAGTGGCGGATGACGTGCGTGACCTCGTCCTGCGGGAGCTCGGCCACCGAACCGTCATTGTAGAGTGCCTTCATGGGTATGTTTTCTCCTCTCGGATGCCTGATGCAAGTGCGTGCGATGCGCTCGGCGTTTTAACTTGCATCATTATAGGCAGGTTGCCTTGGTATACAAGCGCCCGCCGCACCTTAATGGCACGGCGGGCGATTTTCTACGCATGCTTCATCGTGCGGGGTGGGACTGCGGGGCGCGCGTGGCTTGCGCGTGGCGCGCGGTGCCCGTAGCTTGCGGCCGGCCCGGCGATGGATGCGTTACTGGATGCGAGTTCGGCAGTAAGGGCAGACCTTCCAGTGCGCATCGAGCGGGCGATGGCAGCTGGGACATACGTTGCGAACCTGGGTATCGCACACCGGGCAGACGACGAAGTCCTTCTCGATGGGCGCGCCGCACTGCGGGCAGGTGCCGTACTGGGCAAGCTGGCGCTCGCGCAGGGCCATGTCCAGTTCCTGCTCCTCGCGGTCGGACGCGTAGGAGTGCGGGCGCAGGACCAGGTAGGCGATGAGGCCCACAAACGGGATGAGGGCGATGATGCCCCATGCCACGTAGGCGCTGGCGCCGCGGCGGCGAGCGTCGATAAACACATAGACGACCGACAGCACATACAGGGCGATGACAAAGCCAACGAAAGCATAGACGACGCCCATAAGCTGCGGCGACATGAGCTCGGAAATGTACTTGGACATTGGGGTGTACCTTTCGGATTATTTACAGTCCGGTCAAGTTTACCACGGGGTTTCTTTATATGGGACTACGGCTGGGTCCGGGGCTGGCGCGGACACAAACATCTCAATCTGCAACAGGTGGGAGCGGAATTCGGGTCTAGATGTTACAGATCGAGACATAACTTCAACGTGGTAGCCGGCAGACGAGGTTGTCGACGTTGCCGGGTCTCCCCTCGTCTGCCGTTGGCGGGTGTTGCGGGGCTGTTCGCCGCATTGCCGCCGCTCTGGGGGTGTGCAGACCGTAGGATAGTCTTATTGACAGCCTGTCAACTCGTCTGGGAGGCACTGTGACAGAAACGTTTGATATCGCGATTGTCGGCGCGGGCATTACCGGGTGCGCCATCGCGCGGCAGCTCGCGCGGTTTGACCTGTCCATTTGCGTGGTCGAGGCGGCCAACGATATCGCGATGGGCGCGTCGAAGGCCAACGGCGGCCTGGTGCACGCCGGCTACGATCCGGCACCGGGCACCGTAAAGGCGCAGGTCAACGCCCGTGGCTGCGAGTTGTACGGTACGTGGTCGCAGGAGCTCGGCTTTTTGTTCTGCCGCACCGGGTCGATGGTGTTGGGCTTTAACGACGAGGACCGCGCGCATCTGGAGCAGCTACGGTGCAACGGTCTGGCCAACGGCGTGCCCGAGCTGTCGATCGTCGGACCCGACCGCATCCACGAATTAGAGCCGCGCGCCAGTGCCGACGCTACGTGCGCGTTGTGGTGCCCCTCGACGGGCTTTGTCGACCCGTTTGAGGTGGCCATCGCCGCGTTGGAGAACGCCGTGGCCAACGGGGTAACGTTTATGCGGTCCGCGCCGGTGGAAGCGATTGAAGTTGCGGGCTTAGATGACGGAGTCGCGCGCTTTACGCTGGCGACCCCCGTTGGCAACGTGCGCTGCCGCTACCTGATCAACGCCGCGGGCAACGGCGCCGCCGACATCTCGCATATGGCGGGCGCCGAGGAGTTCCAGATGGTCTGGCGTCAGGGCAACATCGTGGTGCTAGACAAGGAGCCGCGCACGCTCATGCCGCTCTACCCCGTACCGACGCCGGTGTCGAAGGGCGTTATCGTGACGGGTACCGTGCACGGCAACACCGTGATCACCGCCACGGCCGCCGTGCGCGAGTCGGGCGACACGCAGACCTATGCGAACGATGTGAACGCGCTGCTGAGCGGCGCGCGCAAGCTGGTGCCCGATCTTGATACGCGCCGCGTGGTGCGCGCATTTGCCGGCGGACGTCCGGTCATTCAGGGAACGAACGACTTTTTTATTGGACAGTCGGCCGTGGTGCCGAGGCTTTTCCAGGCGGCGGGCATTCAGTCGCCAGGTGTGGCAAGCGCGCCGGCCATTGCCGAGCGCATGGAGCACGTGATGCGCGATGCGGGTGTGAAGCTGCACGAGCGGGCGGACTGGAACCCGATTCGCCGCGCCCCGGACGACTTTGACCGCGCACCGCTTGCGCGCAAGGAAGAGCTGATCGAGTCCGACCCCGCATGGGGACAGATCGTCTGCCGCTGCGAAACGGTGCCCGAGGCAGAGATCGTTGCCGCGATTCGACGCCAACCGGGAGCGGTTTCGGTCGAGGGCGTCAAGCGCCGCTGCCGCGCCGGCATGGGTCGGTGCCAGAGTGGTTTTTGCCAGAGCCGTGTGGTGGCGATTCTTGCCCGAGAGCTGGACTGCGACCCCAGCGAGGTGCCGCTGGAGGACACTGGCTCGTGGCTCGTTGAGGGACCTTTGAAGGGGGTGCGCTAGGATGGCGACGTTTGATATGTGCGACGAACGCGCGGAGGCCGGAGCCGCAGCGTCGGTAGCAACGCAGGCCTTCGACGTGGTCGTCATCGGAGGCGGCCCCGCCGGCATGGCGGCCGCGCTTGCCGCGCAAAAGGCAGGCGCGCACGTGGCCATCGTGGAGCGCGAGCAGCACCTGGGCGGCATCCTCCGCCAATGCATCCACCCCGGCTTTGGCCTGTCGCACTTTAAGCAGGAGCTCACCGGTCCCGAGTACGCGCAGCGCTTTATCGACCAGGTGCACTCGACCGACATTGCGCTGTTCCTGAACAACATGGTGATTGGGATTGATTCGGGCGAGCCTACGGAAGAAGCCGCGGTCCACACCGTCATGCTCATGAGCCCTGCCGGCATGCTGCAGCTCACCGGGCGCGCGGTCGTCCTTGCCATGGGTTGCCGCGAGCGCACCCGTAGCGAGATCAAGATTCCCGGCAGCCGACCCGCCGGCGTGTTTACGGCAGGCCTGGCGCAGCGATACATCAATATCGAGAACCTCAAGCCCGGCTCGCGCGCCGTCATCTTGGGCTCGGGCGACATCGGGCTGATCATGGCACGTCGCTGCACGCTCGAGGGGATTTCGGTCGAGGGCGTGTACGAGCTCATGCCGTACGCCAACGGCCTGCGCCGCAATGTCAAGAACTGCCTGGACGACTTTGGAATTCCGCTGCACTTGTCCACCACCGTCACACGCGTAATCGGGCACGACCGCGTGGAGGCCGTCGAGGTGAGTCAGGTCGACGAGCATCTGGCGCCCATTGCCGGGACGGAGCGCATCGTTCCGTGCGACACGCTGCTGCTTTCGGTGGGCCTGATTCCCGAGAATGAGCTTTCGGTTGTCGCGGGCGTGGAGCTTGACCCACGCACGCGCGGCGCCGTAGTGGACCAGAGCCTGCAGACAGGCGTGCCGGGCATCTTTGCCTGCGGCAACGTGCTGCACGTACACGACCTTGCCGACAACGTAACGACCGAGTCCGAGAGGGCTGGCGCAACTGCAGCGGCGTACGCTCTGGGGACCGACGCGGGCACCGTTCCGAGCTGCGAGCTCACCGTCTCCCCTGCCGGCATCGCGGGCTACGCGCTGCCGGGACGCATTACGGCTGTGGCGCTCACCAAGCTCAACTTCCGCGTGCGCCGGCCAGTCGATGCCGCCTGCGTGAGGATCTTGGCCAACGGCGAGGAGCTGTTCGCCGGCAAGGTCCGCGCGTTTAAGCCGAGCGTTATGGAAAGCTTCCCACTGCCGGCAAAGGTCATCAAACAAGCGCTCGATCTGGGTGCCAGCGAGATTGTCCTTTCCGTCGATCCCGTCGAGGAGGCATAGACTATGAGCGATAACGTGATCGAAACGCTGCAGTTCAACTGCACGACCTGCCCATCCGAGTGCCTCCTGACCATAGAGGTAGAGCGCGACGCCAATGGCGCCGTGGTGGAAGTGCGCTCCGTAACCGGTAACAACTGCCCGCGCGGCGATAAGTTCGCACACCAGGAGCTCACCTGCCCCATGCGCGTGCTCACGACGACCGTGGCCGTCTCCGGCGGCGACGAAGCCCTGCTCCCCGTGCGCACATCCGAAGCCATCCCGCTAGAACTCCACGCCCAAGCCATGGACCTCATCCGCGGCGTGATCGTCGAGGCCCCCATCCGCATGGGCGACGTCGTGCTAGAGAACCTCCCAGACACCAACATCAACCTTATCGCCAGCATGGACATCGACCTAGTCTAGCTAATTTGGGACGGGGCTCTTTTAGCTACCCCGCCATCCACCCCGCCCCTCCTCAATTGCGGTGAAATAGTTCCTGATTTCCGCCAAAACCCCGGCATCCAGGAACTATTCCACCGCAACTATCCTTGGAATCGGCATTTAGCTTGTGCCTACTTTAGTGCCATTTCAAAACTATGCCGGATTACGGGGCTGATTCGGAGACCCCCATCCATACCGGCATTTATCTATTTTTTATAAGCCGTCTACCTGCGGTTTTAATTTCATGATTTTTCCCATGGTCAAGTAATACAGGTCCAGCCCCGTAATCCGCCATACTTTTGAACCCAGCCCATTTGTGACGGGCCTCTTTTGACTACTTTAGCCCGAACGTTCGCTCAAATGATTTTTCTGGGACGGGGATTAAATAATCATTCGGCACCCAATGATTATTTAATCCCCGTCCCAGAAAAATCATTCCGCATGTTGGACGTAGCTAAAATAGCCCCGTCCCAAATTGACTACCCCGGCATTGGGGATACCATGGTGGCAGCCCAGCGAAAGGATGTTTCATGGCACATGTCGATGACCAGCGTGTGGCGCGCGTGCTCGATGCGCTCGAGGCTCAGCACCCCGGCGCACAGCTGCTCGTAAACGACCCATGGTCGATCTATTACCTGACCGGCTTTTATGCCGATATGTTCGAGCGTTTTTGCGGTGTGCTGCTCGCGCGCGGTAGCGAGCCCGTGATCTTGGTCAACGCGCTGCATCAGCTGCCCGAGTACGACAATGCCCGCGTGGCCTATCACACCGATACTGACGTTGTGGCCGACGCCATCGTTCGCGAGATCGATCCGACCAAACCGCTCGGCATCGATACCGTCATGCGCTCCGGCTTTTTGATGCCCCTCATGGAGCGCCATGCCGCCAGCGAGTTTTTCCTGGGCGACTTTGCCGTCACCGACGCACGCACCTACAAGGATGCCACCGAGCAGAAGCTCATGCGCGCGTCCTCGGCCGCTAACGACGCTGTGATGGCCGATGTTATCAAGCTCGTCCACGAGGGCGTGACGGAGCGCGAAATTGCCGACCAGATGCTCGGTCTGTACCGTAATCACGGCTGCGAGGGCTTTAGCTTTCCGCCCATCGTGAGCTTTGGCGCCAACGCCGGCGACCCGCATCATGAACCCGACGACACCGTGCTCAAACGTGGCGACGCGGTGCTGTTCGACATTGGCGGACGCCGCTGCAACTACTGCTCGGACATGACGCGCACGTTCTTTTGGGGCGAGCCGGACGAGGAGACGGCGCGCATCTACGAAATCGTGCGCCGTGCCAACGAGGCCGCCGAAGCGCTCATCGCACCGGGCGTTCGTATGTGCGACCTGGACCGCGCCGCGCGCGACGTGATTGAGGATGCGGGCTATGGGCAGTACTTTACGCATCGCCTGGGTCACTCGATTGGCCTGCAGGACCACGAGCCGGGCGACGTCTCGCTCGTCAACGAGCAGGTTGTCGAGCCGGGCATGACCTTCTCCATCGAGCCGGGCATCTACCTCCCCGGCCGCACCGGCGTCCGCATCGAGGACCTGGCCCTGGTTACCGAGTCCGGCGTCGAGATTCTCAACGCCTACCCCCACGATCCAGTCCGCCTAGACTAGGCAATGCGGCAAAGGGACAGCCCCTTTGCCGCATCACATGAATGTCGCCACAAAAAAACGGCCTATCTACTACGTTTAACCCGCACGGGTCGACCATAACCGACTTTTCGCAAAATCCGCAAGCCGTCTACCTGCGGTTTTAATTTCGCAATGTTCCGTGTGGTCGAGGGTAACCGGTCAAACGTAGTAGATAGGCCAATTTCATGGCAAGCGAGTCGACTCGGGGCACAGGGCAGCCAAAAAAGCCCCGTCCCAAATTGACTGCTTTTGAGTTGCGGTGATATACGGCCTGTTTGAGACTTCTGGCTTGTAAAACAGTCCGTATTTCACCGCAACTGATGAGGGGATGGGTTAGCGGAGCAGGCCGGCTACTTCGCCGGCTAGGGTGATGGTGCCGGCGGCAACGAAGGACTCGCCTGCGGCCTCGAAGACCGCGAGGGCCTCGGATACGCTGGGGTACACACCCGCAAGCTTATCGACGTCCACAAGAGAGGCGAGCTCCTCTGCCGGCAAGGCGCGATCGGAATCGGTCTGGGTCACGACCACGCGGGGGAACGCCGGAACCAAAACGTCAACGATGCCCGCCACGTCCTTATCGGCCAGCGCGGCGCACAGCAGCGTGGGGCGATTCTCAACGCACGGGTCAATCTCGTCCAGCGCGCTTACAAAGTTCTCGCAGCTCTGAGGGTTATGGCAGGCATCGATCAGCTTGAGCGGATCGGTCCCCAGCACGTCAAAACGACCCGGTGTGGGGCAACCCATAAGCGAGGCATCGAGCTTGTCATGATCGAGCTCGCGACCCAGATACCCCTCGCACAGCATAATCGCGCACGCAGCATTCTGCGGCTGATAGGCCGGCTTGACCATGCTCGACGTATAGATCGCGCGCGGCGTGGTGCAGCTAAACTCAACCGTGTCGCCCACATGCGCCGGCACCTTAGTCGTGGCATGACTCACCACGAGTGGCACGACGCCGCACTCGCGACAACGGGCATCCATCACGCGCTGAACGCTCGCCTCGTGCGTGCCCTCGCCCAGCACAACCAGGCGTCCGGGCTTAATGACCGCAGCCTTCTCCCCCGCAATGGCCTCGAGCGTATCGCCCAAAATACGTGTGTGATCGAGCCCAATACCCGTAATGGCAACGGCGACGGGATCGGTCGCACTCGTGGCGTCCCAGCGCCCGCCCATGCCAACCTCAAGCACGGCAACATCCACCGCGGCCTCGGCAAACACGACAAGCGCAGCGGCCGTCAGCAGGTCAAACGGAGTAATGGTATAGGCGCGCTCCCCCGCCGCCACACGGTGCGCATTCACCCGACGTCCCGCCTCAACAGCGGCAGAAACGCCACGGGCAAAGGCCTCGTCACTCACAACGCGCCCATCGACCTCCATGCGCTCGGGATAACGCACCAGCTGCGGCGACGTATACAGCGCGGTTTTTAACCCCTCACCACGAAGGATGGCAGCCGAAAAACGCGTGGTCGAAGTCTTGCCATTGGTACCGGCGACCTGAATGCAATCAAAGTACTCGTCCGGGCGCCCCAACTCATCGAGCATATCGACAACCGTCTCAAGCAAAGGACCAGCATCCCCAGAAATCCGCCCCGTATCAGCAGCAAGCCCCACAGCCTCACCAAACGAAAGCAACTCAAACTCAAAAGGAACGGTATACAAGCCAGAACGCTTAGGCATTTTCAGAACCGCCATTCATAGAAAAATAAAACAGTATAGGTTGAGGATAGTCAGCGAAAACGCCTCTGATGAGCCAAGGTGCCGTGAAACAAGGGCGCATAGGGCTTATGCCCATGCGCCCGAAGTTGAACGGCAGATTGGCCATCAGAGGCGTTTGCAGCGTCGAGCCAGCCGCCGTTCGTTAGAACGGCGGAATAGGTGTCCGCAGTAGCGAGCAATGCCCCAAACCGCGTCCCCCAAGTTAGACCTACGAGAAGTCAGCAACCTGAGCAGTCAGCGCCGCCAGGATCTCCTTGAGCTCAGCTGCACGGTCCCTCTTCTTCTGGACCACCGCGGGCGCGGCCTTGGCCACAAAGCCCTCGTTGGCAAGCGTCTTCTCGCAGCCGGCGAGCTCCTTCTGGGCCGCGGCGATCTCCTTCTCCAGACGTGCCTTCTCGGCCAAAAGGTCGACCTTGCCCTCGAGCACCACAAAGACCTCGACGCCACTATCAACAACGGCGATGCTCGCGGCCGGCTTCTCAACGTCGGTACCCATAACCAGCGAGGCGGTGTTCGCCAGCGGCTCAATCGTAGAGCGCAGGCTCTCGAGCTTCTCAATGTCCTCGGCACCGGCGCGCACGACCACGTCGAGCTCGGCCTTGGGGCTCAAGCGATAACGCGAACGCGTGGCGCGGGCGGCGGAAACGACCGTGCGGCACAGCTCAAACGCGCGCTCGGCGTCCTCGTCAACATACTTGGCGTAGTCGGCGGGCTCCGGCCACTTGGCGATCATGAGCGCCTCGGCGCGGTTCAGGTTGCCCTCGGCGTCCAGGTCGAGCACGCTCGCCGGCATGTTGTCCCAGATCTCCTCGGTGACAAACGGCATAAGCGGGTGCATCAGGCGAATGGAGGTGTCGAGCACAAAGATCAGGTTGCGCTGCGCCTGCAGACGGCCCTCGCCCTTCAGGCGGGCCTTGGTGACCTCGACGTACCAGTCGCAGACCTCGTTCCAGAAGAACTGCTGCACGCCGCGGGCCATGTCGCCAAAGGTGTAGTTCTCGATGCCCTCGGTGACCATCTTCACGGCCTTGGCCAGACGGCTGAACATCCAGGCGTCGGCCGGCGTCTCCACGACGGGCTCGCCGGGCGTGTAGCCCTCCATGTTCATGAGCAGGAAGCGGCTGGCGTTCCAAATCTTGGTCACAAACGACTTGGCCTGCTCGGTGCGCGGGCTGTCGATGAGCTTCTTGGTCTTCTTGTCGATGTTCGCGTCGAACTTGACGTCCTGATTGTTGGTGCACAGCGTGAGCAAGTTGAAGCGCATGGCGTCGGCGCCGTACATGCCAATGAGGTCCATGGGGTCAACGCCGTTGCCCTTGGACTTGGACATGCGGCTGCCGTCCTTGGCCAGAATCGTCGGGTAGATGACGACGTCCTTAAACGGCACCTCGTCCAGGAAGTACAGCGAGCTCATGACCATGCGGGCGACCCACAGCGCGATGATGTCGCGCGCGGTAACCAGCGCCGTCGTGGGGTGATGTCCCTCGAGCAGCTCCGGCTTTTGCGGCCAGCCCTGCGTGGCGAAAGTCCACAGCTGCGAGCTGAACCAGGTGTCCAGCACGTTCTCGTCCTGATGCACGTGATGGCCGCCGCACTTGGGGCACACGTCGGTGTCCTCGGTAAGGGCATCCTCCCAGCCGCAGTCCTCGCAGTAGAACACGGGAATGCGGTGGCCCCACCACAGCTGGCGGCTGATGCACCAGTCCTTAAGATTCTCCATCCAGGTGGTGTAGGTCTGCGTCCAGCGCGCGGGGTGGAAGGTGACCTTGCCGGAGTTGACGGCGTCGAGCGCCGGCCCCTTGAGTTTGTCGACGGCGACGAACCACTGCTCGGACAGCCACGGCTCAAGCGCAGCGTCGCAGCGGTAGCAGTGCATGACGGAGTGGTCGTGATCCTCGACGTGATCGAGAAGGTCATGCTCCTCGAACCACTTAATGACGGCCTCGCGGCACTCCTCGCGGGTCATGCCGGTAAACTCGCCATAGCCCTCGACGACCACCGCGTGCTCGTCGAAAATGTTGATCTGCGGCAGGTCGTGGGCCTGACCCATGGCGTAATCGTTGGGGTCGTGAGCCGGGGTAACCTTGACGAAGCCGGAGCCAAAGTTGGCGTCGACATGCCAATCCTCAAAGATGGGAATCTCGCGGTCGACGATGGGAAGCTTAACGGTCTTACCCACAAAGGCGGCCTTCTCGGGGTCCTTCGGGGAGACGGCAACACCCGTATCGCCGAGCATGGTCTCGGGGCGCGTGGTGGCGACGACGATGTAGTCCTGGCCGTTAACCGGCTCGGTCAGCGGGTAGCGCAGGTGCCACAGGTGGCCCTTCTCGTCCTTGTACTCGGCCTCGTCGTCCGAGATGGCGGTGGTGCAGTTGGGGCACCAGTTGACGATGCGCTTGCCGCGGTAGATCAGGCCGTCGTGGTACCAGTCACAGAACACCTTGCGCACGGCCTGGGCGTAGTCCTCGTCCATGGTAAAGCGCTCGTTGTCAAAGTCGACGGAGCAGCCCATGCGCTTGATCTGCTCGACGATGATGCCGCCGTACTCGTGGGTCCAATCCCAGCAAGCGTCGACAAACTTGTCGCGACCGATTTCCAGGCGGCTGATGCCCTCGCTCTTGAGCTTCTTGTCGACCTTGGTCTGCGTAGCGATACCGGCGTGGTCGGTGCCGAGCACCCAGCGCGTGGACTTGCCGCGCATGCGGGCCATACGGATGATGGCGTCCTGGATGGAGTCGTCGGTGGCGTGTCCCATGTGGAGCTTGCCGGTCACGTTGGGAGGCGGAATGGTGACGGTGCAGTCGCCCACGCCCTCGCGGCGCTTGTAGTAGCCGCCGTCGAGCCACTTCTGCAGGATCGCCGGCTCGTTGGTCGACGGATCGTAATTCTTGGGCATCTCTTCCATATATCTCTCCCTGTCCCGCCGGGGAGGAATGTAGGCCCGCCAGGGTCTACATTCCTCCCCTTAGGTATCGATTACTTCAGTCTGATATGACTTCGCTGAGACTTAAACAAACACACAGAATAACACAGGTAGTTGGGGTTATTGCGTATATATAAAATAGCCTCCGACCGCGGGTGGTCGGAGGCTATTAGCAAACACGTTTTTGGCTGGTTTACCCGTAGATGCGTTGGGGCTGCTCTTCGCCCTTTACGGAGGCTTCGGTCACGATGACCTTGGTGACGCCTTCCTCGCTGGGGAGGTCGAACATCGTCTGCTGCAGCACGTCCTCGCAGATGGAACGCAGGCCGCGGGCGCCGGTCTTGCGGGCGAGCGCCATACGGGCGATCTCGTGCAGGGCGGCGTCCTCAAACTCAAGCTCAACGTCCTCGAGCTGGAACATCTTGCGGTACTGACGCACCACGGCGTTCTTGGGCTCGGTCAGGATCGACACCAGGTCGTCCTCGTCGAGCGCCTGCGTCTGGGTGACGACGGGCGTACGTCCCACAAACTCGGGGATCATGCCAAAGGCGTTGAGGTCCTGCGGGAGCACCTGACGAAGCAGGTCGTTCTCGTCGACCGAGGTGGGGCCGGCGATCTCGGAGTTAAAGCCCACGCCCTTGTTGCCCACGCGGTCGGCGATGATCTTGTCCAGACCCACAAAGGCACCACCGCAGATAAACAAGATGTTGGTCGTGTCGATCTGCAGCAGCTCCTGCTGGGGATGCTTGCGGCCGCCGGTGGGCGGAACGCTTGCCACCGTGCCCTCAAGAATCTTAAGCAGCGCCTGCTGAACGCCCTCGCCCGAAACATCGCGGGTGATGGAGAGGTTCTCGGCCTTGCGGGCGATCTTGTCAATCTCGTCCACGTAGATAATGCCAACCTGCGCGCGCTCAATGTCGCCATCGGCAGCGTTGATGAGCTTGAGCAGGATGTTCTCCACATCCTCGCCCACGTAACCGGCCTCGGTGAGCGCGGTGGCGTCGGCGATGGCAAACGGCACCTCGAGGATGCGCGCGAGCGTCTGAGCGAGCAGGGTCTTACCGGTACCGGTGGGACCGAGCAGCAAAATGTTGGACTTGGCGAGCTCCACCTCGTCCATATCATCGTCGAGCTGCGAGTCCAAGCCATCGTCAAAGGCCGAAAGCGCAGCACCGCCCTCGATCACGCGGCGGTAATGGTTGTACACGGCAACCGACATGGCACGCTTGGCGTCCTCCTGGCCCATAACATAGGCCGAAAGCTCGTCATAGATCTCGTGCGGCGTAGGCACGTGCGTGATGACCTGGCGGTCGTCCTCGAGCTCAAAGCCCTCGGCCTCGGGGTCCACGGCAGGCTGGGATGCCGGCTGACCGTGGTCGTTGAGGAAGCCCGGCAGCTTGCCATTGCGGGCAGCATCCATAAAGTCCGAAGCCAGCGACTCCTCCAAGATCTCGGAGCAGGCGGCAACGCACTCGTCGCAGATAAAGATGTTGGTCGGACCCTTTACGAGACGACGGACCTGTCCCTGCTCTTTTCCGCAGAAGGAGCAGCGGATGGGGTTGCCGTTCTCGTCGAAGTTGTCCTGTATGTTACCGGCCATCCTAGGCGTCCTTCGCGGCGAGGTCGCGCGAGGTGACGATACGGTCGATCAGGCCGTAGTCGAGGGCCTCGGCAGCGGTCAGGTAGTTGTCGCGCTCGGTATCGGCCTGGACCTTCTCGATGGGCTGGCCCGACGCGTCGGACAGAATCTGGTTGAGCTCGCGACGGGTCTTCTTGATCTCCTCGGCCACGATCTCGATCTCGGTCTGCTGACCCTGAGCACCGCCGCTGGGCTGGTGAATCATGACCTTGGAGTGCGGCAGGCAGAAGCGCTTGCCCTTGGCACCAGCCGAAAGCAGCACGGCGGCCATAGACGCGGCCATACCCACGCAGATGGTGGAGACCTGCGGCTTAATGAAGTTCATGGTGTCCAGAATTGCCAGGCCGGAGTAGACCTCGCCACCGGGCGAATTGATGTAGAGCGAGATATCCTTCTCGGCATCCTGGCTCTCAAGATGCAGCAGCTGGGCAACGACCAGGTTGGCGCTGACGGAGTTGATCTCCTCGCCCAAGAAAATGATGCGGTCGTTGAGCAGGCGCGAATAGATATCGTAGCTGCGCTCGCCGCGCGGCGTCTGCTCGATAACGTATGGCACGAGGGCGGAATCGAACTTAGCGATCATACGCATCTCCATTTCTCTCTTGCGGACCAAATTGGTTCTAGATAAACGTACGGTGCCCGCATGCTATGCATTGGCTGGCACCGTACGAAGCTACCGGATAACCGGTGTATAACTTTACCCCATCACGGGCGCACGCATGCGCTCGCGGGCAAGGTGGCGAGAATTACTCGGCGTCCTTGGCGGTCTCGTCGACCTCGGTCACCTTGGCGTTCTCGACCAGGTGGTCGACGGCCTTGGAGCGACGGATGGACTCGCGGACGGCAGGCATGCGGCCATCGGCGATGAACTCGGCCTTGGAAGCCTCGACGTCCTTGACGCCGGCCTTCTCGAACTCGGCGTTGATGTCGTCCTCGGTGACCTCGATCTTGAGCTCACGAGCGAGGGCGTCGAGAGCCAGGGACTCACGGGCAACGTCGTTGGCCTGCTTGTGCAGGTCGCCGATGAACTGCTCCATGGTCAAGCCGGAAGCGGGCAGCCAGGTGTCCAGCGTCATGCCGCGGGCAGCGAGGTTGGACAGGAAGTTCTGGCCAAGCTCCTCAAAGACGGACTGCTCGTAGTCGGCGTCCATCTCCTCGAGCTGCAGGCGCTCGGCGAGAGCGGAGACGCAACGGTTCTCCTTCTCGGCCGGGAGGCGGGAAGCCTTGTCCTGCTCGATCTCGATCTTGATAGCGTCGCGCATGGCGTCGATGCTGTCGAAGCCAAAGTCGGACTTGACGAGCTCATCGGTGAGCTCGGGGGTGTTGCGGACCTTGATGCCCTTGACGGTAACCTCGACGGTGTGAGTCTCGCCCTCCTCGACCTCGTCGGTCCAGGTGACGGTCTTGACGTCGTCAACGTTGGCGCCGATCAGGGCCTCGTTGAACTCCTTGGGGTTGCTGTCGCTACCGGCGATGAGCATGCGGCCCTCGGCGGCAAAGTTGTCGGCGTTCTCGACGGCCTTGAGGTCGACGGTGACGTAGTCCTCGGCCTCGACGGCGCGGCCCTCGACGTCCTCGAAGGTGGCACGGTAGTTGAGGAGCATCTCGACCTGGTTGTTGATCTCGGACTCGGTGACCTCCGCAGGGGGCATCTCGATCTCGACGGCGTCGAAGGAGGAGAGCTCAGCGGCAGGACGCAGGGAGAACTCGACGGTGTAGGTGTAGTCCTCGTGATCCTTGGCGAGGTCGAGGTCCTTGTAGTCACCATTCTTGGTGGGGACGATGTCCAGCTCGTTGAGGACGGCGGGCTCGTTGGCGGCGATCAGGTCGTTGGTGGCCTGAGCGAGGGTAGCCTCTGCGCCAAGTGCGGAGTCGATGACCGGACGGGGAGCCTTGCCGGCACGGAAGCCCGGGAAGCGGTACTTCTTGGCGGTGTCCTTGTAGGCCTTCTTGATCGCGGCGTCGACGTCGGCGGCCGGGATGGTGACCGTAGCGGTGAGCTTGGCGTCCTTGACGTCAGAAGCGGTGATGTTCAACACGTTCCTCCTCATACTGCCCAGCTTATCTGAGGTGCTGGTACCTTTATGCAACAAAGTGTCGCGACGGCCAGGGCCGACGCAGGTGCGATGGTGCGGGCGAAAGGACTCGAACCTTCACGGGAATCCCACCAGAACCTAAATCTGGCGCGTCTACCAATTCCGCCACGCCCGCATGAGCGCACAGACTAGGAATGATAGCAGATACGAACGGCAAGCGCACGCACACCTTTTACAAGCTCACGACCTCACCACGAGTGCAAAAGGCGGGACGAGTTGCCCCGCCCCGCCCATTACGACTTATTCGCTGACCCGCTACTCCCCCAGCAGGGCCTTCTCGGGCGTGATCGGCAGCGAGCGAACCTGGTGGCCGGTGGCGTGTGCCACGGCCGAGGCAACGGCGGCGAGCGGCGTGTTGATGACGACCTCGCCGATCGACTTGGCGCCAAACGGGCCCGTCGGCTCGTAGCTCGGCTCAAAGGCCACGCGAATGCTGCCGATATCCAGGCGCGTGGGCAGCTTGTAGCTCATAAAGTTGCCGGTGCGCAGGCGGCCGCGTTCGTCGTGCTCGACGATCTCGTAGAGCGCGTGGCCGATACCCTGGGCAATGCCGCCCTCGGCCTGGACGCGCGCGAGCGCCTCGTTGATCACGGTGCCGCAGTCCACAGCCGCCGCGTAGTCCACCACGGTCACCTTGCCGGTGGCCTTGTCGACCTCTACCTCGGCAATGCCGGCCATAAACGGCGGAGGCGAAACGGGCAGGCAGGCAGAGGCGTGCGAGGTGAGCGCGTCGCCACCCGCGATGTTCTTGACGCACAGGTTGGCAAAGTCGCGCAGCGTGAGGTAGCGGTTCTGCTCGCGAGCGGCACGCTCGTCGGACAGGCGCACGTACTGACCATCAAAGACCACATCGGCGGCGTCCACGTCCCACATCCGGGCAGCCTTGGCGCAAATCTTCTCGCGCAGCTCGGTCGCGGCGTTCTTGGCTGCCAGACCCGTCACGTACGTGCCCGAGCTCGCGTACGAGCCGGCGTCGAACGGCGACACGTCGGTGTCCACGCCGCGAACCACGATCAGCGAGCTTTCAACGCCCAGCTCCTCGGCGGCAATCTGCGCCAGAATCGTATCGACGCCCATGCCGTTATCGGTGGCGCCGGTGCCGATGGTAATGAAGCCGTCCTCTTCCAGGCGCATGTCGATGCCGGCGATATCCACGTTGGAAATGCCCGAACCCTGCATGGTGAGCGCACAGCCCAGGGCACGCACGCGATCGCCCAGGTCGACGGCCAGCGGCTTGTCGCGCCAGCCGATCATGTCCATCGCGCGCAGCAGGCAGCGGTCGAGCGCGCAGGCGTTGAGCTTCTCGTTGTAGTACTGCGGCATGACCTCGCCCTCGCGCACGATGTTCTTAAGGCGCAGGTCGGCGGGGTCCATGTGCAGCATGTCGGCAAGCTCGTTGACGGCGCTCTCCACGGCAAACTGGCCCTGGGTGGCACCGTAGCCGCGATACGCGCCGCCGCGGTTGGTATTGGTGTAGACGGCGTCCCAGCTAAAGCGGCTCGCCTTCACATGGTTGTAGATGGGCAGGCTCTTGTGGCCCGAAAGGCCAATCGTCGTGGTAGCGTGCTCGCCGTACGCGCCGGCGTTGGACAGCGTATGCAGATCGATGGCCGTGATGGTGCCGTCGTTCATGGCGCCCAGCTTAACGGTCATCTGCATCTGGTGGCGCGAGTTGCCCGCGGTGATGGTCTCCTCGCGGGTGTAGCAGCAGTAGCTCGGACGGCCGGTCTGCTGGGTGACGAACGCCACGAAGATCTCGCAGCAGCCCGTCTGCTTGGAGCCAAAGCCGCCGCCGATGCGCGGCTTAATGACCTGCACCTGCGACTGTGGGATGTCGAGCGACTGCGCGACCATGCGGCGCACGTGGAAGGGCACCTGCGTCGAGGTGGTCACCGAGATGCGGCCGAACGCGTCGGTCGTCGCGAAGGCGCGGAAAGTTTCCATGGGCGCGGTCTGCGTGGCCTGGCTGGTGTAGGTGCGCTCAAAGACGATGTCGCTCTGGGCAAACGCCTCGTCAAGGTCGCCAAAATCGCTGGTACCGCTGCACACCAGGTTGCGAGCAACGTCGCCGCCTTGCGGGAACATAAAGGTCACGTCGCCCTCGGGGTGGACCACGATGTCGCTATCGAGTGCCTGGGTAAAGTCGAGCAGGGGCTCGAGCACCTCGTAATCGATCTTGATGAGCTTGAGTGCCTTGTCGGCGGCCTCCTCGGTCTCGGCGGCGACGATCGCCACCTCCTCGTTTTGATAACGCACGAGGTTCTCGAGAATCAGGCGGTCGTAGGGACTCGGCTGCGGATAACTCTGACCGGCGATGGTAAAGCGGCGCTTGGGCACGTCCTCGTAGGTGTAGACGCCCACCACGCCGGGCACCTTCAGGGCGCGCGACGTATCGATGGAGCGGATCTTGGCGCGGGCATAGGGGCTGCGCTTGAGCTTGACGATCAGGGCGCCGGCGGGCACCAGGTCGCCCGTGTAGACGGGACGACCCTCGAGCAGGGCCTTCGAGTCCTTCTTGGGCTGCTTGTGGGTGATCTGCTTGTAGGAGACGCCGTCGGAGCTGGTGTCGTTGACCGGCAGCTCGGGCATCTCAAAGCCCACTTGCACGCCGGACTCGTTGAGAAAGCGGACGATGGCGCGCAGCTGGCTCTCATAGCCGCTGCAACGGCAGAGGTTGCCGGCAAGCTGGCGTGAGAGCTCCTCGCGCGTAGCGACGAGGCTCGGATCCTCCTTGGCGGCGCGGGCAAGCGCCAGCACGTTCATGATAAGGCCGGGGGCGCAAAAACCGCACTGCTCGGCACCTTCGGCAGCCATCGCGCGGGCGAGTGCCTCGGACTCGGCTTTGAGGCCCTCGAGCGTGGTGACGGAGCGGCCCTCGACGCGCGCGGCGGGAACCGAGCAGCTCAGCACCGGGTCGCCGTCGAGCCACACCGTGCACAGACCACAGTTGGTGGTTTCGCAGGCGCAGCGCACCGACGCGCAACCCTGCTCACGCAAAAGCGAAAAGAGCATGGTGTCGGGGACAATCTGAACCTTGACCTTGCGGCCGTTGAGCGTAAAGGAAAGATCGATGAGTTTGGCAGCCATTAGCGCACCTCGCTAGAATCGACGCCGGGCACGCGGCGGCAGGAATACTCGTCCGTGGCAAACTTAGGCACTTGCACGGTCTCGAGCTCGCGGGCAAGCGCAGCCGAAAGCTCGATGCCGGCGGCGCGGCGCACGGCCTGAATCGCCAGCGGCGCCGAGATGCGGCGGCGGTAGTCAGCCGAGCCCCACAGGTTAGTGCCGTAGCTCAGGGCACGCACGGATGCGGCAAGGGCACGCAGCTCATCCTCGGAAGGCTGCTCGTTCACCAAGCCGCATGCCTCGCCCTGCAGCAGGGTCGCGCGCAGCGGACGGGCGCCCACGGTGACATGCCAGGTGTTATCCCACCAGGCGGCGGTGACGTTTAAGGAGGGGAAGTCGGTCGCGGCCTTGCGCACAGCCTCATAGCTCGCGCGGTAGTCGTGCTTAACGACCACGACGTGCTCGATCACGTCACGCACGTAGCCCATGTCCACGAACTCGGCGAGCGGCACGCGGCCGGCACCCGTCAGCTCAACATAGGAGTCGAGTGCCAGGAACGCCGAGAGCACGTCCGAGAAGCCAAAGCGACCGTAGATGCTGCCGCCCACCGTGGCGGTGTTGCGCAGCTGGACGCCCACGATATCGTGGACGGCAAACTCAAAGACATTGTTGACAAGCGCGTTGAGCTCGGCATGACGCTCGAGCTGGCGCAGGGTGCACATGGCACCGATGCGAAACTCGGTCTCGGTCTCCTCGATCTGATCGAGTCCACAGGCCGAAAGGTCAATCGCCGTCGCCACACGACGCGAACCCAGGCGCATCCAGATGCCGCCGCCCACAATCTTGTTGTTGCGGTTTTTCTGCAAGAGCTCATAGGCTTCGGCCGCGTTTCCAACACGGACGTAGGTACCGAACTTGAGCACGTTCTCCCCCATCTCTCCACTTGTCCAGTACCTTTAAGTGTACCAAACGAGGGGGCACAGCTCGTGTCGGGACAAAATGAACCGTTTTCCTCCGTCGCATGCGAATCAAATAAGGCTCCCAGCCAAGATGACTGGGAGCCTTCTGCGATGCTATATCAAGCGAAAATTTAGCAGACGCCCTGGGCGAGCATGGCGTCGGCGACCTTCAGGAAGCCGGCGATGTTGGCGCCCATGACGAAGTTGCCCTCCTGGCCGTACTCCTTGGCGGTGTCGTCCACGTTGTGGAACATGCCGCGCATGAGCTGCTCGAGCTTGCCGTCGACCTCCTCGAAGGTCCAGGACAGATGCTCGGCGTTCTGGCTCATCTCCAGGCCGGACACGAGCACGCCGCCGGCGTTGGCAGCCTTACCGGGCATAAAGGCAACGCCGTTCTCCTGGAAGTAAGTCGTGGCCTCGATGGTCGTGGGCATGTTCGCGCCCTCGCCGACCACCTTGCAGCCGTTGGCGACGAGCGCCTGGGCGTCCTCAAGCAGCAGCGTGTTCTCGCGAGCGCAGGGCAGCGCGATGTCGCAGGGCAGCTGCCAAACGCCACGGCCGTCGCCCTCGTGCCACACGGCGTTGGGCTTCTCGTCAACGTACATAGCGAGCGTAACGCCCTTGTCGTGGCCAGAGCGCTTCTTGTTGTAGACGTGCTCGAGCACAGTGTAGTCGATGCCGTCGGGATCCTCGACCCAGCCGTGAGTATCGGAGCAGGCCAGCACCTTGCCGCCGAGCTGGGAGACCTTCTGGACGGCGTAGATAGCGACGTTGCCGGAGCCATGAACGACGACGTTCTTGCCCTCGAAGGAGTCGCCGCGGCTCTTGAGGTACTCGTCCACAAAGTAAACCAGACCGTAACCGGTGGCCTCGGTACGGGCGAGCGAGCCGCCAAAGGAAAGGCCCTTGCCGGTAAGAACGCCGGTCCACTCGTTGGTCAGGCGCTTGTACTGACCGAACAGGTAGGCAACCTCGCGGCCGCCAACGCCCAGGTCACCGGCGGGAACGTCGGTGTTGGGGCCAATGTGGCGATAGAGCTCGGTCATGAAGGACTGGCAGAAGTGCATGATCTCGTTGTTGGACTTGCCCTTGGGGTCAAAGTCGGAGCCGCCCTTGCCGCCGCCCATAGGAAGGGTGGTCAGGCTGTTCTTGAGGATCTGCTCCAGACCCAGGAACTTGAGCATACCCAGGGTGACCGTCGGGTTAAAGCGCAGGCCGCCCTTGTAGGGTCCAATGGCAGAGTTGAACTCGACACGGTAACCGCGATTGACCTGAACCTTGCCCTGGTCGTCGACCCAGGGAACACGGAACATGACGATACGCTCGGGCTCGACGAGGCGCTCCAGCAGGGCGGCCTCCTCGTACTCGGGATGGGCGTCGAGCGCCGGCTGGATGGTGCCGAGGATCTCGGTCGCGGCCTGGATGAACTCAGGCTGCTCGGGATAGCGGGCCTTGAGCTCTTCGAGAACTTTCTGCGTGTAGCTCATGCTTCCTCCAATGATGGGAAACGAAAAGTGTCGGTCGCGGCACCCCATGCGCCGCGAGCTTTATCGTGTATGGATAATATCGCACTGTTGCAGCAAAGTTTCGCATAAGCCGACAAGCAGATGTTTCGTTTTGATTACGATGCAGGTAGAAGCGTTTTTGAGCACCTGCCGAACAAATCGCGTGTTTCGAAGCTGTTTCGTCCACGTGTTCCAAACCACCACATTGGGGACAGGCACCTTTGTGGTGGTTTTGGTGGTTAGAGGATGAGTTGGTGGTAGTCGGCGGGGGTTACGCGGCCCTCGGTGGCGGCGCGGAAGGCGGCGAGGGCATCGCCCGAGAACGGCATGGCCCAGCACAGCCCGCAGCCGGCGGTAATGGAGCCGGGCAGCGGCATGATGCGCCCGGGCACACCGGCGGCAAGACACAGCTGTTCGCATTCCATCACATCGAAGGTGCTATCGAACGAAACGATGATCTTGCGTTCATGGTCGAGGGCATCACCGGACGGGCCTTCGCGGTGTGCATCACGATACGCCGCGGCGGCCGCCTCCTCTTCCGCGGTATGTCCGCAGCCACCGCAACCGCAGGTACAGGGTTCGGACCCGTCGCAAGTACAAGGTTCTCCCGTGTCGGGACAAATATCGTGAGACATCGCAATTCCAATCCTCTAGGCGAGTAACTCGGCCGCCGCAAACTCCTCGGGCGTATTGACGTTCTCGAAGCAGAGCGTCGAGCCTGCGACCTTAACGATCTGCGGCTCATCCATATAACCGGCCTGAACGCGACTGATCAGGCAGCGAATGCGCTGTCGGTCGCAGGAGAGCAGCTCTTGGGCAACCGGCGCACACGCGTCACGGCGCCAGACGGCGCAAAGCGGCTCAATCCCCCGCTCCTCGCGCGGCACGCACACGTCGAGCGCCTCGGCCTCAACACAGCCAGCAAGGGCACCGATTAGCTCCGAAGAGACAAACGGCATATCACAGGCGACGATAGCAACGAGAGGCAGCCGGGCCGCAGTCAGCGAACTCGCGATGCCGCGCATGGCGCCCGCCGGCCCTTCAAGGTCCGCCACCACACGCGGTACCAGGCCGCCAAACGTGCGCTCCTCAAGGTAGGCAAGCTCGCTGGGACGCGACGTCGTCACGACCAACTCACCGGCAACTGGCGCCAACCGACCCAGCACGCGCTCGATGAGCGGCTCGCCGCAAAACGCCATGCGCGCCTTATCGCAGCCCATGCGCGAGGACAGCCCGCCCGCCTGGACGACACAAGAAAGATCGGCACGTCTTACGGTAGTCATACGGCAAAACACCTCCATCGGCATGCTCGAAACCCGGTGCACGAAGCTAAATACAGCCGCCGAAATAGCGGCGCTACGAAAAGCTCGTGCAAAAACAAAACAGCGCCTTTGCGGCACGCAGCAAGACCGCGAGCACAAAAGCGCTGGTAGCGTATGGCGGGAACGTATGTGAATCGAACACATCCAAGACGTTTTGCACGCCTCGCAACGGTTTTGAGGACCGCGGAGCCCACCGGAGCCCATCCGTTCCCAAGTGCGGCGGTATTTTACCAAACCGAGCAGCTAATCTAGCGCAAGGAGCGCAGGCCGCCGGCCTCCTTGTCGAGCACCGTAAAGCGCACGGCATCCAGGTGTTCCAAGATGCTGATGGCACGTTTGCGCGACACACCCAGCGCCTCGCGCAGCACGCTCGTGGTGGCAGCGCCGCCGGCTGCCTCGATGGCGGCGGCGACAAGCTCGCGCGCATGGGCCTCGGCGGCAGCAGACAAGGCAACGTCGCGCTCGACCTTCACGATGGAACGGTTGAGCGAAAGCTCGCGCAGGGCTCGCGTCATAACGTCGCGATCGAGCTGCAACTGCTCACCCACCTCGGGCAACGTCGGCGCATCGAGGCCGGCCTCGTCAAGCAGCGCGACGATCCGCTCGCAAGCCTCTCGCACCACGCGTGCCGCCGCGGCGGACGAATGCGGATCGAATACCTCGGCGCCCTCGGCGGCGCATATGCCACGTGAGCAGCCCTCGGCAATCAGAGCCGCGGCAACGTCTTCATCAGCGGCAGGCCACGCAGCATGGGCAACGGCGCCGGGCGTAAAGCCCGTCTCCTTGGGAGCCGCCGCGTGCATGGCTGACAGGGTCGCCGCCAGTGAATCCATCGCAGCGTCGAGCACCACGGTGTCCGCCAAGAGGTCCGCATCACCCACGGCAAGCTTGCGAACGGAGCCCTGCGCCACCAACCCGCGCAGTGCGGCATCGGCCTCGCCGACACCAAGATCCAAAGCCTCGGCAACATCAACCGCCGTAACCGGCAGCATCTGCAGCGCCAGCCAAGCGCCCACACCGCCCGCGATATCACCGGACTCAAGCGCCGCAAACAGTGCGTGCTCGCCGGCAGAAAGCTCGCGCGAGCGACGGCAGCGCGATAGCAGCACGCGCCCGCCGCCGATGAGCATAACGGGCGAATACGACAGCACCACGGCATGGTCTCCGGCGCGCAGCGGCAGCGGCTCCTCCAGGCGCACCTGCACGGTACGGGTCTCGCCCACCGCCATGGGGGCCTCGCCCTCCAAAAGCATGATGCGGCCGACGACCTCGGCCGTGCCGGCCATCACATGCACACGCGTGCCCGACTCGAGCACGCGCGGCTTGGCGCCCTCGCGACCCAAATACGTAAACGCCATCATAAAGCGCATCGTCTGGCCAAAGCGGCCCTGCACGCCGAGCATCTCTCCGCGATCGAGCGCGGCGACGGCATCGCCCACCAAGTTGAGCGCCACACGCTGACCGGGCAACGCCCGCGGCGTATCGCCATGCACCTGAATCCCGCGCACGCGACAGACCGTACGCGACGGCAGCGCGACGAGCTCGTCACCCACCGCGACGGGCGCATCGTGCAACGTTCCCGTCACCACGGTACCGGCGCCCTTGATCGTAAAGCAGCGGTCGATGGGCAGACGCGGTGCGGCATCGGTGATCTCGGCACGGGCACGGCAGGCATCCCAGCAAGCGGCAACCTGCTCGTCGAGCGCAGCCAGCAGGTCATCGATTCCCGCGCCGGTCTTGGACGACACGGGCACAATCGGCGCGTTGGCAAACACAGTACCCAACAAAAAGTCATCGACATCGAGCTCGGCAAGCTCGGTCATCTCGGCATCGGCCAGGTCGCACATCGTCAGCACGACCACCATGTGTGTGACGCCCAGCAGCTCCAGCACATGCACGTGCTCGCGGGTCTGCGGCATCACGCCCTCGACGGCCGAAACCACCAGCACGGCAACGTCGATACCCGTGGCGCCCTGCACCATGGCGCGCAAGTAATGCGCGTGGCCCGGCACGTCGACCAGGCCGACGATCTTGCCACTCGGCAGCGCCAGCTCGCCAAAGCCAAGCTCAACGGTCATGCCGCGACGGCGCTCAACCTCCAGACGGTCGGGGTTTTTACCCGTCAGCGCCTCGATGAGCGCCGACTTACCGTGGTCGACATGGCCCGCCGTGCCAACGATAACGGGACACTCCACCAGCGCCTGAACCTCACTCATCGAGCAATCGCCTTCTCAACGCACGCGACGAGCGTCGATGCAGCCGTCTCGATATCGCGGTCGCCCACAAGCGTACGGACGTCAAACAAAATGCGATCATGCGAGGTTCGCGTGACGACCGGCGTATCGAAGTCCTGGACAAGCGAGCGCTTGAGCGCGTCGACCGTCAGGCGCTCGTCAACAAGACGCACGGCAACGCACATCGTGGGCAGCTCCACGGTAGGCAGCGAACCGCCACCGGGCGTCGAGGACTCCTCGACAATCTCCAACGCAACAGCGCACGGGCAACCGGCCTTATCGAGCCCGGCGACCATACGATCGCGCAGCTTGTGGGCACGTCGCTCCAAATGGGCCTGCGGCAGCGTAAGCATGCTGAGCACCGGAATATCGCGATGGGCAACATCGGCGCCATCCATGTAGATACGCAGCGTGGCCTCGAGCGCCGTGAGCGCCAACTTGCCCGGGCGCAGGGCACGCATAAGCGGATGCGACCCGCAGGCCTGGACCAAATCGCGACGGCCCATGATAATGCCCGCCTGTGCGGCACCGAGCAGCTTATCGCCCGAGCACGACACCAAATCGAGCCCTGCCGAAACCGAAGCCGGCGTGGTTTCTTCGCCGCCGCGCACCAAGATGTCGTCGGGCAACAGCGCGCCCGAGCCCTGGTCCTCGTAGAACAGCAGACCATGCTTGTGGGCCAGGGTGGCAAGCTCCCGAGAGCCCACCTCCTCGTGAAAACCCTCGATGCGATAGTTGGAAGGATGAACCTTAAGGATCATCGCCGTATCGGGCGTGATGGCGCGCTCGTAGTCGCTCAAATGCGTGCGGTTGGTGGCGCCGACCTCGACGAGTTTGGCGCCCGAAGCCGCCATGACATCGGGGATGCGGAAGCTGCCGCCGATCTCGACAAGCTCGCCGCGGCTGACGATGACCTCCTTGCCTGCGGCATGGGTCGCCAGCACCAGCAGCACCGCGGCGGCGTTATTGTTAACGACCAGCGCGTCCTCGGCTCCGGTAAGCGAGCGGATGAGCTGCGCGGCATGTTCCTTGCGCGACCCGCGCGAGCAGGTGTCCACGCTGTACTCGAGCGTGCTGTAGCCGCGCGCGACCTCGGCCACGGCCTTTGCCGCCGACTCCGCGAGCGGGGCGCGGCCCAGATTGGTATGGATAACAACACCCGTGGCGTTGACGGCAGGACGCAGGCTCGGCAGTGCGGATCGATGCGCACGCCACTCGATCGCCGAGGCCAGGTCGCGCTTAGAGCGCGGGGCGGCACCGGCGCGTATGGCGGCGCGCTCCTCATCGAGCTCGGCCGTGACGGCGGCATGCACCACCGCGTCGCAGGTCTCCCCCGCCGCCTTCACTACCGGCCACTCGGCGAGCAGCTCGTTGACGGAGGGAATGGCGCGCAGGCGGGCGCGCACCTCATCGGACATGTTCTGGCTATCGCTCATGTGCGGCCTTTCAAAACCAAAGGTGAATCAATCGTTCGAACGTCAAACTATCAGCCAATTCGATCGGCTGAGTCAATCAATCGCTATTATCCTCGCGCGCCGCGATCTTTTCCACGCGAACGGCGTTTTCCTGGGTGAGCGCAGCGCCCGTCAACGGGTCCCAACGCAACGGCGTATGGTCGAGCGGACCCACGCCCAAGGCTTGAGCGCCACCGGCATCGGCGCCAAACGAACGCCCGCCGGGAGCGGCCGAGGTGAAGATGCACGCCGGATGCAGATACGGCGTCGTCTCCACGCGCACGCGGTCGCGGCCCATATCGCTCACGAGTTCGACGATCTCGCCGTCGGCGATGCCCATGTGCGCAGCAGCATCGGCATTCATCTGCACGGCATCCAGGTCCGACCCAGCCTCGGCGGCACCTTGGGCCGCAAGCCTTCGCGAGGTATGCGACTCAAAGGGACGGTTGCCGCTAATGAGGCGAAACATCCCCGGGCCGGGCTCCACCATGGGAGCGATCCAGTTGGGCACACGACCCAGGCCGGCTCGTTCCCATACGTCGCTTGCCAGCGCAATTTTGCCGCCATCCAAGGGAATCGCCGGCTCGCCCGTACGCGACGGCAACGCAACACCCGTGTCGGCCCAGCCGCGTTCCTTGAGCTCGTCCAGATTGATCCCAAAAGGCGCCACCTGGGCAGCCGCCAGATCGTCAGACGTAAACTGGAAGTACTCACCCACGCCACACGCCTGCGCCAGACCGGCAAAAATCTCCCGACCGGGACGTGTGTCGTCATGCTGCACAGGCAGCACGGCGTTGCGGTAGAACACGCGCGAATCGTTGGCGCCTGTCACCGTTCCCACGCCGCGGTCAGCCTCCAGATACGTCACGTCGGGCAGCACGAAGTCAGAAGCACGCGCTGTCTCGGACCAGCGAATATCAATCGTCACGAGCAAGTCGAGCTGCTGCAAAATACTCAACCAAGCCTGTGCATTGCCATAGCCCGCACCGGGGTTACTGGCATAGACAATGAGCCCACGCAAATCGCCGGCAAGAATCGACTGACCGATGGTCGTGCACAGGCCGCGCACCGGATCGACCAGTGGATAGCGCTCGGACCCCAGCTTGGGCCCACGCGGCACCGGCGGCGTCGCAAAGCGCGTGGGGTCGAGGTCGCCCAACACAAGCGGCGTGGACGGATTGAGCGCGCCGCCCGCATGCCCGATACAGCCCAGCAGCACATCAACCAAGCAGATAGCGCGCGCGGTCTGGGTGCTATTGGCATACGCGATACCGATGCCACCATGAAAGCCCGCATCCACCACAGCGGCAGGCGCGGCGGCAGCGAGATCGCGCGCAGTCGCGCGGATGTCGTCCGCTGGCACGTCGCACATCGACTCAGCCCACTCGGGCGTCCAGGCAGCAGCCGCCTGCGCCAGCTCGTCAAAACCCGTGGTATAGCGGGTCACGAACTCGTGGTCATACAGGCCCTCGGCAATGAGCACATGCGCAATGCCCAGCAGCAAGGCCAGGTCGCAGCCGGGGCGCACGCGCAGCCAGCGGTCGGCAAGCGCAGCCGAGCCGCTGCGCCGGGGGTCGACCACGATAATCTTCGCCCCACGGCGACGGGCATCGTTGAGCGCATCAACGGCCCCCATCGTCGACGAATCGACAATAGAACGCCCCAGGTACATGATGCAATCGGTATGCGCCAGGTCGGAAGCGGGACTATAGCCCAAGCTGTGCTCCCAACCGGTAAGTCGGCTTACCTCGCAGGCGCCGTCGGCACCGTACACGTTGGGCGAACCAAGCGCATGCATAAAGCGATACGCCCAGTAACGGTCGAACGAGGGCACGCCGAGCGTCATGCCCAGCGCGCACGGACCATGTCCGTCAACAATCCCCCCAAGGCGCGCAGCGATCTGCGCGAACGCCTCGTCCCACGAAATCGCATCGAACCCCGAGCCATCAGCTCGTCGACGCATGGGGTGCACGATGCGGTCGCGCTCGTCAAACGGCATTGCCAGGCGATGCCGTCCGCGGGCGCACAGGGCACGCGCCGCGCACGGATGCCCTGGCACCGGCAACTCGGCCACCACGCGACCGTCCTCAACGCGTGCCGTAAAGGCGCAATCGGCATAGCATCCCCCGCATGTGGTCACCACGGTGCGACCGTCACGCTTCACAGCAGATGCCATCTCGATTACCCCTTTCATCAGCCAAACACAAGAGGCCAAAAGCCCGGCAACGGGCCCCAGACCCAAAAAGCCTCCCGCACGGCAACGCCCCGCGGGAGGCCCAACGTCAAACAGACGATACCTTACGCCTCGGACTTCTTGGCGTAGATAAACCAGTAGCCAAGCGCGACCAGAACCGCGCCGCCCACGATGTTGCCCAGCGTGGCAGCGGACAGGTTAAACGCAATGCCCGCAGCGTTGAGCGCATCGGCACCGGCGACGTCGGCACCATAGCCGCACGCGTGCATCACGGCACCCATGGGCAAAAAGTACATGTTGGCAACGCAGTGCTCAAAACCGCAGGCCACAAAGGCAGCGATCGGCAGCAGAATGCCCACAACCTTATCGACCACGGTCTTGCCGGCGGTACCGATCCACACGGCCAGGCACACAAAGATGTTGCACAGGATGCCGCGGAAGAAGATCGTCACCCAGTCGATGGTCACCTTGCCGGCGGCGACGCTCACCATGGAATTGGCGACCGCCTCGCCGTTGAGCTTGTAAATGCCGGCCATGTACACCAAAAAGACGATGAACAGGGCACCGACAAAGTTACCGACCCATACGACGACCCAAGCCTTGAGCATCTGGGCCAGGGTGATCTTTTTACTCTTGAGCGCGCAGACCATAAGCGAATTACCGGTAAACAGCTCGGCGCCGCACACCAGCACGAGCACCAGGCCCAGGCAAAAGCACAGGCCGCCCACGACGCGCTGGGCGCCCCAGCCGAGCGTGCTATCGCTCAAGAACACCGTAAAGAACAGGCCGCCGAAGGCGATGAACGCACCGGCGAACATTGCCAACAGAAAGGCCTTAGCGACCGGCAGGTTGGCCTTGGTCACACCGGCGGCCTCGGTCTTGGCCTCGATCGCGGCGGGCGCCAGGCAATCGGGAGCGGGATACTCCACCTTGGAATCTGCCATGTCAATCACTTCTTTCCTAACAAAATGGAACAAGTGCTCCTACTGCTCTTGCCCCAAGCGGACAAAGTGGGAAAAGTCGTTGGCGACCACAGCGTCGTACACGGCGTCGACGGCGTCAAAGACTTCCGGGGACATGGGGTTGTAGAACTCCGTGTCGCCCGGCTGAATCCCGACGAAGACGATATCATCACACGATTGCTCAATCTCTTCGATCAGAATCGACAAAGGAAGCGAGTGCGTGGTGAACATCGACTTGCGGGCCACATCGCGTTTGTCGAGCAGACGGATGGACCCGACGGGCAGCGCCATGTCGGCGGCATCGACCAAGACCAGACGCGGCGGACGCTCGCGCTTGACCTCGATGATGTCGTCCTCGGGCGTTTGGCCGCCGTCGATGGTGTACCAGCCGGCGATGGGTGCGTCCTCCATCTTTTTGGAGAGCACGGGGCCGGCGGCATCGTCGGCGCGCAGCACGCTTCCCGCCGTGAGCACAATGCCCGCAAAGGGCGCACCGCACACGCGGCCATCCACAACGCGACCCATTACTGCAACCTCCCCGTCAGATACACGCCCGACACATCGCGCACGCGCTCCACCAGATCGCGAAACTTCATCAGAAACGCGACCTGCTGGGCATGTAGGCCAAAGTCATCGTCGAACACCGAGATACCGGCCTTGGCCGACCCGCGAAAACCGCGCACGTCGAGCAACGCGTCGCAGGCCTCGAGCAGCGACGGCACCGCCGCCTTGTCGAGCTGGCACTCACCAAAGGAGCGGATGGCCTCGAACTTGGTCTTGGCCTCCCCCTCCGGCAACGCGTCGACGAGCGAATAGAACACATCAACCGGCACCGACAGGCGCGGCTCAAAGCAGTCGAGCACGCCGGTGTGGTGGCCCACGGCGAGCGTGTAGTACAGCACGTCGCAGGCCTCCTGGGGAACATCTTCCTCGGTCTCCACAAACTTACGCGTGAGCTCGTAGAAGACCACCTGGTCGGGCGCATGGCCCAGGCAGGGGTCGGCGACGCCCTCGGCAGCCTCGTCGCTTGCGCGCGAGGCATCGCCAAAAGAGCCGCCGAGCATGCCGGGGCCCGCAAAGTAACCAGAGCGGTCCGTGAGCTCCATCTAGCGACCTCCGGCCAGCACCAAATCCTGCAGCGCCGAGTAGACCTCAACGCGGCGAGGATCGTCCTGCTTGTCGATGAGCAGCGCCATGGCACCGCGGATATCGCCCTTGGGCGCGCCCTCGAGCGTATCCATAAACTCGTTGGCCAGGTCGCGGCCGTAACGGTAGCCGCTCATGGCGCGAGCTTCGCGCTCGATGGCAACGCGCAGCTTGTACGGCACGCCGGGGTGCAGGATATCGGCCTGCTCGCCGGCGGCCTCCACCGTGGTCTCGGCATGGAGCTTTTGGTCCAGCAGACCGAGCGCCATGGCAAAGCCGTAGACGGTCTGCGCGGGGCTGGGCGGGCAGCCGGGGATGTAGACATCGACCGGCAGAATCTTGTCCGTGCCGCCCCAGACGCAGTAGTTGTCGTAGAAGATGCCACCGGTGCAGCCGCACGCGCCATAGGACACCACGATCTTGGGATCGGGTGCGGCCTCAAAGGCGCGCAGGGCCGGCATGCGCATGGCACGCGTCACGGCACCGGTGTACAGCAGCACATCGGCGTGGCGGGGCGAGGGCACGACCTTGATGCCAAAGCGCTCGACGTCGAAGACGGGCGTGATGGAACCGAAGATCTCAATCTCGCAGCCGTTGCAGCCGCCGCAGTCAACACGGTAGACGTACACCGAGCGCTTGATCTTCTTAAGAAGGGTCGCCTTGGCCTTCTCGATGCTCTCGTCGAGCTCGATCTTGGTCGGGCGGTACTGAAGCCGCTCGGGCAAAAGCGTGGGTTCGGCCATGGTTACTCCTCCTTCGTATCAAAATCCATGATGATGCCCTCGACCGGCGCAGGACCGGCGGGAATCTCGGGCGCATCGGGGTTGAGCTCGCGGTCGACATACTCCGGGTTCACACCGTGGCCGCCCAGATACTCCATGCCGGGGCCCTGGGGCTCACCGGACGCAAGCGTCTCGTTGGCAGCCATGCCGCGCGCGTTGCCGGTCTTTACGGCCGAGGCGGCGCGCAGGGCGTCGAGCTCGCGCTTGCACTCCTGGCACATACCGACGGTACGGGCGGCCTGCTCGGCCTCCATGCCACCGGCCTTTTGCAGCAGGCGCTTGGCGTAGTCGATCTCCTTGTGCGGGGCAAACGGCTTGCCGCAACGCGAGCAGTGCTCGAGCGTATAGACGCTCTTGCTGGTGAGGTCGTCCTTGCTCATGACGGCCAGCTCAAACTCCTCGGTGAGCTTGATGGCCTCCATGGGGCAGGCCTCCTCGCAGCGGCCGCAGAAGATGCAGCGGCCGTAGTCGATCGACCAGGTGATGGTATCGGCCGCAAGGTCGGTGTCCATACGAATGGCATCGGCCGGGCACGCCACGCCGCAGGCACCGCAGGCGATGCAGAGCTCGGCGTTGTGCTCGGGCTTGCCGCGCATGTCCTTGTTGGTGGGGAACGGCGCAAACGGGTACTTGACCGTCGCGTCGCCGGCCTTGGCGTTGACCTTCCAAAGCTTCAGCATATTAGAGCGCCTCCTCATCGAGCGGAGCGGCCATGGTGCCCTCGCCCGCAAGCGGCGACTTGTCGCGCCAGACGTTCTCGAACTGCTCCTTGTCGAGCACGTGGTCGCGCTTGGCGGCGACATCGGTCACCGTCACGCGGTCGGTGCAGGAGTAGCACGGGTCGAGCGAGCCAACGATCAGCGCCGCATCGCCCACGGTGTTGCCGCGGAACATGTAGCGCAGGACCGGCCAGTTGCTGTACGTGGCGGCCTTGGCGCGCCAGCGGTAGCACTTCTGGTTGTTGCCGAGCATGGCCCAGTGCACGTCCTCGCCGCGCGGAGCCTCGGTAGCGCCGATGGCGTACTTGTGCGGGGTGTACTCCCAATCCGTGGTGAGGATGGGACCCGACGGGCAGTTCTCGAGCATGGTCTCGATCATGTCGATCGAATCGTAGACCTCCTGGATGCGGACGGCGGTACGGCCGAAGGCATCGCAGGTGTCGGCCGTAGCAGCGTGCATCTTTTGGACGTCCGGATCGGCGTAGCCGTCGAAGGGATGGTCAAAGCGCACGTCGCGGGCATAGCCCGAGCCACGCATGAGCGGGCCGACCGGCGAAAAGTCGCGGGCGATCTTACGATCGAGAATGCCGATGCCGCTCGTGCGCTCAATAAAGTTGGGCGTGGAGAGCAAAACGTCGACGAGCTCCTGGACCTCGGAGCGCAGCTGGTGGATGGTCGTGAGCGTGGAGAGCTTCTGCTCGGCCAAGATGTCGCGACGCACGCCACCGATCACATTGAGGCCATAGGTCTTGCGGTGACCGCTGAGTTTCTCGGCCAGGTCCATGGACTTCTCGCGAACGCGGAAGAACTGCTGGAAGCCGGAATCGAAGCCGGTGTAGTGCGATGCGAGGCCAATGTTGAGCAGGTGCGAGTGCAGGCGCTCGACCTCGAGCATGATGGCGCGGATGTACTGCGCGCGCGGCGGGACGTGAATGCCCTGGGCGCGCTCGACAGCCTCGGCGTAGGCCACCGAGTGGGCGCAGCCGCAAATACCGCAGATACGGTCGGCAAGGAACGTCACGGCGTCATAGTTCAGGCGCGTCTCGGCGACCTTCTCCATACCGCGATGCACGTAGAACAGGCGGTAGTCGGCGTCGACGATCGTCTCGCCCTCCACGAACAGGCGGAAGTGGCCGGGCTCGTCGGAGGTGATGTGCAGCGGTCCCATGGGGACGAGCGTGGTCTCCTTGCCCTTGGTGTCGGCCAGGAATTCGTAGTTTTCCATGTCGCTCGCGGGGGCGGGGCGGAAACGGTAATCCATCGAATCCTTGCGCAACGGGTACAGCCCGCTGGGCCAATCGTCGGGAAGCACCAGGCGACGGCGGTCGGGCAGACCCTCGGGAATCAGGCCGAACATGTCGCGCAGCTCGCGCTCGCCCCACACGCAGGCGGGGACGAACGGCGTCACGGACGGGAACGTCATCTTGGCGGGATCGACCTCGGTGCGCACGGTCACCCAGCCGGGGTCCTCCCCCTCCATGGAGATGACGTAGTACACGGCGTAGCGACCGCACAGACTGCGCTCGTCGTTGCCGATGATCACGGGAATCCAGCCGTAGCGCTCGTAATACAGGTAGTGGACGGCCTCGGGCAGCTTGTCCTGCTTGACGGTGATCGTCAGCTGGTCCTCGCACTGCCACTCGACCTTCTCGATGCAGCCCGGAACGGCGCGGCGCAGGGCCTCGACATGACTCTCGCAGCGACGGGCATACACCTTGTTCTCAGTTTCAATCATTCGTTACTCCACCTCGCTCTGAGCGGTCTCGGTACCGAACACAGCGCGGTACATCGGCGTCGCGTGAAGTTCCTCGGTGCTCTGCTCGAGCACAATGCCGGTCGCGGTCTCCACACCGTGCACGAGAGGCAGCGGGGTGGCGATGCCAAACCACAAGATCATGACAGCCAGGATGATTTCGGGGATAAGCATGAGCGCCGGGGCCTCATGCTTATCCATGCCCTGGGGCGCATGGCCGAATACCGACTTGAGTGCGATGCGGGTGAGCGCGGAGATGGCCACGGTAAGACCGAGGGCGACCACGACGACCAGCCACATGGGACCGGCGGTAACACCGGCGACAAAAGTCAGGAACTCGGAGATAAACATGCCAAAGGGCGGGAAGGCACCAAGACCGAGCAGCGCCAGGACGGCGAGCGCGGCGGTTGCGGGGGCAACCTCGACGACACCCTGGATCTTAGCCAGGCTACGCGTGCCAAAGGCGTGCTGAATGTTGCCGGACACGCAGAAGGCAAGCGTCTTGGTAAAGCCGTGGAACACGCAGTGCAGCAGGGCCGCGGCGATACCCAGCGGGCCACCGATACCCAGGCACAGGGCGATAACGCCCACGTTCTCCACAGACGAGTACGCAAAGCGGCGCTTGAGGTCGTCCTGGCGGAACATCGAAAGTGCCGCCACCAAAATGGACAGCGTGCCGACGATCAGCAGCAAAAGTTGCGGATACTCGGCGCCCACGGCCTGGATGGTAAAGCCGTAGAAGCGCATGATCACAAGCATGGCGCACTTAAGCAGCACGCCCGAGAGTAGGGCCGAGACAGGGCTCGGGGCCTGGGAGTGGGCATCGGGCAGCCAAGTGTGCATGGGGAACAGGCCGGCCTTGGTGCCAAAGCCGATCACGATAAACGCAAAGGCGAGGCGCATGAGCGTCGGGTCGAACTGGTCGGCATACGGCAGCACGCACGACAGGAACGCGGCCTCGTGAGCGTTGGGAATCACGTCGGCGGCGTTGGCGTAGATCAGCAGCGTACCGAACAGGCCAAAGGCCACGCCGGCGGTGCAGACCATCGCATACTTCCAAGAAGCCTCGAGGGCCGTCTTGTTCTTGTAGATACCCACGAGGAACACGGTGGAAAGCGTGGTTGCCTCCACGGCGGCCCACGTGAGGATCATGTTGTTGGACAGACACGCGAGCAGCATAGTGAACACGAACAGGCTAAACAGCGCAAAATACTGCTTGGCGCGCTCGGCGGGCATGGAGCCCTCCTCGATATCGGCCTTTACATAGGGCAGCGAGAACAGCCCCGTAAGAAAACCGATAAAGCCGATGAGCAGCACAAAGATGGCGCCCAGCGAATCGAGGTGAAACCACAGGCCAAGAGCGCTCGCGGTGTCGCCGCTCATAAGGACGTCACCGGCCGTCATAATCGACAGCACCAAGACGGCTGCGACGGAGACCAGGTTGAGACCGGCAAACACGTTATAGGACGTGTTCTTGGGCAAAAATGCCATGACCAGCGAGAACACCAAAGGAGTCGCGAGCAGGGCGAGAATCAACGTTTCCATGGACTACCCCCTCAGCTCGGACAGGTCGCGCGCATCGAGCGAGTGGGAGTCGTCCCAAATGCGACGCACGACGATGGACATGATGATGACGGCAAAGATGGCGTCGGTGGCGATACCGATCTCGATGATCTCGGGAGCGGTGGGGGCCAAAAGCGCGAGTGTCACATGGCTGCCGTTTTCCATAAGGCAGTATCCAAAGATCTGCTTCATGATGTTGCGCTGCGAAATGATGCAGGTGAGGCCCACAAAGAAGTGAGCGAAGCTAATAGCGAGCGCAGGCGTTGCGACCTCGGCCGTGGGCAGGCTGATCTGCGTCACGACGGCAAAGCAAATCGCGACCTCGACGGCGATGATGCAAATGGCCCACGCGGGCTTAAGACCGGCCTTGAGCGATGCGTCGCTCGGCTCGCCCATCTTCTTATATGCGCGGTTAAGGATATAAGGGACCAGGACGACCTTGGTGATAAAGGCAGATCCGGCCCACATAAGCAGTTCCAGCGCACCGGTGGTGACACCGAGCGTGGCGAGCAGTCCCACGAGCACCAGCGACTGCACCGCATACCAGCGGATGGCGTGCTTGATGTTCTTGGAGACGACCACCATGGTGGACGTGACGATCAGAAGGCCGCCAAGGATGTTGACGATCGAATATCCCATGTCGTTCTACCTCCTAACCGATCCAGCTGGCCGAAAGCGGGCCGCTGACGATGACCATGATGATGAGCATGATGAACACGAACGCCATCGCGCGGGGAAGCGGGGCTCCCGCAGCGACCTCTTCGCTCGGCTCGCCGGGCAGGCAATAGCCCATCCACTTAAGGAACCAGGCAAAGGTGGCGACGGTCTCGGCAACCATGATGCACACGAGCACCAGGATCGCGACGTTGCCGGCACCCACAGAAAAGCCGCCGGCGATGATCTGGAACTTCGAGAAGAACGTGTTCATGGGCGGCACGCCGGCAATGGCGAGCGCGGCGACACCGAAGCCCACGCCCGAGATCGGGTACTTCTTTACGATGCCGCGAAGCTTGGGCAGCATACGCGTGCCGAGCGTAAAGGAGAACGAACCGGCGATCAGGAAGAACAGAGTCTTGGCGAAAGCGTGGTTAAAGATGTGGCACACGGCGCCATCAAAGGCCAGCTGGCTGCCAAAGACCGAAAGGCCCAGACCAAAGAACACATAGGAGAGCTGGGCGATCGTGGAGAAGGCCAGCAGGCGCTTCATGTCCTTTTGCGGCAGGTACATAAGGAAACCAAAGAGCATGGTGACCATGGCGTCGATAATGGCGACCCAGCCCACGATCTCGGGAATCTCGCCGGCAGAGACGAGTGCACGCGCGAACACGCACACGCCGACCTTGACCATCGAGGCGCCATGCAGGTAGGCCGAAACAGGCGTCGGCGCCTCCATGGCCGAAGGCAGCCACATGTACATGGGAACCTGTGCGGACTTGGCCCAGGCCGCAAACAGCACGAGCAAAAGGACGATAGCCTTGAGCTTGGCATCGAGGCCGGTAATCGCGGTAATGGCGAAGGTGCCGGTGTGGGCAAACACGATGGCGGCACCCAGATACAGGCCGAGCGCACCGATATGCGTGATGATCAGGGCCTTCATACCGGCCTTCTTGGCCGTAGGCGTCATGTAGTAGCTAATGAGGCCCCAAGAGCACGCGCCCGTGATCTCAAAGAACACGAGCTGGCCCAAAAGGGTCGAGCTGTACACGAGGCCAGCCATGGCACCAATGAAGGTCGCGAGGTACGCGTAGAAGCGACGACGCGGCGCATCGGGATGCTCACGGTTATTCTCGCTCATATAGGGGATCGAATAGATCACGACAAGCAGGCCGATACCCACAAAGGCGGGCGCGAGCAGCGTGCTCATGCGATCGAAGGTGAATCCCATGACGAGGGTCTGCCCAAACGAGATCAGGGGGACCTGCGTGTCGGGCATGCCGGCGCCAGCGAAATTCGCGGCGAGGGCGATGGTGCAGACCGTCGAGACGGCGGCACCCAAAACGCTGAACCACTTGGCGTACGGACGGGGGAACAGGGCGACGAGCACCGAGGCCACCATCGGGGCCGCGATAGCGACCAAGCCGAGAAGGGACAGACTGACTGCAAATGACATTGTTTCTCCCTTCTCCTACACGCCGACGACCACGAAAACAAACGCCAGAACGGCGATGCCCACGACGGCCCAGGTCTGATTGCCGAGCACCTTAAAGCGCGAGCGCGAGCAGGAGTTCTCGATCACGCCGCAGACCACAAAGTCGATAAGGCACTTCACCAGGAAGATGACCGCGCCCAGAACGGCGGTGGCGCCCACGGTCGCGGGCTCGCCCCAGGGGACGAAGATCGCGCAGAACCAAGCGACGACCAGGACCTGCTTCATGGACATGGCGAGCTTGGCCATCGCAAGCGACGGGCCGGAAAGCTCGGCGAGCGGACCTTCCTGAAGCTCCTGCTCGGCCTCGGCCTGATCAAACGGCAGCTTGCCGAGTTCCATATAGCAGGCGATCGCAAAGGCGATGCCGGCGAGGATCACGGCGACCGGCGCGTCAACGGCGCCCGTCATGATGTGCTGACCCATGGTGGCGATGTCGGTGGAGCCGCACACCAGGGCCGCGGCAAACAGCGCCAACAGCATGGACGGCTCGATGAGCACGCTCATGAGCAGCTCGCGGACGCCGCCGATACCGGCGTAGGCGTTAGACGAATCCACGCCGCAGAGGGCGAAGAAGAAGCGGGCGAGCGCCAGGCTGTACATGATGGTGATGGCGTCACCAAAGACCGGGATGGGGCTTTGTGTCGTAAAGAGCGGCAAGCCCATCGCGAGCATAAAGGCAACGGCGAAGAACAGCGGCGGCATAATGCGCAGCGCAAAGCTCGCGTCCTCGCTCTGGGACTCGGGGCGCGCAAAGAGCTTGGCCAGGTCGCGGTAGTCCTGCATGATGCTGGGGCCGCGACGGTTGTGCATCTTGGCGCGGATCACGCGACCGAGACCGGAGAAGAACGGCGCGACGGCCATAACGACCACGCCCTGCAGAACGGCAAGTACGATGTTGTTCATGCTCTCCCCTCCTTAACCCATTTGCACGGCGAGCACGAGGAACACCACGAGTGCCGCGACGATGTAGCAGATATAGATGCTGTAGTTGCCGCCCTCGAGCTTAGTCGCGAGGTCGGCGAGCTTCTCGACACCCTTATGCGGGGCATCGACGAGAACCTTGTCGGGTACGGGCTCCACAGCCTCGGCCACACCGGTGAGCTTCTGGAAGAAGTGCGCGATGGACCAGCAGACGGCCGTGCAGCGGTCGCGCAGCGTGTAGAGCGGCTGCATAAACCAGGACACCTCGGAGGCAAAGGTCGTGGCCACGACGGGCATATGCTCGTTGGGAGCATAGCCGCATGCCCACGGCTGGGACTTCTGCACCTTGCCGACGGTCTTGAGCTTGCGATAGCCGCAGGCAAGGCCGATGAGCACCACGAGCGCAATGGCGATCGCGGGCGTGGAGGTGGCAGCGCCGGAGTACTGGTTCATGAGCTCCATGCCCTCGGCGGCAAACACGCCACCGTACGGATGCAGCACGGACGCGGCGACATCGACCAGCACGGGCGCGATCACGGGAGCGCCAATGCCCAGCACGACGCAGATGGCCGCGAGCAGCCCCTGCGCAAACACCATGGGGGCGGGAACCTCCTTGGCATTGGCCGCGGCCTCGGAGCGGGGCGCGGAGGCAAAGGAGACGCCATAGGCCTTGACGAAGCACGTGACGGCAAGAGCGCCGGTAATGGCAAGCGCGACGGCAGCGAACACGGCCACGATCATGACGGCCTTGTCGCCCTGCATGGCGGCGTTAAAGAGCGACTGGTAGGTAAACCACTCGGACACAAAGCCGTTGAAGGGCGGGATGGCCGAGATGGCAAGTGCGCCAACGAGGAAGCAGATGGCCGTTGCCGGCATACGACGGAACAGGCCGCCCATCTTCTCCATATTACGCGTACCCGTGGAGTACAGCAGCGCACCGGCGCCCAAGAACAGCTCGCCCTTAAACATCGCGTGGTTAAACGTGTGGTAGAGGGCGGCCATCAGAGCCAGGACGGCGATGCCGACCGAGTTGAGCGCCAATGCGGCCATGGAGGCGCCGACGCCGAGCAGAATGATGCCGATGTTCTCGACGGAGTGATAGGCCAGCAGGCGCTTGATGTCATGCTCCTGCAGGGCGAAGGCCACGCCGAGGACCGACGAGATCGCACCGAAGACCATAACCATAAGGCCCCACCAGACCTGAACGCCCGAGGCGGAGAGCAGGTCGAGACCAACCTTGAGGATGCCGAAGATACCGATCTTGATCATGCCGCCGGACATAAGGGCCGACACGTTGGACGGCGCCTCGGGATGCGCCTTGGGCAGCCAGCCGTGCAGCGGGATGATACCGGCCTTGGCACCAAAGCCAAAGAAGGCGAGCACGAAGCACACGGATGCGACCGCGGGGCTAAACTGCGTGGCGCGGAAATCCGCAAAGGCAAACGAGCCGCCGGCAAAGTTGGTCATGGTGAGGAAGCTCGCCATGATGAGCACAAAGCCCACGTGCGCGATCACAAAGTAGAGCCAACCGCCATGGATGGAGTTCTCGTTCTCCTCAATCACGACCAGGAAGTACGAGGTCAGCGACATGAGCTCAAAGGCGACCAGGAACCAAAACACGTTGTCGGCGGTGATGACGAGCATCATGGATGCCACGAAGGTGTTAAAGAAGAAGCCGGCGCGGCCCTTTTTGCCCGGGTACTCATCAAAGTAGTTGAGACCGTAGATCGAACCGGCAAACGCGAGCACCGAGATGAGCGCCACGAACAGGCCGGACAGCTGATTGAGCAGCAGCTGGAAATGGGCAAACGGGAAGAACACGATGGTGTCGACCGACGTGACATCGCCCAGCACGGCCTGGATACCGGCCACAAACGAAAGCACCGCGGCGACGGCGCCGATAAGGCAGCCGGCAGTCTTGGCGGCGTTATCGGCCTTAATCAGCAGAACCGAGGCGAGCGCACCGATGCACGAGACGGCAAGCGATGCGATAAACAGCGTCATGCTATCCATTGTTTACGCTCCCTTCTGCTTTCTCGGACAGGCCCTGGGCCACAGCGGTAACGTCGACGACCGGACCGTTTTCGATCGAGCGCAGGCGCTTGGCCTCGTCGAGCTCGCGATCGGCCGCGCCACCCATGACGGTCAGCGCCTTGGTAGGGCACGCCGCCACACAATGCGGGCCGTCCGGATCGAATGCGCACAGGTCGCACTTGACAGCGCAGGTGTACTGACCAGGAGCCCACGTAAGCAGGCTGCTCAGGGACTTAGGATACGAAGGCGTCGGGTCGCACATGCCTGCGACACCGGCGATAGACGTGCCATCGGGATGGATGGCTCCGAAGGGGCACGCGATGGCGCACAGCCTGCACCCGATGCACTCCTGCTCCTTGACGTGGATGCGATCGCCATCGTGCTCGATGGCATTCACCGGGCAGACCTCGGCGCAGGGGGCACCCTCGCAATGGTGGCAGGCAAGGGCGGCCGAAATACCGCCGGTCTTCACGAGCGCCAGGCGCGGCGTATCCTGAAGACCCTGCATCCGGTGGGCGTCGGCACAGGCGGACTGGCATGTTCCGCAGCCGATGCACCTCTCCGGGTTGATGTCGATGAAGCGGTTCATCCCCACTTCCTTTCAAAATAACGGGCCGGGCTCCCGAACGTACGGGACGCCCGGCCCAAAAAGCCAACGAGAACGGGACTACACGATTTGATTCACGTGCGTCTCGTCGTCGAACTTGGCGGCGCCGGGCTCAACGTCCTGGGGAGCGGCGGCGTCGACCAGAGCCTGCTTGAGCTCGGTGTACTGGCGCTCCACCTCGCCCTCTGCCCAAACCTGGTCGGCAATGGCGTCGACCTGGCAGGCGGAGAACTTGTCCTCGGGCGTGTGCGAGACCGGGTCGACCTTGTGCATGGTCAGCTCGTTGCACTTGCCGATCCACCACTGGTAGGTCATATAGACCGTGCCCTTGTTGATACGGTCGCTCACGTCGGCGCGGCTGTATACCTGGCCGCGGCGGCTGTGAATCGAGACGATGTCGCCGTTCTTGATACCGCGCGCCTGGGCGTCCGCGGGATTCATGCGGACAAAACCGGGCTCATCGGCGAGCAGCGCCAGCGTCTTGCAGTTGCCGGTCATCGAGCGGCAGCTGTAGTGGCCGACCTCGCGGACGGTGCACAGGATGAGCGGGTACTCATCGTCGGGAAGCTCGGAGGGCGCCTCCCAGTCGTGCGCCATCAGGTTGGCGCGGCCGTCCTTGGTGGTGAACTTGCCACCAGCGAACATGTCGGCCGTGCCGTGGTCGTTCACATCGGTGCTCTTGACCGGCCACTGGGCGTAGCCGCCCTCGGGAGCCATCTTCTCGTAGGTCGCGCCCACAAAGTTGGGGCACAGGCTAATGCACTCGTTCCAGATCTGCTCGGTGTTGTCGTAGTGCATGGGATAGCCCATACGCGTGGACAGGTCCGCGAAGATCTCCCAGTCGTGACGGCACTCGCCCTTGGGCGGAACGGCTGCGTCAAAGTGCTGGAAGCTACGGTCGGATGCGGTAAAGACACCCTCGTGCTCGCCCCAAGAGGTGGCGGGCAGGATGACGTCGGCGAGCATGGTCGTCTGCGTCATAAAGATGTCCTGGCAAATGAACAGATCCAGCTCGGAGAGCGTCTTGCGCATACCGGCCGAATCGGGCTCGGTCTGCACCGGGTCCTCGCCGTAGTTGTAGAAGCAGTGCACCTTGCCCTCGTCGACCAGGTGGCCCAGGTCGGTGAGCTTGTAGCCCTCCTCGAGCGGGAGCTTTTCCTCGGGCACGCCCCAAGCCTTGGCAAACTTGGCACGCACTGCGGGGTCGGTGACTTTCTGGTAGCCAGGGTACAGGTTGGGCAGCATGCCCATATCGCAGGAGCCCTGGACGTTATTCTGGCCACGCACGGGCGCGAGGCCGGAGTTGGGTTTGCCGATCTGGCCGGCAACGCAGGCGATGGAGGCGATGGTGTGCACCGTCTTCAGGTTCTGCTTCTGCTGGCATACGCCCATGCCCCAGCCAATGATGGCAGAGGGCTTCGCCGTGGCGTACATCTCGGCAGCTTGGTGGATCAACGCGGGCTCGACACCCGTGATGTCCTGTACGGATTCGGGAGTGTAGTTCTTGATGGTCTCCCACCACTCGTCAAAGCCGTTCGTGTGCTCGGCGACGAATTCCTTGTCGTAGAGGCCATCGTTGACCAGACAGTTGGCAAAGGCGTTGAGGAACGCAACGTTGCAACCGTTCTTGATCGGAAGGTAGAGATCGGCGATACGCGCGGTTTCGATATGGCGCGGGTCGGCGACGATGATCTTGCAACCCTTTTCTTTGGCTCGCACGATACGCCTTGCGACGATGGGGTGCGAATCGGCAGGGTTATAGCCGAAGAGGAAAATGCAGCCCGCATCCTCCATACCGGGGATGGAGCATGACATGCAACCTGAACCAACCGTGTCCATCAGACCGAGGACAGTAGGGCCGTGTCAAGTACGGGCGCAGTTGTCCACGCTGTGGGTGCCGATGCACGCACGCGTAAACTTCTGCATGACGTAGTTCGCCTCATTGCCGCCGCCTCGCGAAGAGCCGGTGGTCATGACAGCGTTAGGACCATATTCGTCAATTATGGCCTGCATCTTAGATGCGGTGAAATCCAGTGCCTCGTCCCAGCTTACGCGCTCAAGATCCGCGCCCTTGGTGCGGCGGATCATCGGGTGCAGTACGCGAGGAGTCAAGATCTTGGTGTCGTTGATGAAGTCGTAGCCGCTCATGCCCTTAAGGCACAGCTCGCCCTGATTGGTGATGCCGTTGAGCGGTTCGGTACCCACGACCTGGCCGTTTTGGACCAGGAGATTAAACTGGCAACCGGCGCCGCAGTACGGGCAGATCACTTTATGCTTCTCCATGACACCCTCCTTCCTTTTTCTGCTACCGATTAATCGGTACGTATTTGACAATCGTTGGGCCTGTATGGCCGCCCGCCTACGCCTCGTTTTCGATGGTGGCGCGGGCACGCTCGGCGGTCAGTTCCGCCAGGCGCTCCTCGTCTACCAGGGTGAGGCCCTTGGTCGGGCACGCCTCGGCACACGCCGGACCGCCGGGACGGTCCACGCACAGGTCGCACTTGAGCACGAAGCTCTTGGTCTGCGAACCCACGCGCACGTCGCCCATCAAGACGGGGACCTGCGTGGTCGCCACGCTCACGGCGCCAAAGGGGCATGCCATGACGCAGCTCTTGCAGCCGATGCAGTTGTCCTCGTTGACGCCGATACGATGGTTCTTTGGATCAAAGAACAAGGCGCCCGTAGGACAGGCCTTCGCGCACGGAGCGTCCTCGCAGTGGTGACATGCCACCGGCGCGGAGATCTCGTAGGTGCGCGTTACGCGCAAGCGAGGTGCGGCGATGTTGCCGGGAATATCGTGTGCCTCGATGCACGCCGCCATACAGGTTTGGCACCCAATGCAACGTGAGGAATCGGCTACGACTCGTTTATTGCCCATGTTGTTCACTCCCTCCTGAATCCCATGCCGGAGAGACCCTGCCGACGTTGCCCCGGACCGCCCGTGGTCCGGCATCGGCGTATCGAGTGCATGCGGCGAAACAGGCACTTCGATAGAATTCCTCCAACGATATACAGGTTAAATATACGCAGTTGCAGGTGGCAAACTTGAGCATACGCCCTGCAATACGGGTGTATTGCAGGGGTTTTGGCAGGTTGGAATTATTCTCTATAAGCTATAAAGGTGAGTGTATTACATGCGTACACCTCTGAGATTTTTACGCACTCTCATTTTGGATGTACTACGCTTGTATTCGTGTTAATGGTTATTTACTTGAGCGAAATAAAGTAATAGTTATAAGATGCTCAGGTATCGGCACGTGCCGCATTTGACCGACTATATTGCACGCTCATTAAGGGGGCCAGTGATGTCATCGACTCAAAAAAGAGCCATCCTGCAGGTGCGCATTCGCGAGGAAGACAAGCAGCATGCCGAGCATCTCTACGATGCCATGGGCACATCGCTCGCCGAGGCTGTCCGCTTATTTGTCGCGCAGAGCATTTTGATGCGCAAGCTTCCCTTTCAGCCGGTCGCCGTGCGCTCAAAGGACGGCACCGCCGCCTATGGATCGCTCAAAGCATATGGGGACCCCAATCGCCGCTCCGAGGAGCGCAATGCCTGGATTGAGTACCTTGCTACAGAAAGCGACGATTCGATTTTGGGTCCCGAGGAAGTAGATATCCATGAGTAGCACCATCATCGACGAGACCGTCATCCTGCGCTACCTGCTTGACGACGACGAAGTTCTGTCACCGCGCGCTGCCAAGGTCATCGCCACGCGCACCGCTCGCGTCTACCCCGAAATCATCACACGCGTCGTGGTCACGCTGCGCGACGTCTATAAGGTTCCCCGCGTTGAGATTGCTGCGGCCTTGAAAAGGCTGCTCGATGACGTCATGGTCGACGAGCCCACCGTTGTCGCCCTTGCCGTCAAACTCTTTGGCAAGACCCATATGGACTTTACCGACTGCCTCCTCGCAGCCCGAACCGCCATCTACAACGATGATGTCGTGAGCTTTGGCAAGCCCATCATCCAAGGCATGATCGATTACCGCCGCAAGCGCCAAACCGCCGCCGACGCCCGCGACCGCGCCGCCGAATCCCGCAGCCGCAGCACCGACTCCACCATCGACAAACTCCGCCACCAATCCCGCAGCTAACCCCCATCCCCTTCTAAGTTGCGGTGAAATAGTTCCTGGATTTAGGCTTATTCGAGCTTTTCAGAAACTATTTAACCGCACCTTAGCTAGGGCGCGGGGCGGCATCGATTCCCGTAACCCCGTACACTTACGAAAATGGCTCTGGTCCCAAAAGGAACCAGAGCCATTCATCTATCCTATGGAGCGGGCGACGGGAATCGAACCCGCGTCATCAGCTTGGAAGGCTGGGGTTCTACCATTGAACTACGCCCGCAAGATATGGTCGGGACGACAGGATTTGAACCTGCGACATCCTGCTCCCAAAGCAGGCGCGCTACCAAACTGCGCCACGTCCCGAAGGTGTTGAGCAGCTAAGGTCTAAACCTTGCGTGTCCCAAAGCGAAGGAAATTATAGGGGAGACTCCCCGCCTGTGCAAGCGCAGAAACCCTAGCTCCTCGAATGTGCGACAAAACGACTATGGAGCAGGCCGATCACAAATGCCACCACGGCAACCGGCGCCCACGCGGCACCGATATCCGCCAACGGCAGCGCATCAAACGGCAGCCACGTGCCCCCAAAGAACGCATCGCGGACCGAGGTGATCACGCTCTGCACGGCAACCACACCGCCAACCCAGACCCACACCTGCGGATGAGCGTCGCAAAAGCCGTGTACCAAACCCATGAGAACCAGCACGATGGCGACGGGATACAAGGCGTTAAGCATGGGCACCGAGAACATAAGGATCACATCGAGGCCCACGTTGGAGAGCACGCACGAAAACGCCGCGAACACAAAGGCAAGGATCGCGAAGGGGCGGCGCATGGCCCCCTCGGAAGCCTCCGCTCCCCCTTCAACTACGTACGTCTCACAGAAATAGCGCGAGCAGCAGCTAATAAGACCGACGCACACGTTCATGCAGGCGAGGAAAAAGATCGCGAAGACCACGACCGTGCCAGCAAGCCCAAAATGCATGGAGGCCGAACGAGCGAGGATGGCAGCGCCGTTGGTGGCATCGGGCATAACCGTGCCGAGTTGCATTCCGGCAAGCGCCAGGCCGCAGTAGATGATGGCCATGAGCACGCCGGCGATCACACCCGAACGCGAGATCTCGAAGGCCACGCGCCTATCGTCGGTAACGCCCAACTCGTGGATGGTCTCGGCGATGATGATGCCGAAGGCGAGCGACGCGAGCAGGTCCATGGTCTGATAGCCAGTCAAAAAGCCCTGCACGGCGGCGCCTGCATCGTAGGGAGCCTGAGGCGCGGCAGCCGGTCCCAGTGGCGAGACCACGGCGGCACCCACGACCAACACGATGAGCGCAATGAGCGCGGGGCCCGTAATGCGGCCGAGCACGCGCGTGATGACACCCGGGCGCAGCGTGAGAGCAAACGCGACGACAAAGAAGCCAACGGCAAACACCAGACGAGCCGTGCCAAGCGAAACGCCCTCGGGCAGCAGCGGCACCAGCATCTCGAAGGCCGTGGAGCTCGTACGCGGAATGGCCAGGCACGGGCCGATGGCCAGATACACCGCCGCAACAAAGAACTCACCGAACTTGGGGTGCACGCGGCCGGCAAGCTCGCGCGCCGTTCCGGCAAGCGCCACGGCGATAAAGCCCATGACGGGCAGGCCGATGGCGGCGATGAGAAAGCCGAGCATGGCGACCGGCGTGGCTGAACCTGCTTGCAGCGCCAGCAGCGGCGGAATGATAAGGTTGCCGGCGCCAAAGAGCATCGAGAACAGGGCGATGCCGACGGTAACGACATGGTCGGAGCGCAGACCACGCGAGGCGGATGAGGCCATAGACACACCTTTCGGGTCGAAACAAAAACGGGACGGGCAAAAGACCCGTCCCGCAAGTATATACGCTCTAGCAGGCTAAATCGCGCAAAGCGTCAATCGCGGTGTCGACTTCCTCGTCCGTGTTGAAATACCCAAACGAGAAGCGAACGACACCCTGACGCTCGGTCCCCAGCGCACGGTGCATGAGCGGGGCGCAATGGGCGCCGGGGCGCGTCGCAATCCCCCACCCTTGCATGAGTGCATCCGAGATCTCGGCAGAGTCGATATCGCCCACGTTGAGCGAGACGATCGCCGAGCGCGTCGGTTGGCCAAAGGCACCATAGAGCTTAATCCCCGGAATCTCGCGCACACCGGCAAGGAAGCGATCCGCCAGTGCTCGCTCGTGTGCCGCAATCGCCTCGACCCCGCCTTGCGCCTCGATAAAGTCGAGACCTGCGGAAAGGCCCGCGATGCCGTGACCGTTGAGCGTACCCGCCTCAAGGCGCGTGGGCCACTCAAGCGGCTGCAGCGCATCGAAGCTGTGCACGCCCGTGCCGCCCATGGCCCACGGAGCCACGTCAATGCCCTCCGCCACGGCCAGGCCGCCGGTGCCTTGAGGTCCCATGAGCCCCTTATGGCCGGTAAAGCACACAATGTCGAGCCCCATGGCCTGCATATCGATATGCATCGCGCCGGCAGACTGCGAGGCGTCGACGATCACCAGCGCGCCGGCCGCATGGGCCATGGCAGCCACGCGTGCAATGTCAACCGAGTTGCCGGTCACATTGGAGGCGTGCGTCACCACTACGGCACGCGTGTCAGGCGTGACCAGCTGCTCGAGCTCGTCGTAGTCGAGCACGCCGTTCGCGTCACAGCCCGCATGCTCAACAGTCACGCCCTGCTCTGCCGCCAGGCGGTTGAGCGGACGCAGCACGGAGTTGTGCTCGAGCACCGTCGTGACCACACGGTCGCCGGGGCGCACCACGCCATTGATGACGGTGTTGAGCGCCGCGGTGGAGTTGGGCGTAAAACAGACATGGTCAGCACGCGGGCAGCCCAGCAAACGCGCAAGCTTGGCGCGGCAGCCGTGGATGGTACGCGCCGCGTCGAGGGCACCCGAGGTGGCACCGCGCCCGGCATTGCCGAGCGAGCGCATCGCCTGCGTCACGGCATCGATGACCGTCTGCGGCTTGTGTATGGTCGTCGCCGCGTTATCCAGGTAGATCATCGCACGACCTCCCACATATCAATCACGGTATAGCCCTCGGTGGGAACGCCCGCCGCGGCGAGTTCGCCGCGCAGCAGTTCCTCATCGGCAGGCAACGCCTTCCACGCCAGACCACAGCCGGCAGCGACCTCCCCGGGCACGGGAATCGTTCGCCCGGGAAGGCCGCGCTCGATGCACAGGGACTCGCAACCCATGGCGGCCGCCGTGGTGGGAAACGTGATGACAAGCGCCGGGCGCTTCTCCCTCATGACAACTCCAACCAACACGCTACGGGCGCACGACGCGCACGGCCTGCTCCATCTTCTCCACGATCACGTACATGTTGGTGACCTCGCCCACCGCAAGCTGGTCCTTAATACCATAGTGGTCCAGGCAGGTACCACAGGTGAGAATCTCGACACCCTGCTCGGCCAGGCCCTTCAGGTCGTCGAGCACCGGAGAGCCCTCGACGGTGAGCTTGGCACCGCCGTTGTAGAACAGCATAGTCGCGGGCAGCTCCTCCTGCTGCGTCACGGCAAAGATGAAGGCCTTCATGAGCTTGTGGCCCAGCTCGTCGTCGCCACGGCCCATGCAGTCGGTGTAGACGGAAATGACGAGCTTGCCCTTGCCGGCGCTGGCATCACAGAAGGCAGCGCCATCCTGCTCGGGATCAGCCACGGCAACGGCGCCAGAGGTCGCCACGGTCACGTGCCACTCGGCGTCAGAAACCTTCTCGACTGAGGCCGTGCAGCCCTTCTCCTGCGCCATCTTGGAGATGTTCTTGACGGCGGTCTCGTTGTCGACCGAGGTCACGACGGCGCCCTCGCCATCGAGCTGCTTGAGGGCCTTGAGCGTCTTGACGACGGGCAGCGGGCAGGCATCGCCCATGGCATTGACTTCAATTTTGGTAGACATAGCTTTTCCTTTCGAATAAATCGTTTTAGAACGGTACATAGCTCAATAAACGTGTCGTTAACGGGCAACGTGGACGGCAGGGCCGCCTGGCACCGGCTCGCACACGCGACCGACGACGGCGGCGATACGTCCCTCAGCATGCAGACGACGCGCAAGCTCATCCACATCCGCCGCGGGCGCCGCAATAAGCAAACCGCCCGAAGTCTGCGGATCGTACAGTGCATCCAACATGCCCAGCTCCAAGTCTTCGTCGGCAGCCACACGCGGGCCAAAGAAGTCTTGGTTGCGGTAGGAGCCCGCGGGGATAATGCCCAGACGCGCCATATCGAGCACCTGGTCAAAGAGCGGCACCGCCCCCGACGCAAGTTCAATCTGCACGCCCGAGCCCTCGGCCATCTCGCACGCATGCCCGATCAGGCCAAAGCCCGTAATGTCGGTGCAGCCGTGAAGCTCGAGTCCCTCGGCCAGACGAATCGGCGCCTCGTTGAGGGTGCGCATCGAGTCAAACATCGGGCTAGCCTCGTCCTGCTCGATAAGCTCGCCCTTAATGGCCGTGGTGATGATGCCCGAGCCGATCGCCTTGGTCAGCAGCAGAACATCGCCCACGTGCGCGCCGCTGTTGGCGAGCATACGGTCGAGTGGCACAAAGCCGCTCACGGACAGACCGTACTTGGGCTCGTCGTCGTTGATGGTGTGGCCGCCCGCGATGGAGCAACCCGCCTCGACGCACTTGTCGGCGCCGCCCGCCAGAATCTGGCCGGCAACCTCAACGCCCAGGCAGCTCGGAATGCACAGCAGGTTCATGGCATGGCTCGGCCGCCCGCCCATGGCGTAGATGTCCGACAGCGAGTTGGCCGCGGCGATCTGGCCAAAGAGGAACGGGTCGTCGACCATCGGTGGGAAGAAGTCGATGGACTGCACGAGTCCCAGGTTCTCCCCTACGCGGAAGACGCTCGCATCGTCGGAGGTATCGAACCCCACGAGCAAGTTGTCGTTATGCACATTGGGTAAATCGCCCAGGACCTGGGCGAGGGCTCCGGGGGCCAACTTAGCGGCTCAACCGCTCGCGGCAGTCATAGACGTAAGCTTAATCTGATCGTCAGCCATCGATACCTCCTCTCATCGGTCAATCATTTTCTCCCAGTATACGCATGAATGCGAGCCTACGGCGGATGCATTAATTGAGCGCCTGTGCGCGAATCGCCGCGCCGATGGCACCGGCGAAGCGGGCCTGGGGCGAGGTGGTGACCGGCGACCCCAGCAGCGCCGCCAGCCGCTCCACAACGTAAGCGTTCTCGCACAAGCCTCCCGTCAGGTAGTACGGAGCACCCGTCGCCTGCCCGGCCATAGTGGCCACGCGCGAGACCACGCTGTCGATCACGCCACGCGCAATGTTCTCGCGCGGCTCACCGCGACCGATCAGGCTGATAACCTCGCTTTCGGCAAACACCGTGCACATGCTGCTGATCTTGGTGGGCTCGCCGGAACGCGCCAGGTCGGCCATCTGCTGCTGGGAAATGCCCAGGCGGTCGGCCATGATCTCCAAAAAGCGCCCCGTGCCGGCGGCGCACTTGTCGTTCATGGCAAACTTGGCCACGCGGCCACCCTTAAGTTGGATAACCTTGGTGTCCTGACCGCCCACGTCAATCACCGTGCCGTGGTCGCCAAACAGGCGCACAGCACCGGTGCCGTGGCAGGTAATCTCGGTAACGACCTTGTGCGCATAGGGCACGGCGACACGACCATATCCGGTCGCGACCACGCGAACATCGTCGCCCGTCACGTCATAGCCGGCTGAAGCGAGTTCGCCGCGCAGGCGCTCGGCCGCATCAACCGACGAATATCCCGTCGGTATGACGCAGGTCCACGCAATGGCGCCATCCGTGTCCACCACCGCAGCCTTCGCGGCCGTCGAACCGATGTCGATACCAATGCCAACCACGGCATCCTCCTTCTATGCGGCAAAGCAGCTATCCCTTTGCCGCATTTGTCCTACAGGGTCTCGATAAAGGCAGCGATGCGAGTCTCGATCTGGCCCATGTCACCGTTGCTGTAGTCGGTCTCGATCTTCATATACGGAATACCCGCACCCTCGACAGCTTCCTGCATGCGCGCACTCTCCACGTTAAAGGTGTGGCAGGCCTGTAGCACGCTCTCTACCACGCCATCGACATGATACTTCTCGCACATGGCAAGCGTGTTCCCCATGCGGCTGTCGTTGGGCGTCATGACCGAGCAGTTGATGTCCAGGTAGCGGTCGGCGATGGCGTGCAGGATATCGGGAGCCTCCGGGTCGATCATCATGGCCGCCGTGCGCTCGCCCGAGCAGTCGTCCATGCACACGACCACACCGCCGTTGGACTCGATAGTACGGCCGATCTTGTTGATCACACCGCCCACCGGACAGCCGGTGATCAGAATGCGCTTGGCATCCGCCGCAACCGGGCGCTCGCCCGCGTCGTAGGCCTCGCGCAGCTTGGCAACCTTTTGCTCCAGCTGCTGCGTATAGGCCTCGATATCAAAGCTGAACGTACCGGCAAACATAGTGCTCATCAGGTCGACGCCGCTCATGGCCGCCGGCTGATTGGCCTGCAGCGCAAACATCTCGAGCTGGGCCGCACGCAAGCGGTTGCGACGACGGACGGCGGCGCGCAGGTCGTCATCAGTAATCGTAATGCCGTAGAAGTTCTCGAGCTCCTCCTTGAGCAGGCGGCACTCCTCGTACCAGCCTTCACGCTCGTAGGCGCGATCACGACCCTGCGGCAGGTGCAGAATGTGCGTGCGCTTGAGCTCGTTGAGTAGCTCGTACATCTTCTTCTTGCCGTCGCAGGTGGTCTCGCCGATGATCATGTCGCTAAAGTACGTAAACGGGCACTTTTGCGAGTAGGCAAAGCCGTAGGTCGACTTGATGAGCGGGCAGAGGTTTGCCGGCAGCACCTTCTCGGCCTCGGGAATCACCTCATCGGACGTACCGCACAGAGCGACACTCGCAGCCCCCGCGGCATCGATAATCTCGAGCGGCGTGTAGCTGCACAGAAAACCGACCAGGCGATTACCCGCCTGCTTATAATCCTTGACGCGAATAAACGCCGCCTTGCGCTGCTCGTTGAACTCCTCAAACGTGGACGGCAACGGCTGCTCAATATTTTCCGACATATAACTCCTAAACCTTTCAACCAACCAAGGAAACGGCTTTCCCAGGTGCCCGAGGTTGCCGTAAAAGAGGAGCGCCGCGTACTTTGGTACACAAGCGACGGTTTGAACGGCAAGATCGGGTGCCCGGGAAAGCCGCCGGGGCGGATAGTCCTAAATGGTCTCCAAGAAAGCTTCGATCCTGGTTTGTAACTGACCTGCATCCTCGCCAGCGTAGTCGGTCGTGATGTGCATAAACGGAATGCCGACCTCCTCGGCGGCCTTCTCCACGGCAAACGACTCCATCTCGTAGAGCGTGCAGAACTGCAGGGCCACGTCGACGATGCCGTCTACATGCAGGTCCTTGGCCATCTGAACGATGTCCTTCATACGCTGGTCGTTGGGCGTAAAGACGGCGCAGTTGATCTTAAAGTAGCGCTCGGCGATGGCGTCGAGCATCTCGTCGACCGTCTCGCCGGACTCGTCGACCAGGTCCTTGTAGTAGCGCGAGCCCGTGCAGGACTCCTCGCCGACCACAACGCCGCCGGCCTTCTCGATGAGGTTGAACAGTTTCCAGTTGGGCACGGCCATGGGCGTACCGGTGTACAGGATGCGCTTGGTCCCCTTGGGCGTCACGCCCTCGCCGGCCTCGACACGCTGCTCGCACTCAGCCGCCATATCGTTGATGGCTCCGGTCAGACGCGGCGTGTCGTCCATAAAGGCGGCCTGAACGGTCAGCAGGCTGTCGAGACCGCTGATGGGCGCCGGGTCGGCAGCGCGCGTGGCTGCGAGGCGCTGCAGGGCGCGACGCTTCTCATTGACGGCGTGGATGGCGGCCTTCAGACGCTCGGGCGTAATCTTGACGCCACACTCTTCCTCGATCTTGTCGGCGAGCTTCTTGACCTCGGCCTTCCAGGTCACGAGCGTCGACTCGTCGTGTACGTTGGGAATATCCATGACGTACATGTTCTTTTGCGTGGCAAAAAACTCGTAGGCTTTCTTCTTGCCGTCGCAGGTGTTCTCGCCTACCACCAAGTCACTCGACTCAATGTAGGGGCAGACCTCGCCCAGCTTAAAGCCGGCAAAGCTCTTGATAAGCGGACAGGTGTTGCGCGGCAGGTGCTCCTCGACCTTATCGGTTGCCCAATCGGCACCAGAGCATAGACCCACGGGGATACCGTCGCAGGCAAGTACGATCTCCTCGGGCACGTAGACGCAGAACGAGCCGACGATCTTGGTGGCCTCGCCGGCCTCCTTCTTGTCGAGCATCTCCTTAATACGGCCGCTGTGGATGTTGGTGGCGACAAAATCCAGGTAGGACGTAGACTTGGGGCGATTGTTCTGCGTCAGGAACATATCGCCGTACATCTGGCCCACGGCGCCCAGCAGCAGGTCGTGGTCGGCAAGATTCATGCCGAGGCTCTCCCACATCGGATGGAAATCAAATTCTTCAGCCATGACGGTTCCCCTCTCGAACCAAAAACGGATAACGGCGGTATCGATGCACGACGGACGGCGATTGTCCGGCCGTGCTCAAACCCGGAATTTTAGGGAACCTGCCTTGCGGACGGTTATTTAGTTGTGCGTCGTCTCTCCCGGAGCCGTGAACATACCTGCTCATATGCGGCTCCGAGCCATATATAGGGCACGCGCGGCAACGCGGCGAATGTATGTCGTCTGCGGCATGTGCGCACCCTCCTCTACAAGTTGAGGTCAACTATATCAACGGTCGTCGACCATGCGAACACCGTTGACATTCGTACGACAACCTCGTGTGCCGTCGTTTAATAAATAATTATCTGTGTTGATAAGAGTTTGTCATTCCCCATTCGGCGAACGGCAAGACAAAGCCGCCGAGACTTATATCCCCGACGGCATTACCCGGCGCTACCGACAAACCAGATGGATCCTGCTGGCATCAAAATGCATACGCAGGGTCTCGCCTTCTTGCGGTAACCCATCCGCTGGTACGCTCAATTTGTTGACCTTCCACTGCAGACGCGTTGGCGCATCGGCCCGCGGCGCATCCAACAGCACCAGGCGCTCAAAACGCGAATCGCTCACGCGCGCCACGTGCAGGTCGTAGCTGTTGCGACCCCGCTCGGCACGGTTGTCCACATGGAAGTAGCTCGCGCGAATGCCCAGGTACGCCACATTATCGGGAACCTCGCGACCCACGTTAAAGGTCATGCCCCAATCGAGCGCCTCAACTTCTTCGTCGCCGATCTTGCGCGCCCGGCTTGTGTTCTTGCAGCCCGTCAGGCGCAGCGCCGCCAGCGTCTGCGGACGGCGGACCACGTCCTCGACGGAGCCGATCTCCTCGACATGTCCGTTATGCATCACGCAAATGCGCTCGCACAGGCGGCATGCCTCGTCAATATCGTGGCTCACGTAGAGCACGGTGCGGTTGCATACATCGAACAGGTCGAGCATGTTCTGTTCGAGGGCGCTCTTAAGATAGGAATCGAGTGCGCTCATGGGCTCGTCGAACATAAAAATGCCCGGATGCGCCGCCACCATGCGCGCAAGCGCCACACGTTGCTGCTGACCGCCCGAGAGTCGCGCGGGATAGCGGTCGGCAAAATCGGCCAGTCCAAAGATACCCAGGTAGCGCTCGGCAAGCTGCTTGCGCGCCGCGGCGTCGCCCGCATCCTTTACGCCGGCACATACGTTATCGGCCACTGTCATATTAGGGAACAGCTGATAGTTTTGGAACAGCAGGGCGCATTTTCGCTCCTGGGGCGACAGGTTGATGCCCGCCCCCGAGTCAAAAAAGGTCACGCCGTTGACGACGATCTTGCCCTCGTCGGGCGTCTCCACACCGGCAATGCAGCGCAGCGTGCAGCTCTTGCCACAACCCGAGGCGCCCAGCAGCGCCACGCGCTCCTCGCCGGCCTCAAGCTGCATGTCGAGCATAAAGCCGGGATAGCGCTTTTTGATATCCAGAACGAGTGACATGACCTATCGACCTCCCTGCGGCGCCGCATCATCGCGCATGAGCTCGGCCAGCGCCTCGCGATCGATACGCAGGGCATCGCCGCCGACTGGGTCGAGCGAATCGCCCTGTCCGGCGAGATCTTTGGCCTGTTTGCGCTCCGCACGGGAAAGGCCCCGCTCGCGATACTTTTGCGAATGAGCGGTGTACATGTTGATGAACAGGATGACCAAAAAGCTAAAGACAATCACGACGACGACCCAAAAGAGGGCCACCGACGTGTTGCCGCCCATCCACTCAAAGTAGATGGCGATGGGAATGGTCTGCGTAATACCGGCGTAGTTGCCCGCAAAGAACAGCGTGCAGCCAAACTCGCCCATCGCGCGGGCAAAGGCGAGCACCGTGCCGGCGGCAATAGAGGGCCACCCAAGCGGCATCATAAGCTTGGTAAAGATGAGACGCTCGGACCATCCCAAGGTTCGCGCGGCGTCGAGCATCTGCGTGTCGAGGCTCTCGAAGGCTCCGAGTGCCGTACGATAGACGAGCGGGAACGACACCACCACGGCAGAGATCACCGCCGCCGGCCACGTAAAGACAATCGAGACGCCGTGCGCGATAAGCCACCGACCGACCCCGGTCGATCGACCAAATAGCATAAGCAGCAAAAAGCCGCACACCGTAGGCGGCAGCACCATAGGAATCGTAAAGACCGAATCGAGCAGGCCCTTGATGCGACTCGAGGTACCCATGGTCTTCCACGCGGCGAACAGGCCCAGCGCAAACGCGATCACCAGGGCAAGACCGCTCGTTTTAATGGACACCCAAAACGGGCGATAGTCGATGTCGCACAAAAAGGAGGTCAGAGAGGTCCAGGGCCCCTGCTCATCCCGCAATACGACAGACGATGCTTCTACCATGTGAGCGCTATCAAGCCAACGCGCGCCGCCCTTGGCATCACCCGAGGCTGATGCAATCACCACATAGCGGTCCCCATCCGCACCGCGCTCGTCAAAGCCATAGGTATACCCGCCGGAATCAAACGTTGTTTCCGCCGTGACATACCAAGGAAGATCCACGTCCCCCAGCTGCGCACCTCCCATGCAGTTTGCGCTGTCGAGCTTACAGACGAGGGCCTTGAGACCCGATACGCACTCGTTGTCCTGCGGATCCAATCCATACTTCTCGACCGCCTTGGGCGATATCCACACCACAACGCGATCGGCAGCAGGCGCCACCACAAGGTCCACGTCCTCGTCAACGGGAAACCGGTAGCCCTCAGGCTGGCCCTCCATGGCACGAGCGGTCCCCTTGGCCAGCCGCTCAAAACCCTCGATCCCATAGGAAAGCCCATGAGCGGTCGCAGCAACCTGGGCCCCGTCCTCAGCGTCCCCAGCAAACGCAAATCCCGGCACCCAGCAAAGCGCGAAGGTCAAAGCACAGGCGACAAGCATGCGGAATCTATTAAGCACGAAAAGCTCCAAGCGAATACAAGAACGGAGTGAAACACAAAACGATGGAATTATCGCGCCAAGCCGCACTACGCGGAAAGCTCAAAGCCGTACTTGGCCCAAATCTTCTGAGCCTTCTTGTTGGTCAGACAGAAGTCGATGAACGCCTTGGCTTCGTCGGCGTGCTCGGAGCTCTCGGCAACGGCACCCGGATACACGATGGGCTTGTGCGAGTCCTCGGGACACACGAAGGCCTCCTCGATGCCGTCGTAGCGGAAGATATCGGAGCTGTAGACAAATCCAGCCACGCAGTCGCCCGTGGACACATAGGCGGCGGCGGTACCAACTTTGTCGGCCAGGGCCACCTTGTCGGCGATCTCGGGCGCATACTCGCCGTCGTCGCCCTCGATGCCGGTGTAGAGGCCCACGGAAGCCAGCGCCTGGTTGGCGTACTTGCCGGCGGGGACGGTCTTGGCGTCGCCGATGGCGATCTTGCCGTCCAGGTTCGCGACGTCGGCGATGGCCTCGATCTTGGTGTCGGAGCCCTCGGCGCGAATAATCACGAGGTCGTTGACGAACATGTCCTCACGCGTGTCGGCGTCGACGAGCTCGGCGGTCTCAGCGTCATCCATGGTACCCTTGGAGGCCGTGATGAGCACGTCGACGGCGGCACCGGCGCGCATCTGCTCGACAAGGTCGCCAGACGCCTTAAACTGCGTGTCGGCAAACGTAGTGCCGGTCTGCTCGGTGTAGAGCTCCTGAACCTCGGGCAGGGCCTTCTCGAGCGAGTTGGCGGCAAAGACCTGCAGCTCGACAGCCTTCTTCTTAGAGGAAGACTTGGCGGAGCCGGCATCGGATCCGGCCGGCTCGGACGTCTTGCTGCCCGAGCAGCCAGCAAGACCAAGGCCGGCAGCGGCGACAGCAGAAAGCGAGACGAATCCGCGGCGAGAAACCATATCGAACATATTCAACCCTTTCGGACCTTGTGCCCGGGTACCCCACCGCGGGCTTTAATCTGCAATCAGATTATACTTTTGCGCGAATAATGTTAGTGAGAAATTATTCTCGCTGAGAATATAGTTTCGAGTTACCGTACACCTCGGCGTCGATTCGGCGGAAAACAAAAGCGGAGCGACCGATAAGGTCGCCCCACCGCAGGTAAACCGCTTAATTGGTATGTCCGCCGCCCGCTGTCATCTGAGCCGCATGCTCCAGCTGGTCTGCTATGGCCTCCCAGCTTTCGCGGGCGGCCTTCGTAGAACCGGGAAAGTTTACGACAAGTGTATGACCTCGTTGCATGCAAATAGCGCGCGAGAGCATGGCGCGGCGCGTCTTGGTCATCGAGTACGCGCGAATCGCCTCTGCAATACCCGGCACATCGCGGTCGCAGACGGCACGCGTCGCCTCGGGCGTCACATCGCGCATCGAAAGCCCCGTGCCGCCGCAGGTGAGCACGACATTGGCGTGGCACTCATCGGCGGCTTCCACAATGGCATCACCAATCTCGCTGACGTCGTCGCGCACGACCACATGTGAGGCGACCGTCCAGCCCTGCGCTTCGATAAGCTCCTCGAGTGCGGCTCCGGCCTCGTCCTGCGCAAGATCGCGCGTGTCCGAGCACGTCACGATCGATATCTTCAACTCCATAGTCTTCCTCCTACAACACCGTTCCCTCGGGCAGGTCGACACGCACGACATCCACGACGTCGCCCGCCTTGAGGTCGCACGGTCCTTCGTCAATACGCAGCAGGCAGTTGGCCCGCTGCATCGTGCCGAGCAGCGCCGAATTCTGCGTCTTGGCCTCGGTCACCAACAGCTCACCGGTCTCGGGGTCGCGCGAAACCGTGGCGCGATCGAAGAAGCGGCGATGCTGTCGCTTTTTCACGTCGTGTGTGAGCGTCGCCTGCTGCACGGGACGCGCACCCTCGGCAAAGCCGCGCATCTTGCGAATCGCCGGGCGGGCGAGCATCTCAAAGCCCACATACGCCGCGGCCGGATTGCCTGAAAGTCCCAGGTAGGGCTTACCCCCGAGCAAGCCAAACGTGATGGCCTTGCCCGGACGCATCGAGATGCGGTCAAACAGCACCTCGCCCTCGCGCCGGACGAGCGCCGTCACGAAATCGTAATCACCCGCCGAGGCGCCACCGCTCGTAATGACAAAATCGCACTCCTGCACGGCGCGATGCACAAGCTCGGCAATCGCCTGCTCATCATCGGGCGCAATGCCGTAGAACACGGGCTCGGCACCGGCATCGAGTGCCTCAGCCATCAGCGCCGAGGAGTTGGAATCGCGAATCTGACCGCGCGCCGGCAGCTCACCCGGCGCGACCAGCTCCGTGCCCAGCGAGATAATGCCCACGCGCGGAGCGGCATGGACCTTCACGCTCTCGTAACCGGCGCTTGCCAGCAGGCCGGCGCCGGCCGGAGCCACAACCTCACCGGCGTGCATCACGACGTCGCCGGCATGGGCCTCCTCGGCGGCAGAGCGAACGTTCTCCCCCACCTTGGCCGGCGCCGAGAACCCCACACGCGAGCCCTCGTTGCCGTCACCGTCGAGCACATCGACGATCTCGTACTTCACCACGGCATCGGCACCCTCGGGTACCGGCGCGCCCGTCATGATGCGGACCGTCTCGCCCGCGCCGATTACGCCCTCAAACACATGTCCCGCAGCCTCGTGTCCGATAACGTCGAGCGTCACCGGCGCCTCGCCAGACGCCTGCGCCAAGTCCGCCGAGCGCACGGCATATCCGTCCATAGCACTGTTGGCAAACGGCGAGATGTCGATGTCGGCCACCGCGTCCTCGGCCAAGGGAAGACCGGTGGCCTGCCACACGGGAATCTCGACGAGATCGGTCGGAGCAACGTGCGACAGAACAATCGACTGCGCGTCCTCCAGCGGAATGAGTTTCTCTGCCATATGCACCTCTTAATGCCACGGCGCACAACAGGGGCGCCAATTCTTTATGCTTGTCTCAGTATAATCCCCCGACGCACGACCGCGACTTGGCCTGTACCCGCAAATACACCTGTCGGCCTCAAGCCACGAAACAGAATCGAAACCAACCCACCGGCTCGTCACGTTTACCGCGTTTTATAATGCTTGCGTTGCAACCTAAAAGAGGAACGTATGACTCATAACGACAAACCCGAAAGCGCAAACGAGGCGCAAGACCATCCCCAGCCGCTCGACGACGGCGGCTTTTTCTCCCTGAACGACGTCATCACGGCAGGCAGGCATCAACTTACCCGCTCCGAGCATCTCTTGGCTGCCGACACGCGCCGCAACGCCCGCAACCTACTCGCGAGCGCCAAGTTGCTCGTACTCGTCGTCATCGTCTCGCTTGCCATGGGCGTTGCCGCTTGGGCGTTTTTGGCCTCGTTGAATATCGCGACCGACTATCGCGAGCACCATGCGTGGATTTACGCGCTTCTTCCCGTTGTGGGCGTTGCCACCGCATGGGTGTACAAAAACCACGGTCTTGCCGCCAAACGCGGTAACAACCTGGTCATCGACTCCGCTCTGGGCACCCGCCTCATCCATATGCGCATGGCCGTCCTCACCTTCGTCTGCTCCACGCTCACGCACCTAACGGGCGGATCGGCCGGTCGCGAGGGAGCTGCGGTGCAGATTGGCGGCACCATCGCCAGCAACATCTCGAGCCTCGCCCACCTCAAAAAGCATGACCACCACGACCTCATGCTCGCCGGAATCTCGTCGGCCTTTGGCGCCGTATTCGGCTCGCCCCTTGCCGGAGCTTTCTTTGGCATGGAGATGTGCTTTATCGGCAAGATCGACTACACCGCGGGCATCTATTGCCTGGTCGCGTCGTTTACCGGCTACTTTACATCACTCGCCCTGGGTACCGAGTACGAAGTGAATGTCATCGCCAGCGTTCCCGCTATGACGACTACAACGGTCGTCATCGTTGTTATCAGCGCCATCATCTTCGGTCTGACGGCACGCCTCTTTGCGTGGTCGGTTCGAACCGTCAAGAGCCTGTACGGTCGCTTTATCACCAATTACCTCGTTCGCGCACTTATAGGCGCACTCGTGGTTTTGGCCGCCTATGCCCTCCTCGACGCCTGGGACTACGCCGGCCTTTCCACGTGGCTTTCCAGCGCCGGATTTGCGGGCAACACCACCCTGGCGGACGCAGCCATCAAGTTGGTCGTCACAGCGCTTACCCTGGGCGCTGGCTTCCAAGGCGGCGAGGTCACGCCCCTGTTTGGCATCGGTGCGGCACTCGGTGGCTGGATCGGTTGCCTTACCGGGCTCGACCCCAGTTTTCTGGCGGCTCTCGGCATGCTCGGCGTGTTCTGCGCCGGCCTCAACGTACCCATCACCACCTGCATGATGGCCATCGACCTGTTCCACGGCACGGCCGCCGGGTTCTTTGTCATCGTGGCCTTTATCAGCTACCTAACCGGCGGACACCGCGGCGTGTACCCCGCCCAGCGCATCATCTCACCCAAGCGCCGCTCGCTTATTGTGGATGAGGGCGGTACGGTAGCGGATGCTATCGAGCGCCACAACGACTTGATAGAGTAGACGTTAGTATTCGCCGTGCAGCCACAATCAGGGGCAATTCGACCTGAGCGCGACCGCACTGTCATGTCACACGCCGGGAGTCGCCCCATGCACGCAACTGATTTTGGTCGCACGCTCATCATCGCCAACCCAGCCGCCCAGTCGGGCGCCGCGCGCGAGGTTGCCGAGCGCCTGCAACGCTTTTTGGACATGACTGCACGCGCATCCCAGTTTGACCTGGTGCTGACCGAGCGCATGGGACACGCCAAGGAACTGGCCGCCCAGGCAACGGGCTACCGCACCGTTATCGCGCTCGGCGGCGACGGCGTGATTCACGAGGTCGTCAATGGGCTTATGACGCAGGATGAGGCGGTCCGGCCCGCCCTTGCCGTCCTGCCCGTGGGCTCTGGCAACGATTTTGCCCAAACGCTCGGCATCGACGATTTCTCCGGTAAGGATTTTGGCGCGCTGCTCACCTGCGAGCTGCAACGTCAGGACATCGGGCGCATTCGCTCGTGGAGCCCTGCGAGCGGCAGCGGCGAGGCTACCGTTGAGTACTACGACCAGACGCTTTCGGTCGGCATCGATGCCGCCATCGGCCTTGGCACCACCGAGCTGCGCAAAAAGACCGGCTTGACGGGCGCGCCGCTCTACACTCTCTCGGGACTTGAGCAGTTTGGCCTACGCTATCGCAACTACCCCATGACAGTCAGCTTTGACGGAGCGCCCGCCGAGCGCGTGAGGGCAATCATCATGGCGATTCAGCTGGGTCCTACCTATGGCTCGGGCTATCGCATCTGTCCCGACGCCGACCCCTGTGACGGCACACTCGACGTCTGCTACGCCTGCGGCCCCGTCCCTCGCGCGGTTGCCCTGCCTATGTTCCTTTCGGCCAAGGACGGCCACCATACCAAGTTGCCGCCGGTTCGCATGCGCCGCTGCCGCCATGCCGAGCTTACCTTTGAGGAGCCCGACTACCCCATCCAGGCCGACGGCGAGCCCGTTGTCGCCTCACGCATCGAGGTCGACATCCTCGCCGGCGCCCTCGAGGTCTGGCACCCCACCCGCTAACCCCACCTAAGTTGCGGTGAAATAGGGACTGTTTATGCAGCAAAAGCCGCAAAACAGTCCCTATTTCACCGCAACTTATGAAGAGATCATTCGTCGCTGCCCGGTTTGCGACGGTTGGCCTTTTTAATCGCGTTGAAGTGCTTGTCATTGAGCCTGCGCTGGCGAGAGCGCTGAGGCACCTTGGTCTTTACGCGTCGGCGCGGTGGACGCCCGCGACGCTCAAGCTCAGCGCGCAGCTTACGCAGACAGCAGCTACGGTTCTGGAACTGACTGCGGCTCTCGCGCGCCGTCACGGTAATCCCCGTGGGCCCATGCTTCATGCGTACCGCTGAATCAGTCGTGTTCACGCCCTGTCCGCCCGGACCCGTCGCGCGAAATACCTGCACCTCGCAATCGCGCGCCAAATCCTCGACCGACATCTCGGCATAGCGCGCATACTCGCGCCATCCCATCTTGTTCTCATCCATATCAACACCTCCCCTCATAAAAAAATGTGACAAAGGGACAGTCCCTTTGTCACATCGCATACCAATCGCTTGTGTTGCGCGTTTAGGCGAAGGTGATCTCGCCGGTATCGCAGTCCATATCGGCGATACGGGCGAGGCTCTCAACGCGGAAGCCGCGCTCGCGGAGCTTATCGCCACCGCCCTGGAAGCCCTTCTCAACGGCGATGCCAATGCCGGCAACCTCGGCACCCGCAGCCTCGCAGATCTTGATAAGACCCTCGAGCGCGCACCCGTTGGCCAAGAAGTCGTCGATGATCAGGACCTTGTCGCCCTCGGACAGGAAGCGCTTGCCAACGATGACCGGGTACTCCTTCTGCTTGGTAAAGGAGTAGATGGTCGTGGCGTACTGCTCGCCGTCGAGGTTGATGGACTGCGCCTTCTTGGCAAAGACCACCGGCACGCCGCCAAAATGCCGGGCTGCAATGCAAGCCATGCCAATGCCCGAAGCTTCGATCGTTAGAATCTTGTTGATCTCGACACCCTCGAACAGACGGGCCCATTCGGCGCCCATGTGGTCGAACAGCTCAACGTCGCATTGGTGGTTGAGGAAGGCATCAACCTTAAGGACATTACCGGCCTTTACGATGCCGTCATGGCGAATACGATCCTCAAGCTCCTGCATGGCGCAACCCCTTCTCACGGCAACGATACCGCGCGATTAATAAACGTTGTTCGATAGTCTACCACGGACCGACCCCCGCCCGCCCCACAAGCCGCATCGCACCACAAACCAGTCTTTTTGGGACGGCGCGAATCGTGGCAGTCAGCCTCCCAACACGCTAATGGCGGGCGCGCATCTTCACCAAACGCACTATGGCAAGCGCAAAGCCCACAGCGGCCACAGCCATAAGCACATAGAACACCGATCGAAAGCCGAATAGGAATACATCCGGACGGCCTGCAACAAAACTGGTCACGGCCTCGCCCATCGCCACGCTCATCTGCCCATACAGGATATGCGACGCCGCCGTAATGCCGAGTGCCATGCCGGCGTAGCGCGCCAGGCTGCCCAGGCTGCCCGCAAAGCCGAGCGCTTCGCGCGGAGCCGAGCCCATATACAGCGAGTTGTTGGGGCTCTGGAAAATCGACGTGCCACACGACATAAACGCAACGCAGCACACGATCACAGGGATAGAAGAGTGCTCGTCGAGCGTGCTTACCGCAAAGAGACCGCACACGTACACGCCCAGGCCGACCGCCGTGGGGCCCTCGCAGCCAACACGGTCCGAAACCGTACCCGAAAGCGGTCCGATAAAGGCATTCACCATCGGCAGCGCCAAAAAGAGCAATCCGGAAATGTCGGAACCAAAACCATGGGCGTCCTGAAAATAGAACGGCAGAATAAACTCAGATGCGCCAATACCAACGAACACGATGAGCATGCAGGCAAGGTTGATGGTGAAGGCCGAATTTGCAAAGCAGCGACGAGCGGCCTCGATCAGGGACATGGGGCGCTCGCCGGCCTCCGGCTTAACATGCGGCAGCGTGTAGAGCCCCACGATAAACGAGATGACGCCAATGGGCAGGTTGATGAGGAAGATGCTCTCCCAAGGAAAGCTTGCCACCAGCATGCCGCCGAGCACGGGGCCACACATCATGCCGAGGGCCACAAAGGTCGCAAGAATACCCATGGCACGGCCTCGTTCGCGCGCCGGAAACGACTCGGTGATGATACCCATGTTGTTAGCCATGGCCGCCGCGCAACCGACGCCCTGAGCAATGCGTGCCAGGATAAGAACCTCGAGCGAGGCCGAAAGGCCGCACAGCAGCGAACCGACCGAAAAGACGATGACGCCCAGCTGGAACACATTCACCTTGCCGCGCACGTCGCCCAGACGACCAAACGGCAACATAGCCACGCAAGTCGCAAGCAGATACACCGAGCTTACCAGCTGAATGCGATCGAGGCCCACGCCCAGCTCCTTTTGTATCACGGGCAGCGCCACGGTCACGACGGTCGAATCCAGACACACCATAAACGTCATGATGAGCACGGTAAACAGAATCGCCCACTTGTTCTTGCCATGGGTGTCGCCCTCTAGGGCAATATGCTCGCGGCGCAGCTGCTCTGCAGTTTTCTCCATATCCATCCTTTCGAGTGGCCCAACGCAAAAACGGGGCCCCGATCGCCTGTAAACAGTCGCGATTGGGGTCCCGCCTACGGAATCGGAACTAAAGGTCGCCGAAGCTTTCTGCCAGCATCGGCGCCTTATGCGAACGCTAGCCTAGCACTGCTCGAGTGCCTGCTCAAGGTCGGCAATCAGATCGGCCGTGTCCTCGAGGCCGCACGACAGGCGCACCATGTCGGCGGAGATACCGCAGGCGATGAGTTCCTCGTCGTTCATCTGGCGATGCGTAGCGTTAGCAGGATGCAGGCAGCAAGTGCGGGCGTCGGCAACGTGCGTGGCGATCTGGGCGAGCTTGAGGCTCTTCATAAAGGTCTCGGCCGCCGCGCGACCACCGTTAAAGCCAAAGCTCACAACGCCGCAGGTACCGTTGGGCATGTACTTCTGAGCGATGTCATAGTACTTATCGCCCTCCAGGCCCGGATAGCTCACGAAGCGCACCTTGGGATGGCTCTGCAGGAACTTGGCAACGGCCAGGCCGTTCTCGCAATGACGCGGCATGCGCACATGCAGGCTCTCGAGCGAGCTGTTCAGGAAGAAGGCCGCCTGCGGATTCTGCATAGGACCAAGATCGCGCATGAGCTGAGCGGTTGCCTTGGTAATGAAGGCACCCTCGCGACCAAACTTCTCGGCATAGGTCACGCCGTGGTAGCTCTCATCGGGCGTGGTAAGACCCGGGAACTTGTCCGCATGGGCCATCCAGTCAAACTGGCCGTGGTCAACGATCACGCCGCCCAGGTAGGCAGCATGTCCATCCATGTACTTGGTGGTGGAGTGCGTAACGATGTCGGCACCCCACTCAAAGGGACGGCACATCACGGGCGTCGGGAAGGTGTTGTCGACCATCAGCGGCACGCCGTGGTCATGTGCAGCCTTGGCAAAGCGCTCAATATCGAGCACGGCAAGGGCGGGGTTTGCGATCGTCTCGCCAAAGACGAGCTTGGTGTTGGGCTGGAAGGCTGCCTCGAGTTCCTCGTCGGTGCAGTCGGGGGCAACGAACGTGCAGGTCAAGCCCATACGACCCATGGTGTGAGCCAGCAGGTTGTAGGTACCGCCGTAGATGGCAGAGCTCGCGACCACGTGATCGCCGGCGCCGGCAACGTTAAAAATCGCGAGGAAGTTCGCGGCCATGCCCGAGCTCGTGAGCATCGCAGCGGTGCCGCCCTCCATCTCACAGATCTTGGCGGCAACCAAATCGCACGTGGGGTTCTGCAGACGGCTGTAGAAGTAGCCAGACTCCTCCAGGTCAAACAGCTTGCCCATGTGCTCCGACGTGTCGTACTTCCACGTGGTGGACTGGTAAATGGGCACCTGGCGCGGCTCCGCATCTCCCGGGTGATAGCCGCCCTGAACACATGTGGTACCGATAGTCTGCTCGCTCATATCTAGCTCCCTTGCCTGGGTTACGTTTATTCGGTTCACGATACCGCTACCCTGCACCCCTCTCAACCCATCTCCAGGGTAGGTTATAGGACAGATTAATCGGGGGTATTTGTCGCAGATCCTGGCATTTGTTCGATAGATAAAAATGAGGCATAGATGGAGCTCTCGATGATTACATGCACAGGCACGGGTACCATAGGCGGGTACACCGTGACAAAGGAGACAACGATGAAGCAAATCGATACAGCCCAGCTCGACATCACCGCCTGTCAGGCTCAGGCTGCCGAGTACCATGCCCGCGGCTTTAACTGCGCGCAGGCCGTCGCCTGCACGCTCGCGCCCGCCGTCGGGCTCGACCCCCAGGTCGCCTTTACCCTCACCGAGGGCTTTGGCGCCGGCATGGGCGGCATGACCGAAACCTGCGGTGCTATCTCGGGCGCCGTGGCCATCATGGGCTTTGTGATGAGCGACGGCATGGAAAACCCCAAGACCAAGGGCCAGACCTACAAGCTGTCACGCGAGATCGCCAAGCGTTTTGGCGAGAAGAACACGACGACCGTCTGCGGCACGCTCAAGGGCATCGGATCGGACAAGGGTCCGCTCCGCAGCTGCCCCGGCTGCATCGACGATGCCGTCGAGATTGCCTGCGATGTGCTAAAGCAGCTCGCCGAGTAAACGGCTGCAACAGAAATCGACGGCCGGCGCGCTTGGGATTCATCCAAAAGCACGCCGGCCGTCGCCGTTAGAACTCCGCAAACTCGGGAGCGCCAACCTCAATCTCCTCGCGCCCCGCCATAAGCTCGCGCATCTTAGCGCAAAACGGTTCCTGCTCCCCCGCCTTGAACACCAAATGAAGTGTCACGGCATCCGCGTAATCGGTATCCGAAACCTTGGCACCCGAATCCTGCGCCAGGCGAAGCACCTGCTCGTATTGCGGATAGGCCACATGAACATCAACGGGCACAACACTTGTCATCTCGACGATCTGTCCGGCCTCCTGAGCCGCGGCCACCGCCGCCTGCGTCGCCGCAGTGTAGGCACGCACCAAGCCACCAGGCCCCAGCAACGTTCCGCCAAAATAGCGCGTCACCACGCAGCAAACATTTTTGAGCCCTGCACCGCGCAACACCTCGAGCGTCGGCATACCGCTCGTGCGGCTCGGCTCGCCGTCATCGCTCTGGCGCTCGCGTCCATCGACCAAAATCCACGCGGGAACATTGTGTCGAGCGTCGTAATGGCGCTTGCGAACCATCTCAATAAAGGCATTCGCCTCATCCTCGGACTCAATATGGACCAGCTGGGCAATAAACCGGCTCTTGCGGTCCACAAACTCGCCCGAAGCCTCAATATTCGATTGAAGAGTAAAATAGCTGTCCAACAAAGCCCCTCAACAACAAGCAAAGCAACAAACAGCCTCAATAATACGGCAAAGACAGCACCGGTAACCCCGGTAAATAGAACGGCAAAGTCAATGACCAGGCAAAAACAGCGAGACGGCGTCAGCTGAGTCGATTTGGCCCGAAAGAGGAGGGAGCACGCCTTATGGCGGCGACCGACGAATGAGCGCCAAATCGGCCAGCTGACGCCGTCGAAGGCGAGAACCCGTCAGCGCGAGCAAGGTGCCTTGAAAGCCGAGGGCATTGACCTTATGGTCATGCCCGAAGGCTTGAAAGGCAGATTGCCGCGCTGACGGGTTCGCAGCGTCAACAAAGTGCCGAGTGGGCCGATAAGCCGGGTTCTGTCGTGAACGGTCATTTATCTTGTCTGCACGTTACCATGCAGCTCCACGCACGCTACCCGAACGCGGACCGGGCCGGCCCATAGCGTTCCTATTCGCGCTTGCTCCGGATGGGGCTTGCCAAGCCGCCGTGTTGCCACGACGCTGGTGGTCTCTTACACCACCGTTTCAGCTTTTCCCTTTACGCCTTGCGGCGCAGGTGGGAGTCTTCTTTTCTGCGGCGCTTTCCGTCGGATCACTCCGCCCGGCCGTTAGCCGGCATCCCGCCCTCTGGAGCCCGGACTTTCCTCACGCGTGCTGCAAGCAGCACATCGCGCGACCGTCTGGCCCACTCAGCAGTGCAAGAGTGTAGCACACCGTTGCCGCAGGCAATGGCACAACACAAGCGTTCGACACGATAAACCAAGAACCGCGCTATGCAGTACAATAGGGTTGTCGATGGGCAACGTCGTCAGTCGAGACGCGACCGCGCTCCGCACCCCTCCGTCTACTCGGTGCGTTCCCGCCTCCTCCCCGAGGCGGGATGTCGGCATTTTTCATGCACCGACAACCCAATAGTCTGCGAACAGCCAGGGCAGCATCGCGCACGGGCAGCATCGCGTACCTCAGCAACAAATGCAAAAAGGGACCCGTCCATTGCGGACGGATCCCTTAAAACAAGTGATCTTAAAACAAGTGATCGTCAAACCGATTTACTCGGCGTCGGTCTCCTCGTCCTTCTTCTCGGAAGGCAGCGGGGTAACCTCGATCTCGACGCCCAGAGTCTCAGCAGCAGACTTCATGGACAGGGAGATACGACGACGGTCGAGGTCGATCTCCATGACCTTGACCTGAACCTTGTCGCCCACATGGGTGACCTGAGAAGGCTGATCGACGTGCTTGTTGGCCATCTCGGAGATGTGCACCAGGCCCTCGATGCCCTCGCCCAGGTCGACGAAAGCGCCGAACGGGACAAGCTTGGTCACAGTGCCCTCGACGATAGCGCCGACGGGGTACTTCTTGACCAGTGCACGCCACGGATCCTCGGTGGTCTGCTTGAGACCCAGGGAGATGCGCTCGCGGTTGAGATCGACGTCGAGAACCTCGACCTCGACCTCCTGGCCGACCTTGACAACCTCGGAAGGATGGTTGACGTGGTTCCAGGAGAGCTCGGAGATGTGGATGAGGCCGTCGATACCGCCGAGGTCGACGAAGGCGCCGAAGTCGACGATGGAGGAAACGGTGCCCTGGAGACGCATGCCAGACTTGAGCTTGGACAGGATCTCGGAGCGCTCGGCCTTACGGGACTCCTCGAGCACGACGCGACGGGAGAGGACGACGTTGTTGCGGTTGCGGTCCATCTCGATGACGCGGGCCTCGATGCGGGTGCCCATGTAGGAGGTGAGGTCCTTGACACGACGGAGGTCGACGAGGGAAGCGGGCAGGAAGCCACGCAGGCCGATGTCGAGGATCAGGCCGCCCTTGACGACCTCGATAACCTCGCCCTCGACGTTCTCGCCGGAGTTGAACTTCTCCTCGATGCGGTTCCAAGCACGCTCGTACTCGGCACGCTTCTTGGACAGGACCAGACGGCCGTCCTTGTCCTCCTTCTGGAGAACCAGAGCCTCGATGGGATCACCGAGTGCAACGATGTCTGCAGGGTTAGCGTCCTTGCGGATGGACAGCTCGCGGACCGGGATAACGCCCTCGGACTTGAATCCGATGTCAACGAGCACCTCGTCATGCTCGATCTTAACGACAGTGCCGTTAACGAGATCGCCCTCATCAAAGTCGGTAATCGTACCGTCGATGAGGTTGTTCATCTCCTCCTCGTTGACATCGTCAAGAGAGAAAATGGACGAGTTCTGAATCTCACTCAAAGGTGGACCCCTTTCGAACTACGGGGCCCCGATTGCTAGGACCTACAGAAGGGTGCGACAAGCACACAACGTTTAGGAACACTCGGGAGCCGACAGATACTAATGTGACGCTTATGCAATCACGTTCGTATAGGTTACGGGGAAATCATTTCGATTTCAAGCGTGAACTGCGATTTTTTACTCGTGTGGAGACTTTTTCGTAATCTTATGAACACACGTCTCCGCAACTTGACGATAACCAGCCAGGCATTCGGCTTTGGGGTAAAGTATCCGGAGCCAACAACTCTAGATCAAATTTACGAGAAAGGTGCCCGCGTGCTCAAAGCAGTCGTTTTCGATATGGACGAGACGCTTCTCAGCATCAACCTCAACGCGTTCATCCTTCGCTATTTTAAGGATGTCTCTTCGATGCTCGCGGATATCGGCCGCCGCAGCCGCGGTGGCACGATGGCACGCCTCGGCACCATCCTGGTCGACCTCAACGCCAATCGCCGCAGCGGCACGGACAACCGCACCAATCTTGAGTTTTACCAAGAAGAGGTCGAGCGCCGATGCGGGATCTGCCTCTCCGATCCCCTCATCTACGAGGCGTTTACCTACTACGAACGCGAAGTTCTTCCGTACAAGAACGACGATATCATTAACGCCCACGCCATGCCGGGCGCACACGCCGCGCTCCAGGCCGTACAGGACGCAGGGCTGCGCTACGCGCTCTTTACCAACCCCAGCTTTCCCCAGGGGGCCATCGAATGCCGCATGGGTTGGGGCGACCTGGCTGACGCCCCCTTTGAACTCGTGACGCACATGGGAAACGCTAGCCGCTGCAAGCCTGATGCCACCTACTATCTAGAGCAGCTTCAGGTGATGGGGCTCGAGCCGCACGAGGTCCTTATGGTGGGCAACGATCCCAAACGCGACTTCCCCAGCCCCGCCTGCGGCATTCAGACTGCCTATGTGGGCCAAGGCAAGCCCAGCCGAGCCACCTGGTGCGGAACCATGGAAGACTTCGCCCGCGACTTCAACGCCGTAATCGAAGCCTTCTACGAGCACCAAATAGCCGACGAACTGTCCTAGCACACTTGGGTTTTGCCGATCATGATGTTGAGGATCTCGACGTCGGTGTCCTTCATGCCCACGCGGCCCACGTAGCCCATGCTGGCGATTGTCTGCTCAACGGTATCCTGGATCAGGCCCTCGCCGGCGCGGAAGCCGCGACCCTGCATAGCCATATCGTGGCCCAGAATCGCCGCATCAACGGCAGCCGAGATCTTGGCGGCACAGCTCGCCTTGGCGCCGTCGCACACGATGCCGCCCACATTACCGAGCGTGTTCGAGACCGTCGCGCCAATCTGTTCGCGCGTGCCACCGCACAGCCAGGTAATCGCAGCGCCGGAGCCGCACGCAGCGCAAATAGCACCGCAAAACGCCGAGAGCGCGCCAATATAGCTCTTGATATGCACGGCAATAAGATCGGACAGCATCACGGCGCGCACCAGGCGCTCGTGGTCGCAGCGCAGGTACTCGGCATACTCCATGACGGGCAATGCGCAGGTAATGCCCTGATTGCCCGAGCCGCACACAATGGCGACCGGCAGCGCGCAACCGTTCATGCGGGCGTCGGACCCGGCGGCCGCACGGGCACGGGCACGGCAGGCGACGTCATCGGCACGAGCACCCAGCAGCGTACGACCCACCTCGGCGCCCCAAGCGTGCGCGAGACCCTCGGCACTGATCGCGCCATTCAGCTCAATCTGACGCTCAACGGCAGCACGGGCGTCCTCAATGTCACCGTCCTCGATAAAGTCGATGATGGACTCGATGCTCATAGGGGTATCGGCGTTATCTGCCGCACGCTCGGCCACCACGCGCTCGGCGCAGGCGGCGCACTCCCCCGCCGACTTGCCGCATACCGGAATACCATCGAGCGTATGGCACGTGACATTGGTGTGGTGATCGGTAATCTCGACGACCGCGGTATGGCCCCCGGCCGTCGCAGTCACCTTGATGTAGAGGTTGGGCACACCCTCGACAAGCGACACATCGCAGTAGCCGGCGTCGGCGAGGAGCTCGGCCACACGAGCGCGGTCTTCATCGTTAACGCTCTCGAGCACCTCAAGTGCGCTCTTAGCGTCGCCGCCCACGGCACCCAGCACGGCCGCGGCCTCAATACCGTGCATACCGCCCGAGTTGGGCACGGTCACGCTCTTGACGTTCTTGATGATGTTGCCCGAGCAGGCAACATCCATATGATCGGGTTCGCAACCGAGCGTCTGGCTCGCCAGCGCCGCTGCATAGGCAACGGCAATGGGCTCGGTGCAGCCGAGTGCACAGACAAGCTCGCGGTTCAAAACATCGCAAAACGCGGCATCACGGATGGAATCGGTGGGCATAGGTATCTCCTGCTTGCATAACGGGCTGGGCTCTCAAAAAAGTTAGCTCCTTTATTTGATAACAATGCATCAAAAACCGCAACCATGGTTCCGGCGGACGGCGCTCAAGCACAAATTGGCGGCATTATTCATGAGAAGCCGGTCTTGTTGCCTGCTAAAGCGTTTGACCAAAAAACGCCCGAGCGTTTACGCAAAAGTCGCGCTATCATGCAGTCGAACGCGGTAAACACCTTTAGCATTTGCGCCGCACAGACCAGAGAGGAACCATCCATGAAGATCGGTATCGGTAACGACCACGCCGCCGTCGAGCTCAAGAACATCATTTCCGAGCACCTGAAGGAGCGCGGCTGCGAGGTCGTGAACTTTGGCACCGACACCTCCGAAAGCTTTGACTACCCCATCGCCGGCTACAAGGTGGGTAAGGCCGTTGCCAACGGCGACGTCGACCTGGGCATCCTCATCTGTGGCACCGGTGTCGGGATTAGCCTGGCTGCCAACAAGGTCGAGGGCGTACGCGCCGTTGTGTGCTCCGAGCCCTTCAGCGCCAAGCTCTCCCGCATGCACAACAATACCAACGTGCTCGCCTTTGGCGCCCGCGTCGTGGGCTCCGAGCTCGCCAAGATGATCGTCGACGAGTGGCTCGACGCCGAGTTTGAGGGTGGTCGTCACGAGCGTCGCGTTAACCTCCTCAACGAGATCGATCACACGCGCGCCCTTAAGATCGTCGGCGAAGCCTAAACTATTCAGTGCCACAAGCTAACAGCAGGGGCCCGCTCGGAACACATGTCCGAGCGGGCCCCTGCATAGATTTTGGAATAAAAGGGCGCCGCGGATGGAGTTCCGCGGCGCCCAAGCCACACGCTAACAGCTTTAAGGAGTCAAAGCTGGTTTAGCCAAAGAAGCGCTTGATCTCAATCTCGGCGTTCTCCAGGCAGTCGGAGCCGTGGATCACGTTGGCGTTGACATCGACGGCAAAGTCGCCGCGGATGGTACCAGGAGCAGCCTCAAGCGGGTTGGTAGCGCCCATGAGGGTGCGCATCTTAGCAACAGCGGAGAGACCGGAAACGACCATCTTGACGACCGGACCGCTCGTCATAAAGTCGCAGAGACCGCCAAAGAAGGGCTTGTCGGCCAGATGGGCGTAGTGCTCCTCGACGGTAGCGCGCTCGAGCGTGGTCATCTCCATGCGCTCGATGACAAGGCCGCTGCGCTCAATGCGAGCAACGATCTCGCCGATCTTGCGGTCGCGCACGGCGTCGGGCTTAATCATGATGAAGGTCTTCTCGATAGCCATAAAAGTAGCCTTTCAAGTAGGTTCGCGCGTGCCCAAGTCCCATTCCGGCACCCGCCTGGACTGCATCGTAACAGAGTTTTAGCTGCAGTTAAACAAAAAGCTGTTTATTGAAACGTTGCAATTTATTAAAGCGCTCCATATGTGTCACTTCTGTTTCGAAGCCCGATTAGAGTACCATCCGACCGCCCATCAACCGCATCGAACAGAGCAGACGGTCGGTTGCCACCCGCGAACGTACCCCTTCACAACCTGCCCAAAGGTCCTACAGAAGTTCTCGACAAGCCCCTCCCCATAGCAACAAAATACGGACGCCCACATCAGCAGACGCCCGTAAAGCAAAAAATGATTCCTCAATAAATGGCAAAAACGGCTTCGGCCAGATTTCTACTTTACCCCGTGACCCATCTCGACGACCTTGGTCAGCGATCCAAACACGCCCTCGTCAGCCACGAGCTGCGCCTCAGCGCGCTCAAGCTGCACGGCAACGGCGGCAGGGGCGGTGCCGCCCTCGGTCGTGCGCGCAGCGACAATCGACGGGATGTCGAGCGCCTCGGTAATGTCGCGCTCAAAGAGCGGGCTTGCCTCCTGGAACACCTCAAACGGCAGGTCCTCAAGATTGCAGCCGCGCTTCTCGCACATCAGGACCAGATGGCCCACCACGGCATGTGCCTCGCGGAACGGCAGACCACGCTTAGCCAGGTAATCGGCAACATCGGTGGCGGCAAGGTGCCCCACGCCGCACTCGCGCGCCATGGCATCCTCGTTGACGGTCCAAGTCGAAATCATTCCGGCCATAACGGACAGGCACTGCATGAGCGTATGGGCGGTATCGAGCGCGCCCTCCTTGTCCTCCTGCAAGTCCTTGTTATAAGCAAGCGGCAAGCCCTTCATGGTTACCAGCAGCTGCACCAGGTTGCCGTACACGCGACCGCTCTTGCCGCGGATAAGCTCGGCAAAGTCGGGGTTCTTCTTCTGCGGCATGATAGACGAGCCGGTGGAGTAGGAGTCTGAAAGCGTGATAAAGCCAAATTCGGAGCTCGACCACAGCACGATCTCCTCGGAAAGACGCGACAGGTGCATGGCCATGACGGAACCGGCGTAATGCAAATCGAGCAGGAAATCACGGTCGGAAACAGCATCGAGCGAATTGGGGATCACGCCCGCAAAGCCAAGTTCGGCAGCCGTCATCTGACGATCGAGCGGATAGCTCGTACCGGCAAGCGCGGCAGCACCCAGCGGGCAGTTGTCGGCGGCATCAAAGGCGGCCTTCAGGCGTGTAAAGTCGCGCGCGAACATCCAAGAATACGCCAGCAGATGATGCGACAGCAGCACGGGCTGAGCGTGCTGCATGTGCGTGTAGCCCGGCAAAATCACCTTGTCGTACTTCTTAGCCGCATCCACCAGCACATGGCGCAGCTCTAGATTGGCCTCCATGAGCTCCTTGGCCAGCGCCTTGACGCCCAGGCGCGTGTCGGTCGCCACCTGGTCGTTGCGCGAACGTCCGGTATGCAAGCGCTTGCCAGCCTCGCCGATGCGACGCGTCAGCTCGCTCTCGATGGACATATGAATGTCCTCGTCGTTGATGTCGAAGGTGAAGTTGCCGGCATCGATATCCTGTTCGATTCCGGTCAGACCCTCGGCAATCGCCTGCTCGTCCTCGGCACTGATGATGCCCTGGGCCGCCAGCATTTTGGCATGCGCCTTAGAGCCGGCGATATCCTGTTTATAGAGATGTTTGTCGACCGGCAGCGACGCGCCAAACTCCTGCGTGACCTCGGCCACGCCTGCCTCAAAACGACCACCCCAAAGAGCCATGGAACCGTCCCCTTTCTCCAAATACCAAAACAAGCGCCCAAAGCAATGCGCCATATCGCTAAAGCGATTTTTCAACCGCTAGTTTTACACATTCCCCACCGTGAGCGGAGCCATGTAGCTAATTTGCAAAGAAGTGACGCGCCATGCACTTGGCACCCAACGTCTCCCTCCGGATGTTGCCCTGCGAACCATCGATCCAGGCCTTTAGGCTCATAGGAACGTCCTCGACCTTTGCAGCATCGAACTCGGGCGCGAGGGCAAGTAAAGCATGCGCGAAAGCATTGAACATAATGGATACTCCTCATATATATAGGCGCAGAGCCGCCAAATTGATAGAAGGAGCCCCGCCGGACAACCCCGGCGGGGCTCGGACTCAGCCGCAGACGCGGCATCATATATGCGGGCGGAACGTAGGGGCCACCGATGTTAAGAAGTGTCAGCAAGCATAACGAAAGGTAGGGACCCCGTGCGCCCGTTATGTATCACGCGGATGGGCCGCGCGGATACCAAGGGAAGGAGGCGCTAGGCCTGGGCGGCAGCAGAGCTGGGGCCCTGGACCTTTGCCCACGTCTTGAGCGACAGCGTATCGATCTCGATAAAGCCGGCGCTGGCCTTCTCGTCAAACGTGGTGTCGCGGTCGTAGGTAGCCAGACCGTAGTCGTAGAGGCTGAAGGGGCTCTTGCGGCCGACGACATGGCAGTTGCCCTTAAAGAACTTCAGACGGACGGTGCCGGTCACGAACTTCTGGGTATCGGCCATAAAGGCATCGAGCGCGTTTTTGAGCGGGCTGTACCACTGGCCGTTGTACACGGCGGTGGCCCAATCCTGCTCGAGCTTGATCTTGGTCTTGAGCAGGTCGCCCTCGACGCAGATGTCCTCGAGCGCCTTGTGGGCGGTGATGAGCGTCAGGGCGCCGGGAACCTCGTAGCACTCGCGGCTCTTAAGGCCCACCAGGCGATCCTCGACCAGATCGAGACGGCCAAAGCCATTGTCGCCGGAGATCTTGTTGAGGGCGATGACGATCTCGGAGAGTTTCATCTTCTTGCCGTCGACGCCGACGGGCTTGCCGGCCTCAAACTCAATCTCGGTGTAGGTCGGGGTATCCGGCGTGTCCTCGGGGTTCTTGGTCATAACCCAAGCGTCGTCGAGCGGCTCGTTCCAGGGATCCTCCAGGTGACCGCACTCAATGGCACGACCCCACAGGTTGTCGTCGATAGAGTAGGGGTTGTCGTTGGCACCCTCGGGGACCGGCACGTTGTGGGCGTGGGCATAGGCGACCTCGTCGGGACGGCACTTCAGGTCCCACTCGCGAACCGGGGCGATAACCTTGAGCTCGGGGTCGAGGGCCTTGACGGCGGCCTCAAAACGGACCTGGTCGTTACCCTTGCCGGTGCAGCCGTGGGCGACGTAGGTCGCGCCAAACTCGTGGGCGACCTCAACAAGCTTCTTGGCAAGCAGCGGGCGAGACAGGGCGGAGAGCAGCGGATACTTGTTCTCGTACATGGAGTTTGCTGCGATGGCTTTGGTCAGGAACTCATCGGAGAACTCGTCGCGCAGGTCGAGCACCTGGCAATCGAGAACGCCCAGGTCGAGCGCCTTCTGCTTCTTGGCATCCAGTCCGGTCTCTTCCTGGCCCACGTTGCCGCAGACACAAACGACATCGAGATTCTTCTCGTCCTGGAGCCACTTGACACATACGGATGTATCAAGACCACCGGAATATGCGAGAACGACTTTTTCCTTGCTCATGGCTGTTTCCTTTCGCCCTTGGTAGCTAGTTAGAACATCGGTCAGTTGCAAGTCATTTCAAGGTCATATACCGTGCAATATCAGGTTAAATAGCAAAAATCAGCACATACATGCCCTAGAAACATGCAGCAATGTCGTGCTAAAACCCAACGACCTCAAAATGACTCTGTTGAGGCAATTCGCCCCATGCGGACAGAGACGATTGTTATCGTCGTCGGGAAATTGCGCGCTGGCGTCGGATGGCATTGTCTGCAGTGGTGATGATCGTTACGAACTGCATCTGCCTCTCCTTTCACCTATCGCCGGGCGCAATTCTAATATCGTAAACGGTACCTTTTCCTCGGTAAGCGGTTGTTTTTCCGTCTCCGTTTTCGATGGTCGCTATATTACGCTAAAGTGCTCGCAGCACAAGCGACAAATTCAAATTTCTGAAAAGTTTTTTCATTACTTTGTGAAGCGTGGTGCAAATACGCTCCGTTCCTGCGAAAATACGCCCGACTACGAATTGATGGTTATAACGTCTGAAACAATCTCGAAACGAAAGGCTCGCTTTTATGCAAACTTACGAATCGGACGCCAACATCGGCAACATTAAGATTCTCGCCGTCGATATGGACAAGACGCTGCTGACCGACGAGCGTGTGCTGCCCCAGGGTCTTGATGAGCGCCTGGACAAGCTCGCCGACGCCGGCATCGTATTCTGCCCCGCCAGCGGACGTCCCGCCCCCAAGCTCGAGGAGATGTTCGAGGGCATCAAAAACCGCCTTGCTTTTTGTCCCGACAACGGAGCGTGCGTGATCTATCGCGGCAGCTATATCTATAAGAGCATTATCGACGTGGAGCTGTACCAGCAGGTCTTGAGCCGCGCCTCGGAGGATCCTCGCGCTGTCCCCGTCCTGTGCTGCTTCGACGAGTTCTACGTGCTTGCCCGCGACCATCAATACCACGACGAGATCAGCGTCTACTACAACACAATCAACTACGTCGATAGCTTTGAGGGCATTGATATCGAGTCCAACAAGATCTCGATCTTCTTCCCCGCCTACGATGCCGAGCCCGCATTCCGCGAGACCTATAGCCCCGAGTTCTCGGACAAGCTCTACGTCACCAACGCCGGGCGCGAGTGGATCGACTTCATGAACTTGGGCGTCGACAAGGGCGCCGGCGTCGCGCACCTGTGCGAGCACCTGGACATCGATATCGCCGACGCCGCCGCCGTGGGCGATACTTACAACGATATCCCCATGCTGGAGCGCGTCGGACATAGCTTTATCGTGGACAATGCCGAGGAGCACATGAATGCACACGCCAAGTGGCGCATTCCGAGCAACAACGACGGGGGCGTACTGACGCTCATCGACGCCATCTTGGCGGCTCGTTAACGTGGCTCGTCGGACCTGGCCGGGCGAGGCGGGTAAGTTTTTCGCTCGGTCAGGTCCTGGGCTCGCTCGGAAAGCACATTAAGTGCTTTCCGGCTCGTGCGGAATCTACGAAAAACTTACCCGCCTCGCCCGGCCAGGTCCTTGGGTGACTTGCTCGCCGTCTGGGTGGCGTCTTGGCGCCTAGATACTTGGCTGGTTTTTTGGAATGAAGGGGGCTCCTTGTTGGCAAGGAGCCCCCTTCTGGTTTGGTTACTTTAGGGTTGTGGGCACTTCCCTATTTGGCGTCGGCCCAGGTTATGCCGGTGCTGGCTTCGGCGATTAGGGGGACACGGAGGTCTACTACGTGTTCCATGACGTCGCGGACCATGGTGGTTAGGCGCTCGACTTCGTCGATGGGGCACTCAAAGTCCAGTTCGTCGTGCACTTGCAGGATCATGTGGGCGGCAAAGCCTTCCTCTTCCAGGCGGCGGCTTACGCGGGCCATGGCGATCTTGATGATGTCGGCGGCGGTTCCCTGCATGGGGTGGTTCATAGCCGTACGCTCGCCAAAGCCGCGGAGTTGCGGGTTTTTGGCCTTGAGCTCCGGAATATGACGACGGCGGCCGTACATGGTCTCGGCGTAGCCCGTCTGCTTGGCACGTGCTACCACGTTGTCGAGGAACGTGCGCACGCCCGGGTAGGCCTCGTAGTAGCGATCGATCATGACGCGCGCCTCGGCCATCGAGATATGCAGCGACTGCGACAGGCCATAGGCCTGCTGGCCATACACGATGCCAAAGTTCACGGCCTTGGCGCGACTGCGCAGGTCGGGCGTTACCTCGGACACCGGCACACCAAACACGCGCGCCGCCGTCTCGGCATGGAAGTCCTCGCCCTCGTTAAAGGCGCGCACCAAGTGCTCGTCACCCGAGAGATGCGCCAGCAGACGCAGCTCGATCTGCGAGTAGTCCACCGCCAAAAAGACGCTTCCCTCGCCTGCCGAAAACGCCGTCTTGACGGTACGACCCAGCTCCGAGCGCGTCGGGATGTTCTGCAGGTTTGGGTCGCTCGAGGACAGACGCCCCGTTGCCGTGATGGTCTGGTTGTACGTAGTGTGTACGCGACCGTCACCACGGCGCAGCGGGCCCAGCGTGTCTAGATAGGTAGACTTGATCTTGGACTTCTCACGCCAGTCCAAGATCAGACGCACGATTTCGTGGTCACGGGCAAGGTCGCTCAGTACCTTGGCGTTGGTCGAATAATAGCCGCGCTTAGTCTTCTTGAGGCCCTTGGTCGGAAGCCCCATCACATCAAAGAGCACATGCGACAGCTGCATGGGACTGCCAATATTAAAGGTCTCGTCACCCGCCAGGTCGCGAATACTGCGCTCAACCTCGGTAATCTGGGTCGCCAGACCCTCGGACAGACTGTGCAGACGGTCGGGGTCCACGAGCATGCCCGCGCGCTCCATCTTAGCAAGTACCGGAACGAGCGGCATCTCGATGCCATCGAACACGTTGGCGGCATTCTCACGGACCATGCACTCGCGCAACGGCGCCACGAGCGCCAGCGTCAGAGCCGCAGTACGGGCGGCAGGCGCCGAAGCGTCCTCACCAGTACCCTCTGCGCCGCGCGCCGCAGGCAGCGCCATCTGCAGATAGGTATCGGCCAGATACGCCTCGTCAAACTCGGAGCGGTCGGAATCCAGCAGGTAGGCGGCAACCACGGTGTCGAAGATGCGCGTGGAATCGACTGCCAGCGGATCCATAAGCTCGGGCTCGGAAGAATCGATGGGCGAAAGCTCATGCAGCAGCGCTTTCATATCCGGGCTCGCCACGCGGCCCTCCACAAACAGGCGCGCAAGCACGCCGGCAATCATGCCGTGGGCGAAGTTGAAGCCCTCAACCCCAGCCGCCGCACAGCCGTCGCCCTCCTCGAGCGCGAACAGGCCCTTGGACGTCGCCAACCACAGCGTGCGCGTCAGTCCAAAGAGCGCGCCCTCTTCCTTGTCGTCGTCCACCACGGCGGCGACCCACTCGCCGGCATCAATCGCGCGGGAGACCTCAGCCGCAACGGCACCAAGCGCGTCAGCATCGCCGGCGGCTGCGCGGACCATCGCAGGTATCTCAAACACACTGGAGGCAGCAGCAGCCCCGCCCTCGCCGCCAATCAGCGCCAAGAAACGGTTCTGCATGGCGGTGATACCAAGCGTACCCAGTGCCGCAGACACCTCGTCGGCAGAAAACGCCGGGAAGGACGTCGCCTCAAAATCGAGCTCAACGGGCGCATCGGTGCGGATGGTCGCGACCTTGCGGCTCAGCAGGGCATCGTCGATGTGCGCGCGCAGGTTTTCGCCCATCTTGCCCTTGACCTCGTCGGCATGTGCGATGACCTCGTCCAGGCTACCGTACTGTGCGATGAGCGCGCTCGCCTTTTTGGGGCCGATGCCCGGTACGCCGGGAATGTTGTCCGACGTATCGCCCTTTAGACCGTAAAAATCGGGCACGAGCGCCGGCGTAATGCCGTGATACAGGTCGTCCACGCTCTCGGGCGTCATGATCGCCACGTCGGACAGGCCCTTGCGGGTCGAGACCACGTTGACGTGCTCGGTCACGAGTTGATACATGTCGCGGTCGCCGGTCACCAGTAGCATGTCGCAGCCGGCCTCTTCACCCAGGCGCGCCATGGTTCCCAGGATATCGTCGCCTTCCCAGCCCTCGGACTGCAGAATCGGCACGTTGAGCGCGGTGAGCAGCTCCTTAATCATAGGGAACTGCGCATGCAGATCGGGGTCCATGGGCGGGCGTTGCGCCTTATACTGCGGCAGCATCTCCATGCGCACGCGCGGTTTGCCCTTGTCAAACGCCACAACAACGCCGTCGGGGTTAAAAGCGTCGATCATCTTAAGAAACATGTTCAGGAAGCCGAAGATCGCGTTGGTGGGGCGACCGTCCGGCGCGTTCATGGTCGGCGGCACGGCGTGGAAGGCGCGATGCATGAGCGAGTTGCCGTCGATGACGGCAAAGGTACGGCGCTTGTCAGACATATTGAATACCTCGCTTTGGGCTGGGCACGGTTTGCTCACTCCAGTTTACACGCTCCCCGCCCCGCGGCCACCGCACATCAAGCTCCCCCGCCACCGTGAGCCCGCGCGTGATACGATGGCTCACGACACATCAACCAGCACGATCGATCCGAAAGGAGCCTGCGTCATGGAGCGTCCCTGTGCATGGAAAAAGTACACGCCACAGCAAGTCGAGGAGCTCGAGGAGCTTTGCCGCGGCTATAAGCAGTTTTTGAGTGAGAACAAGACCGAGCGCCTGTGCGTCAAGGCCGGCATCAAGATGGCCGAGGAGGCGGGATACGTCGACCTGGAGACCGTAATCGACGAAGGCCGCGAGCTCAAGGCAGGCGACAAGGTGTACGCCGCTAACCACGGCAAGGACCTTATGCTCGTCAACCTGGGCACCGCCCCGCTCGAGCAGGGCTTTAACATCCTGGGCGCCCACGTGGACTCGCCGCGCCTGGACCTTAAGCAGAACCCCGCTTTCGAGGCCGGCGACATGGCTTATCTCGACACGCACTACTATGGCGGCGTCAAGAGCTACCACTGGGTCGCTTCCCCGCTCGCGCTCGTAGGCGTCATCTGCAAAAAGGACGGCACCACCGTCGACATCAATATCGGCGACAAGGCCGACGACCCGGTCTTTACCATCTCCGACCTGCTGATCCATCTCTCGAGCGAGCAGATGGCCAAGCCCGCCAAGGACGCCGTCGACGCCGAGATCCTCGACGTGATCGTGGGCGGCCGTCCCGTCAAGTTCGATGAGGACGACAAGGACGCCCCCAAGGAGCCCGTCAAGCAGATGTTCCTGGACATCCTCAAGGAGCAGTACGACGTCGAGGAGGAGGACTTCCTCTCCGCCGAGATCGAGGTCGTGCCCGCCGGCCCCGCCCGCGACATGGGTCTCGACCGCTCCATGATTCTGGGCTATGGCCACGACGACCGCGTCTGCGCCTATCCGTCCATGCTCGCCCAGATCAATGTGGCCAATGTCGAGCGCACGAGCATCACGCTCATCGTCGACAAGGAGGAGATTGGCTCCGTGGGTGCCACCGGCATGACAAGTCGCTTCTTCGAGAACACCGTCGCCGAGATCATGACGCTCGCCGGCGAGGATAGCCCGCTGGCCCTGCGCCGCGCGCTCGCCCGCAGCCGTATGCTCTCCTCTGACGTGTCCGCCGGCTTCGACCCGGGCTATGCCGGCAAGTTCGAGACCAAGAACGCGGCCTTTATGGGTCGCGGCCTGTGCTTTAACAAGTACACGGGCAGCCGCGGCAAGGGCGGCTCCAACGACGCCGACGCCGAGTACGTGGCCCTCGTCCGCGACATCATGGACGAGGCCGGCGTGGACTTCCAGACCTGTGAGCTCGGCCGCGTCAACGCGGGCGGCGGCGGCACCATCGCCTACATCATGGCCAAGTACGGCATGAACGTCATCGATTCCGGTGTTGCCGTCCTGTCCATGCACGCCCTGTGGGAGGTCGCCAACAAGGCCGACATCTACGAGGCCTATCGCGGCTACAAGGCCTTCATCGAGCGAGCCTAACCAACCCTTCATCAGTTGCGGTGAAATACGGACTAAACTGGCCCATAAACGGCCAAAACAGACCGTATTCCACCGCAACTTCCTTTTTGGCAGAGGAGAGTCCATGCTGCAGGTCATCATTTCGCCCGCCAAGCAGATGCGCGCGGCCCAAGATGCTTTTGAAGTCCTGGGCATTCCACCTTTTGCGCACGAGACTTCTCGCCTCCACCGCGCACTGCTAGATATCGAGCGGAATGAAGGCAGCGGCGGCCTGCAGGCGCTGTGGAACGTGAGTGACAAACTGCTGGGGCCTTGCCTCAACACCCTGCATGAGTTCGGGCCCATCCTGAAAAACGGCGATCTTGACAATCCCGCACTCGCCCGTCACCTCTCCCCTGCTGTCATGTCCTATCACGGCATTCAATACCAGAGCATGGCACCCGAAGTGATGGATTCCGCGCAGCTCGCATGGCTGCAAGACCATCTGTGGATCCTCTCCGGCCTCTACGGGTGCGTTCGTCCCTTTCATGCCGTCGAACCGTATCGGCTGGAGATGGGCGCGAAGCTCGCCGTTGACGATGCCCGAGACCTCTACGCGTTTTGGAGCGACAAGCTCGCGCGGGCTACCGCCCCGGCAGGCTCAAACACCACGATCGTCAACCTCGCCAGCGTAGAGTATGCCAAAGCCGTTCTGCCCCACCTCGCGGGCAACGCCACAGCCGTCACGTGCCTCTTTGGCGAGGGTATCCGCAACGGGAAGCCCATCCAACGGTCGACCGCCAGCAAAAAGGCGCGCGGCTCCATGGTGCGGTGGATGGCAGAAAACAAGCTCGAGGATGCAAGCGAACTTACCACATTCAACATCGGCTATCGGCACATCCCCGAGCTTTCAGACAAAAACACCCTGGTATTCATGAACGCGCAGGCACAATAGGCCCGCCGTTTCCAAACACCCCGTTACTCCGCCAAGCCATCGGCCTTTGCAATCTCGCTCGTCGAGCCATCTTGGTAGGTAACCTTAACGTGCTCTACGTCGGATACCGTAACGCCCGACGGAGGTTCCAGACGCCACTCCGTCAGAGCGATATCCATGGTCGTGGGTGCATCGCCCTGATCTTTGAGCTTCACCATGAGTGTTTTGAGTGCCTCATCAAACGTCACGCGTTCGATTTCTTCACCCGGAATAGACCCGCCGCTCAACTGCAGCTGCACAAACTCGTCGCGCAGATACCAATAGTCGCCCGGTGCGGCAACCGTGTTGCCACCAGAAACTTTCATGGTCATAATCGGCAGGCCCTCGTCGGCTTCAAACCCCCAGGTGGCGCCGCCAGGACCGCCGAACGTCCAAATACAAAAGGCAATCACCAACACGGCAAGCACCGCAAAACCAATCGCGACAAGGCCATGGTGCGCACGGCTTTCCTCGGCCGATACATCCCATTGCGTCTCTCGATATAGATGCTTGTCTTCCATGTACGCCTCCCCACAGGCACGCTCGTTAGGCCAATCGTACCCATTCGAGCTATACTTGAGCCCATTACATAAACGGGGAGCTTGCAGGACAAGACGGCAGGCTGAGACTGGGCGCGCCCGCCCTGACCCGCAAACCTGATATGGGTAATGCCAACGAAGGGAGCCGTGCCAATGAGCACACAGACCGAGCCCAAGCTCGTCACGCAAATCGACTTCGCCCGTGCCGGGCAGATCACGCCGCAGATGAAGGAAGTCGCCGAGCGCGAGCATCGCGACCCCGAGTACATCCGCGAGCGCGTGGCCGACGGCCGCATCGCCATTCCCGCCAATATCGTGCACATCAAAAAGGGCATGCGCGCCTTTGGCGTCGGTGAAGGCCTGTCCACCAAGGTCAACGTCAACCTGGGCATCTCGGGCGACAAGGCCGATGCCGCCGAGGAATGGAAGAAGGTCAAGATCGCCGAGGACTTTGGCGCCGACGCCATCATGGACCTCTCCAACTCGGGCAAGACACGCCAGTTCCGCCAGCAGCTCATCGACGAGACGCCGCTCATGGTAGGCACCGTCCCCATGTACGACGCCATCGACTACATGGAAAAGCCGCTGGTCAAACTCACCAAGGACGACCTATTCGAGGTCGTGCGCGCACATGCCGAGGACGGCGTGGACTTTATGACCATTCACTGCGGCATCAACAAGTCGGTCACCAAGACCTTTAAGGAGACCGGCCGCCTGATGAACATCGTGAGCCGCGGCGGTTCACTGCTGTTTGGTTGGATGGAGGTCACCGGTAACGAGAACCCGTTCTATGAGTTCTACGACGAGTTGCTCGAGATTTGCCACGAGTACGACGTGACGATTTCGCTCGGCGACTCCTGCCGCCCGGGCTGCCTCTACGACTCCAACGACGCCACCGAGACCGCTGAGATGATCGAGCTGGGCAAGCTGTGCAAGCGCGCTTGGGCCGCCGGCGTCCAGGTCATGGTCGAGGGCCCGGGTCACATGGCGCTCGACGAGATCGCCGCCAACATGAAGCTACAGAAGCGCCTGTGCCACAATGCCCCGTTCTATGTGCTCGGGCCGCTGGTGACCGATATCGGCGTGGGTTACGACCACATCACCGCTGCCATCGGCGGCGCCATCTCCGCCAGCTCCGGTGCCGACTTCCTGTGCTACGTGACACCGGCCGAGCACCTGTGCCTGCCCAACGCCCAGGACGTGCTCGATGGCCTCATGGCCACCAAGATCGCCGCACACGCTGCCGACATCGCCAAAAAGGTGCCCCACGCCCGCGACATGGACGACAAGATGGGCCAGGCACGCCGCAAGCTCGACTGGGACGCTATGTGGAAGTGCGCGCTCGACCCGGTTACGGGCAAGAAGCGCTACGAGGAGTCTCCCGCCGCCACCGAGGGCACTTGCACCATGTGTGGCAAGATGTGCGCCGTCCGCACCGTCAACAAGATCTTCGAGGGCACCACGATCGACCTCGGCATGGAGGACTAGCCCTGTCGCTGCGGCCGCTTCTGGCGACGAGCTGGTGCCTGTCAATTGTTGACGTGTGAACATTTGCTTACATTTGCGTAAAGATTGCATCGCCCGCCCGGGTTCGACATAGAGTCGGCCCGGGCATCTTTATAATGCTGGCTTAAAGACCCATTTGATTCCGACCGAACAAGGGAGCGAACATGGATCGCAGTAAGGTACCTGCCGTTCTATCCATCGCAGGATCCGATTCCAGCGGTGGCGCCGGCATTCAGGCCGACATCAAGACCATCACGGCGCACCGCCTGTATGCCGAGACGGCCATCACCGCCATCACCGCACAGAACACCCTGGGCGTCACCGCCGTGCAGAACATCTCCCCGGATATTGTCGCGGCGCAGATCGATGCCGTTTTTGACGATATCCGCCCCAACGCCGTCAAGATTGGCATGGTTTCCTCTGCCGAGATTATCGATGCTATCGCCGACCGCCTGAGCGCTTGGAACGCGACAAACGTGGTAGTCGACCCCGTCATGGTAGCCACCTCGGGCGCACGGCTGATTGCCGAAGATGCCGCCGAGGCGCTCACCCGCCGCCTGTTCCCGCTAGCGACGGTTATCACGCCCAATATTCCCGAGGCCATGGCGCTGCTCGATTACGAGGTCGATTCCGAGCGCACGCAGCAAAATGCCGCCATGCTCCTCACCCGCCGCTTTGGCTGCGCGTCCCTCGTTAAGGGCGGGCATTTTGTCAACGAGGCCAACGATGTACTGGCCGAACCCGCGCCACTCGATGACGAGGGCAACCATCTGGGAGATCCACTCACCACGTGGTTCCGCCACAAGCGCATCGAGACCGACAACACACACGGCACCGGCTGCACGCTCTCGTCCGCCATCGCCTGCGCGCTGGCTCAGGGCATGGATCTTGCCGACGCCGTCAACGCCGGCAAGGCCTACCTGACAGGCGCTCTGGCCGCCGGCTTTAACATGGGCAAAGGCTCCGGCCCTGTCAACCACATGTGGCAGTATTAAGATTCGCAGCCCAAACCACCGCAAAGGACACCTTTGTGGTGGTTCCCATAAACATCTCGATCCGTAACAGTTAGAGTCCATTTTTCGGCCCACCTGTTACAAATCGAGACATCCAAATTCCGCTGAGAAGATAATCTCGATCTGTAACAGTAACTCGGCAAAATCGACCCTAGATGTTACAGATCGAGACAAACGACCGATATCGACCTAAATAATCTTAATCTGTAACATCTAGCCCGTTTTCGGCCTTACAACTGTTACAGATCAAAACAAACCAACGAAACAAGCCGTCGCAAGGGGAACTACTGTACTGCTTTGGGTCGCGCTACTCACCAAGCATCTCTTGGAGCTTGGCTGCCACGGCGTGGCCCAGGCTCTCGTGGCTTTCGGGCATCATGTGCAGATAATCGATATCGCCCGGCTCGGCAAAATCAGCGGCATTCAAAAAGTCGCAGCCAAACTGTTTAGCAGCATACGCATAGTATTCGGCAAAATGCTCCGAGGCCTCGACGGAGCGCTCGTCAAAGTCGGTCATGTACACATCGGCGATCTGCGGTTTAATCTTGATAGGCGCCATCAGCAGAATACGCGGGCAGGGCGCGGCTTCGGTCCAGGGAAACGCGCGGACGGTGCGAATCAGCGCCATGGCACCGTCAGCGATATCGGCAGCCCCCACGCTAAAGACCGTCTTGCAGTCGTTGGTGCCCAGCATAATCACGATCGCATCCAGCGGCTTATGAGCCTCGAGCAGCATCGGCAACGCGCGGATGCCGTTGAGATTAGTGTCCAGATGGCACATGTCGTCGCGTACCGTCGTGCGGCCGTTGAGGCCTTCCTCAATCACGTGCCAGCCCTCGCCCAGGTCTCGCTGGGCCACGCCGCACCAGCGCACATCGTACGCATAGCGTACCGCGGTGCCGTCGCGCATGCCCGCCGGATCATAGCCATAGGTATTGCTGTCACCAAAGCACAGAACGTTTTTCATCGTAAGCCTCTCCTTTAGTAAAAAGCCGACGGGAGCAGCCCTCCCGCCGGCTCGACCTATCTGTCGGCCCGTACCGATTACAGGTACTTGCGCCAATCGTCATCGTCCTCATCGTCCTCGGCGGCAGCCTGGGCCTGCTCGGCGGCGCGAGCAGCCGCAGCGCGTGCGGCAACCTGGGCATAGGACTCCTCGTTGCGCTCGGGGAAGTTTGCCAGCACGTGCTCGAACTTGGCAAAATCCTCATCCCATCGCGTAGAAGGCACGGCAAAGAACACCTGCTTGACCTTAAAGTCGCCCGATGCGAGCTCCTTGCGGAAGAGCTCGGCCGCGGCCTCGGCGTCAAAGCCGTTGTTGTCGCAACCCCAAGCACCCAGTACGAGCTTCTCGCGACCCAGCTCGTCGCAGATGGCAAGCACAAAGCGGATGCGATCGCGCAGAGCGTCAAGCAAGGCATCGTCGCTCACGCGATACTCCTGGCGAGCGCGCTTGGCGTTGGGCGCGGCGGCCACGATCACGTCGGCATACGCATGCACGTGGTTGCGGTCGAAGCGCACCGCAGGCACCACCAGCGCACGGTTGCGGTAAAGCTCGCAGTTGATGTTGCGGCGACGGTTCTCGCCGTACCATTTGCGCTGTTTATCGAGCACGTTGTACAGGTACGAATCGGCACAGAGCGTGGCCTCCTGACCCAGATAGCCCTGGATGTAGCCGCCGCCCGGGTTGGTGAACGAGGCAAAGGCGAGCACGGCCATGTCGCAGAATTGCGCGTAGCCTCGGCCGTTATCCAGAATGGCCTGCGTGGCAGAGGCGTCGAGCACGGTGACCTCGGGCAGGACCGGAGCGGGCTCCTCGGCGGCAGGCGCGGACTCGGTCTCCGTGGCCTCCTCTGCGGGTGCAGGCTCGGCCGTAACCTCGGTCTCGGCGGACGCAACCTCAGCGGTCTCGGCCTCGGCGGCCTCAGACTCCTCGGCAACCTGTTCCTCGACAGCGTCGGCCGCTTGGGCCTTGGCCTTCATCGCCGCGACAAAACCGGCAGGCATACCATCGAACTCGCACACACCGGCAAGCGAACGCTCGATATCCTTGGCGCACGCTTCGGACACAGTTGCCACGTGACGCTCGGCGGCCTTGGCACGGGCCTCGCGCTTGGGATTGGGCTGACCCGCTCGGTTGGACCTGCGGTTACGGTTCCTGTTGTCGACGTCTGCCATAAGTGGTCACCTTTCTCGGTCTCTGCCGCCATCGGCTTTTCCCATCCATGATACCCCGCCGCGTACAAAAAAGACGGCCCCGAAGGACCGCCTTTCGCATCGTTTTACCGTGTCCGGCAGGAAGCGTCGCAATGCCGCGCTTTAATCGCGACGGCCGAGGATGTTCAAAATGCGCAGGAATACGTTGATAATATCCACGAACAGGTTAGAGGCCATAAGCACGGCGTTGGGCAGTGTGGGCGGCACCGTCGTGGCAACATAGGTGTCATAGCCAATAAACCCGGCGAACACCACGATCACGATCAGGTCGGTGATGGACTGCGAAACGCCCATGAACATCAGCACGACCTCAACCAGAATCGTGGCGAGCAGAATGCCAAAGCCGATGCCATATACGCGCTGGAAAAACTTGGGGAACGTCACGCCCAGCGCACCGAAGACAAAGGTGATAGCAGCGGTGGCGATAAAGGCGGTGTTGATGGTGGGCAGGTCATAGTTGGCAAGGCCAAACGACGCGGTCAGGCCAAAGGTGCTCGCAAAGATCACGTAACCCACGAGCGACAGGCCCACGGACTGTTTGCTGGCAGCAGCCGACATCATGACGATGCCGACAATAGTCAGGATAAACGAGCCAAAGACCAGTGGCAGGGCGGCGCCGCTCATCATCATGCGGGCAAACGCCATGGTGCTCGTAAAGTAAGCACCAGCGCCCATGGCACAAAAGCCCAAGAAGATGAGGGCAGACATGGAAAGATTGTACGCACGCGGCGACATCTCCTTGGCACGGCTTGCGCCAGTTTCGATGGGGCCGTTCTGATAGCCCTGGATATCGTTCATACTTCGTCCTTTCACAAAGCGCCGTGAAAGACGGCGCAGCAGATGACAAGATTCTTGTCATTGTACCCGAATGCCGTACGTCCTTACCTACGGCGCTCGCCCTCGAGCGTGCGATCAAAGGCCCAGACCCACCAACGCATCACGTGTGCCTGCGAGCCGTCCGCCCGCTCGCGCGTCTGGTCCTCCAGATACAACTCGGTCGCGTGCCCGCCAAAACGCACCTTATAGGTCGCCGTACGGATGCCGTGGACCGTCAGGCCAAACCCGGTGGTCGAGATAATTTCATCGATTGTAAAACAACGTCCGTCGACCCAGCAGACGGTGACCGGCACGACTTGTCCGCCCGCGAGGATGCGGGCCACGACGTCCACATACTGCTTGTGCACGCGCCGAGTTTTGCCGTCTGTCTGTCGATATTCCATGCCTCCTATTATCGAACGCATGTTTGCATGTTGTAAAGCGAACAGACTGTGGTTTTGGGGTGTCGTAGTAATCGCACGTGTCCGCATGGCGTGTTAGCAAAAAGAACACCCGCGGTCAACAGGGCTAATATTCAATTTTAGTGCCAAAAAGTTCACTTCTCCCATCAGAACTCGGTAAAGAGACCCGCAGGAGGTGATACGATTTATCATGTTTTTGTAACGTGTCTGCAAACTTCGAGAAAGCCCATATATGGACGTAACGTTCTCAACCTTCCTCGGCCAAATTGTGTCGAACCCAGTCCTTGCCGTCACCGTGATCCTCGCGTTGGGCGCCATCTTCGTCAATGGATGGACCGACGCGCCCAACGCCATCGCGACCTGCGTCACTACGCGTTGCATGCCCGCCCGCGCCGCCATTCTCATGAGCGCCGCATTCAACTTCCTCGGCGTGCTCATCATGACGCACTTTAACGCGAGCGTCGCCAACACCATCTCACATATCGTCGACTTTGGCGGAAACAGCACCATGGCGCTCGCCTGCCTATGCGCGGCGCTGTTCTCCATCGTCGTCTACGGCGCCACAGCGTCGCGTTTTGGCATCCCCACCTCGCAAAGCCACAGCCTTATCGCCGGCCTGACCGGTGCCGCCATCGCCCTCGGCGGTGCGAGCAGCGTCAACGTCCACGAGTGGATGAAGGTCATCTACGGTCTGGCGCTCTCCATCGGCCTGGGCTTTGTCATGGGCTGGGTCCTGTGCAAGCTCGTCTCGATTCTTTTCGCCGCCGCCAACAGGCGACGTGCCAATGTCTTCTTTAAATACGCTCAGATCGCGAGCGCTGCGGCCATGAGCTTTATGCACGGCGCGCAGGATGGACAGAAGTTCATCGGCGTGCTCTTTTTAGGCGTGGCCTTTGCCAGCGGCCAGACGAGCGTCGGCGATGCAGGCATCCCCATCTGGATTATGCTGCTGTGCTCGGCCACTATGGGTATCGGCACCAGCGTGGGCGGCGAGCGCATCATCAAGTCCGTCGGCCAGAGCATGGTCAAGCTCGAAAAGTATCAGGGCTTCTCCGCCGACCTGGCGGGCGCCGCAAACCTGCTGCTTGCCACCCTTACCGGCATCCCCGTGTCCTCCACACACATCAAGACCTGCGCCATCATGGGCGTCGGTGCCGTCAAGCGCCTCTCAGCCATCAACTTCGGCGTCGTCAAAGACATGATGTTCACCTGGTTCTTCACCTTCCCCGCCTGCGGACTCATCAGCTTTGTCATGGCCAAGCTGTTCATGATGTTCCTCTAGTCAAACCGAACGTCCATCCGGACTGCATTACCTCGCCCACCCGTCTTCGCCTCGAAAGGACCCACCCATGGCAAAGAAACCCGATTCGTTCTACTTCGACAACTACGTCGTCTGCGCCGACCTTGCCGTCCAGGCCGCCGAGCTGCTCACCAAGATTTTCGAGAACTTCGATCCCGCAAAGATTCACGATATGCTCAACAAGATGCACGCGATCGAGCATGCGGCCGACAAGAAGCACCATGAGCTTGAGGACGCCTTGCTCACCGCCTTTATCACCCCGCTCGAGCGCGAGGATCTGGATCTGATGAGCTGCTCACTCGACACCGTGCTCGACCGCATCGAGGGCGTCGTGCAGCGCGTCTACTTCACCAACATCCAGAGCATCCATCCCGACGCCATCGTCATCGCCCACAAGGTGACTGACGCCTGCCGCGCCATGAAAGACCTGATGGTCGAGCTGCCCAACTACCGCAAGTCCAAGACCCTGCGCGAACTCGTCATCCAGATCAACACCATCGAGTCCGAAGCCGACGAGCTCTATATCAACGCCATGCGCAACCTGCACGTTAACGGCAAGGACCCGCTCGAGGTCATCGCCTGGCGTGACGTGTACGCCTTCCTGGAGTACTGCGCTGACTGCTGTGAGAATGTGGCCGATGTTGTGGATTCGATTGTCATGAAGAACAGTTAATTGGGGGTACGTGTCCCGGCGGCGAAGGGCCGGCACCTGTTTGCTTTCTCACTCCGGCTGCATGGCAGAGTCGTTCGAAAGTAAACAGGTGCCGGCCCTTCGCCTTACGTACCACCATTGGGAACTTTGGCTGATACTTTGAAAGCGATGGGGCTTTTGTTGGCGGGGCCTTTGGACCCGATTGGGAACTTTGGGACCGCCTTAAACGTTTGGGTGGATGGGGCTTTGGGTACCCTTTGTTTTACTTTGGATTGATTCGTTGAATTTGGAGGTCTTGGTTGTGAGTTATTTGGATCTGGCTCGTGGTCGGTATTCTTGTCGTTCGTTTGAGGACCGTCCTGTTGAGCAAGCTGTGGTGGATGCCATTGTTGAGGCTGGGCGGATTGCTCCTTCTGCTTGTAATAATCATCCAACCCGTGTGATGGTGTTGGATACGCCTGAGCTTCTGGAGAAGGCTGCTGCTTGTCAGCCTCGGTTTGCTCGTGATGGGTCTATCTTTGGCGCTCCGCTTATCTTCCTTATTTGCAGCGTTACCGATGATGCTTGGGTGCGCCCGTATGATCAGATGAATTCCAGCGAAATCGATACATCCATCGTTTGCGATCAGATGATGATGGAGGCCACCGAGCAGGGCCTGGGAACGTGCTGGGTATGCCATTTTAAGCCAGAGGTGGCACAGGAGCAGTTCAATCTGCCCAAGGGCGTTTATCCCTATCACATGCTTGTCTGTGGCTATCCTGCCGACCACATCGCCGACCCCGAGCATCGCGAGGCCCGTACCATTCCCCTCCCCAACTTCCTCCTCAAGTAGTTTTTTGGCACATGCCCTAAAACCTACCTTTTACCGCTCACCCATTCGCCGAGTTCTGCGCCACAATGTGCAGGGCTCGGTTTTTTATGTTGCGCGCCCCTGCACAGTCATAAAAAAGGACCCGCAAGCTGCGGGTCCTTTCTAGGCACTAAATTGTAGGCCGAATGTTAGTCCAGGTCGTCGGCGGCAAAGTTGTCGATCGGGGCGAAGGGATCGGCCACGGGGACAACCGGGTCAGCGACGGGCAGCGGCTCGGCGGGAACAGTCACCGCAGGAGAAGCGGCGGAACCGACCGGCGTGGAGGCCATGAGGTCAGCCGGGAAGGAGTTCTGGGCATCGTCCATGAAGTGCTGGATGAGCTTGAGATACTCGGCCTTGAACTCCTCACGGGAAGCCTTCAGACGGTCGATTTCCTCGAGCTCGGCCTGCTTTTCAGTCAGAGCCTGGCGGATAACCTCGCGGGCCTTGGCGTCAGCCTCGTTGCGGATACGCTCAGCGTTCTCATTGGCATCGTTGACGATGGTCTCAGCGGTCTGCTGGGCAGCGATCAGGGCAGCGGAAATCTGGCGCTCCTGAGCGGAGAAGTCAGGGGCGGGAGCAGCCACGGGGGCGGCAGGAACGGCCTGGGCGGGGGCATCCTGAGCCTGGGCAAGCTGAGCCTGCGCATCGGCAAGCTGCTGCTCGGTAGCAGTCAGACGACCCTTAAGGTCGACGATCTTAGCGAGCATAGCGTCAACCTCGGAGGACAGCGTCTCCAAGAAGACGTCGACCTCAGCAGGATCGTAGCCACGCTTGGCCTCAGAGAAAGTCTGAGCCTGGATGTCTGCAGGGGTAATAGCCATAACAAGTCTCCTTTTTCATCGCCTCGGCGCTACACGCCCGACGTAAGTTACTAAGTCAGTTCTACACGAGTATACCTATAAGAAGCTGCAGAACCAGCCTCTGCACCAACTGCAACGCAATAATCGCAACGACCGGCGAAAAATCGATACCGCCCATCGGCGGGATGAAACGACGGAACAGGTTAAGCCACGGACCGCACACGCTATCAAGCACCGCGGCAATATCCTGAAGCAAACCACCCTGCTTCATGGGAATCCACGTCATAAAGCAGTAGACGACAATAAGCGTGGAATAGAAGTTGAACAGCGTGTTGACCAGCTGGACGATAGTGTAGATGTTGATGGGAATCTCCTCGTCTTGTCTTTACTTAAGGTAGCCGTCGGCACGAAGCTTCTTGAGATCGGAATCTTTGACCTCGCAACCGGCGGGCAGCACCATAAACACGCGGTCGCCCACCTCCTTGACCGTGGCACCCAGACCGCAGGCAAAGCCGTAAGAGAAATCCAAGACGCGCTTGGCAACTTCGGTGCGTACGCCCACAAAAATCAGTGCGACAGGCTGCTTGGTGCGAACGCGGCGCACCACGGTCTCCACGTCGTCATAGCTCTCGGGGCGCAGGACATAGGCCGGCAGCTGCGGCGTGGCGTTGATGATATTGCTCGCATAGGCCGAGGCATCGCTCGGTGCAGGTGCGGGCGCAGCGGCGGCACGGGCGCGGGTGTTCTCGGCGTAGCTCGACGGCGTGTCATAGGCACCAGGACGATAACCGCTCGCAACACTGTCCTGCGAGCGCGAAGGCGGATTATACGTCGTGGCGTGGCGGGAGTCATCGCCGACCAGCTGACCGGAGCGCGTATACACGGCAACCGACTCAGCTTCACCGCGGCGCGTCTGACCAAGCAGGCCGTTGCTCGGCTCGTCTTGGGTGTAGAAGCCCTCGCCCGAAGCACCGCTGTAGCCGTTGCCCTGATAGCCGTCATCGTAGCCGTCATCGTAGCCGTAGTCGTCGTCCTGGCCATAACCCTGGTCGTAACCCTGCTGGCCGCCCAGGTGCATCTTATTTTTAATCTCGTCAAGGAAGCCCATGGTTGTGTCCTCTCGCGGTTTAGTGCAGGCGCCCCAATAATCAGTGCGCACTTCAGAGCCTTATTTTACTGCAAACTCCGGGCTAAATACTACCCTGCCCAGGCGAACGAGCGTAGAGCCCTCCTCAAGGGCAGGCTCAAAGTCCTCGCTCATGCCGCAGGAAAGCTCAGGCAGGTTCAAATCGGAATGCGCCGCCTCCAGCTCATCCCTCAGCTCACGAAGCCCCGCAAAGGTGCGGCGTGCCACATCCTTATTCCCCCGGGGCGCCATAGTCATAAGCCCCTGCACGCAAATTCCCTCAAGTTCCGCAAACTCACCCGCGGCGGCGCGAATCTCATCGGGCGAAAAGCCTCCCTTCGACTCCTCACCACTCACATTGACCTCAATGAGCACACGCTGAGGGCCGGCGAGCTCGCCTGCCTCGATCTTGCGGACAGCACGGCTCGAGATCGCCTGCGCCAGATGCAGCGAACCCACCGAGTGAATCAGCTCGGCTGAGCCCAGCACCGCATTGATCTTATTGGTCTGCAGGTTGCCGATCATATCGAAGCGCACCTCGGGCAGCTCCGGATGCTCCGCCAGACCCGTGAGCTTGCGAACCAGCTCCTGCGGGCGGTTCTCGGCAAAATGGCGATACCCCGCCTGGATGGCGGCAACGGTCTCATCGACACCAACGGTCTTGGACACGGCAATGAGGCTCGCGGCGTCGTGGGGACGGCCTGCGCGATCGAGCGCCGCATAAAAACGTTCCAGAATCTGCTCGCGGCGAGCGCGCATCAAGTCCAAATAGTTATCCATTGCTAATCGCCTCCGCTGACAGCCAAACAAGTAGTCCCATGCTAACGCAAGAGCGCGGCCCCGCATGTGCAAGGCCGCGCTCACTTAGGTATTTACAATCTTTCGACGAACGGGGTTACTTACTCCTCGTCGTCCTCGCCATCGTCCTCGTCCTCAAGATGATCAAGCAGGTAGCGAAGACCCTCGCTGACCTCGTTAGCGGGCACCTTGGCAACGTAGCGAGCGTCGACGGCGGGCCTCATGATAACACCCTCGCCCGAAGGCACGCGCATGCTCTCGAGCTCATCCTCATCAGTGCGGGCGATATCGCCGGCAGTCATACGCTGTCCGGTCAACAGGAAGGTCAGACGGCAGGCGGCATCGATGGAAATCGAAGCAATGCGATCGAGGTAGCGCGAAACCATGATGGCGCGGCGCAGGTCGTCATAGTTGCTATCGTCATCCATAAACTCGCCCGCGTCCATGCGGTTGAAGGTACGGAAGAACTTCTCGTACGCCGCATGCACCGGCTCGTCCTCGACGGCCAGGTTGCAGATGATGGACATGTCATTGGTGACGAGCGCAGAAAGCGACGAGCCCAGCACCTGGTAGACAGCTTCGGCCTCGGCCTCGACCGTGCCGACAAGCTCCTTGGGCAGCGAGATGTCGGCCTTGACCATATGACGCGTGGCGCGGCAGATCTGGCGAACCTTATCGGTCATGCGCTGCAGGTTAAAGTCGACGTAGATGATCGTCTGAAGCAGGCGGAAGTCGGAGGCGACCGGTGACTGCGTGGCGATCAGGTTGTAGCAGACGGCCTCCAGGTTGGCGCAGCGCGCGTCAATCGAAAGCGTGCGCTTCTTGGTCTTGGTGGCGAGCTTGCGGTCGTCGGTCACATAGGCCTTCACGGCATCGTGGAGGGCCAGATCGACGGCCTCGTAGATGCTCAGCATCTCGTGACGGGCTTCGATGAGCTGACGGGAAAACAGTTTGCGCATGGTTCACTCCAATCAGTTGGGTGCGGTCATGCCGCCCGCACAGTGAATACGCACCGGACCAGGTCCGATCGACTTGGGACTAGTCGCACCGATCAGCCAAAGCGGCCGGTGATATAGTCTTCCGTCCGCGAGTCCACCGGGCTGGTGAAGATCGCGTCGGTTTGACCATACTCGATGAGCGTGGCGGGCTCGCCGGCAACTTCCTGCAAGAAGAATGCGGTGTAATCGCTAATACGAGCTGCCTGCTGCATTGAATGCGTGACGATGATGATCGTCATCTCGGGCGCCAGCTCGGCCATCAGATCCTCGACCTTAGAGACGGACGTGGGGTCGATGGCGGAGCAGGGCTCGTCCATCAGAAGGACATCGGGCTGCACCGCAAGCACGCGCGCGATGCACAGACGCTGCTGCTGACCGCCCGAGAGCGCCAAACCATCCTTGTTGAGCTGATTGGATACCTCTTTCCAGAGGTTGGCGCGCTTGAGCGATTCTTCCACGATGTCATCGAGGTCGCTTTTGCTAGTCACGCCCTGCAGACGAGGGCCAAAGGCGACATTCTCGTAGATGGATTTGGGAAACGGGTTGGGCTGCTGAAAAATCATGCCCACGCGACGACGGAGGTCGACCGGGTCGACACCCTCGGCATAGATATCATTGCCGTCGAGCGTCATGGTGCCCTCGACGCGCGTACCCTCGATCAGGTCATTCATGCGGTTGATGCAGCGCAAAAACGTCGACTTGCCGCAGCCCGAAGGGCCAATGAAGGAGGTGATGGCGTTTTTGGCGATGTTGAGGTCAAGCCCCGTCAGCGCATGAAAGTCACCGTACCAAAAGTTGAAATCCTTGGCCGTAATGGCCGCTTGCTCCAGCGTGGGAGCGGACTGATAAACGGACATGGGACTCCTTAACTAGCGACGTTTGCGCGACAGGAAGCGCGCAAACAGGTTGAAGGCCAGAATGATCACCATCAGCAAGAGCGCAGTGCCGTAGGCTGCGTTCATGTTGATGCCGTCGTTGGCAAGCAGGTACAGATGAACCGTCATGGGGCGGCCGGAATCGAGCGGCGAAATAGGCAGGTTGATGGCTTGGCCCATGGTGTAGAGCACCACGGCGGTCTCGCCGATGGCGCGGCCGATGGCAAGCACGATGCCTGTGGCAATACGGCCAAAGGCAGAAGGGAGCACGATCTTGGAGACAACCTGCCACTTGGTGGCGCCCAGGCCGTACGCGCCCCAACGGATATAGCGCGGAACGGCGCGAATGGCCTCTTCGGTGGTGCGCATGACGATGGGAAGCATCAAGAGCGCGAGTGCCAGAGCGGCAGAGACCATCGAAAGACCCAGGCCCATGGCCTCGACAAACAAGGCGTAGCCAAACAAGCCCATAACGATGGAGGGCACCGAAGCCAAAGCGTCAGCAGCGTAGCGAATGAGCTCGACGACCTTGCCCTGCTTGGCGTACTCGGCCAGATAGACGGCTGCCAGCACAGCGATCGGCGTGCAGATAAGCATGGCGAGCGCCGTCACATAGACGGTCGAGACGATCGTGGGCCAAATTCCGCCCTCGGCATTGACGCCCTGAGGCCAACCGAAGATGAAGTCGAGCGAGATATGCGGTAAGCCGTTAACAACCACGTAGGCGATGATAGCGACCAGCACCAGCGTGGTGATGTAGGCAGCAGCACGAAACACGCCAAGCATGATCTTGTTGGACAGGTCCTTGTTGATGCGGCCCTTCTTGCCGTGGGAAAGGGCACGCTTGATGCGCTCGCGCGACGAGGTCGTATCGACCGTCGTGTCAACGGAATCGGACATAGCCTACCCCCTCTTCTTCTTGGAAATCAGACGGACGATGCCTACCAACGTGGCGGAGATGATAAACAGGACCACGCCCATGCCGAACAGCGCCGAGCGGTGCAGACCCGAGGAATAGCTCATGTCGAGCGCAATCTGGCTCGTGAGCGTCGAGATGGGGCTCGCAATGCTGTCGGGAATAACCGGGGCGTTACCCACGACCATGAGCACGGCCATGGTCTCGCCGATGGCACGGCCCATACCCAGCACGATGGCATCCACGATACCCAGCTTGGCGGCAGGTAACACGACCTTATAGATGGTCTGCCACTTGGTGGCGCCCATGGCATAGGATGCCTCGCGAATGCCCATGGGAATGGAATTGAGAGCATCGATGGTGAGCGTGGTGATGGTAGGGACGATCATGATGGCAAGCACGAACCACGCCGTCAGCGCACCAAAACCAAGACCACCGGTCAGTTGCGCGATAAACGGACGGATGATGATCATTCCAAAGAAGCCATAGATGATAGAAGGGATGCCGGCCAACAGGTCAACGGCAGGGCTGATAAGCTTGCGCACGCGCTTGCCGGCGATCTCGACCAGGTATACGGCCGTACCCACACCTAGCGGCACGCCCATGGCGAGCGCACCGACGGTCACCAGACCTGAGCCGGCAAGCAGCGACATGATGCCGTAGTGGCCCTCAGAGGGCGCCCACGTAAAGCTAAAGAAGTCCGCCAGACCGATGTCAGTAAAGACGGGCAGCGCCGAGTACGTGGTAAAGACAAAAATCAGGATGACGGTAACGACCGCCAAGAACGCGCAGGCAAAGAAGGTCCACTGCAGCGCCTTCTCCTTGATATAGGTACTGCGCGATACGAGCGCCAGCTCGCGCTTCTTGGGCGTCTGAACATTCTGCTCAGTCTGGGAGTTTTCCTGTGCTTCCATGCTACTCACTCCCCTTCTCGTCGTTGGTGACGGGGATAAAGCCCGCCTCGCGAATCTGCTTGTCCATCTTTTCGGACGTCACGTAGTCGATGTAATCCTGCGCCTGCTGCGAAGGCGCACCCTTAACAAAGAAGTAAAGGTCGCGCGAGATGGGATAGCCGCCGCTCGCGACCGTCTTCTCGGACGCCTCAACATGATTGACCGAGACGGCCTTGACCGAGGTCTTGGCGTTGAGGCTATCGACGAAGCCCAGCGAAATGTAGCCAATGGCACCGCGCGAACGAGATACCACGTCGCGCACCTGGCCCGTACCCGAAAGAACAGCCGAGCGGCGATCGAACGGCGTGCCGTCCATCACGATGGTACGGAAGGCCTCGCGCGTACCGGACGCCTCATCTCGGTTGATGACCTGGATCTTCAGGTCCTCGCCACCGACTTCTTTCCAGTTGGTGATCTTGCCGGCGTAAATATCGCGGAGCTGCTCGGTCGAGAGGTTATCGACCGGGTTATCGTCGTTCACGATGACCGCGATACCGTCGTGGGCAATGACGATGGGAGTCAGGCCCAAATCCTGTTCGTCGGCATTGAGTCCACGGGAGGAGCTGGCGATATCGGCCGTGCCGGCGCTGACGGCCTCGATGCCAGCGGAAGAACCCAAACCGGAAACGAGCACGTCGATGCCGGTCTCCTCCTTAAAGCCCTCGGCCGCAATCTCGGCGATAGGAAGGCAGGTCGTGGAGCCGGCGACGGTAATGGAAGAGGTAGAAGATCCCGAAGAACAGGCGCACAGCGTAAGTGTAAGCACAGCGGCGCTCAGGACCGATACGATCTTTCTCATAGCATCACGCCGATCGCAGCATGGCGCCCACAGGTGCCGTCCTCGTTACGGTAGGAATAAAAGCGGTCGTTCTGACGCACGGTCGAAAGCTGGGTATCCACGATATTATCCGCGTCGACACCGACATCTACCAGCGCCTCGCGAATGGCAGCGGAAAGATCGAGCATGCGAGAGGTACTCGCATCGATGCAAGAGAACTCGGCGGCAAAGCGATCCATGAGCTCCTGGGATACTTCATATTCGTCGCCCAAGATATGGGGGCCGATATAGGCGGAAACGTCGCTCGCATCGCAGCCGGCAGCATCGCAAAGCGCCTGGCACGCCTTGGCGGAAATACGTGCAATCGTACCCTTCCAACCGGAGTGCACCACGGCAAATCCGCCAGGGGCCACCAGCACCACGGGAACGCAGTCGGCAAAGCAGAGCAGCACGGGCACGTTATGCGCCGTACAGACGATGGCATCGCAGCCCTCGGCAATCTGCTCGCGGACGTCCTCAAGGTCATCGGCGCCGTTCGAGGTCACCGCAACGATATGGTCACCATGGACCTGATTGGGAACGAGCAGGTTGTGCTCGCACTCGGCGGCACCCATAGCCTCGAGCGCGCGACGACGATTTTCTTGAACAGCAAAGGGGTCATCGCCAACATGCGAGCCCAAGTTGAGTGAGGAGTACGCATCTTCGGAAACACCACCGGCGCGCTCGGTAAAGGCAAAGCGAACATCGGATGTCGCGCCTTCCACCAACGTAACTCCATCATGGTCGACACGCGAAACGTTGTCCGCACGTGCTGCCATACTAAAGCCTCCTAATAACACAAGTACCGCGGCATCGCCGCTACAGCCCGCGTTTATACGGCTGTCATACTTCTTTAAAAGGATACCTGCTGCGCTGGAGGCAATCGTAAAGGGAACGTAAAGAGATTGGAGGTTCTAGTTTACAAAGTCGAAATAAAAAGGGCGCGTCCATACGGACACGCCCCTGTGCACAACAATGCAAAGAACGACTTAGAAGCTACCGCGCTTCAGGAAGTCGGGAAGCTCGAACTGATCGTTGCCGAAGTTAGGAAGCTCGGTGCCACCGACGTTGCGGGTCGGAGCGGCCTGAGCCGGGCTGGTGGCCGGAGCGGTGCGCTGCGGCTCAGCGGAAGCAGCGGCCTTGCTCTGAGACTGCTGAGCGGCAAAGAGCTCATCCTGACGGTTGACGTTGGAGTCGGAGAAGCCCGTAGCGATGACGGTGATACGCACCTGATCGCCCAGGGACTCGTCGACAACGGTACCGAAGATGATGTTGGCCTCGGGGTCGACGGCGTTGGCGACAACGTCGGCGGCGTCGCTGATCTCCTGGATGCCCAGGTCCTTGGAACCGGCGATGGAGAGAAGCACGCGCGTGGCACCATCGATGGAGCTCTCGAGCAGCGGGCTGGAGATGGCCTGCTGGGCAGCATCGACGGCACGGGTATCCCCAGAAGAGGTACCGATACCCATCATGGCGGTACCGGCCTGCTTCATGATGGTCTTAACATCGGCGAAGTCCAGGTTGATGATACCGGGGACGGTGATGAGGTCGGTGATGCCCTGGGTGCCCTGGGAAAGGACGCCATCGGCAATCGCGAAGGCCTCGAGCATGGTGGTCTTCTTCTCGGCGATGTCGAGCAGCTTATCGTTAGGGATGACGATCATGGTGTCAACGCAATCGGAGAGGGTCTTAATGCCCTCCTCGGCGCTCTTCTTACGCTTGCGGCCCTCGAAGGTGAAGGGCTTGGTCACGACGGCGACGGTCAGCGCACCGACCTCGTTCATCGCGATATCGGCAACGATGGGAGCAGCGCCGGTACCGGTGCCACCGCCCTCGCCGCAGGTGATGAAGACCATGTCGGCGCCAGCGAGCGCCTCGGCAATGTCATCGCGGGACTCATCGGCAGCCTTGCGGCCAACCTCGGGGTTGGCGCCGGCGCCCAGGCCGCGGGTAAGGTCAGTGCCGATGTGCACCTTGATATCGGCATCAGAGATCGCGAGTGCCTGAGCATCGGTGTTGATGGCAACAAACTCGACGCCGCGGATGCCCTCTTCGATCATTCGATTGACCGCGTTGGTACCGCCGCCGCCGACGCCGACCACCTTAATGACGGCAAGGTAGTTGTTGATCTCTGTCTCGTGCATGTCGGTCCTCCGAACAAAGGTTATAGCCATAGCATGGGTCGACCCCTGCGCACATTAACCTTCAGGTTGAAAGTAAATGCAAAGGTAAACCGTATTATGTTTGCACATTATGAACGTATCAGTCAAATAATTGACCGTGAAAACCAAACAAACCAGATAAACGGCGTGGTATGGCCCCTCAACAAAGCATCAACCAGCGCTACGAGGTCGGAGCATTCCTAAATGTGTAGTTGCCCGGAGAGCGCACATTGATATACGTTACGCCCTCTACCTGCGAAAGCAACTTGGTGACTACGCGTTCCTTCTTGGCGATATCGTCCGAATCGCCCAGCGACACCTCAATGCCGTTATTGAGGTTTGCCGAGATGGCTTCGACCGAAGGCGTGGAAATGTCCTTGACTTGTCCCAAGAACTCGCTCGAAAAACCACGCACATAATCCAGGCCGGCCTTAACGGCTTTGGAGTTCACCGCCTGACCGGAAACCGGAGCGACATCCGCCGAGACATCAGTCAACAACACCGCGCCATAATGCTTAGCGAGCGCCAGCGCGGCATCGATTCCGGTCAGGGTATTTGAGCCCTGCCCTGTCGTGATGACGTTGCCCTGGTCGTCCACTTCGACCGACGTCGACAGCGGGGCGATCCAGGTGTCATCATCCCCGATGGCCCAGGCAAGGTCATCGGAGCTGATATAGGCAATTGCGATGACCTTGCGCTCCATCGGCGTAATGATGAGCGTATGCGGGAACTGACGCTGGACATCCACGCCCGAGACCCACGGGTTCTGCTTGAGGTCCTCGGTAATCTGGTCGGGATCGACGTTAAAAAGCGACGTTCCCTCGGGCAAATCGATCAGCTGGATGGCATCGTGCTTCGTCACATGCTCGCTGCCTTGAATCTGAATATCAGTGGCGGTAAACAATCCAGAGTTGATCACCACGACGGCAACGACGACGAGCACGGCCAAGACGGCCAGAACGCCGCCCACGATTTTGCCTTTGCCTGTAACGACAGAAGCGGCGTCTGATGTTTTACTTGCCATCGCCCTAAGTGAAGACAACGGGTTGACGCCTTTTTTACCCGAAGGCTTCTTGGCGGTAGCCGGCACCGATGTCAGCGAGCGCGGTTTCGATGCGCCCAGCGTGCGACCCGGACGCGCCGCATTAGTTCCCGTCAAGGGCTTAGGAGTTGCCATGGGACGGGCAGGCTTGGCGCCCATAACAGGCTTTGACGTCGCCGAGGGACGCAAGGACTTTTTTGCGGCCGGACGATTACCGAGCTGAGAGCCGACGACCGGACGACCGGCCTGTCGAGCATGCCCGACAGACTTAGAGTGCGCGACGGTATTGCGTTGAGGTTTGGCAGGCGCGCCGGAACGCCCTCCGGCGCGGCGGAAGGTGGGTTTCGATGCTCTAGAAGCCGAGGAATTTAACTTCCGGTCTGAGCTCGATGCCATACGCCTCCCTCACCTTTCCGTGCACATGTCTGATAACCGCGGCAACGTCATCGGCCGAGGCAGTTCCGTTATTAACGATAAAATTAGCGTGAACGGGCGAAACTTCCGCGCCGCCAATCGAAAAACCCTTTAATCCACAATCCTCGATAAGCTTGCCCACACTCGCATCGGGCGGGTTGCGAAAGACCGACCCACAGGATGCGCGACCCATGGGCTGCGTACGCTTGCGCCTCGTCAGGTACCGTTCCATGCGCTCGCGAATGTCGGCCTTGGGCGCCGGTTTAAGCTTGAGCACGCACTCGAGGATGATCTCATTGCGGGGAAGGCTACATTCGCGGTAGCCCCAAGTGATCTCGGACCCCACATAATGCTTGATACCGGATGCCGGGTCAAACGTTACGACATCCTCAACCAGCGAGCCAATCCACTCGGTCCGTGTGCCGGCATTCATAGATATCGCACCGCCGACCGAACCGGGGATGCCAACGGCAAACTCAAGGCCCGAGAGGCTACGCGACAGGGCATCGTTGACCAGGCGCGCAAACATCACGCCCGCACCGACCGTCAGCGTACAACCGTCATCGGCAACAACCGTGCGCTGAAACTCACGTCCGAGCGAAATGACGGCACCGCGATAACCGCCATCGGCAACCAGCAGATTGGAGCCCTTGCCGATGATGACCCACGGCACCTGCTCGCGATCGAGCACCGCCACGGCGCGGCGGAGGGCATGATAGCTATGGCACGTCACAAAGAGGTCGGCCTTGCCGCCGATACGATAGCTCGTATGACGCGCAAGGCGCTCGTCCTCGATCACATCCGTGTCGATCATGCCCGAGAGCGCCATGACGGCGTTAAACAGACCCATTAGACTTAAGCGTCTTTCTTGGCAGTCAAATACTCAATGAACTCGGGACCGACGGTCGTAACGTCACCGGCACCCATAGTGAGCAGCAGATCGCCCTCGCCCACCATCTGCTCGAGCTCCTGATTGAGCTCAAGACGGCTGGAGCAGTACACGACCTCCTTGCCAGGATGCTTGGCGCGCACGGTATCGGCGAGCATCTTAGAGGTAACACCCGGAATGGGCATCTCGCCAGCCGAGAACACATCAATCAGCAGCAGTTTATCGGCATTGGCAAATGCATCGGCAAAGTCGTCGCACAGGGCCTGCAGGCGCGAATAACGGTGCGGCTGGAACACGACGTCGACATGCTTGTAGCCCAGCGACGAAGCGGCAGCAAGCGTCGCCTTGATCTCGGTGGGGTGATGGCCGTAATCATCGATCACGGTGATGCCATCGATATCGCCCACGTGGGTAAAGCGACGGCGGACGCCCTCAAAGCTCGAGAGCGCCTTGGCGGCGGCGTCGATGTCAAGGCCCAGGACATGGGCGACGGTGAGCACCGCCGTGGCGTTGAGCATGTTGTGGCGACCGGGATTGCTCTTGATCTCCACAGCATGCTCAGTGCCGTCCTCAAAGCGAACGATAAAGTCACTCTGGATGCCCTTGACATCCGGGTGCATGCAGACGATGTCGTTGCTCTCGGCAAAGCCGTAGGAAAGCACGTGACGGCCCGTCGACTTGGCGAGCTCGACCAGATGCGGGTCCTCACCGCAGACGATGACGGTGCCGTCCTCGCCCACCAGGCTCATGAATTTGGCGAAAGTCGCTTCGATCTCCTCGATACCCGAGTAGTGATCGAGGTGGTCGGCCTCGACGTTGGTCACAATGACCACGTTGGGGTTCAGGAACAGGAAGGAGCTGTCGGACTCGTCGGCCTCGGCGACAAAGTAGTCGCCCGAGCCGTTCTTGCCGTTCGTGTCATAGCCCTCAACGATGCCACCGATCAGGAAGCTCGGATCCAGACCCATGCGGTCGAGCATGGTGGCGCACATCGAAGACGTGGTGGTCTTGCCGTGCGTGCCGGCAACAGCGACGGTAGTGTAGCCGTGGCCCAAGGCAGAGAGCATCTTGGCACGGGGCCACACGGGAATACCAAGCTCGCGAGCGCGCACGAGTTCAGGGTTGGACTCCGGAATAGCGGTGGAGACAACAACCACGTCGGGCTTGACCTCGTCGATCGTGGCGGCCTCATGGCCCACATGTACCTTCACACCAGCGCGGGTAAGCTGGCGGATATAACGTGACGTCTTAAGGTCGGAGCCGGTAACGGCATAACCGCGCTCGTGCAGAACGAGGGCGATGCCGCTCATGCCGGCGCCGCCGATACCGATAAAGTGGGCGCTCTTAAACTCGGGCGCGGAGGTTGCAGTCTGGGAATCAGCCATGTGCTCGTGTACTCCTTGCGTAAACACTGCCTGTAACCTGTTAACTGTACCGCACCTACCGCATCAGCGCGAGGGCGACCGACGATATCCCGTCTAACTAACGCAAACCCTCTACCGCATCCGCCAGAAGAGCGGCGGCCCTATCCTGAGCCAGACCACGCGCCGCCTGACGCATGGCGTCGCGCGCCGCCGCGTCATCGACCAGGTGCAGCAGTTCATCGGCAAAGGCAGAACCGTCGATATCGGCATCGGCGCAGAGCACGCCGGCCCCGGCGTCGACCAGATACCGGGCATTGGTGGTTTGGTGGTCGGCCGTCGCATGCGGATACGGCACGAGCACCGAGGGCACGGCGAGCGCAGCGATCTCGGCCACGCTCGATGCGCCCGAACGCGAGAGCACCAAATCGGCAGCAGCCAACATATCGCCCATGTTGTCGATGTAAGGCTGGACGCGGTAACGCTTCGCCTCCTCGGGCGTCAGCGCCAAAGCGCGCTCGGTCTCCTCAAAGCCGTCGGCACCCGTCGAATGCAACACATAGAGGTTCTTGCGCGAAAGCAGCTCGTTTTTGAGCGAAACCACGCGCTCGTTGAGGTGCTGGGCGCCAAGTGAACCGCCAAAGACGAGCAGCAGCGTAGCGTCCTCGGGAACACCAAGTGCCTTGCGGCCGCGAGCGCGATTGCCCTCGATCACCGAGCGACGTACGGGGTTGCCGGTCATGAGCACGTGGTCAGGGTCACCTTCGCGCTCAAAGACCGAGCGCGCTGCCGGCACCGAGATGCACACACGGGCGGCGTGGGAGTTCATCATCTTATTGGCCAGGCCCGGAACAGAGTTCTGCTCATGTAGCAGATACGGAACGCCTGCGCCCTTGCACCACCCCAGCAGCGGAACCTCGACATAGGCACCAAAACCGATGGCAGCGTCGGGCTTGCCGACCTTTGAGAAATGACTGGCGAGCGCACGCTTGGCCTTGTTGACACGCCACAGCGAGGTCAGCGCCGTCCAAGGACGGGAGCGGTCGAAGCCCGTGACCGTAATGGGCACAAAATCAAACCCAGCCTCGGGGACCAGACGACCCTCGAGCTTGCGCGACTGGCCCACGAACACAACGTGGTGGCCACGATCACGCAGCTCTTCGGCCAAGGCGAGCGCGGGGTTGATGTGTCCTGCCGTGCCGCCGGCTGCAATAGCAACGGTCATCTTATCGGTCATGGTAGTCCCTTCGTACACGCGGTCCCTGGTCGTCGGTGCGCAGACGCGCCGACGGGTCCGAGTTCAAATCGATTCGATTATATCCGCCGCCCGCGGTGCGAGGGCTGGGGCGCTGAGGACGACCTTGCGGTGCCGTTCGCTGACGCGGGCGGGCTGCCGGCTCGGTCGCAGAGCCATCCAGGACGGTAAAACCGTTACGCGAAGATCGCTCGCCGCGCACGTGGGGCACGCCGGCGGTACTCTCATCCATAACGGCAAAGCTCTCGCGGCGACGGTCGTACTCATCGCGACGGGCGCTCTCGTACGAAACGCGCAGGATCAACCCGGCAAGCATAAGCGACACAATAATCGACGAACCGCCGTAGCTAATAAACGGCAACGGTTTGCCCGTCATGGGAAACACGTTGAGGATGCCCAACGCGTTAATCAAAAACTGCACCGCGAGAATGACCGCGGAGCCAGACGCCATAAGCGCGCCCCGACGATCGGTCGCCTGCTCGGCAATGCGAAACGCCGAGTAGATCAGCATCGCAAACACCAAGAAGAACAGCACGGTTCCGACAAAACCGACTTCCTCGCCAATGATGGCCAGAATGTAGTCATTGTGCGCCTCGGGCAGATACGAGTACTTCATGGTTGAGTTGCCGATGCCACGACCGAACAGACCGCCCGAGGCAAAGGCCATGATGGCAAGCGTGGCCTGATAGCCGTCACCATACTCGTCGGCCCAAGGGTTCAAGGCAACCTGAATACGCACCATACGGTACGGCTCTGCGACAAGTGCAATCACGATCACGAGAATGCCGAAGATTAGCACGCCGATGATAAATCTGGGGTCGAGACCCGCAAATAACGCCATGCACATGAGGGTCAACAGGATGATCAGGACAGTACCGAAATCGGGCTGGATAAAGATCAGAAAGAGCGAAATGCCCAGGTAGATGCCCATCTTGCGAAGGAATTCGTTGATGTTGCCACCGGGCGAAAAGAAGCGGTCGAGCATGATGGCCGAATACGCAATGGCAAATGGCTTTAAAAACTCGGAAGGCTGGAACTGAATACCGGCGATGTTGAGCCAGCGCGTGGCGCCACGGCTGCCGCTGCCCACCAAGAACACCAGAAGCAGTAGCCCTATCATGCCAATAAGGAAGATCCTGAGCACATCTTCCCCAAACCAACTGTCCGGCAAGATGCGCACGATGGCAACCATAGCCAGCACGCCAACTCCGGCAAACGCGGCTTGTCGAAACAGAAAAAACGTCGCCGAGCCATTCTCGTGCAGCGCCTCGACCGAAGACGCCGAGTACACCATCAGCAGGCCAAAGCACACCAAGGTAAACAGGCAGGCCATGAATATCAAACGGGGGCGCATGATACGGGCGGGAACGCCGGCAATATAGCGTTCGCTAAACGTCTGCCCGCCGCGACCGGAACGCGGTGTGCTGCGCCGCGAGGAAGCACGGTCCGAGTCGGGCCTCCTCATACCTTGTCGGGGGCTCTCCTCTCTCACCGCAACCCCTATTCCATTTGTGATTTCGCTGCAGCGGCAAGCTGGGCCACATAGTCCTTAAACACGCGGCCGCGCTCCTCATAGCCCGAGAACTCATCGAACGAAGAGCAGGCAGGAGAAAGTAGGATCACGTCGCCACGGCTCGACAGCGAACGGGCGACGTCCACGGCATCGCGCAGGTCATCCGCCTGGGCGATATCCACATCGCCATCGACATCGGCCTCGTCCATAGCGGCGGTGAAGCGCTCGCGCGCATCGCCAAAGCAGACGACCGAGCGTACGTTATCCATAACAACGCGCGCGAAGTCCGTGAGCGGCGTGCCCTTATCGTGGCCGCCGAGCAGCAAGATCACGTCGTCATCGGGAAATGCCGTCAGTGCCTTCTCGACCGCATCGGTGTTGGTCGCCTTGGAATCGTTGACGTAGCGCACGCCGTCAATCTCGCCACACGGCTCCACACGGTGCTCGAGCGGCTGGAACGAGGCCAGACCGCGGCAGACACCATCGACATCGGCACCGACTGCCAGGGCAGCTGTGGCAGCGCACAGGGCATTGATAACATTGTGATGGCCCGAAATCTTGAGCTCGGATGTAGCGATGAGCGGGGTCTCGACGCCCTTCAGGCGCACGATCATCTTGCCATCGCGCACAAAGGCGGCATCCTCGCCCTCGGGCTCGTCAAAAGCGACCTTGCAGATGCGACGACCCGGCGTGTAGATGTGCTCATCGAACTCGTGAATGCCGGCGTCTTCGACGTCGACAACCGCCAGATCGTCATCGACCATATTGTCAAACAGTTTGATCTTGGCAAGCGCATAGTTCTTATGGCTCTTATGCCAGCCCAAGTGGTCGGGAGTGATGTTGAGCAGCACCGCCACGCGAGGATGAAGCTCGGCGGTCGTAGCAATCTGGTAGCTCGAGAGCTCGGCCACAAACCACTCGTTATGAGCTCGGCCGTCAATCTCGTTGACCGGCGGCTCGCCGATGTTGCCGACAGCTACGCTGGCCTCACCGGCAGCCTTGAGCAGATAATCAGTCAGCGACGTGGTAGTTGTCTTGCCGTTGGTACCCGTAATGGCAATCCAGTTATCGGGCGACAGGCGATAGGCAAACTCGGGCTCACCCATAATCTGGGCGGCATGCTCGCGCCCGGCCTTAAAGAAGCCCGAGAACTCCGAGATGCCCGGGCACGTCACGCATACGTCATAGGCGCCCTCGACCTGTTCGGTCCCATAGACAAACGACGCACCAGCAGCCTCGAGCGCACGCGTGGCGTCATTGGGCTCAGAGGTGCCGCCGCCATACACGGTAACGGCGCTTACGCGCTCGGGATGTGCCAGCGCCCAGCGGGCGACATCGAGACCGGATTTGCCCTGACCCAAAACGAGCAGGCTAAAGACATCAGCAAGAGGCATGAAAGACCACTATCCCAACTGGAAGAACAAAGCAAGGCCAACGGCACCAAAGGCCGCAGCGATAATCCAAAAACGGATGACGACCTTGGTCTCGGCCCAGCCCTTCTTTTCGAAATGATGATGGATGGGCGCCATAAGGAAGACGCGCTTGTGCGTAAAGTGGAAGTAGACAACCTGAATCATGACCGACAGGGTCTCAACGATAAACAGGCCGCCGATGATGAGGGAGACGACCTCGGTGTTGGTCATGATGGACGTGCAGGCAAACGCGGCGCCCAGGGCAAGCGAGCCGGTATCGCCCATAAAGATGCTCGCCGGATAGCAGTTGAACCACAGAAAGCCCAAGCAGGCACCGGCACACGCGGTGCAGAAGATGGACAGGTTCACGTCTCCGTGCAAAAACGCCATGGCGGCCATGGCGAGCATGGCAATCATGGAGGTGCCGCCAGCAAGACCGTCAAGGCCATCGGTCAGGTTCACGGCATTAGAAAGACCGGCGATCATCAGCCAGCAAAAGACAATGTAGAGCCACGGGAACGAAAGGCCGCAGATGGTGGTCGAAAGAACACCGAGGTCAATCGTCAGGCCGCCGGGAAAACGAATCTCGGGGGCGACGCCGCACCAGTTGACGGCAAGTACCGTAAAGGTGACGCAGATAATGGTTAGGCCGATCATCTTGGCATGAGGCGTCAGACCGAGCGAGCGCCCATGCGTAACGGAGGTCAGGTCGTCGATCAGGCCCAGCACGCCGGTCGCCAGCGTGGCGAGGAGCACGAGCACGAGCTCGGTGGTGAGCTTGCCCATCAGCAGGCAGGTCAGCGAGATCGCGACGAGGATGACAACACCACCCATGGTGGGCGTTCCCTGCTTAACCAAATGACGCTTGGGGCCATCGGCACGAACCTGCTGGCCGATACCCTCGACCTTGAGCAGCTTGATCCACCACGGCATGAGCAGCAGCGCAATGGCGGCGGCGATGCCAAGCCCCAAAAAAGCCTGATACGTTGGATACGAGGGATTGCCGAACATGGGCTAGCACACACCTTCCACAAAGCGGTCGAGCTCAACAAAGCGGGAACCCTTGACCAGTACAACATCATGTTTTTCAAGCGCGCCGCCCATGCGGTCGAGCACCTGCTGATAATCGGAGAACACCTGGATGCGGTCCTCGTCCATGCCCATCATGCGCGCGGCATCGGCCATAAGCTGGGCCAGCTCACCACCCACGCACGCCAGCATGTCGAGCTTCTTGGCGGCGGCATAGGCGCCCACGAGCTCATGCATGCGAGGAGCCTCATCGCCCATCTCGCCCATCTCGCCCAGGATCGCCATGCGAGACCCCGTGCACGAAAGCGAGCACAGCAGATCGAGGCCAGCAGCCATGGATTCGGCACTGGCGTTATAGGAATCGTCGATGACGCGGGCACCGCTCTTGGCGCGCTTGATCTCCTGGCGGTGACCGGTGATCGTGAGGCCCCTAAAGGCAGCATCGATCTGCTCGGGCGTCACGCCCAGGCGATAGGCAACCGCGGCGGCCTTAACGGCATTAGGAACGGACTGCACGCCGGGGATGGCAAGCATGGTATCGATTGTCTCGCCCTGACCAAAATCGAGCGTAAAGACCGGACGGCCCTCGTCATCAACACGAATGTCGCGGGCACGGACCTCATCATCGTCCGAGACGCCGGCCAGCATCACGTCGATACCAGCAGGCTGGGCGAACGTATCGCGAATGAACGGCGTAAAGTCGTCCTCGCCGCCCAAAACCAGCAGCGGCAAGAAGTCGCCAGCGGCGCACATACCCTGGACAATCTCGGCCTTAGCGCGGGCGATGTTCTCGCGGCTACCCAAAATGCCGATATGAGAGGTACCAATCTTGCTCACGATGGCAAGGTTGGGATTGGCGGACTGGGACAGGCGCTCGATCTCGTGGAAATGGTTCATGCCCATCTCGAGCACCAGGACCTCGGTATCGGCCGGAGCGGAAAGCACCGTGAGCGGCATGCCGATCAGGTTATTGAAATTGCCCTTGGTGGCCCAGACACGATAGCGCTTGGCGAGCACGGCGGCGAGCACGTCCTTGGTCGTCGTCTTGCCGATGGAACCGGTAATACCAACGACCAGGCAGCCAAGCTCCAGACGGTACGTGTGCGCCAAACGCAGCAGAAACTCCTCGGGATCATCGGTCAGCAAGATGGCACAGCCCTTGTCCTGCGCCAGCGAGACCAACTCGGCCTCGGGCTCACGCGTCATCACGACGGCGCCGGCACCCGACTGGACGGCACGGGAAGCAAAATCATTGCCGTCGACGTTTTCACCGGGAAAGGCAACGAAAATCGTCCCTTCCTCGACCTGGCGCGAGTCGATAACACACCCGCGGCATACCCGATCGGCTTCTCCCGTCACGGTTCGGGCCCCTGTTGCGGCCGCGAGGTTGTTGACGGCGATCTCTATCATTGCAGCTCCCCTGTAAACCTAATAATGCTATCGGCGTATTGTATCCCAGCGCCGCGCATGCGTGGTGCAGGGCATGTGAACACCCCTCATATGGGACAACAAACCACGCCCCAAAGATTGTAACCCCCTACTTCGTGTGCGGGATACCCAGCACGTCGAGCGCGTTGGCCATAATGGACTGGAACGGCACCGCAGCGGCATCTGAGCCGCTCGGCGTTCCGTCGAGCGTGATATAGCACAGCACCTTGGGCGATTGTGCCGGTGCAAAGCCCATAAAGGACGACATGTAGTTCTCCTTGAGGTAGCCGCCGTTCTCGTCGGCTCGTTCGGCCGTACCGGTCTTACCCGCCACGTCATAGCCGTCAACCGCGCCGCCAACGCCCGTTCCCTCGGACACGACCGTCTGCATGCACGATGTCACCTGGGATGCGGCGTCCTCCGAAATCGCGCGCTCGCCTTCGCCCCAGTCCTTCTCGTCGCCTTTGCTGGACTTATAGAAGTGCGGGGTCATCATCACGCCGCCGTTGGCGATGCCGCCCACGGCACGTGCGACCTCAATCGGCGAGACAGACAGCGCCTGTCCAAAGCTCATCGATCCCAGCGTGGCGCCGTCATACTGGTCACGCTCCTTGACGATGCCCAGGCTCTCACCCGGAAAATCGACACCGGAGCTGTGACCAATGCCCCACTTGTCCACATAGGCGGCAAAGTCATCCGCACCGATCTTGCGCCCCACCAGGACAAAGCCCACGTTGGAGGAACGGCGCATCATCTCGCGCACATCCATGGTCATGGCATAGTCGCGCTTGTCGGCATCGGTGACGGTATCGTCACCCACCTTGATGCTCGCCGGCACCTCAAACGACGTACTCGATCGCACGACGCCCAAGTCGAAGCCGGCGCCCGCCACGAGCGTCTTAAAGACCGAGCCGGGCTCGTAGGCGTCGGTGACCAGGCGCAAGTTCATATCCTCGGTCTTGGCGTTTTCCAGATCGGTCTGGTCGTAAGTCGGATACGAGCAGGCTGCCAAGATCTCGCCTGTCGTAGGATCGGTGACCAGCGCCGAGCCGTTCTTGGCCTTAGTCTTCTCAACTGCCTCTGCCAGGGCATCCTCGGCCGCACGCTGGATATTGACGTCGAGCGTCGTCACGATATCAACGCCGTCGACCGCAGCCACCTTTTTATAGGCACCGCCCGCGATATAGCTGCCGTCCCTCGCGCGCTCTCGTACGAGAGAACCGTTCGTGCCGGTCAGAAGCTTGTTGTATTGCTTTTCGAGACCCGTCAAGCCGTCGTTGTCCACATTCACTACACCCAGCACCTGCGATGCCAGATTGCCGTATGGATATACGCGCTTCATGGCCTGCTCAAAAAGCACGCCGGGCAGGTTCTTCTTCTCCAGCGCCGCAGCATCGTCTTCGTCCACCTGGCGCTTGATATACACCCAGGTTCCATCGGACTCAACGAGCTTACGGCAGGTCTTTTTATCGATTCCAGTTGCCTTGACCAGCGCCGACACCGTCTTGTCAACATCCTCGACAAGCTGCGGGTTCACGGCGATGTTGCGACATTCGACCGACGACGCCAGCACGTTACCGTTGCGGTCGTAGATGGTGCCACGTTTGGCATAGAGGGTCTGCGCAAGCAGGCGGCGCGCATCGGCACGCTCGCGCAGTTTATCGGCTTCGACAATTTGATAGTCGGCAAGGCGAAAGACGCCCAAGCCCAAGCCAAGCCCAATGAAGCCCATGACGGCTTTGCGGCGAGGCAGAGGCGTGCCTGTGAGCCATTCGGTCGACGAACTCTTGCGCGACCTGGTGTTATGCACTTGAGGGCCGCCCGAGCCGCGAAGTCGCGACGCCGGGTCGTTGCCACGGGACTGCCCGGCGTTGTAAGATTGCCGACCCGTTCCTTGATAACCAGAACGTCCCCGCGACGAGGGACGTCCAGAACCGCGGCCCCCATCGGAACCGCGGCGATAGTCATTTGTCATATTCAGCTACCGTCTTGCTACTGAGCGGTCGCGGTCGCGTTGGCGCCCGCGGCTGCATCCTGCGAAAAGTCAAGTGTAACGCTCTCGCTGGGCTCCACCATGCCATAAGCGCCCGCAAGATCGCGAATGCGCGTGTCGGCGCCATAGACCGAATGCATGACCTCCAGGTCGGAGCTCTCATCGGTCGCCTTTTCGAGCGTGTTGGTAAGCTCGGCGTTGCTGTTGAGCACCTGGGCCGTAACGCCGGCGAGCGCCACGCGGGCGACGCCGATCGTCATGAAGATAGCCGCAATGATGCAAAACGTTTTAAGAACGCCCATGAAAACCGGGCTTACCGCCTGGTTTGCCTGACGGCCCGCGCCCGTGTAGACATCAAAGCGCGGCGTGCGCTGCTCACGGGGAGCAACGGGGGCCTGCGGCGTCTCACGATAGGCGGGCATGGCGTTCATATCATAGGCGAGTGCTGCGCTTGAAGTGTTGTAGCCCATGATATGCCGCCTCCCATCCCGAGTACGTTGGTAGTGTGTTTAAGCTTCGTTTATGGTGCGAGCGGGAGGTCCAATATCGCGCGCGTAACGCTACAAGCGCTCCGCCACGCGGATTTTGGCTGATCTCGCCCGAGGGTTGCGCTCAACCTCATCAGGCTGGGCAACCAAGGGTTTGCGGGTGATGACCTTGAGTATCGGCACGTTGCCGCACACGCACACCGGAATCTCCGGCGGGCACGTGCACCCCTGGCTCATCTCCTTAAAGTGGTTCTTTACGATACGGTCCTCGAGCGAGTGATACGAGATGACGCAGATACGTCCGCCCGGGTTGAGCCACCTGGTGGCGGCATCAAGCCCTCGTTCGAGCACATCGAGCTCGTGATTGACCTCGATGCGAATGGCCTGGAAACTTTTCTTGGCCGGGTGTCCGCCATGCCGACGAGCGGCAGCCGGGATACCCGCCTTGATGATCTCGACAAATTGGCCGGTGGTTTCGATCGGTTCTTGCTCGCGGCGGCGCACGATCTCGCGCGCAATCTGCGAGGCGAACTTCTCTTCTCCGTAGACGCGTAGAATCCGGGCGAGGTCGTGTTCGTTATAGGTGTTGATGACCTCAGCTGCGTTTAAGGTGTTATTACCCGGATCCATCCGCATGTCCAATGGGGCGTCCTCGTTATACGAAAAGCCCCTACCAGGGATATCGAGTTGCGGTGACGAAACGCCCAAATCGAACAGGAAGCCATCGACCCCGGGCACCTCGGCCGAGCAAAGCAGCTCGTCCAAGTCGCCGAAGTTGCCCTTCAGCAGCTGGTGCGGAACGCCGGGAACCTCGCGGTCCAGACGGGCGCCAGCGGCCTCGAGGGCCATGTCGTCCTGATCGACGCCGAGCAAAAGGCCCGTCTCCCCCACCTGCGCGGCCATCTTTACCGAATGGCCGGCACCGCCAAGGGTGCAATCGCAGACAACGGAGCCGCTCTTTAGCCGCAGCGACTCAAGCACTTCGCCGAGCATGACAGGTTCATGCCGATATTCTTGTGTCAAGATCCCACGCTCCATCCGTTACCCGTGCCTTGCCCTTACGAGAAGAAGAGGTCCAGCAGGGCCTCATCGTCATCGTCCTCATCGGCCGCGGCGCGATCCCAAACCTCAAGGTGGTCGTAGTTGCCCACAACCGTGACCTCGCGGTCGAGGTTCGCCTGCTTGCGGAGAGACTCGGAAAGACCGATACGACCGGCACTGTCCACATCCATCGACGTGGTGCGCTTGTTGATCGCCCTCATGAGCTTCTGGTCATTAATGTCACGCGGGTTAAAACCCTCGTGGCCCTCACGACCCGCGAAGAGTCCTTCGACCCACTTATCGAAGGCCTCGGCAGAGAACACGTACAGAGCATCGACATCCAGGGCTTTGAACACGCGAACGTGCTCTCCAAGCTCCTCGCGAAGAGGTGCAGGCAGGGACAGACGACCTTTTGCATCGAGATTGCGCTCGTATGCACCAGTCATTCCCATGTGCGCCCTCCCCTCGGTTACTCAGATGGCACGTACGCGGGGAACCACCCCGCCTGTCGACGTCATTAATAATATGGGGAACCGCCCCATTTTTCAACACCTTTCCCCACCCCTTCCCCCACCCCGCCCCACTACTCCACCCACCATATATTGCAAAACACCCCCAAGCATATGTTCGAAAACACAATATGTTGTGTTTACAGCAACAGCGGGATGCCACCTGTAGAACCACGCCCGCGAACCTCAACCTTCAAGTTGACCTTGAGGCGATTTTTACGTCCCTTTACACGCCGTTCACATCGCCCCCAAACTCCCCCGCCCACGGTACACACGGCCCACCACCGCGTCGGTGTCTGGCGAAAAATGGGACGGGCCCCAGATTGCCCATGCGCGCAAAAGTGCGTCTCGGCAATCTGGGGCCCGTCCCATTTAATATTTATAAATATGCAGGTCAGCGAGGTGCTAGCGATGTGCTAGCGGATGCGCCGCCAGATAGACCTCGGTCAGTTGCGTTCGGTCGACATGCGTGTAGACCTGCGTGGTCGATATATCGGCATGTCCCAAGATCTCCTGTAGCACACGGAGGTCTGCGCCGCCCGCAAGCATATGGGTGGCAAAGGAGTGACGCAGCGTGTGGGGATGGAGTCCCACCAGCCCCACCTGACGCCCATACCGCTCGCATATCGCATGCACGGCCTGGCGCGACAGGCGACGTCCGTTCTTATTTAAAAAGACCGCCGAGGTCTCGGTTCCGCGGGCATGGGCCGCCAAGCGAGAACGCCCCTCAGTTACATAGAGCGTCAGAGCTCGCGCCGCGCTTCCCACCAGCGGGGACAGGCGTTCCTTTGAGCCCTTACCGCGAACGAGTACAAAGCCATCGTCGATATGGATATCGCCCATATCGAGCCCAACCAGCTCACTCACACGCAAACCGCATCCGTAGAGCACTTCCAAGATGGCATGGTCGCGCAGTCCCATCTCGCCCTCGGGGAAGTCTTGATCGAGCAGCGCCGAGACATCCTCCACCGATAGATACTCCGGCAAACGCTCAGCCTTTTTAGGCAGGCGCAACGCCGCCGTCGGGTTTTGGGCCACGGCCCCATCGCGCACCAAAAAGGCATGCAGGCCCTTCACGGCAGCAAGCGCGCGCTCCACCGAGGCGTCGGAATAGCCTCCGTCGCGGCGATCGGCGACAAAGCCCTCCACGACCTGACGGGTCACCTCTTCAAAAGACACAATACCCGCCCGCTCCAGATAGGCGCAGTACGTCGTCAGGTCACGACGATAGGCCACAATCGTGTTGCGCGCCAAGCCCCGCTCGACCGCGAGATAATCGAGATACTCCCCCGCCGCCACGGCGAGCGACGAGGGAGTAGCTTCGGTATGTTCCTTATTCGCCGGCACCCTTAGTCCGTAGCGAGGTTCATGGGCGTCACCTGCAGACGGTCGACGCCCTCGTGCTGGCCGATCGAGGCGCGCACGAACTCGCGGAACAGCGGCTGCGGGTTGGTCGGGCGGCTCTTGAACTCGGGATGAGCCTGGGTTGCCACATACCACGGATGCACGTCGCGCGGCAGCTCGACCATCTCGACCAAGCGCTCGTCAGGCGACAGACCCGAGATAACCAAACCGGCGTCCTCGAGCTGGTCACGGAAGGCGTTGTTGAACTCAAAGCGGTGACGGTGACGCTCGTAGACGAGTTCCTCGCCATATGCCTCGCGAGCAAGAGTATCGGCGGCGAGCTTGCACGGATAGGCGCCCAGGCGCATGGTGCCGCCCTTCTCGGTCACGTCCTCCTGCGAGCTCATCAGATCGATGACACTATACGGGCCATCCGGATCGAACTCAGAGGAGCTGGCGCCGGCAAGGCCAACGACATTGCGGGCGAACTCGCACACGGCGACCTGCATACCCAGGCAAATGCCCAGATACGGAATCTTGTGCTCACGGGCAAACTCGGCCGCGAGGATCTTACCCTCCAGGGCGCGCTTGCCAAAGCCGCCGGGGACCAGGATGCCCGAGGCGTCGCCCAGAACCTCGGAGACATTCTGCTCGTCAAGACTCTCGCCGTCGACCAGCTGGACGTCCACATGGCGATCGTAGAAGACGCCCGCATGGTGCAGGGCCTCGATAACCGACAGGTACGCATCGGGCAGCTGCGTATACTTACCCACGACGGCGATCTTCACCTTGTCGGCGTGATGGTTGGCGTGATTCTGTTTGCGCAGGAACTCGTTCCACTCGCTCATGTCGCGCTCACGCGGATCCAGACCCAGGCGCTCGCAAATGCGCAGGTCAAAGTCCTGCTCGGCAAGCAGCTGCGGAACATCGTAAATGCTCGCGCAGTCCTCGTTGGTAAAGACGCAATCGGTGTCGACGTCGCAGAAGCTTGCGATCTTTCCGCGGATAGCGTCATCGATATGGTGGTCGGAGCGCAGCACGATGATATCGGGCTGGATGCCAAAGCTGCGGAGCTCCTTGACGGAATGCTGCGTGGGCTTGGTCTTAACCTCGTGGGCGGCGGCGATATAGGGAACGAGCGACACGTGGATGTAGCAGACGTTCTCGGGGCCGGCCTCCTTACGGTACTGGCGGATGGCCTCGACAAACGGCTGCGACTCGATGTCGCCGATCGTGCCGCCCAGCTCGGTGATGACTACATCGGAGCCGGTCTGCTCCTCGATGCGGCGGAACTTGTCCTTAATGGCATTGGTGACGTGAGGAATCACCTGCACGGTACCGCCCAAAAAGTCGCCGCGACGCTCGCGGGCGATTAGGCTTTTGTAGATGGCACCGGTCGTAAAGTTGGAATCGCGGGTCAGGTTCTCATCAATAAAGCGCTCGTAATGACCCAGGTCCAGGTCGGACTCGTAACCGTCCTCGGTAACGAAGACCTCACCATGCTGGAAGGGGCTCATGGTACCGGGGTCGACGTTCAGATACGGGTCGGCCTTCTGCATCGTTACTTTGTAGCCACGCGACTTGAGCAGACGGCCCAGCGAGGCCGCGGTGATACCCTTGCCCAGGGACGAAACCACGCCACCGGTTACGAACACATGCTTGGTCATATTGAGTTACCTGCGCTTCCCGTAGAAGTTGTTTATCCACATCTTACGGGTCTTCATTGTAATACTCGCACCGCGAACCGTTCGCAATTTTTCTCGCGTGCGATTGCATTTCTCAATCTTGAAACAAAACGCCGCCCGGTTTCCCAGGCGGCGTCGCTATGGCAAGGATTACATGATGCTATCGATCAGCAACCTCGTCTTCGAGCATTTCTTGAACGAGCATGCCGGTACGGACGCCCTCAAGATACCACTTGCCACGTTCGGTGAGGCAAATGCCATTTGCAAGCTGACCGCCGTCGTCGCTATAACGCGAGACGACATCAATCATGCCTTCGGAATCCAAGCGATCGATTGCGGCGCGGGCACGATACGGCGAAACCCCCACGCGCTCGGCAAGCGTTTTGCGCGAGAAACCATACGGCCCGCCATTGTCTTCGGTTTGCTGGTCGATCTCCATCAACACCAGCACCTCGACACGCTTCATATCGTTGACACTCGCACGGCCCTTGCCCGCCATAGCAGCCTCCTCAAACCGAGCACGAGCATCTAACGCGCCGTGCGCGACCGACACACCTCACGATGGCAGGTAATATCCATCATGCGGCATCCCGCTAAGGATGAAACAGTTACGGTTATTGTATACCGCTCAAATTGTTTCTAGGCAGGTAAACGGCTATTTTTCGCCGAAATAGGCGCTTTATTGATCAAAAAGCCGTACCGGGCGCTAACCCGATACGGCCAAAATGCAATGCAATTACCGCGGTGCTTCAAACTTAGCGATGGAAGAAACCGCGGCGCTCGAACTTGGGCTCGCAGCACACGTTGATACCCAGTTTGCGCAGTACCGTCTCGTCCGTCGGCGAGATGATCACGCTAAAGAAGGCATCGCAACCGCGCAGCTGCTCCAGGCCCGAAAGGACGCGAGCGGCCGTCTCACTCGTGGCCGAGGTGATCGACAACGCCATAAGCGTCTCGTCGGTGTGGAGGCGCGGGTTTTTGCTGCCCAGGAAATGCGTCTTGAGCTTGCTGATGGGCTCGATCGCCTCATCGCTAATGACCTCGAGCTCAAGGTCGACGCCCGAGACATGCTTGAGGGCGTTCATAATGAGCGAACTTGCGGCGCCCAGGCGCGTAGAGGTCTTACCGGTCACCACGGAACCATCGGGCATGACCATGGCACCCACGGGACCGCCCGTGAGCTGCTCCCTGGTGAGGGCCGCCGAGCGCGCCGGCGAGTAGTTCTTATCGATGCCGGCTTTCTTCATAATAATCTTGAGACGGTCGACTTGCTCATCGCCCACGCCGGTACGGCGCACATTTTCGACCGCGGTAAAGTAGCGGCGGACGATCTCCATCTTGGAAGCGTCGCGGCAGGCATCGTCATCGGTGATGGCAAAGCCGACCATATTGACGCCCATGTCCGTAGGGCTCTGGTAGGGGCTCTTGCCCAGGATCTTTTCCATCAGGGCACGGACTACCGGGAAGGCCTCGACGTCGCGGTTGTAGTTGACCGTGGTCTTGTTGTAGGCCTCAAGGTGGAACGAGTCGATGATGTTGGCATCGTCGAGGTCTGCCGTGGCGGCCTCGTAGGCAATGTTGACCGGATGCGTAAGGGGCAGATTCCAAACCGGGAAGGTCTCAAACTTGGCATAGCCGGCGGCGGTACCGTGCTTATGCTCGTGATACAGCTGCGAGAGGCAAGTGGCGAGCTTGCCCGAACCGGGGCCGGGTGCCGTCACGACGACGAGCGGACGGGTGGTCTCGACAAACTCGTTCTTGCCATAGCCGTCGTCGGACACGATCAGATCGACATCGTGCGGATACCCCTCGATGGGATAGTGCAGCTTGGCGGGAATACCGAGCGCGTTCAGGCGGTTGCGGAACACATCGGCAGCGGGCTGGCCGGCGTACTGGGTGATGACCACGGCCGCGACGGCAAAGCCGTTGCCGCGGAACAGGTCAACCAGGCGCAGCACATCCTCGTCATAGGTAATGCCAAGGTCACCGCGAGCCTTGTTTTTCTCGATGTGGTTCGCGTTGATCGCGATGATAACCTCGACATCGTCGGCGATGCTCTTGAGCATGCGGAACTTGCTGTCCGGTTCAAAACCCGGCAGCACGCGGCTCGCATGATAGTCATCAAACAGCTTGCCGCCAAACTCCAAATAGAGCTTGCCACCAAACTGCGAGATGCGCTCCTTAATATGAGCAGCCTGCAGCTCGATATACTTCGCGTTGTCGAAACCCTGGCGCATATATGGCTCCCGTCCCGTTTCCAATTAATGTTCTAGGCGATTATAACGGAGCAGACCCTCCCCAACGCCCAAGCAATCAACTGGCACCAACCAAACACGCCATCGATAAGTTGCGGTGAAATAGTTCCCGTTTAACCCCTCAAGACGGCCAAACGGGAACTATTCCACCGCAACTTCCCCTTCTTGGTTCAAACAAACCTGGCCTTTGTATCAATAATGGAAACGTCGCAGGTGGAGCATAAGCCAGCGAAAGCCCGCCAGAGCGAGCAAGGTGACGTGAAAGAGGAGGGCATAGGCCTTTTGGCCATGCCCGACGATTGAACGTCAGATTGCCGCTCTGGCGGGCTTGCAGCGTCAAGTGGTTCCGGCGTTTGGTAAAACGCCGGAACACAAGAGCGCCCCCTCCCGCGCACGGAACGGAAGGGGGCTAAAGGTAGGAGTCTACCGGTGGGTTCACCCCACCGGACAGACGATGACCAGGTGATCCTCTACAGGATCGTCAAGGTTTCCGTGGGGTACCCGTTGGGTACTTAGAGCAGCACGCAGGCGACGGTCAGGATGACGGCGCAGACGACGGAGAGAGCGACGATGAGCTTAAGGGCAAACTTGAGCCAGGTCGTCCACTCGATCTTGGCCAGGGCGAGACCGCCCATGATGGCGCCGGAGGTCGGGGTGAACAGGTTCACGACACCGATGGCGGCGGAGAAGATCATGACCATGACCTCGGGCGAGAAGCCGAGCTTAACAGCCAGCGGTCCCATGATGGGCATGGAAACGGTAGCCATACCGGAGGTCGAGGGGATCAGGAAGGACAGGCCGAAGTAGACCAGGAAGCTCATGGGAGCGAAGATCACGCCGGACAGGCCAGCCAGAGCATTGGCAGCAGCGTCGAGGACGTAGACGTCGAGGCCGGTGTTAGCCATGAGGACGGAGATACCACGAGCAAGGGCGATGACGAGAACAACGGACATCATGTCGGCAGCGCCGGTGATGAAGGTGTTGACGATCTGCTTCTCGGACAGGCCACCGATGATACCGATCAGGACGGCCATGAGGAAGAACCAGGTGGAAGCCTCGTCGAAGTACCACTGGCCAATGGGCAGGCCGGTGATCAGGGCAGACCAGCCCTGAACGACGGCGTTACCGTCGGCATCGTAGACAGCGCCAGCGTCAAAGAAGTTGGCGACGCCCTCGTTGAGGTCGGCCAGCGGGATGAAGCCGACGATCATGACGACGAAGGTGAAGGCGAAGGCGATCAGAACACCCTTCTGACGACCGGTGAGCTTGACCTCCTTGTGGACCTCGGAAGCAGCCTTGCCGTGAGCCTCTTCGGCGTCCTTGAGCTCCTGCATCGAGAGGATGGTGGAACCCTTGTCAGCCTTGACCTTCTTGGCATAGTTCATCACGAAGACGATGGACATGACGGTGGTAACAAGCCACAGGACGGCACCGAGGCCGATGATGATGGACTGGTTCACGGCAATGTCAACGCCGGTCAGGGCGTCGACGGCAGCGCCGACGGCGAACGGGTTAACCGTGGAGCCCAGGCAGCCGCAGCCAGCGCCGAGCAGGACGGTAGCGGCGCCGACCATCGGGTCGAAGCCGGCAGCCATCATGGTAGCGGCGAGCAGGGCGTAGAAGGGAACGGTCTCCTCGCACATACCATAGGTGGTACCACCGAGGGAGAAGATGAGCATCAGCACGGGAATGAGCATGATCTCGTTGCCCTTAAGCTTCTGCACCAGGACGGCGATGCCGTTGTCCAGAGCGCCGGTCTCGGTCATCATACCGAGGAAGCCGCCCAGGATCATAACGAAGAGGCAGACGGGCAGAGCGTCAGCGAAGCCCTTAATCGGGGCGGTGCAGAAATCGCTCAGACGGGCGGCAGTAACCGCGCCGCCGGACGTGCCGGAGACGATAACGGTAACAACTGCAACAATTGCCAGCAGAGCAAGAAGAATGGTGAACGATGAAGGCATACCGCGCTTTTTCTTAGCGGTCTCAGTCATAGTTCTCATCCCCCCTTCATAAATCATTTACTGATCTCGCCCGAAGCGGCTCTTCCGTGCCGTGCCTGCCGCTCGATGCGAGATTTTTACCAGATAAAGCCGCTCGGGGTGTTCAACAATACACCCCGAGCGAGATGCTAGATGCTCTTACTTGAGCGTAGCGTACATGACAGCCTTGATGGTGTGCATGCGGTTCTCGGCCTCGTCGAAGACCTTGGAAGCGGGGCTCTCGAAGACCTCGTCGGTGACCTCCTGCTCGGTGATGCCGAACTGCTCGCACTTCTCGGCGCCAATGGTGGTGTTGGTGTCGTGGAAGCTGGGCAGGCAGTGCAGGAAGATGGCACCCGGGTTGGCCATAGCCATGACCTCGGAGGTGACACGATACGGGGTGAGCTGAGCGATGCGCTCGGCCCAGACCTCGTCGGGCTCGCCCATGGAGACCCACACGTCGGTGTAGATAACGTCGGCACCGGTGACGCCGTCCTTGACGTCGGTGGTCAGCTTGATGGTGCAGCCGTTGGCCTCGGCGATGGGCTTGCAGGCCTCGATGACGTCGTCGGCGGGCATGCACTCCTCGGGGCCACAGGCCACGAAGTTCATACCGAGCTTGGAGCAGACGACCATGAGGGAGCGAGCAACATTGTTCTTGCAGTCGCCCATGAAGACGAGAGTCTTGCCCTTGATGTCGTAGTTGAAGTTCTCCTGGACGGTCAGGATGTCGGCGAGCATCTGGGTGGGGTGCCACTCGGTGGTCAGGCCGTTCCACACGGGCACGCCGGACTTAGCAGCGAGCTCCTCGACGTCGTCCTGGGCAAAGCCACGGAACTCGATGCCGTCATACATGCGGCCGAGAACGCGGGCGGTGTCCTCGATGGACTCCTTCTTGCCCATCTGCGACGAACCCGGATCGAGGTAGGTGACGCCCATGCCCAGATCCATGCCGCCGACCTCAAAGGCGCAGCGGGTACGAGTGGAGGTCTTCTGGAAGAGCAGAACGATGTTCTTGCCCTCGAGATAGCGGTGCGGAACGCCAGCGCGCTTCATGTCCTTGAAGTTCTTGGAGAGCTTGAGCAGGTACTCGATCTCCTCGGTGGTGAGGTCGAGGAGCTTGAGGAAGCTACGGCCGGAGAGGTTAACACCCATGGTTCGAATCCTTTCGAAGAAATGAATTACATAAGTATCAGTGTTGCCCGTTTGACGGGCGAAACCGGTGCGGTTGTAGGGAGACCGCACCGGAAACGGAAAGACTTAGAGGTCCTCGCGCCAGAAGGGCATGCTCATGCAGCGCGGGCCGCCGCGGCCGCGGGAGAGCTCGGCGGAGGGCACGACGAGAAGGTCCAGGCCCTCCTTGTACAGCACGTCGTTGGTGACGGTGTTGCGGGCGTAGACGCAGATCTTGCCGGGCTCGACGCACAGGGTGTTGGAGCCGTCGTTCCACTGCTCGCGGGAGGCCGCGATCGGGTCGCCGCCGCCGCAGGGGATCAGCTTGACCTGGTCGACGCCGGTGGCGTCCTCCAGGACGTGCTCGAGGGTGTCCTCGATCAGGCGGATGTTCACGTCGCCCGGGTTCTTGCCGGCGGTCAGCTCGTAGACGCGCAGGGTGCCCATGATGGCGGGGTGGATCGTGAACTTATCGACGTCGATCTGGGTGAAGACCGTGTCGAGGTGCATGAAGGCGCGCGAGACCGGGATGTCGAAGGCCAGGATGCGCTCGACCTTGGAGTCGGAGTTCCAGAAGATGTTCTGGGCCATGATGTCGATCGCGGCGGCCTGGGTGCGCTGGGAGATGCCGACGGCGAGGGTCTTCTCGTTGATGTTCAGCACGTCGCCGCCCTCGGTGTGGAACTGGCAGTCGCGGCGGAAGTACAGCGAGACGTCCTTGTAGTCGGGGTGGTACTTGAAGACGTACTTGCCGTACAGGGTCTCGCGGTTGCGGGTGACCGAGTACATGCGGTTGAGGTTGACGCCCTCGCCGACGACCGCGAACGGGTCGCGGGTGAAGTAGAGGTTGGGCATCGGGTCGATGATCAGGTCGGACTCGGACTCGGAGTTGACCAGGGAGTCGAGGGTCGTGGACGCCGTGAGGGGCATGTCGATCTCGGCCTTGGTCATGCCGGCCATGGTCTTCTTGACGAACTCGAGGTTGTCCTCGATGGAGTCCAGCTTCTCGCGGACGATCTGCGGCATGTGCTGGCCGCGGATGCCTGCCTCGGCGATGTACTGGTCGGTGAACTCGGCGCGGGCGCCGGGGACCTGGTCGAACACCTCGGCGACGAGGTTCTCGAGATAGAGGACCTCCACGCCCTGGTCCCTCAGGATCTGGGCGAAGGTGTCGTGCTCCTGCTGCGCGACCTCCAGGAACGGGACGTCGTCGAACAGGAGTCGCTCGAGCTCGTCGGGCGGCAGGTTGAGGAGCTCGTCGCCGGGACGGTGCAGGCAGACCTTCCTGAGCTTGCCGATCTCGGAACGCACGTGCAGACCTTTCGTCATGGCCTCCTACCTTTCTTTCGGGCCTTTCGGCCGAATCTCTCAGCGCCCTTCCATAGCGGACGCTGCTTGCTGACAGCACTAGTTATATCCAAATTCCACCCGCAATTCCACCTCGCCCCCGAACGGTCAACAAAGTGCGATGAACGGTATATCGCATATGATTCCCCCATAATGCACTTCAGCGTTCTAAAGTAGCTTTTCAAAGGTAAATGCTCTTTTTTCTTAAAAACCATTTGCGATTGCGTCTCTAAACTTTTGATTCAGAATTGCATAGCTAAATCGGTTTTATGTATATAAATGACGCTAGTTTACGTTTCTGCCTGTATTCGATGATATTCAGCTATCTATCATTCTTATTCATACTTACGCATCAGTTGAGTGAGGATATAGACCGCTTGCAGACGAGCGGGGCGTCAGTCCTATGACTTGTCAGCGTAAGAAGTAGGTAAAGATACCGTTCACGCGATACGTCCGTGCCAGCGGTCGACTAAATTGAGACAATAGTGATTTAGAGTTAGGCTACCGTCCTCTACGGGGACTGAACGGACAGATGCATATGTCGAGCAAAATCGAAAAGAAGCAAGCCGCTGCAAAGCTGCGCAAGCCGCCGCGCGACTTCTCGTACACGCAAAACCGAGAGCTTAGCTGGCTGCGCTTTAACAACCGCGTGCTTGACGAAGCCTTCGATGAGACCGTTCCGCTGTTCGAACGTCTAAAGTTCGTGTCGATTTTCGAGTCTAACCTCGACGAGTTTCTCATGGTGCGCGTGGGCGGCCTGTCCGATCTGGCAGAGCTCAAAAAACAGCCTGTCGACAACAAGAGCAATATGACCGCCTCCGAACAGGTCGATGCTGTCATGGCCGAGCTGCCCGGGCTCCTTACCCGCTGGGAGTCCATCTTTAAGAGCATCGAGGGCAAGCTCGACACTCTGGGCGTTCACCGCGCCCGCATCGATTCGCTTACGCCCGAGGAGCGCACCTTTGTAACCCGCTACTTCCAGGCCTACGTGTCGCCGGTTATCTCACCATTGGTCATTGACCCGCGCCACCCCTTCCCCAACCTGCGCAACGGCGCGCTCTATCTGGCTTGCGGCCTAGACGGCGTCACTGACGAGGAGAGCCTGCTGGGCCTTATCGAGATTCCTGCCTCGATGAACCGCGTGGTCGAGATCCCCTCGCCCACCGGCACCTACTCCTACATCTTGCTCGAGGACGTCATCCTCGCCTGCCTGGACAGTTGCTTTGGCTCCTACAAGCCACTCGACCGCGCGCTCATCCGAGTCACCCGCAACGCCGATATCGACCCGGACGGCGAGGGCGTCGAAGAGGAAGAGGACTACCGCCAGCACATGAAGCGCATCCTCAAGAAGCGTCTGCGCCTGCAGCCGGTGGTGCTCGCCGTATCGGGCTCACTCGAGAAGCCAACGCTCAAGACCATCCGCAAAGCGCTCGAGCTCTCGCGTCGCTCGGTGTTTACATGCGATATCCCCCTTGACCTGGGCTACGTCTTTGGCATTGAGGGCAAGATTCCCGAACACCTACGCAACGAGCTGCTCTTTACGCCGTTTAAGCCGCAGCCCAACCCCACCATCGATATGGCCCGCTCCATCCGCGAGCAGGTGTTGCAGCACGACAAGCTGCTCTTTTACCCTTACGAGGCCATGAACCCGTTCTTGGACCTGGTGCACGAAGCAGCCTACGACCCCGAGTGCATCTCGCTGCGCATCACGCTCTACCGCGTGGCCAAACAGAGCCGCCTGTGCGAGTCGCTCATCGATGCTGCCGAAAACGGCAAAGAGGTCACGGTACTCATGGAGCTCCGCGCCCGCTTTGACGAGCAGAACAACATCGAGTGGGCCGAGCGTCTGGAAGAGGCCGGCTGCACCGTTATCTACGGCTCCGAGGGCTTTAAGTGCCACTCCAAGATCTGCCAGCTCACCTATCGCGAGGGCATGGCGCTTACCCGTCTGACGCTTTTGGGCACCGGCAACTTTAACGAGAAGACGGCCAAGCTCTACAGTGACTTTATGCTCATGACCGCCCATCCCGGTATCGGCGAGGACGCCAACCTGTTCTTCCGCAACCTGTCGCTGGGCAACCTGCGCGGCGACTACCGATTCCTGGGCGTGGCGCCCGTGGGCCTCAAGCCGCTCATCATGCGCGGTCTGGACCGCGAGATTCAACGCGCCCTTGTCGGCGAGCCCGCCCGCGTGTTCTTTAAGCTCAACTCGCTTACCGACCGCGAGGTCATCGACAAGATTGCCGAGGCATCGTGTGCCGGCGTGCGCGTGGACATGATCATCCGCGGCATCTCGTGCCTCAAGCCGGGTGTTGCCGGCAAGACCGAGAACGTGCACGTTCGCTCCATCGTCGGACGCTTTCTGGAGCATGCGCGCGTCTATGCCTTTGGCGTGGACTCGGACATGATCTACCTGAGCTCGGCAGACATGATGACGCGCAACACCGAACACCGCGTGGAGATCGCCTTCCCCGTGCTCGACCCCACCTGCCGTGCCCTGGTGCACGAGTACATGGGCATGCAGCTGCGCGACAACGTGAAGGCCCGCAGCCTCACGAGCGACGGCACCTGGGTCCCCGTAGAGCGTGCAGAGGGTGAGAAACCCTTCAACTCGCAGGAAGCTCTACTGGAGCGTGCCTATCGCAACGCCGAGGCCGCGCCCGAGCCCGTCATTGAGGCGGAACCTGCCCCCGAGGCCGAGCCGCAGCCAGTAGCACCCAAGGTCCAAGAGGTCCAGGCGACCGTCATTGAGCCCGAGCCTGCACCTGCACCTCGGCCCGAGACGCAGGTCACCAAGCCCGCACCCGAGACGAGCGCCCGTCGCGATAAGCCCGCTGGCAAGACCAAGGCCATCGAGCGCCATCGCCCCGGTCGCGTGCGCATGGGCCTGGGCCTGATCGGCCTGGGTCTTAAGACGCTCATTACCGGCAAGACGAAATAGTCGTTTGTAGAAGCAGTTTGTAGAAGCGCCCCGCATTTGAGGAAAGCCTCAGATGCGGGGCGCTTTTCCCTGCTACCATGGTGCGGACAACAACGCGAATGACAGGCAGGGATATGAAGCTCACCATAGAATCGATGACGTACGGCGCCGACGGGCTGGCGCATGCCGACAACGGCAAGGCCGTATTTGTGCAGGGCGCCGTGGCGGGCGACACCGTCGAGGCCGAGATCGTGCAGGACGGTAAGTCGTTCATGCGCGCCCGCACCACCGAGGTTCTAGAGCCAAGCCCCGATCGCATTCAGCCTCCTTGCCCCTTCGTTGGCATTTGCGGCGGCTGCTCGTGGGGCAACCTCTCGCGCACGGCACAGCTTGCCGCCAAGGAACAAAACCTGCGCTCCACGCTCGAGCGCATCGGCAAGTTCGCTCCTGAGCAGGTCGATGAGTTGGTGCAGCCCATCTGCCACACCAAGGACGACTGGGGCTACCGCAATAAAATCGAGCTCGAACCGACCGTCGTCAACGGTCGCATGCGCCTTGGCATGCACGGTGTCGACCCCAGTAAAATCGTGACCGTCGATACGTGCCCGCTGTTCGATAAGCGCTTCCCGAAGGCGCTCAAATCGGTCGTCGGCGCACTCAACTATCTAAGCGGCAGCCATGACTTGGGGCTCGAACGCGTGGGCATTCGCGCATCGCGCCGCACCAAGGCACTCGAGGTCGCGCTCTGGACGCCCACAGGCTCTTTTCCGCGCTCGCAGGTCTCCCGCGTGCTGGCGGACGCCGCTCACCCCACGAGCATCGTGCGCGTGATGAGCAAGGGCGAAAAGAAGGCCCGCCGTGTCTCCAAGGTCGAAATGCTCGCCGGAGAGGGCTCATGGACCGAGAATATCGCCGAGGGTCAGATGCGCTTGTCTGCCCCGTCTTTTTTCCAGGTCAACACCAAGGGTGCCGAGATTTTGATCGATCTTGTCATGGAAGCGCTCGACCCGCAGGAAGACGAGCTTGCCGTGGACCTGTACTGCGGTGCCGGCACCTTTACCCTGCCGCTCGCCCGCCGCTGCGACTTTGTTGCCGCCGTCGAGGCCTACGGTCCGGCCGTGCGCGACCTGCGCCGTAACCTCGAGATCAACAAACTCGACAACGTCGACGTCATCGGTGGCGATGCCGTGCGCGAGTTCCCCGACCAGGATGCCGACGTCTTGGTGGTCGACCCGCCGCGCGCAGGCCTCGCCCCCGAGGCGATCGACCTTATCGCCAGCACGAGTGCTCGCGATGTCGCCTACGTGAGCTGCGACCCGGCCACCCTGGCGCGCGATCTCAAACGCTTTGTCGAAGAAGACACCTTCTCCCCCGTAAAGATCACGCCAGTCGACCTATTCCCGCAAACCTTCCACTGCGAGACCGTCGTCCACCTTAGGCGCAACTAGCCACTTAATCATTGCTCAGAAAAATCATTAGGAAATCGAGCGTGGCAAGCGGAGGTCTTCGGGGTATAAGACGGCTAATTGTATGCCGCCTTACGAAAGGAACTCTCATGCCCAGCGTTGCCGTTCTCGCCGCCGATGGCTTTGAAACGATTGAATGCCTGACCATGGTCGACGTCATGCGTCGCGGCGGCGTGCGCGCCACGCTCGTCTCGATCATGCCCACGCGTGAGGTCGTAAGCTCGCTGCAGATTCCCGTGACCTGCGATGCGCTCTTTGACGAGATCGACTTTGACGAGTACGACTGCGTCGTGCTGCCCGGCGGCCTGCCCGGTGCCACCAACCTGCGCGCCGACCAGCGCGTCTGCGACGTAGTCTGCGATTTCGCCGCGACCAAGCACGTTGCCGCCATCTGCGCCGCCCCGTTTATCCTGGGCGAGCTTGGTCTACTCGAGGGACGCCGCGCCACGTGCTTCCCCGGCTTTGAGAAGAGCTTCCCCGAGGGCACCTATACCGGCGAGAAAGTCACGCAAGACGGCAATATCATCACTGCCAGTGGCATGGCACAGTCACTCCCCTTTGCCTTGGAGCTGTTGCGCACGCTCGCCGGCGAAAAGGCCGTCGAGAAGGTCGCCGAGGGCATCCAACTATGATCTTGGCTTCGCAATCGCCGCGCCGCATAGAGCTGATGCGCGAGGCGGGCTATAACATTCGCGTAATTCCCGCAGACATCGATGAAACGCCTTTTGATGGCGAAGCTCCGCTTACGCTCGTCGAGCGCTTGGCGCGTGCTAAAGCTGCTGCCGTCGCCGCCGAGCATGCCGAGCCCAATGAGCTGACCGTCGCGGCCGATACCATCGTCACCTTCGATGGCAAGATTTTGGGTAAGCCGGCAAACGGGGACGAGGCGCGCGCCATGCTCCACGAGCTTTCGGGCCGCACGCACCAGGTGGCAACTGGCGTCTGCATCGTTAAAGCCGGCGACGCTGCAGCTCCGCATGCCGCCGAGAGTCTGTCGTTTGTCGATGTGACCGACGTGACGTTCTATGAGCTTACCGAAGAGCAGATCGAGCACTATGTCGCCTCCGGCGAACCCATGGACAAGGCCGGGGCCTACGGCATCCAGGGCACAGGCGGCCGCATGCTCGTGCACGATATTTCCGGTGACTTCTACAACGTGGTGGGCTTGCCCATCGCCCGCGTCGCACGCGCGATTCAAAAACTCTCGTAATCGCATCTGGCGCCGGGTATCCCCCAGCGCCTACAATTTTGCCGTACCGTACGGATCCCGACCGGGCATAAGGCCCGGCGGAAAACCGATAGGAGAAAATATGGACACACCGCTCGAAGCCATCGATGTTTGCAATGTCGATGGCTTTTGCTTTGGCAACTATACGGACGAGGAGGCTGGCACCGGCTGCACCGTAATCGTGGCGCCCGAGGGTGCCACCGGCGGTGTTGACGTACGCGGCGGCGCTCCCGCTTCGCGCGAGACCGACCTGCTGCGTCCCGAAAACACTGTCGATAAGGTCCACGCTGTCTGCCTTTCGGGCGGATCGGCCTTTGGCCTCGAAGCCGCAAGCGGCGTGGCCCGCGAACTCGAGAGCCGCGGCATCGGCCTTCCCGTCGGCCCCACACAGGTGCCCATCGTGTGCTCGAGCTGCATCTTCGACCTTGCCTTTGGCGACCCCACCGTGCGTCCCGACATTGAGGCCGGTATCGCTGCCGTGCGCGAGGCGCTCGACCACACCCCTGCCACGCTCGAGCAGGGCAACGTGGGCGCCGGCACCGGCGCCACTGTAGGCAAGCTCATGGGACCTGCTACCTGCATGAAGGCCGGCCTTGGAGCTGCCGCCGTGGCACTCGGCCCCGTCAAGGTGGGCGCCGTGGTCTCCGTCAACGCCTGCGGCAACGTCGTCGACCCGGCCACTGGCGAGTGGGTGGCCGGCATGCGCGCCGCAGCCGATAGCGACCAGATCGTCGACATGGAGCTCGCCGCCCTTGCCGCCGCCGGCTCCATGCAGATGCCGCTCGACCGCACCAACACCACCATCAGCTGCATCGTCACCAACGTGGAGCTCACTAAGGCCCAGGCCACCAAGGTCTCTCAGATGGCCGCGGACGCCTACGCGCACGCCATCCGCCCCACACACACCACCAACGACGGCGACACCATCTACACCCTCGCCAGCGCCAAACTGGGCGCCCAGGCAAGCGCCGCCGTTCCCCTAGACCAGCTGGGCATGCTCGCCATAAGAGCCCTGGAAACCGCCATCGTAAACGGAGCCAAAACCGCCAAAACCTCCCACGGCATCCCCGGCGCCGCGAAGTAACCAAGACCCACCGGACAACCTACTCAACAAGATCCCTTTCAGCCCAGGCCCCTGTGTACCGCGCGTCTAAGATCTTCAAATTCAGCTGCCTGACAATCAATTCTTATGGCAGAGGCCCCTTGGCCTTTAGTTTGATACAAGTTCCGCACGAGCCGGAAAGCACTTAATGTGCTTTCCGTGCGAGCAGGACTGTTCGCAGTAGCAAACTAAAGGCCAAGGGGCCCAGTCAACCTATCATCAGCGATTACTCAGCAGCTAGTTGAATTTGAAGATCTTTGAGGCAAGACGGTATAGGCCGAGTGTGGTTTTGTCTCCGGCACGACCGCGCAGGTTGGTGAAGAAGCCGACCACACCGTAGCGTGCACGACGATACATACGCTCGTCATAGGCTTTCAGATCACTCCACAACGTCTTCAGGCGCTCGTCGGCACAATCCTCGTCGGAAAGCTTAGTAAGCACCGAGCAGATTGCCATCATCATGGTGAAATAGCCCATCATGTACGAGCGCAGACGCGATGACTCGACATCGCCGTACAGATGGAACGACTCCATCATGATGCGCGTCACGCGGAACTGCTGGTCCAGACGCTTGACCATCGTGGCCTCGTTGACGCTTTGACCCTCACGGCCGATAAAGTAGCGATAGAGGTCGATATCGGCGTAGTACATGGTCTTACAACGCGGCAGCGGCACGTAGGCGTAGATGTTGTCTACATAGAACGTGTGCGGCGGCATAGGCAGATTGGACGCGCGCAGCACATCCGTGCGATAGCACAGGCTGTGCATAAGCAGATTCTGGTCCAGACGGAAATGACCAATCTGGTCCCAGGTAAAGATCTTTTTTCGCGGCAGGGCAAACTTGTAGCCAATAGCGGTGTGCGTACCCTCGTAAACCTTCTCGTACACATAGTTCGAGATAAAGAGGTCGACGCGCTGGTCGCGCTCCTCAAAACCGCGCAGGATCGAAAGCATAGTCGACAGGGCTGCGCCATCGAGCCAGTCGTCCGAGTCGACGACCTTGTAGTAGGTACCCTGCGCCTCGCGCAAGCCCGAGAGGACGGCAATGCCGTGGCCGCCGTTCTCCTGATGCACCGCGCGGATGATGCCGGGATAACGTGTCTCCCACTCGTCGGCCTTGGCTGCCGTCTCGTCCTTGGAACCGTCATCGACGATGATGATCTCGATATCGGTGGCGTAATTGCTCCCCTCCAGAATGGAGGTGATGCAATGGTCCATGTCCTTGGCGGCGTTATACGAGGGAATACCGAATGATATGACTTTATGCATGGCAGGCGATAATCTCATCCGAAAGATCGAGGGCAGAGTTGGTCACGGCATCCATATCGTAGTAACGATACTCGGCCAGACGACCCACCGGGTGGAAGTTCGTCAGGTTCTGGACGCGCTCAAGATAGCGCTCATAGAGCTCGCGGTTCTCGGGCTCCAGAATGGCGTAATAGGGCGTCTCGCCCGAGCCGGGCGTATAGGCCTTGGAATACTCCTTCATGATGGTGGTCTTGCCGGGCAGGACCTGACCAGTCATGTTCTTGAACTCGGTGATGCGCGTGTAATCCTCGCTCGTGGTGTAGTTGACGGTGCCCACGGGCTGGAACTGGTCCATATCGAGCGTCTCGAACTTCATGTCGAGCGTACGGTACGGCAGAGCGCCCAGGTCGAGGTTGAACAGCTCGTCAAGCGGACCGGTGTAGACGATCTCGCCGCCATAGACCTTACCGTCGATCTTGACGGTGGTCTCGTCGATCTCGAAGAGGTCGCGGGCGTCCACGTCGCAGAACACATCAATCAGATCGTGGTCGAGCATGCGCTCGAACAGCGCGGTATAGCCGTCCTGCGGCATGCCCTGGAAGGGAGCCTGCGGGAAGTAGCGGTCATCGTCGCCCACAAAGACGGGAACGCGGCCGGTGATCGAGGGATCGATCTGGTCGGGCGTCTGACCCCACTGCTTCATGGTGTAATGCAAAAAGACGTTCTCGTAGACGTAATCGGCGACCTCGGCAAGATCCGGGTCGTTCTTCTTGCGCAGCTCCATGATGGGCACCTTGACGTCCTTGCCAAAGGTCTCCACGAGCTTCTGATACAGCTCCTCGCCGCGCTCATCGCCAAAGGCAAGCTTGAGGCTCGCGTGGTTAAAGGGCACAGGCATAAGGGTGCCGTTGATGTTGGCGAGCACCTTGTGCTGGTAGTCCGTCCACTTGGTAAAGCGCGACAGGAAATTGTGGACGCGCTCATTAAAGGTATGGTAGATGTGCGGACCATACTCGTGGACCAGGATTCCGGCCTCATCAGCGCAGTCGTAGGCGTTACCCGCAATGTGGCTACGGCGTTCCAGAACGGCAACGCGATAGCCGATAGTCTCGGCGAGACGACGGGCACAAACGGCACCGGCATATCCAGCACCGACGACAATCATGTCGTATACGCCGGCGTTAAAGCCTTCAGGCAGGCCTGAGGTAATCTGCATCGATACTCCTTGTCAAAAGCCACGGGCTCGTTAGCTGGGCTTTTCTCGAACATTCTTCGAGACATATTTATCAGAGCGATTATAGCGCTAATGCGTCCTATAATGAGCTTGCCACACAAGGAAAGCTCAAGCACCGCGGCGTACATAATTGAAAGGTAAACCCGCTAGCAGCGGGTTTATTCGTGAACAGCCGGGCGCCTGGAGCTTAGCGAAACGCTTGTAAGGAGTAACATGAGCGATTTCCTAAACCGTATGAAGTCTGCCGCCAAGGCCGACCTTAAGACAATCGTCCTGCCCGAGGGCGAGGATCCGCGCACCATCGTCGCGGCCACCAAGATCATCGAGGAGGGCCTGGCAAAGATCGTCATCCTGGGCAACCCCGACGAGATCAACGTTCCCGGCGCTACCGTCATCGACCCGCGTAATGCCGAGAAGCACGAGGAGTACGCGCAGAAGTTTGCCGAGCTCCGCGCCAAGAAGGGCGTTACCATCGAGCAGGCTCGCGCCCAGGTGATGGATGCCACCTACTTTGGCACCATGATGGTCAAGATGGGCGACGCCGACGGCCTGGTCTCCGGCGCCTGCCACTCCACCGCCGACACCCTGCGCCCTGCGCTTCAGATCCTCAAGACCGCCCCGGGCACCAAGCTGGTCTCGGCCTTCTTCGTGATGTGCACCGACACCCCGCAGTTCGGCACCGACGGCACGCTGATCTTCGCCGACTGCGGCCTCAACATCAACCCGTCCTCCGACGAGCTCTCTGAGATCGCCATCGCCTCCGCTCACTCCTGGTCCACCTTCATGGGCAACGTTGAGCCGCACGTGGCCATGCTCTCCTACTCCACCATGGGCTCCGCCGGCGGCGAGGTCGCCAAGAAGGTCCAAGAGGCCGTGAAGTTCTGCAAGGAGAAGGCTCCCGAGCTCGCCATCGATGGCGACCTGCAGCTCGACGCCGCCATCGTTCCCACCGTCGCCCAGCTCAAGGCTCCTGGTTCCTCCGTTGCCGGTAAGGCCAACGTGCTCGTGTTCCCCGACCTCGAGGCCGGCAACATCGGCTACAAGCTGGTCCAGCGCTTCGCCGGCGCCGACGCCTACGGCCCCATCCTGCAGGGCATCGCCAAGCCGGTTAACGACCTTTCGCGCGGCTGCTCTGCCGACGACATCGTGGGTGTCGTGGCCATCACCGCCGTCCAGGCCCAGATGGCTGAGTAGCGGACATATCCCCTCGGGACCCTACAGGGTAAAGCTCTGAAAACGTCCTCGGACATGCATGAAACCCCCGCTGCGCACTTCGTGCGGCGGGGGTTTCATGCGTCCTGCGGAATATTTTCAGAGCTTTACCCTGTAGGGTCCCTGCCGCCACGTAGCAATCAGAGAATCCGGGGTGGACGGCGGCTTGGCTACGAGCTGGAGCTGAAAATCTGAATGGATGGGTGCCGTTGCTGGGAGCGCAGGCGTTGCTGATGATGATCACTTTGGAGATTGAAAGGCCGGTGGGCTTCGGCGGTTGTTGTGCCGGAAACTACATCCCAGTTTGGAGGCGGATTGTGGGATGTGGCTTCCGCTTGGGGCCTGTTTGGGAAACTTTGGGACGGAATTTTGCTTTATTGTGGGTCGCACTTTCCGCAACGTGCCTCAACCGGAAAGCGTGTCCCAGTATTTGCGCTCGAAATGGGATGGGGTTTCCGCCGTCCACCTGCTAGTAAAAAGGCCTCCGGAGCTGTTGCTCTGGAGGCCTTTCGTTTACTTGCAAATGCGCGCGTTAGTTGTTCTTGGTCAGGCGCTCGACGTCGTGGGCGATCATGTATTCCTCGTCAGTGGGGATGACCATGACCGTGACGGCGGAACCGGCGGCGCTGATGACCTGCGGGCCGTTGCCCACAGCCTCGCGGTTCTTGTTGTTGTCGATGCGTACGCCCAGCCACTCAAAGCAGTCGCAGAAGGCCTTGCGGATCGACCAATCGTTCTCGCCGATGCCGGCGGTAAAGGTGATGGTGTCCACGCCCGCCATGGAAGCGATCATGGAACCGGCCTGCTGCATGGCCTTGTATGCGAACATATCGAAGGCAAGCAGGCAGCGCTCATCGCCCTCGGAGGCGCGCGTGCGGATGTCGCGGGCGTCGTTGGAGATACCCGAAATGGCAAGCAGGCCGGACTGCTTGTTCATCATGTCGTCGACTTCCCGGTAGCTGTAACCGCCCTCGCGCTGCAGGTAGCATACGGTAGCCGGGTCAATGGAACCGCAGCGGGTACCCATCATCAGACCGTCAAGCGGCGTGAGGCCCATCGTGGTGTCGCGGCACACGCCGTCCTCGATAGCAGCAAGCGAAGCACCGTTACCCAAATGGCACGAAAGCAGACGGTGGCAGCGCGAACCCAGGATCTCCTTGGCCATCATCCACTCATAGCGGTGGCTCGTGCCGTGGGCGCCGTACTTGCGCACGTGGTACTTGTCGCACACGTCCTTGGGCAGCGCGTAGGTATAGGCGACCTCGGGCATGGTCATGTGGAACGAGGTGTCGAAGACCGCCACGTTGGGCAGCTCCGGATACTTCTCACGGCAATACTCAATCGCCGCGGCCTCGCCGTAGTTGTGCAGCGGAGCAAGCGGTGCCACCTCGAGAATCTTGGCCATGACCTCGTCGTCGACGACCGCGGAATCATCGAAGTGCCAGCCGCCCTGAACGATGCGATGCCCAATGCCATCAATCGTAAAGTCGGTCTTCTCGAGCTCCTCGAGCACACGAGCGATAGCAGAGCGATGATCGGGGAAAGGGACCTCCTCGGTCTGCTTGGCGCCACCGTTCTCGGAGTGGCCAAAGATGCCCATGTCCGAACCGATACGTTCGCAGTTGCCCTTGGCGAAAACCTCGCGGGTAACGGTATCCAAAAGCTGATATTTAAGGCTTGAGCTGCCGGCGTTGACAACAAGTACGTTCATGAGACTCCTTTGCAGTGCAATACGGTCGACGCAGACCCCTTAAGGCGGCCGCATTTTAATAAGAAGTTATCACAACTTGATAAATAGCTATCAAGCATATCGCCCAACGAGCACAAAAGAGGGGCCGAACGGCGCTCGGTCGTCCAGCCCCTCCCCTCTTGCAATTACTTGCCGTTGACGATGCGCTCGACGTCAGAAGCGATCATGAACTCCTCGTCCGTGGGAATGACGAAGATCTTGACCTTGGAATCCTTGGCAGACAGGCACCAAGCGCCGTCGCCACGCAGGGCGTTACGGGCATGGTCCATCTTGACGCCCATAAAGGCCAGACGGTCGGCAACGCCGGCGCGAACGGCCGGAGCGTGCTCACCGATGCCGGCGGTGAAGACCAGCGTGTCCATGCCGCACATGGAAGTGGCCATCTCGGCAGCCTTGGCGGCAATCTTGTAGACGAACATATCGAAGGCGAGCTGAGCCTCAGGGTCACCAGCAGCGGCGAGCTCCTCGACATTGCGGCAGTCGTTGGTCTTGCCGCCGGTCACAGCCAAAAGGCCGGACTTCTTGTTCATCATCTCGTCGACCTCGTCGAAGGTGTAGCCGCCCTCGCGCTGCAGGTAGCACACGGTAGCCGGGTCGATGGAGCCGCAGCGGGTGCCCATCATGACGCCGTCGAGCGGGGTGAGGCCCATGGTGGTGTCCATGCACTTGCCGTCCTCGATGGCGCACAGGGAGGCACCGGAGCCGATGTGGCACACGACGACCTTGCGGGCCTCGCCGTTGGTCATCTCGGCGACCTTCTTGGAGATGTAGCGGTAGCTGGTGCCGTGGGCGCCGTACTTACGGATGTGCAGCTTGTCGCAAACATCCTTGGGAAGGGCGTAAGTCTTGGCGACCTCGGGCATGTTGAAGTGGAAAGCGGTGTCGTAGACCGTAACGTTGGGCAGGTCGGGATACTGCTCCAGGCAGTACTCGATAACGTTGGCCTCGGGGTTGTTGTGCAGCGGCGCTAGCGGGGCGACCTCGCGAATCTTGGCGAGAACGTCCTCGTCGACGAGGGAGGAATCGCCAAAGTACCAACCGCCCTGAACGATGCGGTGACCGATGCCCTCGATCTTGACGCCGTTGGCCTCGAGGTCCTTCAGGACAGCCTCGATGGCGACCTTGTGGTCGGGGAACTCGATGTTCTCGGTCACCTTCTTGGAGCCGTTGGCAGCATGGGTGAAGGTACCGCCGGTAAAGCAGACGCGCTCGCAGGAGCCCTTTGCGGACACCTTGTGGGACTTGGTATCGATGACCTGATACTTAAGGGTCGAAGATCCTGCGTTGACGACCAGAACGTTCATGTGTCTCCCTACTAACAGGCGGTGTGGCGCCGCCAGGTTACATACGCTTCAATAATAAACCCAAACGCCCTCGCGCTCGGGTTTATTGCGTTGATATATAAGTTATCGGTGCCTAAATACTCATGGCCTTTGACTTGTAAGACGAAATAGCGCGGGGATATACACCAGGGAAGAAATCCCGAGCGCAACAAGCAATACGACTCGAATGCCCGCAACGCTACTCAGCACAGAGTTGAGCAGATAGAAAAGAACGGCACCCACCGCCACCATCTGGCTTTGAACCGAAATCAGTGAACAGCGCATCGATGAGTCGGCAGCATTTTGGAAAACTGAGTATTTGATTGGGGCAAACAACGAGTACGCAACTGTCTGCAGCACATAGAACACGGGCAGCAAATTAGCCGGAGTAAGGGGGATCAAAAACAAAGCTGTCAATACTAAGCGAATGATGCCGCAAATACGCGCAAAACGGCCCCTGTCGACATGAGCAATCACACTGGGCACAATAAGCCCCATGGAGGCCGAGGCAAGGAGCTGGACCGCAATGGTCACACCCGAAGCGACGGAATTCATTCCGCGGCCCGCAAGCAGCAGTGAGAAAAAGTCTTCCAGGGCGACAAAAGCAAATGCCTGAGAACAGTCCATGATGAACGCTGAACGAAGAATGCCATTACACGCAATAGCGGCACCGATCATCTTCGGGCTAATTCCACGCTCAGGTGCCCCCGCAGTGCCCCCTCTTCGCATCTCAGGAATGCAGACAACGACAACCAACGTCAACACCATTGCGATGATATCTGCCGAAAGACCAATGAGATATGCACCGACAGACGAAATGAAACCGCCCACGCAAGCGGAGATGGCATAAGAGGCATAGAAAACAAATCGCTCAACGACATTAAGTCTTACGAGCTGGTCCTGAGAGACGCTGTCAATGTAAATCGCTTCTATGGATCCGCTCAGACATGCAACGGCAAAACCTTTGAGAGCGAACGCACCGATTAAAAGCAGAGGGGAACGGACGAGAAGCAGGGCGGCGTAGTATCCAAGCATCCCCACGACGCCAACGAGACCGCTTGCCTTTCGTCCAAACCTATCAGCAATATAGCCAGTGGGAACTTCGAGGATGAACTTGCTCACTTGATATGCAATCATCATGCTAGAAATCGCCACTATCGAGAATCCGACGAATTCAAGGTAAACCGTCAGAAAATACAAAATAGTGCTGAAGTTCGACAGAAAAACGAACGTCATATAAAGCAAAACCGTACGGTTTTTCATGCTCCGCCCTCCAAGAGTCAGCAATCTAAATCGAAATCTTGGAAAAGCATGAGGGCAAAGCTGTCAGCTATGTGTTGCAGGGCGTCAACATTCACTTGACGACACGAGGCCAAATGGCCTCACGAAGCGAGATGACGCAATAGGTGAAGAAATACCGTCTGGTGTCGATCGGTCCAGGCATTTTGTCGATAGCAAAAGTAGATGGGCAAGGCTACGTCATGTGAGGCTTCAATGGAGCACTCGCTCACTTCCGATCCATCCGATGCGAGAGAAGAGCCAGAAAAACTCAATATCAATCCCCCGGCTTGAAGAAACTCAGCCTGCGCCCTGTTTCCGTATTCGACATCGCGAAAGCGGAAATTAACCAGCTGAGCTTCGGGACATTGATTGATTGCATTGAGACAGGGTGACAAATTAATGGGAACAGCGAGCCTGCCGCCCAGTAACTCACGAACGGTCATAGCACCCACAGATTGATGACCAGCTGGGCATGAAAGAACCCTGAGCTCCTTTTCACCCATATATTTTGAAGAAAGGACGCTGTCCCGTGGTTCCTCAAACGAGATAGCCGCGTCCGAAATGCCAAGTATAAGTGATTCAAAGCATGTAGCCGTTGGCTGATGCCACACATCGAGGTGAATCTGAGGGTGCGAGCTTTCAAACGAGTCATACCAGTTTTCGGCAAAAAGGCGCCCCCGCCCATGAAGGCAGGGGGCGTAAAGACGAAAGTGGCCGTCGGGCGAGACGCCGTCGTCCCTCGATTGAGCGTACTTTTTGAGATCGTCGACTTGTGCCAGGATCACGCGTGCACGACGCGCAAATTCTCTGCCCGCCGGAGACAAAACAGCCTCCCCCGCCGATCGGTTGAGCAAAACGATCTGATACTCAGATTCCAACTTTTTGATTGCCGACGAAACGGCCTGCGGACTCACATGAACGGCGCGAGCTGCTTTGCGCACGCCGCCATAGTTCGCTACCGCTTGAAGGTATTCGAGTTGAGAAAGCTGCATAGATTACTCCAAAGGCAGCCAAGTCGACGGCCTACGCGCCCTCAGATGAGGTTCTCACCCAAGTTCTTGCCGCCGAGGACGTGCATATGGAAATGCATGACGGTCTGACCGGCGTTGACGCCCTTGTTGGAGATGACGCGGAAACCGTCCTCCAAGCCCTTGGCCTTAGCGACCTCCTGGATGGCGTGAGCCATGGCGCCCATGGTCTCGGCAGGCACATTATCGGCGATATCGCTGTAGTGCTTCTTGGGAATCACGAGAGTGTGGACCGGCGCCTGGGGGTTGAGGTCGTCGAAGGCGATGACTTGATCGTCCTCGTAAACGACGGTCGAGGGGATCTCGTGGTTGGCAATTTTGCAGAAGATGCAATCACACATGGTTGGTTCCTTTCTCGCAGACCAAGGTAATTATATTTGGTCGGGGTGGTTAGAACGAGAGGTTGTCGTCCGTGTTGGCGGCCTCGCCGTCGGCGAGCACGTCGTTGCCGTCGACGTCCTTAAGGAGCACCGAGACCTTCTGCTCGGCATCGGACAAGCGAGTACGCAGGCTCTTGAGGAGCTCTACGCCGCGGGTATAGCTCTCGAGCGACTCCTCGAGCTCCATATCGCCCGACTCCAGGCTGCGGATGATGAGCTCCAACTCCTGCGAAGCCTGCTTGTACGTAAGCTGCTCGACCGGGGTTTTCTCTGCCATATCTGTTTCCTTTCCTAAAGGTTTATCGCTATGAAACGCAGCCTACTCGACCGTATCGACCGTTGCTGCCACGTTGCCGTCTGCCATGCGTACGCGAATGGCGTCGCCCGGCTTAAAGGTCTTGGCGCTCATAGCCACGCCGTCAACGCTGTACGCGATGGAATAGCCGCGGGCAAGCACCTTGAGCGGCGACAGGGCATCGAGCGAGGCTGCCGTACGGCCCAGGTCGGACGCTGGCTTGTTGAGCATCGTGCGCCCCTGATGCTCCAGGCGAGAGCTCGCGAGCGTGAGCGCATGGCGCTTGCCATCGAGCCCCGAGGTGCTTGCAACCAGACGCTCGGGCAAGCGCTCAAAGTTGGAGCGAAATGTCCCGACCGAGCGTACTATGGCGCCCGACAGGCGATCGGCGGTCAGCGCAAGCTCCGATTCGCGACGCTCGACCATAAATGTGGGGTCGTTGAGGCACGGGCGGCACGCAGCCGCATCGAGCGCATCGCCCAGGCGAGCCGTATAGGTATCCCAGGCACGGCGACCGCGCTGATCGAGCATCTCCAGGTCGACCTGGGCCGACCCAATCATCGATGCCATCGCGGCACCCAGACGCTGATGGCGCGCCTCGAGCACATCGGCCAACTCCGTCATAGCCGGCGCCACCGATTCTGCCGCCGCCGTGGGCGTGGAGGCGCGGCGGTCGCTCACCATGTCGCAAATCGAGGTATCGGGCTCATGGCCGATACCGGTCACCACGGGCACGGGACAGGCAGCCACTGCACGGGCAAGCTCCTCGTCGTTGAAGGTCATGAGGTCCTCGAAGGAGCCGCCGCCGCGCACCAGCAAGATGCAGTCGGGCGCCGGCGTGATGGCGGCGGCACGGCGCAGGCCCTCGATAAGCTCGGCCGGCGCACCCTCGCCTTGAACCTTGGCGCCCACGCAGACAAGCTCGACGAGCGGATTGCGCCGACGCAATGTACGCTTGACGTCGTCGATTACCGCACCGGAAAGCGAGGTGACGACCGCCACGCGGGAGCAGAACACCGGGATGCGGCGCTTGCGCGCTTCGTCCATCAGGCCCTCGCGGCGTAGCTTTTCGGCCAGTTGCGCCACTTGTTGACGCAGCAGACCCTCCCCCGCCAGCGAAAACGAGCGAGCGACAAAGCTCATGCGGCCTGTGGCCTTATAGAGGTTGAAGCTGCCCTTAAAGCTCACCTGCATGCCGTCACGCAGATCGAAGGTACGCTTGAGATAGGCGCCCTTCCAGATGATGCAGTCGACGGCGGCCGAGTCGTCTTTAATCTGGAAGTAGCAGTGGCCGCTTCGGGCATTGGGACCACGAAAACCCGTGACCTCACCCAAAACGCTCAGCTGCGGAATGGCGTCGAGCGCGCCGGCGGCGATCTCCACCGCTTGGCTCACGCTGAGCTCCTTGCGCTCCTGATCGTCCGAACCGTCGAACTCGGCGGAAACGGTATTGCCGGTCAGATTCCAGCCTGCCACGCAGCCTCCTTTCGTCATCGTGCACAAGGGCTTCGGCCCTGCGCAAATTCAAGTCCAACACATAGTACAGCGCCGCGGGGACACGAATCCCCGCGGCGCCCAGCGACCCAATTTGTTATCGGTTGGAGTTTCTGTTGTAGCGAGCCATAAGATAGAGCAGCTGAATAATCGAGGTGAGCGCCGCAGCCACATAGGTAAGCGCGGCGGCCGTCAGCACCTTCTTGGCACCGTTGACCTGCTTGGAGCTCATACCCGACTGCTCAATATACGCCACGGCGCGCCGACTAGCATCAATCTCGACCGGCAGCGTAACCAGTTGGAACAGCACGCTAAACGAGAAGAAGATCAGCGCGAGGGCCGTGAGCCCGGCAATGTTCATAAATAGGCCCAAGAGCAACACGATGGTCCAGGTGTTCTGGGTAAAGTTGACGACCGGCACGAGGGCGGTGCGAACCTTCATCATGGCATAACCGCTTTGACGCTGGGCGGCATGGCCCGCCTCGTGGCAGGCAACGGCAACGCTTGCGACCGACCCGCCCGAACGGTTGGCATCCGAGAGATACAGGTTGTTGTCCTGCGGGTTGTAATGATCGGTGAGCTCACCAGCGACGCCCTTGATACCCACGGCGTTGCAGCCGTTGGCGTCGAGCATGCGGCGAGCGACCGTGGCGCCCGTGTCGCCGTCCGAGCGAACCTTGGACCAGGTTTTGTACGTCGAGTTGATATAGTTCTGTGCGGCAAGACCGATCACCGTGCAGACAAGAACAACCAGCAGGTACAGCGGGTCGATGCCAAAGCCGTATCCATAGTAATAAGGCATGCGAATTCCTCCGAATCGAGTTACACGTTGGAGGCATTTTACCCACTCGCCCAGCCAACGAGACACCATCGATGTTTTGGCATTGCAGCTCTAAAACGTTTGCAGCGCTTGGCAAACCGCGTAACTACAAAAGCTCGATTTTGCCGTCCTTCACAGTGAGTCCCATGTTGCCCGAGAGCAGATCGTCCAGGCGCGAGCCCACAAGCTCAAAGCGCCAGCCTTCGCGCAAGGGGCTCTGCTCGGGATGCTCAATATAGTCGGCCAGGTCATCGCGCGAGGCAATGACCGAGGTCGCCACTCCCGAGCGTTCGGCAACCAGGCGGATAAGCGCGTACATGAGATCCGTCACGCTCTCCAGCTCCGGAGAGATCTGGCGATGCCCGCGCACCATGAGCGGCAGGCGATCGTGCGGGCAGCTTGCGCCGCGCTTGATGGCCATGAGCGCACCGTCCACGTCGCGCTCCCCCAACTGATCGGTACCGCGAATGCTACGGAACTCCTCAACGCGCACGGGATTGCGCTTGACGAGCGCAAGCAGCGTGTCGTCGGACATGACCCACTTGCGCGGGATGTTACGGCGCTCGGCGCGGTCCTCGCGCCAGGCGGCGAGCTCGCGCGCGATGCCCAGCTGGTGGCGGCTGCACGAGTTGATGCGCTTGACCTTGCGGAATGCCTCGTGACGGTCGGCGCGATAGTGCGACTCGTCAGCCAGCGGGCGTAGCTCGTCGAGCACCCAGTCCACACGGCCCAGCTCGCGCAGGCGACTCATCATCTCGGTATAGGCGACGATCAGGTACTTGACGTCATCAATCGCGTACTCAATCTGCTTATCGGTCAGCGGGCGACGCGACCAGTCGGTCAGCGACTCGGTCTTGGGCAGCGAGACGCCGCAAAACGTCTGAACAAGCGCGCCATACGAAATCTGCTGGCGCTCGCCCAAAAAGGCAGCGGCGACCTGCGTATCGAAAATCGGTCGTGGCAGCACGCCCACGGTATGGAGCATAACCTCCATATCCTGCGAGCAGGCGTGGAAGACCTTAGTCACGCTCTCGTCTGCCATAAGCTCGGCCAGCGGCGATAGGTCGTCGATCACCAGGGGATCGACCGCGACGCTCTCGGCAGGGGTGGCAATCTGAACCAAGCACAGGCGCGGATGGAACGTGCGCTCGCGCAAAAACTCGGTATCGACGGCAATCGCGTCGAACTCACGGGCGCGCTGGCAAAAGTCGAGTAGAGCCTGATGTGTGGAAATGTACATATCAACCCATCGAATAAGGTTAGGCCCGAAAAACACGGGTAGGATATCGGCATTGCCTTACAACTATACTCGGTTAGTCACAGAACGGGAACGTAAGTATGCGCTGCCTTATCATCCACAACCCGGCATCGGGCCCCAGCTCAGATGAAATCTTCGCATTCACGCACGCCCTTGCACAGGGCGGCGACGAGGTCGTGATGCGCTTTATCGGCGATGGCATGGAACCCGAGGACGCCGTGGCAGACGTGCGCGAGTTTGATCGCGTGGTCGTTTCGGGCGGTGATGGCACTGTCTCCAACGTGCTCGACCAGATGCGCGGATGCGGTGTCCCCACGCTCGTCTTCCCCTCCGGTACGGCCTGCCTGTTCTTCAACAACATCGGCAATGCCCCCGAGGCGGCGGCGCTTGCCAAGGCTTGCCGCGCCGGTCGCACGGTCAAAGTAGACATGGGCGAGCTCTTTTGGCTCGACGAAGACGGCAACGAGAAGCGCCACGGCTTTATCATCATCGCCGGCTCGGGCTTCGACGCCGAGATCATGATGAAGGCCGCCCCCACCAAAAACGACATCGGCGAGATCGCCTACTTCCTCTCTGCGCTCGCCACGCCCAACCCTACGGTAGCGCACTTTACGATTGAGCATGACGGCATTGTCGAGGAGCTCGATGGCATCTGCTGCATGGCCGGCAACACCTCGGTCATTCAAAACGACATCAACCTGTTCCCCGATTGCCGCATGAACGACGGCATGGTCGACATCGCGGTCATCGAGCCCGTAAAAACCGTCCAGCTGCTCCCGACCGTGATCACCGCCGCGCTCGACCCCGCCGGCAAGTTGCTCGGCCGTCCGCAGTTCAAGATCATCCAGACCAAGGAAGCCAAGATCACCTGCACGCCGTCGCTGGGCATGCAGTTCGATGGCGAGATCATCTCCAGCAACTCGGGCGTCTTTGGTGCCCGCGCGCTTCCGCAATGCCTCGACCTCATCGTCGACGAATTCTCACCGCTCGGAAAATAGGAGGACCCCATGAACGACAATCCCCTGATCGGCTTTATTGTCATCGTCTTGGCCATGCTCGTCGGTTACGCCATCAACGTGATTCACCGCCGAAAGAAGTAAATCTACATTGGTATGATATTCATCCAATTATCGTCTCCCCTGCCGTTTATGCATTTGCCAAACAGCAGGGGATTTTCATTTCGGGCATTCCCAGCTACTTTATTCGACTACAGTAATTACAGGGCGTCTTTATTAAAGTAAAGCTATAAACTGAGTACAATTAACCGCTCATCGCATATTTCATTACGCTTATCGAGTAAGTTTCTTTCATAGATGAATATTGTTTCCAGTTCGTTACGCTAATGGGGTGTCTTTATTGGCTGAAGCCCTCTGGCAACGGAGGGCTTTCGCACGCTGGGAGGGAAAATGAGGAAAACTCACCCCGTCAACGCGCTCAAAAAGCTTGGCATAGGCCTCGCCTTTGGAGCTGCAACCATCATGTCCATGCCGACATCTGCGCTCGCCTGCACGCAGATGTACATGGGCAAGAACCTTACGGCCGACGGTAACACGTACTATGGCCGCACCGAGGACATTGGCACTCGTTACCTCAAACACTATGGCATCGAGCCCTCTTATGGCCCTGGTCATACCTACAGCTCGAACGAGTCCGGATTCTCCTACACCTCGACCAAGACTACGTATCGTTACAGCTACGTGCGCGACCATCCTGCTGAGTGGGACGGACGCTGGGATGCCTACTCCGAGGCCGGCATCAATGAGAAGGGCGTCTCCTGCTCCGCAACACTGAGCACCTCCTACAACGACGATGCCAAGGCAGCGGATCCCACGACCGAGCATGCCCACAAAGCAAATCCCGAGGTCAAAAATACCGGCATCGGCGAGTACAGCTACGCGGGCGTCATCTTGGGCGAGAGCGCAACGGCCCGCGAGGGCGTCGAGCTTATCGGCAGTCTAATTGACGAGCAGGGCGTCTGCTCCAACGACCAGATTGTCATCGCCGACAACACCGAAACTTGGCTGTTCGCCGCGCTTTCCGGCCACCAGTGGATCGCTATGAAGCTGACCGACGACGTCGCTTCGGTCAACCCCAACATTAGTAACCTCAATTTCCAGGTCAATCTTGACGATCCTGAGAACTGCCTCCACTCTGAGGGGATCAAGACTATGCCCGAAGAGAAGGGCTTCGCCAAGTACTTTGAAGACGGACAGTTCGATGTTGCCCAGACCTACGGTGTATCTATCAACAATACGGGCATGGGCTCTTGGGCGCGTTATATCCAGGGCCGTGACTACTTTATGGCTCCGCTGACCGAGGGCACCGACTACGAGATCGTCAAGGACAAGGACAAGAATGACGTCACGCTCGGTGCCATGGTTCATGAGATGCAGCCGCTGTTCTTCCAGCCCAGCAAGTCCGACTGGAACACGTTTGAGCTGATTCGCGCCTTCGGCAACCGCGGTGAAAAAGTCCCCGGCCTTAATGCCAATACTGACGGTGTCAGCAGCATCGGTTCCGACCGCACCGCCGAGGCCAACCTCTTCCAGATTCGAAAGGGCTATGACCCCGAGGTTGCAACCATCCAGTGGGAGATGCTCTCCTGCGCCGAGTTCTCCGTCGCTATCCCGCTATACTCCGCTCTGATGACCGAAGTCAGCCCCTACTTCAGCGACCAGACCGTTGATTATGGTCACTGCAGCGAGACGGACATCGTGAACAACGAGGAGCCCGAGAACTCCATTAACTACGTCCTGATGGACATCAACTCGCTTTGCTTCGCGAACCGCGCACAATTCGCCACCAGCGTCCGCACCTACCTCGATGCGCTCCAGAACGAGCTCATCGAGCAGAACAAGGAAGTCGACACCGCCATGCTGGCCGAGACGACCACCGAGGGCCGCACTGCCCTGGCCAACAAGGCCGGCAAGGCTGCTACCGAGAACACCTACAAGAAGTGCAAGGCACTGCTCCAGGAGATGCGCGCCTATCAGAAGGCCGAAAACTTCGACCAGCCCTTCACCCCAAGCGACCTGAACACCGAGGCCAACGGCCTCAAGGTGTCCATCACCTACGCCAAGGATGCTCTTGCCACCGATCCGGTCACCCCGGATCAGCCCGGCACTCCCGAGCAGCCTGGTACTCCTGAGCAGCCCGGTACCCCCGAGCAGCCCGCTAAGCCCGAGCAGCCCGCTAAGCCCGAGCAGCCAGCCGCCAAGCCTGAGAAGCCTAGCAAGTCCGACACCACGACCACGGTAACCACTAACAAGACGAACACCAAGGGCGGCCTGCCCACCACTGGCGATCGTTTTGATGGCCGCATGGTGGCCGCATTCGCCATCGCTGGCGTTGCCGTCATCTCCGCGGGCGGTTACTTCCTCTACCGTCGCAATAAGGAGTAACGTCTTAGCTGGGCGGGCAAGGCAGCAATGGCAGCCTCGCCCGCCCAGCCCGCTCTTTTGACCGGCGGGAAACCCGCCTGAAATCTTTTCAAAAAAGATTTCCCCGCACGCACTTCGCTGTGCTATAGTGCAGCGCAACAGCAACTAGGTGCGACCGTGCCACGGTATCACGAAAGGAGCCACCAACATGAAGAACACGATGAAGTCTCTCAACAACTGGTGGTGGCGTGATGCGAATACGATCGGTCGACAGTGAGTCCCTCACGCCTGTTTTTGCGCTCTAGGTGATTGGAAGGCCTCCGGTTTCGACCGGGGGCCTTTTTCTATCTCGAGCCCGATCGCATTCGCATCACGCGCCTCCGCTTTTCTCTTGCACCCCCATTCCGAAAGGATTTTCACCATGTCTCAGAACACCACCGCCGCCCAGCCCCGCACCGTCCAGACCGCCGACCGCGGCAAACTCGACGTCCGTGCTCTCGTCCTGCTCGCCATCCTGCTCGCTGCCGGCTTCATCCTCAACTTCACCGTCGGCAAGGCCATCTCGGGCATCTCGGGCGGCATGATCAGCCCCGAGTTCATCATCTCGGCCTTCTGCCTCACCATCCTGGTCGTTCGCCCCAACATCGGCCAGGCGCTCGTCATTGGCCTCATCTCGGCTGCCGTAATCCAGATCACCACCGCTTCGCCGTTCGTCGATTTTGCCGCTGAGGGCATCGCCGCCATGCTCATGGCCGGCATCGTCAACGCCGCCGGCAAGAACGGTCAGGTCAAGCCCGCGATCGCCATTGTCGCAACCTTCCTGACCACCTTTGTCTCCGGCGTCATCTTCATGGTCATCAAGATGGCCATGCTCGGCGTGGTCGGCGAGCTCGCCGCCGCCATGTTGCCCGTCGTCGCCATGACCGCCGTCTTTAACGCCATTCTGGTCGGCGCCCTCTACTTGCCCATCCAGAAGGCCCTTAGGCTCAACTAACCCACAGTGCCCCATCGGTAAAGACTGTCCCAAACAACGAGCTCTTGGGGACGTTCTTAAACGACTGGTCATTTAAGAACGTCCCCAATGACTATGAAAGGTATCCATGGAAACGATCATCAACGTCGACGATGTCTCGTTCTCCTATGGCACGCAGACCGAGCAGGCGCTCAGCCACATCTCGCTCAGCGTGAACAAGGGAGATTTCATCGGCATCATCGGGCCCTCGGGCGCCGGCAAGTCCACGCTTGCCGCCTGCCTGTCGGGTGCCGTGCCCCACCACTACACCGGCACGTTCTTTGGGTCCGTCATGGTTGACGGCCACGACACCTGCGAGGTCTCGCTGACCGACGTGTCGCAAATCGTCGGCAGTGTGCTGCAGGATATCGACACGCAGATGGTCGCCTCGGTCGTCGAGGACGAGATGCTCTTTGGCCTCGAGAACTTTGGCGTTCCCCACGACCAGATCGAGCGGCGCGTGAGCGAAACGCTCGAGACCGTCGGCATCAGCGACCTGCGCGACCGCGAGATCGCCACCCTCTCGGGCGGACAGAAGCAAAAGGTAGCCATCGCCGCCATCCTCGCCATGCGTCCGCGCGTCTTGGTTCTCGACGAGCCCACCGCGGCACTCGACCCCGCTAGCTCCACGTTGGTCTTCGAGACGCTGCGTGAGGCAAACCGCGCACTTGGAATCACCATCGTCGTCGTTGAGCAAAAGGTCGCCCTGCTCTCGGAGTACTGCAACCGCGTGCTCGTGCTCAACCATGGCGAAATCGCGCTGCAGGGCGAGCCACACGAGGTCTTCGCGCATACCGACGAGCTCCGTGCCATCGGCGTCGACTGCCCTCGCGTCACGCGTATCTTCAATAGCCTCGAGGCCGATGGCCTGGTAAGCGGCACCCCCTGCTTGGATGTCGATGAGGCCGAGCGCCTGATTTCGGGCATCGTCGACCCCGCACACGCGGCTATCGAAGCCCAGGCGCCCGCCGGTTCCCCGCATGCACCGTCGTTGCGTCCTCATGCCAAGGACGCCGAACCCGTACTCACCTTCGACCATGTTGAGTTTGCCTATCCCAATGGCGGAGCCGCCGTACGCGACCTTAGCCTGACGCTCTATCCTGGCGAGCTCGTGGGCATCGTCGGCCAAAACGGCGCCGGCAAGACCACGCTCACCAAACTGCTCATAGGCCTGCTTAAGCCCGCCTCGGGCAGCGTGCGCGTCACGGGACTGGATACCGCAGCCGTTCCCACGAGCCGCATCGCTCGCGAGGTCGCGACCCTCTTCCAAAACCCCGACCGCCAGATCTGCAAGGACACCGTGCTCGACGAGGTCGCCTTTGGCCTGGAGCTTGGCGGCATGGACCGTGCCGAGGCTCTGCGTCGTGCCCAACTCGTCATCGACCGCTTTGGCCTGCCTGCCGATGAGGCGCCGTTCTCGCTTTCGCGTGGCCAGCGACAAATGGTGGCGCTTGCCTCCGTCGTAGTGGTTGAGCCCAAGATCGTCGTACTCGATGAGCCCACGAGCGGCCTTGATTACCGCGAGTGCATGACCGTCATGGAAACGGTGCGCACCATGGCCGAGCGCGGTTGCGCCGTTATCATGGTCTGCCACGATATGGAAGTCGTCTCGGATTTTGCCGAGCGCATTGTGGTGATGGCCGACGGTCGCATCCTCGACCGCGGCCGCACGCACGAGCTATTCTCGAACATCGAACTCATGCAGCATGCCTACGTGGAGCCTCCCCAGGTTATTGAACTCTCGCGCCGTCTGGCATCTTCCGTCTCGCCCGCTTTTGCGCAGGTGAGCGAGGTCACCGATGTCGTTCGAATTACCAAGGAGATGGTCCACCGTGGTTAACGTCATCGACTACATGCCGGGCGATACGCTGCTGCATCGCCTGAACCCCGTCGTCAAACTGGGCCTCGCCGCTGCCATCATCGTCGGCATCTTCTTGTCCGACACCTACGTAGCGCTGCTGGGCTTTTTGGCACTCACCCTTGCACTGGGTGCCTATGCCGGCGTCGTCGACCGTCTGTTCTCGCTGCTCAAGTTGCTGATTCCGCTCGCGCTTATCATGCTGGTGCTCCAGCTGGCCTTTATGCGCGATGGCAACGTGGTGTGGGGTTTTATCACCGACACGGGCCTCATCACAGGATCGAAGGCCTGCCTGCGCCTGCTGGGTGTGGCGTTACCACTCATCCTCATGCTCATGGTGACCAAGCTCAACGACCTTGCCAACGCCTGCGTCGAGGTGCTGCACGTGCCGTATCGCTATGCCTTCACCTTTACCACGGCGCTGCGCTTTGTGCCGGTGTTTGGTCAGGAGATGAATGCCATCATGGAGGCGCAGACCGCACGCGGCGTCGAGTACGACACCAAGAACCCCATCAAGAAGCTTAAGCTCATGTTGCCACTGTGCGTGCCGCTGCTCATCTCAAGCGTGGGCAAGACCGATGCCACAGCCTTGGCGGCAGAACAGCGCGGCTTCTATCTGCGTACGCGCGCCAGCTCGTACAAGCGCTACCCCATCAAGGGCCTGGACATCGCCGTGCTCATCGTCAGCATCGCCCTCATCGCCATCGGCTTCCTGTTCTAGTTCACCACCGACAGCAACCGCCCAACGCAAAAGGCCTCGGCTCGCACCAAACGAGCCGAGGCCTTTACTGTTTCACCAGATAAAACCTACCAAAATTAACCTGTCCCTTTTTGGCGGGTCGGAAGCTAGAGGCGGTAGGGGGCGCCGCTGCGGATGATGGATTCGCGCACCAGGACATCCATGGCGTCGAGGGTGATCTCGGGCATCTCTCGGTACTTTTGCAGCACCGAGAGCTCGGTGCAGGCCAGAATGACGCGGTCGCAGCCGCTACGGGCGAACTCCCACATCACGCGGTCGAACTTATCCATATCGGGCTCACGTCCGGCCTTCACATCATCGTAGATAAGCGACATCACATCGTTCTGACGTTTCTCGCTGGGATAGACGACCTCAACACCCGCAGCCTTACATTCGCGGCCGTAGACGCCCGCGCCCACGGTTCCGTCGGTGCCCATGATGCCAATCTTGTGCACCGGCTCGGCCGGCATACTCAGGTTGGGGTCGAACTCGCACTCCCCCATCACCGCACCGGCCAGAGCATAGCGCACCGACTCACGCGGCATGTGGATAATCGGCACCTTCGTAAACGACTGGATCTGATCGTAGAAGTAGTGTGACGTGTTGCAGGGAATGGCAATGTGCGCGCAGCCCAGCGACTCGAGTGCCTGGGCACACTCTTTCATGGTCGCCAGCAGCTTGGCATGCTCGCCGGTCTTAATGGCCAACGTGCGGTCGGGCATGGTCGACTTGGAGAGCACCACCATGTCGATATGTTCCTGATCGCAGGCAGCAGCCGTGTGGCGCACCACCTGGTCGTAGTAATACGACGTGGCCTCGGCGCCCATGCCGCCGATAACTCCCAGCTTTTCCATCGCCGCCTCCTTGGTGACGCTTGCGCAATTGCGCGTATCATACCCGCGCCCGCCCGATGCAAACCGGACGGGCGCCGCGCTCATCTACTTGTAATACGTCTTGAACAGCTTGAAGTGGCGCAGCTTGGTGTGCCACATGCGCAGCCAGCGGTTAAAGACAAAGTCGCCCTTCATAAACGAAGGGTCGGCGCCCTTGCCTTCCTTGTCCAGGCGATGCACCTTAGCGCGCAGCTCGGGATCCTTGACGTACTGGTCGACGACGCCCATGGGGACGACCATCCACAGGGCCTCGTCCTGAGCCGTCACAAACTCCGGCTCAAACGGGCGGTTGAACACATACTCGTCCACCACATACTTGGCAACGTTAAAGCCACTGTTAGTGACATAGTAGTTGCTGCGGCCCTGGCGCGTGTTGAAATCGAAGAACTTAAACGAGCCGTCGCGCTCGTCGTACTTAACGTCAAAGTTGGAATAGCCCACAAAGTGAAGGTCCTCGAGCAACTTGCGCACGCCGCCCATGAGCTCGTCGTTGGGCTCGGTGATGATACAGGCATGGTTGCCGACACCGTGGGGCTGATGCTCCTCGAGCAGCACATGGCCCAGGCACATCATGCGCACCTTGCCGTTGCGGTCGGAATAGCTGGTGAGCACGCGCATGTACTCATCGTTGCCGGGCACGCGGTCCTGCAAGATCAGATCGTCGGTGTAGCCGCTGGCATACGAATCGCGAATGACCTGTTCCAGCTCGGCGCGGTCGGCAATCTCATAGGCCTTCTTCTGGCCCTCGAACTCGTGCTGCCACCACATGATGCCGTCAGAAGGCTTCAGAATCATCGGGTAAGGAAAATCGATCTGGTCGAGCACTTCGGCAGGCGCCTCACCCTGGGCATTGAGCATCGCCTTGGTAAAGGTAAACGTGTGCGGATAGGGCACGCCATGCTTCTCGCACAGCTCGTAGAAGATCTCCTTCTTCTGGCACTGCTCGAGCATGCTGTAGGGCGCGTAGGGAGCGACGATGTTATCCGCCAACTCATGAGCATCCTTGGCCTGAGCCACGAGAGCGACATAGTTGTCGCCACAGCCCACAAGGACAATCGTCTTGTCGGCATGCGCTTGGGCAATGCCGTTGACGGTTTTGAGCATCACGGGCATGGTGTCGATATCCACGTTGGGCGTGTAGTCGATAATCTGGCTGCGGTACGCGGGACCCGTCTGATACTTGCCAAAGACCAGACTCTTGACCTGGTACTCCTCGTAGAAGGCGCGCGCCACCGAATAGGCGTTGATGTCGCCACCGAGCAGCACGGGAATGAACTCACGCTCTGTAAATTGCAATGCCATGGAAACTTCCTATCATGAACTGCCCACACAACGGGCGGTCTTTGCGCAACTGATTTATTCTAGCGTGCCAAGCCGCCGGCACCCAAAGCTCCACCGTATCTATGGCAATCGACGTAATCGTCCAGCACGAAGACGGCGCTCACCGTTGTATGACAATGGGCAATGAACCTACCATTATTGTAGGATTCAACATGTTGCCCGCCCCGTCGAAAGGTGCACCGTGCCCCAGGCTCATCCGATCAACAACCCCATCATTGACGCCACCAAGCGCGAACTTGCGGATCGTGCCCAGACGGCAGCTCCCCTACGCACTGCAAACGCTGCTTACAACGGGCCTGCCCGTATCGTCTCAATCAACACGTCGGAGCACAAAGGCACTCGCAAGTCGCCCGTCGCCGACGGGCACGACACCGTTATAGAGCAATTTGGCCTCGCTACCGATGCGCACGCCGGGCATTGGCACCGCCAGGTTTCCTTTTTAGCTGCAGAGTCTATCCAGACGGCGCAGGCGCGCGGGCTCGATGTGCACGAGGGCGACTTTGGCGAGAACTTCACAACCCAGGGCATCAACCTGCTCTCGCTCCCCCTGGGAACGCAGCTCAAGATTGGCAACGATGTCCTGGTCGAAATCAGTCAGATCGGCAAGGTCTGCCACACCCGCTGTGCCATCTACTATCTCGCTGGCGACTGCATCTTTCCCCACGAGGGCGTTTTTGGCGTGGTACCAAAGGGCGGAGAGGTCCATATCGGCGACGACATCCAGGTGGTCAAGCTCGGCGACGGCACTTGCTCGTTCACCCCTGCCGAGGCCCTCGAAGAGATTGAGCAGGCTCGTCAGAAAGGCACGCTGTAGTTGTAAAACCCCACGTTGAGATAGCTTTTACAGCCCAGAACTCCTCTCAAACAGGGCGCCGTAACGTTAAAGTTGAACTCTATGGTTTCTCAACAATTCATCATAACTGCAGGTCAAAGCCAAAGTCTCAAGTTCAACTTGACCCTTTGGAACCTTTAAGGTTCAAGTTGAGGTCGAAAGCAGTAGTAGAATACCGTTCGAACCATAACCTACGATTGATTGCAGAGGGACTGGATGCAGCATTCGAATCATCGCACCGCAGCGCTCATTGCGTCGAAGCCGGCTCGTATCATCACGAGCGCCGCGCTCGCCGTTGCGCTGACGGCCACGCCGATGCTCTCCCCCGTTGCGGCGTATGCCGCCTCGCAGGCAACGCAGGACCAGCTTTCCGCAGCCCAGCAGAAGATCGAAGCCGCCACGAGCGTCTACAACGACGCCCGCACCAAACTCGATGACCTGCAAAAGCAGATTGACTCCAATGAGGCGAGCATCGAGGAAATCGAGGCTAAGCTTCCCGAGCAGCAGGCCAAGGCAAGCTCTGCCATGCGCGATCTGTACAAGTATCAGAAGGGCACCAATCCCATCGTGAGCTTCCTGGTCAATGCGCAGAGCCTGGGTGAGTTCATCACGACCTGCAAATACACCAACCAGATCACGAGCTCGAGCGTCGACGAGATCGAACAGCTCAATAACATGCAAACCGAACTCGAGCAGAACAAGGCCGAGCTCCAGCAGGCCAAGTCTCAGCTTGAGGCGGAGCAGAAAAACGCCGAGGATGCGCTGGCGCAGGCCCAGCAGCTTCGCAGCGAGGCACAGGCAAAAGCCGAGCAGGAAAATGCCGCCGAGCTTGCCAAGCTTGAGGCCGATAAGGCCGCTGCCGCCGAGAAGCTCTCGGGCGAGGGCGTAAGCGGCAGCAATTCCAGCAGCCAGGCCACCAACACCAACACCACCATCGACACCACGGTGAACAACTCCAATACCGGTAGCTCCGATTACGATTCGTTCATTAATGAGTGGACGAGCCGTATCGACAATTATCTCGCCGGCTCCCCCATGGCAGGCCAGGGCTATAACTTTGCCGTCGCCGCTTGGAATACCGGTGTCGACCCCCGTTGGTCCCCCGCCATCGCCTGCATCGAGAGCACCAAGGGTGCTTATTGCGCCAATTCTTACAACGCCTGGGGCTGGAGTGCACGTGGCGGCGGTTGGCGCAGCTTTGGCAGCTGGAGCGAGGGCATCTCCGCTCACGTTGCCTATCTGGGCGCCAACTACGGCTCCACCCTTACCCCGGCAGCTGCCAAAAAGTACTGCCCGCCCACGTGGCAGGACTGGTACAACAAAGTCGCCGCTCAGATGAACCGCATCTAAGTGCAACTGCAAAGGGCCCCAATGGGGCCCTTTTCTTTTAGGTAGCGGAGGTATCGACAACGCCGGTCGCATTGGCAACCGCGACTATGACGATCATGCATAGGAGCAGCACACCCAATGCCTTGAGCCAGAGTTTCGCGAGTTTCTTGCCGCGATAGCTGTCGAGCAGTGCGAATCGCCGACGAAGACGGCGCTTATCGAGCAGCGCAAAATGCATAAGCACCATAAGGCCATCGACAAAGAAAAAATACTCGATTATGAGAAGCCACGTCGGGTAGCTTTGGTTTGCTCCGGTGGGGTGAAAGACGGCAAAGTGACTTCCGGCAAAGAACACAAGCAGCGAGAAGCAGACGAGCGTATTCCAAATGCGCCCCAGAGACTCCGGAACACGAGAGAGCAGACCGCATGCAGCGGAGGTGGCAGGCCTAGGAAGCTCTGCGGGGTTTCGGAGCCCTTGGGGCGTCAACCCCGTCTCCAAGGCCGGAGTATGGACAAGCGCAGGCGCAGGAGGCCGCACGGGGTGAATCAGGTCGTATGCCGCGCGCGTCGCCCGTCCCAACGCTTCCGCACTCGCAAAACGCTTGGCCGGGTCGAGCGCCATCGACATGCAGATGACATCGGCCAGTGGAGTGGGAATGCCACGCGCCTCGCATTGCTCGCGCATGTCAAGCCCTGGTTTAGGGTCGACTCCCGTCAAGCAGAAGAACAACAGGGCGCCGAGTGCGTAGACGTCGCTTCGCACACTCGTCTGCCCAAACCCATACTGCTCGGGCGGCGCATAGGGCCGTGTCCCAAACTTGACGGTATCGGTATCGGCGCCATCGCGCCATACGCGCGCGATCCCCAAGTCGATAATCACCAGCGATGAAAACGTCAGGCCGTCATCAGGCGTATAGTTGGCACCTGTCACGATGATATTCGACGGCTTGAGGTCGCGATGGATCACCGGCGCCGACGTCTCCCCCGCCATTGCAAAACCGGCGTGGAGCCCGCCCACGGCATCGCATAGGGCAGGATACAATTCACGCGCATAATCGGGGGTGGCTCCCAGACGGTACACCAGCGCCCTGAGCGTCTCCCCTTCGATGTATTCCATAACCACGTTGAGCTCGTCGCCCACACGACGACAATCGACGATTCTGGGCAGGTGCTCAAAACGCCTGCCTGCCCGCTGAGCGGCAAACAAACGCCCGTATGCCCCGCCGATTTGAGCCGAAGCATCGATGCGTTTACGGACAAAGGGGCCGAGCGAACCACCGCCGGTTCCTTCAAAGTACACAAGCTCGGTTGTTTCAACGGGCGAGCGCTTAAGTACACGCTCCACGCGATAGCTATCGTCACGATCGAGCGACGCCAGGTGCTCGGCAAGCGCTGCGGTCAACTCATCATCGGAATATGTTGGGGTCTGAGTATCCATAGCCTCCATCATAGCGCAGGGCGCAGACACCCCATGGCATCCGCGCCCCGTTCGTTTGCATCGCTGTTCGACAGCTCCGCCGGCTCAGATATCAGCCGCTAACTCACCGTCTCCTCGCCAAAGCGATACAGCTCCTCGTTGACCTTTTGGAGGCTGCACCCGCGATCGATGCAAAAGATGATAATCGCATCGCGGCGGTCCTTGCAGTTAAGAACGCTTACCCCGGCAGCCGTCAGCGCACGGTTGGTCTCTTTGAGCGTCAGCGCCATCGCAAAGGCAATCTGCAGCACCTTATTGCGACTCGGATGACGCGCACCGGTAAAGATCTGATAGCCAAAGGTCTCATTGAGATCGGCCATACGAACCACGCGCGAGCGCTCCAAGCCCTTTTCCTGCAGCAGCTGCTTCAGGTAGTCCGAAAGCGACGGGGCGGCAAAGTCGTGTTCTTTGATATAGCCATCGATGTTTGGCGCGTCGAGAAGCTCATTGAGCAACTCGTCAGTCAGCTTTTTATCGGGCATACGACCTCACCTCCCCCTGTGCATGCAACATGCTAGAAACCGCTCACATCCGAGCGCTCCCAACTGACGACCTGATCGGGAGACACCGTACCCAGCGCCTCGAACTTCCAGGAGCCGCCCGCCTTCAGATGATTGGTGTTTGCAAGAGCCGTTCCAACCTGGTTGCCATCGGCATCGTACAGAACATATTCAATCTGAATGTAGCTCTTTTCCTTGTCCGTGTTATTGGTCAGCGTGCCCGTGATCTTATAGGTAAACTGATTGGAAGTGTCTTCAGCCTCGTCAGCAATGGTATACGGTTCTTGCGGTTCTTTTCGCTCCTCAGCCTGCTGTGTCGTCTCGGCAGGTTTTGCCGAATCGCTCGCAGACGAATCGGTTAAGTTGTCGCCCATAGAGCCCACGGCACCGACAATAACCAGCACCACGATGATGCCTAGGACAATCTTGCCGATCGGCTTCTTTCCCTCTTTTGCCATTATTCATCCTTCCTACGATCCGGCTACCGTGCCGGCACACAGCACATCGTAGGAAGGATTGAACTTGAATTCATTAGCTGAGAGCTAAGGTTGCGGTAAACGACCAATGCAGTTATCCAAACGCCGAGCAAACGCACTTTGCGCGACCGTCTGCCAGCAGTGATCAACCCACCGTGACGGATTCCCCGGTAAAAGCACTGATCATCAACAGGACAAAGAAAACAAGGTAGCTGACACTCAGCAGGTACGCAATGATCAGAAAGACGACCCAGCCGACATTGGTTTTACCGTCGGCACGGCGTTGCTCGCGATTGCGGCAGAGCCAAATCGTCACGCCGATGGCAGTGATAAACAGCACGAGCGCCGCCGCGGCAAGCCCAGCAAGCGCAAACATCACGCCAATGCTCACAGCAATAACCGGAAGCAGCAGCAGGCCGCACCCGCACCCACCAGGACTATACACGGCAGTCTGTCGGCGCCTCATCATCACTCCAAGTCAAGCAATCGTTTGTAGACATCGAGGCCTTTGAGCAGGATTTCCTCGTCGAAGAGCATGCTATCGGTATGCAGAGCGCTTGTGGCATAGGCGGGGCAGCCATCCGAATCACTCGGGTTGTCTTGGTCCTCTGGCATACCCGTGCCCAGCAGGAAAAACACGCCCGGCAGATGGCGCTGATAGAACGCGAAATCCTCGGCGATCAGCAGCGGCTCGTCCACAAGTTGCAGCTCGGGCAAGGCAGGCGCAATGTGGGCAAACAACTCGGGGTCGTTATCGACTGGCGGATAGCCCTCGGCAAAGTCGAGATCGTACGTACAGCCCGTTGCGGTGCACGCCTCGTCGAGCGCACGGCGTACGCCCTCGCGCGCACGGTCGAACATGGCGTCCGTAAACACACGCAAGCTACCGGCAACATGGGCCTCCCCCGCCACCGCATTGCAGACGGTGCCTGCCTGCAGCAGGCCGAACTTGCCAATGCAGGGCTCATCGGCACCCAACTCGTCCATGAGCTCGCGCTCGGAAACTAAGAACTTGGCCGCTGCCAGCGCGGCATCGCGCGATTCCTCGACTGGAACGCCGTAGGTCTTGGCGATATGGATACTCGTTCCATGGATATGAATGTGCGTCTCGCTTGAGCGCGCCAGCAGCGGACCGGGGCAGCTCGCCAACGTGCCGGCGGGCAGATCGGGCCACACATGAAAGCCAAAAATGCGGTCGGCCCCATAGCGCTCGAACACACCACTCTCGCATACCGTCTTGGCACCACCGGTCGTTTCCTCGGCCGGCTGGAACACAAAGAGAACGTTGCGCCTAATGGCGCCCGGCTGTTCGCGAATCGTACGGTCAACATACGTCGCGGCGGCAAGCGCCATGGCCATGTGTCCGTCATGTCCGCAAGCGTGCATCTTGCCGGGATGGGTTGAGGCAAAGGCCGCTCCCGTCGCCTCCGCGATGGGCAGCGCATCCATATCGGCGCGAATCGCCGTGGCATGCGCGGCATCAACACCGGCGTCGAAGAAAGCACAGACGCAGCTGGGGCACGGATGGGTCACCTCGCAAGCGAGCGGTGCCAGCACGCCCTCGATATAGGCAATGGTTTGCGGAAGATCGAAATCGAGCTCCGGAATGCGATGGAGATCGCGGCGATAGCGACGGAGTTCTTGGAGCTCGGTCATAGAGGATCCCTTCGTGAGGCACATCTGTTGCAACTTATTGTGATACAGGATTGTGGCGCACATGTTTCCAGCATATCCCTGCATTTTTTAAACGTTATATACGAATACTCTTGTTTGGTAAAGTGCAACGTGATAGGGTCTTTACCACTTGATAGAGGCGCGGGCACGAAGAGCCGCGGGCGAGCCGGCAGGCTTTGACCCCGTGGGGAGGCGAAACCCGCCGAACTGGGTTTTTCGGGCACGAACAACCTGGTGGGCCTGTGGGAAACACCCACAGGACTGTCTGCAGCAATGCGGGAGCGCTATCCGGACATTGGGTCCACGCTATGCGGATTCGATGCGCAGATGGCGCCGTCTGGATAGCGAGGTTTACGGGACATGGTATTGACCCCCAACGAGGCATATGCGGCCAAGCAGCCGTTTGTGGACAAGGAGACACTCGAGCATATCGTCGAGCAGTTCCCCACGCCGTTTCATCTATACGACGAGGCGGGCATCCGCCGCAACATGCAAGAAGTGCGCGACGCCTTTGCATGGAACCCGGGCTTTAAGGAATACTTTGCCGTCAAGGCCAACCCCAACCCGGCGCTCATCTCCATTCTCAACGAATACGGCTGCGGCTGCGACTGCTCGAGCTATACCGAGCTCATGATCGCCCGCTCGCTGGGTATCACGGGACACGACATCATGTTCTCGTCCAACGATACGCCGGCTGCCGACTTTGAGCTCGCCGACAAGCTGGGTGCCATCGTCAACTTTGACGACATCAGCCACATCGAGTTCTTTGAGCGTGTTGCGGGACCCATCCCCAAAACGGTCGGCTGCCGCTTTAATCCAGGCGGCCTGTTCCAGCTCTCCAACGGCATCATGGACAACCCAGGCGACTCCAAATATGGCATGACCACCGAGCAGCTCTTCGAGGCCTTCCGCATGCTCAAAGCCAAGGGCGCCGAGGACTTTGGCATCCACGCATTCCTTGCCAGCAACACCGTCACCAACGACTACTACCCCGAGCTCGCGCATATCCTCTTTGAGCTTGCCGTACGCCTGGAGCGCGAGACCGGCGCACACGTCGCCTTCATCAATCTGTCCGGCGGCGTCGGCATCCCCTACCTGCCCGAGCAGCAGGCCAACGACATTCGCGCCATCGGCGAGGGAGTACACGCGGCATACGACGAGATCCTGGTTCCCGCCGGCATGGGCGATGTGGCCATCTGCACTGAGATGGGCCGCTTTATGATGGGCCCCTACGGCTGTCTGGTCACCAAGGCTATCCACGAGAAGCAGATCTACAAGGACTATATCGGTGTCGATGCAAGCGCCGTCGATTTGATTCGCCCTGCCATGTATGGCGCCTACCACCACATTACGGTGATGGGTCAGCCGGGCGGCGCCGACAAGGCCACGGCGCCCGTCACGAACACCTATGACATCACGGGCAATCTGTGCGAGAACAACGATAAGTTCGCCATCGACCGCGAGCTGCCGCATATCGACATGGGTGACCTGCTTGTAATCCACGATACCGGTGCGCATGGCTACTCCATGGGCTACAACTACAACGGACGTCTGCGCTCCGCCGAGGTCCTGCTGCGCCCCGATGGCGCGGCCGACCTCATCCGCCGCGCCGAGCGCCCGGGCGATTACTTTTCCACGCTCGACGTGCTGCCGTGCGGCCGAGAGCTGCTGGCCAAGTCGCGCGCCGAAAGCGCCCGCCGTCGCGCCCAAGACGAGCGCCTGGCAGTCGCAGCTCAATGGAACAAACGCATCCAGATCGCGGAGGCGAAGGAGAAGAACATGGACATCCGCAATCTCGAGGGCTCAATCGTCGCCCTGGTTACGCCGTTTAAAAAGGACGGCAGTGTCGACTTTGACGCGCTCGAGCGCCTTATCGATTTCCACTTGCAAAATGGCACCGACGCCATTCTCACCCTGGGCACCACCGGCGAGAGCGCCACGATGACCGATGACGAGGACAACTCCGTCGTCGCCGCCGTGGTCAAGCATGTTGCAGGACGCGTCCCCGTCATCGCCGGCTCAGGCTCCAACTCCACGCAGACCATGCTCACCAAGTCGCTTACTTACCAGGGCTTGGGAGCCGACGGCCTGCTGCTCATTACCCCCTACTACAACAAGTCCAACGAAGAGGGTATCTATCAGCACTTTAAGACCGTCGCCGATGCCGTTGACATCCCCTGCATCCTGTACAACATCCCCGGCCGCTGCGGCTGCGGTATCAGCGAGCGCAACGTAGAGCGCCTAGCCGCGCACCCCAACATCATGGGCATCAAGGAGGCCTCGGGCAACGTCGCCTACGCGGCCAGGATCGCCCACCTGCTGTCCGACGATTTCCGCATGTACTCGGGCGAGGATGCACTCACAGTGCCGCTCATGAGCCTGGGCGCTTCGGGCACCATCAGCGTGTGGGCCGACGTGCAGCCGCAGCTTGTACACGACATGTGCCGCGCTTATCTGGACGGCGACGTAGCGCGCGCCCGCGATATCCAGATTGCCGGCCAGCCGCTCATCAACGCCCTCTTTAGCGAGGTCAACCCCATCCCCGTCAAGGAAGCGCTCGCCCAGATGGGCATGATCGAGGCAAACTACCGTATGCCGCTGTGCCCCATGGCAGACGACACGCGAGCCGCACTTACCGATGCTCTGAAGGGAGCTGGTCTACTTGATTAAGACCGTCATTATGGGAACGGGCCGCATGGGCTCGCTCATCCGCACTACCGCCGAAGGCATTGTCGACGCCGCCGGGCAGCCCGTTTTTGATATCGTGGCCCAGATTGGCTTCGATTTGAGCGAGCTCGAGAACGCACCGGCTGCCGACGTCATCATCGACTTCTCGAACGTCGCGACCTTCGACGCCGTCGTCGCCTATGTCGAGCGCACGGGCGCGGCGTTGGTCTCAGGCACCACAGGCTACACCCCCGAGCAGATGGACCGCCTGCGTGAACTGGGCCAGAACACCCGCGTTATGCACTCGGGCAATTACTCCATCGGTATCGCAGCCCTGCGCCATCTGGTAGCGCAGGCTACACGCGAGCTGCCCGGCTTTGACTGCGAAATCGTCGAGACGCACCACAACCAAAAGGTCGACGCCCCCAGCGGCACTGCCAAGCTACTGCTCGACGCCGTCGTCGAAGCCGAGCCCGAGGCAGGCTACCACCCCGTCTATGGCCGCGAGGGCATGTGCGGAGCACGCGATCCCAAGGAAATCGGTATGCACTCGCTGCGCGGCGGCACCGTCGCCGGCGTGCACGAGGTGAGCTTCTTTGGCCAGGACGAGGAGGTCACGCTCACCCACCGCGCCACGAGCCGTCAGATCTTTGTCAACGGCGCCTTGGCAGCCGCGCAGAAGCTCGTCACCCGCGAACCCGGCTTCTATACGTTCGACAAGGTCATGTTTGCCTAACCAGGTATCAACCGAATCCACCCAAAGGAGAGATAGCAAATGAGCAACGCAGCCGAGATGGATGCACAGGAGATTATCAACTACATCGCCACCGCGCCCAAAAAGACGCCCGTCAAGCTGTACGTGCGCGAGAAGCCGGGCATGAAGGTTGCCTGGGGCGACGCACATGTCTACGGCGGCCGTCGCGGCAAGACCGTCTTTGGCGACTGGGACGAGCTCAAGACCATCCTGGACGCCAATGCCGATTCCATCGATTACTACGACGTTGAAAACGATTGCCGCAACTCCGCCGTGCCCATGCTCGACCTTAAGGGCATCAACGCCCGCATCGAGCCGGGCGCGATCATCCGCGACCGCGTCGAGATTGGCGACCGTGCCGTCATCATGATGGGCGCCATCATCAACATCGGCTCCGTTATCGGCGAGGGTTCCATGATCGATATGGGCGCCGTGCTGGGCGGTCGCGCCACCGTGGGCAAGAACTGCCACATCGGCGCCGGCACCGTGCTGGCAGGCGTTGTGGAGCCCGCCAGCGCCACGCCCGTCATCATCGAGGACGATGTCATGATCGGCGCAAACGCCGTGGTCCTGGAAGGCGTGCACGTGGGCAAGGGTGCTGTAGTTGCCGCCGGCGCCGTGTGCGTCGAGGACGTCCCCGCCGGCGCCGTCGTGGCCGGTGTCCCCGCCCGCGCCATCAAGATGCGCGACGAGAAGACCGACAGCAAGACCGGTCTCGAGGAAGGCTTACGCCGGCTCTAGAGGCGTGTCAACCTGCAAGGAAATGCAGTTCTAAGCAAAAAGGCCGAAGCTCCATTGGGGCTTCGGCCTTTGTTTTTCTGCAGCGTCCAAGCGCAGTTTATCGATTCTCAATTGACCCGATGTTCTTGAGCTCGATGGAGATGAGGCCGTTGGGCTCGTTGACAAACTCGATGTACTCAGAGTTCGAACCCATCTCGGCCGGGAAGCTGATCTCGATGCCCGTGTCGGTACGGATCTTGTGGTTGCGCACCGCCGCGCGTTCGACCTGCTTGCGCTCCACGGGCACACGCTCAGGCACCTTCTCCTCAGTCAGTGCCGCGCGCACGCTCTCCTTGATAACCGGCTCGTCCTCAAAGACCTCATCGACGATATCCCAAGGGGGCAGTTCCTCGTCATCCTCAACTTTCTCGGCAACAGCAGCCTTAACCTTGGCGAGTGCTACAGCCGTGTTGGCACCGTGCTCCTCGGCGACTTCCTCGACCACACGCGTCACGGTGTCGATGACCTCCTTGCCCGATACCCCCGTGTCGCACTGCAGCAGGCCATCGGGAATGAGCATGCGATCCTCGCCGGCAATCTTGCGCTTCTTATCCACATAGCCGATCTCCATGGTGCTTGCACGCACGATTGCATAGCTCGGCACCTTTTGCGAGGGATTCGGCAGAATGGCGTAGTGGCGCGCAATGTCGTTGCGCACCTCGCCCTCTTCGCGACCCACCTCGTGCATAAAAGCCTGCTTGGAGCCCAGCAGCATCACGGCAAACCAGCGGGCATCCTCATCGTCATCAAAGTCCGCCACAAGCACGTCAGTGGACTCGGCTTTCTCGGCCTTGGTAAGTTCGGAAGAGATGAACTCCGCAATCTGCTGAGACAGATCCACGAACTCACGCTCACCAAAGAAATAGCCCTTGAGCTCGCCGCCGAATGCGGAGTTCTCGGCAAACGTGGCACGCTTGTTATCAGCCGAGGTACGAGCGCGCCGCAGGTGCGTGGTTACGAAATTACGCACGGTACGACTTTCGATATCGAGCTCGCGCTGGCTCATGACGTTGACGGCAGAGTCAAAGTCCAGGATATGCAGAATCGCGTGATTGATTTTCATATACGGCATTCCGTTCTAGATCGATCTCGGCACGAACCAGTATAGCGGTCGATCCCGCCCCAGGCGCATCGAAGATTGGTGCATCGGGGACAGGTTGCTTTGCACCAATGGTTAGCGCAGGAGCTCGGACTGCCAAGCCTCGAGCTGTTCTGCCAAGCTCTTGCCGGCAGCGGGCATGTCGATCTGGGGACGTTTGGGCAGAAGCGCACACTTAAGAATCGCAACGATAGTCTGCGAGACAAAGCGTCGCGTATCCTTGTCAAAGCCTTGCGCAGCCTGGAGCATCACGGGCAGGCTCTCGCGCAGATTCCCAGCGATATCCGCAAACCGCTCAGCACCCGTAGCCTCAAGCACGGAGAACAACGCATCTACAAAACGCTCGCGCTCGTTAGGCGACACCGCAAGCAGCATCTCGCGAATGGAGCCATCAACGTATCGAGCACCGGCGGACAGGCGCTCACAGTACACGAAGTCGCGACCATCAACCACCCAGCTAAAGGGATTATGCTGAAGCAGGCTGAACTCGGTGCTCTCAACGATGGCATAGTCCTCCTGTGTCTCGAACATCATGCCAAAGATCGACGACCGAGGTAGCGTCTTGTCGATTCGACCGGATAGATCGGCGAAGGCGTTGCCGCTCAGAAACTCCTCGACGAAGCCCGGACCATCATGGGAATACGCCCGTTCGATTCGCTCACGGGCGACATCGGGGCACATCGCCGCACCGTACACCGCAAGGTTTCCACCCTTGGAATGACCTCCGCACAAAAGCGGCCCGTCAATCGCATCCGCCGCCTCGTCTACATAACGCGCCGCGGATTCCTGGGCCGGCACAGGACACCGGAACGCCATGTTAAAGTCCTCTTTCCAGCCCACAATCGTGCTGTCGGTCCCCCGGAAGGCAAGATAGCTAAACCCCGCCGGAAATCGGAACGTCATGGCCGCAAACTGCTCCGTTGTCTCGGCATCACTCACGCTACGATAGCCGCAAACACGAACGCCACGGTAGCGAGGGCTTGCTGCCACAGCCTCCAACAGGGCACGACTCCCCTCCGGATCCCACAGGTCGCCAATCATGTCTTGGTAGCACTCGGCGCGCAGCAGCTCGCGTACGTCTAGGCCCTGCCAGTTCGTCAGCTCCGCCATATCACCCGGCAAACGCAAATAGGACAACCACGCAAAGACCAGGCTGTCCACCGCGCAGAACGGCCGCTCCTCAAACGGATCAAACGCCGTCTGAGCATAGGTCAAAAAATTAGGCGAATCCGACATGGCCCTCCCATCAACTATGGTGCATTGGGATGGTGCATTGGGGTCAGGTTACTTTGCACCAAAAAGGCGCCCGGACCGTGTGGGCCCGGACGCCTTCATTGTAGCTTTTCGCTCTAGCGAGCTTGATTTAGCAGGAGAAATCGACGCTGTCGATGATGTCCTTGAGGGCCTTGGCGGAGACGGTGAGCTCATGCTGCTCGTCGTCGTTCAGCGGCACGGGGACGCGGCAGACAACGCCGTCGCGGCCAACGACGGTCGGCATGGAGATGGCAAGATCGGACAGGCCATACTCGCCCACCATGAGCGAAGAGACGGGCAGAACGGTCTGCTCATCGCGCATGACGGCGGTGCAGATGCGCTTGACGGCCATAGCGACGCCATAGTAGGTGGCGTGCTTCTTCTCGATGATGGTGTAGGCGGAGTTCTTGACGTCCTCGGCGATGCGCTTCTCGGCAGCCTCATGCTCCAAGTGGCCGTGAAGCTCACAGAAAGTGTTCAGCGGAACGCCGGCAACCTGAGCGCTGGACCAAGCGACAAACTCGGAGTCGCCGTGCTCGCCCATGACATAGGCCTGGACATCGCGCGGGTCAACCTCGACGTGGGCACCAAGCATCTGCTGCAGGCGGCCGGTGTCGAGCACGGTACCGGAACCGATGACGTGGCCCTCGGGCAGGCCGGACATCTTGATGGCGGCGTAGGTCAGAACATCGACCGGGTTGGAGACGATTAACAGAATGCCGTCGAAGCCGGACTTCTTAATCTCGGGAATAATGGACTTGAAGATGCTGACGTTCTTGTTGACCAGGTCCAGGCGGGTCTCACCGGGCTTCTGGGCAGCGCCAGCAGTGACGACGATCATGGCGGCGTCGGCGACATCGGAATAATCGCCGGCGTAGATCTTCATCGGCTCGGCAAACGTCATGCCGTGCGCGATATCCAGGGCCTCACCCTCGGCACGGTTCTTGTCCACGTCGATGAGGACCATCTCGGAGAACAGACCACTCTGCATCAGTGCGAACGCCGAAGACGAACCGACGAAACCGCAGCCGACAATAGCGACCTTCTTCTCGTTAACCATTAGAAACTCCCATCTCTCTCCACAAACAAGCCGCCCGGGAACGACCCGAGCGGCTTGTCGTAATCCCAATACATCCAATCGGGACTTTGATTATGCCCCTATTCGCAGCCAAAAATCGACCGTTTACCGAAATTGTTTGCAGAATTCGTAAAATAACTGCACGAAATCGGTTTCGAGCTATTGACGGGTCGAAATAGGTTTCTAATACAGGCCAGCCTCGCGAATGGCCTCGACAGCCAAAGCGATCTGATCGGGCGGCAAGACCAGTGCCATACGCACGTGCCCCTCGCCCGAAGGGCCAAAGCTCGCGCCCGGCGTCACCACAACGCCGGCCTTCTCCATAAGCTCCTCGCAAAACGCCATGGAATCGGTGCGACCACCGGGAAGCTTGGCCCACACAAACATAGAGCCATGCGCGTTGGGACGCTCCCAGCCCAGGCCCTCAAGACCGTCGCACAGGGCATCGCGGCGTTCCTGGTACTTCAGACGCTGCGCCTCGACCTCATCGCGCGGACCGTTCAGGCAGGCGATAGCAGCCTTCTGGATCGGGAAGAACATACCAAAGTCGATCTGGCCGCGCAGCTTGGCAAAGGCAGAGACCACGTCCTCGCGGCCGACCAAAAAGCCGATACGCGCACCGGTGACGTTAAACGACTTGGAGAGCGAGAAGAACTCCACGCCCACCTCGAGCGCGCCGGGATACTGCAAGAAGCTGCCACCCGGCTCACCGTCAAACACGATGTCGGAGTATGCGTTGTCATGGACGATGAGAAGGTCGTGCTCGCGGGCGAAAGCGATGATCTCCTCATAGACCTCGGGCGTGCCCACCGAGCCCACCGGGTTAGCGGGCAGCGACACGATCATATACTTGGCGCGATCGGCCACCTCGGGATCGATGCCCGCCACATAGGGCAGGTAATTATGCTCGGCGACCAGCGGATAGTACTCGAGCTTGGCATCGGCGATCTTGGCACCCGCCTCAAAGACCGGGTAGCACGGATCGGGAACCAGAATGGTGTCGCCCGGATCGAGCAGGGCCAGGCCCAAATGACCCACGCCCTCCTGCGTGCCGTTGCACGACTGCACCATGGACGGCGTAATGCCCGAAACGCCAAAGCGGCGCTCATAGTAATCGCACACGGCTTGCTTGAGTTCGGGCAGGTCGCGCAGGGCATACTTCCACATCTCGGGATCTTGGGCTGCCTGCGTGAGCGCCTCGACCACATGGTCGTACGGCTTAAAGTCGGGCGTGCCCACGCTCATGTTGTAAATGGTCTTGCCCTGAGCCTTCAGCGCGAGAAGCTTGTTGTTGAGCGAGGCGAAGACCTCCGCGCCAAAGCGGTCGAGACGCTGCGATGCCTGCATGGTGCCACCTTTCGATATAAAAAACGCGGCGCTCCGACAAGAGCGCCGCGCGATACGGGCCATCAGATTTCAAAAGTGTAACGCTTACAACCCCCGTATTGGTTCAATTTAGCCAACCTTAGTCAATTGGATTGAGGGCGTCGATCTGCGCGAGCCACAGACGTGAGCTTGCGTCACTCGGCATACGCCAATCGCCGCGCGGGCTGAGCGTCACCGAACCCACCTTGGGACCATCGGGCAGGCAGCTGCGCTTAAACTGCTGGGCAAAGAAGCGACGGTAGAACGTACGTAGCCATGTGTGGACGGTCTTGGCGTCGTAGACGCCCTCGAAGCTCTTGAGCGCCATGCGGTAGATCTTGCCCGGCTCAAAGCCAAAACGCAGCAGGTAGTAGAGGAAGTAGTCGTGCAACTCGTATGGGCCCACCAAATCCTCGGTCTTCTGCGCAATCTCGCCGTCGCCCGTGGGCGGCAGAAGCTCGGGGGACACCGGCGTATCGAGGATATCGAGCAAGACCTCGGCAATACGCCCGCCAAAGACATCGGCGGCATAGCGTACCAGATGGCGCACAAGCGTCTTGGGCACGCTCGCGTTGACGGCGTACATGCTCATGTGGTCGCCGTTATAGGTAGCCCAGCCGAGCGCCAGCTCCGACAGGTCGCCCGTGCCAATGACAAAACCGCCAGCCTGGTTGGCCAGATCCATCAGAATCTGCGTACGCTCGCGCGCCTGGCTGTTCTCGTAGGTCACGTCCTGCACGGCCGGATCATGCTCAATGTCCTTGAAGTGCTGCTCCACAGCCGCGTGGATCGAAACCTCGCGGAAGCTCACACCCAGGTCGCGAGCGAGCGACTCGGCATTCGACTTGGTACGATGCGTCGTGCCGAAGCCGGGCATGGACACGGCTGTGATACCAGTGCGCGGCAGCCCCAGTGCATCGAAGGCACGCACGGTCACAAGCAGCGCTAGCGTGGAGTCCAAGCCGCCCGAAAGGCCGATAACCGCAGCCTTGGTACCCGTGTGGGCAAGGCGGGTCTTGAGGCCCGCAGTCTGCAGATCGAGGATCGTCTCGCAGCGCTCGGCCAAGTCGCCGTGGTCGGCCGGCACAAAGGGCGCGCGCGGGAAAACGCGGTCGATATCGCAGGCATCGCGCAGGACAGGTTCTTCGGCCAGCACGCCCTCAAACGAAAACTCAACGGTCGTGGCCTCCGGCGCATCGTCCGCGCGCGTCCACGTCGTCGAGCGACGGCGCTCGGCAACCAGGCGGTCAAGGTCAACGTCGGCGATGGCCATATCGCAGGTAAGCAGTTTGGTCGCGGCGAGCTTGGAGCCGTTTTCGTAGACGAGGTTCTCGCCCGCAAAGACCATATCGGTCGTGGACTCGCCCTCGCTCGCGTCCGCATAGGCATAGGCGCAGTACAGGCGCGCGCTCTGGTTGGAAATGAGGCTGCGGCGGTAATCCGCCTTACCGATAATCTCGTCCGAAGCCGACGGATTGAGGATCACCGTCGCACCGGCAAGCGCCATCTCGGTCGAAGGGGGCGCCGGCACCCACAGGTCCTCGCAGACCTCAACGCCCAGCACCATATCCTCGGCACCTTCATCACAGCAGCGGTAGACAAGCCCCGAACCCAGCGGAACCGGACCCTGACCGGCAAACTCGACCCACACAGAATCTGCGGGCGCCGGAGCAAACCAGCGGCGCTCATAAAACTCACCGTAATTGGGCAGATACTTTTTGGCCGTGAGGCCCAAAAGCTCGCCCGCGCAGCACACGGCGGCGCAGTTGTAGATACTCTCGGCAACTGCAACGGGAAGACCGATGGTAAAGACAATCGGCAGCCCGCGGGTTTCATCGAGAATATGTGCCAGTGCGGTCTCGCAGGCATGCAGTAATGTGCGGTTATGGAACAGATCGGCCGCGGTATAGCCAGTCAGATTAAGCTCGGGCAGTACCAGCGCGCGAACGCCGCGCTCGGCAGCCTCGCGAACAGCCGCCAGCGCAACCTCGGCATTGCCCTCGACATCGGCCACGCGAATCTGCGGCGACGCCGCCGCCACACGCAAAAAGCCATCAGACTGAGAAAGGTGAAGATTCATAAGAATGCTCCCGTGCGTAGACGCTATTCAACACAATTAGCAAGCCCTATTGTAGTTCAACCACCGGGTGGAACCACATCCCACCAACTTGGTGAGCTATTGATGAGTTGATGGTATCTGTTAAATGTCACGTACGATTCACATCTGGTGGGTACCCTGATGGCTACACGAAACGAAGCAGATTTACACCGGGAGGACCCCGTATGACAACCAAGTACACCGACGCGCCGCGCACGCGCGTCATGACGCCGGCATCGCTCAACAACGGCGTGCACGAGAACCATTCCATCGGCCAGACCATGGCCATCGCGCCCAAAAAGGGCCTGTTCGACGACATTTCCATTCCCCAGATCATCGCCGGCGCCGCAGCTGCCGCCACGAGCGTGGCGCTTGCTTCAAAGATCGGCATTGCCGGCTCGGTGATTGGTGCCGCTGTGAGCTCAGTCATCACCGTTGTGTCCTCGCAGGTCTATCGCCACTTTATCTCCGCCAGCGCCGAAGCAATCAAGGGCACGCATGCCGCTGTTGACTACCCTACCGGCGCCTACGAGCCCGTTGAGCCCAATGTCGAGGAGCACCTAGGTGGCGCCGCAACCACGCAGGAGATGCGCCAGGTTGCGGGACGCGCGACCACGGCGCGCGTCGCCCCCAACAGCCTGCGCGCCAAAGCGGCGGCAGAGCGCAGCCAGACACAAAAGAAGGTCATCGTCTTCTCGATCGCCATCGCCATCGTCGCGGTCATCGCCTGCGCCGGCGCCATCCTTATCACCACTGCCGGTGAGGGTCTGGGCGAGCGTCCCGAGCCAATCCTGTCGTCGCGCACGACCGAGAGCGATGCAAATGGCAACACCCAGTCGCAAGATCAGCAGGCACAGACGGACGACACGCAAGACAGTCCTACCTCTGCCAATTCGTCCTCGAACACCCAAAACCAATCGCAGGGCACCGATTCCTCTACGGCCAACAGTGGCACGCCGTCCGGCACGACCGACTCAAGCCAAACGACTGACGGTTCACAGCCGAACACGGGAGGCCAGACGAGCGACACCACGTCGGGAACGGGCACGGCAGACAGTAACAACACCAACAGCTCGAGCGGAACCGCTTCCGGCACGGCATCTGACAACTCGAGCCAAGGCACGGCATCGGGCAACTAAGCACGTTTGCCTCTCATAGATAACCGACCTATACAACGGGCGCGAATCGAAAGCGGTTCGCGCCCGTTTGCCTTGGGCGCCGCCATGGCGAACGCCATGCGATGGTAAGATGCTTTACATGTGTAAAGAGGAGATTTGCCATGAGCAAGACAATAGTTAGGCCCACGCTTTCGCTGGGCAACCACATCTATCTGTATCGCCTGCTGCGCGACGCGATTGGGTGCGGCAAGCAAACGTTTATGACACAGGTCGAGGAGGCGCTCGCCGCTGGCGACATGACCGCTTATGACCTGGGCTTCGAGTCCACGCGCGAGCTGCTCGAGGAGCTCGACGACTGCATTAAGCTGACCGTCTTTAAAGGCGGCCGCCTGTATGCCACGGTCATCGCCAACGAGGCCTGGGATGCCGCGCTTGCCAAGGGCGAGGACAAGCCCAAGACCGCCAAGGGCGCCAAGCAGTCCTACAAAAAGAAAAAGCGCGGTGAGAAGGACCTCAAGGCCGTGCGCCCCAAGCACGTTAAGCGTCCCGAGCCCGAAGCCATGGTTGAAGCCGCGCCGGAACCCGAGCCCGAGACAGAGATCGAAGTCGCTATTGAGGTAACGGCAGAAGCCGAAACCGAAATCGCCGCCACGACCGATTCCGAAGTCATATCCGAGCAGGAAGCCACTGTGGAGCTCAACGAAGCGCCCAAGTCGACAACCGAAGAAGCCGCTGACCAACCCGAGCCGTCTGCGTTCCAAAACAGCGATGTCTTTGGCGACGAGGCCGAGGACAATCAGCCCGACGAGTCCGCTGATCAAGACGCTACCGAGTCGGCGCCGGAGCCCGAGACGCCGCAGCCCGCCATCTCGCTCACGGTCGTCTACGACCCCGAGAACGCCAATGCCGGCATCACCACCATGGCATCCACGCCCATCGAGGCAAAGTCGAGCGTCGAGAATGAGAGCTCGACGCAGGTTGAGGTTGAAACTGAAGCTGCAGACGCGCCCGTCACCGTGAAGCCCGCAGATTCCACAATCAAGCCGAAGACGACGCCAGAGCCCGCACCCGTCATCGAGTCCGTGCCCGCCGCTGCTTGCGACCAAATTCCCGCACCGGCACCGGCTTCGGTACCCGCAGCGGCCCCAACCCCCGCGCCCGCAGCGCCCACCATCCCCGAGGACTTCCCCATCGATTTCGCAACCGAGGTTTTCTGCCCCGGCCCGCTTCTGCACCAGCTGTCGACCTATCTCCCCTACGGCGCCGACACGCTCGGCATCGTCGGCGAGTACTACTGGATCGCCCGCGAGCGCGGTACCATCGAGGCCGCGCGAAACCGCGCAAGCTTCCCCCTGCGCTACACGCAGGCCGGCGAGCGTCGCGAGGTTGCCGTGCGCATCCGCCGCAACACCACTGGCGGCCTCGGTGCCGCCTGGGCCATCGACAAAGTCGAAGAGCCCGAGCAGTAACGACAAGCGGCTCAAATCCAAATCAGGATTTGAGCCGCTTTTATTAGCATTCATCGATGTTTCGTGACCAACAGCGAGCGGGCCGCAAGTGCCCCAGGTTGCCGTGAAAGAGGAGCGACGCGTACTTCGGTACGCGAGCGACGGTTTGAACGGCAAGATGGGGTGCTTGCGGCCCGCGCAGCGTCGAGTAGTTACGCGGTTGGGTAAAACCGCGTAACAAATTAGTCGCGCGTCAGCTTGCGGTGAATACGATGCGGCTGGGCTGCGTCCTCGCCCAGGCGCTCGATACGATTGGCCTGATAGGCCTCAAAGTTGCCCTCAAACCAATACCAGTTGCCCGGGTTCTCGTCGGTGCCTTCCCACGCCAGGATGTGCGTGGCAACGCGGTCCAGGAACATACGGTCGTGGCTAATGACCACCGAACAGCCCGGGAACTCGAGCAGCGCCGCCTCGAGCGAGGACAGCGTCTCGACGTCGAGGTCGTTCGTGGGCTCGTCGAGGAGCAGCAGGTTGCCGCCCTGCTTGAGCGTAAGCGCCAGGTTCAGACGGTTGCGCTCGCCACCGGAAAGTACGCCGGCGCGCTTCTGCTGGTCCTGGCCTTTAAAGCCAAAGCTCGCCACATAAGCACGGCTCGGAACCTCGGTCTCACCGACCATCATGTGGTCCAGGCCATCCGAGACGACCTCCCACAGGTTCTTATCGGGGTCGATGCCGGAACGGTTCTGATCGACATAGGAGATCTTGACGGTCTCGCCCACCTCGAGCTCGCCCGAAGTCAGCGGCTCCAGGCCCACGATGGTCTTGAACAGCGTGGTCTTGCCCACACCGTTGGGGCCGATGACACCCACGATACCGTTGCGCGGCAGGGTGAACGATAGGTCGTCGATGAGCACACGGCCATCGAACTCCTTGTGCAGGTGATGGGCCTCGAGAACCTTGTTGCCCAGACGCGGGCCCACAGGGATGCGGATGTCGGTCCAGTCGAGCTTCTGGCTTGCGCGGGCCTCGGCCTCCATCTCCTCGTAGCGAGCCAGACGAGCCTTGTTCTTGGCCTGGCGAGCCTTGGGCGAGCTGCGTACCCACTCGAGCTCGGCCTCCATGCGCTTGGCGAGCTTGGCGTCGCGGTTGCCCTGCGCCTCGATACGGGCGGCCTTGGTCTCCAGATACGTGGAGTAGTTGCCCTTGTAGGGATAAAGGTGACCGCGGTCGACCTCGCAGATCCACTCGGCAACGTTATCCAGGAAGTAGCGATCGTGTGTGACGGCAAGCACCGCGCCCTGGTAGTTGTGCAGGAAGTGCTCGAGCCACAGGATCGACTCGGCATCCAGGTGGTTCGTGGGCTCGTCGAGCAGCAGCAGGTCGGGAGCCTCGAGCAGCAGCTTGCACAGGGCCACGCGGCGGCGCTCGCCGCCGGAAAGCACGTTGACTGGCATGTCGGAATCGGGCAGCTGCAGTGCGTCCATGGCCTGGCCGAGCTTGGAATCGATATCCCAGCCGTCGGCGGCGTCGATCTCGTCCTGAAGCTTGCCCATCTCGGCCATGAGGGCGTCCATGTCGCAATCCGGGTCGCACATCTCCTCGCCGATCTTATTGAAGCGATCGACCTTGGCGATCATATCGCCAAACGCCATGCGCACGTTCTCGATGACGGTCTTGTCGTCGTCGAGCAGCGGCTCCTGCTGCAGGATGCCCACAGTGTAGCCGGGGGTGAGCCTGGCATCGCCGTTGGAGACCTCCTCGATGCCGGCCATGATCTTGAGCAGGGTCGACTTGCCCATACCGTTGGGGCCCACGACGCCGATCTTGGCACCGGGGTAGAAGCTCAGGGTCACGTCGTCAAGGATCACCTTGTCGCCATGGGCTTTACGAGCCTGATACATCTGGTAGATAAACTCTGCCATTTGCCTGTTTTATCCTTTCTACCTGCTGTTTCCCTATTCTTGTTTCGCTTTAGTGGAAACGAAATGAGAAAACCAGCTCTGAAACTTAACGAAAAAGGGGCATGGTTGCCCACACCCCCTAATACTACCTGGGAAAAGTCCCCCTTAACACACTATGAACTGCGTACGCTAGTTTTCCGCAACCTTAACGAGCGGCTCGCTGCGATTTGCGCCACAACAGATACGAGTAGACGTAGACGGCTCCAACCGAACCAAACGCCAGAACCGCAATCACCGCGGCGACGACTTCACTCGAAAGCACGCTGCCTGCCACGCCCATCACAATCAGGCCAATACCCAGCACCATAAAGCAGGCGCCGCCAAAACGCTGAGTACGGCGCCAGTTCTCGGGATCGGCAAGCGCCCAAGGCGTCTTGATACCGAGCGTATAGTTCTGCTTCACACGCGGCAAGTAGTTGCCTACGCCGATGAATAGCAAACCGACAACACCGGAAATCAGCACGTTAACCGAACCGACCGCCGGCACCACGCCCCAGACCGTAAGCTCTCCCAGCCAGCTTATGGCGCACATGAACAAGGTGAAGGCGATTACGAAGCCCTGGTAGAACTTGCCCGAGGTTCGATATGCCTCACCTTTGGGGTCGATGCGCGGCACCACGCAGAACATTGCGAGAAGCGCCAGAGGCAGCACACCGAGCGCAGAGGCCATCCAGCTAGGACCCCAACCGTCGACGGCGCCGTTCGCGCCCCAATGCGTGGGAATCTGCGCAGGCAAGCTCGGCATCACCATGAGGTGCGCTACGACATTGGCGACGCACAGAGCGATCAGCACAATCCACACACGCCGCGATACCCCCGTGGCGTGAATGCCCTTGTTTTCGTTATTCATCCTTATCACCTTCCGTGTTTGTAAAGCCCATAAACCAACCGATCAAGTCCTGCATGACGGTGGTGTTTAAGCTGTATACGATGTTTTGGCCATGGCGCTCGTCGGTCACCAACCCGGCGTTTTTGAGCGTCGCCAAGTGATGGCTCAGCGACGGCTTACTGATATCGAAATGCTCGGCAAGCTCCCCCGCCGTGCAATTGCCCTCGCGCAGCAACTCCAAAATGCGCCGTCGCGTTGGATCGGCAAGCGCCTTAAAACCCTCTCCCGGCATAAGACCTCCTTTCATCATCTCTCATGACGTGCACACTATACTCAATATTTAGATGTTTGTCTAACTATCTAACCGCATTGCTTCAAACCACATCAAAGCAAACGCCATCGCAACCTATGGGCGATTACCTATAATGGCGATAGCTAAAACACGACCTGCTTCCCCATCGGAGGATATTTATGACCGAAACCGCTGCCGCAGCCGCCATCGAGACACGCGACACCAAGCTCGAGATCATCATGGGCCGCGAGGCACTCGATAAGCTCGCCGATGCTACGGTGCTGGTGCTCGGCTGCGGAGGCGTGGGCTCCAACTGCTGCGAGGCACTCGCCCGCGGCGGCATCGGACATTTCGTCATTCTGGATAAGGACGTCATCGCGCCCAGCAATATCAATCGCCAGGCCATCGCCTTTCACAGCACCATCGGAAAGCGCAAGGTTGACGTGATGGAAGCCATGATCCACGACATCAATCCCGCCGCTGCCGTCATCAAGCGAACTGAATACTTGCTGAGCGACAACATCGATGATTTCTTCGCGAGCGTTTTGGAGCAGACGGACGGCAAGCTCGACTACGTCGTCGACGCCATCGACACCATCTCGGCCAAGCTCACCATTGCCAAATATGCTCAGGACCACGACATTCGTTTGGTTAGCTCCATGGGCGGGGCCAACAAGCTCCATCCCGAGTGCCTCCGCTTTGCCGACATCTTCGATACAGTGCGTGACCCCATGAGCCGCATTATGCGCAAAGAATGCAAGAAACGCGGAATCAAGAGCCTGCATGTACTGTTTAGCTGTGAGGAATCGGTTAAGACACAGCCCCGCGACCCTTCCAATATCCACGAGCGTACCGAGCTGGGAACCGCCAGCTTTATGCCGCCCATCATGGGTCAGATGATTGCCGGCGAGGTTATCCGCCAGATCAGTGGGCGCGGCACCGAGCGCGTGCGCGCCGATGGCCAGCGCCTGGACTAGCAGGATGCCCTGCGATGGAACCGCGATTCTTTGACACGCATTGTCACCTTGATTTGATGCTCAGCCCCGATGCTACGGCCAATGAGTCGGCGGCATTGGGTCTGGGGCTCTTTGACTGTGGCATCGACCCATGCGACTTCGAGGCAGCAAAAAAGCGGGCCAGCCGTTACCCAAACATTATCGCGGGCGTCGGCCTCCATCCCTGGTGGCTCGCCGACGGCCGCTGCGGTCCTGCCGAAGTCAATCTGCTTTGCGAAGTTGCTGCCCAAGGGCGCTACATCGGCGAGGTGGGACTCGACTTTTCCACTCGTTTTGCTGGAAGCGAGCCGCTGCAAATACAGGCACTTGACCGGCTCTGCGATACGCTCGTGCAGCATCCTCTTACCGGACGCGTGATATCAATTCATGCCGTTCGTTCGGCAGGAGCCGTACTGGACGTCCTCGAATCGCATGGACTACTCATCCCAAACCCCGACTCCCCCGTTATCATCTTCCACTGGTTTAGCGGTACTTCGGACGAACTCGTCCGCGCGCGCGATGCAGGCTGCTATTTTTCCGTCAACGAACGCATGCTCGCGACCAAGCGCGGTCGCGAATACGCACGACAGATCCCACTCGACCGCCTACTGCTCGAGACCGATTCACCAGCCGAACCAAACACAGAAACAAGCGCACAGTCGCTCATCAGATCGCTCGCATGGACCTCAGAACGTATCGCCTCACTCAAAAACTGTGGCGCAAAGCACATCGAGTCGGCAGTTTTGGCAAATTCACGCTCTGTTTTTAGCCTTCGCTGACCCCTGTGGTCAAAAAATGTCAAATATGAGTACTGTTACCGAAATGGATACATTACTTTGAGCTTTCCGACCACCAGAATGATCTACGATTGTCCATTAACTAACACTTTTACAGTCATTCCTCCTACATTTTCGCAAGTTTAAACCCCTCCAAACGCTTAAATCACGTCTGAAGGGGTCAATTATGCTGCGACTAAATTAGTCACAGTACTCATATTTGGCATTTTTTGACCACCGAGTCACAGGGAGGCACTAATGCAGCTCCCTGAGCCCGCTCGGCTATTCGGAAATCGGCGCCCCGTGGCCCCAAGAGCCTTCCATGCCGCATACGGTCGAGGCAAACCTGGCCGCGAAGTCAAGCGCCCGCTCAATAGCCTCAGAACCATCCTCACCGCGCTTGGCGGAATCGAGATAGCACATCAAAAACGAGGTGAGGAACGAGTCGCCCGCCCCCATGGTGTCCTTCATGTCCGTTACCGGTTTAGCCAGCTGGCGGTAATAACGCTCGCCGTCGTAAGCAATGCAGCCCTCGGCGCCCGCCGTAGCCGACACAAAACGCGGACCCAGGCCCTTCACCCATGCCAGACGCTCGCGAATCTCGTCCTCACTCGCGGCATCCGCCGCACTAAAGAAAGCGAAATCGACGTAGGGCGCAATCTGCTCGTAGTACTCGTCGGTGGAGTCGTCCGAAAAGTCAAAAGAGACCGTGACGCCCGCAGCCTTCAGCTTGGGCAGCTCGCGCTCGGTAAAGCAATAGTTGCCCGAATGAACCACATCGAACTGCTTCATGTACGAAAGGTCAAAGCGATCGAGGACATAACGCGCATCGCCACGGATACCGCCCTCGTTGGAGCCGAGGAAGACACGGTCACCGTCAACGACGGTCACGCGAGCCGCTCCGTTCTCGCCAATCATCTGCTCGCACTTGTCAAGCTCGATACCCTCATCCTCGAGGCTTGCAATGACATGCTCGGCAGCGGCATCATTGCCAAAAATGCCCATGTATGCGGAGCGTGCGGCACCGCATTTCTTGGCATAAACGGCGAAGTTCACCGCATTGCCGCCGGGATACATGGTGTGGATATGCTCGTAGCGATCGACGACGTTGTCGCCAAATCCGAGCGCGTTAACGTTAAATGCCATGGCCTTTGCTCCTTCTAGTACTCGACAACACCCATATAGCGACGGAAATCGGGATCGTGATCAAACACCTTGCCGCGTGCGGCACGCAGCTCGCAGTTCATGGCGTAGAACAGCACCGAGTCCAGATAGGCACGGACGCTCGCCGGCACGGCTTCCATACCGTACTCCTTGGCATCGAGCACCATCAGCGTATCGGTATGCGTCTTAAGGAACGCCAGGGCGCGCTCGTCCATAGCACGGCACTCGCTGGAGCCCATCTGCAGGAAGTAAAAAACGCCATCCTGAGTAGCCTCGAAGGGGCCGTGGAAGTACTCGGCAGAGTGGATGTAGCTGCAGTGCTGCCACTGCATCTCCATAAGAGAGCAGATAGCGAAACCGTAGGTCTGGCTAAAGTTGGGACCGCTGCCCAGAATATAGAAGAACTCGTGCTCCTGGCAAAGCTTGGCAAAGCGATCGCCCAGCTCGGCATTTACCTTCTCGCGTGCCGGGGGAAGAATCTTATCCATCTCGGCGATACCGGCATACATATCGGCAAGATCGGCGTAGCCCTCCTGCTGATCGAGCAGCTCGGCCGCAAGCGACAGCGAAATGCCAGCGGGGACCTCAGCCTGCGGCACGCCCTCGCCCCACGGGTAGACCCACGTGGTCCACTTGCCGGAGTCGATCTTGGATCCAGCGTTGTCGGTCTGGGCGATCACCGTAGCGCCGGCAGCAAGGGCAATCTCGCAGCCCTCGACGACCTCAGGGGTGTTGCCACTGTGGCTACAAGCGATGACCAGGGACTTCTCGCCCAGACGACGCGGACGCATGATATCGAACTCGCGAGCCGTATAGATATACGAAGTGAAGGTGGTTGCCTCGCGCTGCAGAAGCTCATGGGCCGGGATCAAATCGATCATGGAGCCACCGCAAGCAATCCAGTAGACGCTGTCGAACTTGCCCTTCTCGGCAATTGCCTCTTTGATCAGATCGTGTGCGTTCATATCCAGTTCCTTTCTTATTTGGCCCGCAATCAATGACGTTGGTTGCGTGGCCGATGGTTGTTTTAGTCAATCAGATATTTCTCGAATGCGGCCATGTTCTTGGCATCTGCCGCCGCCGGGTCATCGTAGTAACGACCGTCCGTGATTTCCTGGCCCAGCATGCCGTCGAAACCATGGGCGTTGAGTGTGGCGACGAAGGCGTCCATATCGTGCTTGCCATCGCCCCACACCAGATGACCATACGGATCACCGTCGATAAAGTGCATCTCGTGAATTGCCCCATCACCAAAGGCGACAAACCAGTCCTCGAGCGTCTCGCCTGCAACGCCCATCGCGGTTGTATCAACCATGGGCTGTAAGTACGGGCTCGCGACCTCGTCAATCATGCGCTTCGCATCGGAAACCGTCGTCACAAGGTTGCTCTCCTCGGGACGCAGGCTTTCCATCGTAAGCACCAAACCGTGCTCGCCGGCATACTCCGCCAGAATGGACAAGTGCTCGCGGCTGCGCTTCCAAGCTTCCTCGCGGTCCTCGTCCCAGTCGCCCCAGCCCGAGTTGACGGACATACGGTCGCACCCAAGTACCTCGGCAAGCTCAATGCCGTGCTTAAAGTACGCCAGGCTGCGCTGCTCATGCAGCGGTTTGCGTGCGCAATACTGCCAAGGATAGACAACATTCTCGGGGCACAGAGTACGATACCTAAGCCCACGGTCTGCAGCCTTTTTCGCCAGGACCTCAGCCTCAAAGTAGCCCGTGTGGTCGAGCGTCACATGCGGCTCTGCACACCACAGCTCAATGGACTCAAAGCCCAAGCGCTGCTGCACATCAAGGAAGTAATCGAGCGACCACATGATGTAGTGGATATTCATGCCCGCAATCTGCTCGCGGTGCAGCGTCGGTTTGGATTCAGACATCTTATGCCTCCTTATTTCGATCGAACACGATTTGTCCATCCGACATCGTCATATCAACCGCAAGATCGCGTGCGTCGCGATAATCGAGGTCAAACACATCCCGATCGAGCACGCAGATATCGGCAAGCTTGCCAACCTCAAGCGTACCCAGCTCGTCTTCGCGCATCAGATCGTACGCGCCCCCGGCAGTCCAAGCCCGCAAGAGCTCGACAAGCGTCAGCGTGTTGACCTCATTCACGGGCAGTCCGTCGGCGAAGAATCCGCCGCACGCGCTGTAGATTGACTCGCCCAGGCTCGGAATCAGCAGCGGCAAATCCGTTCCACAGCACACTGTGCATCCGGAATCTTCCATGCCGCGGCGATTCCAGCTGTGTAAAAGTCGCGTCTCGCCAATTTGTCGACGCATCATCGACAGGCAATCCTCGCGCCGGTCCAGCGTCAGAATCTGCGGATAGACCTCGCAAATTCCACCTAACTTGCCAAACTCGACAAGATCGGTCGGGTCAGAGTTCTCGAGATCGGTAATCGCATGGCGGCGAAGCATCCGTCCATGCTCGTCTCGAGGCAGCGAGGCATAGAGCGCCACGGTGCGACGAACGGCGCCATCGCCCTGGCAATGCAAGGAATATCGGAAGCCGTCAGCATCAATTGCACGCAGCTCGCTCTCAATCAGATCCCACTCTGGCTCCTCGACGACCGTCTTGCCGGCAGCGCCCGCATCGGCCGAGTCCTCATAGGGGTCTATCATCTCTGCAAGCCCCGCCCATACGCCGCGATCGGTCATACGGTTGAAGCCAGAAAAACGAACGAACGGTCCCCGGAAGCGCTCTCGTGCCTCGCGGGCATATGCCAGATTTGCACCGGCGCCCACCGGCTGCGACATCATAGAGACGCGAACCGTCAGCTCACCAGATTCCTCACGGCGAGCCATTTCGTCGGCAAAGCCATAGTAGTCATCAAACGCCATTTCCTTGATGGCGGTAACGCCACGCTCGTTAAGCATGCTCATGTAGTCCGAATACCCGGCACGCACCTCGGTCAGCGCAAGGAAATCACTCATCATGCGCCAGATCTTCTCGGCATAGCACGCCTGGGGTGTAAAGCCGTATCGCGCACTGGCGGCAGCATTGAGAACGCAGGTCTCCGCACCCGGTGTAAAGCAGACGACAGGGATATCGCCAAAACAATCGTCAAACACAGCTGCCGTATTTGCGTTCTCGGCATCCGATGCCAACGTTTCGGGTAGGTTGTGGCCAAAAGCCGCCGCGCAATCCGGATGATCTTCTTTCCATGCACGCAAGAGCGACACAGCCTCTTTGGCATCAGCGATGCCGGACAGATCAGACCCCAACGTCCGCAGCGCCCAACCTGTATAGAAGGTATGCACATCGATCAGGCCAGGCATGACAGTGCGGTCGCCCAGGTCAACTACATCGTCCGCCTGGGTCAAATACGAAGTTACCTCACACTTGGTGCCAACAGCCTCAATTCGATTGCCACGGACCGCTACGAAACCTTCAAACGGCAGGTCCCCCGTACCGGTAAAGACGCTCTTAGACGTCAGGACCGTCAAACGATCAGACATCACAACCACCTACACCGGAAGCATGCCAGAGATTGCCGTTACGATCAGGCCAAAGACGACCATGAAAATGAAGAACTTCCAAATGGTCTTCCACCATTGGCCAAACGAAATCCTAGCCACGGCAAGACCGGCGACCGTCATGCCCGCCACGGGGCTGATGGTGTTGATGGTCTGGTTGGCAAACTGGAGCGCGGTGACGGCCGCCTCGGGATTGAGGCCCATGAGCTCGGTCAGGGGGCCCATAACGGGCATGGTGAGAGCCGCCAGGCCAGAACTCGAGGGAACCAGCAAAGAGAGCAGACCAAGGACGACATACATAAACGTGGTGTAGACGGCGGCGGGTGCACCGGCGAGCGCGGTAGCGAGCGCCTGGAGGATGGTGTCGATGATCATGCCGCCCTCGGCGATGACCAGAATACCGCGAGCGATACCGATAACGACGGCAGCGTACGCAAAGTCGGCGAGACCCTTAACGAACTCCTCTGCGATCGTCTGCTGGTCAAGGCCGCCCAGGATACCGGCAAGCAAGCCCATGCCAAGGAACACGGCGGAAATCTGATTCATGTACCAGCCCTGGGTAACAAGACCCCAGACGATAATGCCCATACCGCAAGCAAAATCGATAAGCACGAGCTTCTGACGGATAGTGAACTCTTCCTCGATGGAGGCATCGGTCACGGAAAATTCAATACGCTTGAGCTTATCGTCCTCGTACACAATGGACGACTCGGGGTTTTTCTTGACGCGCATGGCGTAGCGCATGGCCCATGCGATACCGACGGCAGTGAAGATGACCCAAGAAACGGCACGCAGCCACAGTTGCGGATTACCCTCGATGCCAATGATGCCTTGGGCGATCAAAACATTAAACGGGTCGATGGTCGAAGCACAATATCCCAGGTTAGGACCAAGGAAGCAGATGATGAATGCCGTCATCGAGTCATAACCGATACCCATCATGATGGGAATGAAGATGGCATAGAACGGCAGGGCTTCCTCAGACATACCAAACGTAGTGCCACAAATGGACAGCAACGTCATCGTGATGGGAATGATGAGGATGTCCTTGTTCTTGAGCTTTTTAATCACACGGCTCATGCCGGCATTCAAAGCGTTGGTCTTGGTGATGATCGCGAACGATCCGCCAATCAATAAGACGAACGCAACGACGTCGGCAGCCTCTTGGATACCCTTGGTGGGCGCTTGCAGAACCGCGAAGATATCCTGACCCAGATTGATGGTCTCGCCGGTCTCGGAATCGGCGTAGTTCTTATCGACCTGCTCATAGGTTCCAGCAACGGCGACTTCACGCTCGCCCGCCGCTGTCGAAATCGTCTTGCGCTGATACTGACCAGAGGGAACGATCCAAGTCAGGACCGCAAAGACAACTATCAGCAAGAACATGATCGTATAGACATGCGGTAATTTGAACTTAAAACGTCTGTTTGTCTTCTTCGCCTTCGTATCTGACATAGATACCTCCAAAGAACTCGAGACTGCATCGCATCTCGCTTCAACGTTTGCACAATGCAAACGTTCTATGACGTCCCATAGATTACCAGCAGCTTTTTCCTTCATCAAGATAATTTCAAACTGATTGCCGCAACGCGGTTGAACGGTTGCGTTTGCGCCGTGAACGGTATGGAAACGCCCGGTGAGATGATCCACCGGGCGCTTCCATTCGCAATGTCCTAAATGTCAAAAACGTAGCGAGACCCAACGATCCGCTGACGACCGATGATAAACGGCCGCCGCTGCTCATCGAAAAAGAAGGCTTCCATATAAAACAAGGGTTCGCCAACGGGAACTGCCAACAGCCGAGCGACCTCGGGCGACGCGCACGCGATCTCGAGCGTGCACGGGTCGGTAAACGCGGGCGTGCGGCCCGTTCGGTTGCGCACGAACTCAAAAATGGATTGGTTAGATAGAGGTGCCGTTGATAGATAGGCGTTGTCCTCGTAAACGTATATGTTGTTCTCGAGCATGACGGGGACTCCATCGGCAGTACGTACACGCTCAACGCAAATCAAATCAGTTCCAACGGGAACACCAAAGAACTGCGCTTCGGTAGAATCTGCCGGCAGTATCTTTCTCGAAATGACGCACGCCCCCGGCTCCATTCCGTTAACGCGGCATGCGTCCGAAAAACTCTGGACGTCATCCTTCTGGCGAATCTTGCGCTTAAGCTTGGGGGCATTGACAAACGTGCCTTTCCCCTGCCGCTTCGTTAGATAGCCCTGCTGGACGAGCTCCTCAATAGCGCGTCGCACGGTAACGCGGCCAACTTTATAGCTCTCAGCCAATTCGAATTCGTTGGGTATCCGCGCGCCCGCCTTGTAGGCACCGGAGTTGATTTCGTTTTTAATGATATCAATAACCTGTTGGTACAGCGGTATCGCTGCTTTACCATCAGTTAGCCCTTCAGTCGGTGGCATATACCCTCTCCCAGCACAATTAAGTCTAAAACGGGCTTAAGGGCATTCAGCAAGTCCTTAAGCCCGCATTAGCATAAAGTATGCTTGCTGCCGCACCAAAATGTCGGGTATTTACTCATCAGACCCGAAAAACGCGCAACTACCGCGCTCCTAAGAAAGCGTGAGCAGCTCCGGCAGCTGGTCGATAATCTTGTCCGCGGCATCCTGGCTAAAGCCAAAGCGTTCCTCGCGCTTGGCAATGACTGTCAGGCCGGCTCGCTTGCCAGCGGTGATGCCGGGCACCGAATCCTCAACGCAGCAGCAGCGATTCGCGGGCAGCCCCAGCAGATCCAGCGCATGCAGGTAGATGTCGGGCTCGGGCTTGCTCTCCTTAAACTGCTCGCCGCTCACCACATACTCAAAGGCATCCGACAGCCCGCATGCGTTGAGCACTTCCTCGATGCTATCCATGGGAGACGAGCTGGCAAGCGCAACGCGAACGCCGCGGCGCGGCAGCTCTCGAATCGTATCCACGGCGCCCGGGTTGATCAAAGCCTGATAGTCGCGCGGACGCTTATGCGCCCACTCGTCCCAACGGGCCAACGCTTCCTCGCCAGTGAAATGCCCCTTACCGGCACGCTCAAACCAATCGACCAGCATATGCAGGAAGAACTGATGCGAGGTGCCGACCTGGCCGTTCAACTCCTCTTGAGTCAGATTAAGCCCAAGCTCCTTGGCAAACGCGGCAGTCTCGCCCAGGTAGTAATACTCGGTGTCGACAATGACGCCGTCCATGTCAAAGATAACGGCGTCGAACGGAAATGCGGACACGGCACCCTCCCTAACAAAAGGGCGCCCGCAAGCGGACGCCCGAACCATGCACTATCGGCGATTCTAACCCAGTAGCTGGTCAAGTGCCACCGCGATACCGTCTTCGTTGTTGTTGGCGGTCACCATCTGGGCCACGGCCTTGACTTCATCGACAGCGTTACCCATGGCGACGCCGGTACCAGCCCACTCGATCATGGACTTGTCGTTCTGGCCGTCGCCAAACGATACGACCTCGCTGGCATCGATGCCGAGCTTGGGCAGGGCACCCTCGAGCGCGCGGGCCTTGTCAATACCGGGCGCCGTGTACTCAAAGTACCAGTCGGCCGTAAACATGCCCGAAAGCGTCTGCTTAAAGGGCGCATACATCTCCTCGTAATGTGCCTGCAGGTAGGCCGGATCGCCCGCCGTCAGCAGCTTGTCCACGGGATAAGCATCCGCCACCTCATGAAGGCTCTCGACTTCGCGAATCTTAAGGTCGCAGGCATCGCGCTCGTATTTGACGATATTCTTCTGCGAGCCGTCCGGCAGTGTAATCATGCAGCGATACGAGTCCTCTACATGCAGGTCGCGCCCGAGCGAGATCATGGGGATCACATCATAGTTTTGCAGGTGATCAATCAGACGGTGCAGCTCGTCAGCCGGCATGGCCTGGTCAAAAAGGACCTCATCGGTCTGAGCGTCGACCACATGCGCGCCATTAAAGGCAACCAGCAGACCGTCATGGTTTTGAAGGTCGAGCTCCTGCGCCAGAGCATGTAGTCCCCATGCGGGACGGCCCGAAGCCAAAATGAGCTTAATGCCCGACTCCTGCGCCGCGAGCAGCTTTTCGCGCGTGCGCGGGCTAATCACTTTCTGGTCGTTGGTGAGCGTACCGTCAATATCCATCGCGATGGCTTTAATTGCCATATGTGCCTCCTTGCATCGTTTTTATCGCGCACTATCTTATCCGAGCCGGGGCACGTTCGCACAGCGCGCGTATGACGGTTGCAAAACCACCCCATTTGAAACAAAGGCAAAAAAGTACTTGCAAAGACGCGTTCCGACATATAAGTTGATAAAAGACCGCCGTTGCGGTTTTAAGTAGATCGAGCATATGAAGTTTGAGTTTTAGCGTGTAAGAGAAGGAAGATCGGCAAAGTACAACCCCAAACGCAATGACAACTTAATGAGGTAACTGCCACATGTGAGGCACCCAGGGCATTGCTGTCTCGATTTTGAGCACGATGCCTTCCGCCTTGCATGGGCCGTTCCATCCCGCCCCTGCAGCAACTGCCTCACGGGCTCATTGAAAACCGCATAGCACCCCAACGTCAGCACATCACCCACGGCAAGCGCATCACTCACGACAACCAGCACATCAACAAACAGCACGAACATCAACCGATTGGAGAAGCTATGACAAACCACCACGCTGAAGACGGCGATAAGAAAAGCATTCTGGATGCCCGCATTGAGCGAGCATATGCAAACGAATATGACGCCGCCTTTGCCGCCGCGACCATCAAGAACTACGCGTCGCTACCGCTCGCGACGATCTTGGCCGACCACCCTCAACTGCTGAAGCGCTGCACAAAGATCATGGGCGACCCCGACATTCGCAAGCTGACAGACCCCTATGCCCCAAAACGCGACAACGATTCGTACGTTCTTACCGTAGGCTGCCTAGCCCATATGCTTACGGCGCTCGACACGAAACTCAAGCTCGAATGGAAACCCGACGAGCGTCATGAACTCGAAAGCAAGCGGAACACCCTGCGCACCGCACTGTTCCTTCCGTTGGACGGCCTCAAGCGCTGCAACGTCGAGCTCAATACACAGGCGCGGCAAAAGCCCGGGACCACGGGGCAGAAAACTCCAAGACCCCATGTGGCCATCGTCGACCGTAACCGATATAACCGCATGACCGCGCACTTTTCCGCCGAGGGAGCAGCCATAAGGACGCTGATCGACCTGCTGTGCCTCCTGAGCATCAACGAGCTATTTGAGGGCTATCTCGCTCTTGTTCCCGCGACGGCACCCAAGTCGGTAGCAAAGATCATCGAGACCTGCAGACGCCAGTTTGAGCGTCATCGCAATGGCAGCGAGATGAACGCCAGCATCGCGCAGTACTACGCGGCTCATTACAAAAATGACGGATGTGCCCCTGTCGAGCATCAGCTGCGGCTCGCCTACACCACGCCCACCGCAACGCTCCATCGCTTTGGAGCCCTTGGCGCTTGCGAGCCGCACGAACAGGCAGCCTGCCCCACAACCGAGCTCGATCTCAGGCTCGGACGAACCCTGTAGCCCGCCAGCCCCTCCACGGGCAACAATCCTATTCCACAACACAACCAACAGAAAGGAGTCCTCATGGACACCAATCATTCCCCCATCATCAGCCCCCTCACCATGCGTGAATCCGCCCGAGGTATCACGCTCACCAGCATTTACGATGAGATGCTCGCCCGTCGCGAGCTCTCCGTCATGGGAAACATCGAAACCCCGATGGCCCACGACCTATGTCAGCAGATCCGCCTGCTCGATGCCACCGACCCCAGCCGCCCCATCACCATATTTGTCGCCAGCGCCGGCGGAAGCGTGCGATCGGGTCTTGCGATCTATGACGCCATGCGCCTCGCATCGTGCCCCATCCGCACCGTCTGCCTGGAATTCGCCGCGTCCATGGGCGCCGTGATCTTTATGGGCGGCGACGATCGCCGTATGGCGCCCCATGCAGAGCTCATGATTCACGACCCGCTGATCCCCCAGGGGGCAGGCGGCTCGGCACTTGCGCTGCAGGAAACCAGCCGGCGTCTCATGCAGACCCGCAAGACCCTCACGCAAATCCTCTCGGACCGCAGCGGCCTCACGCCCAAGCGCATCCAGTCCCTCACTGCAAAAGACACCTACCTTTCGGCCGAGCGCGCCGTCGAGCTCGGCTTTGCCCACGAAATCCTCTCGACCACCAAGGAGGTCGCCCATGTCTAACCTCGCCAGCCGCCTCGCCGCATCTGAGTCCGCATCGTCCACCATCCTCGCCAAGGATCGAACGCTTTCCTGCGACACCCGCCAAACGGGACTCAACAACAACGCACTTGTGATCGGCCCCTCGGGAGCCGGCAAGACCCGAAACGTCCTCAAGCCCAACCTGCTGCAAATGAACGCAAGCTACATCGTGCTCGACACCAAAGGCACGCTCTGTCGCGAAGTGGGACCCGTGCTGGCAGCCCACGGTTACCGCGTGCAATGTCTCAACTTCGCCGACCTCAACACCGTCCCGGCCCTTGCGCCCGGCATCGAGCGCTGCGGCTACAACCCCCTGAGGCACATTCGCCGCAAGGTGGACGGCAGGCCCAACCAGCAGGACATCCTCTCGGTAGCAAAGGCCATCTGCCCCATCGAGGACAACAACCAGCCTTTTTGGGATCATGCAGCGGCAAACCTGCTGTCGTGTCTTATCGCCTACGTCACCGAACAGCTACCCGCCGACGAGCAGACGATCAGCTCGGTCATCAAGCTGATCGAGCACCTGCAGGACGGTGCCACGAGTCGATTGTTTGACGACCTGATCACGATCGACCCCCAAAGCTATGCCCTCTCGCTATGGCGGCGCTACGCCATTACGCAAAATGCCGAGCGCATGCACGCGAGCATCGTCGGCATCCTTGCCGAAAAGGTCATGTGTCTGGGATTCGACGGTGCGGCACAGCTCTATCGTGAGTGCCATCAGGTGGACTTCGCTTCCATGGGACACACCCCCTGCGCCCTGTTTGTAACCGTGAGCGATATTGACCGCAATCTCGATCCGCTGACCGGCCTCTTTATTTCGCAGGCGTTTATGGGCCTCATTCGTGAGGCCGATAGGCAGCCCGACGGCAGCCTGCCCATGCCCGTGCGCTTTATGCTCGATGACTTCGCAAATCTGCAGATCCCCCAGATCGACAACGTGCTCTCGATTATCCGAAGCCGCAACATCTGGGCAACGCTGCTGCTGCAGTCGACCAACCAGCTCGATGCGCTCTATGGCGAGGCACGCGCACGCTCCATCATGGGCAACTGCGACACGCATCTGGTGCTGGCGTTCCAGGATCCCGAGAGTGCCCGGGTGTTTTCCGACCGCGCCGACGCGCTGCCCAGCACACTCATGGCGACGCCGATTGATTGCTCGTGGCTCTTTGTACGCGGTCGCACTCCCGAACAGGTCGAGCGCTTTAGGCTCGAAGACCATCCGCTCTACGGGGAGCTGCCCGAGGCGCAGCGAGGCCATGCGGAGGCCAAGATCTAAGCGCAGGGTTCTCGCAGCGCGCGGCGCCCCGGCGATGTTCCACAAAGGCCGTGCGCCCCGGGACCACGGCAAAGCAAAGGGGCCCGCATCCGATAGGATACGGGCCCCTGACTATAAGGCACGATGCGTTAACAGCAGCGACTACTTACGGTGAGCGCGGTAGAACTCGATGAGCGCCTGAGTCGAAGCGTCCTGCTCGGCCTTGGCGGCGTCGTCGTGGAAGGCAGGGGTAATCTGCTTGGCAAGCTGCTTGCCCAGCTCGACGCCCCACTGGTCGTAGGAGTCGATGCCCCAGACCGTGCCCTCGACAAATACGATGTGCTCGTACAGGGCGATGAGCTCGCCGAGCGCAAACGGGGTCAGCGTGTCGCCAAAGATCGAGGTCGTCGGACGGTTACCCTCAAAGCAGCGGGCCGGGACGATCTGCTCGGGCGTGCCCTCGGCACGAACCTCGTCGGCCGTCTTACCAAAGGCGAGCGCCTTGGTCTGGGCCAGGAAGTTGCCCAGGAACAGCTCGTGGACATCCTGGCCGCTGTCGGTCGCAGGGTTGGCAGTGTTGGCGAAAGCGATAAAGTCGGCCGGGACCACCACAGTGCCCTGGTGCAGCAGCTGATAGAAGGCATGCTGGCCGTTGGTGCCGGGCTCGCCCCAGAAGATCTCACCGGTATCGGAGGTCACAGCGCTGCCGTCCCAGCGGACGTGCTTGCCGTTGGACTCCATGGTGAGCTGCTGCAGGTAGGCCGGGAAGCGGTGCAGATACTGGCAGTACGGAAGCACGGCGTGGCTCTTGGAACCGAAGAAGTTGACGTACCAGACATTGAGCAGGCCCATCAGCGCGACGGCGTTGTTCTCGAGCGGGGTGTTGCAGAAGTACTCGTCGATGGCGTGGAAGCCTTCGAGGAACTGCCGGAAGCGCTCGGGGCCGAGCACGACGATCAGCGACAGGCCCACGGCGGAGTCAACGGAATAGCGGCCGCCAACCCAGTTCCAGAAACCGAAGGCGTTGGCGGGGTCGATACCGAAGGCCTCGACCTTCTCGAGTGCGGTGGAAACGGCGACGAAGTGCTTTGCCACGGCCTCGGCGTTCTGCTCATCGGAGCCGTCGATGGCGCCCTGAGCCTTGAGCTGCTCGAGCATCCAGGTCTTGACCTCGCGGGCGTTGGTGAGGGTCTCGAGCGTGGTGAAGGTCTTGGAGACGATGATTACGAGCGTGGTCTCGGGATCCAGGCCCTTGAGCTTCTCGGCCTGGTCGTTGGGGTCGATGTTGGAGATGTAGCGGCAGTCGATACCGGCGTCGGCATAGGGGCGCAGAGCCTCGTAGGCCATGACCGGGCCCAGGTCGGAGCCGCCGATGCCGATGGACACCAGATGCTCGATCTTCTTGCCGGTAACGCCCTTCCACCCACCGGAGCGCACGCGCTCGGCGAAGGCATACATGCGGTCGAGGACCTCGTGCACGTCGGCGACGACGTCCTGGCCGTCGACGATGAGCTGGCCCTTCTCGCTTGCCGGGCGGCGCAGCGCGGTGTGCAGGACAGCGCGGTCCTCGGTAGTGTTGATGTGCTCGCCAGAGAACATGGCGTCGCGGCGCTCCTCGAGCTTCACCTCGCGGGCAAGATCGCACAGCAGCTTGACGGTCTCATCGGTCACCAGGTTCTTCGACAGATCGAAGTGCAGGTCACCGGCGTCAAAGCTCAGCTTGTTCACGCGGTCGGCGTCAGCAGCGAACCAGGCCTTGAGGTCGATACCTTCGGCCTCGAGCTTCTCCTGATGAGCCTCGAGCGCCTTCCAAGCGGCAGTCGACGTAGCATCGATAGGTGCGGCAACAGTTGCCATAGAGTCCTCCTCAGCATACGGGCGCACGCCTCCATGCGCCCGGACATTCAGATGCCACTATTCTAGCGCAGGTCAAGACTACAATCAGCGAGCGTTGCCAATCGGCCCCCAAACGGCAACCGATTAAAAAGGGACAGGCTTATTTTGGCAGGTCAAACGCTTTACCAACCAAAAACAACCCGTCCTTTTATGGCAAATATTAGGCCGCGGCGCAGATGCTACCGAGCAACTCACGCAGAGGAGACCCGATGCCCTCCAGCAGTTCGGGCGCGATAATGGCAAAAACGGGAACCTCACCGATGCCCACGACAGCAGGCGCCTTGCCCTCCGAGACAATGCATCCATAAGGGACAAAACCGTCTTCGCCGGCATCGAGCGCCGCCATGCGACGCGCGAGCTCGCGCGCAAAGCCAGCAGTATCGGCATCGCCAATCGCCAGGACAAAGTCCACGCCTTCGTCGGTCGCCAGGGCCACGGCTTCGTCGATCAGCTCGTCTCCCCCGTCGCCCTCAAACGAGCCGCAGCGAAAAAGCACGCGCTCGAGCAGGGCTCGATCAAGCGAGCCAAGTGCCGCCGAGACAAGCTCATCGCGCGTATGCTTGTCACCGCCCAACACGACCAGCGCCTTGGTGCCACCGTAGTGAGCGACCAATCGTCCGCACCAGCGAGCCACGTCTCCATCCGCAACAAGGCGCGTCGGCATACCAAACCCATAATTGACCATCTTTCCCACAACCCTTCCGTGCGCATAGGCGGTATCAATCGTTAGGCTCATGCTACGAAGCGAGGTTTTCCGAGCTGTTTCGCACTCTTTAGAGCTGCGTTAAAAACCCAATCCAACCGCACGACCATACCTACCAAAACAAACCAGTCCCTTTTTGACAGGTTTTGACGATGTCCGGACGAGCGGGTATTATCGAACAGATATTCGATAAGAACATGTGTTTGATGGGAGGACGCGTGGGGCACGAGCGTCACACCTATATCTGCATCGACCTCAAGACGTTTTACGCTAGCGTCGAGTGCGTCGACCGCGGACTCAACCCGCTCACCACCAACCTGGTCGTTGCCGACGAATCGCGCGGGCGCACGACCATCTGCCTCGCCATCACACAGGCCATGAAGGACTTAGGGATTCACAATCGCTGCCGTCTGTTTGAGATTCCCGACGGCATCGACTACATCAAAGCCGCACCGCGCATGCAGCACTACATGGAAGTGTCGGCGCAAATCTACGGCATCTATCTGGAATACGTGAGCCCGCAAGACATTCACGTCTATTCAATCGACGAATGCTTTATCGACGTGACGCCCTATCTAGACCTCTACCATACCAATGCCAAAGGCTTTGCCTGCATGTTGCGCGATGAGGTCCTCGCGCGCACCGGCATCACGGCGACGGTCGGCATCGGCCCCAACCTATTCCAGGCCAAGGTAGCGCTCGATATCACCGCCAAGCACGTACTCAGCCGCATCGGCATACTCGACGACGAGACCTTTCGCAAAGAGATCTGGCCCCATCGTCCCATCACCGATATCTGGGGCATCGGCCCCGGCGTGGCAGCACGACTCGAAAAGTATGGCGTCTACGACCTGATGGGTGTCGCCGCACTCGACGAGAACCTGCTCTACGACGAGCTCGGCGTCAATGCCGAATATCTCATCGACCATGCCTTCGGGCGCGAGCCGACAACCATCGCCGATATCCAAGCCTATCGCCCGCAAGCAACTTCGACCACCACAGGACAGGTGCTCTCGAAGGGTTATGCCTACGAACAGGCCTATACCGTCTTGCGCGAGATGGTCGACAACGCCGTTTTAGACTTGGTCGATAAGCACGTGGTCTGCGACAGCATCTCGCTCTTTGTGGGCTACGCGAGCGAACGCGCCGACATACGCCGCCTCGACGCCAGCGGTACAGCGCAGTATGTGGACGGATGCGGGCACCTGCGCTCGAGCACATCGAGTATCGAACCCACCGCAACCGCCGACCCCGAGCTCGCGCCCCGTGCGCCCAAGCCCGTCCAGCGCGATGACGAACGGCGTCGCCTGGTGCGCGAAGCGCAGGCAATCGATGGCATCTTTGTGGGAGAGCATGGCGGCAAACCGCGCGGTGGCTATGCCGCACTCTTTGCGCACTCTAACGCCTCGCGAAAGCTGAGCGAGCGTACCAATTCGTTTAAGAAGATCATGGGCTATTTCGATGAGCTCTGGGCGCATACTGTCGATCCCAAACGACCGGTCAAGCGCATCAACCTGGGATTTGGCAACCTCATGCCCGAGGAATTTGCCACCATCGATCTATTCAGCGATATCGAGGCCGATGAGCGCGAGCGCGACCTGGCGCGCACCGTCCTGGCCGTGAAAGGCAAGTACGGCAAGAACGCGCTCGTCAAGGGATTAAGCTTTACCGCCGGCGCCACCGCGCGCGAACGCAACGAACAAGTTGGAGGACACCGTGCCTAAACCCAAACAACAGCCCGTGCGCCCGCCGACCGCCTTCGAGCGCTTGGCGGACCCCGAGGGCAGACGCCGCGCCGCCGACCCCAACCTCACTGCCAACGGTGCCGTGCGCGCCAACCGCGCCGCACAGTTTATGCCCTTTGCCGCCCTCACGGGATACTACGAACTCGTGCGCAAGCAGGAAATCACCGTCGAGCCAAAACGTGAGCTCGCGGAAGAAAAAGCCCTCGTACTTTCTAAAAAGCTCGAGGGTCTCAAACGTGGCGACTTGGTTCGTGTCACCTATTACGATACGTACGGCCATCGCTCCCGCACCGGCATCCTCGACGAGGCGCTCCCCGCCTTCAAGCTCCTCAAGCTCAAAGACATCGCCATCGACTTCGACGACATCCAAGACATCGAACTGCGCGGACGAGCCTAGCCAAGGAAGCGCATCCAGGGCGGCGCTTACAGCGTCATGACGTAGTAGCCCGCGTCTTTCACGGCCGTCTCGAGAACACCACGATCAACCGGCTGTTTAGAGCGCACACGTGCCGTGTGATCCGCATACGTCACCGTTGCCCACACGCCGTCCAGCGCATTGAGGGCATTGGCCACGTTCTGAGCGCAGCCGTCACAGCTCATGCCGCCGATGAGCAGCTCATCGCTATAGGGATAGTGCGATGCATCGGTATCCACCACAACAACCTTTTTGGCCTTCTTGCCGCTCGCACCATCGCTGCAGCAACTCTTCCCGTGTGTCGAAGCGGCAATGCGACGCAGTCCAAAAAACATGCCGACGGCAATGACGGCCAGCACGATGAGATTCGCAGGGTTGAGCAAGTCGCTCATGCGTTCCCCTTTCAAGTAGCACTATCTAGATACCCCCATGGGGTGTCCCCATCTTAACCCAAAATCATGTCCGTTCGGTCAATTAGTTTCCCTCTTCAAACTTTTTTGTTGACCAAGGCTTACTTTCGTGTATAAGTTTTCCTAGGCTAACAGTTAGATCCGTAAGGAGCGCCGTGACTCGAACCATAGACATCCCAACGTTTCAGGCGGCAGTCGTGCGCAACTGCTCTCCCACGCTCGCGGGCATCAAGCCGGCATCGCTCTTTACCTATCCAGGCACCTACGCCCACGGGGACGGCTCGGTCGCAACCGAAACCATCGCAGAGCGCCGAGCACGCCTGCTCAACGTTATCGCCCAGTGCAATCGCGAGCTTGACCCGTTCGGTATCCACCTGAGTGTTTTGGTCTGGCGGCCCTGCGGAGCGCTCGTGTATATGTACCGAGCCAAAAGCCTCACCACCTATTTCGCAGACCCTCGCGCCCAAACGGCGCTCGCCTCGGAAGGCTACGACACGAGAGACCTTTCGACATGCCTTGTGCATTTGGCATCACGCATCACGCTCGCGAGCAATAACGTCGCGGAATGCGCCTGTAGCCAGACTCGATGCGCACTACCCCAGCAAGCTAGCTGCAGCAACGACTGCACCTGCGAGTTTCCGCACGAAATAGGCTACTTCCTCGGATATCCCTACGACGATGTGCGCGAGTTTATCGTCCAGCGCGGCGAGAACTACAAGGTCTTTGGAGCTTGGAAGGTCTACACGAATGTCGAGCAAGCGCTTGCGATGTTTGACGCCTACCGCGCTTGCACTCAATACCTCACCTTTGTCTATCAGCAGGGCAGCAGCTTGGCGCAACTTGCCCAGGCAACCCGATAGAACATAGAAGCCGCGGCAACCTGCCGCACAACTGAAAGGACTCAACATGAGCAAGATCGCCGTCGTCTATTGGAGCGGCACGGGCAATACCGAGGCCATGGCAAATCTCGTCGCCGAAGGCGCCACGTCCGCGGGTGCCGAGGCAGAGGTCATCTCCTGCGCCGACTTCTCCGCAGACAAGGCCGAAGGCTATGACGCCATCGCCTTCGGCTGCCCCGCCATGGGCTCCGAGGAACTCGAGTACGATGAGTTCCAGCCGATGTGGGACGAGGTCAAGGAGACTCTCGGCGACAAGAGGGTCGTCCTCTTTGGCTCCTATTCGTGGGCCGAGGGCGAGTGGATGGACAACTGGAAGGCCGACGCCGACGAGGCCGGCGTCAACGTCGTGGACTCCACCATCTGCTACGACGCGCCCGACGACGAGGGCGAGACCGCTTGCAAGGCCCTCGGAGCCGAGCTCGCGTAACGAACCCAGGGCCTCCAAGAGAGCCTGCATCAAAGCGCATCCCCATCCCTACAAAAGAGCGGGGCTGGATTCAAGTCCAGCCCCGCTCTTTTGTAACGGCAGTTACATCAACCGGCTACGAGATATTGCCCAAGAACGCCTTGGTGCGCTCGCTCTTAGGATGGTCGAAGACCTCGCTCGGCGTACCCTCTTCCACAATGACGCCTCCGTCCATAAAGACGACGCGGTCGGCGACATCGCGGGCAAAGCCCATCTCGTGCGTCACGACGATCATGGTCATACCGTCGTGCGCCAGGTCACGCATGACGCCCAGGACGTCGCGCACGAGCTCAGGGTCGAGCGCCGAGGTGGCCTCGTCAAAGAGCATGACGTGCGGGTTCATCGACAGGGCGCGGGCGATGGCAACGCGCTGCTGCTGGCCGCCCGAAAGCTGACTCGGCATAAAATCGATGCGCTCGGCAAGACCGACCTTGGTCAGCTCCTCGACGGCGATCTTTTCGGCCTCTTCCTTGCTGCGCTTGAGCACCTTTTGTTGCGCAAGCATGACGTTCTTTTTGACCGACAGGTGCGGGAACAAATTGAACTGCTGGAACACCATACCCAGATGCGTACGCACCTTGTTGAGGTCGACACCCTTGGCGCACACATCCACGCCCTCAACGATAATCGAGCCACTCGTGGGATGCTCCAGACGATTGATGCAGCGAAGCATCGTCGACTTGCCCGAGCCCGAGGGGCCCAAGACCACAACGACCTCACCCTTGTGAACATCCAGATCGATATCGCGCAGGACCACGTTGTCGCCAAAGGCCTTCTGGAGGTTCTTGATACTGACGACGACCTCGTTCGAGTTATTGGTTTCGCTCATGATAGGACCTCCTTACAGACCGGCGATGTGATCGGCAGGCGTCGCGACAACCTGTCCGGCGCTCTTGGCGGGACGCTTCTTCTTGGTCTCGGCCGTGCCCAAAAGCCTCGCCTCAAGACCGCTCACCAAGCGAGCGAGCGGCAGGGTGATGACCAGATAGAACAGGGCGGCAACCACATACGGCGTGATGGAGCCCGTCGTGGCCACGATGGTACGGGCGTTCATGACGATCTCGACCACACCCACGGCCGCAAGCAGCGACGTATCCTTGTAAAGCAAGATAAACTCGCTGGTCAGCGTAGGCAAAACATTGCGGAACGTCTGCGGAATCATAACGTAGAGCAGTGTCTGGAAGGCATTCATGCCCAGAGAGCGAGCAGCCTCGTTTTGACCCTTGGGGATCGATTGAATACCGGCACGGAAGATCTCACACAGATAGGCAGACGAATTCATGGCCATGACGATGACGCCGAGCACATAGTCATCAACCTTGACGCCGGCCAACGGCAGACCGAAGAACGCGATATAGATCTGCAGGAACGCCGGCGTACCGCGAATGATATTCACGTAGATACCGGCAAGGCAGCGCAGGATGCGCGACTTGGAAATGCGCATGAGCGATAGGGCGAAACCGAAGGGAATTGCCAGCGGAAACGCCACAAGCACGATCGAGAGCGACATGAGGAAGCCCTTGAAGACGATCGGCAGGCTCTGGACCAAAATGACCGGGTTCAAGAACAGGCGCAGGAACATATTGGAGTTCCAGGCCTCGACCCACGGCTGCTCCTTAAGATCGGCCAGGAAGTTATCGAAGGCCGTCACGCCCTTGATCTCCACCGACGGAATCTTGGAGATCTTCTTGGTCAACCCGTCAGCGAGCGTATAGGTGCCGCTAAAGACCTCATCGCCGCCCTCGACGGGAAACGTCACACCATAAACCTCGACACGGAAAAAGCCGCCGGCAGGCGCCGTCTCGCCAAAGTCGATCTTGAGCGTCTGACCATCAGCCGTGCACGTGGGTTTCATGGGCGTACGATCCATGAGGTCCTCGCCCGAGAGCATCGTCAATCGCGTGTCATCGGTACCAAATGTCGTGCCGTCGACAAACGTCAAAGAAAGACCGCTCAGCTCCTCGTCGGCATCGGCCTGAACTTCCCAGGTAATGCGCGTCTCGGTGCCGCCGACCACATCGCTGCCCGAACCGGTGTTGGGTCGGGCGGTAATCTTTGCGGTCTCAAGCGCCTGGGCGGTCGTGGGCGCATATGCCCCCGCGCACACCAGCGCGAGCGCCACGGCCATGACGCAGACTAGCTTTTGGAGCAAGGCGGGCAGTGGAAAACGCTGCTCCGCGGCCCCTTTGTTCAGTCGAGACAAGGTGGCTCCTATCGTAGAAGTTGCCGGCAAAACGAGACGGAAACGCTCTCCGTCAAGAGAAGCGCAAAGGCCCTCTCCGCAAAACGGAAAGGGCCCGCGCGCAATCAAGTAGTTATTTTACTTGATGTTGTACTTAGCCATGAGGGCGTCGACGGTACCGTCGTCGGTCAGGTCCTTGATGGCCTGGTTGATGTCATCCTTGAGCTTGGTGTTGCCCTGGTTGATGGCAATGGCGTACTCCTCGCCGGTGCTAATCTGCTTGATGGTCTGGCAGGTGTTGAACTGCTCGGCGGTCAGCTGGCTGGCAACGGAGCGGTTGGTGACTACAGCGTCGCCCTTATCGGACTGCAGAGCGCTAAAGCACTCGGTAGCGTCCTTGTAGGGGACAATCTTGGCCTTGGGGAAGTTCTCCTGGGCAAAGGCCTCGGCGGTCGAGCCAGACTGGACGATGATGGTAGCGTCAGCGTTGTTGAGCTTCTCGCTGTAGTTGTCGGCCGTGATGTCGGTGTTATCGACCTTGGTCACAATAGCCTGATCGTCCATGTAGTAGGAATCAGAGAAAGTGACTTCCTTCTCACGCTCGGGCGTGTCGGTGATAGCCGCAATGGAAACGTCATACTTGGCGCCCGAAGCGACACCCGGAACCAGCGTGTCAAAGTCATTGTTGACATACTCGACATCCAGGCCCAGCTTGTCGCCGATGGCCTTGATGAGCTCAAGGTCAAAGCCCTGATAATCGCCGTTGTCATCCTTGTACTCAAACGGAGCGTACTCGGCAGAGGTGCCGACGGTCAGCGTACCATCCTTGACGAGCGCGTACTCCTTGGAGCCGTCGACCTTCTCGACCTTAGCGTCGTCAGAGCTGCTGGAACCGGCATCAGAACCAGAGGTGGCGTTGGACGAGCCGCAGCCCGTCAGTGCGAGGGCGAGCGCCATGGCACCCGTGGCGGCAAATGCGCCAAGCTTCTTGAGCTTCATAATCAGTCTCCTTCCGGTGACCTCGTTTGATTCAGAGGCCTGCAAAAACTGTTGGCTATTATGCACCTGGAATTACGAATCTGCAATGAGAAAACTGATTGAAACAAACCCATAACGTGAATGGAATACTCTACTTTGTGACAGTCATTACTGCTGCAATGACCTTAATAATCTAATTTCAGCTGCATAACCTGCAAGTTCGTTCGGAGTCTCCAAAATAAACGGCAGCGAACACAAACGGCCATTCGATACAATATTCTGCATAACCTGCATACCGCCACCAAATTCCTCGCTGCCAAGGTATCCCTTGCCGATGCACTCGTGACGATCTTTATGGGCGCCACAAGGGTTCTTCGAATCGTTGATGTGTACGGCATGCAAGCGATCGATACCCACCACGCGGTCAAACTCGTCGAGTACGCCGTCCAGATCATGGATGATGTCGTAGCCGGCATCGCTCACATGGCAGGTGTCCAAACAAACGCCCAGCTTATCGGACAGCTCTGGGCACTTGGCGGCAACGCCCTCGATAATGCACGCCAGTTCTTCAAAGCTACGGCCCACCTCGGTGCCCTTGCCTGCCATGGTCTCAAGCAATACCGTCGTCTGCTGTCCCTCAAACATCACCTGGCACAGCGTGTCGACAATCATCTGAATGCCGACGTCTGCCCCCTGTCCCACATGCGCACCGGGATGAAAATTGTAGTAGTTGCCGGGCAGCGCTTCCATGCGCTGCAGATCCTCGGCCATGGCCTCCAGGGCAAACTCGCGCGCCCGCTCCTTAGCGGAGCAGGGGTTATAGGTATACGGGGCATGAGCCACGAGCGGGCCAAAGTCGTTTTGCTCCATAAGCTCGCGCAGGGCCGCCACGTCATCCATGTCAAGGTCTTTTGCCTTGCCACCGCGCGGGTTGCGCGTAAAGAACGCAAAGGTATTGGCGCCAATGGACAACGCCGTCTCCCCCATCGCCCGATAGCCCTTCGTCGTCGAAAGATGGCACCCGATCGTCAGCATCTCCAACTCCCCCTCATCAGTTGCGGTGAAATACGGTCTATTGGTGCCTTATTTTGGCGCAAACAGACCGTATTCCACCGCAAGTTATAAAAGGGGCATCAGAGATGTGGGCCGCCAGGCACCACGGGCGCCGGCGTCATGATCCCCTACGCGTCAGCGCCAAGTCCTAGAGGGCTAGACGGATTGCATCGATGATGTGCGCGCAGCGCTGCGTGGCGGCTAGGGACATGATGGGGCTTTCGAGTTTCCCCGCCTGAATGAGCTGCGTCGCATGCTGGATTTCGCCGTAGAAATCATCGACCTCAAACGGGGCATTTATTTCGAGCGTTCGCCCGTCGGAGTACTTCACATGGGCGAGCTCGGGGCGATGGAGACGCTCGATTTCCAACGAACCCCGCTCACAGGCAATCGTTAAGCGGCTTTCATATGTTGCTTTGCCGTCGCACACCATATGAATGGGTATACCGCCGACGCTCATATGGATCTCGTCGGCCCAATCGACGCGACCGCCCGATACGTCACGCCAGCGAACTTCACGGGACGAAACCTCGCACGCGCCCGCGAGCAAATCCTCAAACCAACCAACCGCATAGCAGCCCATGTCATATAGACAGCCGCCCTGCAACGGATCAAGCAGATAGCCCGAAGGAGACTCGCCGTAATCGAGCTTTTGCACGCTTTCAATCGAGACAATACGGCCAAGCTCACCCGACGCAAGCAAGTCCTTCACGCGAGTGCGCATCGGGCAAAACCGATTCTTCATCGCCTCCATAAACAGCACGCCGCGCTCGCGAGAGATGGAGGCAATCGAGAGAGCCTCTTCCTCACTCAAAACGGCCGGCTTTTCGCACAGCACGGCCTTTCCGGCGCGCAGCGCGCGACAGGCCCAACGCGTATGCATGCCATGCGGAAGAGCCAAGTAGATTGCGTCGACATCGGGGTCGGCAATCAGCGCGCCATAAGCCGCGTCGCCGTTATTGTCGACCGAGGCATGGCCATGCGCAGCATCGATCGAAAACGCTCGGCAAAATTCCTCGACATGTGCAGGAGTGCGGCCGGCCGCAGCCACAAGCCGTGCCCCGTCCACCTCCTTGAGCGACGATGCAAATCGATGCGAAATGTGCCCGGCGCCCAAAACGCCCCAACGAACCTCACGCAAATCATCACATGAATCTCGATGACCCACGACAGCCCCCTTCAGTTGCGGTGAAATAGTTCCTGTTTGGCCCCTATTCTGCCGCAAACAGGAACTATTCCACCGCAAGTTATAAAAGGGTCATGAGGAGCGCGTTTTGCCGAAGGCCTTAAGCACCGCCGTCACGGGACCAGGCTGGAAACGTCGGCGCACATCGTCGAGACGCTCGGGAATATCGATGTGCTGCGGGCAGTGCCGCGCGCATTTGCCGCATTTGACGCAATTGCTCACCAACTTGGGCTCGCTTGTGCGCACCGCGCTCGCCGTAAAGTATTGAGACAGCCCCGTAAACCAGCTGTGCGCATAGCTTGCGTTGTAGGCGGCAAAACATCCAGGGATATTGATGCCTTTAGGGCACGGCATGCAATAGCCGCATCCCGTGCAGGGCACACGGTTCGATTTCTCAAACTCCATCAACACGCGCGCAATCGTGTCGAGCTGGTTGGCCGTCATCGAATTCGGCAACGCGAGGTCTGCCAGTGACGAATTCTCGTCCACCTGCGCGGTATCGGTCATACCCGAAAGCAACATGGTCACCTGGGGATGATTCCACACCCACGAGAGCCCCCAAGCGGCAGGCATATGCAAATGCCGATCGCATGCACCATCGAGAACAGCGCGCGCCCGCGGAGGCAATTTGCCTGCCAAGCGTCCGCCCAAAAGCGGCTCCATCACAAACACCGCGAGACCTCGCTCGGCGGCGGCCATGAGCCCCGCCGTTCCCGCCTGATATCGTTCTCCAGCGTAGTTGTACTGGATCTGGCAAAAGTCCCACTCATACGCATCGAGCATCGTAAGGAAGTCCGCCGCGCTGCCGTGGTACGAAAAGCCTATCTGACGAATACGCCCTGCAGCCTTTTGCTGCGCGATCCAGTCCTCGATGCCCAACGCCACCACACGTTCCCACTGGGCGGGCGAGGTAATGTTGTGCATGAGGTAATAGTCGATATGGTCAGTCCGTAGGCGGCGCAGTTGCTCGTCGAAGAACCGGTCGAAATCCTCCGCGCATTTGCACGAAGCATGCGGCAGCTTGGTTGCGAGCAAAACCTGGTCGCGCAAGCCCAGGCGCTCAAGCGACGCACCCACGCACGCCTCGTTGCCGGGATAGAGATAGGCCGTGTCCAGGTAGTTAATCCCCTGCTCCACCGCACGGGAAATGATGGCATCGGCTGTCTTCGCATCCGGACGTCCCGGCGCACCGGGAAACCTCATGCAGCCCAGACCCAGAGCGGATATTCGGTTACCACTTTTAGGGTCAACGCGGTATTGCACGGCCCCTCCCCTCCCATCGAAGCCCTGACAAGGCGAAACAAACCCGTCACGTCATCGAAACACATCGGAATCGCAATTGAGAACGTATCGTAACGCAGCAGAAATCGAGCCGTCACGGCACCGCTTTAACATCAGCAAAAAGCCCGATGAAAGGAGCCGGGCATCACCACGTGCGAGGACGCCTACCCCTACCCCGGCGAGCAATACATCCTCTCGGTCGACCGCCATCAGATCGAAGTCATGGACCATCTGGACGAGCTTCCCGCCACAGGCGCCGTCATCTTCTGCACCTTCCCCAAGGTCCGCGATGGCGTCGGATACCCCGCCCGCGTCTTTGCGGTCTGCCCCGCGGCATAAGCGCACAGCGCAATAGTTTCTTTTTCATAACAGCCGCCCCGCGCACCCACCAATCACCCTGGCAGCATACAATCCATCAGGCGCCCCTTACGCGGGCGCCTTTTACATGGGGAGATGATTCACATGCAGATCAACAAGGTCGCCTTTATCGGCAAGGGCGGCGTCGGCCTGCTCTACGGCAGCATGATTGCCAAGGCCCTCGGCAATGACGCCGTCGAATACGTTATGGATGACACCCGTTTTGAGCGTCACGCGAACGACGCGCTCACCGTCAACGGCAAGCCCTGCGATCTCACGTCCGTCCGTGCCAGCGAGGCGACGCCCGCCGATCTGGTCATCCTGACAGTCAAGACCACCGGTCTCGACCAAGCACTCAAGACTATGGAGCGCGTCGTGGGACCCAACACGCTCATCGCCTCGCTGTGCAACGGCATTACGAGCGAGCAAAAGATTGCCGAACGCTTTGGCTGGGAGCATACCGTTCTTGGTATCTGCCAGGGCATGGACGCCGTGTTTCTCAACGGCGCGCTCACCTTTACCAATGCGGGCGAAATCCGCTTTGGCGCGGCGGCCGGCACGAACCCCGCAACCATCACCGCAATCGACGAGCTCTATACGCGCTGCGGCATCGCCCATACCGTCGAGGACGACATCGCCCACCGCATGTGGGCCAAACTCATGCTCAACGACGGCATCAACCAGACCTGCATGGCCTACGGCGGGACCTACGGAAGCGCCACGGAGCCGGGCTCCGAGCAGCGTCGCTGCTTTGTTTCCGCCATGCGCGAAACGCTTGCGGTCGCCAACGCCGAGGGCGTTGAACTGACCGAGGCAGACCTGACGCAAATGGTGCACCTCATCGAGGGAATCGACCCCGCCGGTATGCCCTCGATGGCTCAAGACCGCATCGCAAGGCGCAAAACCGAGGTTGATGAGTTCGCGGGCACCATCTGCCGCCTCGCAGCCAAACACGATATCCAGGCACCGCAAAACGAGTGGCTCTATCGGCGCATCCGCGATATCGAGAAAAGCTGGTAGCGCCGACGCGCCGCATTCAACAGCCTTAACAGCAAAACCGCCGCAAGGGAACCTTTCCCCTGCGGCGGCCTTCATCTTCGTCTATGACCGGCGGCCGATCTCACAACAGTTAGCGTTGCGACCCCGGCACCTCGTCCTCATCGTCGCGGCAAAGAACCACGCCTGCGCTTCCCAGCAGCGTGGCCGCGATCAGCGCGCCGACCACGATAGGAGCAGCCCCGCATGTCCCCTGCATGTCCGCGACGAGCGCGGCCGTGGGACCAAGGCAGCCAAGCATCAACGCGACGGCGGCAACGGCAATATCTCGAGCATTCACAAGACCACTTCCTCCAAGAGAAAGACCTTATTTCTCAAGAACCAGTGTGCCCCGCATCCATACGCCCAGCGTACCGCCACGGTAAGGGCTCTGTTAACTCAAACGCATACATAGAACGGACGTCCTTACGTTGCCCTAAAGCTCGGTAAAGACGCCCGTCCGCCAAATATCCGTGATGCAGAAAAATTACCAACCGGTGTAGTAATCGGTGGTTCCGGCAGCGCAGCCGGAGTCATAGACCTTGCAATCACCCTTGGAGCCCGTAAAGGTCGAGCCCTGGGCCATATCGCCCGCGGCAACAACGTAATAGCCGTCGGAATCGCGCCAGAAGCCCTCAGAATCCTGAGTCCATTCGCCCGTGCGATAGTGATAAAGCACATTGCTGCTGTAATAGGTCTCGCGGCGCCCGTTGTAGTTATTGACACCCGCAGAGCGCGTCAGGCCCGATCCGTTCGCGTAGGACGCGGCAGACGCGTAAGACGGAGTGTAACCGGCGTTGTAGTACGAAGCCTGGGCGGCCTCGGCAGCCTCCGCCTCGGCGGCAGCCTCGAGCGCTTCGCGCTTGGCATCCTCAAGCGCAGCGCGCAGCTCATCGAGCTCGGTCGACTTGGCGTCGACCTCCCCCATCGTCAACAGGCTACCCGCACCGTCGATGCAACCCTGCAGCACAGCACGCTCGTCATCGGTAGCATAGTCGCCATACATATTCATAATGATCTGAGCGCGCATCTCAAGGGAATCGCGCTTGGCCTCCATCGAGGCGTTCCACTCCTGCATGGAACCATAACCATCGCCGCGATAGTCAACGGGCTGCACCAGCGTCGCCTCGGACGGCGTAGGTCCAACCGTATCGGATAGTGTTGCCGCGTGGGCATCGGTTGCACCGGCGCCCGCCAAAAGTGCCACGGTCAGAGCGGCGGAAAGGGCGGCGGCTTTCGGTTTTCGTGAATCGATCCTCATGTAGCTAGAAACCTCCGTAGTGCGTTTTTGCTGCGTTTGAGCTGCGTGTGATTCGATCGCGCTGCATAGTACCCCGAGCAAATCGCGACCTGCGGTTTTACTCAAAAGGCGCACGTCAATTGCGTAAAACTCACATCCTCTTAACAGGAGTTTTCCACATCTCGATTGCATAAAGCATGCCAAAAACCCTGTTTTTGCACCCGCTCTATGCAAAAAAGGCGCCTGTGCAACCATTGTTCGCACAGGCGCCTTGAGCAGGCATTTTATGCAGTTATACCTATCGAGTCGCAAGGGGTCCTTGCACAAGTCGCCTTACTCGTCCAGCGCGGCGAAGGCCTGCTTCAGATCCCAAATGATATCCTCGGCGTTCTCGGTACCGATGGAAAGACGGATCGTGGAGGGCGTGATGTTCTGCTCGGCGAGCTCCTCGGCAGAGAGCTGGGAGTGCGTAGTGGTAGCCGGGTGCACGACGAGCGACTTGACGTCGGCCACGTTGGCGAGCAGCGAGAAGACCTGCAGATGGTCGATGAACTTCCAAGCTGCCTCCTGGCCACCCTTAATCTCAAAGGTAAAGATCGAGGCACCGCCGTTGGGGAAGTACTTCTGATAGAGCTCGTGATCGGGGTGCTCAGACAGGCTCGGGTGGTTCACCTTGGCGACATGGCTATCACCAGCCAGGAACTCAACGACCTTCTTGGTGTTCTCGACATGACGGTCAACGCGCAGCGACAGAGTCTCGGTGCCCTGGAGCAGGATCCAAGCGTTGAACGGGCTGATGCAGGCGCCCTCGTCACGCAGCAGGATGGCGCGGACATAGGTTGCGAAGGCGGCGGGACCGGCAGCCTCGGCAAACGAGACGCCATGGTAGGAGGGGTTGGACTCGGCGATCTGCTCATACTTGCCGCTCGCCTTCCAATCGAAGTTACCGCCGTCGACGATCACACCGCCCAGCGAGGTGCCGTGGCCGCCGATGAACTTGGTTGCGGAGTGGACGACGATGTTGGCACCATGCTCCAGCGGACGGAACAGATACGGGGTGCCGAAGGTGTTGTCGACGACAACCGGTAAACCGTGCTTCTTGGCGATCTCGGAGATGGCGTCGATATTGGGGATGTCAGAATTGGGGTTGCCGAGCGTCTCGAGGTAGATGACCGTGGTGTTGTCCTTGATGGCGCCCTCGACCTCGTCCAGGTTGTGGGCATCGACGAAGGTGGTCTCGACGCCAAACTGGGAGAGCGTATGCTCCAGCAGGTTGTAGGAGCCACCGTAGATGGTCTTCTGAGCCACCACGTGGTCACCGGCCTGGGCAAGAGCCTGCAGGGTATAGGTGATGGCAGCAGCACCGGAGGCGACGGCAAGACCTGCCACACCACCCTCGAGTGCGGCGATACGGTCCTCGAAGACGCCCTGGGTGGAGTTGGTCAGACGGCCGTAGATGTTACCGGCGTCGGCAAGACCAAAGCGATCGGCGGCGTGCTGGGAGTTGCGGAACACATAGCTCGTGGTCTGGTAGATAGGCACGGCGCGGGAGTCGGATGCGGGATCGGCGCTCTCCTGGCCAACGTGAAGCTGCAGGGTATCGAAACCAAAGGTGTGCTCGGGGTTGTTGATGAACTGGCTCATGATGATCTCCTTGATCGAACAAAAGTTAATAAATTAGAGAGAAGTAAGTCGCTGTCTCCTGATCACGCCGACGGGCGCAAACAGGAGCCCGGCATTCGTCTTGGTAAGCAATTCATATGCGGGCCTCCTTTCACATCCCGGTTCCGTGTTTGGCTTAATTACCTACCGCCTTTGTGTGTTTTGAATAGTACGAGCATTGTTTCCCTCGGTCAATCACTTAAAAGCGCTAACCTGTTATCGGTTATATAGATAACACTCGAAAGGATGGCGCCGATGACCCTCCAGCAGCTTCGTTTCCTGATCGCCGTAGCAGAGTCCGGCTCAATCAATGCCGCAGCTCAGCGCCTCTATACCGCTCAGTCCAGCATCTCAAACGCCGTCAAAAGCCTGGAACAGGAGCTCCACCTGGAGATCTTTACGCGCTCCAGCCGCGGCGTCACGCTCACCAACGACGGCACCGAGCTTTTGGGCTATGCGCGCCAGGTCGTAGAGCAGGCCGATATGCTCGAGGCGCGCTACGAGGACGGCGGCACCCCGCAAGCCCGCCTCGCCATTTCCGCCCAGCACTACGCCTTTTCGGTCGAGGCCTTTGTCAACGTGGTCGAGCGCTGCCGCGACAGCAAGTTCGAGTTCATCATGCGCGAGACTACCACATCGCAGATCATCGATGACGTCCGCGCGTTTCGCAGCGACATCGGCATCCTGTATCTGGACGACTTTAACGCCCGTGTTCTGCAGAAGGCTTTTGCCGATGCGCGCGCGAGCTTCCATCCCCTATTCGACGCGACGGTCCACGTCTTCGTTAGCGAGCGCCACCCGCTTGCCCGCCGCCCGCAGCTGTCCCTTGCCGACCTCACACCCTATACGCGCTACAGCTTTGAGCAGGGAACCTCAAACTCCTTCTATTACGCCGAGGAACCTTTTAGCTATATCCCTTGCGACCGCAACATACGAATCTCGGACCGCGGAACACTTACTAACTTACTTATCACGTCGAACGGTTACACCCTGTCGACCGGTGTCCTCTCCAATGAAATGCAATGGGGTATGGCATCGATCCCGTTAGCAGACGCCCCAACGATGCACGTAGGCTATATCATGCACGACGAGCGCAAGCCCTCTCCCCTCTTGCAGCAATACCTCGACGAGCTCAACCGCATCATCCATGCCAACTAACTGTCGGAAGACGGGATAGAAATCGTAGATTGCTAGCCCCCGGCGGGCATGGCGCTACAATGGTCACTCACACGAAACGTACCCAACGAAAGGAAGCCCGTGAAGGTCATCATCTATACCGACGGCTCGGCCCGATCAAATCCGGGACGCGGCGGCTACGGCGCCGTGCTCAAATACACCAACCCCGCCGGCAAGACCTTCACCTCCGAGCTTTCGCGCGGTTACGCCAAGACCACCAACAACCGCATGGAGCTCATGGCGGTCATCGTGGCGCTCGAGGCACTTAACCGCCCCTGCGAGGTCGAGGTCCATTCCGATTCGCAGTACGTCGTTAACGCCTTCAACAAACACTGGATTGACGGCTGGAAAAAACGAGGCTGGAGGACCGCCAACAAGCAGCCTGTCAAGAACCGCGATCTGTGGGAGCGCCTGCTCACCGCAAAGAGCAAACACAAAGTGGAGTTCATCTGGGTTAAGGGCCACGCCGGCCATGAGCTCAATGAGCGCTGCGACGAGCTTGCCACCACGGCGGCCGACGGCAGCAACCTCGATATCGACGCCGGCTTTAACGAGAGCGACCTGTAACGGCGTTTTCGCACGCTTTTGTGTCCTCCCGCGCTACACTCGTCCTGTAAGCCAAACAACGCAAGGGGGACACATGTTGCGTATCGCAACCATCGGCACATCCATGATTACCGACGACTTTATCCAGGTCGTCAACGCCAACGACCAAGCCGCGTTTGTGGGCACGCTTTCACGCGACGCCAATCGCGGTACTGCCTTTACCGCCGAGCGCGGTGGTGAGCGAAACTTTACGTCACTCGATGAGCTTGCGGTAGCCGCCGACGTCGACGCCGTCTATATCGGCAGCCCTAACGCACTTCACTACGAGCAGGCCCTTGCCTGCATCGCCGGTGGCAAGCACGTCATCGTCGAGAAACCCTTCTGCGCCACCGAAGCGCAGGCGCTGGAAGTCTTCCGCGCTGCCGAGGCAGCAGGTGTCGTGGCCCTCGAAGCCATGCGTCCCCTCCACGATCCCGCCTTCCACGCCATCGAGGACGCCCTGGGCGAGATCGCCCCCATCCGCCGCGCCTCATTGCGCTTTGGCAAGTATTCCTCGCGCTACAACGAGATTCTCGCGGGACGCGCCACCAATATCTTCGACTGCAATATGGCATCGGGTTCCCTCATGGACATTGGCGTCTACGCCGTCGAGCCCATGGTCGAGATTTTCGGCATGCCCTCCGGCCTTACGAGCATGACTACTCTGCTCGACCCCACCACGCGACAGCTCACGCACGGCCCCATCGACGGCTGCGGTTCCATCCTCGCCAGCTATGGCGGAGGCCGCATCTCCGTCGAGCTCGCGCACTCCAAAATTACGAATGACCTACTGCCCTCGCAGATCGAAGGCGAGCGTGGCACTATCCAGATTGACCATCTGTCAACGCCCCGCAACGTCCGCATCGACTATCGCGGCGACGTCGTACGCGGCTCGGCGACCGAGGCGCCGCGCGAACAGGGCGACAACGGCCGCGTGCTCGACCTGCCCAAATCGAGCAACACCATGGAATACGAACTCACAGACTTTATCACCGCCATCGGCGGCATCGATAACGTCAAGGAAGAGATTTGGGAGACCCCGGCGGGACGCCACGAGCTTGGCCACTACCGCGATGTCACGCTCGTCTCACTACGCATCATGGATGCCGTGCGTCAGCAGGCCGGCATAACCTTCCCGGCCGACGCAGGCAAGCAGGCATAGCGATGGGCCTCTTCGATACGTTCTTCTCCAGCGTCACCGGCGGCAGTCGAGAGCCTCAAAAACCGTCAAACGTCGAGCTCGAGCTGCGCCGCAGGCTTACCGTGCTTGCAAGCGACGAGGCCACTCAAGACACTTCCCTGCGTTATTTCCTGCGCTGGGCGGGGCAAGTCCAAGGCGTTGGTTTTCGCTTTACCAACACCAACCTCGCGCAGGCACGCGCACTCACCGGCTGGGTGCGTAACATGGAAGACGGCTCAGTCGAGATGGAGATACAGGGAGCTCCGGCAGACATCCTATCTCATCTCGAGGCACTTCATGCCTCCTACGAGCGCATGGGAACGCGTTTTCGCCTTGTAGATGCCCAGGCCCGAGCCCCACTTGCCAATGAAGACGGTTTCAGTCCTCATTATTAGTATTGTGTGCTAAATACGGTATCATTTACCTACGACCGTTGATAGAAAAGAGGCGAGGCGCATGGCGGTGCAAAGAAGGAATACCAAGCAGCGAAAGCTGGTTCTTGACGCCGTGCGCCAAAGCTACAACCATCCCACCGCCGACGAAATCTACAACGTCGTGCGCGCGCAGGATGACAAAATCAGCCGCGGTACGGTCTACCGCAACCTCAATCTCTTGGCCGACGCCGGCGAGATCCTCTCCATCAAGACGCCGGGCGGCAGCCGCTTCGATCGCACGATCGAGCCGCACGCACATATCATCTGCACCTCATGCAGCCGCGTCATCGACGTACCGCTCCCCTTCGATGCCCAGCTCGACGCCAAAGCGTCCGAGCAAATCGGCTGGCACGTCACGTCGCACTACACCATCTTCAAGGGTCTCTGCCCCGACTGCCGGTAGATGTTTGGAACATGCCTTAAAATCCACCTTTCCGCACTTTGCAGCAAAAAGTAGATTCCTAGACATGTCCCAAATGTCTACTCAGCAAGTAGACGACGCAGCTCTTCTTCGACCGTGCGCACGTAGCGGACGCGGTCGTTAATGCCACGCATAGAGGGGTTGCAGCTCTCCATCAGATAGGGATGGCCCACGACGTTGAGCATGTCGCGATCGTTCTCATTGTCGCCAAACGCCATCATCTCATCGGGCGAAATACCCAGGGCACGACCGTAATCGGCAAGCGCGGAGCCCTTGCCCGAACCGAAACCGATAAAGTCCGTCCATTCGGTTCCCGACGTCATCACGTCAACACGGTCGCTAAAGAGGCGCTCAAAATACTCCAGGGCCGCCGGCTGATCCACCTCGGGCGTCTGGAAGGCAATCTTAATGACGTCCTCGTCGATGTCCTCGGGGCGGGCGACCACCGCCACATCGCAGTGGACCTCATAGCGCAAATGATCGACGAACGCATCGTTGCCGCTCATGGTGTAGAGGTGTCCCTCACACGAAAGGGTCACGTCGGCATGGGGATACGCAACCACGGCATTCGCGATATCCATAGCAAGGCTACGCTCCATGGAACGCTTGACAACGGCACGTCCCTCGCTCATCACCAGGGCTCCGTTTTCACATACATAGGCGAGCTCATCGGCCACCGGGGCAAACAGATAGCGCAAGCTCGCATATTGACGGCCGCTCGCCGGCATAAACACGATACCGCGACGATGCAGCTCATCGATGAGCTCAAAGGCCTCGGAACGCGGCTCGCGCTCCCCCGGATGCAGCAACGTGCCGTCCAAATCGCATGCAATCAGCTTGATTCCTTCAAGACCCATATGCTCCCCCACAGCATCTCATCAACAGAAAGGCGGACTTTGAATAGTTGTCTCTCAAAGTCCGCCTTACTTATACGCACGTTAACCGCGCGCCTTCTTTACGATCGTAAAGTCTGGTGCCATACTCACAACGGCATCCGCCGCACTCGACGCAAAGCGCCGGTCCGAATCGAGTTCACGGGTAACCGTCGAGAGCCGAACGCCCTCGACGCCCCGGAGCATGCGGCCCAAAACAGGCTGCACCGGCGTATACATGCGCACGGTATACTCGTCCGAATCGCCTCGAAAAAGCGGCGCATGCATATTGCCGATCTCCCAGCACGCATGCGCGAGCGCAATCGGGTCCATGCGGTCAACTTCGACCAAATAAACCTCGGCGCTGCGCAGGCGCACGACAACCGCCACGGGCACCACGCCCGAACGGTCGACGGCGAGCACGTCGCCGTCGACAAAACGACCGCCGTCGGCAGTATCCAGCCGAACATCGACCGTGCGCCCCAGCTCCGTCACGCCCACAAACGCGCATACATCAGCCTGGTCCCAATCGAGCAGTAGCTCGTCAACTTCAAAGACGCCGCCCAGCTTCCGGCGAAGCAGAAGTTCATAGGACGGATCGTTGAGATTTCCCAAGCATGTCGTCGAAACCAAGCGCTCAGGCATGCTCTAACCCTCGACCTCGACGAGCTCGATATCAAAGTTGAGGTCCTTGCCGGCAAGCTCGTGGTTGGCATCGAGCGTCACAGCCTCGGGCGTTACGTCGATGACGACGGCGGGGACAGGCATGCCGCTCGGCGTGGACAGGAAGAGCTTCATGCCCTTCTCGATCTGCTCGATGTTGGGAACCTGCTCGGCCGGGAAGGTAATAACCATCTCGGGATTGTGCTCGCCGTAGGCATCGGCAGCAGGAATGTGCACGGTCTTCTTCTCGCCCACCTGCATGTCGACAACAGCGGCGTCGAAGCCCTTGATCATCTGACCGGCGCCGCAGGTGAACTCCAGCGGCTCGCCGCGATCGTAGGAGCTATCGAACTGCGTGCCGTCGTCGAGCGTGCCGCGATAATGAGTCTTGACCTTCTTGCCCTGGTTGGACATGGTAACCTCCGTGATAAGGGCGGCGCACAACGCGGGCCGCCGTGAACATATGGCGCTAACTATACCCTAGTCATACAATTCAATGACAGTTTGCAAAGAAACGCTGCAACCGGAGGAACCATGGCATATCCCGTATTTGACCTACACTGCGACACCGCCGACCGCATCGGCTGGGCCACGCTCGATCTCGACCTGCGCTTTACCGCCGGCACCGACGGTTATTTCCCCGGCGACGAAACGCATCCGCAAGATTTCGACCTCATCGAGGGCAACGCCTGCGCCATCTCGCTCGCAAAGATCGGCAACACGCCATGGGCACAGTGCTTCGCCACGTTTGTCCCCGATGAGATTCCCACCGCCCACGCCGCGCGCTTCCAGGCGCAGATCATGGCGCATATGAGCGGCCAGGCAATGCTCAACCACGACCGCATGGTCAACGTACGCAGCGCGGCAGACATTCGCCCCGCGCTCAAAGACGGCAAGGTCGCCTGCATCCACACCATCGAAAACGCCACGTTCTTTGCCGAGGACCCCGCGCTGATCGAGGTGCTCAAGAGCTTGGGCGTACTCATGTCATCGCTCAGCTGGAATGCGCAGGGACCGCTCGCGAGCGGACACGATACCCACGCCGGCCTCACCGCCGCCGGCATCGAGGCACTTACGCAGATGGAGCACGCCGGCATGGTGCTTGACGTCTCCCACCTCAACGATGAGTGCTTTGACGAGGTTGTCGCCCACGCCACACGTCCCTTCGTCGCCAGCCACTCCAACTCTCGTGCAGTTTGCGGCGTTAAGCGCAACCTCACCGACGACCAGTTCCGCACCATTCGCGACATGGGTGGCATCGTCGGCCTCAACTACTGCAGCGAGTTCCTTTCCAACGACGCAACCGACAAGACAGCCGCAGACGTCACCTTCGACCAGCTGGCGGCACATATCGAGCACTGGCTCGACCTGGGCGGCGAGGACGTCATCGCGCTCGGCGGCGACTGGGACGGTGCCACGGTGCCCGCCTTCCTCTCCGATGCCAGCAAGATGCCCGAGTTCCAGAACATGCTCTCCAAGCACTTTGGCAAGACCGTGATGCAGAAGCTCTGCAGCGATAATGCCCTTGCCTTCTTTGAGCGTTATTAATTTCACATCCCCTGAGCGGGCCGGCATGCCGAACGGTCGACATGCCGGCCCGTCCCCAATCTGAAGGACCACTTTTGACGCAGCAATTTACGCTTTTCCTACCCCAACCGGATGGGACTCCCATCCCCGTCGTCGTTACCAAAAAGCGCGTCAAAAACTTCAACCTGCGCGTCACATCGAGCGGTGAGGTCCACGCCAGCGCACCGCTCGGCGCCAGCCGCGAGCGTATCGAAGCGTTTGTGAAGCGCAACAGCGCCTGGATTATCAGCCGGCTTGCCCAGCGCGAGCAACGTCAGGCGACGGCGCAAGAGCCGCTCAGCCCCTCGTCCATCATTGCACTTTGGGGCAAGCCCATCACGGTACAAGATGCGCTCGATCACAACTTTAAGTCACCCGCACCGCGGCCCAAACAAGCCACGTTCGCAAGCTTTATGGGTACCGACGAGCCAGACGAACGTCCGCAGGCCAAGTGGAACGCGCCCCTCGACGGCTTAACGCCCAGTGAGATCCAAGCCCATATTGACCAGCTCTATACGTCCGAAGTCACATCGGCGCTGCGGGATATGGTGCACGCATACGAAATCGCAATGGGTGTCGCCGTTTCCCGCGTTTCCGTGCGCAGCATGAAAACGCGCTGGGGATCATGCACGCCCAAAACCGGCGCCATTCGCATCGCACGAGAACTTGCCGCCTACCCCGTCGAGTGCCTTGACATGGTTGTCGCCCACGAGCTCGTCCACTTGCTCGAGCCAAGCCACAATCAGCGGTTTCACGCCCTGCTCGACACGTACTGCCCCAACAATAGAGCACTGTCCCAGCGGCTCAAGCAGCCACCCATAGAGACATATTAGAACCGGTTAGCGCACGCGCTCGATCTCGACACCGCAGCTTGCCAGGGGAAGACCGACGGGCGCCCAAGGCTTATCGAGCTTAACGCGCACGCCAAGCAGCAAGGGGTAACGACGCAGCAGCATCGAGGCCACACCCTCAGCTGCAGCCTCGATGAGCTTAAACGTATGCTCGCGCAGATAGCCATCGACATCGTGGCACACCGAGCCATAGTCAATCGAGGCGTCCAGGTTATCGTGCTCCCCCGCTGCACGCAGGTCGGCATAGAGTACCAAGGACACGATGAACTTCTGGCCCAGCGCGTTCTCTTCGGGATACACGCCATGGTTAGCAAAAACCTCAAGACCTTCAACGGTGATGCGGTCGGCATGGCGAAGGTCGTCATAGCTCACGTGGGGCACCGCCGTTGCGGTGGATATTTCGCCCCTTCCACGGCGGGCGAGCTCGGCGCCTTCAGTCTTGGTTGCATTCTCGGGCAGTTTCTTGTTGCTCATCGCGATCGTCTCCTTCGTTTAGAACCCCGACCGCGCAAACTAACTACACGCGAATCGACAGGTTCTTTTTATCATCGCTCCAGTTGCAAGCATTGCGCGCGGGGCATGCAAAGCAGGCGCGCGACGCTTTGTCGGCTGCATAGAGCAGACGCTCAAGCGGTTGGCTGTTCACGCGCAGCTTTCGATGGCCCAGAATGGCCGTCTTAATGGCTGCGGCATCGGCCGGCTCAAACGCCACGTCATCGGGCATGCCGCCGAGAATCGCATCAGCGACGCGTTCGCTTGCAACATCATGGGATATACCCGATTCATACTGTTCATCTTTGCCGATATCGTGAAGAAGTGCCGTGGCGTAGATGACCTCGCGGTCAAATTCGAGCTGCTCCTCGAGATTCTTGATCCACATAATGCGAGAGACATCGAGCAGATGGTCAATACCGTGGCGGCAGAAGATGCGCCCCGATTCCAACTGCGCAATGTTGCCCAGATGCCGCCGGAACAGCCCGTTGGCACAAATGTAATCAATGCGAGGCATGGCACCAAAGGGAGCCAAGCCCGAAGCCATAAAGCCGCGACGTGACGTCCCCTCATCGGTCTTCGATGCAAAGTCGTTGACGACTCTCATAGTTAGCGTCCCAGCATCCTAAAGAAACGCTCCTCGAGCGCGGGATCGGTCTCAAAGACGCCGCGGCGAGCGAGCGTCACGGTCTTGGTGCCAGGCTTTTGCACGCCGCGCATGGTCATACACATATGCTCGGCTTCCATGAGCACAATCGCTCCCCGGGGAGCGAGATAATCCATGAGAGCGTCGGCAACCTGCGCACACAGCTGCTCCTGCAGCTGTAGACGGCGGGCATAAACCTCAACCGTGCGGGCGAGCTTGGAAAGCCCTGCGACACGGCCGTTGGGGATATAGCCAATGGCAGCCTTGCCGTAAAACGGCAGCAGATGATGCTCGCACAGCGAGTAAAACGTGATGTCGCGCTCGATAACCAAATCGTTCGAAGCGACGGCAAAGGTTTTGGACAGGTGCTCCTCGGCACTCTGGTCCATACCACCGGCGATCTCACCATACATACGGGCAACGCGCGCCGGGGTCTCCAGCAGGCCCTCACGAGTTGGGTCCTCGCCTATGCCCTCAAGCAACAGCTTAATGGCGGCCTCGACTTTTTCCTGATCGACCATCTGGGCCTCACTTTTCCGATTTTGCGTTCGCGCTATGGTACCACGCCCTTTGGCATCGGCCACAAGCTACATAGTATGGGTCGAATAGACCGGATCGTCCCGCCAAAGCTCCACAGCGTCGCAAAGCGCAACGCCCTCGCGCACAGCACGGGCGCGCGTGGCGTTCATATCAATCACGCGCTGATTGCTCGAGCCCCTAAAACGCAATGAGATATCGTACAGATCCTGAACAAACGGGCCATCCACCAACATATCGAGGCAGGCAAGGATACGGTCCGTCGCCTCGGTATGGTGACGACCACCCGGCATAAGCTCCTCGAGCACGTCGCCGGTAAAGCACCAAATGGTCTTGCCCGACCCCGCGGGATAGGCCGCACGCACGCGTTCGATAAAGTCAACAAGCCCCGCCTGATTCTCGGGCTCCATGGGCTCGCCACCCAGAATCGTCAGGCCATCGATAAAGGGATGATCGAGACTCTCGATAATTTTGTCCTCGACGGCGCGATCGAACGGCTCGCCCGCAGCAAAGTCCCACGCGACGGAGTTAAAGCAATTCTTGCACCCGCGACGGCACCCGCTCACAAACAGAGAAGTACGAACGCCTTCCCCATCAGCAATGTCGAAATACTTAATGTTCGCGTAGTTCATAGGTAACTCTCCCGGGAGGCCGGGACATATCATCCCGTCCTCAAACATTCTCGGCCTTCGGCCTGCGAAACTGCGGGCGGGACGATATGTCCCGGCCTCATGCAAAGGGTAACTCAATGAACGAAGCGAACATCGAGTATAGGGTTCGAGGTCCAATAAAAACTTTGTTGCAGCTCAACCGCTATCGCAAGTAAATCGCAGCTGCAGCTCGAATTATTTCCGCTAAGAACTTCGAGGAGCGAGCAGGCCGCGCGCTGCATCTCAGCTACGTCAACTTGGCTGAACCGAGAGGGCCGCTTGGGCATTTGCTCGATATGAGTTCCGCACGCAAAGAAGGCCACTTAATGTGGCCTTCGTCTTGCGCAGGACTGTCCGAAATAGCGAGCAAATGCCCAAGCGGCCCTCTCGGTTCAGCCCCGGAGCGGTATTAGAGATGCAGCACGCGGTCGCGGATCTCCTCGGTTCGACCCTGGTTCCAGAACTGGGTACCGATGTAACCGCACGTGCGACGGGCGACATTCATCTTCTCCTGGTCACGATTGCCGCAATTGGGGCACTCCCACACCAGCTTGCCGTCATCCTCGACAATCTTGATCTCACCGTCGTAGCCGCACACCTGGCAGTAGTCGCTCTTGGTGTTGAGCTCGGCGTACATGATGTTGTCGTAGATGTACTGCATCACGCGAATGACAGCCTTGAGGTTGTCCTGCATGTTGGGAACCTCGACGTAGGAGATGGCACCGCCCGGCGAAAGCTGCTGGAACATACCCTCGAACTTGAGCTTGTCGAATGCGTCGATCTCCTCGGACACGTGGACGTGGTAGCTGTTGGTGATGTAGCCCTTGTCCGTCACGCCCGGGATGATGCCAAAACGACGCTGCAGGCACTTGGCGAACTTGTAGGTCGTCGACTCAAGCGGGGTACCGTACAGCGAGAAGTCAATATCGCTTTCGGCCTTCCACTCCGCGCACTTGTCGTTCATGCGCTGCATGACGGCCATGGCAAAGGGCGTGCCCTCCTTCTCGGTGTGGCTGTGGCCCGTCATGTACTTAACGCACTCATACAGGCCGGCATAACCCAGACTAATGGTGGAGTAACCGCCCACGAGCAACTTGTCGATCGTCTCGCCCTTCTTCAGGCGGGCGAGGGCACCGTACTGCCAAAGAATCGGTGCGGCATCCGAAAGCGTACCCATCAGACGCTCATGACGGCACAGCAGGGCGCGGTGGCACAGCTCAAGGCGCTCGTCGAAGATCTTCCAGAACTTATCCATGTCCTGATGCGAGCTCAGCGCGACATCGGGCAGGTTGATGGTCACAACGCCCTGGTTAAAGCGACCGTAGTACTTGGGCTTGTTCGGGTCATAGTTCAGCGCGTTGGCCACGTTGTTAAATCCGTTACCGGAGCGGTCGGGCGTCAGGAAGCTGCGGCAACCCATGCAGGTATAGCAGTCGCCGTTGCCCGCGGTCTCGCCCTTCGACAGCTTGAGCTCGCGCATCTTCTTCTCGGAGATGTAGTCGGGCACCATGCGCTTGGCGGTGCACTTCGCAGCCAGCTGAGTCAGGTAGAAGTACGGGGAATCCTCGTGAACGTTATCGTCCTCGAGCACGTAGATGAGCTTGGGGAACGCCGGGGTGATCCACACGCCGGCTTCGTTCTTAACGCCCTCATAGCGCTGACGAAGCGTCTCCTCCACAATCATGGCAAGGTCATGCTTCTCCTGGGGCGTACGGGCCTCATTGAGATACATAAAGACCGTCACGAACGGCGCCTGGCCATTCGTGGTCATAAGGGTCACGACCTGATACTGAATCGTCTGAACGCCGCGACGGATCTCGTCACGCAGGCGGTCCTCAACAACCTCGCGGACCTTTTCGGGAGATGCGGAAACGCCGAGCTCCTCGAGCTCGCGGGCGACCTCGCCGCGAATCTTTTGACGGCTCACCTCGACGAACGGGGCAAGATGGGTCAGCGAAATCGACTGGCCACCGTACTGGGAGGAAGCAACCTGAGCGATGATCTGCGTCGCGATGTTGCAGGCAGTCGAGAAGCTGTGCGGCTTCTCGATCAGCGTGCCCGAAATAACAGTACCGTTCTGGAGCATATCCTCCAGGTTCACCAGGTCGCAGTTATGCATGTGCTGGGCAAAGTAGTCCGAATCATGGAAGTGAATCAGACCCTCATTGTGAGCATCCACAATCTCCTGGGGCAGCAGCACACGCTGGGTCAGGTCCTTGGAGATCTCGCCGGCCATGTAGTCACGCTGAACGGAATTGACGGTCGGGTTCTTGTTGGAGTTCTCCTGCTTGACCTCTTCGTTGTTGCACTCAATCAGCGACAGAATCTTGTCGTCGGTCGTGTTCTTCTGGCGCTTCAGGCTCTGAACATAGCGATAGATGATGTAATGGCGAGCGACCTCGTAGCAGTCGAGACGCATAATCTCGTCCTCGACCAGATCCTGAATCTCCTCGACCGACACGGTGTGGCCCGCGTTCTCGCATGCCTCGGCGACGTTTTGTGCCGCGTAAACCACCTGGCGGTCGGTAAGACGAGAGCTCTCCTCGACCTCCAAGTTTGCGGCGCGGATGGCATTGACAATCTTATCGATGTCAAAGACAACCTCGGTGCCGCTGCGCTTGATGATCTTCATCCTCTTGCCTCTTTCGCGTCGAAATCGTATTGCGCTTCAGAGCCAAACGATGCCCGGCAGGGCTTGCCCCTGTCTTGCGGCGCCGTCGCGCAATCTGTGTTTTCGAAAACCATAGGCCCTCATGCGGACAATCCTCGCAGCCAATCAAGGGGCTCGAAGATCCATCCAAATGGGGCGAATAAGGTCCTCGTTCTCTGTCCGCCATCTATCATACGACAAAGAGGCATCTATATCCTGTATTCTTTTTTTAGGTCAAACACAACATATAGTGTTTCAGCAGGTCAAAGCAATTAGTCATTTTGCAGACGCATTAATTATGAGGGGTTCTTGGCAAGTCGGTAAAACGTTACCAACACGGCTACCTGCATGGCAGTTATAAAACCCCCTTAGTCAAGCCGCTGACAAATCCTACCAAAACCAAGCCGCTCACGCCAAAAGAATCCAAAAGATTATGCTTGACCAACATGTTGCGGTCACGGTCGGCCAGGACGTATGCAACCTGCCGGCACCTCTACGGGGACCTTGGATCAATATTTGCTGGCATATTTGACGGCGTGCTTGGTAGCAAAACAAAACAGCTCAGAGGACATAGCCTCTGAGCTGCGAACATTTGGTGGGCGTTAGAAGATTTGAACTTCTGACCTCTTCCGTGTCAGGGAAGCGCTCTCCCCCTGAGCTAAACGCCCAAATGGAGCGGACAACGGGACTCGAACCCGCGACCCCAACCTTGGCAAGGTTGTGCTCTACCAACTGAGCCATGTCCGCTTACGAGGATTAATCTTACGTGATGCCCGCATCCTATGCAAGAACTTTTTTTGAAAAGTTTTGCGACGCTCTCGCGAGGGCATCAGTCGTCACGAAAGGCGCGAACAAACGCAGGCTCACAGCGAGATGCCCCTACATCTCACCGAGCATGATCCAGGCAGAGCTGTCCTGCGCGAGCCTGCCGTCTGCAAGCGGTGATGAGGTGAGCAGGACCCTGCCCGCCGGCAGCTCCACGGGTGCTGCACCGAAGTTCGTCACACACGCCCAGCCGTTATCGCGGCGATAGGCGATGACGCCGCCCTCAGCGCCCTCGGCACCATCCGCAAGACCGGTGCGCCCGTCAAGATCGAGCCACGCAAGATCGTTGGCGCACCCGCGCAGCTTGCGCCGCAGCCAGAGGGCGTCACGATAGAGCGCAAGCATCGATGTCGGGTCCACTTCTTCCCTATCGGCAGCATAATCGGAAAACCATGCAGGCTGCGGCAGATGGGGCGCCGCATCGGCGTCTGCCGGCGAAAACCCAAACGATCCGCCATGCGCGGGATCGTCCGCCGCCACCCACGGCAGGGGCACACGACAGCCGTCGCGCCCCTTCTCACGCTTCGGTCCGTGCGTATTGGTCGCAGTAGGGTCTTCGAGTGCAGCCCACGGGATATCAGCCACCTCAAAAAGGCCGAGCTCCTCACCCTGATACACGTATGCCGAGCCCGGAAGCGCCAGCTCAAGCAAAAGGGCCGCCCGCGCGCGGCGCTCGCCGAGTTCACGGTCCTCGTCATAAGACGACCCGTCGCGCAAGAGCCAGTCGAGCGCAATCTGGTGGTAGCGCGTCGCCTTGATTTGCGGCAGGGCATAGCGTGTCGCCACGCGCGGCACGTCGTGGTTGGAGAGTACCCAGGTCGAGGCGGAATCGGATTCGACGGCTGCCTTCAAGCCCTTCTCGATTGCAGTGTGCATGTCATCATAGGTCCAAGTGGCCTTGGCAAACTCAAAGTTGAATGTCTGGCCAAGCTCGCTGGGACGCGCGTAGAGATACTGGCGCTCGGGCAGCACCCACGCCTCGGCAACGGCACTGCGCGGCGGATTATAGCGGTCGAACACGCGGCGCCACTCGCGATAGATCTCGTGGACCTCATTGCGGTCCCACAGCGGATGGGTGCCGTCGTCAACCATGTCATCGCCCTCGGCGAGATGCCACCGGTCGAGGTCATCGCGGTCGAGATCCTTGGCGAGACCCTGCGCCACATCAATGCGAAAGCCGTCGACGCCTCGATCGCTCCAAAACGCCAGGACGTCGCAAAAGAGCGCGTGAACCTCAGGGCATGACCAGTCAAAGTCCGGCTGCTCGGGCGTAAACATGTGCAGATACCACTGACCGTCCGCAACACGCGTCCATGCGGGGCCGCCAAAGTTGGCATTCCAATTGGTGGGAGGCAGCTCGCCATGCTCGCCGCGACCATCGCGGAAGATATAACGGGCGCGTTCGGGCGATCCGGGGCCGGCGGCAAGAGCGGCTTTGAACCAGGGGTGCTGGTTGGATGAATGGTTGGGCACGATGTCGACGATGACCTTGATGCCGCGCGCGTGAGCCGCAGCGATCATGTCATCGAAGTCGTCAAGCGAGCCGAGACGTGGGTCGACATCGCAGTAGTCCGCCACATCATAGCCACCATCGACAAGAGGCGAAGGGTAAAACGGGCTCAGCCAGATGGCCTCGATACCCAGTCGCTCAAGATAGTCCATCTGCTGGGTAATGCCCGCGATATCGCCCAGACCCGAACCAGTCGAATCCTTAAACGAGCGCGGGTAGATCTGATAGATCGCGGCATCGGACATCCATGAGCGCGAAGAAGACTTTTCTGTAGCCATGGGGCGTATCTCCCTTGCAACGAGGTTATGCGAGATGCCCACGATGATACGCCCAAAGCGGACATTCGCGACAAACAACGCCACAGCCACGCCCCAAAACGATCGCTCCCTCGCGGGTTCGAGCCCAGGCGACGGGTACGAAAAAGCCCGGCTACCGTAGTAGCCGGGCTGTTACGTTTGGAGCGGACAACGGGGCTCGAACCCGCGACCCCAACCTTGGCAAGGTTGTGCTC
>NZ_JAHPYF010000023.1 GCF_019041915.1 Collinsella sp. MSK.8.10 | reverse complement strand
CCACTCCCAGCTCTCGGGTATCTCGAACGGGATCTCGTCCTCGATGCAGACGGGCTCGGACTCGCGGCCCCTGGCGTCCACCCTCTTCTCATAGCGGCGGCCATCGGAACCGGCGAAGATGATCGACTCACCGCCCTTCGGGGCCTTCATCTCCCCCTCGGCCACGAGCTGCCGGCGCTGCCCGCGGATGCGCTCCAGCAGAACGCCGGCGGGCTCGTCTGCGGGGTCCTGCGGCACGAGCCCTCCCTGAACCGCCAGCTGCAGCACCGACTTGCGCAGGCGGCCGGGCAGCGCGGCGTCGAGCTCCTCGCGGGCGTCCTCGAGCTCACCGTACTCCTCGACCAGGGGCATGAGCTCGTTCACCCGCTCGACGATGCGGCGCTGCTCGGCGAGAGGCGGAA
>NZ_JAHPYF010000022.1 GCF_019041915.1 Collinsella sp. MSK.8.10 | reverse complement strand
CCGTGGTATCTTGCGGGACCGCATCGGGCCCGCGGGATATCCACGTGTCGCTAATGAAAATTAATCGATATCATGAATAGCGCTCGTATGTCGCAATTCGGGTATCTCATACCGCGGCACAGTGTCTTGACTGTGCTCGCGATCAGATGCTCCTCACTCATAATTAAGTGAATTCTTCTTGTTTGGATCGGATGAATGATTGCTATCATTCTTACGTTTAATCGCAGAAAAGAATCGAGTCTGGAAGAGGATACTCTTCCATCTCTCTCCTATCGCTATGCGGCTCTCAAGGTACGCGGGTGCGACCCCGGGGACCGGGTGCTGCGGGGACTTATCCTGGCGGACATCTACCGGACGGGCTCCTGCCCTCTATTCGAGTTAAAGTATGTCTCTCTAAGAATGTATCTCCCTAGAAAGGAGGTGATCCAGCCGCACCTTCCG